>NZ_BJYS01000042.1 GCF_007991635.1 Adhaeribacter aerolatus | reverse complement strand
GTTCCCATCAACCATTAATGAAAGCATGCCCAACCAGCCTGGAGCTGAAAAGCAAGACAAGCGGCCGGGCAGCCACCAGAAATCAGGAACCAAGTAATATTTCGGGTTAGCTAATCGTTAAGGAATAAGATATTGGCTAAAAGGCCTAACGGCGGTGGCGGCCGCTTTATTTAACGCTGGCTACAGAATTGAGTACCAGTTTGCCGTCTTTCAAAATAATTTTTCCATCTACAGTTACAGTGGCATTTTCTATGGGTAGTGCAAAGCCATCTTTTACTTTGTTGGCGCCTCCCATCCAGTCGTTGCCCCCCAACTGAATATACACCATGCCTTCGGCTTCGTAAGGGCGGAAATCCTGTTGGGTATCGCTGAGTACTTTCAGCGCCGGGTTTAGCCCAATCATTAAGCCGCCAAACTGGGTAGCCATGGGTTCAGCCACTTTTAACTTTTTATCCAGAAAAGCCTGGTTAGTGGTTGCGGTGGCTTGGGCTACTTTGCCGTTTTCGAAGGTGTAAGCGGCATTTGTTAATTTTACCTGCCCCTGGTTGCCGTACTGGCGATCCCGAACAGCCACTATTTTGCCTTTGCCCGAGCTTTCGTCGCCCGAAACAAAGAGCATACCGGTCGGTAACGAAACCTGCCGATCTATCTCCAGCGAACTTTTTAAATCGGCTTCCGAAATAACGCCGTCGTTAATAGAAAAAGGCCGGCCCGCTAAGGCAAAACTAAAGTTGGTGCCGTTGGGGTTGGTAACTTTTACTTGTTTGCCCGTTAGCAGCAGCGCGCCTAATTGCTTGCCTTTGGCCGCCATGACTTCGTAATCGGCAGCCATGGCGGCCAATATCATTTTTTCGTAAGTGGCGTAAGCAATGCCTTCACTTGCGGCATCTTTTTGGTTCGGCAGCATTACGTACACTTCCCGGAAAGTAGCCATGTTTTCGGGCACCCCGTTATGAAACGCCTGCATGGCCTGCCGCCGTTTTTCGCCGTATGCCTCCGGCACCTGCTGGTTAATAGCATTGTAATCGATATTAGACGAAAAATAAATGGTTAGGTCGGCTTTGTTATCCAGTTTATGAATAGCTTTATGGTGCGCCAGTAAATCGGCTTCGGGCACACTTAACATAGCGGCCTTTGCCAACCTTTCGGATTGCAGCATAATAACCGGGTATGCGCCTTTCTGATGGATTTGCTCGCCCAGGGCATCCATCAAATCCAGTTGCGATTTATCGCCTTTTAAAATTACGGTTTCGCCGGCTTTTACATGGGCTACCGTAGTAACCAGCCGGTTTACCAGGGCCGCCGTGGGCACACTAGAATTTTGAGCCGCCAAAGATAAACTAGTGGTTAAGAAAAATCCGGTAAGTAATAGTTTTGCTTGCATACGACAGCAGTTTAGGATGGGAATTTTATGAATATTGCAGGTTCAGGAAAAGTCCTTTTCAGCTACCAGGTTAATAAAATAGCAGGCCTGGCTAAAAAAGAAAATGAAGCGCCAAAACTCCCAGCCTAAGTCTGGGCTAATTAAAGGTGTGAAAACGAGAAAGGAAATGGCAATTGCTTAAATAAACTTAACTGATTACCAGGAGAATAGCAAATAATACGTTCTTTAGTTTTTGAATAGAATACAATTTTATAAGGTTTAAAGTAAATTTATACGCAGAATTAATAATTATAGGACTTTCGCAAAATGGTTTTTTAACCTAGTAAATCCTCCCCCTTGCCCCCTCCAAAGGGGGACTTTTGATAATTTTGCGAAAGCCCTATATTGAAAATAAAGCATTTCTAATGCCGGTTATGCTCCGAGCCGCTTTAAAGTAATGCTTCTAAGATTTTTACGGTAGCTTGTACCTTACTCCGGGTAAGCCAAATACCTAATTATAGGTATTTTTAATTATACCCATTAGCCTATATTTGGCCCATTAAATCCGGAACCGCTGACCAGGAAAGCCATTGCCCATGCGAAAACTTTTACTTAGCCTTTTCTTCCTTTTACTAACCCTGGTGGCGGTACACGCCCAAACGGTTTACAAAACCCGGACGGGCGCCAAATACCACGTGGCCACCTGCGGCTATCTCAAAAGTTCTTTTGCTATTAACATTCAGGCGGCGCTGGCCGAAGGGTTAACCGCCTGCTCGGTGTGCAAACCCGGTAATGGCCCGGCAACGCCCCAGCCAACCGTTACGCCGATAAATAATTTGGTACCGGCAGCAGCAACCTCCGGCGAAACCAGAGGAGAATCGGTGCAATGCGCTGGTACCACCAAAGCCGGAGCCCGGTGCCGCCGCCTGACCCGGGCCGCTAGTGGCCGTTGCTACCAACATTAAAAATATTTAATATTCTTTCAGGGCATTTGCCAATCAGCAAAGGATATTTTCCTTACATTAAGACCTCAATAAAATACCAGACCAATTTTTTACATGGCCAAAAAGAATACCCCGAGTACCAAACCAAAAGCCGATATAGATTTTGAAAACGAGTTGTGGAATGCCGCCAACGAGTTGCGCGGTGCCGTAGCCGAAAACCAGTATAAAGATTACGTATTGTCGTTGTTGTTCCTGAAGCATTTATCGGAGCGGTACGAAATCCGGAAACAGGAATTGCAAGGGCGGGTTTTAGAGGAAACTGGAGGGGCGCAAAGCTTTGCGCACTTCTCTGCCGAACAACAGGCCGCCTATTTATCGGAAGTGCTGGACGATGAACTGGAATACCAGGTAAAAAATGTGTATCGGTTGCCCCCCGAAGCTACCTGGACTTACCTGCGCGAAAACGCCGAACAGGACGATATAAAAGTAAAGGTAGATAAAGCCTTTGTAACCATAAACGACATCCTGAGCGCCCGCAACCCCGATTTTGCCGGTGTACTGGAACCCATTTTTGTCAGAAGCCAGTTATCGCCTACCCAGGTAGCGGGCCTTATTAATTTGTTTTCGCAGGATAAGTTCTCGGAGGTAAACAACCCCGAAAGCGATATTTACGGCCGGGTGTACGAATATTACATTGGCAAATTTGCCATGGCCGAAGGCTCCGGTGCCGGGCAGTTTTTTACGCCGGGCTCGGTGGTGCGTTTGCTCGTAGAAATGATAGAACCCCTGCGCGGCCGTATCCTGGATTTGGCCTGCGGCAGCGGCGGCATGTTTGTGCAAAGTTTAAAATTTGGGCAGGCCCACGGCGGCGATAAAAACGATATTTCTATTTACGGCCAGGAACGCTACGAAGGCACCCTGCGCCTCTGCAAAATGAATTTGCTTTTGCGCAACCTCTCCTTTGAGGTAAAGCTCGGCGACTCGCTCCTGACCGACAAGTTCCCCGACCTGAAGGCCGATTACGCCCTCATGAACCCGCCGTTTAATATTTCTAACTGGCACCCCGAACTGCTGCCCGAAAACGACCCGCGTTTGTTTGGGGCCAAAGAACTGTTTACCACCCCCGGCAACGCCAACTACATGTGGTTCCAGACCATCTGGCACCATTTAAGTGCACGCGGCACGGGCTGCGTGGTAATGGCCAATGGTGCCATGGCCTCCGGGAAGGCCGGCGAAAAAAACGTGCGCGAATACATGCTCCGCCACCACATGGTAGATTGCATTGTGCTAATGCCCGATAAACTATTCCTGACCACCGGCATACCCGCCTGCCTGTTTATATTAAGCAAAAACCGCGACGGCCGCAACGGCGAACACCGCCAGCGCCAACAGGAAGTATTGTTTATAGATGCCCGCAAACTGGGCCAGATGGCCAGCCGCCGCTTGCGCGTTTTCCACGACGAAGATATTGCCAAAATAGCCGATACCTACCACCAGTGGCGCAACCTGAACGGCAGCTATACAGATATGGATGGCTTCTGCAAAGCCGCTACCCTCCCCGAAATAGAAGCCAATAATTTTGTGCTTTCACCGGGCCGTTACGTGGGTTCCGAAGCCGAAGAAACAGATGGCGTTCCTTTTGAAGAAAAGATGAAAAACCTAACTACCGAAATTGCCTCCTAGTTTGTCGGAAGCGCGCTGCTGGAAAAAAAGATCCGAGTAAATTTGGCGAAAAGAGGGGTGAGGTTTAGAAAATATATATCTATGAAAATTGATTTGGAGCAGAAATCTAAAGAGCTCAAGAATATTGTTGCTCAATTTGACACTTCGTTATTTCTTGGGGATTTAAGTAGTATGAAGCAATTTATTTCCTTTGATAATCCAATAGATTCATTAAAAGGGTTAACCTCTCCACTTCGACAGTTATATTATGTGGCTGGGTTAAACGCCACTTCAAACCCGAACTCAGGAAATAATTTAAGGAATAAATTTTCAGAAGAAGATTGGTTACAAATTAAATCTCTACTAATTGAGATCGAGGAAGGTTATGTTCAATATTTTCTACCTGAAGAATCGACCGAGATTAATGAAGATTGGGTTAAACGTAGGAGAGTTGCAATGCCATCCTTCTTAAATTTTTTTAATCAAGCTGCATTAAATTATGAAGAGCAAGTAATTGAAAGGATAAAGTTGTATTTCACTCCATTAGAAAAGGAAATAATTAACCATTTTGGTCTTAGTATAGAAGATTTTATTTCGATTTATAATTATATTGATTCAGTGCCTAATAAATATTTAGAAGAAAAAATACATAAAAAGGACGATCAGCCAACTTGGGAAGAGTTTGCACAATCAATGATAGATCAAAATGTCATGCCAGATAAATGGCAGGAACATATGCCTGATCATTTTACCAATTTCTTCAATTTTATGTATGATCATGGAAGTATGATGAGATTTACTTTTGAAGAAGTGGAAGAAAAATTTGGCACCGAAAAAGCCAAAGCATTTCTTGATACTTTTACAATTTCAAGGAAAGAAAATGATTTTTTATTCTATACAGATAAAAACCCGCTACTTTCTAAACCTCTTTATAAGGTTATTGAAAATGAATATCAATGTATGGAATTTAAACAAGTTGCACATGCAATTTACGATACACTATTTGAATTCTGCTTTATTAATAACAAATTAAAAGAAAAATTGCTCGCGATTCGTGGCAAGAAATTCGAAGATAAAATAATAGAGGTTTTTCAAAACTTTTTCAATAATAAAGCAATAGTTCATAAAGGATTTTACACTCAAGATGGACATGAACAAGATTTACTTTTTTTGGTAGATGGTGCTGCCTTTATTGTAGAAGCAAAGTCTTCCAAAAGAAAAGAACCTAAGCGAAATCCGGATAGGGCATACCCATTTATTATTGCAAATTTTAATGAAACAATCCAAAAAGGTTATGACCAAGCCTACCGAGTAAAAGAAAAATTTTTGAATAAGGAAATTTTAAAGATTTATAAAGATCAAAAACTTCAAAACCATATTATTGATTTAAAAACAAAAAATTACCATAGTTATTTCTCCATTATTGTTACTCAGGAAGTATTTGGCTATATACAAATTGATTTAAGTGAATTACTCGAAATTTGGGAAGATGATACTTTTCCTTGGAGTGTTGGGGTTGATGATTTAGAAGTGTTGTTTTTATTTTTGAAGAAGAGCCGAAAATCAACATGAGATTTTATAAATTTTTTGCGAATAAGGGAAGGTCTACATGGGAGTTTAATTGCTAATGATGAACTTGATATATGCGGGGGAATTATTACTAATAAAATAAATGGAAAAATTAAAGATATAGATCACCCATTAGTTATACCACCTACTTTTTCCGGACTATTTGATTCATTATATAGGAAGGGTGGTTTAGGTTTTAAGGAAGAGAAAAACATGAAGTATAAGACAGATGACAGGTATTATATTCTGGGAAGCTGAATATTTGATAAATTAAGAAATTAGATAGATATTAAAAGAGAGCAATAGTATGAATTTAGATAATATTGAAGACCTTATTAATTCTTTGAATAAACAAAATAAAAGTTTAACCAGCTTATTATCTGGGAATATGGCGCAAAATTTAACTAAAATTTCTTCATTACATTCGCCTGTCAAAGTGAATCCCTTAATGGCTACTTCATTATCCAATTTAGCCAAGTCATTTTCTCAACCTTCGATAGCTGATTCAGTTATTAAAGCCATTGCGTCTACAAATTACATTGCAAATATTGCCAAAACAACCAACACCCTTTCAAATAAGGAATTATCAAACATGGTTGCAATTCAGGGCTTAAGTAGTTCTTTACATAAAATCATTAACAATAACCCCAATTTAAATACAACTCTATCAAGTGTATTTCAAACGCAATTATCACTATCACAATCACTAAATAATATAATAAAGAATTCACCGAAAGACCTTTTCAATCAAAACAAGGCAATTAGTGTAGCAATTCAAGGTATTTCAAGTTCATATTTGAACAGCCTTATAAAAAATGAACAATGGAGTGAAATGGAAGAATTTGAAAACACTACTGAATCCATTGTGAATGCTACGGCGCATCTTCCACAAGATGAAGCAGTTTCAGTTGTCGATTATTTAAGCAATTTAAGAGATGGGATAGCTCAAAGTTTAACCATACAATATCACAAAGTTAAAAGCCCAAAGGTTAGGCAATTTATAATTGACCTTATGTCCACCATTGGATTCCTATTAGCTATTTACACCTTTGCAAATCCAGAGAAACAACTAACTCAGGAAGATTTTAGATTGGCTATTAGACAGGAACTATCAATCAAAGAGGAAGACATAAATAAACTGGTCGAATATAGAGTTAGCCAATTGTATTCACAAAGAATAGCTAAAACAAATGTTAACCTCAGATTTTCAAATAAGAAGAATAGTTCTAGAATTGGATTAGTATTAAAAGGGCAAATTGTTTTTGTAATAGAGGTTCGTGGCAAATGGATTCTTATTTCCTATTTGGACAGTCAATCTAAAAAGCCAATGTCTGGATTCGTTTACAAAAAATATTTTACGGTAAATCAATAGAAGGCTAAATTATATTGTGTATTGAACATTGCTAATAATGAAGAAGCCAGTAAAGGATATTGAAGATCTAAATGCAGAATTTAAAAAATTAAATGAAAAGGAAGAACTTTTGGAGAAACGGTTCATGGCTATTGCTATGGACTATCAGCATTATATCGATAATTCTTGGGGACAAGAGCAAATTTATGAGTTAAGAGATAATGTGCTGTATAGATTCTTTTCTGCAAAACTTCATACAGAATTATTAATGCGGCAACATTTTGCAATCGAACATAGATTTAATGAATTGTTTAAAATAGATCCTAATAAAATTTTAGGAGATTATTATCCAAGCAATCCATATTTTGACCATTCTGAAAAGGAAGTTTCAGCAATTTTCGATAGCATTCTTTATCATGTGGTTTCCATTTTTGATTATTTAAGTACACTATCAAATTATGTTTGTGGCGACAAGCAAAATCGCCATGACACTTTAATGTGGAATCAATTAACTAGGTGTGCAAGAGATCCTAATAATCATTTTGGTAAAAAGCCTATTTCTAAAATCATTAAAGATCTTGATAATCAATTTATCAATAAACTTTATGGACACAGGTCATTTTTGATTCATAAAAAAGCAGATTTAAACCGTTATGCATTTACTTTTCAGTTAGGTAAGGAAAATACAATGACCGCTAGGTTTATAGCTTCGGAAAAATTTACAAAGCAATTCAAAGAACTTAAAAAATTAACTGAGGAATACTACCTAACTACCAAGTTTATAGTTTTTTGGTTGTTGAATGAAACAATTGAAAGTGTTACTGATCTATTATTTGGCTTAAAAAAAGAAATGGAAAGTAATCAACAAGTCTCTTTCGGCTTTTTAGGTTTGCACGATCCAAAAACTAATATGCTTCTTCCAGTATCATCTGCTTATTGGCATGAAGACCAATATCTTGAGAATTTAGAAAATGATAATTCTTAATTTTAAAGGACATACTTATAAATAAAACGCTAGGCTAAAACATTAAAAGTAACTGAAAAAGACTTAGATGATGCCGCTAATGGGTGGCTTTGGGGGTTTCTGCAATTCCGACACCAATAAGGTCCGAATTTAAAGCGACCTTTTTAATAAAGCCATACTTGAAGACACCTTCGAAGCCTTCCTGGCCCGCAGCTTCCCGCACGTAAGTAAAGCAGGAATTTTTGTTTAACCCCGGCACCGATATTTACAGCCAAAACCACGCGTTTCATTTAAAGCTCAGCAAAGGCCTGAGCAAAACCTGGAAAAACGAACAAGGCCAGCCCCAGTTCGAGCATTTCTACGCCCTTAACTACGAAGACGTCGCGCAAAACAGCTTTCTGGTCGTAAACCAGTTTACCGTACAAGGCAAAAATACCCGCCGCCCCGATTTAATCATTTTCATTAACGGCCTGCCCCTGGTGCTATTCGAGTTTAAAAACCCTTTCGACCAGGATACCACCGTTGATGCCGCTTTCAACCAGGTGCAGCATTACATCCAGGATATTCTGCGGGTATTCGAAACCAATGCCCTCACCATTATCAGCGATGGCTTTACCACCCTGCACGGCATGTTCAGCAGCGGCCTGGAGTGGTTCGCCGCCTGGAAAAGTACCGACGGCCGCGAAGTAGTAACCGACGATTTTGCCCTCGAAACCCTGATAAAAGGTTTACTGGTGCCAGAGCGTTTGCTGGCTTACATTCGGTTTTATATTTTTCACGAACTGGATAAAGGCCAGCTCCAAAAAAAAGGCGCCAAATACCACCAGTTTTTTGGCATCCAGTACGCCCTAGCCGAGACCAAAAAATCCATCCGTCCGCTCGGCGATGGCCGCATTGGCGTAATCTGGCATACCACCCGTTCGGGCAAAAGCATTACCATGGCTATTTATGCCGGTATTCTGCGCCAGCTACCCGAACTCAAAAACCCCACCATTGTGGTGCAGGTAGACCGCTTCGATTTAAACAAGCAGCTCTACGAAGAATTTTAGCCGCCAAAGATTTGGTCGGCGACGTAGCCTTGGCCCAAACCACCGACGAGTTACGCCAACTACTAAGCGGCGAAGGCGGCGGCGTGGTGTTCAGTACCATCGAGAAGTTCCGGTTAAAAGATACCGGCCCCGGCCTGCGCGAAGCCGAACACCCCATCCTGAGCCAGCGCGATAATATTATAGTCATTGCCGATGAATGCCACCGCACCCAGTACGGTTTAATAACCGGCTTCGCCAACAACCTGCGCAAAGCCTTGCCGCAAGCCTCGTTTATTGGTTTCACCGGCACCCCCGTCGATAGCAAAGACGCCGATACGGTAGCCGTTTTCGGGGAAATTATTCATACCTACGACATAAAACAGGCCACCGCCGATAAAGCCGTGGTGCCCATTTACTACGAGCCGCGCCTGGCCAAACTGCACCTGGGCAACGAGCAAATAGAAGAAGAAGCCGAAGAAATTACCACCGGCCTGGAAGAAAGCGATAAAAACAAAATTATGTGGGCGGCCATGGAAGATGCCGCCGGGGCCAAAGAACGCGTAGCCGCCATTGCCCGCGATATTCTAAGCCATTACCTGAACCGGACTGCCAACCTGCCTGGCAAAGCCATGGTGGTGTGCATGAGCCGCCGCAACTGCGTTCAACTATACGATGCCCTCACGGCCCTACCCAATTGCCCCGAAGTAGCCGTTATTATGACCACCAACATTGCCAAAGACCCGAAAGAGTGGAACCCGCACGTGCGCACCAAGGAGGCGATGGAAGAAGTAAAAACCCGCTTTAAAAACCCCGACGATACGTTGCAGATTGTAATTGTGCGGGATATGTGGCTCACCGGCTTCGATAACCCCGCGCTGCACACGCTGTACGTCGATAAAGTCATGAGCGGCCACAACCTCATCCAGGCCGTCAACCGCGTCGCCACCGTTTTCCGCGACAAACCCAGCGGCCTCATCGTAGACTACATCGGCATCGGCGACAAACTCCGCGACGCTACCAAAAAATACACCGGAGGCGGTGGCCAGGGTGCCGTTACCATCGATTTGGAAGAGGCTTTTGCATTAACCAAAGAAGTAATCCAGGACTTACAACAGCATTTACCCGAATATTTTTCCACGCCTATTGAACAGTCCCCCTTTGGAGGGGGCAGGGGGAGGACAACTACCTACACCAGTGCCGGAACCGTAGCCACCGCCGCCGAACCGCCTTTAACCTATACCTCCCCATCATCCGCAGTTTCCGGAGAGTCGCCGGTTTCGGGTACGCCGGGGCATAATCCTCCCCCAACCCCCTCCGAAGGGGGACAGCACGGCACACCAGTTTATGCGGCTTTAACCGGCGAATCGGTTTTGGAGCGGTTTGGGTGGTGTTATTTTAGCTGGCCTTATTTAAAGGAAGGTGATAAATTTAAGCTGGTGATGCGGGCAGTTAATATTTTGGTGGCCGATGAGGAAGTGTGTAAGCAATTTATGCAAAACGAGAAGAAACTCAGTGCGTTGGTACCCATTGTAAAAAGCCATCCGGCCATAAACAATATTGCGGTAGATGTATTGTTCTTTCAACATGTAGGCGCTGCCGTAAGGAAGATAAAATACCCGCAAACCAACATCAAGAAAAAAGAAGGCCAAATAAAAGAGCTCATCCACCGCAGCATCGAAAGCGAAGCCGTAATAGATGTGTTCCAGATGGCCGGCATCGAAAGCGAAGCCGTAATAGATGTGTTCCAGATGGCCGGCATCGACCGCTTCGATATCTCTATCATCAACGACGATTTCCTGGCTACGGCCAAAGAACAGAAAACCGGTAATGAGTTAAAACTGGAACTCCTGCTCCAGATTATAAACAATGAAATAAAAGTGCGTTCGCCCAAGAACCTGGTAAAATACCGCAAGCTAAAAGAAGAAGTCGAGAAAATCATCCAGGGCTACCACAACCATTTCTTCGACAGCTTAATTGCCATGCAAAAGATACGTGACGTAGCCACCAGCCTGCAAAACGAAGAAAAAATTCAGCAAAGCCTCGGCCTCACCGAAGACGAAGAAGCCTTCTACGAAATCCTGGCCAAGCACCCCAACGCCATCCACGATTTTGAGCTGATTAAGGAAATCGTGAAAGAAGTTACGAAGGTGATTAAGAAAAATGCCCAGCAACCGGATTGGTATAAGAAATCCGATACCAAAGCCCAGCTAATGCTGTCGGTAAAAAATATACTGCGCCGCAAAGGCATTACCGAAGAATTACAGGAAATGCTGGCCGAAATAATGGAGCAGGCGGAAGAGCGGTATAAAGAGTGGTCTTTTAAAGTAGCTTAACATATTTAGATTTGTTCAGGCTGAAAAATTTAAAGCGCCAGGGATTAAACCTTATTAACAATCTCCAGCAGGCTGACATTCTCTAAACAACTTAGAAACTATTACGCCAGAGAATAGATTTAAGGAGGCTGAAAAATACCTGCATGAATAGAATACCCGCCAAGCCTAACCTACCCCGGCAAAATCAGGCCATTGGTGAAGAAGCGGTTTAGCCTATTAATAATCGGCTACGCAGTGGTCCTTACCTTGTATTTTCACCGGCCAGTATCCGGGTAAAAACTTTAAATTTGGCAATGATAACACCACCAGGGGCTACCATTCTTGCATTTAGTTTAAATACGAAACAGCTTCGTGGTTTAAGAGTAAAAACCTAAAGGCGTGGAAAAGATGAAAAGGGAGAAAACCGTGGCTACATTCCCGGACCAGCTAACCCTTGAAACGTTAAAGAAGTAGGCTAGTTTAGTCGCTTAATCATGAACATGCCAGAAAACCAACAGAACATTTTATGAAATGGATTACCCGCGAACGCCCTAAAATAGACCGGCTGGCCTGCCCCTGGCTCATTAAAAGGTTTATCGATGCCGCGGCCGAAATCATTTATGTGCCCGAAAAAGAAGTTTTTACGCAGGCCAAATTGCTGCAAGCCACCCCGTTTGATGTGCCGGAAGTGGAGTTCAGCCATTACGAAGACCGGTGTACGTTTGATTATTTTCTGCAGAAATACAACCTGCAAGACCCGGCGCTGCATACCATGGCGCTGGTGATTCGTGGTGCCGATACCGACGACCACAGCATCAGCAGCCAATCGGCGGGTTTGTGGGCTATTTCGGCGGGCCTGGCTTATAACCTTAAAGATGATTATGAACTGTTAGCCCAGGGCCTAGTCATTTACGATGCTTTATACAGTTGGGCCAAATACCTGCAACAGGAAAAGCATACCCAAAATCCTACCGAAAATTTATTAATCCAGGTTTTTCGCCGGTACCTGGCCGACCAGAAAAAAGAAGATAAAAAAATACCCGAGTGGGCCCTGCAGCTTAAAGAAACCATTCAGGACCAGATTGACACCAATTTAACCCTTAACTTAACCGCTATTTCGGAGGAACTCAACGTGCATCCGGCTTATTTATCGCGGCAGTTTTCCAAATATTTTGATAATCTCTCCTTCGGTGATTATATCCGCAAACTGCGTATTGATAAAGCCATTCATCTACTCCATCACACCAATCACTCCTTATCCGAAATTGCCTACTTAACCGGCTTTTCCGACCAAAGCCATTTCACCCGTATTTTCAAGAAGCATACCGGCCAGAATCCGTCCGGGTACAAAAAAAAATTACAAAAAGGTAAAAAGGATTCTAATAGTTAAATACATTCTATTTTAGAAGCTTTTAGCTTCTTATTCTTGCAACCAGAACCTATTTGCCCGTTAGATTACCATGAGCGAAATAATTTCGACACCACCACCGGTTGCTGTAGCTACTCCGCCAGTTACCAAACCCAGCTTTAAAGAAGCTTTTTACTTCTGGTTAAAGCTGGGCTTCATCAGCTTTGGAGGTCCGGCCGGGCAGATTGGCATTATGCACACGTTTCTGGTCGATCAGAAAAAATGGATTTCGGACCGCAAATTTTTACATGCCTTAAATTACTGTATGCTCCTGCCTGGTCCGGAAGCGCAGCAACTGGCTATATATATTGGCTGGTTATTGCACGGCACCATCGGCGGTATTGTGGCGGGTAGTTTGTTCGTGTTGCCTTCGGTGTTTATTCTAATGGGCTTAAGTACGATATATGTAGTATTTGGCAAAATTGCCTGGGTAGCCGCCTTGTTCTACGGCTTAAAACCGGCGGTGGTAGCTATTGTAATATTAGCTTTGATAAAAATTGGCAAGAAATCTTTGCTCAGTGTATTTCACGTAGTAATTGCCATTGCCTCCTTCATCGGAATATTCTTTTTAAATATTCCTTTCCCTTACATTATTCTGGGCGCCATTGCTTTGGGTTGGCTTGCTAAAAAGTTTTACCCGGCCTTGTTTAAAGAAACTAAATCGGCCAGCCAAATCTCGGCGAGCGAGCAGGAATATTACCTCAACATGGATTCGGAAGTGCCCGGTACGGGTTTTCACGGGGGCCGCTTTACCAAACAAGTGCTGGTTATTGGCATTTTATGGGTGGTGCCTTTTCTTTTTTTCAGTTTAAGCCAGGGGGCCGCTTTTTGGCAGCGTTTAATAAGTTTTTTCACGAAAGCCGCCTTTGTAACGGTGGGGGGCGCTTACGCCGTTTTGCCTTATGTGGCCCAGGTAGCCGTGGAAGATTTTAACTGGCTAACCAAACTCGAAATGATTGATGGTTTAGCGCTGGGCGAAACCACGCCCGGTCCGCTGATTATGGTATTAACCTTCGTGGGCTTTATGGCAGGGTATCACCACTTTGGCGGTTCCCTGGCCATGGGTGCCTTAGGACTGGTTACGACCACCTACTATACTTTTTTACCTTGCTTTTTGTTTATCCTGGCGGGTGCCCCTATCATTGAAAAAACCCAAAGCAACCAAAACGTAAAAGCTATTTTGAGTGTGGTAACTGCTGCTGTGGTGGGCGTAATTTTAAACTTAACGGTTTACTTTGCCCAAGTCGTTATTTTTCCGGAACAACGCTCATTCTCGGGTATCGACTATTTCAGCCTGGCCTGGATTATTATTTCCTTTATAGCCATGTACCGGTTTAAAATTGGTATGATTACCTGGATAATTATAAGCGCCTTAGCTGGTTTAACGTATTATCTACTAAATACTTTCGTTTTCTGAAATCCTTATCCAGCCATGAGCCACCAAAAATTATCCCGCCGGCAAGCTTTACGCGCCACTGCCTTCCTAGGCACCGCAGCCTTTATAAATATTCCTGCTACTGCGGCCTTGCCCGCCAAAGGCAAAACACCCCCATTATCGGCTACCGAAATTAGTGCCATTGAAACGGCGCTGGGTAAAAAAGGCACCTACAAGGAAGCCGAAGCGACCCATACCACGCCTTTACCCCGCAATGATTTAAAAGTAACAGTTAAAGGTCAGCCCGTACCGATTCCTTTTGGCTTTGGGGGTTGGGTATCAATTAAGAAAACAGTAGATGGCAATTCGGCTGTGCTCATGAGCGATACGGTTTTGCTGCAGGAAGAAGTGAACGCCTTAATTTCGGCTGCGCACGCCAACGGACTGGAAGTAAGTGCTATTCACAATCATTTCTTTTACGAAGAGCCGCGTATTTTTTACATGCACCTGCACGGTATGGGCAGCCCGGCCGGCCTGGCCAAAAAATATGCTGCTACTATCCGTCAAAGCAAAATATCTCCCGCCAACCAGCCACCAGCAATCGCCCCCGCCGGACCAACCGGTAAAGAAAACTTTGATTTGCCCGCCCTGGATGCCATAGTAAAATATACCGGCACGGTAAACGGCCCGACTTACAAATACACTGTGGGCCGCGCTGATTTAACCATTATGGCTATGGGTGCCGAAATGACGCCTTCCATTGGGTTAAATTCCTGGGCTTCCTTTGCCGGAGATAAAAACCAGGCCCATATTGCCGGCGATATAGCCATGCTGGAACCGGAAGTAAATGCGGTTATTAAGGCCCTGCGTCAGAATAACCTGGAAGTAGTAGCCCTGCACCATCACATGCTCGGCGATGACCCGCATATCATTTTCCTGCATTACTATGGTCAGGGGCCAGCTACTACCTTAGCGCAAGGTTTTCGGGCGGCACTGAATGAGTTGGGTAAACATGGGAAAGCTATGAGCCACTTGAAGCATTAAGCTTGCAAGAACTAAAAATAAGGATTATTGGCAAGTGGCTTATAATTGACTGCATTGCTTGCCTGTTGCGTTTCGAAAATATTCTCCGCTTTAAATTATTAGTTTGCTTTTAAATAAAAGCATATTTGCACCCAAACGCCCGCTCATACCAAATTCCTAAATAATTTTAATCTGTGGTCTGATGTTTATATTTACCTAGCGTGGGTCAATCACAATAGCTAATGTTCTTCTTTTGAAAGATTGCATCTTTCAAGGTGCAGGTGCTAACTCATAGCAAGAACCTAAGTAGCCTCCCGGCCGGCCGGCCCCGTTTGGCCACTCGGGCTGCTCATCTTCCCTTTCCTCCTGCGTCGGAATGCTAAAGCACCGGAAACCCAGAAGAGCATCTTCCAAAAGGCCCTCGCTGTCCAAACTGCTGTAGTATGCGCTTAGCTGCTGCCATACAAGGTTCAATCATTATTAAATACTAAACCTTCCCAACAAAGCTATTCCATTATGTTCCGGTTCGGCCGAACTCCTTCCCTGATTCAGGGAAGGTGCCCGAAGGGCGGAAGGGTTAATTTCATTCAGAAGAAAAGTTAAAAACCTATTGCACAGGCGAAAACAGCCGAAAAGGGAAAAACTAATAAATATTAAACCAGGACGGCCTAAAAAGAATCTTAATTCCAAATTAACGCTTAACCAAACTTTATAGAAGATGCACTTTATTTGAATGAGTATAAGAATCACTCTAAACTGGTCTGCTGGTAAGGATTCTGCGCCAACAACAGACACTTTCCTTATTTACCTCTACCAAATAATATTTCAGCCACGAAGCCCCGAAACTTCATTCGATTTATTATATTGTTCCTGATCCACCGCAATGAAAACTATGAAGCGCCGCACGTTTGTTAAAAATGGGTTAGTTGTCTGTTCAACCCCTTTTGTTCCATTTTTCATTACCAATAGCTGGGGAAAGAACCCGACTGCCCCAGTGCCGGAAAAACCTGCCTGGCTGGTAAAAATGATTCATTTAAACGATGAAAGAATAGAGAGCCACCAGAAGGTAAGAATAACGGATAAAAATAATCCGGCTTATGGTGGTATTCTGGATGGCAACGAAATAGCCCACGTGCATGCGGTTACCTCCTTTTTACAAGCCGGCATGTGCGGCTTGGTAAGCAAGGAGTCTAAATTTTATAACCATAAAGCATTAACCGGCGAACTGGTGCTCGCCGCCAAATATTTGCTGAAACTTCAGCACGCCGATGGCACCATTGATTTGTTTTCGACCAACTTTCACTCTACGCCGGATTTGGGTTTTATTGTGAAGTGGCTTAGCCCGGGTTACCGGTTGTTACAGCAGAGTTCTGTACCGGGTAAGAAAAGCTTGCTCCAGCCTTTGGGCGATTTTTTACAGAATGCAGGTAAGGCTTTAACGGTGGGGGGCATTCATACGCCTAATCATCGTTGGGTAATTTGTTCGGCCCTGGCCGGCTTGTACACCATTTGGCCGGAACCCGCCTACCGGCAAAGGGCGGAAACGTGGTTAAACGAGAAGATTGACATGGACCCGGATGGACAATACGAGGAAAAAAGCAGCTACATCTACTCTTCCTTAAGCGACCGGGTATTAATTGCTACGGCCCGGGGATTTAAAAAACCCGAATTGCTGGACTACGTGCGGAAAAACCTGGAGATGACCCTTTACTACATTCACCCGAACGGTGAAATTGTGACAGAAGCATCGGGCCGGCAGGATAATTCCATAATCGGTACGCTGGAAAATTATTACTATCCCTGTCGGTACATGGCCCTACAAGACCGAAATGGCCGGTTTGCTGCCGTTTGCCGCCTGATAGAAGAAACCGCTTTTCCGAAAACGGTCGGGTTCCTGTATTATTTTCTCGAAGACCCTACCCTTTGGCAGGAATTACCTTCTTCCTCCCCCTTACCCAGTAATTATGCCAAAGCTTTTCACACCTCGGGTCTGTTCCGAATCCGGCGCGACAATTACGATGCCTCTATCCTGCTGAATAACCCGGTGTTTTTTACCATGCATAAAAAGAATGCGGTTTTACAAGGCATCCGGTTAGCCAGTGCATTTTTCGGGAAGGGACAGTTCACGTCGGCGGATTACCGGGAAGATAACGGTGCCTACATTTTGGAGAGCAACCTGGAGGGACCTTATTACCAACCATTTCCTACCGATAAAATACCGGGCGATGGCATCTGGGCAAATATGCCACGCAACCAGCGGGCGCAATCGGAAGTGCAAAAACTAAAAACAATGGTTGCCATCCGGGAAATAGAAAAAGGCTTTGAACTGGAAATAGCGATTACGGGCACTGACCATGTGCCGCTGGCTTTGGAACTCATTTTCCGGCCGGGTGGGCAATTTTCCGGTGTGCAGGCCCATAACAACTTACCGGAGGTATATTTTTTAAAAGAAGGCCAGGGCAGTTACACCCTCAACGGCGACCAAATCCATTTTGGGCCCGGTGTTTACCAGCATAAATGGGTGGATATCCGGGGTGCTTTGCCCCGCACCAGTGCCCCTACTGTATTCCTAACCGGTTTTACACCCTTTAACCGTAAAATTCAGCTTACCTGATAATTCCGTATGGTATAAACCAGCTTTAGAGTTTATTTCTTTTCTATTATACAGGAATGAACCATTACATAAAAATATTACGGGTAAAACCAGTAGAACGAATATTGCCTGCTTTGCTTTCTAAACAACAGTTTCTGGTGGAATTCTTCCAATGCTATACGCTGACAACCAGAAGAATTTAATTTTCCCGAAGCTGGGAAATGCTTTTTTTATGGTTATGAAGGGTAACCAGGCAGAAATTATTTATTATTAAACGCTTTACAAACGAACTACAAAAACCGAATATGAAAAAACTAATGTATGCCTGCTTTTTCGGAGCAATGGCTTTTACCGCCTGTACGAGCAAAAAAAATTCTACTACAAGTGAAACAACTTCGACCACGACCGCGGCAGAGGTAACCAAAGACTGGAAACTAGGAGTGGCCTTATGGACTTTCCATACATTTAACTTTCCGGATGCCCTGGCTAAAGCCGATAGTGCCGGCCTGGAATATATTGAGCCGAATACCTTTCATAAGACTGGTCCGGCCTTAAAAGATTCGTTGGTTTTACAGCTTTCACCGGCCGGTATTAAAAAACTCAAAGCCCTCATCGACCAGCAAGGCCTCAAGGCTGAATCTATTTATATTATGGGCGATTCTACACTTGCCTCCTGGAAAAAGCAGTTCGATATTGCCAAACAACTGGGGGTAAAGTTTGTAACCGCGGAGCCGCCGGTAAAACTGTGGGATGGTATTGATAGCCTGGCCGGGGCTTACAATATTAAGGTAGCCATTCATGATCACTGGAAAGGCGTAAGCCATTACTGGCACCCGGATTCGGTATTAGCTGCCATTAAAGACCATCCTAATTTTGGAGCCTGCGCTGATTTGGGACACTGGCCGAAGAGCGGTATTAATCCGGTGGATGCGGTGAAAAAGCTAAACGGCCATATTATCGGGGTGCATTTAAAAGATATTGCGGCCTTCAACAATCCCCAATTAAAAGATGTACCGGTCGGCACCGGGGTAGTTGATTTCCCAGCCGTATTTGCGGAACTTCAAAAGCAGCAGTTCAGGGGACCCATTTATATCGAACGGGATGCCGAAGACCTGCCCAGCAACTTGCCGTCGGTTTTGCAAACAATTAAATATTACCAGGAACGGGTTAATCAACTACAGTAATCCCTAAGTATACCAAATAGTAAATAAGAGGTTCCATAGCACCTCCATCATTCTACAGAATTCGCAGAATTCCATAAGAATCTTCTGCTTGCGTCGGAAAACAGGTAATACATCATTCCTGGTATTTGCCTGTAACGCCTTCCAGGCAGAAGATTCCTGTGGAATGGCCCGAGTGAATGGATGAACTATATTATCACCAAAGGAAATTCCATGATATTATTTGGTATAAATGCTACCACTGGATTAAACCGTATAGGCTAAACCATGAAGTTTAATCCGGTGGCCGTAATATTCAGACAGAGCAGGAAAATACCAGAAAATAAACTTTTATAATTTATCAGAGGAAGGTACAATTTTAGCAGTAAGATCCGGGTCTTTCATGTTTTTGTCCAGCGGAAACATGGGCCGTTGAATTCTTTTGTAAGGAAGGCGCTCCAGGTTCTGGTCTACCCCGCCGGGTGTTAAGGCCAATATCCAGTCTGCCCACATGGCATAAAGTTCAGGTTCTAAATAACCTATTTTCACTACCACAATAGCGGCTTTCCGCGGATTAAGCCCAAGTCTGGTAAAATCAATTTCCTTATGGTAAGGCTTGCGTTTCTGCGTAACAATAACGTGTACGCTGCCCACCTTCACAACCACTTCTGTTTCGGCATTTCTATCACCGTGTTCAATTGCTTCTACGGTACCGGTAATCCGGACCGGAGGGGCAAAGCGGGCATCTACTTTTGCCCCGGCATAGGCATCTACTTTCCCACCCACACCCGCTTTTATCGCACTTTTCACCAGATCCGGTCCCGGAATAGAGGCATAAATAAGCGAAGGCCCGTTTGCTGATTTAAACTCCGGGCGAGCCAGTATTTCTTTTAAAGTCCAGGTTACATCACCGGCTCCACCGGCCGTTGGGTTATCCCCGGAATCGCTGATAAAAAATGGATGCTTTTTGCTAGCCAGCGCTTTATCCAGACTTTGGCTTAAAGAGCCCGTTGGCGCAACAAAAGAAAAGCCGCTTCTGGCTTTCCAGAAACTACTGGCCAGTTGCTCGGCCGTTTGCGTAACTTTCTCTTTATTGTCTCCCGTAACCATCACTACGGCATGGTTGCGTGGTTCGTCGGCCCAGGCATATCCTACCCAAATGGCGGCATCAATAATGCCTGGTTGAGCCGCAGCCGGAGCAACAGCCTGGTAAATACTTTTGGCTGGTTCTAGCCGGGTGCTCGTTTTTTCACCCGGTAATAATATAGGTACCGGAATCCAGGCTTTGTAGGCCGGCTTTCCTTTGCCAGTCTCTATCCTGGACAACAGATTACTTACCGCCCTCCTTTTAGTTTGCATGGCATCTTCATGCGGGGCCATCCGGTAACAGGTAATTAAATCTGTATTTTGAGCCAAACGCCAGGAAACATTGCCGTGTAAATCCATTGAGGTGGAAATTATCGGTTGTTTGCCAACTACTTTCCGAATGCGGATAATAAAATCACCTTCCGGGTCATCTAACCCTACTACACTCATGGCCCCGTGGATATCCAGAAATAAACCATCGTAAGGTTTGTTCTTTTCGAGTAACTCTAATGTTTGCTTTACCAACGATTCGTAAGCCTCCCGCGTAACCGCACCGCCGGGTAATGATTTCCCAATTAGGGTCGGAAGCCATTGGGCCCGGTTTCGGAGCGAAGAATCAGGCGTTAAGAATGGATATGAGGAAAAAACATTAGTTCCGTATTTGGCGTGAAAGGATTCTTCGTGGGTAAGGGCCGGCGAAAAAGTACTTGATTCGATAGCTAATCCGGCAATGGCAATGCGGGGAAGCGGCTTCGTTTGAAGTGGATGGTTGGAACGTTCCGTTTGCTGATAAGAAATAGATGGGTTTAATGTAAGATTGGCAGAAAAAGCCACAGCTACTAAAAAGTTAAAATAAAGAAGCAAGAGCACTTTAATTTTCATAGCTATCATCCAAATAAAAAAATCTTTCCGCAGCATATTCTTAAGCAGCCTGCATCTTATCCTTGGCTTGGATACCGGCCCCCATGTGCTGTAGCATTATAACTTTTAAATTACCCGAACGGAGGGAAGGTATTACATTTTGCCAGCGCATGAATTCTAGAACGCCCCATTCTGGCTTTGAATGCAATGTTAAAGCCATGGTAACGGCAAATATTTCGTCCGCCGCTTATCCTTTCAGTTCTACTTTTCTGCCGGTTTTAACAGCCTGGAAAATAGCATCTATAATTTTTAAATCTTTTAAACCTTCAGCACCATCTACCGGCACTACGGGCTGCTTGTTATCGAATATAATGGCCGCCATCTCGTCCATCTGCACGGTTTGGTGGGTGGTATGTGGTCCTGTAAGTTCGCCTTTATGCGTGCGACCTTTAATCGGGCCATAACCGGTAGCCGGGAATAGCTCGGCAAATCCTTTCTCGCCGTTTAGGAAAAACCGGTCGAGGTTGTTCATGGTATAAGTTGATAAACAGGAGGCCACTGCCCCGCCCGGAAAGCCCAACTGAAACTGGATGGTTTCATCGACGCCTTCTTTAAACTTTACCGGATCGGTTTTGGTTTCCTGGGCCGTAACCCAAACGGGCTCCTCGCCTACCATGTAGCGCGCGCCGTTAATCGAGTAAATACCAATGTCCATCATGGCGCCACCCCCAGCCAGTTCTTTATTCAAGCGCCACTGTTTGGGGTCGCCAATTTTAAAACCACTCAGCCCCTGAAAAAACATCACTTTTCCTAACTCCCCAGCTTTCCGCATCCGGATAATCTCCAGAGTATTCGGCTCGAAGTGTAACCGGTAGCCTACCAGCAACTTTACATTGGCTTGCCGGCAGGCATCAACCATCTCCTGCCCTTCTTTGGCGTTAATGGCCATGGGCTTTTCACAAATAGCATGCTTACCCGCTTTCGCTACCCGTATTACCTGGTCGCGGTGCAGGGCATTGGGGGTAATCACGTATACTGCATCTATATCGCGGTTATTTTTAATCTGGTCGAAGTTTTCGTAGTTATAACAGTTCTTTGCCGGAATATTGTACTTGCTTTGCCAATCTTTCAGTTTAGCGGGCGTACCGCTGATGGCACCTACCAACTTCGCCCGCTTACACGCCTGCATAGCATCGGCCACCCGGGTACCGTAACTGCCTAACCCCATAATAGCAACCCGCAATACTTTGCCTTGCTGGTAAGCCAAATTTTCAAAGTCGGGCAGGCTAACCGAGCCAGGTAAAAAAGGCAGGGCCATGGCTGAGGCAGATAATTTTTGTAAAAAGTTACGGCGAGAGGTCATATCCAAATGTTCTGGTTTAGTAAATGATTGCTAAATATAAAGAAAGTATTTATAAAAATAATCCGGCTAATCATTGCTGATAAGTAAATTTCAGGCTGGCAAATTGAAGGTGCTTGTCTTGCAATATTTCATCTTTTAAGCAGCGATACTTTAAATTTGATTTGCGTCTAAAAAACCCGCAGTAGGCAAAAAGGTTTAGCTTCGGTAGAAAATTTAAGTACCAACAGTAAAATTATGCGCTGATGTCCTTTAATAATTTGCAATAAGAACAATTCCTAATGTCGGTACCCATAAAAAATTTGCCAATATTTATTTTAAGTCTTAATTTATCCAACCGAAAGTTTAAAAGCCTTTACCTGTAAAAGATGGCACTCCCTAATATTTTCACCACCGAAGTAACCGAGAATATAATCAACCGGCTTAATGCACTGACCCCGGAAACCCGGCCCCAGTGGGGTAAAATGAGCGTCTCGCAAATGCTGGCCCACTGCAATGTACCTTACGAAATGGTATTTACGGATAAACACAAGATGCCGAATTTCCTGCTGCAATGGGTACTTCGCTTGTTTATCAAAGAAACGGTTACCGGCGAAAAGCCTTACAAACGCAATCTGCAAACCGCCCCGGCTTTTGTTATTAAAGACGAGAAAAATTTTGCGGCAGAAAAAGAACGCCTGATTAATTACATCCGGCAAACCCAGCAATTAGGCGAAGGGCACTTTGATGGCAAAAAATCGCATTCGTTTGGCACTTTAAACAAAACCGAGTGGAATAACATGTTTTACAAACACCTGGATCATCATTTAACCCAGTTTGGCGTGTAATCCAAATATTCCTATAACGCATGATTCCTGCCCAGATAACTTCCATTAAACAGAATCTGAATAAAGCTTACGGGCTTTTTAAACCCAAACTTGCGGCCATAGAAAGGTTTAAAACAAATTTGCTTTCCTTAGTAGTTCAGCAAAGCCCAGAAGAAAGTGAAGAGCAGTTAACAGCATATCTTGCGAATATTCTGCAGGGCACTTTCTTGGAATATGCGAACGAAGAAACCCAAAATAGCAGCCCGGTTTGCTATGCTACCATTAGCGGCCTGCGCGAAGGCTTCGAAGATCCATTTTTAACAGATGTGACAACCCCATTTAACCCAGATAACAAAACTTTGCCTGCCAGTGCGCTGCCTTCCGGCAAAACAATTTTACCCCCCTATTTAAAAGAGGCGCTGCACCTGACAAAATTAAGTGTAAGCACAATATTAAGGGCCAAAACAACCGAATCCCCGGCGGAGACAACTATCCTGGAAAACAGAATAAACGAACTGGTTTACCAGCTTTACGAACTTACGCCGGAAGAAATTAAGCTGGTGGAGGCGAGTTAAAAATGAGGAAAGTCTCAAATAATACTAGGCTTCCCTTGAGCTTTGATACCTTTTTTTTGAAGGGTATTAAAACCCGTTTACCAGGAAAATAAATCAGTAAACCGGGGCAGCGGGCAAACAATTACCTTTATTATACACCTAACTAAGCATTAAACCTAGATCCCAGCCAAACTGCCGGCAAAGGCGTTGCATGTTTTCTGGTGCCGGTGCTTTTAAAGAAATAATTTCACCCGTAAACGGATGCTCGAAAGTGAGCGCCGCAGCGTGTAAAAGCAGACTTGGGCTGTTTAACTGCTCCAGAAACATGAGGTTGTGTCGCCAGTCGCCGTGCTTTTTATCGCCAATAATATAATGACGCAAGTGCGCAAAATGCTTGCGAATCTGGTGCATGCGTCCGGTTTCAGGCTTAATCTTAACTAAGCTATAACGGGCTGTCTGGTAACGTCCTACCGGGATGGGCAGTTCTACCGTAGCCAGCCGGGTGTAGTGGGTAACTGCGTCCTGTGCTGGTTTGTGCTGGTGGTCTTTATCCGGACGAATAGGGCTGTCGATGGTACCGGCTTCCGGCGCGTAGCCCCGCACAATGGCAAAATAAGTTTTATCTGGCTGGCGTTCTGTAAAAGCTTGTACCAGTGGTGCCGCCGCTTCGGGCGTTTTGGCGAAGAGCAATACGCCCGAAGTACCCCGGTCGAGGCGATGCAGGGGGTGCAAACGGTAACCGAGCTGGTCGCGCAACAACTGCAGGGCAAATTCTTTTTTTTCTTCGGCTATGCGCGTTCGGTGTACCAGCAACCCATTAGGCTTGTTAATGGCCACATACTGCGCATCGTCATAAATAATCTCCAGCACAATTAACTGCTTAATTCGGCTGCTAATTACCGAAAATTATACCAGAATTATCGAAGTAAAATTCTTTACTCACCGGAGAACAGCCACCTTAAGACTTAACCAGCCGCCATTTATTAAACCGTTACGCAAACAACAATTATTAACCGACCATTATTTATTAGGCAAGCAGGCAAACCGGTACGTAACAGCGCATTGCCAGGCAAAACGAATTTGTAAATCTTAAAATCTTATCCATTACCCGGTAACGGCAATTTATTACCCAACAGACCTGATACCGGGGTTAAAAAATTTATTTTCAAAACCAATGCCGGCTTTTTCCAGGGTGGCTTTCAGGCTGGCTTTAAACGAAGGGCTTTCAACGGGTGCTTTTACCGGCATTACCACTGCCATATCGTTCTGGTAAGATACCTTTAACTCAAAACCAGGTTTATTTCTTTCGCAATAGCGCAGGAAAGCCCCTACTCCCTGTACAGATAATTCAATGGTATATCCCTGGTTTAAGAAATTCAATCCCGCTGATGCTGTAGAAGGTCTTTTCATATTAGTTGGTTTTTGTTTACGGTTGTAAATTAATAAATATTTCTTTACCCCAACACTTCTTGCGTTATTTTTTATATTTTTTTAATTACTTCAGCTACCACAAAGCATATAAGCATCTTTTTATTGAACTTAAACAATATTAAATTTATTTAATATAAGTATTTCATCTGAAGCTAAATCTGGATAAATTTAAATATCTAGAAAATAAGGACAACCATTTTTGCTGCATTATTCAAAAGCCGGTAACTACCCCGGTTGGTTTATTAAATTCGAATACGAAAAAAACAATTTAACCCAATACAAATAAACCTGACAAGCGTTAGATAAAAGAAAAGCAAAACAATTAGGCCGGAGCAAAAGGGTATTGCTGGTTATGTTTATAATAATAGGACTAAGCTTAGCGGAAAGGTACCCTGAAAATTGGCGGGTAAGTGGTAAATAAAAAAGCCTGCTTACCCTTTCAAAAGATTAGGTAAGCAGGCTTCTGGTGCGCGCGGGGAGATTCGAACTCCCACACCCGTAAGGCACCACCCCCTCAAGATGGCGTGTCTACCAGTTTCACCACGTGCGCAGTAGAGCTTGTAAAAGCAATGCCCAAAGGTAATAAGCATTTGGTAAGTGTGCAAGCGGACCGTTGGCTACATTCCTACTTTTTCGTTTTGATTTTGAATTATCTTATCCCAAATTTGATTTTATAATTTTACCAAATGACGCTACTTCCTGATTATTTAAGAAAATATTTAATTTAAATGGGTTACAAAATACAGGCTGGGGTATTAAAAGAGGAGCTTAAATGCCGAATGTAGTTTATTTTTCAGAAGAGGCTTTACTGGCGGGAATTCGAAGAGATGACGGTACGGCAGTGGCTTATCTTTACAAACAACATTACCCCATGGTTTTGCATTTTGTGCTTAGTAATAATGGCACCGAAGACGAAGCCAAGGATATTTATCAGGAAGCGATTATTCTTTTTATTGAAAAAATAAGAGATGAATCGCTGGAACTGAATTGCCTGATTAAAACGTATTTATATTCGGTTTGCCGGCGGCTTTGGCTGAAAAGGCTGGCTCTGAAAAGCAGGTTTGGCGGTGCTGTGTCGGAGTCGGATTCTTTTGTGGATGTGGCCGACGACATAGATGACCTGGTAGAAAGGGAAGCTACCTTTACCAAAATGGCTGAGGCTTTAACGCTGGTAGGCGAGCCGTGTAAAACGTTACTGGAAGATTTTTATATACAGGATTTATCGATGCAGGCCATAACCGAAAAATTTGGTTATACCAACGCCGATAACACTAAAAACCAAAAATATAAATGCCTGCTGCGTCTGAAAAAACTGTTCTTTAACTTGTATAAAACAGAAGTAGAACGCGAGTAAAAAAAAGATAAATAAATTTAAACGGATTAATTCTTCTGGTTAAGAATATCCACCCCAGATATGAAAGAGTTAGAAGCCTTTAAGCAAATAGAAAATTATTTTAACGACCAACTAAGCCCGGAGGAACTAACCCTATTTAAGGAGCGCTTAAAAACCGACCCGGATTTTGCAGAATATTACCGCCAGTACCAGCAAATAGACGGCACGCTACGTTTTTACTCCCGGCGTAAAGCTTTAAAGGAAGAGATCCACACCATTCACCGGCAAATGGAAGCAGTGCCGGAAGAAGCATTATTAACCGAAAGAAAAGTAATTACTCCTTTTGGCGATAAACAAAAACGGAAAATATTCTGGAACCAGCACTATGCAACCATCGCGGTGGCAGCCTCGGTAGCTATTTTAACCGTTTTCGGCACGCTGATGAGTATTGATGTGTGGCGCTCGATGGGCAAACAGCAAAACGCCCGATACACCGCACTTCGCCGCGAAGTAGAGAAAATAAAAAACAGCCAGCGGGCAATTGCCAAAGATATTTCGGGGGTTAGCAATCCAAGAGCAGCCCGGCCGGTGCCGGCTAACTTCAGTGGAACTGGTTTTGCCATTAGTTCGGATGGTTATCTGGTAACAAGTTACCACGTGGTAAAAGATGCCGATTCGGTTTTTATTGAAAACCGGGCCGGGCAGCGCTACCGGGTTAAAAATATTTACCGCGATCAGGCCCATGATTTAGCTATTCTGAAAATCGACGACGCAGGCTTCTCTTCTTTCGGTTCTTTGCCTTATGCATTTAAATCGGAGTTAAGCGATTTAGGCGAACGGGTTTATACGTTAGGCTTTCCGCGGGAAGATATGGTTTTCGGGGAAGGTTCGGTTAGTTCCCGCACCGGTTTCGAGGGCGATACCACTTCTTACCAGATTTCCATTCCGCTTAATCCGGGCAACAGCGGCGGCCCCTTACTCGATAGCCAAGGCAACCTGATTGGGGTCATCAGCGGTCAGCAGCTAGACCAGCAGGGCGCTTCTTTTGCCGTTAAGTCTGACTACCTGAAACAACTAGTAGAGCAGTTATCCCAGGATTCATTGGAAGCGCCAATTAAATTATCCAGAAGAAATTACCTGGCCGGCGCCAGCCGCCCGGAGCAACTGAAAAAGATAAAGGACTACGTATTTATAGTGAAGGTGTATAATAATTAAGCACTTTAAAACAAAAGTAAGCAGACAAGACTAACTAATAAGCATTTAAATGAAAAAAGCGCTTCAGGATTACTTCTGGAGCGCTTTTTTTGCTTTTTTTCCTTAACTAATCTCCGGAACATTTCATTTTAAAATCAATTACATTCATGGCCGAAGCCTTCGCCGGAAAGCTTCTTTTTGTGTATAGGCTGTGGTTTTAATTATTTCTGCCGGCTTCCTTTATTATTGAATAATCTTGGCCCGTTTAAATTCTTTCGTTTCGTCGAATAATTTGCGGTAGGTGATATGGGTTTTATAAATCTTGGCGCCAATCTGCTCTACCACTCGTATCATTTTCGGATTAAAGTCACCAATCCAGTTCATAATATAATCCTCGTAAGGTATTTTGCCATTATGAAAAAAGCCCCTGGCCGATGCTAATACCATGGCAGCCTCTACCCCTTTGCGCTGGTGGTCCGGCGCAATGCCAAAAACAATACCCACGGCTCTGGTAATCGAACCGCGCCATTTATAATATAAAAACTTCAACTTGCCAATTAAATCGAGTTTGCCGTTTACATGCTTAAACAACTGGTTTAATTCCGGAATGGAAATAAAAAACCCCACGGGTTCTTCTTTATAATAAGCAAACCACACTATTTTTTCATCCATAATGGGTTTAAGCTTTTTCATGATTACCAAAGCCTGAGCCGGCGACATTTCTTTTACCCCCTGGTGTTTAGCCCAGGCCTGGTTATACACTACCCGGAAATCTTCAGTATATTTTTGAATATTTTTCTTTTCCATGTGCCGGAAAGTATAATCCGGGTTAGCCAGAATGGCTTCGGCCCTTTCGGTAAACTTCTCCGCAATATCCCCTTTAACTAGCCGGTGATAAGTATACTGATTAAAATAAACCTGAAAGCCGTAATTTTCGAAGAGTTGCCGGTAATAAGGAAAATTGTAGTTGGTGGCGTAGGAAGGCGGTGAAAACTCCTCTACCAGTAAACCCCACCAGCGGTCGCGGTCGCCGAAATTAATGGGCCCATCCATTGCCTCCATGCCGCGCGCCTGCAGCCAGTTTTTACAGGCATCGAACAGCGTGTTAGCGGCCTTCTGGTTATTAATACAATCAAAAAAACCCATGCCACCGGTGGGTTGTTCATTTTTCTGGGCGGTTTGTTCATTCACAAAAGCCGCTACCCGACCAATGGTTTGGTTTTGATTATCTTTTAGCAACCACCGGATACACGCCCCTTTGCGCAGTAATTTATTTTTTTTCGGATCAAAAACACTCTCGATATCGCTGTCTAAAGGCCGGATATAATTAGGATCGGTGCGATACAAACGAACGGGAAACTCTATAAACTCCCGGGCAGTAGTAGCGCTGTTAACTTCGATTAATTGCATGAAAAAGCTTAAGTAATCTTTATATGGCCTGAAAATTAATTAAAATATGTTTAAGCCGGAATTTCTTTGGGTGAGAATGTATAATTTAAAATTAGTCAGGTTATTCAGACCAATATAAAATCATTTTTTAGTGGCTATGACCATTATAATTGTACTGGCTGCTGGGTAACTTCTAAACTACTTTTTTAATCCTTTATATAAAATAAAATAGTTACAATCCTGGGCTTATACTTAGCAGAAAAAAAATGCAAACATAATTTAAATTATAAATAATATAATTATATTACAAAGCGTAGTAATTGTAGTACCTGCTGAAGAGAATTAGATAAAACAAACCCAAATTTTATGAGGAAGTTAAAGATTGCGGCATTGGCTTGGCTGGTGCTATTGGCGGCTCCGGTCTTAAAGGCCCAGCAAGCGCGACCTTTATCAGTGGCGATACTGGCGAATGCTACAGCATTGCCAACCCGAACCGGCGAAATATTCCGGTCGGTTCATCCGGGAATAGCAGTTGGCACATCTTTCCGGTACAACCAAAGTCCGGTAAACCAGCTTTCGCAAACAATAAAATTAGGTTATGTTTTCCACCAGTTTGTGCAGCATTCGGTGCAGCTTTACTCAGAATTAGAATACAAAAGATTTATCGGGCGCCGGATAAGCCTGGCGGGGGCGGCGGGAGCTGGTTATGTACATATTTTTTCTGCAACTCAGGTCTTTAAGCGCGACGAAGATGGCCATTATAAAGAAAAACCGGATTGGGGCCGCCCACAAGTGATGGGCACCTTTGCTTTGGGGGCTGGCTACTTACTAAATCAGAACAGCGAAAGACCTGTTGAAATATTTACCCGCTACCAGTTTTGGGTAGAAGCTCCCTTTGTGCGGCAATACGTACCCGTTTTACCTAACACGGCTTTACACCTGGGCCTGAACTACCCCCTATTTGAAAGAAAAAATAATTAAAAAAGCTTCCTTTTATGGTTAAGTACATATTAAAAGCTTCTGCTTTTCTGTCGCTCTCATTATTACTAAGTTGCCAGGAGCCTGTTATAGAACCCACCGCAGTTTGCACGATTGCTCCTACCACGGCTAATCATCCGAAGGCAACCGTTTACCAAAGTGTTATAGATAAATATATTCAGGCGGGTTTGCCGGGGATAGCCGTGCTGGTGCGCGATAAAAATGGAACCTGGGCCGGAAGTGGCGGTCAGGCCGATATAAAAGAAAATACGCCCATGCGACCCTGTCATATTTCTAAGACGGCCAGTTTAACGAAAATCTTTATTGCAGCGCTCACCTTAAAATTAGTAGAAGAAGGAAAATTAAGGCTGGAAGAAAAATTAACCGAAAGACTGCCCGCCAAGATAACTTCTAATATTCAGAATGCCGAAACGGCCACTTTGGGTAGTTTGCTTAATCATACCAGTGGCATTTTCGATTTTAGCAACAACGATAATTTCTACCTGGCTTTACTAAACCACCCTACCAAAAAGTGGAAGCCCGAAGAATTGCTGAAATTTGCTTACGGCCAGGACGCCAAATTTCCAACCGGCACCTCCTCGGGGTATTCCAACACCAATACCGTACTGGCCACCATGGTTATAGAGGCTGCCACGGGCAAAAGCCACGCGGCTTTACTTCGCGAAAAAATTCTTACGCCACTGGGGCTTTCCGATTCTTATTATTACTGGCAGGAAGCACTCCCGGCCAATGGCGTGGCCCAGGGATATTTTGATTTATATAACAACAATACTTTGGTAAATGTAAGCAGTTATAATACGGGCACCGGCAATGGGCTGAACGGGTTATACTGCAATGTATTTGATTTACAAAAATTCATTGACGCTTTGCTCCGGCACAAAACCTTACTCAGTCAAAGTTCTATCAATACCATGCTTACTTTCGATGATTTAATAGAAAACCGGAAATACCTGGGTCTGGGCTTGTTCAAAGATTATATTGATGGCAATTTCAAAGAAAATGAATTTGGTTACGGGCACCGGGGCCGCGACCTGGGCTACAGCGCCGATATGTTCTATTTTCCGAACCAGGACGTTACAGTTACTTTGCTTGTAAATTATGGCACTAACGCCGAAAGTAATTTGCAGGATACTTTCCTGGACTTCCGATACGAAATAGCCGACAAAGCAATTCATTAGTCTAAAGAATAAATAAATATACTTTTGCCCGGCTTTTAACCGGCAAATTCCTAAAAAAATGCTATGCTTTATTCTGGCTGGTGAGCTTAACCGGCCGGCTACTATATTATTGTTTTTACGGCAGCAAAAACAATATATTTTAATACAAACGTTTTGATATAAGTAAAGGATGGCTAAACTGAAACTCTTACTAGATTTAAGGATTCAGCTTTTTCTATGCAGCGTTATATGTTTGCTAGGTGACACCGCTATAGTTACAAATGTAAAGGAGGTAAACTATTCATCTAAAAAAGATTATTCTACTTTGTCATCAAAATATTTATGTAAAATTTTTATATATTAATTTTTATATATTATATTTGAATGCTTAATCTTAATTTATGAAAAAACTATTATTTCTGCTATTTTTACTGCCTTATGGGTTATACGCCCAGGAATTACCAAGCCTGCCGACCGACGCTACCACCGGAAAATTTTTCGTAACCGAGACGGTAGAAGTACCGGGTTTGTCTCAGAAAGATCTGCACGATAAAGCGCAGGAATACCTCACTAAGTCTTACAAAGCTCCTGCCTCAACTATTCAGGAGGATGCCGCAGAAAAGATTGTGTTTCAGGGTTTCAAGAAGCTAACCATCAAAGATGAGAAAATAAACACCACCTATCCGCTGCATTTTGTGCTAACCGTAACTTTTAACGATGGCTCTTACCAGTACAAAGTCACCGATTTTTCGCCGGATAAAATTAACTACTATACGCCACAATCGTTAAAGCACCCAGACCAGCTTAAGTTTAAAAATAAGAAGGAAAAGCAAGCCTATACCACCGTTTATATTACTTACCTCGAAGGGATGAAAGGAATTGGAAAAGACTTACAAACCGGTATTAAGAGGAGTTTATTAGCCAAAACGCCTGTTAAAAGAAGATAGACAGCTATAAGGGCTATTAATAACTAAAAGAGACCGGACTTGCATCCGGTCTCTTTTTTATTTCCCAAAATAAAATTACGTATTCTAAAGTTTTAAGCTTAAGAGAACCCTACAGGGCTCTTCTGTTTCGCCTCCTGAACTTTTACTCCTGATAAGGCTCCGGAAATGGTTGCCAGGCGCGTACCATCGAGAAACTATACGTCTGGGAGTTGGGTGCATCATTCAATAAAATGCGATTATCTGCGACAAACCAGCAAGGAACAACTGAAGTCTTCCCGTTCATTTCAACGGTAGCCAGAATCCGTTGGTGTTCCTGTGGTATTTTATCTTCTTTTTTTATCCAGCCTAACATAAATAAAAACCTTAAGTAATAAATTGTTTCTCAGGTAAATACTTATTTAAGCATAAAAAGTTTCGGCAAATACTTAGATTCAAGTATAAATACGTAAGCTTCTTTTCTACAAGCCTATTCCAATAAGATAGATATTGCAGAACCTCCTCTTTCAATTTGCAGATTTACGAGCAGGCTACTCAGATGCTGTAAATAACTGGCAATTTTCTTAAGAAAATAATTCAGAGCTTCTCTGTAAATCCAGCTTTCTTTTAAATTGATTTGACGCTTAAAACCAAAAATAAAATACTGGGTGAATAATTTCTCCTTAAACCTAATTAGTAGTTAAAATTTCTTAAGGCGGAGAACACAAAGCTCTTATTCCCTTAAAAAATTTCTATAAATCTGCCTTTCAACCTGTTCTGCTTATAAGCCTGGCTAAATTCTATATAAATAAATTTAATATTTAAATAATACAAAATTTATCAATACTTAAATATTAGTTTTTAATAATGTTTTTATTGTATTTTTATAACATTTTTAGCACTTTTATGGTTTTCACGAAAAATGGTTTTATCTTCGAACTCGTAAATGATTTAAGGGTAAAGTAGAAAAAAGTAATATGATAGAAGTTAATACTTTGAGCTTTAGACTAAGGTTGGAGAGAAAAGCAGCCAAATCAGAAGATTGTTTGGGCAACTACTTTTATGTGTTATTTTGTGAAAGTCCTTTTGATGTGAGTAAAACTTTCTCCGAGGAGTTCTTGGCGGATTTTAATTCTGTACCATTTTACAGTTTGTGCGATGCAGCACGTTTTGCCGAAGAAATGGCCAGCTTTTGGGAAAAACAAATATTAATTAATCCAAAATTAGATATAACCCGTCTGGAAGAGCTTACTGATGTATGGCGGTATCTGTCGCAGAAAATACAACCGAAAGTTAAAGAGTTTGAAGCAGTAGCATTAGAGTGCTAAAATTAGTCTGAGAACGATTAACCGCCCGGGCAGCAATTAGTTGTTACCCCGGCTGAATATTCTTAACCTTATTTGTAAAAAAGGCCGCGGTAAATAATTTTACTGCGGCCTTTTTTTAGTACCCCGTGTTGGTAGGGCCGAAAGCGGATCCTCGGGCCAATGGTGTTTCGGGTATCTGCCCCGTAAATCTTTCCTTACCTCAAAATAGCCGGTATTCCAGAAACTCCGCAAATCCCGGGTAACCTGTACGGGCCGGGATGCCGGCGAAAGCAGATGCATTAACACAGAGACTTTGCCATTCGCAATGCGGGGGGTATCGAGCATGCCGAATATTTCCTGTAACCGTACCGCCAGCACCGGAGTATCCTTTACGGTATAATCCACAGCTATCCGCGAACCACTGGGCACCGACAGATGCGTGGGCGCCAGCCGGTCCATTTCCTGTTGTTTTTCCCAACTCAGTCCGGCTAGTAACAGCTGATTAAAATTTAGCCGCGCTACTTGCTCCAGCGAACGTAAGCCTAGCAGGTGCGGTTTAAGCCATTGATCTAAAGTAGCCGTTAAGGCTTCATCTGAAGCATCCGGCCAGTTATTTGGCTCCAGGTTATGCAGAAAAAGAAGCCGGTTTCGGGTTGTCTGGGCTTCGTCGGACCAAGGTAAACGGTTTACTCCTCTTTCTTTTATGGCTTGGATGAGTACTTCGGCCAATAAATCCGGATCAGGATTTTGCAGCGGGGCTTCTTCGAGGATTAAGGCGCCCAAAGTTTTTAGCTGGCGGGCGGTTATCCTTTCGGTGGCCGTATCCCATTTAACTTCCGGTTGCAGTTTTATTTGCCCGACAAAATACCGGAGAATTTCGGTTTTGGAAATAGCAGCGGCCAGCATAACGCGGGCTTGCGCGCTGTTGTCCAGATGAGCTACCGCATAAAATTCAGCTTCACCAAAAATTTCGGTTGCCAAAGTTGCCCGTTGACCGGTAACCAGCCGTACTCGCCCCGAAGATTCTTTCTGCGCCAGCCGGTCTGGGTAAGCCAGCCCGGTGAGCAAACCGGCCACATCAGTATTTAGAGGCCCATCGGGTTCGCGCAGTCGCTGGCGTAAACTCCGGGCTTGTTCGCGTACCCGTCGCAATCCATTGGTATCGGTTACAAAGCCGGGCGTTGGCGGGTGTTGCCCTGCTAATATTTCCAGGCGCAACGGCAAATCCGGTAATAACTGGTCTCGGGACATGCCATTATTTTTAAGAATATCCCGCTCGGCGAGTAAAGCGGCCAGGGCGCAGGCAGTAGTCCCGAAGCCTAGTTCGTGCCCCCGTCTTACCAAATGGCCCAGCCGCGGTGGTAACCCAAGTGCCGCTAATTCTTTACCGTGTTTCGTAGGGTTGCCGTTTAACCCAATAGCTTCGAGGCGCAATAGCAAATCTCGGGCTAACGCTATGGCCGGCGGCGGCGGTACATCCAGCCATTTTAAGGTAGCCGGATCTTTTATTCCCCAGATAGCCAGTTCTAACATCAATGCGCTCAAATCGGCTTCGCAAATTTCCGGCGCTTGCCGGGGCGGCAATTGCAACTGGTCTGCCGAAGTCCATAAACGATAACAAACGCCCGGTCCGAGACGCCCGGCCCGGCCCCGGCGCTGATCGGCAGCGGCCTGGGAAACCGGTAAAGTCAACAGGGTGGTAAGTCCGGAACGCGGCACAAATTTGGGTACACGGGAGTATCCACCGTCTATTACAATTTTAACGCCTTCAATGGTTAAACTGGTTTCGGCAATACTGGTGGCCAGCACTATCTTGCGCCGGCCTACCAAAGCCGGCCGGATAGCCGCTTGCTGCTGTGCCAGCGAAAGCTCGCCGTGGAGTAAATGTAAATCTATGTTTAAGGGTAATTTCCCTTCCAGCAAATCGCTTATGGCCCGCATTTCGCCTAGTCCCGGCAGAAAGACCAATACATCCCCTTCGACGTACTGAGCCAGCGCCTGGCGGACCACTTTTGGTACCAGATTCTTCAAACGTTCAGCCGGCCGGTTTCCGGCGGCAGCTACATCAGCCGCCGTAGCATAAAAAGTATCTACCGGGTACATGCGTCCTTCGCTCCGGATTACGGGCGCTGCCAGCCAATTGCCAACAGCAGTTGCGTCGAGGGTGGCACTCATTACCAGTAACCGCAAGTCGGGCCGCAATACTGCCTGGGCATCCAGTGCCAGGGCTAAACCTAAATCGGCCTGTAAACTGCGTTCGTGAAATTCATCAAATATAATGGCGGCAATACCTTCCAAGGCCGGATCATCCTGCAATAATCGGGTCAGGATTCCTTCTGTAACTACTTCGATGCGGGTTTTGGCCGATATGGCTCGTTCCAGCCGCACCCGGTACCCGACGGTTTGGCCAACTTCCTCCCCAATTAATTCCGCCATTCGCCCGGCTGCCGCCCGGGCTGCCAACCGGCGCGGTTCCAGCACTATTATTTTGCCATCACTCGCCCAAGTTGTATTTAAAAGCGCCAATGGCACCAGGGTAGTTTTACCGGCTCCGGGCGGCGCCTCCAATACAACCTTAGCATTATTTTCTAAAGCAGATAAAAGGCGCGGCAACGCTTCTTTAACGGGTAATTCCGGTAAATCAAAATTAAACATAGCGGTACAGTTGGCCCGCAAAGTTCCGAAACAATTACGTACCAAAGCAAAATAAATAATTATTGAATATTAAAAAGCAGAGTTGCAGGTAGTAAGCAGAAACTACTGTTATAAAATTTCAGTGGGCAAGAATAGTATTTACTAACTTTATATTACTACAGCTTATCCGCTGTAAGCAAGCTAAGAAACAGCTAATTTGCTAAATCTTAATAATTATCAGAGGAAGCGATTACGTTTGCTTTATCTTTCATTTTTATTAAATGGCCGCACAGGAATTAAATACACCATTGTTTTAAATACTTTATAGCTTATTCATTTACTTAAAATATTCATATTAAATATTTTTAAGAAACAATAATAGTTTAAATTAGCGAAAGAATAATTCTACTATTTTGTGGTTAAATGTTACTCCTGATTGAGGCTGCCTTTATATTTTTGCTGGGCTTAATTTACGTAATGCGTGAAATGAAACGGAAGATTAAAAATTACCGGACAGGTGATATTATTTGGGTACGTGAAAATTTGTTTAAGAAGCAAAAAGCAATCCTATGTAATTGGAATGATTACACCTTTAACTACATACCCGAAGACAGCTTTGAACTAAAAGTTAAGAATTGGTTTTTCCTGATTCGGAATGAGTCTTATCAGCAAAGGAAAGAAAAGGAAGTTTAAAACAGCGATGCACAAACCCGAACAAGCAATGTGAGTTCTTGTTTCTACACTCTATTTTTATCTGTATTTTCAGAAACAGCAAAAGAAATTTTATGCTTACAAGCCCAGGTGGCTTTTTATATTTTTAGGTAAACTGGCTGCTACCAAGGAATACGAATGATCGATTAATTCCCGCAACAACCGGTCGTTAATAGTACCGGCAAGCATTACAGTATTCCAATGCTTTTTATTCATGTGGTAACCGGGTTTAATGGCATCATATCGCTCACGCAATTCCACAGCTTTTTCGGGGTCGCATTTTAGGTTAATACTGGCAAAGGTATTAATATCGGTTAGTGCGAAGATTTTACCGCCTACTTTAAATACCAGCGTATCAATACCAAAAGGGGTTTCCTCCGTAACGCCGGGCTTTACCAAACAATACTCCCGAAACTCCTCTATATTCATTAAAAAACGTGACGGAATATAATAATAAACAAAGCTACCAGAAACATCAGCATAGATAATTTATTTATAAAATGCATGCTGCGTAGGTTAAAGTTTGCTTTTCTGTTGGGGTCTTTTTTCCGGAAGAAATAAGTAGCTACTTCCGAAAAATTAAATAAGCCTTTCATGCCTGAATATTTAAAGATAATACCATACTAACCGATAGAAAATCAACGGCAATGATAACGAATGCCGGCTTTATTAAAACAAGTAATACAGGAAAGAAGTTTGGTAAATTAAACGCTTATTTTCGAAAACTCAAATTTAAACTCAGGCAGAAGTAAAAAGCAGACACTTACTGGTATAATTCAACGCGAAAATCTAATCCGCTTTCCATTGCCAGGATCTCCCATCCCAGAACAGCCAGGGTACCCGTTGCTCTTTCTCCTGCAGAAATAATATAAGAACGTCTCCGGCGGTTTGCACCCCCGACCCGGCCGGCAAAATGGTTTCGGTTTTCCAGGTGCGTAACCAGGCCCAGTCATCGCCCCCGTAACTGCCAACCTGCCCGGCGCCAAATAAACTGGGTTGGGTATGGCCGTTGCGCAAAATAGCCAGACCGGTTTTACCGGATTTTTTCTCTTTTATCAAAATGGCTATATCGGAAATTCCATCTTTATCAAAATCGGCCTGCAAGTAAAACGGGTTAATCCTGAAATTAAATTCGTATTGCTCTTTAAACGTTGTATCCCCTATAACCGGCCAGGTCCACTTGGGTAATTCCTCTAATTTAATCTTGGGCAGTTCAGCAGGCGTATTTACTGGCGAGCAGGAGAAAAATAGCAGCAATCCTAAAAGCTTAAATAAAGATTTAAGAATTGCTACCGGCGCCGCCATCTGTTCAGGTAATATATTTTAGCTATAAGTTAATCTCCTGCTCTAACACCATGGGCTCTACCCACTTTCCATCTTCCCGTATTAGTTCGATCAGCTCGTCTACGGCAGCATCTTCCGGAACTGCTTTTTTGATAACGTTTTGGCCACGGTACAGCGCAATTTTGCCTTTGCCCACGCCCACATACCCGTAATCCGCATCGGCCATTTCGCCGGGGCCATTTACAATGCAGCCCATAATACCAATTTTCACGCCTTTCAGGTGGTCGGTGCGTTTGCGAATCATGGCAGTGGTTTCCTGTAAATCGAACAAAGTACGGCCGCAACTGGGGCAACTGATATATTCGGTTTTGCTCATGCGCGTACGGGCGGCCTGCAATATGCCGAAGCTCAATTTATTCAGGTGATCAATCTGGCGCAGCCATTCGGGTTTACTGCGCTCGGGTAATAATTCGGTGCTTAGTACTACGCCATCGCCCAAACCATCCAGCAGCAAACCACCCACATCGGTAGAAGCATACAACTGCGTTATTTCCAGTCCCAGCTCCGGATACTGGCGGTTGATAATTACCGGATTGGTTACGCCGTTATTCATCAGCCGGAAGAAACCTTTCCGCAGTTCGGCCATGGCGTGCTTATTATTGGTGTAAAGAATAATTACAGCCGTTTTATCGGCTTTTAACTGGGCAATGGTTTCGTCTTTTAAAGAATTTATTTCTTGAAATACAAAGTTTATCTCGGGGTGGCGTTGATTTGGAGCAGCATACTCGGCTTGGGTTAAAACCGGATAATGCTCCGGGCGCTGGCCACCGGCTAACCAGGCAGCATAATCCACAATTTCTTTCAGGCCGTTAGGCAACATAAAAGTTATCGGTTGGCTGCCGGTATAAATATAATCCGCGCCTAAATCGTTCATGTTAAACTTATCCAGCAGCATCGAGTATAAATGGCCTACGCTTTTAAGGTCGGCGTATTGCACATCGGTTAAGCGGCTAAGGTCGGCGATTACCCGCGGCACGTTCTGGCCACCCAGGTTGCCTACCTCTGTGGTTTCGCGGCGGTGGTACTGAAACGGATTAATAGGAACGTTGCAGATTGGTTTAATAAAATCGTGGCTGGCCCGGTCGGTGTAGCGGTCGATGAGCATCCGGGCTACCGGGGCTTCAAACTCCGGCGCTTCGGTCAACGATACCCGCACCGTATCACCTATGCCGTCTTCGAGCAGGGTGCCAATACCCACCGCCGATTTTATACGGCCGTCTTCGCCTTCACCGGCCTCCGTCACGCCCAAATGAAACGGGTAAGGCTGCAAGCCTTCTTCTTCCAGTTTTTGCGCCAGTAGCCGGTAAGCCTGCACCATTACCTGCGTATTGCTGGCCTTCATCGAAAGCACAATATCGTAGTAATTCAGGTCTTCACAGATCCGCAGGAACTCCAGCGCACTTTCAACCATGCCGAGCGGTGTATCGCCGTAGCGGCTTAATATTCTATCGGATAAAGAACCGTGATTGGTGCCGATGCGCATCGCCGTTCCGTATTCTTTACAGATTTTTACCAGCGGTACAAACCGTTCCCGAATCCGGTCCAGTTCGGCCTGGTAAGTGGCATCGGTGTATTCTATTACTTCAAACTTTTTTTTATCGGCGTAATTACCGGGGTTAATCCGAACTTTTTCTACAATCCGGGCCGCTAGTTCAGCGGCATTGGGCGTAAAATGGATATCGGCGATTAAAGGTACATGGTAGCCCCGGCGGCGCAATTCGGCTTTAATATGCCGCAGGTTTTCGGCTTCTTTTACGCTTGGAGCGGTAATACGCACATATTCGCAACCAGCCTCTACCATTCTGATGGTCTGCTCTACCGAACCCAACGTATCCATAGTATCAACGGTAGTCATCGATTGCACCCTAATTGGGTTCTTACCCCCCAGGGCAATATCCCCGATGGCTACTTCGCGGGTTTCGCGGCGCACGTAGGCAGTCAGGCTCGGACAATAATTTACATTCATATAAATATCAGGCGTGTACTCTTCTTAACTAAAAAAAGGCCAGGTTTGTTCGGTTGGCGTACCGCAAAAATAAGCCCAATTTATTTATTTAAGGTTATTCTATTATTGTTTTAAACAGATGCAATTTCAGCGGCTGCTTTCTATTGCAGGTTTGAAAACAACTATTCTGGTGCTTCATCCAGATATATTTACTTAGGCCCACATTACCGTGGCGGCGTGATTCATCTGCAATTACAGGTTAAAAGACATCGCAGGCTCTACTCGCAAAACTATGGGCAGATATTCTATGCTGAAAAACTAGGCTTTATAAAGCTTAAAAGGTGTGTCTCTTTTGCTTTCTGCATAAAATCATCCTTTTACGCCTTATTAAGGTATACTAAGAATATTTTGTCCCGTTAATCTGAATAACTTCATCTGGTTTAATCACTCTGGAAAGGTTTTTGCTTATTTATTTAAAAGATGGGAAATTTTACGCAGATGCTTAATAAATATTTTAATAACGGTTTCCGGGAGCGTATTCAGGACCAGGCCGAAAAGTTTGGCGTGAAAGGAAAGCAGGCCTTTGATATTATTTCTCTGGCTTCCGGTACCGTGAAGGAGATTTTACAAGCCGAATTGAAAAACGGCAATTATAACGGGGTTGTTACTTTTCTGAAGAGCGCCCCCGTGCAGGCAGGCACCAACTTGGTTGCAGATAAAATTATACAAAGGCTGGTTGGTCGCTTAATCTTACGCTTTGGTTTACCCGGCGGTGTGGCTTTAAATGTGGCTACTTTATTAGTGCCTTTTATTATAAAAAGGTTAAGCAAAAAAGCTTTAAAAAGCGGAAAAGTGCAGGATTTATTAAACTCGGTAGGCGTTACGAGTCAACTGGAAAAATTAAATATTCTGAAAAATCAGGTTAAAGATAAATTTTCACCGGGCCAGGCGGCCTGATAAAGACGTTGTAATTTTAATGTTTAGGTTTAAGTTTATAAAAAAGGCTCCGGAATCGGAGCCTTCTTTATTTCAATTTATTTCGGTTTACTAGTGCGTAAACAGCATTTCGCGGTATTTAACCAATGGCCAATCATCGTCGTCCACCATTAACTCCAGTTTATCAACGCTGTACCGGATGGTATCGAAATAAGGTCTTACTTCATCGCAGTACATAATGGCGCGCGTACGGGTATCTTCTATTTTGTTCGCTACTTTCCGTTTCTCTACCATCTCGTCAACATTCTTTTTAATAATAGAAACGTGCCGTGAAATAGCTTTAACAGTATCTAAAGTAGTATTGTAGAATTCCTCTTCCAGGCCAATTTCGCGCAAACCTTTAATGTTGGTAATAAGTTTATTCTGGTAAGCAACGGCAGTCGGAATAATATGATTCAACGCCAAATCGCCGAGCACACGTCCTTCAATCTGGATTTTCTTCATGTATTCTTCCAGCAATATTTCGTGGCGGGCGTGCAACTCCACTTTAGAATAAATGCCTAACCGGCTAAATAGATCTTCGGCTTCTTTCGTAATTAAGAAATCGAGGGCCTGTGGCGTAGTTTTTACGTTTGATAAACCACGGCGGGCGGCCTCTTCTTCCCATTCTTTCGAATAACCGTTTCCTTCGAACCGGATGGGTTTGGAAGCTTTGAGGTATTGCCGGATTACATCAATAATAGCAACTTCTTTCTTTTTGCCTTTTTCAATCAAGGCATCCACATCATTCTTAAACTGAACTAATTGGTCGGCTACAATTGAGTTTAAAACAATCATGGCCGAAGAACTGTTAGCCGAAGAACCAACCGCCCGGAACTCAAATTTATTTCCAGTAAAAGCAAAAGGCGAAGTACGGTTACGATCAGTGTTATCCAGTAAAATTTCAGGTATTTTATCAATACCTAATTTCAGGTACATGTTATCGCCTTTGTCGATGTTGACAGCAGAATTATTTTCTAATTCTTCGCATACCTGGGTTAATTGCGAACCAATAAAGGCCGAAATAATGGCCGGAGGGGCTTCGTTGGCGCCTAAACGGTGGTCGTTGCTGGCTGAAGCTATACTGGCCCGTAATAAATCGGCATGTTTATAAACGGCCATTAAAGTAGTAGCAAAGAAAGCCAGGAATTGAAGATTTTCTTTCGGACGTTTGCCAGGACCAAGCAGGTTAACTCCGGTATCAGTAGACATTGCCCAGTTGTTGTGCTTACCACTACCGTTTACGCCGGCAAATGGTTTTTCGTGCAGCAACACTTTAAAATTGTGGCGCTCGGCTACTTTACTCATCAAATCCATCAACAACTGGTTGTGGTCTACGGCTAAGTTAGCATCTTCAAAAGTAGGCGCGCATTCGTATTGGTTAGGAGCTACCTCGTTGTGGCGGGTACGTAGCGGAATACCTAATTTGTGAGATTCCTGCTCAAAATCAACCATAAAGTTGTGTACACGGGTCGGAATAGAACCAAAATAATGGTCTTCGAGTTGCTGGCCTTTGGCTGGAGAATGACCAAATAAAGTACGGCCGGTCATTACTAAGTCCGGGCGGGCCGAGTATAAGGCTTTGTCGATGAGGAAATATTCCTGCTCAATACCCAAGGTAACACTTACTTTGGTAACATCGCGATCGAAATACTGGCAAACATCCACAGCAGCAGCTTCCAGGGCAACCAAGGTTTTTAATAAAGGCGCTTTATAATCCAGGGCTTCGCCGGTATAAGCTACAAATATAGTAGGTATACACAGGGTTTTGGCACCGGCAATTTCTATAATAAAGGCAGGCGAAGTCGGGTCCCAGGCCGTATAACCACGGGCTTCAAAAGTATTGCGGATACCGCCGTTCGGAAACGAAGAAGCATCCGGCTCTTGCTGAACCAGGGCTGATCCTTTGAAGTTTTCAATGGCCTGACCATCGCTGTTCAAATCAAAAAAACTGTCATGCTTTTCGGCGGTAGCGCCGGTTAGCGGTTGAAACCAGTGGGTGTAGTGCGTAGCGCCTTTCGATAAGGCCCAGGTTTTCATAGCGGCTGCAACGGCATCGGCTACATTGCGCTCTACTTTGGTACCATGTTTTATAGCGGATGATAATTTCTTAAAATACTCGCTCGACATGGTAGTTCGCATGGCTTCGAGGCCAAATACGTTTTTACCGTAATAATCAGAAATTTTAGGTGCAGGAGCTACCACTTCGATTGGCTGACGGCTTGCAGCTACTTCAAGGGCTCTAAAACGAAGTACTGTCATAGATTTTTAATACAGTTTTTTATTGAGTTTGCCAAAGGTAATAATAGTTCTGTTTTTCCGAACATATACCCTCATTTTTTTTACCAATTCTGTAAAAATTTATCAAATTTACAAATAACACCTTCCGGAAAACAGGGTAATTGCTAAAATTTTACCAATTTACCTGAAACGATGGGTATTTTTAACTACACCACTCACGCTTACTTAAAGACATATAGTTATTGCAACGTGCTTAAAGTATATTTGCGCCATGAATAACAAGTGGCTTTTGCATTTAAGGTACTTTTTAACCTGGGTAATATTTTTTATAGGGGCCAAAGCAATTTTCTTGCTGTATCATTTCTCCAGAACAAATAAATTAGCCTTTACCGAAATCCTCCAAATATTTTTGTACGGCTTAAGAATGGATGCTTCTTTTGCTGCCTACCTGAGCGTTATTCCTTTTTTTCTTTTTTTATTGAAAGCGATTTTCCCGTCGCTACCCATTTTTAACTTTTTAAAATATTACACCTGGCTTTTTATTGGAGTGCTGGCTTTACTAACAGCCATAGACCTCGAACTGTATAATGCCTGGGGCTTCCGGCTGGATGCTACGCCCCTGCAGTACCTTGCTACCCCCAACGAAATGGCGGCTTCGGCGGGTAATGCGCCCGTGCTGTTGCTGGTGCTTATATTTTTAGGGTTAGCATTGTTTGGCTTTTATATATTCCGGCGACTGGTACCCCATTTTACTTTTGGCAGCAGAAGGCAATTACTCTTTATCGTGCTTTCGGTTTGGTTTCTTGCTTTCCTGATTGTACCCATCCGGGGCGGCTTACAGCATATTCCCATTAACCAGAGCGATGTATATTTTTCAGATAATATTTTCGCGAACCATGCCGCCGTAAACCTGCCCTGGAATTTGATGTACTCGCTGAGCAAAAGAAATTACGAAAACAAAAATCCTTACGAATATTTCCCGGACTCATCGGCCCAAAATCTGGTATCGGAGTTATATAAAACGCCGGCAGGCGCCCAGGTGCCGATGGTGCTGAAAAACCCGCGGCCCAATGTATTGTTTATTATCCTGGAAAGTTACACAGTAAAGGTGGTAGGCTGTTTGGGCGCGAAACCCGGCGCTACGCCAAACTTAGACAAATTAGCCCGGGAAGGAATATTGTTCGACAGCATTTACGCGAGCGGCGACCGGAGCGAAAAAGGTTTAGTAGCCCTGCTCAGCAGTTACCCGGTGCAAACGACTACCTCTATCGTAAAAACGCCCCGCAAAACCGAGCACTTACCCCACCTGAACCAGGAGTTAGAGGCGCAGGGGTACCGCAGCCGGTTTTATTACGGCGGCGAACTGGCTTTTGCCAATATTAAATCGTACCTGCTAAACGCCGGCTACGACCATCTGATCAGCAAATTCGATTTCGAGGCAAAAGATTATAACTCTAAATGGGGGGTGCACGACCATATACTGCTGCAGCGGGTACTCCGGGATTTACACGACGAAAAACAACCATTTTTTACCACTGTCTTCACCCTGAGCAGCCACGAGCCCTACGATATTCCCATTCCAAATAAATTTGCCGGAACCGACGAAACAACGCGTTTCCGCAATTCGGTATATTACACCGATTATGCCCTGGGGCAGTTTATAACAGCGGCCAAAAAAGAAACCTGGTGGCAGAATACCTTGGTGGTGCTGGCTGCCGATCACGGCCACCGTTTTCCGGGCGATGACCCCAACGATGCTCCCAGCAAATTCCGGATTCCATTTATATTAACGGGTGGCGCGCTCGCTGTTCAGCAGCAAGTTATCTCCAAAGTTGGCTCCCAAACCGATATAGTACCTACTGTTTTGGCCCAAATGAATTTACCGGTTAATCATTATCAATGGAGTAAAAACCTGCTGAACCCCCATGCCCGTGATTTTGCTTTTTATGTTTTCAACGATGGTTTTGGGTATATCACTCCAGCCGGTGCTGTAACTTTTGATAACGTAGCCAGAAAGATAATCCGGAAAGACGAAACAGTGCCCCCGGCGCAACTAGATTATGGCAAGGCTTACATGCAGGTTTCCTTCGGCGACTTTCTGGCTAAGTAAAGCCGGAAAAAAATACCTGCTGCCGCTGGCCTTAAACCAAACCAGCTCTGGTTTTGCATTTGGTAACTTTAGATAAAATTTATGGCCGGTACTATAATCAACTGAAAATCTTAAACCTATATACCCGGTTGTTTAAATTGGCGGGCCTGTATTTTACCAGCTTTAAGCAAAATTTTGTAACTTTGCGGCCTTATGAAAAAAGTGGCCTTTTATACGTTGGGTTGTAAGCTCAATTTCTCGGAAACCTCTACTATTTCCCGGCTATTCCAGGAACGGGGTTACCAGAAAGTAGCTTTTGAGGATACGCCGGATATTTATGTAATAAACACCTGTTCGGTTACAGATAATGCCGATAAAAAATGCCGCAAAGTGGTAAAAGAAGCTTTAAAGCATTCGCCGGACGCTTTTATTACCGTTGTGGGTTGCTATGCCCAATTAAAACCGCAGGAAATAGCCGACATACCGGGTGTGCACGCCGTGCTGGGCGCTGCCGAAAAATTCCGGCTGGTAGACATGCTGGACGGCTTTGTAAAACCGGAGAAAGCGCAGGTTTACGCCAGTGCTATTAGTGAGGCCAATACTTTTCATACGGCTTATTCTTTCGGCGACCGGACCCGCACGTTTTTAAAAGTGCAGGACGGCTGCGATTATTCGTGCACCTTTTGCACCATACCCCTGGCCCGCGGCAAAAGCCGCAGTAATTCTGTAGCCGAAGTTGTTAAAGCCGCCACCGAAATAGCCCAAACCGAGGTAAAAGAAGTGGTACTGACCGGGGTAAACCTGGGAGATTTTGGCATCCAGGCCGGATTGGGGCGACAGGAAAACTTTTATGAGCTCATTCAAGAGTTAGATACAATTACCGGCATTAACCGGTACCGCATTTCTTCTATCGAGCCTAATTTACTTACCGACGATATTATCCGGTTTGTTGCTGGTTCGCAGAAGTTTATGCCGCATTTTCATATTCCGCTGCAGTCGGGCTCCGATAAAATATTAAAATTAATGCGCCGCCGGTACTTGCGCGAGGTATACGCCAGCCGGGTACAAACCATTAAAAGCCTCATGCCGCATTGCTGTATTGGCGTAGATGTAATTGTGGGCTTTCCCGGCGAAACCGAAGAAGATTTCTTAGACACTTATAATTTTCTGAACGAATTAAACATCAGTTACCTGCACGTATTTCCTTATTCCGAGCGGGATAATACCCGGGCCATATCCTTGCCGGGTGCAGTGCCACAAAAAGAACGTAACCGCCGGGCCGATATGCTGCGGATACTTTCAGAAAAAAAGAAAAGACTGTTTTACGAGCAACATATCGGCTCCGAAACTACCGTACTTTTTGAGGCAGATATTCAGAATGGTTTAATGGAAGGCTTTACCGAAAATTATATACGGGTAGTGGCTAAATACGATCCATTGTTGGTTAACGAAACTAAATTTGTCCGGTTAACCCATATAAATGAGCAAGGGTTGATGGAAGCAGAAGAAGCTTACGCCGAAGTTTTGCAGCACTAAGAGTAGTGTACTATTTATAATAGAAGCTAATTTAATACCTCGCGCTAATCTCCTTCTCCAGATGAAGTAGTTGTACTTCTAACTTTTTCCCGTTCTTCTTCAGGAGACAGGCGCAGTAATAGTTATAAAAAAATGTCAGGCCGTTCTGTCTTGTAATTGGGCCTTTACCTTCAATTGGTATTTCTTTCCAAAGATAGAACTGGTATTAGCGCCATCACCTGTAATCCTTACTTCATCTGGAATCAGGTCCAAACGTCTGCTCAGAAGATGCTTGTAAACAACTAATAGCATCTACTTACGTGGTTTGGTTTAAGAACCAACCATAATAAATGCAAACAATAATTTTTTTTCTCTTTCTTTACTGGTGCTTTCTATTGATAAATGGGCAAATGCTGCCTCTAAACGCCTTTTTCATTCCGGTTCCTCAAAAATATTAATGGTCGTTTTAATAATTATACAAGATTTTTTGGTGGGCTATTTTTCACAATTAGGTATAATACTTATTATTGCCTGCTGACGCTCTCATTGTATTGCCTCATAATTAAAAAACGAGGATAACTGAGGAGAAAATTATCGCAAGCTATACTGACCTTACAGAGGAGAGCAGGCCTTTTATCTTTAATGTTTAATTATTCCTTAAAAAAGACAAAACCAATGTTAAATATTCAGAAAATTTAATATATTTGTTTTAGTAAAAAAGGAAATTTCTTTTAGCAAACATCCATTTTTTAGAAGTATATTTTAGAAGTACATTTTAAATTTCCTATTTCATGATACCCTTAGAACTAACTTGTCAGAATGAATTTGTTAGGGTAGAAACTAACTTTGATTATAATTACGTTAAAATTACCTGGCTGCAGCCCCCCAGCAGCGAAATATATAAAAGAGAAAGTTTAGCCTTTACGCATTTTGCTATAAAAAATAACCTGAACAATATTTTAATTGATGTCAGGGAAAGATCCTCTTTAAAAACAATTGATCAGGATTGGCTGGTGTACGAGTTATTTCCGTTATTCAAAAACAGGAGCATCAGGTTTGCTTATTTAATAAGCATCGACGATTTTAATATTATGGACACCTATAAAATTCACGATTATATTTTAACTAACCCGGAGTACAATAAACATGTAGCCGGCATGATTTTCCTGGATGAAGCTGAAGCACAAAACTGGTTACTGGAAATAGGCTTGTATCTCTGATTATTTACGACTACTCCAAAAGGTTAAAGCTTCTCCAGAAGAACAAAAGCCTGTAATTTTTCTTCCTTACTATTTTTGTAAAACGTCTGATAATTATACCTCCGCATCCAGTCTTGTTCATGTATGCTGCTATTCCGGAGCAAGCCTTTCCCCTTGCATTCTTACACTTATTGGAAATAATCTTACTGGGCGAACAGTTAGCCAGAAACTTCTAACTGTATAAATACATATAGTTATGATACTATTTATACCGAATCAGAATCAGATGTAAGGTCTCTAAACCCGCCAAATTGGAATTTTGCAAATCCGGCATAAACCTTTCGATTTATTCTTGACATTTTAATACTTTATCTTAATATTTACCCAAATTATTATTACTATTAATGTAAACAGAAGAAAACTAGTTTTTATACTTTGTAGTTTAAAAATGCGTTTTAGAGTTAATATTTAGGCTATTTTAAATAAAACAATTAAAAACGAAAGCAGATAAATATTTTTCAGATAAATATATATGGTTTAAATACTATTTTTATTAACTTGGGTTTAAACTGTCCTTATTATCTAAAGGCAAATTTGTTGCTACAATCTATCCTTACTTAAAACCAACTAAATTTAATTTAAATGTTAATAGGTAAAAAAATTGAAGAGGCCGTCAGGCAGTCGGGTATAAAACCGCAGGACATAGCTATGTATGCCGGAGTAAGCTATGCCAGGCTTTTAAGCTTTTACAAACTAGATTCTATAGAATTAAAATATCTCCGAAAAATAGCCCAACGGCTAAACCTGCCCCTTTCTTATTTTTTATCTGAGTTAGATCCGGCTCCCCAGATGGAAAACGGCAATCAATACTCCACTACCGACCTGCACCTGGTAAAAGAAAATATTCAGACACTGCACCGTCAGCTGGAACTTTGCCATAATGAAATGGATCGCTTAAAAAGGGAATTATCTAAAACGATTGAAAAAATTTCTTTTGTTATTCAGGAAAATAAAATAAATTCCTTCCTCTTTTTCCTGGCAATGTGGTAAATTAGTTTCTGCTATTTTCTTCTAAGAATATACTAATTTGGCTTAATACCAGAAAACATAAAATTAACCCAAATATAAGGCTTTTAAGTACACAAATTTAAAACAGGTATTTCCTATCGGTAACATAACAATCCGAGAAGTTTTTTTAGAAAATGAATAATTTATTTCTATTTGCCTAAGCACAAAAGGCGGGCAAATTTTAATTTCGGAAGTGGTTTAAAGTTAAACTTAAAAAGTCGGGAAGATGATAGACCAGTATCAATTTAAAACTTTGCCTTTTTATAACCAAGCCAGCTACATCTGGGCCGAAGGAACCTATTTAGCCACCCGTCAGGAAGATGGACATAAAATAAATTTATACCAGCTAAAAGACTTTTTTGCCGAAATTTGGTACCACCAATCACAGGAGCATATTTTTAAAATCAGGACCTTTACGAGCAAAAAATGCCTAGAGGCTTACCTCGATTTGATGGTACTGGATTAATTAAATACCGACTTAACAGGACTAATACTCAGACGAATCTATTTTTAGAAAGCCTCTCTAATAAATAAAGTATTCTTGGTCTGGTTGATAATTAATTGAATTTTAAATTTCTAGTATTTAATTTAACAAAGCACTAAATGTTAGATATGACAATATTAAGTGTGAAAAAAATAAATTTGTCCTGCCAGACCATTTTATAGATGATACCGGTAACATTAATTCACGAAACAGCATTTGTTAAAATTGAGGCTAATCCGGAATTAAGGTATGTTCAGATAACTTGGTTACAACAACCCTCCAGTACGCTTTTTCAGAAAGAGACCAGAAACTTAGTACAGTACGCCCTAACTAACAATTTTAATAAATCTTTATTTGACGTAAGAAAAAGAGATTTTCTGGATATAGCCGATCAAAACTGGCTGGTAAGGGATATTTTCCCGTTGTTTAAAGGCAGAATAATTCAATTGGCTTACCTGGTTAATTCGGCCGGTTTAGAAATTATGGATACCTTCCGGATTCATGATTGTGTTATCAATAATCCGGAGCTGAAGCGGAGCGTACAAATAGAAATTTTCCTGGACATAGAAGATGCGCTGCAATGGTTACTAAAAGAAGCGCCGGTAGCGTAAACCAGGTTAAAATTCAATTCCAATCGAACCTATACAAACTGTAATTATACAGTTGCTGGAAACCATTACGGCGGGTTTAATCCGGCAACTTGCAGGCAGAAGAAGATGCTAGAGCAGCGTTACAGGACCGGGTAGGAAATATTTTAAGTAAATATTTATTTTAGCAAGTCTTAACACTCTCTATGGATCTATGGATTTTCGGGCAACCAGATAGCAATCTCAAGAAGCAATATTTTCTGTCACCTACCCAACTTTAAAATCCCGTACCATTAGCTTAAAATCCTGCCTATTTATTGCGTACAAATTTTTATAAATCTAAAAGCATAAGCCTTCCATAAAAAATAAAGCATCTCTTAAGTCCTGGCAGCTGGGGGTGTTATCACTTCCCCTTCGCTGGCGAAAGCACACAGCATAGGTAGTTTTATAAACGGCCCAATCAATTTAAATAAAAACCAGGAAGTGCATTAAAGCAAATGCATCTTCCTGGTTCTTAAAGGTTATAGTATTCTTCTTTTAAGAGTAAACAATATTTAAGTACGTTGAGCGTGCCGCGGATAATTGAACAGCAACGAGGTAATAATGGGTACCACGAAAATTAAAACGGTAATTAAAGATGTCATCCAATCGGCGGTATGGCCACTTAAAAATTTACTTATTTCATCGCCGGGGCGAAAATGCTCGTACACCGAAAGCACTAATTTCAGGCCCAGCACGGCAATAACTAAAAAGGCAGCGGGCTCCAGAAACGGATATTTACCCATTAGCTTTACAAACCATTGGGCTACAAAGCGCATGGCCAAAATACCAATAAATACTCCAGTCCAGATTAAGATCAAATTTTCGGTAAATGCTACTACCGCAAAAACGTTATCAATAGAAAAAGCTAAATCCATTAACTCTACCAAGGCTACCGTGGCCCAGAACTGATTCATCCAGCCAAGGGTGGCTTTATAAAACCAGTGTTCTTTTTTATTCAGTAAATCGTCACTTTTATCGGGTGTGCTTTTGGTCCGGAAATAATTAAAAACCAGGAAGAGCAGGTAAAGCCCCCCTAATGGCTTTAACCACCAAATCTGAATAAGAAAAGCCGCAAACAGCAGGCAAAGTCCCCGGAAAAAATAAGCGCCAATAATACCGTATCGCAGGGCTTTTTGCCTTTGTTCCTTGGGCAAGTCCATTACCATGGTAGCCAAAACTGCCGCATTATCTACCGATAATAAACTTTCGATAATAATCAGGTTGCCAATAATGGCCAGGGAAGACAGCGGATTATTTATTATTTCTAAAAATTGCTCGTACATAAATACTGTAGGCGTTTTTTGCTTAGGGTTGAAACATTCTTAAGTGCTTTTTCCTTAAGGTATGGCATACCTGGAAAAATTGCCTTCAAGTATAAGCATAAAGTATTTATTAGCTGATTTTTAATTTTAGAAGATTTTTTTTATACACCCTGTTGCAGTAGTGAGAAGAAAGCTCTAGGCTGTTTTAAACACTGTATAAACCTGTTTAAGGGCAATTTTACAAATAAAATAAAAATGCTAAGCGGCAATAATAACTTAGCAATTAAAATTTATGATTATGCGATGGTAAATAAGCTTTTTAATAAAACGAGAACACCCTCGCTTCTATCATAAGGTAAGTGCTATTTAAAAAATTATTATCTACCCTAACGCATAGCACTAGTAACTGAAGGACTTATTCTACAATATTTAGTTTCTGCCGCTCTTTATTTACCCAGGTTACCAACTGCGTTACTTGCTGTTGGTTCATTTTAGCGTCGGTATGTAACCAGAGGTAAGCAGGAAGGGGCATGTGCCCTTGCTGTACTTCTTCGACTATTTCTTCCAGTTTATGATCCAGTTTCATCTTATCGTAACCGGTTAAATCAGAAAAATTTATTTCGGCTTTGCCTTCCTCTATATGATGGTTTAGCCACCATCCCACCGGGTTAACCTGGGCATACCACGGATAATTGGTTTGGTTGGAGTGACAATCGTAACAGGAAGCTTTTAAGATATGCTGAATATTCACCGGCACTTCCACATAGTGCGTGATATCTTGGTTTGTAGCAACTGGGCCTTCATTTTTTTCTGATTGGATAAATTGAATGGCAATGAAAAGAACGAGCAGCGTTAAGAATATTTTCTTTTTCATCGGTAGCAGGGTTCGGTTAATTAAAAAAATATTCCTGCCCGGCAACCCAGACAGGAATATTTTAGCTTAAACATATTTTTCAGAATAGGAAGATGTGCTTAAAGTTTGGCAGTGCTCGATTTGCCGGCTACCAGTTTAACATCCATGGTAAAGGTATCTTCTATAATTTTATCGGCAGCGGTTCCAATAATGCCCGAGCGGAACTTAATATCGTATTTCAGGCGGTCTATGGTAACTTTGGCGGTAGCTTCAGCGCCATTGCTGTTTACTTTAACATTAGCGGGAAAAGAGACAGGATTGGTAATACCCTTTATCGTTAAATTACCGGTAATATCATAATTGGCAACACCGCCTTTTGGTTTGCCTACCGGGGTAGCTTTTGTAATGGTAAAAGTGGAGGTCGGGTGCTTTTCAACCGAAAAGAAATCATCTGACTTTAAATGGCCGGTTAGTTTCTGATTCATTCCTTCATTGGTGATGTCCTCATCCTTAATAGAAGTCATATCCATTGTGAAACTACCACCGGTTAATTTACTGCCGTCTACGGTAAGGGTTCCTTTGGTTAACTTTACCGAGCCATTATGGGCGCCGCCTACTTTTTTAGCGTTCCAGCTAAGCGAACTGGCAGCCGGATCAACGGCTAAGGTAGTAGCTTTTACCGTTGCTTTGGCAACAGTTTTTTTAACTGGATTGCCGGTAGCAGTTACATCGGCCTGGTTGAATAATAAAGCCAGCGAAAGGGCTCCTGCAGCAATAAATGTAGTCTTCATAAGGGATTGGTTTTTAGGTGAAAGTGTTTTAAAAACATTGACAAGTGAAATTCTATTTGGTTTAATTAGGATGAAAACAGTTTAGGAAAAAGAATTAAGATTATATGCCTTAAGGTTTTGGCTAAATTGTTCGGTTTATATAAAATGGTTATTCTCCTACCCTTTGCCGCATTTAGCCAAGATAAAATCCAATATAAAATTTATCGCTGATAAAAAAAACACCTGGCCGGTTTCATTTAAAAACATAAGCCAGGTGTTTCAGGTAGGTCAAATCATTTTTATTTAACCCGGTTCAGTACGGCTTCTACCGGTTGTCCCTGGAAGGTAGCCTGTATATTCAGTTGGTCGCCTTGTATGCGGCCGCGATACGGAATTTTATTAGGACCGAAAGACAAGTTAAAGTTTATCTCATTGCCAGTAATTTTACCATCGGTAATCGGGCTTTCGCCTCTGGGTGTTACAATTGTTCCGGTCAGGTTTTCGCCGTCGGCGGCTAATTTTAAAGTAAGGTCAAACTGACCCATACGTCCTTGCCAGGTGCCGGTAGCGTTAGCTGGTCCGGCAGTAGCCGCCCCTGTGGTAGCAGCGCTATCGGGGGAAACAGCAGGTACTTGATTTGTAGCAGTACCGGGCTGCGGAACACCAGTTGCACTAGCAGGCCGGTTAAATTGACCGGGAGCACCGGCTGGGAACTGACCGGTTGCGCCGGCTGGTCTTTGCATCTGGCCTTGGCCCTGACCCTGAACGGGAGCACCGCCGCCACCGGCTGGTGCGCCACCTCCGGCTGCCGGTGTAGCAGCACCAGCATCCTGTCCGCCATTATCGCCACCACCTTTCATATCGTCGTTATTAACCGATTTCTTTCTGCGGCGGTTAGGTTCCGCGGTAATTTTACCTAAACGGTAGCTAAAGGTCGCCCGGAAACTCAGGTTATGCATCACGTTAGTGCTTTTCTGACTCAGCAGCGGTGATTCCAGTTCGTTCACCATTCTGATAGAAGTGCCAAAGAAGTTTTCGGCACCAAAGCCAATCGTTCCTTTTTTATCGTTAAAGCTTTTGCGCAGGTTTAAGCTATAAATACCAAAACCGCCTTGTGTCCCTTGCAACTGCACCTGACGGGCCCGGTAAAAACCAAAACCCTGCAAACCCCAGCCGTTACTCAGGTTATAATTTCCCATACCGCGGATGTTAAATACCCACCCCTGGTTAGAAGCCCGGTAATTCGGGTCGCTCACATTGTTATCCAAAACCGAATAATAAGAGTCGGTTCCGGCATTTAAGCTCAATTTATCGGAAATATTGATGTTACCGAAAATACTGATACCATAAGCATCTTCCTGCCCGATGTTTTGGAAGGTCGTCCGGATAGCACCTGGCTGAACATTGTAATCTAACGGATTAGCTACAGTATCGCGGATGCTTTGGATGGCGTTATTCGTGTTGCGGTAATAAGTTGAGAAATTAAGCGAAGTCCGGTCGATATATGTACTGTAAGCCAGTTCGAAGTTATTCGTGAATTCCGGATCCAGGTACTGGTTACCAATGGTAACAGCCAATGGATTAGGCGCCTGCGGATTTGGGTTCAGGAATTGCAGCGAAGGCCTTTGAATGCGGCGGTTATAAGACAATTTAACCGTATTGCCGGCTTTTAACCTTTTAGACAGGTTGATGCTGGGCACCAACACCCCATAAGAGGGGATTTTAACTTCACTGTTAGAACCGGTCTTAAAGTCGGCGGTAATGGTGGTATACTCGTAACGCGCACCGGTTTTAAAGCTGAATTGCGAGGGCGTGGTTAAGGTGTATGAAAAATAACCACCGGTTACATTCTGGTTGTAATTAAAAATATTGCTTAATACCGCATTCGGGTTTTTAACAAATGGTCCGTTTACGCCCACCGCATTAAAGGTTTCGTAATCAGAGGTTACCTGGCGCACAATTTGTTTACCGCCCAATTCTACCATTTGGTTTTTGCCAATCGGGTTTTGGTAATCTATCTGAATGGTACTTTCCTGGTTAAAGCTTTCATTAATATTTTTTAACCGCCGATCTATAGTAGCAAAGTCGCTGTTAAAAATATCGTTTAAAAAATTGTTAGTCCGGTTGTTGCGGCTGTACTGGGTTAAAATACTAAACTCCTGCTGTGGTTTGGCAAAAGTGTGGGTATAGTTAACATTTACGTCTACCGTACCGGAATTATCCGTTACTTCCACATCTCTTAAACTTTTAAAGCTTTCATCGTTCTGGATGCGTAAACCAGTTAAATTATCCTGAAAATTACGCCCATTCCGGATACCGTACTGAACAGAAGTAGATAAAAAGTTATTTTTGTTTATATCATAATCCCATCCAAAAGAATAGCGGCCAAACATACCCCGGTTGCGGGTATCGGCTTCCTGAATGTTGGTGGTTACGGCATTGCCATTTACATCTTTCGTAATCTGGGTATTTTCGAAGCTACCGGTAGTGTTGTACATGGCGCGGCCGAAACCACCTAACGAGAAGCCCATTTTACCTTTGCGGTAACTGCCGTTCAGGCCTAGGTTAGAGCCCCGTAAACCGGCACCCGCATCAATATTCAGGTTACCGCCCTGCAGGGTGTTTTTCTTCAGTACAATATTAATAATACCCGCTGAACCTTCAGCATCGTATTTAGCCGAAGGCGAAGTAATCACTTCTACGGACTTTATTAAATCGGCCGGAATTTGCTTTAAAGCATCGGCCACACTGCCGGCGGTGATGGTAGAAGGCCGGTTGTTGATTAATACCTTTAAATTAGAACTACCGCGCATCGAAACATTGCCGTCTAAATCAACCGACAGCATGGGCACTTTGCGCAGTACATCGGTGGCATCACCGCCCCGGTTACTCATATCATTTTCGGCGTTGTAAACCGTGCGGTCAACTTTTTCCTCAATCATGGCCCGCTGGCCCTGCACCTGCACTTCTTTTAAAGCGGTGGCGCTCACATTAATTTTAACGCTGCCCAGGTTTACGTCGTCGTTGCGGTCAGATATCTTCACACCATCAATATTCCGGGTTTCGTAACCAATAAAGGAAATCACCACGCGGTAGTTACCAGGCCCAATTTTTGGAATGGTGAATTTACCTTTTTCATCGGCCAAAGCGCCGTCCAGCGGTTTGCCGGTATTAGGGTCGGCTAAAGTAATGGTGGCAAATCCAACGGGCTGCTGACTGCTGGCATCTACTACTGTGCCCATAATCCGGCTATTGCCTTTGGGAGCAGCCGTACCGGGCAAAGTTACATTGCCACCACCGCCGGCAGGCGCCTGCGCCAGGGATATCTGCGCACTTAATGCCAAAGCAAGCAAGGGTAAAAAGGTAATTTTGTTTTTCATAATTTTTATAAAACAGATAATTTTTAAAGGACGCAAAAGTAAAAATCACTAGGTAATAACAATCCGGAACCGTTCTGGTTTATTTATCTTTTTCGCTCAATGGCCGAAAAATATTCAGCGTTTTAACATTTTCGTTTCAAAAGAACTAAATCAGCAGGTAATAAATTTAAATAATAGACCAGTGGGCAAAATAACTCGACCAACGGGCCGATTCATAGACAATTGACAGCAGCAGAAGTTTAATTCGGATTGGTCGATAAAAAAGCCGGACAGGTCTAATAAATAATTGTCAGCCGGTTTGCCAGAAAGAGATTAACTACCTTTAGTTAATTTTAAAGTAGTTTAAATTTTATGCTAATTCAATTTAACCGGTATCGGGTTTGGCTTTTGCACCTTTCTTTCTGGTGGGTTTACCTTTCTTTTTTCCTTTACCAGGTAAGCCAGTTCCGGCAAGGGCGCGATTACGATTGGGGCCAGGCATTGGTGCATGGCGGGTCTCAGTTAGCTTTTACCATGCTTATTGCTTACCTCAATTATTTTATTTTTTTACCCCGCTGGCTGGCCCATAAAAACTTTAGCCGTTACCTTTTAGAATTTTTAATTCCGTTTATCTTTTTAATTACGGTGCGGGTGCATGTGCAGCGCTACCTGGTCGATGGCTATACCTACCGGGAAGGATTTTTTTACTCGCCTTTTTTTACGGTACAGGTAGCGGCGGTAACTTTGTTTATCGTCATTTTTGTGGGCATGCTCCGGTTTGCCAAAGATTGGTTTGAGCTGGACGCCAAAAAGAAAGAAGTAGAAAATGAGAAGCTTACGGCCGAACTTAATTTTCTGAAAGCCCAGATTAATCCCCACTTTTTGTTTAACACCCTGAATAACCTGTATTACCTGGCTTATACCCAATCGCCGAACACCACCGAAGTAATCGAAAAATTATCGCAAATGATGCGCTACATGATTTATGATTCGAACCACGAAAAGGTACCCTTGAGCAAGGAAATAGCCTACATGGAAAACTACATTAGCCTGGAACGGCTCCGCCTGAATGACGAAATACCCATTAACTTTAAGATTGAAGGCAACCCGCAGGAAGTATTGGTGGTGCCCCTGATATTTATTACCTTTCTGGAAAACGCGTTTAAGCACGGCGTAAGCAACAATAATCCGAATGCCTGGATTAATATTTTTATTCAGATAAACTGCCGCCAATGTGTTTACCGGGTCGAAAACAGTAAATTATCCAATACCCAACTGGTAACCGGCAATAAATCGGGCATAGGTTTACAAAACCTGAAACGCCGGCTCGAATTAAGTTACCCGAACCAGTATAAACTACAGATAAACGACCAGCCCGACCGCTACGAAGTAGCCTTAAATTTAACCTTAGCGTGAACCTGAACTGTTTAATTGTGGAAGATGAGCCACTGGCCCGTAACCTGCTGGTAGATTACGTCCGCAAAGTACCTTATCTTCATTTGGCAGATGCGCTGTCCAGTCCGTTGGCGGCGCTGGAAGTCTTGCGCCAAAACGAAATTGATATATTATTTCTGGATATTCAGATGCCCGAGATTACCGGCATTACCCTACTTAAAATATTACAGAAAAAGCCCTTGGTAATATTAACGACGGCTTACTCCGAGTATGCCCTGGAAAGTTACGAACTCGATGTGGTAGATTATTTACTTAAACCCATCACCTTTGATCGGTTTTTGCGCGCCGTAGATAAAGCCAGCCAACGCCTTGCGCCAGCTCCGCAATCCTCTCAAACGGTGGAGCATAACCGCACAACCGATCTGCCGGCGTCATTTGTTTTTATAAAGGATGGCACTAAACTGGTAAAGGTGCGGTGGAACGATATTTTATACGTGGAAGGCCTGAAAGATTACGTGACTATTCATACCCGGCAAGGAAGAATTGTAACGCTACAGCGGCTAAAAACTTTAGAAAATCAGCTCCCCGTCGATAAATTTATTCGTATTCATCTTTCCTATATTGTTTCTTTGGAAGGAATAGATGCAGTTTACAAAGACAAAGTGCAGGTTGGCCAGGTTTATTTGCCCATCAGCGATACTTATCGCAAACCTTTTAAAGAATTTATCGACCGCAATCACATTCAGCCAGAGTAGCTTAAACAAGCGAACCAACTTTTATCGGTTTTTAGGGGCATAAAAAAACGCCTGGATTTATTTTCCAGGCGCTGTTTTATTGATTTATTTTTATCGACTACTGATGCTTTACCGAATTTAATAATTCGTTTCTCTTATCCAGAATATCCTGAAAAGTCTGAAAATTAATTTGGGAGAATGAAGTTTCTTCGTCATAAGTTCTGCCGCAAACGTTGCTTTTGCATTCCGCAGCCTTTACTTCTTTAGCCTCATTCTTTACACTGCTTTCTTTCATCCAAGTATTTGTTTTCATAACCCTGTCTGTACTAACTATTAAATTAATTTAAGTTGTTGCAATTAATTTCAACCAGATAGTTTTATACTTAGTTGATGGTTAAAAGTTACGAAAAAGTATCTGTATTATCTAAAAAGCACAAAAAAATATATCGTTTTTTATACTATAAAGGGCAAATTCAGTATTTACCGGAGATTATTGCGTTAAATAGTACAAAAACTAAGTATTAATGCCATCGTCAAAAATTAAATTATTTATTAGGTAGACTATATATTTGGCTAATTTAATTTTATTCAACTACTTACATTAAGGTAATGTTCTACCTTCTATACATAACTGTAGAAGACATAAGTTACCCTACACAACACTTTAAATTAGCAGCATTATGTTGGGCTAAATCAACGTTTTTTTACTGCCGGAAGCAGAGTAGCTGGGGCAGTAAAAGCGGGTACATACTGCTTTTGGTTACTGGGCTATATTTCCGATGGATTATCGAGCTTGGAAATAATCTTTTTTACCTCGGTATTGGTATGCGTGAGTTTAGATTGACAATACTGGATCAAATCAGATGCCCTTTTAACTTTATCAGCCAAATCGTCAATCGGAATATTTTCGTTTTCCAATTCGTTTACCAGGTCCGTTAACTCGTCGAGCGCCTGCTGGTAAGTAAGATTAAGTTCCTGGCTCATCTGGGCTTGTTTTTTTCTTTACCTGGCTTTCTATTTCTCCGGCGTAAAAACGGGTTTTAATTTCATCGCCAATATTCAACGCATTTAAGTCGGTAATGGCTTTACCCTGCCGGTAAACAATGGCATAGCCGCGCTTTAAAATATTACGGGGGTCCAGGTGGTTTACCGACTGGCTATAGCGTCGCAGTTTGTGGCTTTCTTCTTTTAAACGGTTATCGGCATTGCAGCTTAAGTTAAATTTATGCTTCAGTAAATTTATTTTTTCGTGCTGCAGCCGCTTTTCGGTCAATAATATAGTGGCGTTTATCTGGGCGTTTAAAAACCGGTGCTCCTGGTTAAGCTTATCTTTGACCTGGCTGCTGATGGTGGTGCGGCATTCGTTTAAAATAAGCTCCTGTACAATTAAAATTTCGTTGGTTTTAAGCACCAGTTGTTTTTGCAGTTGCAGTAGCTTTTCGTTAAAACTTTGGTTATGGGCTACAATACTGGCGGCGGCTTTGGTTGGCGTCTTGGTTTTCAGCTTGGCCATTAAGTCGCAAACCGATTCGTTTTTTTCGTGCCCGATGCCGGTTATAACAGGCAAGTGAAAGCGCGCCACCGCCCGCGAAAGCAAGTAAGAATCGTAGGCCTGAAAGTCGAGCTGGCTGCCGCCGCCCCGTACCAACACCACCGCATCGTAAGTAATACCCGATTCGTAAATTCGTACCAGTTGCCGGTAAATTTCCCTATGGGCTTCTAAACCCTGTACCGGCGCCAGATACTCGTCAACGGTAAAAGTAAAGTTATACTGGTTGGTATAAAGCTCATGCAAAAAATCGGCGTACCCATCGGCCTGGGCCGAAGATATTAAAGCTATCCGCTGAATAACCGGCGGAAATTTTAAGTTTTTATTGTGGGTAATGAACTCGCCGTTTTGTTCGCGGATATGGTCCGGATTATCGGTTAAGAGTTTTTGAATAACCGCCTGGCGCGACAAGGCTAAACGCCCAATCGTGTAATTAGGATCAATATCTTCAACTTCGAGCGATAACCCGTACTGTACATGGTAATTTACTTTTACTCGCAATAATAGCTGAATATTATCTTTAAAGGGCTGGCCGGTAATTTCCTCAAAACCCTGAATGCATTTGTAGCTGTTGCCCCAGATACGGGCTTTCATCGAAGCTACTACTTTATCGGTTTGGGTGCATTTTTCAATCAGCGTCAGGTAACACTGGTTTTTGGCCGGGTACAACGAAATACCGGTTGTTTCGGCAATTACCCCAAACCGCTGCTCTCGAAAAGCACCTTCCAGCGTAAACCCGATTAGTTGGTTCAGTTCGGATAAGCGGATAGGATTAGGAGCGGCAATCATGTAATGCTAAAACGAAATTTATAAGATTCTCTTTTGGACAGCAGCTTGCTATTTTTTAAGAAAGTAAAATTACACAAAAAAGGCAGCCGACCGGCTGCCTTTTTAATATTTAGAGGACTAGTTGGAGTCCTGAGCGCGTTCCGCGTATTCTTCCCGGTTGGCTCTTTTATGAGCCGCATCTTTGTCCGGATCAGTTTCCGGAACAGAACCACAAGCCTGCACGAGCAAAGAACTGCCCAACAACAGCATCATTATTACTTTTCTCTTCATAAAAACAATTAAATAAATATATAAAATTTCATTATTCCTTTATTTCTCTGTTTTCAGTGGTCCGGCTTTTCGACTCGTTGGTTTCGCCCCTGGTAACCGATGAACCTACTTGCTGCTGGGTTTTTTCGGTAGCCCGGGCGGCTTCGGTTTCGTTTACTCTGCCCGGCGCGTGCATCGAGTCAGCGGTAGCCGTATTGTTCATGGTGCCACCACTACTACTTGCATCCGCTCCCCGCTGGTTATCATCAACTTGCCCGGCACCGGCCTGGTTATCATCCTCCAGCCCGCTTTCGTTAGCGCCGTAACCTTCCTTGGGAGCCTGGGCATTCTGGCCGGCTCCGCCGCAAGCAGACCCTAAAAACGCGAGCGAAATTAATAGAATATATGCCATTTTTTTCATAGTCTTGGTTATTTAAATTTTGTGCTTGTGAAATATTTAACTTTAAATTTATAAATGTCAGCTAATTCTAGTTTATAAATACCTGTTTTACAATCAATTAAAATATTCCTTTTCCAGAATTTTATCGTGCCCGTAAATATCGTCCCGGAAATGAACGCCGCCTTTATCGTCTACCCAACTGGTAAAGTATACGATATATACCGGCACTTTTTCTTTTAAATTCACATATTTTTCTTCTCCGGCGTGCATGGCTTCTAATATCAGGGGTTCTGTCCAGCTTGGCTGATCGCTGAGTAAGAATCTGGCCAGTTCTACCGGTTTTTCTACCCTTATACACCCGTGGCTAAAGCCGCGTTGGTTTTGGCTGAATAAAGTTTCGGAAGCGGTATGGTGCAGGTAAACTTCGTGTTCGTTCGGGAAAATAAATTTTACGTCACCCAAGGGGTTTTCGGGCCCGGGCCGCTGCCGAATCCGGTATTTAAAGTTTTTCTCATCTACCGAAAACCAATCCACGGAATACGGCGAAATAGGTTGGGCGTTCTTCCCTAATCCGTTCAGCAATTCCATGTCCATGCGCTCCAGCCAACCCGGGTCGGCCTGTAATTTGGGCAGGAACTCTTCGAATATTATACTATTAGGCACATTCCAGTAAGGCGAAAAAACAATATATTCAATTTTATCGCTGAATACCGGCGTCGAATTCATGGCTTTACCCACAATTACTTTCATGTCTAACACGGTTTTACCATTTTCGCGGGCATACAGCATAAATTCAGGCACGTTCACAAAAATATGCTTCTCTTCAAATTTTTTCGGTTTGGGTACCCAGCGCCAGCGTTCCATGTTTATAATAATCTGGTCAATTCGGTCATCAATGCTGATGTTCATGGCTTTTAAAGTGGCTTGCCCTAAAGATCCGTCCGGGTTTAAACCATGCCGCATCTGAAAATCCATAATAGCATTTTTTACTTCGTCGGTAAACCGGTTCGAGTCAGGTCCGGGCACCACCCAACGGTCCTGGGGCAGCAGGCGTTTCCGTAATAGGGTAACTACTTGGGCCGTATCGCCGGGCTTTAACCGCGAAACAGCCGGTATAGCGGGCCAGCCGCCTCTTTTCTGGATCTCGCGGTATTGTTGCAGGGCGGTGCGCAGTCGGTTGTAATCTTCGTGCAAAGGCTCAAACTGGTAGTACGGGTAGCGGCTGTCGCGCTCCCGCAAAATGGTTTCCAGCGCCTTGTTGAGCTTAATTTTGTTTTTCCGAACGCTCCAATCTATCTGATCCAGTTCTTTTGGATTAACGGTACCGCGGTAAAAATCCGAAGCATAATGCATGTAAGAGGCCGTTAAAGCCACGTCAATCTCCTGCTTTAATTTATACTGCAACGAGTCGTTACCCTTGGCCGCTTCGAAAGATTTAAACAGTTGGTTAAAATCTTTTACTTTGTAATCTTCGGGGTTTAAGCCTTCGCGATAAGCCCGGTTTACTACCGTAATAAAAGTATTTGCCTGCGGAACCAGTTTATCTTTTTTAAACCAGCCTAACCGGAAATTCCGATCCCGGTAAAACTTCATCACAATGTCACGTTGCTTTTTAAATTCGGGTTCCTGGCGCACATAGGTTTCCACAAAGGCGCTGTCGGTATGCGCCGCTTTTTGTTCCTGTGCTCTCTCGGCGGTAGTACCGCCTTTGTTCCCTTTATTTTTACCGCAACTAAAAGCTACAGCCAAAATGAGTAAAAACAATAAGTAAAAAAAGGTATTATCTTTTGAGTTATGCATAAGTGATGAAAAAATAAAAACAAACCGAAACTGTACATTTTAAAGATTAGCGACTTTATATGTACTTTCTCCGATACTTCTACTATTACTGTTTTATTCCCGAAAATGTTATTATAGAAATAATCCTACCCCAACGGGTGCTTTCCGGATTTCGGCCGTAAAAAGCACTTTACAAGTTAGATTACAGTATATTACTCCTGCCGTTTTTTATTTTTAAATTTACCCTCTATGAACCATACAACTTCTGAGAAACAAGCGCCGGACCCGCATTCTTTTGCCCAACCCGGCCAAGCCGTTGTGACGCACCTGCATTTAAATATTCGGGTAGATTTTGATTTGAAGAAAATAACCGGGCAAGCCACTTACTCGATTAAGGCTACGCCGGAAGCCTCCGCAATAATATTTGATACGGACGGGCTCCAAATAAAAGAAGTAAAACTTGATGAAGATACCCCCGGCACCTTTACCCTTGGCGAAACTAAACCCTACCTGGGATGCCCTTTAAAGATAATCTTGCAGCCCGGCACCAAAACAGTTACCATCTGGTACGAAACCACCCCACAGGCGGCAGCCCTGCAATGGCTGACACCGGCCCAAACCGGCGGCAAAAAATATCCTTTTTTATTTACCCAATCGCAGGCGATTCTGGCGCGAACCTGGCTTCCCTGCCAGGATAGCCCTGGCATCCGGTTTACCTACGAAGCGCAGGTACAGGTGCCAACCCAGTTTCTGGCATTGATGAGCGCTGAAAATCCCCGGCAAAAAAATACCACCGGCATTTATAATTTTCGGCAAACCCGGCCTATCCCCTCTTACCTGATGGCACTGGCCGTAGGAAATCTGGTTTTTAAAGAACTGGATGATCGGACCGGTGTGTACGCCGAACCGGAGCAGTTAGAAGCTGCTTACCAGGAATTTGCCGAATTGCCAGCTATGGTTACGGCCGCCGAGAATTTATACGGGCAGTATTTATGGGACCAGTACGATTTGTTGTTGCTGCCGCCCAGTTTCCCGTTTGGCGGCATGGAAAACCCAATGCTGACTTTTGTTACGCCCACCATTATTGCCGGCGATAAATCTCTAACCAGCCTGGTAGCCCACGAGCTGGCTCATTCGTGGTCGGGCAACCTGGTAACCAATGCCACCTGGAACGATTTCTGGCTGAACGAAGGCTTTACCGTTTATTTTGAGCGGCGCATTATGGAGGCGTTGTACGGAAAAGATTACGCCGATATGTTAAAAGTACTCGGGTACGCGGATTTACAGCAAACCCTGCAGGAACTCGGGCCCGAATCGCCGGATACCTGCTTAAAGCTAAACCTGACTGACCGCGACCCCGACGAAGGACTAACCGAAATAGCTTACGAAAACGGCAATTATTTTTTGCTGGCCCTGGAAGAAAAGTTTGGCCGACCGGCCTTCGATCAATTTATCCGGGAATATTTTACCAAAAATGCTTTTCGGGCCATGGACACCGAAAACTTTCTGACCTTTCTGCAACAGCATTTATTTAACTTACCCAGTAATTCGGCCATAGTTGTAGCGCCCGAAGCCTGGATTTACCGGCCTGGTTTACCCGAAAATAAACCCTACCTCACTTCGCTCCTGTTCGAAAAGGTAAAAGAGCAAGCCGCAAGGTGGCAACAAAATCCATCGGCCTCGGTTATAAAAACAGAATCCTGGTCTACGCACGAGTGGCTTTATTTTCTGCATTTAATAGAACCAACCTTAAACCCAACGCAAATCCAGGAATTAGATAGGGCTTTCGATTTAACCAATTCGGGCAACGCTGAAATATTAGCGGTTTGGTTAGGTTTTGCCGTGCAGCAAGCGTATGCGCCCGCCTACCCGGCCCTGGAAAAATTCTTAACTACCGTTGGCCGGCGTAAATTCCTGGTTCCGCTTTACAAAAGTATCAAGGCTAAAGATGCAAACAGGGCTTCTAATATATACCGGAACGCCCGTCCCAATTACCATGCGGTAGCAACGAGTACCTTAGATAAACTAATCGGCTAACAAACAAAAAGCCCTGGCGCTTAATAGCAGCGTCAGGGCTTTTGTTTATAAAACCTAAATGCTTATTTGTGGTTTTCGGCTTTAATGTTAATGGATGTTTCGGCGATGTAAGACAACTTTTCGTCGGTTTTCTTTTCTTCGCTTAAAGTTTCCTGCAATAAATTCAGGGCTTCGGTATGGCCTAAGAATTTAGCATAAGTACAGGCGGTGCCGTAACCAGCAATTTCGTAGTGTTCTACGCGCTGCGCGCTGGCAATAATACCGGCATCCATTACCGCTTTATCGGCATCGTAAGTCAAAAATTCTTCGGCTTCTTTCAGCAAACCTTCCATGGCTTTGCACTTTTCGGCCTCCGGCTTAATGCCCAACGACTGGAAAACCCGCTCCAGACGTTTTACCTGGTTTTGGGTTTCTTCCATGTGCTTCGTAAAGGCCTCCTGCAATTCTTTGGCGGTAATTTTAGCCTGCATTTTAGGCATGGCTTTCAGTAATTGTTGTTCAGCGCCATATAAATCTTTCAGCTGATGCACCAAAAGATCATTCAATGTTTTTAATTCCATAGTTTTTTACTTTAATATTTTACTGACTTCTGGGTTTCTATACGCCCCTCTTTTTAATAGGTTAAAAACCTGGTTGTTTAATTTAAGTAAACCCAATAATTAAATCGGCTGTAGTTGGGAAATTAAGCCTTGGTTTAAAGAGATTTATAAATGGTTTTATTTTAATTTTACAGCGACTAATATTTTCAACTGCCTGACTAAAGGCTTACCATTTTCTGAATTTATACGTGACTATACCGAAAGGAAAACTGATTGCCATTGGCGGAAACGAGGATAAAGGAACTTACCCCAACCCGAATTCGAAGAAAAAATATCACCTCGATTTTTTTGAACTCGGTATTTTAAAAAGAATTGTAACTGAACTGCGCGATAAAAACCCGCGCATCGAAGTAATTACCTCGGCTTCTATGATTCCGGAGGAAGTAGGCGATCGGTATGTAGGCGCTTTTGGTATTCTGGGCTGTAATAATATTGGGTTAATGCACATCCGGACGCCCGAGGACGCTCGCCTGCCCGAATACCTCGAACGGTTGCGGCTCGCCGATGGCATTTTATTTACCGGCGGCGACCAATCTCGGCTGGTTAATTTTTTTGGCCAGAGCGAATTTCTGAAAATTTGCCTGGAACGTTATCAGTTGGAAGAAGACTTTGTGATTGCGGGTACCAGCGCCGGCGCCATGGCCATGTCCGAAATTATGATTAAGGGCGGCAGCAGCCCCGAGGCATTGATGAAAGGGGCTGTAAAATTACGCGAAGGCCTGGGTCTGATCCGGAATGTAATTATTGATTCTCATTTTGTGAAGCGGGGCCGGTTCGGCCGGTTGATTGAGGCCGTCGCCACGCACCCCAAAGCAATTGGCATTGGCTTGGGCGAAGATACCGGTGTATTAATCACCAACGGCAACCAAATCGAAACCATTGGCTCCAACCTGGTAATTATAATCGACGGGCACCACATCAACCACAATAACACCTTGGAAGTACCCAAAGGCTCGGCTTTATCCATCGAGAACCTGATTATGCACGTATTGGCCAAGGGCAACCTCTACGATATTGCCGAACGCACTTTTTACCGCGATAAAGCAACGCACTTAAAGCGGGAAGATATCGCTTACTAATTGCTGTTACGGGAGAACCTCACCCTAAATCCCTCTCCTGAAAAAGGAGAGAGACTTTAATTACTCTTAGAGCTGTTGTGCTCCAATAAATTAAAGATTCGATATTATGAATTATAAATGCGGGTTTGTTACCGCTCCACGTACAAAGTAATTCTGAATATTTAATAGGAACAGTGCTAGTGCAAGAATGCTGGTTAAATGTTTACTGAGAAAGTAAAAGAGAATTGAATATTTAATCTTTATAATACATTATACTACAATCTTTCACCAGCAGCTAAAAGCGTTTCCATTAAACAAAGCATTACCGGAGCTCCCCTTCGCCTCAAGGAGAAGGGGTTGGGGGATGAGGTCCCTCCTAAGACTTCAATTATTAACGCAAAACTGTCCTTCCACCTGCTAGTTGGTGGTGCAAACATGCTAAATTGACCATATTAAAGCAAGACTTTATCTGCTGCGGAAATCCAATTGCTATTACCTCTAGAATATCCTTCTAATCTTTGTAAATACGGCTGTAAATGGACTCGTTGTTTAACCGGGAGGCCCGGTACATCCCTTCGGAATTAAAGCTCAGGATAATATTGGCCGCCTGGTCTACGGCAATTAAACCTCCTTCCCCGCCCTGCTTTACCAGTTTATCTTTTACCACGTAATCACAAGCCTGCTGCAAGTTAACCCCCTTGTATTCCATCAGGCACGCCACATCGTAAGCCACTACGGCCCGCATAAAATATTCGCCGTGGCCGGTACACGATACTGCGCAGGTGTGGTTGGCGGCGTAAGTACCCGCACCAATAATGGGGCTGTCGCCGATGCGGTTGTATTTTTTATTCGTCATGCCGCCGGTAGAAGTAGCGGCGGCCAGATTACCCGATACATCTACCGCTACGGCGCCTACGGTACCAAATTTGCGATCCTCCGTATGATCCAGGGTTACGGTATCGGTGCGCTGTGCTTCCAGCCACTGCTGGTAACGGTACTCGTCGTAAAAATAGCTATCCGGTTCAAAAATGAGTCCTCTTTCGCGGCCAAATTCTTCAGCCCCGGCTCCGCTTAAAAGCACATGCTCCGATTGCATCCGTACCTCATCGGCCAGCAAAATCGGGTTCCGTACCTGCCGCACACCCGCCACGGCCCCGGCCGTTAAAGTCTGGCCGCACATAACCGCGGCATCCATTTCGTGGTGGCCTTCATGCGTAAACACCGATCCTTTGCCGGCATTAAATATAGGCTCATCTTCCAGGTATTGCACGGTTTTAATTACCGCTTCCAAGGCCGTTCTGCCGGAGGCTAAAATGTGGTGACCTACCTTTACGGCACTTTCGAGGGCGTTCAGGTAATGTCTTTCTTTCTCCGGCGACATGGCCGAACGCAAGATGGTACCGGCCCCGCCGTGAACCGCAATGGCTATTTTTTGCATGGAATTTTTCTTCAAATTTGTGCTTCCGACCTAAAATTTATAAAGCTACAACTACGTTATTACCACATTTAGCGGTTCAGAAACCAGACAAAATTATACCTTTAAAAGGAATTATTGTGCCCTGAAATACGTATCTTTGTAAATAACATTCAGCTAAAATTTAAATTAAAATACTATGTCTTTTGATGTTCAAGGTAGATTGCACGAAATATTCGACGAGACCCAGGTAAGCGATAAATTCCGGAAAAGAGAGTTTGTCCTGGAGATTCCAGACGGTTCTTATACCCAATATATTAAGTTTCAGCTTACCCAGGATAAGTGCAACGTGCTGGATCAATACAAGATAGGCGACGAAGTAAAAGTAACTTTTAACCTTTCGGGCAAGCCATTTACCAAAAACGGTACCACCATGTACTTTACCAACCTGAGTGCCTGGCGCGTTGAAAGTGCTAACGGCGCCGCTCCGGCCAACACGGGAAATGCCAATAACAATTACAAGGCAGCTTCGCCGCAACCTGCGGCCAGTTCATTCCTTTCCGACGAAGCAGATAACGATCTTCCCTTCTAATCCGAATATTTATACTTGTCTTATTAAAGCGGGCCCCAAGCCCGCTTTTTTTGTGCCTATTGGTTAATAAAGCCATTACTACTTATTGGTTGCTGCCGCAATAATCCGGAAAATAAAACTTTATAATTTATATACTGGTATATTCTTTGCGCACCGCTTACCGCTCATATTTGGGTAAAGCCGATAGCATTACCAACCAAACCCTATGAAAAACAAAACAGTTATAATAACCGGCGGCAGCAGCGGCATTGGCAAAGTAGCAGCAACAGAATTAGCCCGGCAAGGCGCCCAGGTAATTATCGTTAGTCGCGATGCCGCCCGTGGTAAAGCTGCTTTGGCCGAAATAAAGCAGGAATCTAAAAACGAGCAGGTGTTTTTTATTCCCTGCGATTTATCCCGGATGGCCAATTTAAAAATATTAGCTCTGGAAATACAAAGCCGCTTTAACCATATAGATGTATTAATAAACAATGCCGGCATTTTACCGGGCAAATTTACCCTGACTCCCGAAGGTTACGAACTGTGCTGGGCCACTAATTATTTATCCGGCTTTTTGTTAACAAATTTATTATGGCAGCAATTATTAAACGCCGAAGCAGCCCGGGTCATCAACGTATCGTCGGAAGCGCACCGCCTGGGGCAACTGGATTTTAACCAGCCGCATACCGTTAAAAATTATTCTTCTTTTACGGCTTACTGCGATTCTAAACTGGCCAATATTTTGTTTACGTATGAGTTGGCGCACCGCCTGGAATTAACCAGTATAACGGCCAACTGTCTGCACCCCGGCGTAATTGCGAGTAATTTCGGCACCACTTCTTTTGGCTTGCTTAAGTGGTTATTTAAGTTGGGCCGGCCTTTTATGCAAAGTGCTGTTAAAGGCGCCGAAACCATAATTTACTTAGCCACTTCGCCTGAAGTAGCCGGGGTTTCGGGTAAATATTTTAAAAACAAAAAAGCCCGGAAATCAAGTAAAGAAACTTATAATACGGCTTTGGCCAAGCGGCTCTGGCGCTATAGTGCCGCTCAAACTGGTTTTGCGGCCGACGATGACGACGATGATGAAGAAGTTTGAGCTGAGTGAGTTAGAAGAATTAATTGCGCACGGCGAAGGTGACCGGCTGGAATTTAAAAAAACCATTACGCACCTGAATAAAATTGCCCGCACCTTAGCCGCTTTTGCAAATACCCGGGGCGGCATAATACTGGTGGGTGTGCTGGACAACGGCAAAATTTGCGGCATCGATCCGGAAGAAGAAAAGCACAGTTTGCAAAAAGCCGCCGATTTTTACTGCGACCCGCCAGTACGGTTATTTTTTAAAGAAATTGAACACGACAATGAATTAACGGTTTTAAAAATCATTGTGCCGGAAAGCCGGCAGAAACCCCACCTGGCCAAATCAAACGAAAACGACTGGCGGGGTTACGTACGGGTAAAAGACGAATCGGTGCAAACGAGTAAAATGGTGCTGCACTCACTTAAAACCGAAGATGCAGTTAAACCCTCTTACGAGCCCATCACCAAACAGGAAACTATTTTGCTGCTGCAGTTTCAGAGACAACCCCGCATTACTTTAAAGCAGTTTATGCACCTGGCCAATATTTCGCAGCAACGGGCCTCGCGCATTTTAGTAACCCTGGTATTGCATGGTATTATCCGGTTGCACGACCAGGAAAAAGAACCGTACTATACCCTTAGCTAGCTTAACCCAGTTTAACGGCCCCTGAATTCTACCGTTTGCGAGGGTAATTTCTCCGGTACTATTTCAACACGTCCGTCGGGGTATAAATATTGAATGGGCTGGCCATTGTTGTAGGTGACGGTTTTCTCGAAAGAACCTTCCGTATCAAAATAGACCCAATCGCCAAACCAGTAATAATGGGTTTTATCGTTTTGAATTTCTACCCGGGCCAATCCTTTATTTGATACCTGACCGTTTTCGTGGTAAAAGGTTACATCTACCAGGCGCCTGTCGCCCTCCCAGGTATATTTCTCTTCCATCCGCAGTTTACCGCTCGGGTAAAAATACTTCCATTCATTTACCTGTTTGCCGTGGTCGAAGCGGCCGTAGCAAATAAGCCGGCGACCGTGTGAGCGGTCCAGGTATTTCCATTTGCCATGGTGCATGGCATTCCGGTCGTAGCGGTTAATAATAATACCTTTCAGAAACTGCGCCTGAACCGGGGCTTTGGCAAAAAAAAGCATCAACAGCGCAAACCCTAAAATTTTTTTCATGCTTTCAATATTATTTTAATTAATAAAACAAATTTGCTAAAACGCACCCAAAACAAGGCTAATAAATATATGTTCTAAAATAAAACAGGAAGTCTCGGTCGCTAACAACGAGACTTCCTGCCAGAAATTCTACTTATCCGGACTTAGTCGTAAGATTTTTTCTTTTCCTGCTTTTCTGCTTTTTTTTCTTTGGCAGTTTTCAGGGGTTTCTTTTTTGTTTCCTTGCGGGCGTCTTGTGCTTTGGCCATAATAATTAAAAGTTTTATTTAATAATTTAACATATAACGTAGAAGACAAATTTAATCACAATTGTACGGCAACTCCTCTGTAATAATCAGCATTTCGGGCAAAAAATTTAATTATAAACCACTTAGGCTCCCGGCTGATTTTGCGCAAGCCTTTAAATATACATTTTGTTCATTATCAAGGCAATAAAAAACGGCTTAATTATTCCGAAAAATATTTATGCTGCCCCCATCCAAAATCTAACTATTAAACCTTATACTAGCCCAAGGTTTTACGTATACTAAAACCAATTTAGGTTTAAGGTTAATAAACCAAATTTAAATTTTTCTTACCTGTTTAAGTTTATATATGAGTGAAACCAAAAGCACCCGGGCTGCTGCCCCCAGGAAGAGTAAATCTGATAACGCTAAAAATAAGAAAATATTTGTTTTAGATACCTCGGTTATTTTGTACGATCACAGCGCCATCGAGCATTTTCAGGAGCACGATGTAGCCATCCCAATTACCGTACTGGAGGAGCTCGATACTTTTAAGAAGGGTAATGAAATTAAAAACTTCGAAGCCCGGGAATTTATTCGGTTCATCGATAAGTTGTCGCACGAAATGATGCTGCAGAACTGGCTGCCCATTAACGGTTCCGATAAAGGCAATTTTAAGGTGCTGATGATTCAGGCCCCCCAGGTAGATGCCGAGAAGATATTCGGGGAGAAAAAAGCCGATCATAAAATTTTGAATTCGGCTCTACAACTGCAGCACGAATATCCCAACCGGAAGGTAATTCTGGTAACAAAAGATATTAACCTGCGTCTGAAGGCCCGCGCCTTAAATCTGAACGCAGAAGATTACGAAACCGGCAAGGTTCAAAACGTTAATAATTTATACACCGGCAACGATGTACTCACCGATGTAGCACCGGAGGCCATAGACCAATTGTACGACCACGGATTCTGCGAAAGCAGCGCGGTATTGCCCGAGCCTCCGACAGATAACCATTATTTTGTACTCAAAAGCTACAAAAATTCGATACTGGCTTACTACAACCCAGCGCAGAAAAAAATAGAACGGGTAGATAAATTAATGGCTTACGGTATTAAGCCCCGCAGCGCCGAACAAACTTTTGCCCTCCACGCCATTCTGAACCCCAATATTCGGCTGGTTACCATTCAGGGTATGGCGGGTACTGGTAAAACCTTGCTTACTTTGGCCGGGGCGTTGGAGCAACGCCGCGAATACAAACAGATTTACATGGCCCGGCCCATTGTGCCGCTTAGTAACAAAGACATTGGCTACTTGCCCGGCGATATTAAATCGAAGCTGAACCCTTACATGGAGCCCCTCTGGGATAACCTGAAATTTATTCAGAACCAGTTTCCGGAGAATACGAAGGAAAATCAGAAAATAAAAGAACTGGTAGAGCAGGAAAAGCTCATGATTACACCGCTGGCTTACATCCGGGGCCGCAGTTTATCTAATATTTTCTTCATTGTAGACGAAGCCCAAAACCTAACCCCGCACGAAATAAAAACCATTATTTCGAGAGCCGGCGAAAATACTAAGATTGTGTTTACTGGCGATATTTACCAGATAGACACCCCTTACCTGGACACCCAAAGTAACGGCTTGTCTTACCTGATTGATAAAGCCAAAGATCATCCACTATACGCCCACATTACGTTGCTCAAGGGCGAGCGGTCGGAACTGGCCAACCTGGCGAACGAACTGTTGTAAGCCTAAGTTTCAACGCAGCATCCTTAAAGCCGGCCCCCAAGCCGGCTTTTTTATGCCGTCCATAAATGGTTCAGGTAACGGTCTTTTAAAATATTTAGGTGGTGCAAGGTATGGCCCGCGGTAATCAGAATAAGGGCTTTGGCAGTTACCGATTTGTTATTGGCAAGGCCAATCTGGTCCAGCATTTCCTGGTTTAGGCTGCTAAACAGGGCCAGGTGCGATTGCCGGGCCAGCTCGAACTCCGAAATTAAATCGTTCAGCGAACGACGGTTAAAGTCGCCATACTGCACGTAAGTATTTTCATCAAAGCCGGGCAAAGATTGCGTTTCGTGGCGGCTGATGCATAAACACCGGTAAGCAAAAATCCGGTCCGAATCAGTTAAATGGCCCAGCACTTCTTTAATGCTCCATTTGCCGGGCGCATATCCTTTTTCGGCATTTTCTTCGGTTACCTGGTGCAAAAGGGCTCTTAATTGCTGGGGTTGCTGCGCCAGCACTTCAAAAACATCGGTATCGGGTAACTGCGCAACATAGTTTTCGAAGTAAGCGGGGTATGTTCCGGTTTGGTTTTTGGTTAGCATAACTCTCGGATAAGATAATGAAAATTAATTTAGCGAAATATTACCTTAATAAAAACCTGATCGTATAGGGGCATACAAAATTAAAGAAAAATATTATGGCAAGCCTGGCAGAACAAGGTCTGAAGATTTCTCAAAACGCAATATTTGCTTATTTCCTGCGCAAAGCGACGAGTTTATTTGGCAAAAAAGCCAAAGTAATATTACTCCTGCGCGATTCCTATACCAAATTAATTGATGTAAAAAGCGATAAATCGGGATTTGCTCAAATCCGGGATATTATGTTTTCTTTTATCCGGCTGGTGCGGAGTTATTTCCGGGGTGATTACCGGAATGTATCAAAAAAATCAATTATCGTGGGTATTGCCACCTTGCTGTATTTTATGTTCCCGATAGATATAATTCCGGATTTTATTCCAATTTTAGGGTACGCCGATGATATTAGTTTAATGGCTTGGTTTATCAAATCTTTTCAGGAAGAATTAACCAAGTACCGGGAGTGGGAACAAACCCAAGGCATTATGCCTACTTAAATTAGCTGTTTTTTTATTTGGCAAAACAAACCTGAACAGATTACCTGCCTCAAACATACTAAACTGATTAAATCCGCACGTAGGAATAGGCATTAAAAGCTGGCTGGCAGTTTACCCCAATTAATTAAGTATTACCCCAGCTATTCCATGAATGGCCTGATGTTCCATTTGTCTATCTTTTGATAGATTACATCTTTCAATGGATAGGCGCTAACTGGTAGTAAAAGTATAAGAAGCCGCTGGGCCGGCGGGCTCCGTTTGGCCACTCGGGCTACTCATCTTTCCTTTCCTCCTGCGTCGGAATCCCTCGTCCCTCGGCACCGGAAACCCAGAAGAACATCTTCCAAAAGGCCCTCATCGCCAAACTGCTGTATATGCGCTTAGCTGATGCCTTGCCAGATTCAATTACAATATAAACAAAGCCTCTTCCAACAAAGCTATTCCATAATGCTCCGGTTCGGCCGAACTCCTTCCCTGGTTTAGGGAAGGTGCCCGGAGGGCAGAAGGGTAATCAGGTATTAGCTGAATAAAAGAAGCCAAAGAAATACCGCCGGTAAAACCTTTAATTCAATGTTTTGAGAATTTCCAGGGTACCGGATACGTGTTCCAGGGGTTTTAACTGCGAGTTAAAGCTATACCGGATTATTCCTTTTTTATCAATCAGGTACGTAACTCGGCCTGGCACAATGCCAAAGGTACGGGGCACCCGGTATAGTTTCCGAACCTCGCCTTTTGCATCGCTAAGCAAGGTAAAAGGTAACTGGTGCTTGGCCGAAAATTGCTGGTGCGATTGTACATCATCTGAACTGATGCCTACCACTTCGGCATTATTTTCCCGGAAAACATCGTACTGGTCGCGGAACGAACAAGCCTGCGCGGTGCAGCCCCGGGTATCGTCTTTCGGGTAAAAATAGATAACCACATTATTTTTTTTTAGTACTTCGCTTAACCGGAATACTTCGCCGGCAGCAGTTTGCAAACTAAAATCAGGGGCTTGGTCGCCAACTTTTAACATAATCTAATTTTTATCTTTATTTAACTATTCCGGCGCTTTATTGTTTAACCTGCGGTAAATAATCAGGGTAACCGTTACCAGCTTCTAAAACTACCACTAATTTAATTTATTGCGAAAGCTGCTTTTACTTACCTTAAAAATCTGGCGAATAAATAAAGTACCCGATCAATTCAATCAGTTCGGCACTGTTTATTAATTTGAATTCCAGCGGCCGGAGATCAGATGAAATACCTTAAACTAAATTGCGCATCTTTGCCAGATAATTATTAGTACATGCCACGCATTAATGTCATTATACCTGCTTATAACGAAGAAAAATCAATCCAGAAAGTTATCCGGGATATTCCGGCTACAGGGATAGATGATATAATTGTGGTGGATAATAATTCAGCGGACAACACTTTTGCAGCGGCAGCGGCAGCCGGGGCCACTGTTTTAAAAGAGCCTCGCCAAGGCTATGGCCAGGCTTGCCTGACCGGCATTGCCTATGCGCTGAATAAACCAGCCAGCCACCAGCCCGACGTAATTGTTTTTCTGGATGGGGATTATTCCGACCATCCCGAAGAATTGCCCCAGTTGGTAAAGCCCATTCTGGAAAATAAAGCCGACTTGGTTATTGGCTCCCGTGCGCTGGGCAACCGGCAACAAGGTGCCATGACTCCGCAGCAAATATTCGGCAACTGGCTAGCCACTACTTTACTAAAATATTTATACGGCGCGCATTTTACCGATTTAGGACCTTTTCGGGCTATCCGGACCGATAAACTAGTACAACTAGGAATGGCAGACCGGAATTATGGCTGGACGGTGGAAATGCAGGTAAAAGCGGCTAAACAAAAACTCCGGTGCGTGGAAGTGCCGGTAACTTACCGCAAACGGATTGGCTTTTCTAAAATATCGGGTACCGTAAAGGGCACCTTTATGGCAGGTTATAAAATTATCCTGACTATTTTCAGATATTTGTAGTTTAGTACCTGCCATGAAGAGTCTGGAAATATTAATTCTTGCCGTTTACAGTTTATGCCTGACTTTTATATTTTTATATAGTCTGGTGCAACTGCAACTGGCGTGGCTATACTTCCGGGCAAAAAACAACAAGGTTATTACGCCTGCTCCTACTCTGCTTACCAATTGGCCGGCGGTAACGGTACAACTACCTTTATACAACGAAATTTATGTAGCCGAGCGGCTACTGGATGCCATTATGGCGCTGGATTATCCGCCGGAAAAATTACAGGTACAGGTATTGGACGACTCTACTGACGGTACCACTGCCTTGGTAGCAAATAAAGTAGACGCTTACCAGGCGCTTGGCCGGAATATTACCCACGTGCGCCGGCCCGACCGGGTGGGCTACAAGGCCGGCGCTTTGCAATACGGTATAGCCACGGCCACCGGTGAGTTTATCGCTATCTTTGACGCCGACTTTTTACCCAAACCCGATTTCCTGCGAAAAACCATACCAGCCTTTGATGCGCCTAATATTGGCGTGGTACAAACCCGCTGGGGTCACCTGAACCAGGATTACTCTTTACTTACCCAGTTGCAGGCATTTGGCTTAAATGCGCATTTTACCGTAGAGCAAACGGGCCGTTCGGTAGGCGGGCATTTCATTAATTTTAATGGTACGGCCGGTGTCTGGCGAAAAACCTGCATCCTGGATGCCGGTGGCTGGCAACCCGATACGTTGACCGAAGACCTGGATTTGAGTTACCGGGCCCAGCTTAAAAACTGGCGGTTGCGCTACCTGGAGAACGTGGAAGCCCCCGCTGAACTGCCGGCCGCCATGAACGCCATTAAATCGCAGCAATTCCGGTGGACCAAAGGCGCCGCTGAAACCGCCCGCAAGCACCTGCAAAGCATCTTACACGCAAATTTATCATTTGGCACAAAAGTAAACGCGCTGTTTCATTTGCTCAACAGCAGCGTTTTTGTGGCTTTACTGGTGGCGGCTATTTTAAGTGTGCCGGCAATATTTTTCATTCGGGATATTTCGGTTTATAATCCGCTGTTTTCCATCCGGGGACTTTACGTTATCAGCTTGGTGGCTTTAATCTTGTTTTACTGGCTTTCTTTCCGGCAACTCGATTCGGACCGGCCAAAGGGCTTATTCTCTTTTATACCTAAATTATTTCTGTTCCTGGTTTTTTCTATGGGCTTGTCGCTGCACAACAGCATTGCTGTGGTAGAAGGCTTTCTCGGGAAAAAAACGCCTTTTATCCGTACGCCTAAATTTAACATCCGTTCGGCGCAGGATCGCTGGCAGCACAGCTTGTATGCCGTTAAGAATGTATCGGTGCTGTCTTTTCTGGAAGGTTTGCTGTGCCTGTACTTTCTGTTTGGGGTTTACCTCGATTTCCGGTTGCAGAGCTACGGCACCTTGCCTTTCCACGTTATGCTCAGCCTGGGATTTGGATTAGTTTTTTATTATTCAATTAAACACAGCCAATAAGCAGCCATGCCACCAAAGAGCAAATGGTTACTGACTTTGGTTATAAGTTCGTCGGTGTTGGCGTATGTGGGGTTAGCTTATTTTACGCCCCGCACCCATTTTGGGCAATTATCAGGCTTGTTGATGATTGTTTTTGCGGGTTATTATCTTCTGATAAGCAAGCCTTTACGGGTAAAAACCATATTGTACCTGGCAATTGCCTTCCGGCTGATTTTCTTATTCTCTTACCCTCGCCTGTCCGATGATTATTTTAGGTTTATCTGGGATGGCACCCTGCTGAACCACGGCGAAAATCCTTACCTGCACCTGCCCGCCTACTATCTCCTCCCCGAGAACAGTAACTTAATTCCGGCACTTACCCAGGATTTTTACCAGCGCTTAAATTCGCCGCAATATTACTCGGTTTACCCGCCGGTTTGCCAGGCAATATTTGGGCTAGCTAATTATGTAGGTGGCAGCAGCTTCTGGTTAAACTGTTTTATACTGCGGCTATTTATTTTATTAGCCGAATTGGGTTCTCTTTTTTGCTTATCGCGGATTTTACGTTTGCTGCATTTGCCGCAGCGGCAAATGAGGTGGTATGCGCTTAACCCGCTAATTATCATCGAACTCACCGGTAACCTGCACCCGGAAGCCTGGCTAATATTTTTTCTGTTATTTAGTTTTTACCTGCTTTTACGCGATAAGAAATTTTTCTCGGCTGTTTTGTTCGGGTTAGCAGTGGGGGTAAAATTATGGCCCTTGCTTTTTCTGCCCTTGGTGTGGCGCCGATTGGGGTTTAAAGCTTTTCTGGGTTATGGCACCGTGGTCGGGCTGGTTGTAGTAGCCTTGTTTTTTCCTTTTCTTTCTCCCGAACTGATTTCTAATATTCTGAACAGTATAAACCTGTATTTTCAGAAATTCGAATTTAATGCCAGCCTGTATTATCTTTTCCGCTTGGTGGGCTTTCGCTTATACGGCTATAACGATATTGCCCGCATTGGGCCTTTACTCTCTTTAATTACCGTAGCCGGAATATTATACCTGGCTCTGGGCAAAAAAATAAAATCCGGCCATGCGGCCAGGCAATGGTGGGAACTGCTTTTAATTTCTTTCACCTTGTACCTGGTGCTTGCTACCGTGGTGCATCCCTGGTATATAACCACCCTGGTAGCCTTGGCTACGTGTTCCCGGTGGCGGTATCCCTTGGTTTGGTCGGCAGTCGCTTTTCTATCTTACGCTACCTACCGCACCAGCGCTTATTCCGAAAACCTTTGGCTCACCGCCTTGGAATATATTATCCTGTTCGGCTTTATTCTTTATGAATACCAATTCCGGTTAGCAAAGCCTCAAGTAGAAACTAACTGAAATTTACCATTTCGGCCAAAATAACCCAGCTTTAATTCTTCAGATACTACCTTGAACATTATTCCTATAAATCTTAAGGCATCAACTCTTTTCCGGAGCAGATATTTCCAGCAAAGGCCGCATTAAAAATTCTTTAAAGGGCAGGGCCTGCTCCATGGCTTGCAGTACTACCTCCAGAGCATTACTGCTGGTTAAAAGGGCATCAGGTAAGGGGTGTGACACCATCCAGCTTTTATGGCGCAGGAAGGGCAAAGCCGGGTTATCTTTCTCGTAGCCTTTCGGGTTAGTTTTTAACTTTTCACCTTCTACCCCCTTAAAGTATTTTTTAAACGCCGTCGTTTCCAATAACTCCCGGAACTCCGCCAGGTTGTAATCTATTTCCTGGCGCACGGCTTTCAGGAACTCGGCGGGCGGCATCCACAGCCCACAGGAAATAAATGACCCGTTTTGCGGACTCAGGTGCAGGTAATAACCCGGTAATATGGATTTGCGGCCGCCTTCGGCCAGGTAAGCGCCGTAATGATCTTTATACGGATCTTTGTTTTTAGAAAACCGTACGTCGCGGTAAATCCGGAAAACCAAATCTTTGGCCTGCTGCCCCAGCGCCAAAGGCTCAAAGGCAGCCGCCCCGGCCAGCATACCTTCTAAAAATTGCATAAAATCAACCCGGCTGGCCTCATACCGGGTTTTATTTTCGGCAAACCACTCGCGCGTGTTATTTCTTTTTAAATCCGCAATAAATTGCAGCGTGGCTTTATCTATATTGTTCTTCATCGGAATTTTAAGTCTTTTTCGGCCTAAATGTTTGGGGCTGGCTGATAATAGTTATAGAATATTGAATAACCCGAACCAGCTAGTGCTTCACCAAACT
>NZ_BJYS01000041.1 GCF_007991635.1 Adhaeribacter aerolatus | reverse complement strand
ACTAGAATGAAAAGGGCTTTTCTATTTGCTGCATCAGTAAAAGTTTAACTGGCTAGTTTATGTTGTTTCTTTAGCTTCCACAGTTCCAGTTCTTTCATAACTGAATCAGCCAGGTGAGCTAACATTGACTTGTCGGCCGCATTAAAATCCCGGGGCTCCTTATCGACAATACAAACAGAACCCAGATTGTAACCATCTGCTGTTTTTAAAGGGGCAGCGGCGTAAAACCTCAACCCAAAGCTGCCAGCAACTAAAGGGTTGGCTAGCAAACATGGTTCTTTTAAGGCATCCGGAATAATGGTTAAGTCGTCATTCAGAATAGACAAAGAACATAAACTTACGCCCCGGTCTACTTCGTTTACCCCTTCCATGCCTACATTGGCCTTAAACCAAACTCTTTCGGCATCCACAAACGACACCAAGGCAATAGGAACTTTAAAGATATGGGCTGCTAAAGAAGCTATGTGTTTGAAAGAACCTTCCGAATGGCTATCCAGAATCTCGTATTCGTGTAATTTCTTTACTCTTAATTTATCGTTGTAGGGAATTATAGGTATCCCAAATGTATTAACCATGCGCTCCAATCTCCAACTGCTAAGTGTTTTTTACTATCTACTAAGGGTTTATACCGTTAGAATAGGTGAATATACTTACTGCAAAGGCATTAGTTTCCTATATAGTGAAATCTATTTAAAATAAAGTTTTTAACATATTTTTTCTATATACCCTTGTAAGGATATGTTTTTTGACAAGGGGGAAATTTTGGAAGTATTTTATTATAGGCTTTCTTGCTTCACCAGCAATAGGAACCTGGATTGTGTTAGGGGGTTGGGCATGTGATGATACCATTAAACCAGTAGAAGCTAATTATTAACAAATGTTAAAGCCCTTCGGGACTTTTTAAATTTTAATGGCTGCAACATTTGTAAACGTATCAGGTCTTCCGGTTAAACTAGCTTAAATGTTACTTGTGAAAGGCTGGTAGCAGAATTTCAAAGTTATTATAGACTCATTACCTTTGAAGTGGCAACTTTATAAATGCGAAAAAATGTCATCATTTTGGTTACCCCTAAAAAGACGAATACCTTGCAAGTTATTCACTTACAAGGTATTGCTTTATTATTCGGTAGCGGGAACAGCTACAAAACCTGAAACAAACAGCAAGTAAAAGAAACAAAAAACTAGCTTTAAAGGTGTTTTAAGGCTATAATTAATTTTTTGATTTCTTTCTTTTTCTCCTATTATCTCTTTTTTTGTTACTCGTTTGTTACTCGTTATATTAATTCTGTTATCTTTGGTAAGCAAAGGAAACCAAAAGATAATAGGTAAAATAATGGGAGTTGAACTAAGAAAAAAAAAGTTAGCGAGTGGCAAAGAGTCTCTTTACTTGGATATTTACCACAATGGTAAAAGGGACTATGAGTTCTTAAAGCTCTATTTAATTAAAGCCAGCACTCCTATTGACCGGCAACATAATAAAGAAACCCTCAAAATGGCTGAGAGCTTGAGAGCCAAAAGAGAAATTTATATTAATTCTTTGGAACATGGCTTTGAGCCTGAGTATAAAAAAAAGGTAAACTTCATTACCTATTTTGAAAACTTTCTAAGCAACTATAAAAATAAGGATATTAGAATTGTAAGATATTGCTGCAAGTATTTCAAGGAATTTGCCGGTAAAGAATATCTTTATCCTAATGAAGTAACAGAGCAATTTTGCCTAGACTTTAAAACTTACCTAGAGGAGCATCTTAATGGAGAAACACCTCATAATTACTTTGCTAAATTTAAGAAGCTATTAAAACAGGCAACAAGAGAAAAGGTAATTTCTATTAACCCAGCCTTAGATATTCAGAACAAAAAGACTGACGGTATAAAGAAGGATATTCTAAGTACTGCTGAAATACAAGCTCTAGCAAGCGCCTACTGCGGCAATCCAGAAGTAAAGCGGGCTTTCCTCTTTGCTTGCTGTACTGGCCTAAGATATTGTGATGTAGAAGCTCTTAAATGGAGTAACATTATTAATGGGACTTTGAAAGTAATGCAATCCAAAACAGGCAGGCCAGTATTAATAAATCTAAATAACTCCTCTATAAAGCTATTAGGAGAGCAAGGTAAGCCCGAGACTAAAGTATTTACCTTGCCCTCACATACAGGTATATTAAAGAGCTTGAAAGCCTGGGCAAAGCAAGCTGGTATTGATAAAAATATAACTTTCCATGTTGCCCGCCATTCCTTTGCTACTAACTTGATAATATATGAGACAGATATTAGTACTGTATCTAGTTTATTGGGCCATACTAGCTTTAAGCATACTCAAAAGTATGTTAGGGCAGTAGAAGCATTAAAGCAACAGGCCGTAAGCAGGTTACCAGAGATCGATTTTTAATATTTAAGAAATAGATACTTATTTAAATGGATCTGATGGTAAAAGAATTAGCAGTAAAAACATACAAGTATATCTTTGAAGAAGGCTTACATTTTATAGGAAATAATGATGAAGAAATTTTCTTAATGATAAAGAGCAGAATGGCTTTGCTTAATTCTGATTTAGAGCGAGTCATTTTTATTGAGGAGCTAAAAGAACTATTTGAAAAGGATAAACTTAGAAAAGCAAAGGAACAGTATAATAAGTATGGTGAAGTTTTAATGAACGATTATAGCAGAATTAAAGCTCTATATTTAAGTTTAGATTCTATTGGCATTAAAAAGAAAAAAGACAATAGTTATACATTAAATTGGTTAGGAACCGACAAGTACTTAGAAAAGCTTCATTCATTATTGATTAACTACTATATAGATGGAAGTGCTACCGTAGACACTTTAAAGAATGTTTTTTCAAAAAATATTACTACCTCAACTAGTCCTATAATATGGCTGAAAAGTAACCGTTTACTAGTGGTCTTTTTTGAAGAACTACTAAGGCAGAATTTAATAACAAATTTTAAATATCCTTCAATAATTGAGAAATTTCTGCTCTTTTCCACTAGCAAAGGAAAAGTTATCAAAGGCGGGGATTTAACTACACCAAAAAATTTAATGAGTATTGAAGGAATGCCCAAGGGAACAGAAGAATTAAAGAGGCTCATAAATTCTATAAAACATTGAGATTTTTATAAGTCTCAATCTCTCTCAATTACAATTATTTCCTTTCTTAGCTTTCTTTGCTCTGTAATTACATAACAGGGCTTGCAAGTCCATTCTATTTACTTTTAAAATGTAAAATAATGGACAAAATTCTTATTACAGTTGAAGAGCGGTTAGCAAGGATTGAGAATCTATTGCTTTCTCAAAAAATGGTATTCACATTTGATGAAGTGGCAGCCTATACGGGCTTATCAAAAAGTTTTCTTTATAAACTCACTTCTAAAAGTGATATTCCATTTTATAGGCCAAATGGCAAACAACTTTATTTTAATAAACAGGAAATAGATTCATGGCTTCTAAGGAACAGAGTTAGGACAAATGAGGAAATAGAGCAAGAGGCATCAACGTTAATTACCCTCAGAAGGGGCAAACGTTATAGTAAGGTCATATAATTGACATATTTTGTCAAAATATTATGGTAGATACTATAAGTATAATCAAAAGGAGTGTAATTACTCATTTTGATGATTCCCATTTAAAAAGGAAAAGACCGGTATTCGATGATGAAACAGGAGAAATAATAGGGATAAGAGGTTATTTAGAACCTAATTTAATAATAAGCTATACAAATAGATGCTTAAGAATAACAGGAAGTCTCTCAAAGTTTTATTTCGGAGATAATTTAAAAGTATTAAACCATGAACAATTTATGATGGTTATTAAAAATATTGAAAATAGCTTAGAAGTAAATTTATATGATGCAATTATACAGAGGCTTGATTTTGCTGGAAATCTTTCAGTTCCTATTAAGGTAAAAAGAATTTTCAAGCTAATAGGAGATTGTAAATACTTTAATCGATTTATAGAGAAAAATACCCTCTATTTTAATAGCGGTGTAAGAAAGAAAATCTTTTATGATAAAGGATTAGAATCAAAGATGAATCTGCATAAAGGAAAGTTTTTAATGAGATTTGAAGTACGATGGAATTATAGATTCCTAAAATCTTGGTCAATTAAAAATTTTGGAGAGGAAAATCTCCAAGTTGAAAAACTATTTAACCCTGTTGTATTTAATAAATTAGTCCTGCTTTGGGGAAAGGAATACTATGATATTCATAAAATAAACTATTCCATTCTAGATTTTAGTAAAATTTCAAAATTCAAGGATATTGAAAACCAATTCATATTATTAGGTATAGAGAGTGCAGGTGGATTAACCAAAATCATTGAAACAATAAAACTTTCTAATAATATAAATCCTTTATTTTCACCGTCAGAACTAAGTAGGTATTTTAGAAAGCTATGGGGGATGAATAAACTTGAACAAATAACAATTCATAATAAATTAATTAGCCAATTAGATGAGGAGATAAGCATTGTAGTAAGAAGTAATTTAACACGGATATATGAAGGCTAAAGTAAAATTATCAAATGCTGAAAAGATAAAGAGGGCGAAACAAATTTGCTTGTTATACTCGTCTGGCGAATTTACTATAAAATCAAGTTGTGAAGCTGTGGGAGTTGATTATTCAACATTTCAACATTGGGCGCAACCACACCTGACTGAAGAAGATTTAGTTCTAGGTAAGTTTAGAAGAGGGTTTGTTCTCGATGTTCATCTATTGTACAAGAGATCACTAATTGAAAACAATATAAATTATAAGTTGCTTCTTAAAAACTCTGCAAGGCAAAGTTTATTAGACAGAATAACTGGAACAGAATATGAAGAAGTTCAAAAGGAAGAAAATTTAAATGAAATGGGTAAAATTATTCCTGTGAAAATAAGGAGGATTACAAAGCGTTCTTTGCCTGATGTATCTGCAATAATATTCGCACTTAAGAGCTTAGATAAAGAAAATTTTCAAGATAAGATGACTCACAGCATTAATGGGCATATAAGTATTTATACAGGCTTTGAACATTTAACATTGTCAGAATTAGAAGATAAAAAAAGAGAGCTTCAAGACCAACTCAATAGTGATAATGATTGTTAAATGTTAGGCTGTTAGAATTAGTCTCAATTAATAATATTTAAATCAGATTAAAGTAACTTTAATCTGATTTAAATATTATTTTTATTGTCTTTAAATGTCTGTTATTGTAGACCTATTTAGATTAGAATAAATAATATTTTTATAAATAAGGACAGAAATATAAATTAGAGTTATAAAAATGCAACACTTGAACAGCTTATTTCAGTTCTCCCAGAACGTCAGCAATTAATCACTTGACTCTCGCAAAAAGACTTCATCTAACATTCCCACCGTTGAGAACTTATAGATAAAATTGCCTACTTGTAATTCATTAGGATATAATTCAATAAACCTTCCTTTATTTATAAATTTGAATTCGTCTATAGAAGTATTCTTTCGATTGTAATGAGCGGCTAAAAGATTATAAAAGTTATATGTTCCATTTGGCTTTGAGTGCATTGGTATATGTATGTTTTTCATAGCGTTTGGGATATTTCGAATAGCTTGGCACTGAATATTTACCTCTTCCATTGCATCGAGTTCATTGTCATGATGATTGGTTGCCTCAGACACCATTATTGAATATAGCTTTTCATTTAAATTTTTAAGCCACTTAGCTTCTGTGCTATTCCATTCTGAAGATGAAAACCCAATAAGTAAATTGTTTTCAAAACTTAAGTAAAGCTTAAGACTAGGAGCTAAGAACAATGTAGGACTTTCTTTAATTAATTCAGTAACTGAACTTAAGTAGTCAAAAGTTAAATTGTTTTCTTCTATTCCTGTATTAAGGATTTCCTCAATAGCGTGACTAGAATACTCATACTCCCAATCAATTCTTTTGAGCTCATTATTTAAGCTGGTTAATGAGAGTGCGGTTATGTCCTTCCTTAAACTAGCAAAAACAACCTGTTTAGTAAATATCTTTACCCCAATACAATCAAGTGTTTTTGAGTTAAATGTAAATATTGTCTTAATTTGCGATAAACCAAATCCCAAATCTTTAACAACAGCATTAATTGAACCATTGCCAGGCAATTCTTCAAACTCAACTAAGCTATTCCCTATTAATTTATAAACTCCGGTCTTTCTCAAGGAAGAGTTATGCTTAAATGGGTTTCTCATAATTATAAGAAGGTCTTTAAATCTAATAAAATTACCTAGATAAAAGTGATTTTCTGACTTAATACAAACAGTTAAAAATTCATGTTTTATATGCTAAAACAAGGTTATACCTTCACCTTGTACTTTTATTGTTTTTACTCGATTTAATAGCTGTGTATACAAAAAGTAACTGCAAAAGGATATTTAAAATATAGTTCCAAAGCCAATTACCAGCTATTTTAGGAATTAGACCAAACATGAATGAAAGCCACCAAGCTAATCCTGCTGTGATTACACTAACAATAAAGAATACTATTACTCTTTTTACCAACCCACCAATATCTGGTGAAAACAATGAAACAAATGCTACTAGTATTCCAAATAAAATAAACAAAACTGTAGAAGTCACTACATGCCATATAGCACTTCTTGGCAACTCTCTGACAATGGTTTGATTTTTTTCTGGGTTATCCTGATTCTGTACTATTTTAATCTTTACTTGATTCCAATTTACAGCCTTCAACCAGTCAGTACTTTTATCTATTATACTTTTTCTGGTTATTGCTTTGTCTCTAACGCTTTCAAGCTCTAATCTTGTTTTTGACGAAAGGGAGTCTGCTTTTAACAACTCAGTAGCCTCCTTAGCTACTTCAAGACCCTTATGGGTGCTATAATAGTTCGTAAAACCAGTAATGTCGTTCGCTATTAATAATAAGACAAAGATTATAAAACCCCATATGTATTTAGCTGAAGTTTTGTTTTCCTTATTAACAAAGAAATCAATGAAGCTTTTTATTAGATCCACCATGAGGTATTACTGTTCTTATGAGAAGGAAGGGGCTATTCCCATATGAAATGCAAATCCCCGCATTTGCGGGGATTTGCATTTTATTTTTTGTCTGAGTCAGAAAATGGTTCGACGTCAGAGATATATTTTGCTGTTCTAAAGGCCATTTTATACACTTCTAAGCCAAAGGCAACCCCTCGATTTTTGAGCTTTGTATACCACTTTTCAATTTTAAGCTTTGAGTTTGCCTTAGTATTTGGATTATGTTCTTCACTTAAATTATTATCAGAATTTAGATCTGCATCAATCTTACTATTCTCTAAATTCAGAATTTGATCAGATTCATCAAACACTCGATTCTCAAACTCTTTAAATTCAGGGTTAAGGTCTTCAGCCCTTTGAGACTGTGAAAGGTTAAGCGTAAGGTTATCCTGTTGAAAAACTTCACCTAAAGCTTTTAATAGTTCTGGACTATCTTTTGCATCTCTAGGGTCAAGTATAATGTGAATCTTCCTCATAACTAATTTTCAATAAGCTCAAAATGAGGCTCCGTTACACGAATGTCATTAACTTTAAGACCACTACCCCCTAAACCTCTATAAGTACTGTTTGCAAGCAAAATCCCTTCCTTGATAAGTTTAATAGCTTCTTCGTCCGATAAATAATCAGGTATTTCAAACTCTAAATGCACACTCGACTGCTCCAAGATATTTTCCTCTTCATTAGACGTTAATTGAGATGCGTTTTCCTCTTTCGATGATGAATCAGTTATTATGTTTTCGGAAGGTGAAACCTCTTCTTTTGGTTCATTTTTAATAGTAGAAATCTCTTCTTCCTGAGAATTATTCCTATAGAATTCAAGAGCTTTATCCTTAAGTACATCATATGTTATATTAAATCCTTTAAGAATTTTAGTTGTAGCCGCATCTTCGTCCCTAAGAATAGCCAAGAGTAAATGAAGAGTATCTATTTGCCTAATAGGTAATTTAATTTCACTATTAATCAACTTCTCCTCTAAGTAGGTTATTTTAAGAGCTTTTTCTGTTTGCTTAGTCAGAGGAATAGAACCGTGTAAATCTTGTGGATTCATTTCTCTTGGCAGAGAAGTTTCCAAGTCTTTCACAATTAATTGAATAGGCACATTAAGACCTGTCAATACTTTTATTGCGGAATTTTCACCTTGTTGGATAATCCCAAGAACTAAATGCTCTGGACTTATAAAATTATTTCCAATACGGATGGCTTCCAGCCTACTTAAAGAAATTACATCTTTTACGGCACCTGAGAATTTTGCTTCCATATATTTATTGAAAAGTACTTTGATATAACTAACCCGCACTTGCGGGATTATTGGTTTTGTAATATCCTAGAACAAAGCAGTAGAGAACTCTTGTTTCTTCTTTCTAGGCAAAGAATATCAGAAATCTTGTAGCTATATATTAAAGATGCTAATATACTCACATTTCCCATTATAAAAGAATGAATTCCTTCTTCTGCTTTTCGTTAACAATGATTAAAACTACACTTGGTTGTTAACATTTATGAGGTAACAATTATCGAGCCTCAAAGAATCCATATTTTTAGATTTTGTTACTCTATTGTTACCCAAAAACAATAAACCCTTGTAATAACTTAATTTACAAGGGTTTATATAATGTGTTTGGTAGCGGGAACAGGACTCGAACCTGTGACCTTTGGGTTATGAGCCCAACGAGCTACCAACTGCTCCATCCCGCACTGTTTGGTAATACAAAAGTAGGAAAGTATTTTAAATAAACAAAACCTGGTGCTAAAAATATTCTGATTAAAAGCTAAGTGCTTTAGCTTTAGCAGCTTTAATTTTTTAATTTATTTCGGGCGTAGTTTAAACCAGCCTAAAAACGACTAACAATACCGAAATGAATTTTAGAATAATTCAGGCTGATGGGTTGCTTTAGTTCCTGGGAACGGCCCACCGAATAAATAAACTGGAAAATACCGGCGCCGGTACTAAAGCTGATGCCCCCGCCCAGGCCATAAGGATATTGCTGGGTTCTGTTCTGACTTATATCGCGGCGGTAGTAGCCCTGGTCGTAGCAGAGCAGTAAATACGAGTCGGGGGCGGTATAGAAGCGGTACTCCAGGGTGCCTACCCCGTAGGTAGAGGCGTAAAACGAAAAATCGGTAAAGCCCCGGATAGAAGTAAGGCCGCCTAGCCGGAACAAATCGTTCAGGTAGAGTTGCTTGTTGATGAGGGTTTCGCCCTGGAGCCGGGTGAGGAGCACGCTGCTTTTACCTAGTTTAAAGTAATATTCGCAGCGCCAGGCGCCGGTAAGCTGGGTGGTGCGGAGCGCAATGGTATCGTAGTAGCTGGCCTCGAAGGCATTGTTGCGCAATATATTTTTGTTGCCTACGGCCAGTTGTACTTCGGTGCGGTAGCCCCGGCGCGGAAAATAAATATCGTCGAGGGTGTTACGCTGGTAGCTGATGCCGTAAGCGTGGTATTTTACATCGGCCAGTTGCAGGGTGTCGCGGAGGGTGCGCACCCCGGCCGGCGAGAGCAACAGCCGCGAACTGCGGATTTGGGTAAAAAAGCTAACGCGGCTGCCGTGCAGGGTATAATACGAAAGTTCCAGGCGCGGCCGCAGGGTCAGAAACGTGGAATCCTGCTTGTACAAGTTAAAATTGCCGCTGAGTTCCAGCGGCGAACCCAACAAATTGGGGTGCACGTAACTCGCATCTAGTAACTGGGAACCCCGCTCTACTTTGCGCCAGTGCAAACCCAGTTGTTTGCCGGTGCCCCGCATGTTCCGGATATTGAGGGTAACTTCGCCGTTGATTAAAAATTTGCGGGTCTGGCTGTTGGGGTCGGGCAAAAAGCCCACAATGCCATCGAGCTGGTTCGCTTTTTTATCATTCAGGAACAAGACTAAACTTGCCTTGTTTTCGGAGAAGTGCACCTGCGGGGGGCGCGTTATTTCCAGGTAAGGCAATTGCCGCAGTAGTTGTTGCACCCGCACTACTTTTTGCTGGTTGTACACCTGCCCGGGGTAGAGCTGTAAATATTTCGACAAAAACCGTTTGGTGGTGCGGGTATCTCCTTCGAGTTGCAGCGTATCGAAAACCATTAAGCGGCCTTTGTCCAATACCACCGTGGCGGCTATCTGGTTGCCCTGGATTTCCAGCGAATCTAAATAAATACGGGCAAACGGATAACCGTTGGTTTCGGCCAGGGTAAGCACCTGTTCCTGTAACCGGGTCCATTCTTTCGGCAGGAAAGGAACGTTCTGGTACAGTTTTTCTTTGTAGCCGGCGCGGCTGAGCAAATCGTCGCCGAGGTTGCCGTTGCGCAGCCGGGCCCACCGGTAGCGGTCGCCCACAAAATATTGCACGTATAAGGTGTCGCGCCGGAAATAAAAGCTATCGGCCGAGGCCGTTAAATAAGCATCGTTTTGTAACTGCAGCGTCAGGGCTTTTAGCTCCTGCAGCGCGCCCAGAGAATCGGAAACAGATTTTTTGTAATTATATTTTTGTAGTACGTTCTGGTCGGTTGGTGTGGTTTTTAGTACCAGGTGCACCGGCCGGGCAGGTATTGGTTTGGATGCTGGTTTAGATGGCGTTTGGGCCCAACTGGCGGTACCCAAAACCAGGAAAAATATGCATCCCCCAATAAACCTAACCCAATGCATGCGTTTCAATATTTGTTATAGGCTGTTTTTACCACCCCTACCCCTCCTAAAACAGGAGGGGAGTTCGCCATATGTTTGCAAAATGTAAGTGGTACGGTTAATTTGTTCTAATACCAACAGCAATAGCTTTTATCAGAATTAATATTTAAAAAGATGAACAGAACCCGGACCGGTATTTGTTTCTACCTTTGTATTGTTTACCGGCAACAGTCCGGAACGAAGTTACTACAAATATTACTAATCTTTTTAATAACAGCGCGTAAGCAGAGCCGTGGCCGGTATTTATATTCATATTCCTTTTTGCAAGCAGGCTTGCCATTACTGCGATTTTCATTTCAGTACTTCGCTGCGGCATAAAAGCAGCGTGGTGAATGCTATTTGCCAGGAAATTGCTTTGCAACAGCATTATTTTGGTAACCAAATAATTAACACCGTTTACCTGGGCGGCGGTACGCCTTCTTTGCTCAGCTCCGAAGAATTAACCCAACTATCCGAGGCGCTGCACCGCTCCTTTAATATTACCCCCGATGCCGAAATTACGCTGGAAGCTAACCCGGATGATTTAACGAAACCGAAGCTGCAGGAACTGGCGGCCTCGCCGGTAAACCGCTTGAGCATTGGAATTCAGTCGTTTCACGAGGAACATTTGCGGCGCATGAACCGGGCGCACAACGCCACCGAAGCCTATAACGCGGTGCTATACGCGCAGGACGCCGGCTTTACGAATATTACCACCGACCTGATTTACGGCATTCCGGCGCCGTCGCACGAGTTGTGGCGGGCCGATTTAGCTAAATTATTCTCGTTGCAGGTGCAGCATGTATCGTGTTATGCGCTTACTATTGAGGAAAAAACGGCGCTGGGTCGGTGGACCAAAAAAGGCAGCTTTAAGCCCAGCGAAGATGAATTTGTAGCCGAGCAGTTCGAAATATTGGTAGCCCAGATGCAGGCCCACGGTTTTACGCAGTACGAAATATCTAATTTTTGCCGGCCCGGCTACGAATCGAAGCACAACAGCAATTACTGGCGGGGCGTGCATTATTTGGGTTTAGGCCCGAGTGCCCACTCGTTTAACGGTTACTCCCGGCAATACAATGTGGCCAACAATGCTAAATATCTGGCGGCCCTGGCGCAAAACGAACTGGCCTTTGAACGCGAAGCATTAACCTTAACAGACCAGGCCAACGAATATTTGCTCACCAGCCTGCGCACGAGCTGGGGCTGCGATTTAAACCACCTCCGGACTTTGGGCGTGGATTTACCAACGCAGCAAAAAGAGTATTTAAACGAATTGCTCCGGAAGGAATATATCCGGATTCAGGATGAGGTACTGTACCTGACAAATAAAGGCAAGTTACTCGCCGACCAGATTACGCTGGATTTATTTCTGGAGCCGCAGGCGCAATCGTAAAAAGTTTGATCGTACCTTTGTTCCGATCGCGCCAGTCTTTGACTGGTGTCTAAAAATGAAAGGAAGCCGCTGACTTCTGGCTGTCCAAAACTTTCTTTTATTTCTGGGCACCAGTTGCACTTTATTCGTACCAGTCACCTTCGTTAAACCGGCACCACTTAGGCGCTTCCCTTGCTGCTGGCGCCAGCTAAGAAAATAAAACCGACCCTGGCCAGTCCCCCTTTAGAGGGGGTAGGGGGAGGATTAACAGCATCTTACATCCGGTTGTCCAAAACTTACTTTTATTACTAGGCGCCCGTTACACTTCTCTAAACGGACATCAGCGGGGTAAGTAGGTAAAAGGCAGGTTTTAACTGGTTTCCTAATTAAATACCCGCTTCAGCTTCTCCCAAAAACCGTATTCGCAGGGTTTGTTATCCGACGCCACGTAGTAAGATTTGTAGCCTTTTGCTTTCGGGTCGGTGCAGCCTTTCAGGTTTAATATTTCGACGTTTCGGAAATCGATGGCGTGGCTTTCGGCCTGCAGCGCAATATAACCTTCTTTTAAGGGCATGCCGTTTTTACTCAGCCATTCATCGGTGTAGGCATCTTTTTTGCCCTGGGCCCACCCAATTTCGCCAATCTGGGGTTTCTGGTAAGTCAGCACCGTGTCGCCTTCAATTATGTGTTTGATGACCGAATCGCCGAGTACCACAATTTCGGCTTTTACCCAGCCGTCGCCGTGGTAGGTACGGGAGTTGGAGTTAATGCAGTGGTTGGGGTTGAGTTTGCCGTTCATGTGCACAATGGTACCGGGGGTGCACAGGTTGCCGGTATTGCGCTCGCCGCTGCCCAGGCCACCCAGCAATTGTATTTCCAGCGATACCGGGAATTCCTGCCCCAGGGTTAAACTTTCAGCCGATTGCGAATGAAACATAATGCCGCTGTTGCGTACGTTCCAGGTAGCGCCGCCGGGCGTTTGGTTGCCGGTAAAACGGTATTCGAAACGCAGAATGTAGTGGGAGTAGGGCTGTTTGTAATACATGTGCCCGTATTTGTTGTCGAAGTTCTGGTATTCGTCGTAGCTTACCCGCACCATGCCGTTTTCGTACCGGAAGGTATTTTTGTAGTTGTCGTTGAGCTTATGGCCGGCAATTTTTATATCCCAGCCCGATAAGTCTTTGCCATTAAACAACGGTTTCCATTCCTGCTGATCGGCTTTGCGTTGGGCCGAAACGGTGGTAATGGTAAATAATAGCAGGGCTAGGGCAGTGTAAATATTGGTCTTGTAATTTTGGCGCATGGCAGATACGGTGGTGCTTGGATTGCAAGTATAGAGAAATATTTAGTTTTATCTGCGGGTAGAGGCGGAAAGTTCTGCTTTGGCTTTTTGCCTCGTATTTTATTTGGTTAGGCCTGGCACCGGTAGCCGTAAAAGAGGGGGTAAGTTTTAAAAGTCTAAGGTAAGCTGGTAATGGGGTGGTAAATCGTGGGCGTAAAGCAGGTTAGAAACCGAGATGCCGAGCAGCCGCACGGGGTATTGCGGCAGTTGCGGGGTGCGGAGTAAATCGCGGGCCACGGTATAAATGGCATCGGCGGCGTTTAGGTGGCCCACCAGGGTTTTGCTGCGGGTTTGCTGCACAAAATCGAAATATTTAAGTTTAAGCGTAACGGTTTTGGCGGTGGTTTGCAGGCGGCTCAGGTCGTGGGCAACTTCCTGGGCCAGAAACTGCAGGCGCTCCAGCATATCTTCTTCGGCAATTAAATCTTCTTCAAAGGTGCGCTCCGAACCCACCGATTTCCGGATGCGGTGGGGCTGTACCAGCCGCTCGTCTTCGGCGCGGGCAATGCGGAAATAATAATGACCTACTTTGCCAAACTGCCGCACCAGCTCAGCTTCGGATCGTTGGCGCAAATCGGCGCCGGTGGCAATGCCCATGCGCTGCATTTTAGCGGCCGTTACTTTACCAATTCCGTGAAATTTCTCGATGGCCAGGCCCGCCACTAAATCCGCGGCTTTATCGGGCGTGATGAGGGTAAAGCCGTTGGGCTTGTTTAAATCGGAAGCAATCTTGGCCAGAAATTTATTAAACGAAACGCCCGCCGAGGCGGTGAGATTGGTTTCGGCCTGAATGCGGGCTTTTATTTCCTTCGCAATGATACTGGCTGAAGGCATGCCAATTTTATTTTCGGTTACGTCCAGGTACGCTTCGTCTAATGAAAGCGGCTCTACCAAATCGGTGTATTGGTGAAATATTTCCCGGATTTGCCTTGATACCGCGCTGTAAACCTCAAAACGGGGCTTTACGAATATTAAACTGGGGCATTTTTGCTGGGCAATTTTAGAAGCCATGGCCGAGAACACGCCAAACTTACGGGCTTCGTAACTGGCGGCTGCTACCACACCCCGCGCCCGCGAGCCTCCTACCGCCACTGGCTTGCCCCGCAGTTCCGGGTGGTCGCGCTGCTCCACCGACGCATAAAAAGCGTCCATGTCGATGTGAATAATTTTGCGGATGGGCGGGTTCAAAACAGCGGTAACACGTGGTTAATTTCAGGTGCAAAAGTAAGTATATAATTACGCGGTTACCTTTAAATAAGTAAGCTCACCAATTGGTTTATACCTATAAAAATATTTTCAAAGTGCTCTCCGGTTTCAGAAGGCGTAAGGGTGGTAAATTTCTAAATTAAATATTTGTATAAATATTTTTGTCGGGCTACTTAAAGCAGCCGGCCACGGCGGCCGTACCCATTATTTCTGACTTTTAGCAAGGGTTGCCGTATGGGAAGATTTGCTGCTTTTAATTTAGCTACCAGCAGCCTGTTAACTTGCCGGAAAATTGAATAACTAGTTTACAATCCATGCACCGCGTCTCTGCTCTAACCTTAATTTGCTTTTTTGCTGCTGTTATCACCTCGTTCGGGCAAAAGCTACAGCCCGGTTTTAACAAGCAGGAGTTGCTCGAAATGATGTATTTGTCGGCCCAGCATGCCGATACGGTTCATTACAAAAATATTCCCAAACCGGAAAAATTTAAGATTGTGTACCGCTCCCCAACCATGGGCCTGCTGAATAAATGGGATTTGGCTATCAGTAAAGATGCGGTGGCTGCCATTAGTGTGCGGGGTACCACCCGGAGTTCGGTAAGCTGGCTCGAAAATTTTTATTCGGCCATGGTACCGGCTACCGGGCAGCTTACCTTGTCTAAAGATTTTACTTTTAACTACAAGCTGGCTCATAACCCCCGGGCGGCGGTGCACGTGGGTTGGCTGTTGGGTACGGCGGCGCTGTCGCGCGATATTCTGGCTAAAATAGATTCGTGCACCCAGGCCGGTATCCGCGACTTTATAGTAGTGGGCCATAGCCAGGGCGGTGCCATTGCTTATTTATTAACCGCTTACCTGCGGCAACTACAGCAGGAAAATAGAATAGCCCAAAATATCCGGTTCAAAACTTATTGCATTGCGGCTCCTAAACCAGGGAACCTCTATTTTGCCTACGATTACGAAGTGGCAACCGCCTATGGCTGGGCCTTTAATATTATCAATACCGCCGACTGGGTACCCGAAACCCCGGTCAGCATCCAGACTATTAATGATTTTAACCCGCTGAACCCGTTTCGGGATGCCCGGGGCGTGATTAAAAAGCAAAAGTTTCCGCAGAATATTGCCTTAAATTATGCCTTTAACCAACTGGATAAACCTACCCGCAAAGCCTTGCGCAAAAACCAGAAATATTTAGGTACCATGGCGGGTAAGTTTGTGCAAAAGCAACTGCCGGGCTTTGTACCGCCCGCGTATTATCCATCGGCTAATTACATGCGGGCCGGTAATTATATTATCCTGCCGGCCGATGAAGCTTACTACAAGGTTTACCCCAACTCCAGCGAAAATGTGTTTACGCACCATTTACTGGGCGCTTATTTGTACCTGGCCCGGAAGCTGCCCGTCCCCTGATTTTACCAGGTTAGAATAATAACTTGTAACCCCAGCCTGAAAATACCGTGAAATATAGCTTCGCTCTGCCAGTGGGTAAGAGCTTTAACTATTTTACCTGTTAATATATTGCTATGAAAGTATTATTTGTAATGACCTCACATGACCAGTTAGGAGATACCGGTAAAAAAACGGGTTTCTGGATAGAAGAGTTTGCGGCTCCGTATTATAAACTGGCCGATGCGGGCGTGGATATTACCATTGCTTCGCCCAAAGGCGGGCAGCCCCCCATCGACCCGAAAAGCGAAGAACCCGATGCCCAAACCGAAGCAACCAAGCGGTATTACCAGGATAAAGCGCTGCAGGAGAAACTAAGCCGGACTAAGAAACTAAGCGAAGTAAAAGCGGCCGACTTTGACGCCGTATTTTACCCCGGCGGCCACGGCCCTTTGTGGGACTTAGCCACCGACCAGGACTCGATAAAGCTGATTGAGGAATTTTATCAGCAGCAAAAGCCGGTAGCGGCCGTTTGCCACGGACCGGCGGTACTGACCCGGGCCAAAGCGCCTACCGGCGAGCCGCTGGTGAAAGGGAAGAAAGTAGCCGGTTTTACCAACTCCGAAGAGGCCGCCGTGCAATTAACCAATATTGTGCCTTTTCTGGTGGAAGATAAACTAAAGGCATTGGGTGGCAACTACTCCAAAGGCGCTGACTGGGCGCCTTACGTGGTAACCGATGATTTACTCATCACCGGCCAGAACCCGGCTTCGTCGGAACCAGCCGCGGAAGCGCTATTGAAAATGCTGCATTAATATTTATTTAAATTATTTAATCCCGGAACGGCTGCTGTTAATAAGCGCCGTTCCGGGTTTTTAATTTATTCTTTTACCGGGGTGGGTACCGGGATTGGTTGGGGAGTAGCGGTTGAGTCGGAGGCTGGCGTGGTAGCCGGGGCCGGAACTACTACCGGGGTCGAAGGCTGGGTTTTAACTTTTTTAGCCTTCGGGGCTTTTTTAATTTCCCGCTTTAAAGCCAGCAACGATACGCCCATGTACACATTGGCGCCATAAGGCTTGCCCACATTAAGCGCACCGCCAATATTATCAGAACCAATAAAGAACGAGCCTAATTTAACCATCGCGCCTACCCCAAATACCGAGTAGTTATTGTGTAACGATATGGGCATAGCCAGTTCCAGCATTTTGTACTCCAGGCGGGGTGTTAGGGCCAGTAAAGAATTTTGCCGCATGGCTACCGCGGTTTTGCCCCGCAGGCTTTGTATCCAGGTAGTGCTTACATATAACCGCGAAGTTATCCTGGTATCCAGGTTAATATTTAAAGTGGTAGGCAAACCGGTCCGGAAAGAATTGCGAATATCCGATGGTTGAATGCCAAACGACTCGTTCAGTACCTCGGTTGCATCTTCGGGCTTTTCTAAGTCCTCAAAATCACGGAAATCAATTTCTACCCGCTGCCGGCTTATATCTAAACTATGAACGTCTGGCGATTTATAGCGTACCCCACCAACATCCATTAAGGAAATGCCTAACCGGTACTTGTATTTATTTTTCCGGTGATTCAGGTACTGCACACTGTCGATGGTGTATTTATAATTATCTATCTGCGGGCGGTATTCATACGTGAAACCCAAATCCATGCCCCAGCCTTTGCCTAGTGCGCCGCCATTTGTCAGCCATTTACCCATGTTCCGGGCAAGTTCAACGGGGTCGTCTGTGTTAGTGATTTCTTCAATCGAAAAATCATCGTTGGTTACGTAGCCATACCGGGTATTTATATTTTCTATCTCCAGTACATTATAAGGTTCGGCGTTGGCATCGGTTCTTTCGGTTAGCTTAAACCGCAAGTCTTCGTTTACCAGGTAAGAAGAATATATACCCGTTACGCGTTTAACATTCAGGCCACCTTTTAGTACGTGTTTACCCGTGTTATATAACTCGCGTCCGTAAGCCAGGCCATATTCCTGGTTTAAATTCCCGTTTAAGCTAAACTCATTGCCATCGTTCACTTTATTCAGCAGATCATCGGTTTCTTTCGTGTCTATTAACTTGGCCAGGTTTTCCGAAATATTATTTCCTTGGAAAGCGCCTCGCACCGGGGTTGTGAACGCCAGACTGTGCTTTGGGCTCAGCGTAACCATAAAAGAAGGCCCCCGGAAATCCATGGAAGTAGTAAACATTTTGGGCTTACCGTTAAAATTCTCTTCCAGATACGTATCATCAAATTCCCCATCATTTCTTAACATTTTGATGATAGAGTTGGGCGCATTGTAGCGCATATAGTTATTAGATAGGTTTACGTCAAAAGCCACCAGGTTTAACTGAAAGCCCAGCCGGGAATCGACAATACTCGCCGGATTCATGGGCAAGCCGTTTATACCGGCAAAGTTGCTATTGGCAACCCCCAATAATTGTTGTGCTTTTAACTGGCCGCACACGGCCATTGCTACAAACGTAGTCAGGAGTAAGTTTTTTTTCATGCAAATAGGTAATAATTGAGAAAAGGATAAAAGATAGAAGTTTGATTATTTTTATGGTAATAGGCTTTGGAAAAGAGGTTTATTGCTCTTAATAAGCTGGTTTTAATCTATTTTGATATTGGTTTACAAAGTATAATATAATTAATATGTAAAAATAGAAGGAAATTTAATATTTATAAATACCCAGAAGTAGGTATTTTTTTAAGGTTATAATAAATGGGCAATTTTATTTTTCCGGGAAAATGCCAGCTAATTGGAATGGAGCCGAATTGGTATTGAAAACGAAAAAAAGGCGGGAGATAATTTACTGTGCTAGGCTGATTTTTGCAGCACCCAGGTTGTCATGGCGCGTTGTTCTTCTACCAGTAAGGTTTTAAGCGGTTCCAGGCGTTGGGCACCTAAAGTAATTTCCAGGTTTAGGAGTAAAGAAGCATCGGCCAGAAACCAGTTTTTGCCGTGGGACATTTGGTAAAAGTAATCGTGCAAATGCGGTAGTTTGTTTTCCAGTCCAATGGTAGTGCTTAAGCGGCAAAACAGCATGCCACCCGGTTGTAGTACGCGCCAGAGTTCCTGTACCATCTTGCGGAAGTGCGCTTCGCTGCGGGCAAAATGCAGCACGGCACTACACAATACCACCCCAAACTGGTTATCTGTAAAAGGCATATTATTTAAATCGGCAACGATAAAATTAGTGGGTGGTAAGTGCGGGGCCAGGAGCGCCGCCCGTTCTTGTACTTGCCGAATCGCTTCGGCATCCTGATCGATGCCGAAAACCGGCAGGCCAGCCTGTAGCAGGTATTGGATATTGCGCCCGTTGCCGCAGCCGGCGTCCAGTAACTGGGTATATTCCTTAATGCGGCCTTTCAGCAACTGGTCGAACAGGTAAATATCTAAATTACCGAAAATATTGCGCAAAGAGGAGGGAGCCGGTACCATAACGTAAAAAGGTGCTGCTTGCTTAAAATTTAAAATGAAGGGTAATATAAGTGCTGAAAAGATACTTTAATTAAATTTAGCCTTTGATTTATTTTTTCCTCTTAAACGTTTCTGCTTGCGTATTCTGTTTGTTTGTAGCCGTAACCAGTGGCGCAGCCCTACCGCCGAGACGGTGTTCCGGCACTATCCGGGCTGGCAGGTAAAATCGGCCGGAACTGCTGCCGGTGCCCGCCGCCAGGTTAGCGGCAACTGCTAAACTGGGCCGATGTTATTTTCGTGATGGAAAAGAAGCACCAGCAACGGTTGCAGCAAGCATTTGGGGACGTGCTGCGAAATCGTAAAATTATGGTACTCTTTATCCCGGATAATTACTGTTACATGGACCCTGAGTTAGTAGAACTTCTGAAAGATGCCGTAAACGCATTGCTGCCGCCATCTCCAACGCCGCCCATTGTTGCTGACCCGGCTGCCCGCCGTCATGCGGATGAAAATTACAATGATTAAATAGCTTTAACCTTGAAAAGCAAAAGCTCGTTTTAGTCTTTTACACCTAAAAACAAACAAAGCTATGATACAAACCCGTGGATACGCGGCGCAAGACGCAGTTACCCCTTTAGGGCCATTTAATTTTGCGCGCCGTGCGGTGGGCGCACACGATGTACTGATTGATATTTTATACTGCGGTGTCTGCCACTCCGATTTGCACCAGGCCCGGAATGAATGGGGCGGTTCTATTTACCCCATGGTGCCGGGACACGAAATTGTGGGCCGCATCAGCCAGGTAGGCGACCAGGTAACCAAATTTAAGGTAGGGGATATTGGCGGTGTGGGCTGCTTTGTAGATTCGTGCCGGACTTGCCACAGTTGCCAGGAAGGCCTGGAGCAATATTGCGAGGTGCACAACGTGGGCACTTACAACAGCTACGAACGGGATGGCAAAACGCCTACGTACGGCGGCTACTCCTCGCAAATTGTAGTCGACGAAAAATATACTCTTAAAGTAGCCCCGGATCAGGATTTAAGCCGCATAGCACCCTTGCTTTGTGCCGGCATTACTACTTATTCGCCGTTGCGGAAGTGGCAGGTTGGCCAGGGGCATAAACTAGGCGTAGTCGGTTTAGGCGGCCTGGGGCACATGGGCGTAAAGCTGGGCGCTTCGATGGGCGCTGAAGTAACCGTGCTGAGCACCTCCCCCAATAAAGAAGCCGATGCCCGCGCGCTGGGAGCCCATAAGTTTATCGTTACCCGCGACGAAGCCCAACTGAAAGAGCACCGGAATTATTTCGATTTTATTCTGGATACGGTATCGGCGCCGCACAACCTGGATATGTATTTGAGTTTGCTGCGCCGCGATGGCACCATGATTTTAGTAGGCGCACCGCCGGAGCCAGCCCCCGTTTCAGGCTTTAGTTTGATTTCCCGGCGCAAGCGCCTGGTGGGGTCGATGATTGGCGGTATTCCCGAAACCCAGGAAATGCTGGACTACTGTGCCCAGCATAGTATTTTATCGGATGTAGAAGTAATTCCGATTAATCAGATTAACGAAGCCTACGAACGAATGCTGCGCAGCGATGTAAAATACCGCTTTGTTATTGATATGGCTTCGCTGTAGTATTATAATCAGTTTATTATGGAAGAGAGCCAGTTTTTAAAACTGGCTCTCTTTTTATGCTGACGGGTGGGTTTATACCAGTACTATTTCAGAACTACGTTTTCTGAACATTTTTTCGGAAAGTTAAGCTATTATGTACTTAGAAGATTTCGCCCATTCAGGGCTATTTTCGTAGTACTTTTACGCAGGGCTGCACCCTGCGCTGGGTTATGCCGCCCTTTCAGGGCTGGCGCGGGGAACTGGAAATGGCGGCTGCAGTATTGTTTATTGGGGATTAAGGTAAGATTTTATAAATCCGGATGCGCTCGTCTTTATGTACGCGCGGGTTGAGTTGGTGTAATACCTGGTCGTAAAGGGAGGGCGCAATGGTTTTTTCTAACTGAAGATGGGGATAGAGTTGTCGTACACGTTGCAGGCGCTTCTCTAAATCATCCTGGCCCACTATTATTAAATAATGGGGCGTATAGGCAGGTAATATTTCGGCTTGCAGTTGGTACAGTGGTTTTTCGTCGTTTAAGCTGTAAACCATAACAAAGTTTGGGGGCAGGGGCATACCGTTCTTATATGGCTGCCATTTATTTTTCGGATCGTCGGCAAAATCTTCGGCCTGGGCGCTCATCCGGCCCAGGTAAAACAAAGGCGGCATTTTCAGGCTATGGTCGCCGAATTCCAGTAAAACACCGGACAAAGCCGGCTTCTCCGATAAATATACCAGCGGCGCAATGCGACTTTTCTTAGAATAGGTAAAGGCCAGCGCGAAAGCCGTTATAATATTCAGGAGCCAGAAAAAACTCCAACTGGCGGCCAGCAATTTGCGCTGTTTTTGCCAGAACCGTGATTGTCGCACAAAACTCTGCCAGCCAATTACACCCAAAATCATAAAAAGTGGGTACAACGGCAAAATAAAGCGTTCCTGCTTGTTCGGAAACAGCGAATGCGCTACAAAAAACAACAAGCCGCCTAAGAATAACATGGGCGCCAACCGGGCCGTACGGGCGTAACCAACCAGCAGAAATACGCTCAGGGGTGGCACCATAAAGCCGAGCAGCGTTAATAAAAACCGGTAAGATGGCCCCGTGCTGAAATTCCGGGCATTTTCGGTGTTGTATAAAAAATAAGTAACCACCGAGTGGAAAGGATAATCGAAAAAAATTAAATCGATGGTGCCTTGAATAAGCGTGGCTAACAGCAAAAAGCCCAGGCTGAAAAATAAAAGGTTACGCCACTGCTTGTTATACAATAAAACCAGCCCGATACCCCCGGCAAACAAAACCGAGTGGTACCGGAAAACAAAAGCCAGCGCAAACAATGCTCCCGCCCAGAAATAACGGTTTCCTTTGGCATTTTCCGGCTGCTTTACCAGCAAATAAAAGCCGGCCAGGTAAGGGGGGATACAAACCATTTCTACCAGGTTCCGCACACTCATAAACGGCATAAACCACACCAGTGCCAGCATCAGACCCACAATCCGGGCCTCGCGCTTATCGGCCAGCACTTCGGTTATCTTGTACCCGAAGTATACGATTAACAAAGAATATAAGCCGTGCAGCAGCCGTACCAGCAGCATCTTGGTATCGGGCTGGGTTATTCCTAACTGCTCCAGTACATAAAAAAGGCCGTAGTGAATGCCGGCATACAACATACTGTGGCGGGGCGGCAAGCCTTCGTTTAGCCAAACCGGAATGCCGTATACCCAATTCTGGGCAATCGAGATTACATCAAAATGATCGTCGTGGTAAGCAAATCCTTTGGAGAAGAAAGCCGCCACCAGGCGTATGCCCAAGGCAATTATTAAAATTACGGTCAGGGAAATATAATACCGGTTGTGGATGCCAACCTGATCGGGCGTGGAGATTAGTTGGTCTTTATTGAGGCTGGTGGATGACTGCATGTTTTTTACCACAGGTATTAACAATATCAGTTCCCGGATAAGGGAAAGAGCGCCGCAAATTTATTCTATTTCGGGTTAATCTTCGTTATAACCTAATTTTTTTACCGTCTGTTTGGGTTAAATCCAATTTTTTATTCTCGCAAATAATATATTTCGCCACCCAAACGGCTGTTTTAACCTGCCTGCTCTCGCTAGATTTACAGAAATAGCATACACCAGAAATTTATAAGTGATTAGATTTGCATCTGCCTATAACAGCGCCAACGCGCCGTATTTACCTGGCGCTTTTTACCTGATTGGGGAAGATGAAAATAAACACCAATACCTGGAACAAATGCCGGTATACCTTGTACAGTCCTTTTTACAATTTAATAAGCCGCGTTTTCTTACAATCGCGGCAAAAGGCGATTGGTTTGCTGGCTGTTAAACCCGGCGAGAAAGTGCTGTTGATAGGGGCTGGTACCGGCCTCGATTTAGATTTTTTGCCCCCAACAGCTTTGATAACGGCTACCGATATTACGCCGGCTATGGTGGCCCGGCTAATCCGGCGCGGTGCCCGGCTGCAACTACCGGTAAATGCGCAGGTAATGGATGGGCAGTGCCTAACCCTGCCCGATAATGCTTTCGATAAAATAGTACTGCACCTGATTCTGGCTGTTATTCCGGACCCGGTGCGGTGTTTACAGGAAGCCGAAAGGGTACTGAAACCGGGCGGGCAAATAGTGGTTTTCGATAAATTTCTGCAACCGGGGCACCAGGTGGGCTTTTTCCGGCGGGTAGCTAATTTCCTGACTAATTTTTTGTTTAGTAATATTACCCGGCGTTTCGAAAACATCGTAGCCCAAACTAACCTGAAAGTATCGCTGGATCAGCCGGCTAATTTTGGCGGAAATTTCCGGATAATCTTGCTGCAGAAGTAACGTTTATCAGTCTTTCAGCTGGCACACCGGACAGGAACCGGTTAAATGACAGGCGGCTTTTCTTCGAGGTACAGCATATTTTCCCGGATAGTTTCGGCCGAGAGCACTTCTAACTGCGGTTCAGGTTTAGATAAATTTAAAATATAGCCAACGTGGCCGTGCAGGTTAACTAAGTCGTGGGTAATGCATAGGATGAGTTTATTTTTTTGCACAGTCCAATCCGTCAGCAAGTTAAACACGCGCTTTTTGTGATAAATATCCAGTTGCTGGGTAGGTTCATCCAGGAGGCAGATAGCGGCATCCTGCAGCATGAGCTGGGCCAGCCACACCATTTGCTGTTCGCCCCCCGATAGCTCGGTAAACTCCCGGTCCAGCAGATGCGGTATTTCTAAATTATTTAATAGTTGCTGTACGGTTTCGTAATCCTGCGCCGAATATTGCTCGAAAAAACGCTTGTGCCGGAAAAGCCCCATAACCACCAGGTCGCGTACTTTAACCGGAAAGGCCACCATGTTTTTTTGGGGCAGGTAAGAAAGTAAACCAGTAGCGGCTGGGTTAGAAAGGTGGTGTAACGATTGGTCGTTCAGAAGCACCTCGCCCTGGTAAGGCAAAGTACGGGTTAAAACTTTAAAAAAAGTAGATTTGCCGGCCCCGTTATGCCCTACCACTGCTACAAAAGCCGGTGCCTGCACCTTAAAAAAAAGGTTGCGGATAAGAACACGCCGTTCGTATCCCGCAACCAGATTTTTTACTGTTAACGTAATCAAATTAGAAATTATGAATTAAAAATTAAAAGTGAAGTAATTTCTAATTCACTATTTCTAATCTTTAATTCATAATCAAATTTTAATATTCGTCCTCATTAAACATGAAGTCTTCCTTGGTTGGATAGTCTGGCCAAACTTCCTCAATATTTTCATAAGGTTGTCCGTCATCTTCCAGAGCTTGCAGGTTTTCTACTACCTCCATGGGAGCGCCTGAACGAATTGAGTAATCTATCAACTCGTCTTTCGTTGCTGGCCAAGGGGCATCTTCCAGGTATGAGGCTAATTCCAGTGTCCAATACATATCATTTTCTCCTTAAGTGACTTTAATAACAGGTTGCAAAATTTAAAAAAAAAATATCAAAAGCAAATATTAATTTCTTTAAATATAGATGCTTTTGGTATTTTAAACAAACAACGAATAAATTGCCGTAAATGTTTGATGCTAAATTAATTTTTCGGACTTCAGCCGCTTAGTCCAGTACGTAATGCAAACCCAGCTGTACCCCTCCAAAAATATTGTAGCGTAAAGTGTACTTATCAAAATCATAGGCGCTGGTAGTGGTTTCGGTATCGCGGATGTCGGTAAAACCGTAATTAAAGCGCACGTTGGCCGATACATACAGGTTATCTTTTACATCTTTTTCCAGGCCCAACCCCAGTACCGCCATGGGCGCAATGGCACTAAAACCACCGGCATCTTTAAACAACGGGTCGCCTTTTTCTTTTTTGGCGAGCGTATATTCACCTTGCAGGGTGCGATCGTTCAGGGCAATGGCTTCCGGAAACTCATTTACCTCTTCGCCTTTTATTAAGAAACCAACTTGGGGCCCGACGTGTACATTAAACCGGGTGGCATCGCCGGTGGTAAATTTAAACAGCAGGGGTATCTGCAAGTAAGTTAAATTTATTCTTTTTTCGCCCAGTTCCAGGCCCGTACCATCGCCGTTTTCGGTGAGCGTATAGTTTTGCCCTTGCTGCGACAAATAAGCTTCCAGTTGCACATCGTGCCGGTCGTTAAACTTATAACCCGCTACCAGGCCTACGGGCGCCCATTTAATGGTGGTTTTGTACTTAAAATGCTCGTTATTCTGCGCGTCGTTGTCTACCTTAATCCAGGTGTTATTTACGGCAGTAGTTATACCAAAATGGAAATTGCCCTTCGGTATGCGAACCTGCATTTGGTTCGTCAGCGAATCGGTCTGGGCTTGTGCCTGCCACGAACAAGCTAAAATGCCCAGCAGGAAAAAAGAAAGCTTAAATTTTTTCATGGTGTAAATAGTATGCAAGACAAAGCAGTTTTTAGTGGCAATTGTCGGATAAATAATTTACAACTACTCGTTACCGGCTACCTGTTTATTTTTAATTAAATCTATCAGTTCCTGCTTGGTTTTAATCTTGCGGTTAAAGCCTCTTATTTTGCTTTGCAGCATGTTCCGGAAAGTTTCGTTGCCCGGTGTATCGGCCAGCTTGCCCAAATTGGTTTCCAGCACTTCCAACTCTTGCCTATCCGATTTAATAAAATCTTTCAGCGCATTTACCCGCGCTGTAACCTGCTCGTTGGGCGCAATTTTAGCCCCCATATTCCGCTTACGCAGGTAATGCTCCAGGCTGCTCAGTTCAAAAACCTTATCGCAGGCAATAATAAAGCGCTCCCACAACCGGTCCGATTCTTCGCCTTTTACCGGGCCTACGGTTTTCCAGGCCGCCTGCAGCTCTTTGGCGCGCGGCACTGCTTTTTGTACTTCCACGTTTACCAAACCTTCGGCTTCTTCTACCAAAGCGCGTTTTTTCGCCAGGTTATCCTCAAAATATTTTTCTTTCGATTCGGTTTTGGTCTGCGTTATCCGGTTTTTCAGGCGCTCAAAAAAGTGGTTGTTGGCTTTCCGGAAACGGTTCCAAAGGTCGTTGGTCGTTTTGCGGGGTAAATTGCCGCCTACCTGTTTCCAGGCGGTCTGGTATTCTTTCAGCTTCGCGGTGGCTACGTCCCAATCCTCGGAGTTCTGAATGGCTTCGGCTTTGGCTATCAGGTCGCGGTATTTATCGATGGTGCGGTTTACCAGGCTTTGCTTGTCTTCGTAAAATTCTTTCTTGCGCGTAAAAAAGGTTTCTACGGCGTTGCGGAACCGCTCTTCAATTTCGTCGGCAATAGCCTTGTCTACCGGGCCGGTTTTAATCCAGTTCTGGCGCAGTTCTTTTAGCTTTTCGGTGGTGCCTTTCCAGTCGATGCTGTCCTGCAGTTCTTCGGCTTCGGTTATCAGGGCTACTTTGGCGTTCAGGTTTTTATCGCGGTTGCGACTGATAGAAGCCTTAATTTCGTTTTCGGCTTGCGAAAGTTGGTTGTAAATAGCTTCAAAGTCGCCGAGCGCATCGTATTTTTCTACCTGCTCCTTCAGGTGCATTACCTTCATCAGGAAAGAACCTTTGTTTTCCGATTCTTCAATTTTTTTCAGCAGCGCGTTAACCTTCTCCCGAAACATTTCGAAACGATAGGCAAAATATTGCAACGACTCTTCCTCCACCTCTTTTACTTCGCCAACCTTACGGGTCGGATAATTCATGAAGGGTTTCAGCCATATTTCGTTATTCTGAACATAACCAAATTGGCGGGCCTCTTCCAGATAGTCTTTATTTTCCATTTACCGGATGTAAAAAAATTTTACAAGTTTACTACTTTCTACTATTCCAAAAATCGATTGCGCCTGTTTTTTATGATATTTGTACAGGAATTTTTATAAAATATAGGCCTTAAAATATACTTAATGCAGATTAAAAAGTTTTTTAAACTCGCGTAGATGCTTCTTTCCTAGTCCGAAGTATCTTAATTTTGTGCGCCAACCTCAACCAATTAATATATTTTAAAAATTGTTTTGTGCTGTGGCTTATTATTTTAGCCGCAGAACTACTCAATTGGTTAGGCCCGGATAAACGAATATTGTACGAAGAAAACGACTATGAGCGAAACCATTATTTTTTCGATGGCCGGCGTAAGTAAAATTTACCCGCCCCAGAAACAGGTATTAAAAAATATTTATCTTTCCTTTTTTTACGGCGCCAAAATTGGTGTGCTTGGTCTTAATGGTTCCGGTAAATCGAGCCTGCTAAAAGTTATTGCCGGCGTAGACAAAGCTTTTCAGGGCGAAGTTGCTTTTTCGCCGGGCTACTCGGTAGGTTATCTGGAGCAGGAACCCCAATTGGACCCAACCAAAACGGTGAAGGAAATTGTAGAAGAAGGCGTAGCCGAGGTAGTGGCGCTCCTGAAAGAGTTCGATGAAATAAACGAAGCCTTTGCCGACCCTGATGCCGACTATGACAAACTTTTAACCCGCCAGGGCGAAGTACAGGAAAAACTGGACCATTATAACGCCTGGGAACTGGATAATAAACTGGAGCGCGCGATGGATGCCCTGCGTACCCCACCCGGCGAAGCCATTGTGGGCAATCTATCGGGTGGTGAAAAGCGCCGCGTGGCCTTGTGCCGTTTGTTGTTGCAGGAGCCGGATGTATTATTATTGGATGAGCCTACCAACCACCTGGATGCCGAATCGGTACTATGGCTGGAACAGCACTTGCAGCAGTACAAAGGCACCGTAATTGCTGTAACCCACGACCGCTACTTCCTGGACAACGTAGCCGGCTGGATTCTGGAACTCGACCGCGGCGAAGGCATTCCGTGGAAAGGTAATTATTCGAGCTGGCTGGAGCAGAAAGCTGCCCGTTTAGCCAAAGAAGAAAAACAAGAAAGCAAGCGTCAAAAAACCTTACAGCGTGAACTGGAATGGGCCCGGATGTCGCCGAAAGCCCGGCAAGCCAAATCGAAAGCCCGTTTGGGTAACTACGAGAAAATGGCCAGCGAGGACGCCCGCGAAAAAGAACAGAAACTGGAATTATTTATTCCGGATGGTCCGCGTTTAGGTAATGTGGTAATCGAAGCCGAGAACCTGGGCAAAGCTTTCGGCGATAAATTATTATTTGAGAATTTAACTTTCTCGCTGCCGCCAGCTGGTATTGTGGGAATTATTGGCCCCAACGGTGCGGGTAAATCTACCTTATTCCGGTTATTAACTGGGCGCGAGAAACCCGATGCCGGTAATATTACTGTAGGCCCAACCGTAGAAATTGCGTACGTCGATCAGCAGCACGAATCTTTAGACCCTAATAAATCGGTGTTCGAAACCATCTCGGGCGGTACCGAAACCATGCTGCTGGCCAACCGCCAGATTAACTCGCGGGCTTACGTAAGCAAGTTTAACTTTGGCGGCTCCGACCAGGAGAAAAAAGTGGGCGTATTATCGGGTGGCGAGCGCAATCGCGTACATTTGGCCATGACCTTAAAACAAGGCGCCAATTTATTGTTGCTAGATGAGCCCACGAACGATTTGGACGTAAATGCCATCCGGGCCTTAGAAGATGCGCTGGATAACTTTGCCGGTTGTGCCGTGGTTATTTCCCACGACCGTTGGTTCCTGGATAGAATTGCTACCCACATTCTGGCTTTTGAAGGCGAATCGCAGGTGTTTTGGTTTGAGGGTAACTTCTCGGATTATGAAGAAGCCAAACGCAAACGCCTCGGCGATGTAGAACCTAAGCGCATTCGGTACAAAAAACTGGTAGATTAAAGCAGGATTTTCGCAAATTAATTTTTAAACATTGTAAATCCTCCCCCTTGCCCCCTCCAAAGGGGGACTTTCAATAATTTTGCGAAAGTCCTTTAAAAGTTAATATTTAAAGAGAAAGGCAGCCGTAAAGCTGCCTTTTTTATTGCCGGTGGTTTTAGCAATTACCCAAAATGGCTATTAAAAATTGGCCAAGAGAGCAAGAACTTATAAACATCAAAAGAACAGTAAACCACTGGGCAGTGCTTCATTTATCGCATTAAACCGGTTTATTACTAAAATTCTAAAAATGAGGCTTTAAATCCGGTGAGCGAACGAATAAATTAATCGCTTTAGCTAGTTTGGTTATAAATATTTAAAATATTTAATTTTTTTGGACAGAGATTTAAACTTATTCAAAGTCGCACCATCTAAAAACAACACCAGCCAAAATATGAGGTGTTAAATCTATCATAGATGAAACCAAAACATTTACTCGTTCTCCTATTTTCCTTCCTTAGTCTGCCGGGTTTTTCCCAGACTTTTCCGGTTACCGGTAAAGTAACCGATGCCAAAGACAATTCGGCACTACCGGGAGCTACGGTAATGCTTATCCGGCTGCCCGATTCCGCACGGAGTGTTTCTATCACCGATAACCAGGGTACTTTTAATTTTCAACCGGCCGCGGGCCAATATTTGCTGCGGGCGAGCTTTCTGGGTTTTCAGACGCTGCAACGGCGCGTGGTAGTTGCCGATAAGCCAATTGCCTTGGGTAATTTAGCTTTACAGGTAAATACTACTGCCTTAAAGGAAGTACAGATAACCGAAAGAGTACCAACAGCAGTGCAGAAAGGCGATACCACCGAGTTTAATGCCAAGGCCATGAAAGTAAACACCGATGCCAACTCCGATGAACTCGTGGAGAAAGTACCGGGGGTGGTGATTCAGGACGGCAAAGTAACGGCCCGGGGCCAGGACGTAAAAAAAGTACGGGTAGATGGCAAAGAATTTTTTGGCGATGACGCGATGGCTACCCTTAAGAATTTGCCGGCCGATGTGGTAGATAAAATTCAGTTGGTAGAAGAGCAAAGCGAGCAATCGCGCTTATCGGGTATAGACGATGGTAACCGCAACATGACCATGAATATTGTGACGCGACCCGACCGCCGCAACGGTACTTTTGGCCGGGTAATGGCCGGAGCCGGTACCGATGAACGCTACCAGGCCGGTGGTACCATTAATATATTTAAACCCAAGCGGCGGGTTACCTTCTTAGGTGGCACCAATAACATAAACCAGCAAGGCTTTGGCATGGAAGATTTCTTAGGTGGCGGTTTTGGCGGCGGCCGTGGTAACCGGGGTAGTGGCGGTTTTGGGGGTAGCGGTATTACCACAACCCATAATGCCGGTATTAATTACTCCGAAGAATGGGGTAAGAAAATTACTTTAAGTGCATCTTACTTTGGTAACTACACCGATAATGTTGGTTATACCAGCTCGTATTTAAGTTATTTTCAGCCGGAATTAGAAAAGAAAAGCGAGGCTTATGAAACGGAGGAGTATGGCCGAAGCAATACGAATCACCGCCTGAATGCCCGTTTTGAATATAAAATAGATTCGGCCAATACTTTATTTGTTCAGCCCAGGTTAAGTTTTCAGTTGAACAATGGCTTTTCTAATGCCGCCGATTCAGTTAATTATCTTGCCAGCCCGGTTAGTAAATCGGGAAATAACACGAGTAATGATTTAGCTGGCTATAATCTGGGTACCGAAGTTATTTACCGGCACCAATTTGCAAAGCGCGGACGGAGTGCCTCGGTGGGGGTAAACTTGTCGTCGAATGAAAACAACAGCGATACCTATACTACCCTGGATGGCGAAACGTATAATTTCAGAACAGGTGAGATAACTTACATAGATACCGACCGCTTCATGGACCGGGAAAGCCAGGGCTTTAATATGGGTACTAACCTGTCTTACATTGAGCCACTTACCAAAACCAGCAATATCAGCCTGAATTATAATTACAATATAAACCAAAACGATTCGGATACCCGGACTTATGATTATTCAGAAGCCGATCAGGCTTATACTTCCTTAAACAGATCGGTTTCCAATACGTTTAATAACAACAGTTTCTCGCACCAGGCGGGTTTGGGATATAACTACTTTAATGCTAAAGTAAATTTTAATGCCCGGGCCTCTTACCAGTATTCAGAACTGGATAACCAACGACTACTCCCTACAGAACGCCAAATGACTAAGGGGTTTGTTCGGTTCATTCCTTATGCCAGTTTTCAATACCGCTTTACCCGGTCTAAAAACCTGCGTATTTTCTACAATGGCAATACCCAAAATCCATCGCTGGATCAAATGCAGGACGTACTGGATAAAACCAATCCTTTAGCCTTACGAATTGGTAACCCCGACTTAGACCAGGCTTACCAGAATTTCCTGAACTTTCGTTATACGGCCGCCAACACCGAAAAATCAACCACGTTTATAGCCAATATTAGCGGTTCGCTTACGCAAGACCAAATTGTAAATAATCGTTTTGTTAATAATACCAACGATACCATATTCACCATTGGTAATTTCTTTGCGGATACGCTGATTAACCGGGCCTCGCTTTCGCGGGCCGAAAACCTGAACGGTAATTACAGTCTGCGTTCTTTTGTGAGTTATAGCCTGCCCTTAAAATTTATTAAGTCAAATCTTAATTTCGATCTTTCTGCCAATATTAGCCGTACGCCGGGTATTACCACCCCAATTAACGTAGGAGAGCCGATTAAATCAATTAACACCTTTTCCTATTCTCAGAATTATGGTGCCGGCGTTACCTTATCAAGTAATATTAGCCAGAATTTAGATTTTAATATTTCTACCCGGGGTAATTACAGTTATGCTTATAATACCTTAAGTTCAAGCCAGAAAAACACCTATTATAACCAATTCAGCCGGGTTCGTTTTAATTGGGTAATTTACAAAGGTGTTGTCTTCAATACCGATTTTACCCACCGCTTGAATACCACGGTAGTAGAAGGGGGTAGTAATATTAATTACCTGATGTGGAATATGAGCATTGGTAAAAAGCTGTTTAAAAAGCAGAACGGCGATATCCGGTTATCGGTTTACGATGCTTTGCGCCAGAACCAAGGCTTCCAGCAAAATGTAAATAATAATTATTTACAAGAAACGCAAAGCGTGGTACTGCAGCGTTATTTAATGCTAACCTTTACTTACAACATCCGCAAATTTGGTAATGGTAGTGGCAACGCACCGGCGCCTGGGGAGCGAGACGGCATGCGCGAAAGAGGCCGGTTTGGCCCGGGCGGACCAGGCGGAGGTCCAGGTGGTGGCGGCTGGAATGGCGGCGGCCGCGACCGCGGAGAATTTTAATCAACAGAAGAACAAAACAAATTATTGTGAAACAAAAAGGCAGCCAGTTAAGCTGCCTTTTTGTTTTGTAAGTGTGAAGTAAAGCTGTTTTATTTGTCAGCCTTTACTGCAAGCTTAGGTTACGGTGCTATTAAAATAACTTTAATTGTCGGATACTCGTCTGCTCAAATAATTTTGCTTTTGTTTTATGAGAAAGATTTTCCTGCTTTTTGTTTTGTGTAGTATTGGGTTTAATGCCTGGGCGCAGCGCCAGGTAGCAGGCAGGGTTTTAGATAGCCAGTTGCGGCAGCCATTGGTAGGTGCTTCGGTCGGCATACTAAATACCGGTGCGGGTACTATTACCGACGAAGGTGGCCGTTTCACGCTCACTGTTCCTTCCGAAACCGACAGCCTGGTTGTTTCGATGATTGGCTACCAGATGCGCAGTGTAAAATTACCCCGAACCGAACGGGATATTACCATATTGCTGCAAACCACCAACGCGCTCCTGGCCGAAGTTAAAGTAACCGGTTACGAAACCAACCGCCCCCTGATGGAAACGGCCGGGGCTATTGGCGTGCTCCAGGCCCGCGATATCAACCGTTTTAATACGACTACGCTGGTGCCGGCCTTAAATATGGTGCCGGGGGTACGCATGGAAGAACGGGCCACCGCCAGTTACCGGCTCTCAATAAGGGGCAGCAGTTTGCGGGCTCCTTTCGGGGTACGCAATGTAAAATTATACCTGAACGAAATTCCGCTGGTAGAAGCCAACGGTACTATTCCGCTGAATTTATTAGATGCCGCTACCATTGGCCGCATGGAAGTAATTAAAGGACCGGCCGGCAGCACCTACGGGGCCGGCACCGGCGGCACCGTGTTACTGGAAACACTACGGGCACCAGCCGGCGAAACCAGTACCGAAGTAGGCGCCATGGTAGGTTCGTTTGGCTTGCGCCGCTACAATGCCACAGTAGCCACCGGCTCCGATAAAGCCAGTTTCCTGGTGCGGTACACTAAACAACAACTGGAAGGCTACCGCCAGCAAAGCGCCATGGACCGCGATGTGTTGTTAATCTCCGGCCAGTTGTATCCTTCCGATAAGCAAACTTTTTCTTTCCACGGGTATTATTCTGATTTGTATTACGAGTTGCCCGGCGCGCTTACCCGCGAACAGTACGCCGCAAATCCGCGGCAGGCCCGCCAACTTAACATCGATCAGAATGCCTCGCTGAACCTAAACGGGGTAAATATTGGCCTGAATCACAAATACGATTTTAGTCCGCAGGTGAGCAACAGTACTTCGGTTTTTGGGGTGTTTAGTTTCCTGAACCACCCTTTTACGAACGACTACGAACGCAACACCAACCAGGCTTTTGGCGGCCGTACCAAAACTACTTACAAAGCAGTTATTGGTGGGGTAGGTACCCGCTTTATGCTGGGCGGCGAGTGGCAGCGCAGCTTTGTAAACTCCCGCCACTACCAAAATATTAAAGGCATATCGGGTAAGTTGAATTTCGACGACGAGGTTACGCTGGAGCAGGGTTTTGTTTTTGCCCAGGCCGAAGCCGATTTACCGAAGAACTTTATTTTTACCTTGGGAGCCAGCCTGAACGATATGCAGTACCGGCTGGACCGGGTTACCGGCCCGGGACAAACTAATATTATGGAGAACCGCCGTCAGTTTGATCCGCAGTTCTCGCCGCGGGTAGGTTTGGTAAAAGTATTTTCGCCGCAGCTCGCCGCGCACGGCAGCATTAGTTCCGGCTTTTCGCCGCCCACCGATGCCGAAATCCGGCCCTCGGATGCCAGCTTCAATACCAGTTTAAATCCCGAACAAGGGGTTAACTACGAGGTAGGCCTACGCGGAAATTTATTTAACGAGAAGTTTACGTTTGACTTAACCGGTTTCCAGTTCCAGCTAAACGAAACCATTGTGAGCCGCGCTACTTCTACGGGCGTAGTGGTGTTTAACAATGCCGGCGCTACGGACCAGAAGGGCGTAGAAGCAGCCGTTTCGTATAATATTATTCAGGCGCCCACGCTGCCCGTTTCGCTGTTAAAAGCCTGGAGCACCTACGCCTACAGCCACTTCCGTTTCCAGGATTACCAACGCGACGATCAGGATTACTCCGGCAATGAACTGACCGGTACACCGCCGCACGTGCTTACGGCCGGCCTGGATGCCGAAAGCCGCCTGGGCTTTTACCTGAATATTACAGGTAACTACACCTCGCGCCTGCCGCTGAACGATGCCAATACGGTTTACGCCGATGAATTTGTGTTGCTGGGTGCCCGCGCCGGTTTTAAAAGAAAATTAAGTCAGCACTGGCAAACCGAAATTTACGGCGGCGTAGACAATGTCCTGGATGAAACCTATAGCCTCGGCAATGATTTGAATGGTTTTGGTAACCGGTATTTTCAGGCTGCGCCGGGCCGTAATTATTACACTGGGTTGCAGGTAAAATATTTGTTTTGGGCAAGATAGATTCACAAAGCTAAGTGCTTTTTAGCAATTATTGCGCGTCCTGATTATTAAGAGGGTACTGGTATTATCATCTATAATCTTACAGGTTGGGGAATCATCTGGGATAGGGTTGGAAGCGGGAGAGAACATGCACTTTAACCTTTCCTTTTCATCCAGCGGCATCACTTGTTTATGCTGCGGTGTAGTTATTATTAACCCCACTCCGGAAATAAATAATAATATTTTTTACTTTACCGGAAAGATACTGCCATAGGGTTGTCAGTAGAAGTGGCTTTCTTTGCTTCATAAAAGCAATAAAAACTATGGATGTAATTAAAATGTTCTCGAAAGAGCTGGAGCAGGAAGCTCAAACCACCCGCAAAATGTTAGCGCTCGTACCCAACGACAAATACGATTGGCAGCCGCACCCCAAAAGCATGACCATTAAACGGCTGGCGACCCACATTGCCGAATTACCTTCGTGGGTAACCATGGCGCTTACCACCGATGAGCTGGATTTTGCGAATAACCCCTACCAACCCGTAAATATTAACAACACCGATGAGTTACTGGCCTACTTTGAGCAGTCTTTGGCCGACGGTAAAGCTTCTTTGGCCCAGGCTACCGAAGAACCATTGGAGCAACCCTGGACGCTCCGCAACGGCGACGAAATTTACAGTACTACTTCCAAAGCCGAAGTAATCCGGATGGCTTTTAGCCAGATTATTCACCACCGGGCCCAATTAGGCGTGTACCTGCGGTTGCTGAATATACCCATACCGGGCAGTTACGGACCAAGTGCCGATGAAATGAATTTTTAAAATTATAAAAGGCTGCCCTCATTAAAGGCAGCCTTTTTCTTTCTATCCTGAGCCCGAAAAGGACCGGCCTAAATAACCAGATTAGCTATGCAAGATTGGGTTCTGGAATTTCTTTCCCCTGTAATACTTTTATAGCTACCTTTATTGAATACTCATTCCGGAAATTCTGCACTATGTTCGAAGTTGCTTTAGAAAAAATGAGCCAGTTTACCCGCCCACTGCATTCCATTGCCAGAACCTACGGCGGATTGGTTTTGCCCGGCACGGCTACTTTCTTTTTTGTGAACGACCAGGGCGTTGCTATTACGTGTAAGCATGTAGCCGATATGATACCGGCCGCCGAGAACATAAATGCAACCTATGTAAAATTTAAAGCTGAGCGCGATAGGCTGGCGCGCGATGGTAAGTTTAATAAATATCTGCAGGGGCTGGAGCTCCGGTATAAGTACGGCAAAGAAATGACTGTGCAGCTAAAACATAACTTTTTAAACTGCTTCGATAAGCTCGAACAGATTGTTTGCCACGTGCATCCCACGTTAGATTTGGCTATTCTGGAGTTTAAAGGCTTTAACCAGGTGCTCTATAATTCGCACGCCACGTTTGTAAAAGACAGCAGCCGTATAAAGCAAGGGAAATATTTGTGCCGGGTGGGCTACCCGTTTCCGGAGTTTAATAATTTCCAACACAACCCCGCCACCGATGATATAGAATGGACCTCTACCGGCCACCAGACTTCGCCCACCTTCCCGATTGACGGTATTATTACCCGTTTTTTGGGCGACCCCAACCAGGGCATTACCGGTATTGAGATGAGTACCCCAGGCCTGAAAGGCCAGAGTGGCGGCCCACTATTCGATACGGAGGGCAGAATTTACGGCATGCAGTTCGCCACCAATCATTTGCACCTGGGTTTTGATATAAAGGAAAGAGAAATAATAAACGAGGGCAAAAAGACCAAAGTATCTAACTACCCTTTCCTGCACGTGGGCTTATGCGTACACGTAGATAAAATTAAAGAATTTTTAACCCAGCACCAGATTAGCTTCAGCGAGGCCGATTAATATTCCCGACGACACCGGTTTTATCAGGAGCGCAAATATAAAATTAGTTCTTATACCTTGACAGGCTGGCCTTTTTCGGCGGCTTCGTAAATCGCCATCATCAGTTTTACATCCCGCAAGCCTTCTTTGCCGGGGGTTTTAGGAGTTTTGTTTTCCAGGATGCATTCGGAGAAATGATCGATTTCGGCGGCAAAATGGTTGTTGCCTTTTAGTTTTATTTCTTCGGTTCCTTCTTCGGTTTTAAGCGTAAGGTAATGCTCGTTGTAATCGGTGGCGGGGTCGAGGGTAATATTGCCGGCAGAGCCGAAAGCCTGAAAGCGTTTGGTTTCGAAAAAGCTGTAGCTGGAACTGCAATTGGCCAATACACCGCCCGGAAAGCGTAAACTGAACGTAATATTTTCTTCTACTTCTTTAAAACGCGGGTCGCCGGGTGTGTTATGCATCATCGCTGAAACTTCTACGGGTTCTTCGCCGGTTAAATAGCGGCAAGCCTGCAAACTGTAAATGCCAATATCCATAAGCGAGCCGCCGCCGGCCAGCTTTTTATCAGCGCGCCACTTATCTTCCGGCTTGTCGGGTTTTAAGGGGCGGCCGTGGTCAGAGGTAATCAGTTTTAAATCGCCAATTTTACCTTCCCGGATTAATTCTATGCATTTCAGGTTGTAGGTTTCGTACTGTGCGCGGTACCCAATCATGAGCTGTTTGCCGGCTTGTTGGCAGGCCTCTATCATTTTCTGGCAATCTGCTACATTGGTAGCCATGGGCTTTTCGCACATAATATGCTTGCCCGCCTGGGTTCCTCTCACCGTAAATTCGGCGTGCAGGCTGTTGGGCAGTACAATGTAAATAACATCTACCGCGGGGTTATCTTTTAAAGTATCGTAGTTCTGGTAGTTGTAAATATTCGGGGTGTTCAGGCCGTATTCGGCGGCAACTTGGGCAGCTTTCTCCGGCGAGCCGCTTACCAAAGCCACCAGTTCAGAATATTTACAATCTTTAAAAGCCGGTATTAATTGTTCGGTGGCGAATTTTCCTAAGCCTACAATGGCCCAGCCCAGTTTTTTGTTTTCCATAGTTTTCTTCTTGTAGTTACCAGCAGGGGAGCCAGGCACAGCGTTTCTGAAAACGGAATAAAGAACGCTTAGTTACAACCCCGCCAGGCAGGGTATTTTAATATTGCTGTAGGCAGGTAGATGAGCAGCCCAAGTGATCAAACGGAGTCTGCGGCCTTGAACAAACTTAGACAGGAACTAACGGTTAGCGTCTTTACATTAAAAGATGTAGTCTTTTAAAGAATAAGCACAAAATGATTTACTATAAAGAGATAAGAATTGCCGAATGAGGAAGGCAATTGAGAGTGAAGGGTGAAATTGAATGCGATAAGGAGCGAAAAGATGAAATAAAAAAAATCCTTACCAGTTTCGAGTTGGTAAGGATTCAGGCATTTTTCTGGCTTTTCTGTTCATACTAGCTGGTTATTTCAAATCTTTAAAATAACCGATAGTTGAATCAGAAGAGATTTTTACGAGGAAGTTTTCTTTGTCGTTTCTCAGGTTTACAAAATAAGCTTCGTCAGTACCAGTGTATTTGATGATTTCGCCCATTTGGTATCCCGGATAATTTTTAATTAAGGCTTTGATAGCGGCCGGCGATAAGGTGGTAATCTCTACCAATTGGGTAGTTGCTACATACTCATTCAAGCGGTTGTAAAAAGCAGTTGTCTGAACGCCGTCTTTCACAAAAGTAGCTTTCTTAAATCTTGGAGAGGAAGACCATACCACGTTTTCGGCATCGGCAAGCTCGCTCGAATATTTAACTTTAGCGGGAGCATTGTTTTTAGCTTCTTTTCCTTCGTCGTTAACGGTTTTGGCAAATGTGCCTATCGATAACCCTGTCATCAATAAGGCGGTGTAAATAACTTTTTTCATAATGTTAAATTTATTTTCGTTACAAATATAGGTTGTTTATTACGTAGTGGTCAAATATTAGGCCAGTTATTTGAATATAATTTAAAATAAATCGAAATTGTTTAATAAAATAATAAAATTGACGTCTTTAATTACATGCTCCTGAATTGAACATCGTTTTCACCGTATATTTTCTAATTTTATTATTAGGCGGTAGATGATTTGGGGTAAAAAAATGGTGAAATTGAATATATTTAAAAATACAAATTGTATTTAGCTTATATTTTGCAAGAAATGCAGTTAAATCGGGTTTATGAAACTGCCATTCACGCTAAGTTCCTGGTAGAAAAGTAGCGCCGGCAGCTTTAACAGCAATTAAGTGTCATAATTCCGGCCTGCGGGTTGCCAACCTGGGCAATTGGAACGCTGATTAACCTGGGTTGCCGTAGTGCCGCCGGGTTAAATTCTTGATTTAATCTTTTACCTTTGCGGCAGATTAGACAAGAGGCACGAAGACTTTAAGCAACGCTGTAGAAGCCTGTACTGGAAAAATATACCTGACGCCGGAAATGGCGCTTACCGGCTTACCTTCGTCAATCCTGAAATATTCATGAAGACAATCCGCTTTTTTTTATTAGTCTGTCTGTTGGGAATATCGGCCAAACAAACAAAGGCCTGGGCCCAGGCACCAACCAAACTTCAGTTGGGCAGCTCGGTTAGTACCAGTTTATCTTATACCGGCCTGAGCGTTTCGGCCGGATTGGGCGTTAAATGGAATAACCTGGCGCTCTTGTTGGGGCCGCGGTTTCTCCTAACCGATAGCTACCGCCTGGCTTCCGGCCCCTGGGGAGGCGCGGCGGCATTCTATTATTACACCTCATTTTCCGCCAGTCGGCGTTTACAGGGTTTTGCCAATCTCGATTACCAGAATTCTTTTCAGCGACCTTACTGCCCTACCGGTGATTGCCGTGGCAAGCGTAATACTACCCAGGAAGTAAGCCTGGGTTATGGGTTGCAATACGGCTTATCTACCCGGTTGTCGGTATTTAATGCCATTAACGTGGGTCTCTACCACGAGTCGGTTGCCAGTCGGTTCCGCGACGATAATTTGCAGGTGCAGGGTTTGAATATGCTGGTAAAATTGGGGCTTGCTTATTATTTTAAGAATGAAGATTAGAAGGCTAAGCTTGTTACTAGCCCTGATTGTGGTGATACTAGCCGGCTGCGAGCAAGTAGAACCAGCTAGCATCCAGAACCTGAACAACGGGAAAATACTGGTAATCGGGCACGGCGGTAGTGGTTTTCAGTCGTACTTTAACCCACTGCCGGCCAATAGCCTGGCTTCTATAAATAGCGCAGTAGCGCGTCTGCACGCCGACGGGGTAGAACTGGACGTGCAACTCACCTCCGATAAAAAACTGGTTTTATACCACGACGAATTTCTGCAAACCCAAACCAACTGCTCGGATTGTATTTCGGGCCTGACTGCGGACGAAGTATTAAAGTGCCGCTATAACCGGGATGTGAGCAATAGGATAAAAGAGCAGGAACCCATTATTACGCTGGAAACAGTGCTGCAAAAATTTGCCGCCTACCCCCAAAAGCCGCTTATTTTTATCGATTGCAAGTTGCTGAATACCTGCAACCCCGCCCAAACGCCCCACCCGGCTGATTTTGCGGAGGCTGTAGCCACGCTGGTTAATAAATATAATGCTTACGCCTGGACACATGTGGAGAGCAGTTCGGTGCCGTTGCTGCAAGCTTTATACGCCCGCGATAGTCGCCTGTGGTTGTCGTTCTACACCCGGAATCCGGCCGCCGATATTCCGGAGGCGGCACGTTTGGGCATTAAGGGTATTACCGTTTTTAACAATGAGATTACCGCCGCGCAAGTGCAGGAAGCTCACCGCCGGGGATTATTTGTAACTTTATTTGGTATTAAATCGCGCAGTGGCTTGGTAAACACCATCCGGAAAAACCCCGATGCCATCCAAACCGATAATATTCCGCTTTTAATAAATATATTACAGGATTAGGGCTCCTTTAAATTAAAAATTAGAAATTATGAATTAGAAATGCTGGTTTGTTACCTTCATTTCAGGCGTGGCTTCGGCAGGAGCAGGGTAAATTACAACATTTTGTTCGGTTAGATATTTACGATGTTGGTTTTTACTTTTAGCGTCTGCATCTGAATATTTAAGTGCCGTTTCCATTTTCGTCTTTGCCCAGCAGGTAACCGTAGGGCCGCAGTTTATTTACATGGTCGAAAATAACTTTGGCAATGCCCAGATACGGAATAACCAGGATCATGCCGGCTACGCCCCAGATAAACCCTCCCAGCAGCAAACCGATAATAATAGCCATTGGGTTCAGCCGCACCTTGGCACCAGTAATATTGGGCGTTAAAAAATAACTTTCGCTTAGTTGTACTACCAGAAAGAAAACCCCGATAATGAGTGGCGTAGACCAGGAGTCGCGGGTAAGTAAAGCGTAAATTACCGGTATCAGGCTACCGCCTACCGAACCCACATACGGGATAATATTTAAGATGCCGGCCAGCAGGCCGAAAAACAAGGCATGTTCTAAACCAATAACCATCAGTCCAATCGTATTCACCACCGATAATATGAGCGTAACCAGAAAAACGCCGGCTATATAAGAATTGGCGACCTGGGCAATATCATTAATAATGGCGCTGGGGTGGCTGGTACCTTCCGCCGCCACAATCAGATACGGATCGTGGTGCTGGTAAGCCCCAAATAGCATAAAAACAAAATTTTTGAGCTTGGTCCGGTAAAACAGAAACACGGCCGTCAGGATCATAACCAGAATAAACTTTATCAGGATGGTACCCGAGAACCGCAGAATGGTTTTTAGATAAGAGGCTATCAGCTCCACCGATATTTTCAGTTCCTGCCGGATGTATTCCAGTTGCTGCTGATTCGTCAGGTTAAACTTTTCTATGATAAAGGCATGCACTTGTTCCAGCTTATCGGCCAGGGTTTTGCCCAGTTCCGGGAGATCGGAGGTGAGATTACCAATCTGGTGAATAAGTAAAATGAGTAGAATAACCAGCACAATTACAATGGCAACCACACTGATGATGGCTGCCCATAACCGCTTAAGGCCCCATTTTTCGAGTTTTCGGCTCACCGGCACCAGTAACATGGCAAATAAACCGCCAATGGCCAGCGGCTTCAGAAAAGGAGCGCCCAGATGTAAAAGAGTAAAGAATAACAAAAAGGCCAGCATAACCCGGTTAAATTTCTGCAGAGTAGTAGGCCTTGCCATTTTGGTGTAGGTTAAGCGTTTATTGGGGTGTACTAATTGTATCTTTTTTGGTTATCCAAAGCTAAATATTATAGTAAATCGTTCATCATGAAAGCTTTATTAACTGCTTCAGGTGGTGCAAGGCCGGTAGTTTGCTTTCCGATGGATACCACTGCATAGATTGGTAAATGCTACAGCGTACATGAATTATTACCGCAAATTCGAGGTTTTAAGAGAAAAAAGTCTTAAATTATAAATTATTTTATTACAGCGATTTACTATGAAGTGGATATATAGCATACAACAGAAATCCAAAACCGCTTTATTATTACTGGCAGTGGTTGTTACTATCTTGGGTAGTAATTTTTTAGAGAAAAAGTTTTTTACGGATATTAACCAATCGGTAACGTCTATTTATAAGGACCGGCTGATACCGGCGGCTGAGCTTTTTCATGCCAACGATATTATGTACAAAAAGCGGCTTTTATTAGAGAAGTACCTGGTAAACCCCGCGCAGCAGGATTATGGGGCGGTAAAAAAGCAATTGGCCGGCCTTAACACGCAGATTGACTCCATAATTCTGGCTTACGAAACATCTTACCTGGTAGACGAAGAAAGTGCCAGCCTGCATCATTTTAAGACTAGTGTGCGCCAGTACAACCAGTTAGAAGAACAACATTTAGCGAATGCAGCAACATCGGCTTTGAATACTTATGATAAAAAAATGGAGCCCTTGTTCTATGCGATACACCAGGATTTGGTGCAGTTAAGCAGTATTCAAACGAGTGTGGGAAAAGAATTGCTCAACGGATCTAAAAATATTTCCAGTGGCGCTTACCTGGTTAGTAACCTGCAAACGGCAGTAGTAGTGGTAATTATGATAGTGGTATACGCCCTGCTGCTTAGCTCCCGCAGTTTAATCCCCAAGAAATTCCAAAAATTCCACCTGAATTAAAGTAAGTGGAAAGTTTAAGTAATAAGTGGTAAGTGATTGCTATTGCAAAGAAAGCCTCTTCGCAGGCTAATATTATAAGGGGATAAGTTTGCTGGTTCTGGTTAGTAATACATTAAATCATATTGTGTGGGCTTGTCAGGGGACAAGCCCGGGAGAAGAGGTTTTGTCAGAAGGTGGTTTTGGAAAGGCTTCAAATAGAGCTTACAGTAGTGGAACGGGAGTTACCGCATTAAAAAATTAAACCGGTTTACATTTTTCAGGGCGACGCCGGTGCCTCGGGCTACGGCGCGTAAAGGATCAGGGGCAATATGTACCGGAAGCTTGGTGCGGAGGGAGATGCGCCGATCCAGGCCCCGCAGCAAAGCGCCGCCGCCGGTCAGGTACATGCCGTTCTGGTAAATATCCGATGATAGTTCAGGTGGTGTAATTTCCAGCGCTTTCATCACGGCTTCTTCAATTTTAGCAATCGATTTATCCAGGCATTCGGCAATTTCGGAGTAAGTTATTTTAATCTCTTTCGGAATGCCCGACATCAGGTCGCGGCCTAATACTGCAATATCATCGGGTGGTTCCGGCAGTTCGCTTAATGCTGAACCAACCGAAATTTTAATCATTTCGGCGGTGCGAATGCCAATCATGAGGTTGTGCTGCTGCCGCATAAACTGCATTATCTCGGAGTCGAAGGTTTGGCCCGCAATCCGGATAGACTGGTCGCAGACAATGCCGCTCATGGCAATTACGGCAATTTCGGTGGTGCCGCCGCCAATATCAATAATCATGTTGCCGGTAGGTTCTTCCACGTCAATGCCAATGCCAATGGCTGCGGCCATGGGTTCATGTATCAGGTAAACTTCTTTGGCCCCGGCAATTTCGGCGGAATCGCGGATGGCTCTTTTTTCTACTTCGGTAATACCGGCCGGAATACACACCACCATGCGCAAAGAGGGCGAAAACCAGCCCCGGTTCATGTTTACCATTTTTATCATGCCCCGGATCATGTGCTCAGCCGCATTAAAATCGGCAATAACGCCATCGGTTAAAGGCCGCACCGTCCGGATATTTTCGTGTGTTTTTCCTTCCATGCGCATGGCTTTATGCCCAATGGCCAGCACTTTGTTGGTGGTACGGTCAAACGCCACAATAGCCGGTTCGTCTACTACTACTTCATCGCGGTAAATAATTAAAATATTAGCAGTACCCAGATCAATGGCTATATCGTGCGTTAAAAAATTGAAAAGACCCATGCAAAACTTTTTATACCGGTAATTGATATTTTCTTATCAGTACTAACTCTGTTCGGCGAGAGAATAGTATATGATAATAAGCGTTTGTGCTTCAGCAGCAGCCGGATGCAGGCGGCGGCAATTGTTCAGATATTTGATTCAGAGGAATATAACTATGCATCCACCACGAAAATATTTCTGCCACCCTTGTTGTATACCAGCTTGCTTTCAGTGAGTGCAAATATAATTTATTTATCCTGATGCCCGAAATATTTAAGCTTTTGCCTCAAAAGGTTAGCTGTTCGCTTGTTTTTATATTCCGGTTCACTACGAAATAGCCATAAATAATATTTAAAGGCTTTTCAACCTGATTATAAATAACAGTAAGGCACGAAATAAATGTCAGGTTTAAAATAAGTTTAGTAACAATATTCGCCGTTTTATGCCAACCGTACGGTATCGCCTATTTTAATCTGGCCGCCTTGCAGAATGCGGGCTGTAATGCCGCCGTGTCCCCGCATGGCATTATAACCGCCGGGACCCAGGTTTTCTTCCATGCGCGAGCAGGGGTGGCAAGGGCCGGTATAAAGGAGTAAAACTTCGCCTACCCAAAACTGCCGGTCTTTCAGAGCCAATAAATTTAAACCGGCTACTACCAGGTTGCGCCGGATTAAGCCGGGATCTAGGTTGGGCATGTTCAGGATGGCGGCTACGGCGGCCAGATGTTCGGCCTGTATAAGGGTAACCTGCCGTTTGCTGCCGGGTTTGCCCGTGTAATGGTCGCCGGCCAGGTGGCGGTCGGTAATGGCCTCCACAGCCGTTAACGGTAAGGGCAACTGGCGGCGTTCCGGCCGGATACCAATCCAGGTGATGTGACCCGTTTGGGGCATGGTATCCATGAGCTTACCCAACACCGACCCTTCAGAAGAAAAAAATGCCATGCTACAATTTTAAACATTTTAAAGAATACAAGCTTAGATAACTTAATGTTTTAAATTGGCTAACAAAAGCTGATTAAACAAAATAAAAGCCGGTAAATAGCTATAACAGCCAGAAAAATCAGGAAATATAAATAGGCTACTTTCCGGTGCTTTTATGGTCTGGGCAACCTTTGTTTTGGTTTGCGTAAAAGGTACAATGCCAGACTTAACGGTAGTTTTATGCTGAATATTATATTTGGTATTTAAGAATATTCTTTCTTATTTGAGTAAAAATACAAGGTTTTATCCTTTTTATTATATAGTAATATGCTAATATTATTGGTCGAAATCTTTCTGATTGCCTTGCTGGTATTGTTTTACTTAAGAAGAGAATTAGCGATAAGCATGCGCGATTTCCGGCACGGCGATGTGATTTGGGTGCGCGACCGTTCTTTAAAGCCGGAACGCGCCGTACTCTCGAAATGGAACGGAAAAACATTCTGTTACATGCTGGATGGCAGTTGCGATTTAAGATTTAAAAAGTGGTTTTTTCTGGCCCGGAACGAATCTTACCTGGAGCGGGAAAAGGAAAGTGCCCAACAGAATAATAAAACTGAAATTACCGGCCTGGCTGGTTTTAGCCGGGCCCAGGCCTGGCAATTTTTCCTTATTTACTTTTTAAACCCTTTGCAAAAGCGACCGCAAACCTGATATCGGTATAAGAAAATTCATCGCCTAATAATTGCTTTATCGGCGATAGCTGGTCCGTATCGATGGTGCGGGCTACCGTAAGGATTTGCTCCAGTTTCACCGGATCGAGGAACTGCTCTACCGGAATAGCTCCGGATTGGACGTAGCGGGCCAGGTGGCCTTCGATGGTGGTGTGCGCCAAACCTCGTAAAGCCGCAATTTCTTCAATGCTTTTTCCTTCCCGGTAAAGTTTATAACTCTCTTCCTGGGTCTGACCTTTCTCTTTCTTTTCGCCGGGTGCTTTGGGTTCGGTTGCGCGTTGCGCCCGACTTCTGGACTTTGGGGGTAGATTATTTTCCGCTAACAATTGCTGTCGTTCTTCGGTTGGTGGCAGGGCCTGCTTGGTAAATTCCTTGCCTTCGCGGAAAGAGGTAAGCAAGGCCGCAGCTTTTTCCAGTTGCTGCTGTACCCGAAACAAGTGCGATTCCAGTTCCCGGAGTTCGGCCTGGTATTGTTTTGTTTTCTTCTCCTCGGCTACTTTTCCGGCCTGGGTTAGTACGCTGCGGCTGAGTTCTTTCAGGCGGGGCCGGAAATAGTCGGTAGCGGCCCGGATCCGGGTTTCCAGTTGGTCCAGGTTCAGCGGCTGTTGGGCTACCAGCCCGGCCAGTTGCTGCCCAAATTTATCGGCTACTTCCTTTTCCTTCCGAAAAGCTGCTTCCAGTTCCTGCGCCCAGAGTAAATGTTTTTGCCGGGTCGAGCGTTGTTCGTCTTTGGTGTAATTGGCCAGGTGTAGCCGCAGGTGCCCGGCACAAGGGCCAAAATCGAAGCACCCTTGTAAAGAATTTTTCAGGTAAGTCTGCGACTCAGTGGCCAATACGTCTTCCAGCGGCTCCTGACCGGCGCTGCCGGCAAAACCCGTAATGGCCTGATCCTGGTTCGGCAACACGGCCGGCACCGGCGAACTGAGCACCAACCCGTTGAGCGATACCAGCCGCGAGAGCGCTACGTACACCTGGCCGGGCGCAAAAGCCCCGCCTAAATCCAGAACAGCTTTCCGGAACGTGAGCCCCTGGCTTTTGTGCACCGTAATGGCCCAGGCCAGCCGCACCGGATATTGCCTAAAGGTACCCAACACTTCTTCTTCCACTTCGTTCGTGGTTTCGTTAAAGCGATAGCGAATATTCTGCCACTCGTACTTTTCTACCTTTACCTTAACCATATCGTCCGGGAATTCCACCTGGAACCCATTGTCGTTTATTTCGGCTACTTTCCCGATTCTGCCGTTGTAAAAACGCTTTTCGCCGGTGGGGTCGTTTTTGATAAACATTACCTGGGCGCCGGCTTTCAGTTCCATCGTGGCCTCCAGCGGAAACATATGTTCCGGATAGTCTTTGTCAATGTCGGCCTCGAAGAAATACGATTTACCGGGTAGTTTCTGCAGCGCCTCGCGGTTAACCGTATCGGCTTTGTGGTTGTGGGTGGTAAGCAAGATATAAGGGTCGTCGGGAGCGGGCCGGAAACCGGGTTGGTAGTGGCGGTTCAGCAGTTCAGCATCCTGGGGCAGTAACTGGTTATGCCGCAGGTTGTTCAGCAACCGGATAAATTTATCGTCGGACTGCCGGTATACTTTGTCGAGCTCGATGTAGAGCGGTTTGTGCGGCCCTTGCAAACACTGGGCATCGAAGAAATACGGGCTGTTGTAATACCTTTGCAGCACCTGCCATTCCTGGTCTTTTACCACGGGTGGTAACTGCAATAAATCGCCGATAAAAAGAACCTGTACCCCGCCAAACGGTACATTGCCTTGTCGCCGTACCACCTGCAATACTGTGTTAATGGCATCCAGCAAATCGGCCCGGAGCATACTCACCTCGTCAATAATCAGCAGTTCCAGTTCCTGCAGCAACCGCCGTTTATTGCCCCTAATTTGTAAACCCCGGATAAGCGACTCGCGGGTATTTATATTTTGGTTCAGCCCGGCTGGTAATTTGGTATCGGGTACGTAAGCACCAAAAGGTAATTGAAAAAGCGAGTGCAACGTTACGCCCCCGGCATTTATGGCCGCCACGCCCGTAGGTGCCGCAATTACGGCTTGCTTGTGCGTGTGGCTGGTGATATAGCGCAGGAAAGTGGTTTTACCCGTTCCGGCTTTTCCCGTCAGGAATACATGCCGATGCGTGTTGTTTACGAAACGCGCGGCTAAAGTGGCAATATCTTTTTCGGTGGAGGTGATGGTCATGGTTTGTTCTCTGGCTAACTAAGCCCAAATTAGTTTCAACTAAATACGTAAATTTCTGCTATATCTCTACGCATGGTTCGCAAAGCTCGTTCCTGAATCAAATATTGCCATATTTAAATATTTAACGAGCTACATATAATTATTTCTTATTTATCTACGCTGGTGCGAGCTTGTCGCTCGTACCTAAAACTTAAATTACAAAAGTATTTATGAGCCGGAAGTATAAGTTTTACAATAAAGAAGGTTTGGACTTTGTCAGTTTTGCAGTGGTTTATTAGCTCGATGTGTTTGTCTGAAAACTTTTACTTCAAAGAAGTTGCAAGCAGCTATAGCCGGAAATATTCAGGAAAGCCGCAGAGAGTGGCTACTTTGGATGATGGAACGGGCTGGTTTAAAGAATAGTAATATTCAGAACCGGCATTTTTGGCAGCAACACAATAAACCCATAGAACTTTGAAGTGCGGCCGTAATAGACCAGAAAATATATTACATCCATAACAATCCAGTAGAAGCTGTGTCTGTAACGGACCCCCGAACATTGGCAATATAGCAGTGCTATTAATTATGCCGGTAGTAAAGGTATTTTAGAAATTAATTTGGTTTGAGCGGAGGGGCACACGCTCGCGCCAGCGAGAGCATCAGGTGGCATTTAACTAGTGCTTCACCAAATTAAAAATTTGAAATTAAAGATTAAGAATTTTAGGTTAGAAGCGCTATTTTGATTTTTCAGTCTTCATCTATTTCTAAAATCTATTTTGGATAAGCACTAGCTAGCTAGCTAGCTAAGAGAAAATATCAACTAAGAATGCAAAAGGATTCTATTAATATAATTTATGGTTAGCTATCATTATTGTAATCTAAAACGTATTTAGATAGAGCTAAAGTTATAGAGGATATATTAATTATAAATTCAGTGAAGAATTCTCTTTCATTGATGAAACTGTTCTTTAAATAATCAATTGGAATTGGAATGTCTGGATCATAATGAGCAGTTCCAATAGTGTTGGCTGCCTCAAAAATTAAATCTTTTACTCTAAATGGATTTTTTCCTAAAACGATAGGTTCCTGAGGTTTAAAAATTAATTCTGTATGAAGCCATTCTTGAAAATCCATTAATTGTGGAGTTCTAACACTTTTATATATACTTGGAATATTATTTTTATATTCGATATACCCAATATTTAAGAAATCAGGCCTATCGTAATTCTTAGTTGTATGAAGGGCATAAACAGGTAGGGGTAATTTTTTTAGCGCCCCTATCCTAAGAAGTAATGGTTTGTAATTTTTACTTTTTCTATCCGGCCAAAAAAGTAAGGAACGTAAAATCGGCAAAAGACTTGTCAAAAATACATTATTGCCTGTCTTAAGTTGTTGCAAAAAATATTTGAGGGGTTCAAGAACCTTGGAGAGTTCTTCTGTTTGTTCTTGAACGCTTTTTAACCTTCGATTAGGGCCTGGTTGTGCAATAGGATTTCCGTATTCTAGAATTCTCCATTCCATCCATACTCGGCATTGGTCAATAGCTTTTGCATCTAACCATGAAACCAAGCCTATATCCGTAGGAAAGTTTTCCTGTCTGCCATTATTGAAACCTTCCACCAAAACAGGTGTGACCAATTCTACAGGACCTATGTAAGTTTCATTAATTCTAAGAGAGATTTTATTATCTGACCAAAATACTGTAAGAATGACAAAATAATTTTGAAAAATTATTGGCTGACTACTAAACCTAATCTCATCTTCAGTATTTTCATTGATTAATACTTCTAAATTTCCCTTTGGGGTGGTAGAAATTATTAATTCTGTAGAATCTACAGGACTTTTGATTATTACACAATTCTTGGTTACTGGCCATGGTATAGGAAATTGTATGACAAAATAATAACTACCTTTTTTCAATTGTTGTTTTTTATTGATTGTTTATAAATCTTAATATAACGCTTTTACTCAAACTAATTAGTTCTCTTCTGTTATGTGTAGAGTTAGCGAAGCGCTCTTCGCATTTTTTGGAAAGCCAATCTCCTGATTGGCGATGTTAAAATAATTAGACCTACAACCAAGATATCACTTCTCTATCTTTTACGAAACGAATCCTGTTTGTAAGAAGATAAAAGACTTAATTTAAAAATGTACATAATTGGCTTGCCACTTAATTATCTATAGCCGTCGGGCTGGTAGGATTAATAAATATTTGTTTAACCGGCGGAATTTGTTGTTGAATGGTTTGCCGGATGTGGGCAATGGTTTCGGTAATTTCCCGGCCCGTTACCTCATCCCGGAAGGTTATGGGAATAGCCAAAATAATATCTTCCGGCCCCATGTACATCGAGAGCGGCAGTCCAACTTTTGCAACCGCCGGGTTATTGCTCGCCAGTTGCACCGCCTGCTGCAATATTTCTGGTTCGGCGGTTTCGCCCATGAGCAAACTCCGGCTTTCTACCAGCAATAAGGTTGCGATTGCAGCCAGTATAACACCAATCAGCATCGAAGCAATGCCATCGAAATAAGGGTTCTGGTAATAATGGCCCAGAAATATCCCCAGAAAAGCTATAATAAGGCCAAGCAGGTCAGCGGCGTCTTCAAACAACACCACAAAGGTAGATGGGTCTTTGCTTTTCCGGACGGCCGCCCAGAACGGTGTACCGGCCCGCTGGCGGGTAAATTCGCGCTGGGCGGTAAAAAACGAAAAGCCATCGAGTACAAAAGCAATGCCCAGCACCAGGTAATTCCAATGCGGGTCTTCAATAATAGACGGATGCTGCAAATGCGTGACACCTTCGTAAAAGGAAATGCCTCCGCCGATGCCAAATATTAAGATTGAAACGATAAATGCCCAGAAGTATAATTCTTTGCTGTAGCCAAAAGGACGTTGGGCATCGGCGGGCTTTTTACTCCGGTGAATGCCATATAAGAGCAATATTTCGTTGGTGGTATCTACTAAGGAGTGAATACCCTCGGAAATCATGGCCGAACTACCCGTTGCGCCGGCAGCAATAAATTTGGTAATGGCAATGGCTAGGTTAGCCACTAGAGCACTGTATAATGGAATTTTAGACGCTGCCATCGTTGGGGTAAATAAACAGTTCGTTATTACTGCTTTTTTAACCTATTGGTTGAGGCGGGTGCTTATATTAGGCTGCAATTAGGTGCCGCATTAGCGAAAGCACCCTACGCGTGTGCAGAAAACCAATCTCCCGGTTGGTGATGATGTAGGCACCATTTTAAGCAAATCATATTCTTGCGTAAACCGGAACGTCCTAATTCTAAGACCTACCCTAAACTTTTTCTTTAAAACCGTTGCCCGTTGTTAAAAGCCTTTTGTCGGTGAAAAAACTGCTGTTTTAAATTCCTGTAAACTAGCCTGATAAGGTAAATTTATTGTTTACGGGCCAGGCACTTGCAACCTATCTTACAACGAGCGGGTCATTTTGGTGTTCGTACCAGGTAAAGCAGAGCTAAGGTCATCTGTTTAATGGGTAAGGACAAAAATTATGTATCACCAAATTATCACCTTTCATGAAAAGCTTTTTTAGTAACCAATTCATCAACAAAACCAGTCTGATTTTATTAAGCCTATTTTCTTTTTCTTTAACCTCTTGTTTAGATAAGGAGGGCGAGGCGCCGGAACCCACGCCGGTTGCTTATGTAACTTTATATCACGGCGCACCGGATGCCCCGGAGTTCGATATTTTAGTAGATAACCAACGGTTAAATTCACAGCCTTTTAAATACAATAATTACTCTGATTACCTGCGTTTTTCTACCGGAAGCCGAAAGTTTAAATTTACACCGGTAAATGCCGCCAATTCTTATGTAGATACTACTTTAACCTTTAAAGAAAATAAGCTTTATTCGGTATTTGCGGTAAACCGGCTGCAGGATATGGAGGTGCTGGTGGTAAGCGATACCGTTATGACGCCAGCCGCTGGTAAGGCTGGTATGCGCATTATTCATTTGTCGCCGGATGCACCGGCTGTAGATGTGGCTACTACCGGTACCACCGGCACTTCTATTACTACAAATTTAAATTTTAAAGAGCATACTTTGTTTAAAGATGTGGCAACGGGCAATCAAACCATTCAAATAAAAAGAACGGGCACGAATGAGGTTTTACTAACCCTTTCGGATGTGGCTTTAACCGCCGGTAAATCTTATTCTTTGCTTTTGAGAGGCTTTCAGACACCACCTACCGGAAACACCAATATTTTAAGCGGTCAGGTTGTTACCAATTATTAGGCAATTATTTCGGTGGCTTTCGCCTGTGCAGCAAACTTTTCTTCTGAATGAGTTTAACCCTTCCGCCCTGCGGGCAACTTCCCTAAATTAGGGAAGGAGTTCGGCAGAGCCCAAGCTTATCAACCCCGCTAATTATATAATAAAATAATTAGTGCTGCACCTGCTTTGGCTAATCATGCCGGATAATCGCTGGCTCTTGGATCTCCTCCTTGGATAAGGAGTGGCAAGGGTGGTATGATTTAGGATATTGTTGCTGGTTGATATTTATATGCTGTTGTTAATCCTCCCCCTACCCCCTCCAAAGGGGGACTGTTCGTGGATACCGAAGCAAGAAGGGGTAATATTAACAACAGGTAAAATAAGCAAAAGCAGCGGCTAAGCGCAGACTACATCAGTTTGGGCGATGATGGCCTTTTGGAAGATGCTCTTCTGGCTTTCCGGTGCGCAGCATTCCGACGCAGGAGGAAAGGAAAGATGAGCAGCCCGAATGACCAAACGGGGCCCGCCGGCCAGGAGGCTTCTTAGGTTTTTACTACCAGTTAGCACCTGCACCTTGAAAGATGGAATCTTTCAAAAGATAAAATATCAACCCATCTATGGAATACCATTTAGGAAAAGTAGTTTAATGCGTTGGATTGGAGGAACATAATTCTCCTTCCGGCTTTTTAAACCTGCTATTAGAAATAGAATAGCCTGTTTATGCAGATAAACAGGCTATTCTATTTATGGTTAATCCAGATTACTTACCAGATTTTAACACGTTTCTCCGGGGCTAAATATAAAGAGTCGGTTGGTTTAACGTTAAAGGCGGTGTAAAATTCCGGCACGTTCCGGACTACGCCGTTTACCCGGAAATTGGCAGGTGAATGCGGATCAGTTTTTATTTGGTTACGCAACGCTTCTTCGCGCGCTTTGTTCAGCCAGGCTTGTCCCCAGCCAATAAATACCCGTTGCTCGCCGGTAAAGCCATCCAGTACGGGTGCTTCTTTGCCGTTTAAGCTGGCTTTGTAGGCTTTCAAAGCAATGCTCAATCCACCCAGGTCGCCGATATTTTCGCCCAAGGTAAAAGCACCGTTTACGGTTAAATCCGGAAATACTTTAAATGCGTTGTATTGCTGCTCTAAAGCGCCGGTCCGTTTTTTAAATTCCTGCTGGTCTTTTTCGGTCCACCAGTTACGCATTACGCCGTTACCATCAAAGGTGCTGCCCTGGTCGTCGAAACCGTGACCAATTTCGTGCCCGATAACGCCCCCAATAGCACCGTAATTAACGGCATCTTCGGCGTTCATGTCAAAGAAGGGAGGTTGCAGAATAGCGGCGGGGAAAACAATTTCGTTCAGTGGCGGATTGTAATAAGCATTAATGGTCTGAGGTGTCATGCCCCATTCGTCGCGATCGACGGGTTTACCTAGTTTATTCAGGTTGCGGTTGTACTCAAACTCGGTCGCCCGCAAAATATTGCCGAATAAATCGCCTGCGGCTATTTTCAGGCTGGAGTAATCGCGCCATTTTTTCGGGTAGCCAATTTTAGGCGTAAACTTGCTTAATTTATCCAGCGCCTGCTTTTTGGTATCTTCGCTCATCCAATCCAGTTCTTTTATACTCGATTCGTAAGCTTTTAACAAGTTTTTCACCAGGGCATCCATCCGTTCTTTGGCTTCCGGCGGGAAATGTTTTTCGACGTACACTTTGCCTACCATTTCGCCTAAACTGCCGTTTACCGCATCTACAGCCCGTCGCCACTGTGGCCGCTGTTCTTGGGTACCATTCAGGGTTTTACCGTAAAATTCAAAATTCTCCTGGTCCAGCGGGGTTGATAAATAAGGGGCGGCCGCGTGAATTAAGCCCCACTGCAGGTAAGTTTTCCAGGTATCGAGGGAAGTGTTTTTAATAATATTATTTAAATCTTTGGTATAAGCTACCTGCGTAATTACAATGCTGTCTTCTTTGGCGCCGGTTTGCTGCAATAAAGTATTCCAATCAAAATCGGGCATTAAGTTGTTCAGGTCTTTTACCGCGTATTTGTTGTAAAGCGCCACAATGTTACGGGTATCTTCCTTTTTCATGTGCTTGGCGGCTAATTGGGTTTCCAGGTCCATTATTTTAGCTGCTTTCGCTTTGGCATCGGCAATTCCGGCCAGCGTTAACATTTTCTCGATGTGGGCTACATACTTGGTGCGGGTGTCTTTCGATTTGGCATCATTCAGGAAGTAATATTCGCGCTCCGGTAAGCCCAATCCGCCTTGCCAGGTATACAGCATATATTGCTTCGGATTTTTAAAGTCTTCCATTACGCCCACACTAAACGGCACCAGGAGGCCGTATTTGTTAGCGTGTGCAAAATACCCGGCTAAATCTTTGTAATCCTTAATCGCCTGGATTTTCTGCATTTCCGGCGCCAGGGGCTTTGTGCCCAATGCATCGCGGGTTTTTGTATCCATGTACGACTCGTACAAATTACCGATTTTTTGTTCTTCGGAACCTTCCTTAAAATCGCCTTTAGCCGAAGCTTCAATAATTGCTTTTACATCTTCCTGTACTTTGTCGTTGAGAATTAGAAAAACGTTGTACATTGATTTATCGGCTGGAATAGCGGTTTTCTTTACCCAGTTGCCATTTACGTAAGCCGTAAAATTATCACCGGGGGCTACTGTGGTATCCATGTTGGTGCGAATAATACCGGAGTGCAATTCTTTGTTTTGCGCCGTAGTGCCCGATTTGTTGCAGCTTACGGTTAAGAGGGAACTTGCTGCCAGAAAGGCAATCCCTGAAATTTTAATGGGGTGTTTCAGCATCTTTTAGGTTTAGTTTAAAAAAGATTTAAAGGCAAAGTTGGTAGTTGGTTATTTAAATACCAAAGTGCCATATAAAAACGCTTTATTCTATTGGTTTAGCATATTCACTTTTTCAGGTTAGGCGTATCGTTAGCGCAACGCGCTACGCATTTATCAGAAAGCTAATCTCCTCGTTATGCGTGGAGTTAGCACAGCGCTCTACGCATATTCCGGTAAGCCAATCTCCCGATTGGCTTACTACAACTAAAACTGCAACCGAAACACCGTTCCTTCACCTTCCACAGATTCTACCTGTATATTTCCTTTGTGCAGATGCATTATTTGTTTCGCTAAACTCAGGCCAATGCCCGAACCATCTTTGTGGGTAGTGAAGAACGGAATAAAAATGCTGTCGAGCAACTCGGGCGGAATACCGGTGCCGTTGTCGATGACATCAATAGCAACGCGTTCGTTTTCGCCGATGCGGCCGACCAGTTGCACTACCGGGTTCTCACGGTGGCGTACGGCTTTGGCGGCATTCAGTAACAGGTTAATTAATACCTGCTCCATGAGCTGCGAATCGGCCTGAAAAACCAAATCGGGTGGCGTAACGGTAGTAACTAATTTTACATTCTTTTCTTCGAGCTGGTGTTTTAAAAGCGCACTGATGCTGTTAAAGAGCTCGGCTACGTAAACCGTAGTTAAATTAGGGTTGGTTATTTTGCTGAAATTGCGGTAAATCTGGGCAAACTTTAACAAGCCTTCGCTGCGGTGCTGAATAATGCCAATGCCTTCGTCTACATCGTCGAGCAGGTCGGTATTGTACATGGGCGGTTCGGTTACCTTTTCTTTTTCCAGCCGCACGTGGCGGCGGAGCGTATCGGCTAAAGAGGCAATGGGCGCTACGGAGTTCATGATTTCGTGCGTCATCACGCGGAGCAGCTTTTGCCAGGCTTCGGTCTCAGTCTCATCAAGGGCGTGGCTTACGTTTTTAAACGCAATCAGCGTTAGTTGCCGGCCGTGCAGCATAAACAGCGTAGCCGATAATAACAACTGCATCGTTTTTTTACCGATGGTTAGTTTCACCAAAGTGCTGTTGCCAGGTTTCAGGTTCATGAGCGCCTCGTACAAAACCTCGTTCCGTTTGCGTAGGGAATGAATATTTTTGAGGAAAGGTAGCTCAATGGTTTGCTTAAACGATTCGTTTACCCACTCTACCTGGCCCTCGGCGTCGTACGAAATAATACCCGTATCTATCAGTTCCAGAATGGTTTGCAAATATTGGTACTGGGCTTCTTTTTCGGAGCTGAGTTGCTTAAACGTGTTGTTAATCTGGTTAAAAGCGTGGTGCAGTTGCTTTAACGAGGGATTCGTGTGTTTTTCGTTAAACTGTTGCGAAAAGTCGCGGTACTTAACGGCCAGAATAAATTTAGCCAGTTCGTTGTTGCTGCGCGTTACGTAACCCGCCAATTCCACTACCAGCAAAACCATCAGAAAGGCCGCAAATATTACCTGCACGTACGAAGGGTGCACCAGGTAATAAACGGCTACGTACATCAGGCCAAAAAGCAGAATCAGCCGGATAAATATTCCGATTTCGAGGCGTTTAAATGTCATGTTTTTCGAGGCGGCGGTAAAGGGCGGTGCGGGTAATACCTAGTTCTTTGGCGGCTTTGGTAATATTGCCGTTGTTGCGTTCGATTACCCGTAAAATGGTGGTTTTTTCTACTTCGTTTAATTGCAGCGGGCCATCCGCCATTACCGGTATGCCGGTAACCGGCACGGGCTGTTCCATGGCCGAGAAGCTGAAGTCCTGCGGTTTCAGTACGTTGCCTTCGGCCAATATTACGGCCCGCTCCACGGCGTGCTGCAGTTCCCGAATATTACCGGGCCAGGTGTGCTGCTTTAGTTTTTTAAAGGTAGCCGGGTCGAAATCGGGGGTAGGTTTGTGGTTGCGTTCGGCATAAATTCCGGCAAAATGTTTCGCCAGCATCAGCACATCGTCGCCGCGCTCACGCAAGGGCGGCAAGGTAATTTCTACGGTATTAATGCGGTAAATTAAATCTTTGCGGAACTGGTTTTTGGCGGCCAGTTCGTAAATAGGTACGTTGGTAGCCGATACCAATCTAATATCAATCGGAATTGGAGCGTTACTGCCCAGCGGAATAACCTGCCGGTTTTGCAAAGCCGTTAATAATTTAGCTTGCTGCGGCAACGAAATATTCCCAATCTCATCTAAAAACAACGTGCCGCCCGAAGCCGCCTCAAATCGGCCCACCCGGTCTTCTTTCGCATCGGTAAAAGAGCCTTTCTTGTGCCCGAATAGTTCGCTTTCGAAAATGCCTTCGCTCATGGCAGCCAAGTCGGCGGTAATAAATGGTTTGGCCGAGCGGAACGATTTCTGGTGTAGCGCACGGGCCACTAGTTCTTTACCGGTGCCGTTTTCGCCGAGGATTAAAATATTGGCTTCGGTAGGCGCAATTTTATCTATCTTATGAAACACATCCTGCATCGCTTCCGATTCGCCGAGCATATCAAAGCCGGGTAGGGTACCAGCGGTTTTAGGCGCACCTGCATTGCTTTTACCTTTGCCAGCCTTTTTCTGCAAGGCGGTTTCCAGCGCTTCCAAAAGTTTATCGTTGTGCCAGGGTTTTACAATAAAATCGGTGGCGCCTTCTTTCAAAGACCGCACAGCCGTACCAATATCACCATAAGCGGTAATCATAATAACCGTAGCTTCTTTATCGCGCTCCAGAATCCGGTTGAGCCAGTAAAAGCCTTCGTTGCCGGTGTTTAAAGCACTTTTATAGTTCATATCCAGGAAAATAACATCGAAGTTTTGTTTGTTTAACAGCGACGTCAGGTTTTCCGGATTTTTTTCGGTTACGACCTCTTTTACTTCGGTTTTAAGCAGCATTTTTACCGCAAAAAGCACATCGCTTTCGTCGTCTACTACCAGCACGCGCGCATTTTTGGAAATCATGGGTTAGTTTTATCAGGGATGGAAAAAATCAGAACAATATACAAAAATTCACGCGAAATGTAATAATAAGGCGGGGTAATGGCAATTATTATGGATTTTAACCGAGCCTATTAGCTGCTTAGTGGCAAATAGGGGAATATTCGATAGGGCATAAAGTCCGGGTGGCACAAGAAAATATAGGAGTTGGCTTGATGCTAAAGTAAATTTATTCAGCGCCGGAAAAGCGTAGATGGTAGCTTTTCTGCCCCCTCTTGCCGCGTTTTATGACCGTCAAGAGTGGGCAGAAAGGCATTTTAGTTAAGGGTTGTTAGGTAGAGGTAAACTCAAATTCGGAATAATATTTTAATACTTCGGACCGCTATCATTTATTTAACACGAAAGCCAAACATAATTTCGTGGGAACCTGAGCTGTAGTGCCTGATGGGCGATACCGTGATATCGTAAGAATAGCTAAATTGGTACTGCTCCATAAATTGCAGCCCCATTAGCGCGACCACGGCGTCCTTGGTCCGGTAAGACACCCCAGCCCAAAACTGGTCATCGTATTCGGTTTTACGGCGATTATTAAAAGTGTAAATACCTTTCAGGTTAATATCGGCCTGGAGCGGCGCGGGGTTTACATATTTCAGCAGCACCGAAGGCGCCAGTGTAAAATTTTTGTCTACCGCCAGGTTATACCCGCCCGAGATAAACCAATGCTGGGCCAGGCGACTGGGAACGGCCGTGTCATCGAATTTAAATAACTTATTGCCCAGGGCCTGAAACAGCGATACCCCTACATAGAACTCGCTGGCGTGCAGGTAAGTGCCCACATTTAAATCAGGCTTAAAAACACGCTGACTGCCGCCGCTGGTAACCGGATCCAAGTCGTTGGAGTTATCGGCGAGGTGAATTTTGTTTTCATCAAAAAGATATTGTTGTACGCCCGCAGATAAGCCGGAAGAAAGAAAAACGGTATTGGAAAGCGGTACATGGTAGGCATAAGATGCCATAATACCAGTTCGGCTGGTAGGGCCGGTGGCATCTTTATACAGGTGCCCGCCGGCCCCGTGAAAGGCCTGTGTTCCTCGGCCGCGGCGTTTACGGCTGCGGCTGTTCTGAAAAAGTGCACCCTCGCCGCTCAGGTAAATGGTAGAGGGAGCCCCTTCAAAACCGACCCATTGGTTGCGGTAGCCCATTTTGAAATTCAGGTTTTTGCTATAACCCGCCACGGCCGGGTTTAGCAGGTAATAATTGCTCATGTACTGACTGTACAGGGCTTTCTGCTGGGCAACTGCCACTGTAGCCAGCAGCGAGAAGAAAAGCAGGATACTTAATTTTTTCATTCAGATTATTGATTTTTTCGAAACAATGGTTTGGTGCCGAATAGGATTAGCGCATAATGGTTACCGATTTTCTCAGAACCGGCTTGGTGTCGTCGAGCTTTATGGTGTAGTAGTAAGTGCCAACCGGTAGTTTTTGGGTATTGTAAGTGCCATCCCACTCCCAGGAATAACCCACCGATTCAAATACCAGGTTGCCCCAGCGGTTGTACACCGATACTTTGCAGCGGGGGTACAACTGGGAAAGGTTTTTGATGGCCCAGGTATCGTTTATGCCATCACCGTTAGGCGTAAATCCGTTCGGAATTTCAAGGTCGGTGATGGCTCCGGTAGCGGCTTCAACGGTAAAGTCAACCGACGTGGTACAGCCATTGGCATCTTTCACCAGCAATGTATGCGCCCCACCGCTCAGATTTTTGAACTCGGTGTTTGGGGTAAAACCGCTGTTATCTAACTGGTAAGTGTAAGGTTTCGCACCGCCTGCTATTTCGGTAACGGCAGCACTGCCGTTGTTCTCCTGCCCACTGGTTTTGGTGAGTTGAGTTACCGTTGCCCGGATTTTCTCCGGCCCCTTTATTTCAACTTGGCCAATAGTAATGGTGCAGGTTGCTGAGAAGCGGGTAATAACCTGGTAAATGCCCTTGGTTAAGTTAGAGAAGATCGCTTTTTTATGGAAGCTTACCCCATTGTCGATGCTGTATGCTGTTTCGTCGGTTATGCCGATTGCCGCAATGGCAATTTCCCCGTCGGTCGCTCCAAAGCAACTTACATCTTTCACCTGCGCCAAAGAGCTACTCACGCTGGTTACTTCCACGGCCGCGGTAATGCTACAATTGCCGGCGTCTTTAACTGTTAGGGTATATTTGCCTGGCTGCACCCCGTTGAAGGTGGCGGAAGCAGAGAAGTTTACGCCATCCAGCGAGTAAGTGTAAGGGCTGGCGCCGCCGCTTACGTTTTGTACCAGCACCTGGCCGCTGCTCTGGCTGCAGCCTACCGGGGTTACACTTACCTGCAAAATGGCCAGGGGCTGACTGCCTGTAATGGTAGCAGCCTGGGTATAAACACAACCCCCGGCATCTTTAACCGACACCCGGTAATCTCCGGTAGCCAAATTACTAAAGGAAGCACTGTTTTGGAAAGTAGTGCCGTTGATGCTATAAGTGTAAGGACTGCTGCCGCCGCTGATGTTGCTGATGGTAAGCTGGCCATTGGTGCCGCTACAATTAGCCACTGTGGTAATAATGGTAAAGGCGTTGGCGCCTCCCATGGTTCCTACCGCCTGGGTGCGGGTAAGCGTGCAGCCGCCGGCATCCCGGATGGTAACCGTATAAGAACCAACGGCCAGGTTGGTAAACTGGGCTGATGTCTGGAAGGTATTTCCGTTAATGCTGTAGGTATAAGGCTGCGTGCCGCCGGTTACTGCGGTAATCGTAAGCGTGCCGCTGTTGCTAGCACAAGTGGTTGGGGTAGCAGCTAAAGTTGCATCCTGCGGACCATTGGTGCTCACCGTTACGTTGGCCGATGTGCTGCAGCCGGTTGCATCTTTTACATATACCGTATAGGTTTTGGGAGCCAGGGCGGCAAAGTAAGCCGATGCCTGGTAATTTACGCCATCCACCGAATAAGTGTAAGGCGTAGTGCCGCCATTTACCGCTTCTACGATAATGCTGCCGGTGTTGGAACTGCAGGCCGATGGGGTAGCTGTTGCCCGCAGGTTGGCCAAACCGGCCGTATTACCTACTTCTACTTGTTTTTGTAAGATACAGCCATTTGCGTCTTTTACGGTAGCCGTGTAAGTGCCGGCAGCTACTCCTGCAAAATCAGGACTGCTTTGGAACGGATTAGCGCTCAGCGTACTCGACTGGATAGCATAACTGTATGGCGCCGTGCCGCCGGTTACCCGGCCAAAGCTGATGCGGCCGTTGTTATTTCCGCAGGTAGCAGTAGTAGCAGTCAGGCTGAAGTTGGTAGGTCCGGGAATATTCTCTACTTTTACCGAAACCGTATAAGTACAATTGCTGGCATCCCGGAGAGTAACATTATAGGTACCAGCAGCCAGGTTACTAAAAGAGGTAACGGCCTGAAAAGGGGTGCCATCTAGGCTATAAGTATAAGGCGCGGTACCGCCGGTTACCTGAACAATACTGATCCGGCCGTTATCGTTGCTGCACGTAGCAGTCTGCGCGGTAGCCGTGAAAGCAGGAGCTGCAATGCTATTTATTTCCACTTTGCCGGTGTATAAACAGCCTTTCGCATCTTTAATCCTTACCTGGTATTCACCCGGCGCCAGGGCCGTGAAAGTAGCCGCCTGCTGGTAAGTTGTTCCATCAAGGCTGTAGATATAAGGAACGGTACCGCCATTTACCGCCGTTATGGTAACCTGTCCGTTGTTTTTGCCGCAGGTAGTGGCAGTTGTGTTGCTGGTAAAACCGCTAGGTATATTTTTTTCTACTATAACCGGTGCACTTACGGTACAACCGTTGGCATCCTTTACCGTGAGGGTGTAATTACCGGAAGCCAAAGCCGAGAAAGTAGCGCTGGCCTGATAATCCTGGCCATTAATTGCGTACGTGTAGGGCGCCGTGCCTCCCGTTACGCTGCCAACGCTGATGCTACCATCGTTATCGGCACAAGAGGCGGCCTGGGTATTGGCTGCCAGAGCTGTTGGACCGGCTAAATTACTCAGGGTAAAGGTTTTTACGAACGTGCAGCCGTTGGCATCTTTTACCGTAATGGCGTACTCACCGGCAGCCAGCGTACCGAAAGTAGCGGCAGCCTGGTAAGTTACACCGTCTTTGCTGTACAGGTAAGGGCTGGTGCCACCCGTTACCCCCGTGATGGTTAACTCGCCGTTGCTGCTGCCGCAGGTAGTAGATTTTACTGAAGCGGCTAATCCATTTGGACCCGCAATATCATCAACCCTTATTTTTTTAGTAACCATACAGCCGTTGGCATCTTTCACCGTTACCGTGTATTCACCGGCAAACACCGTTTCAAAAGCAGAGGCTGTTTGGAAGTTTACGCCGTCGATGGCGTAGGTATAAGGGTAGGTTCCGCCTGCGATGGCACTTACCCTAATCTGACCGTTGTTACTACCACAGGTATAGGAAGTTGCAGCCAGCGTAAAGCCAGTTGGCCCGGCAATATTTTGGATATTTACCGAAACGGTACGTACGCAGCCGTTCGCATCTTTTGCCGTGATAGTATAATCGCCGGCCGCCAGGCCACTTAAAGTAAGTCCGGATTGGAAGTTCTGGCCATCTTTGCTGAAGCTGAACGGTGCCGTGCCGCCGGTTATGTTACTGATGATAATGCTGGCATTGCTATCGCCGCAGGTAGAATTATGGGCTGTTGCCGTGAAAGTAGGAGCCGCTAAATCTACGATTGCGACCTCTTCGGTATACCGGCAACCGTTGGCATCTTGTACACTTACCTGGTATTTGCCCTTGGTCAGTCCTGTGAAAACAGCGGTACTTCCGAAGATAAGGCCATCCAAAGAATAGGTGTACGGGGCCGTACCACCACTCACACGGGTAATATTTATTTCGCCATTGCTGCTACCGCAGGTAGTTGATTTAACAGCTGCTACTAAATCGGCCGGGCCACCCGTATTATTTACCTGTACCTGGCCGGTGTAAGTACAGCCATTGGCATCTTTTATTGTTACCGCATGGGCGCCGGCGTTCAGGGCGGTAAAAGTATTGTTGTTTTGGAAGGTGGTGCCGCCTAAGCTATAAGAATAAGGCGCGGTGCCACCTGTTATGCCCGTAATGGTTATTTTGCCGTCGTTGCCGCCGCAGGTAGATGATACCGTGGTGCTGCTAAACTGGGTAGGCGTAACTTTCCCAACACTTACTGGCTGGCTTATCAAGCAGCCATTAGCGTCTTTGGCCAGCAAGGTGTAGGTGCCGGACGCCAGTCCGCCGAATAAAACAGCGGGTTTAAAATTAATACCATCGATAGAATATTGGTAAGGCGTGGTACCGCCGGTTACCTCTCCAGCCGTAATACTACCGTCATTGTCCGCGCAAGTAGCAGGCTGGGCTGTAGCGGCTATTGCGGTCGGGCCGGCAATATTCGAGATGGTATAGCTTTTGGTGTACGTGCAGCCGTTGGCATCTTTAACGGTGATGGTATGCTGACCGGCAACTAAATCTGTAAAAGTGGGGGCAGACTGGTAAGTGCCGCCGTTCCGGCTGAACAGGTAAGGCGCAGTGCCGCCGGTTACGCCGGTCATTTCCAGTTTTCCGTTGCTGCCGCCGCAGGTTGAGGAAATAGTACTGGCCGTTAAATCCGACGGCCCCGCAATATTTTCTATAAGAACCTGTTTTACTGCGGTACAACCGTTGGCGTCCCGTACGGTTAGGGTATGTTCGCCGGCCGCTACGGCGTTAAAGGTAGCCGCGCTCTGGAACGTAGCATTATCTATAGCATACGTGTAAGGTGCCGTGCCCCCGGTTACCGCACCTATGGCTATGCTGCCGTTCCGGTTACCGCAAGTGGTTGATGTAATTATTAGGGCAAAGCTGCTGGGCCCGGCAATATCCTGAACCTGCACTGTTTTGGAGCTGAGGCATCCATTGGTATCTTTAATAACCATGGTATATTCCCCCGCTTTTAGTCCATCGAAGGTTAAGGAAGCCTGAAAGTTGGTGCCGTCTTTGCTATAAGTATATGGGGCGGTGCCCCCGTTTACCTGGCTAATGCTGATGCGGCCGTTACTATTACCGCAGGTACTAGCCTGCGTTGTTGTTGTAAAAGCAGGCCCGGCGATGTTGCTTACCTGTACGGTGCCGGCATAAGTACAATTATTCGCATCTTTCACGTGCACCTGGTAAGTGCCGGCCGCTAAAGAGGTAAAAGTGGTGGTAGGGCTGAAATTGCCGCCGGTTAAACTATACGTAAAAGGTGCAGTGCCCCCGCTTACGCCCGTAATGGTAAACCCACCGTTGCTGCTGCCGCAGGTAGAAGCAGTAGTAGCACTGGTAAAGCCCGTAGGAATATTTTTGCCCACCGAGACCGTTGTGGTTACGGTACAGTCATTGGCATCTTTGGCGGTAAGGGTATAAGTACCGGAAGCCATACCGGTAAAGGTTACGCCTGCCTGGAAGCTGCCGTTGTTGATGGCGAATTTGTACGGCTCCGTACCCCCGGTAACCGTACCAACCGTAATAGTGCCGTCATTATCGGCGCAGGTAGCCGGTTGGGCAGCCGCTGTTACAGCTGTTGGCCCAGCAATATTATTTATGGTAAAGGTTTTCACGAAAGTACAGCCGTTGGCATCTTTCACGGTAATGGTATAATTCCCGGCTGCCAGGGCCGTAAAAGAAGCCGAAACCTGAAAAGTAGTGCCGTCTTTGCTGTAAGTATAAGGTGCGGTACCACCAGGAACACTCGTAATGCTTAATTCGCCGTTGCTGCTACCGCAAGTAGATGCCTTGAAGGAGGCTGTTAAATCAGTCGGACCGGCTACATCACTAATCATTACTTTTTTAGAAGTTAAACAGCCGTTCGCATCCTTTACGGTTATGGTGTGTTCTCCGGCAAGTAAACTGGTAAAAGAAGTACCTGCCTGAAAGGTGGTGCCATCCTTGCTGTAAGTGTAAGGGGCCGTGCCGCCGGTTACAACACCTACCGTAATGGTCCCGTTGCTGCTGCCACAAGTAGCGGCAGCAGCGGTCAGGTTTACGTTAGTTGGCCCGGCAATATTATTCAGGGTTATTTTTTTAGTAGCCAGGCAACCGTTGGCATCTTTGGTAGTGATGGTGTACTCGCCCGCGGCCAGGGCTGTAAAGGCCGTGCCTGACTGGAAGTTTGTACCATCTTTGCTATAGGTGTAGGGCGCGATGCCCTCGGTAACCGTACCAATTGCAATGCTGCCATTGCTGTTACCGCAGGTGGTAGATTGGGTAGTTAGCGTAAAAGCAGGACCGGCAATATTTGGCACTACTACTTCTTCGGTATAAATACAATTGTTGTCATCTTTTACCCGCACCTGGTAAGTGCCGGCAGTCAGGCCGGTGTAATTATCCGAGGCTTGGAAAGGAGCTCCGTTAAGACTGAAGGTATAAGGAGCCGTACCACTGGTAGTACTGGTTACATTCAGTTCGCCGTTGCTGTCGCCGCAGGTAGTAGCTTTTACCGATGCCGCTAAATCCGATGGCCCGGCAATATTATTTACTGGTACTGTTCCGGAAATAATACAGCCGTTGGCATCTTTTATCGTGATGGTATAAGTGCCGGCAATTAAACTAGTAAAAGTAGCAGCGGTCTGGAAAGTAGTGCCATCTTTGCTGTAAGTATAAGGAGCCGTACCGCCAATTACACCTGTAACAGTTAGTTGGCCATTATTACTGCCACAGGTGGCAGCCGTAGTAGAATTGGTAAAGCTGGTAGGAATATTCATCCCGACGGCAACCGTTGTGGTTATGGTACAGCCGTTGGCATCTTTGGCGGTTACGGTATAGGTGCCAGCCGCGAGTCCCGTAAAAGCGGTAGAAGTCTGAAAACCGCTGCCGGTGATGGCATAGGTGTAAGGGGCCGTGCCGCCCGTTACCGTACCCACGGTAAGGGTGCCGTCGTTGTTTTTACAGCTGGTGGCCTGAGCGGTAGCAGTTACTGCCGTTGGTCCGGCAATATTGGTTAGGGTAAAGCTTCTAACGAAAGTACAGCCGTTGGCATCTTTTACGGTAATGGCATAATCTCCTGCTGAAAGCCCGGTGAAGGCAGTAGGGCTTTGGAAATTGGTGCCGTCTTTACTATACATGTATGGCATTGTGCCGCCGGCTACATCTGTTATCTTTAATTCGCCGTTACTGGCGTCACAGGTAGAAGCTTTTAGGGTAGCCCCCAAAAAGGATGGACCAGCCTTTGCGGTTATGGTAAAGGATTTGGTTACGGTACAGCTATTCCCATCCCGGATAGTTACGGTATAAGTACCGGCGGGCTTTCCTGTAATGGTAGCCGTGGTTTCACCGTTATTCCACGCGTAAGTGGGGCTTTCGGCACCAGTTACCTGGGCACTAAGGCTGGCCGTACTACCCGCACAAATAATGGCAGGCCCGGTTATACTTACTTCTACCGAATAAAAAGTAATTAGTATTTCGTCTTTAACCGCCGGGCAGGAACCATTACCCGTAGAAGTTAAGGAGAGCTTAACAAATCCCTGTTGCAGTTCGGCAGGCGTAGGTTCATAAACATTATTTAAAGCTGTATTCCCGGCGCGGAAAGTTCCGGCACCACCGCTCCAGATACCGCCGGTAGCACCGGTTACCGTACCCGCCAGCGTTACATTATTTAATGAACAAACCTGTTGGTCAGGTCCGGCATTTACCGCCAAATTATTTACTACCGCAATAGAACTGGAAAATTTCTTACAATTGGGGTAGTTTTCGGTTCTTACCTCCAGGTGATATATACCCGCAGTGGTGGCTAAATAATTTTTAGTGGTGGCTACCTGGTTACCGTTGTTATCGGTCCAGATATAATTAAAACTGCCATTGCCGCCTATTACATTTCCTTCTAACAAAACCCCGTTTGTACCCGGGCAAATGATGGCCGGCTGTGGCCCAATGGTAACTATGGGCTCCGGGTGTAAATATACCCGCAAAACATCGCAATAGGGCAGGGTAGCACATTCCGATGTTTGGGAGGTTCCGCAAACCTGGTAATCTATAAAGGCCGGCGCATCGGCATCGGGTGTAATAACCGGGTTTGCTTTACCATTCGGAAAACTCAGATATTTATCATATTGTCCGCTGCCGGTAATGTCTTTCCAGGTAATGGTTGCTGCCCGAAAAGCCGCAGGTGCTTCCAGCATCGCCGTACACCCTTTGGTTACCGAAACATCGGCTGCCGGGTAAAACGCCGCAATAGATTTAATCTGGAAACTGCCTTTGGCATTGCCCGGCATACATAAAGTTAATTTATGCGGTCCGGGACCATCTACACAAATAGGCTGACCAACCCGCTGCTGAATGCCGCATTCCAACTGGTAACCCATGGAGCCGGACGGCACAGGTCCGCTCAGGATAACAAACTCTAGCCCACCGGCATTTTTATCCAGCGTAATATTAAACTGAACACAGTTATCATTGGTGCTGGCTCCGCATAATTGTCCTCTTCTGGTTAGCTCTTCCGAAGTCCAGGTGCCATTAGGGTCGCCGGTTAAATCTACATTAAAGGTGGGTGTACTATTATTGCCCTGGGCGCACAATTCCTGAGTAACGATCAGTTGCAGGAACCAAAACAATAAAGTTGAATATATTAAAGAAGATGCACGAGTAAAGGTTATTGTCATACACAAAAAAATAATATTGTAACTAAGGCATTAATCATGGACTATGGGGTAGAAATAATTCACTCTTCTTGGTGTTTTTCCTATCTGTGAAGTGTAGGTGAATTTAAATTAATATTTTGCTGTATAAATATAGTTAAATTTAAAAAGGATTTTAAAAATCTAAATAAAAAAATAATTAAATCTATGTTATAATGCTTATAATTTGATATAGAGCAGTATTAAATATGAATATTTTTATGACAATGTATATTTGTGGATTTTAATTTAAGCTTATAATAATTGAATTGTTTAAATTGTGTGTTTGCCTAAAGGATAAATCAGGATAAGGAACAGGTTTAAATATGAGGGTTGCTTAATGTTAAAAATTAACAGCAGATATAAACTAGGTTCGGGTTTAGATATATTCTTTAAATATAATTAAGAGTCGATTGAGACAATTGCTATTTTTTAATCGGAGAATGAAGCTGGTTTGAGTAGTAAGAGGAAGATACTTGTAGAGTTAAGGATGCACCCCTTTAAATATTTTAGCAAAACAGCTATAATAATTTTAGGCAGCGATTAGGTCCGTAATTCTAAAGGCAGCATTTACTAAATTTCGTTCTTCAATAGCATAACTTACCTGCATCAGACGGAACCTTACTTGCTTCTTTGCGGCTAGGCCCCGGCAGTTTGGTTGTTGCGTCGACAGTACTTGTTTTAAAATTAGCAGGGGTTTTGCCAATTATTCTTTATAACTAACTTTATCTTTTTAATCAAAAGCGGCTCCTTTAATTATCTCTTTATTACGGTGTTTCAGAAGCGGACATGCAGTTGTATCAAAACCGGACAATATTTAAGCAGATAATAAAAAAATAGGCCTTAATGGATTGAAAAACAAAGCTTTGCTGTTTTGGCATTGTTCTTACTATATACTCTTCGGGTAAGCAACGATACCCACTTATAAACCATTACCATGGATACTATCATCAAAAAGAAGAAATGGACTACCAAAAGAATCCTGACCATTACAGGGGTAGCCCTGTTGGCGGTACTTATTCTGGCCAGCTTCTTTTCCACCACCGGCAAATCTAAACTAAATGTTGATACCCAACGCATTACCATTAGTCAGGTAACCAAAGGCAATTTCCAGGAATTTATTCCTATCGACGGTGTGGTGCTGCCCATTAAAACCATTTACCTGGATGCTACCGAAGGCGGACAAGTACAAAATATTTTAGTAGAAGACGGTGCCACGCTTACCCAGGGGCAACCTATTATTCAGTTAACCAACACCGATTTGCAACTGGAAATGGTGAACCGCGAAACTGCTGTTTTTGACCTGATTAACAACTTGCAGCACACCCGCAACCTGATGCAACAAAACCGGATAGCCCAATTAAACCAATTGGCTGATATCGATTTTAAGCTAACCGAAGCGAAACGGGTATTTGACATGAATAAAAAGCTGTACGAAGATAAAGTAATTCCCCGGCAGGAATATTTAGAAAGTCAGAATAATTACAATTATCAGATGCGCAAGCGCCAGTTAACCAGGCAAACCCTACGGCAGGATTCTGTATCGATGCAGCACCAAATCAGCCAGATGCAGGAATCGGTAACCCGCATGAAAAGCAACCTGGACCTGATGCGCAAAAAGATGGACGACTTAACCATAAAAGCCCCGGTGGCCGGTCAGATTACTTCTCTAAACGCCGAAATTGGCGAATCCAAAACCCGCGGCCAGCGCATTGGCCAGATAGACGTACTGAATGGTTTTAAAGTACGCGCCAACATCGACGAACATTACATCTCGCGCATCTTTACCGGCCAGAAAGGCGAGTTTGCTTTTAACGGCAAAACCTACGAACTCAGCGTGAAGAAAATATTTACTCAGGTTACCAACGGCCAGTTTCAGGTAGACATGGAATTTACCAGAGAGGTACCCCAAGGCATCCGGCGCGGCCAAACCCTGCAGGTACGTTTAGCCCTGAGCGATCAGACCCAGGCCGTATTAGTAGCCAAAGGCGGCTTCTACCAGAAAACCGGCGGCAACTGGATATTTAAAGTAGACGAAAACGGCAAAAAAGCTTACCGCACCGACATCCGCCTGGGCCGCCAGAACCCGGAATATTACGAAGTACTGGAAGGCTTGAGCCCCGGCGACAAAGTAGTAACCAGCAGCTACGAAAGCTACGAAGACATGGGTGAGTTGGTGATTAATGATTCTAGTAATTAGTAATTAGTTGTTAGTGATTAGTTTTTCGAAAATTTCCCAACTAAACACTAATTACTAATATCTAATCACTCACAGTTAACAACTACTCTTTACTTTTTGAATATAGGAATTTAGCATCTTTTTAATTTCCATTAGTTCATTATTAAGCAAAGAGAAGGAAGAGTCGGAAAGGTATGAAAGGTCTTTTGATAATAGAAGTTGATACTCTAGCTCGGAAGCAGAACCCATGGCAATGGTTAGAAATCTATGGAATTCAGCATAGCTTTGGCGGCCACTACCTTCGGCAATATTAGTAGGAATGGAAGCGCTGGCACGGCGAATTTGACTCGTGAGGCCAAATTTTTTTTCTGCGGGGAAAGATGCAGAAGTTTTATAGATATTAAGTGTAAGCTGATGGCTTCGTTGCCAGATTAACAAATCCTTAAAATTCTTCATTACAGTAGCGTTTGAGGACAGAACAAAAAGGGAAAAATAAAATTCAAAACAGATAAAATGGTTAGAAGAACTAACCACTAATAACTAACTACTAATCACTTAGCAATGATTAAAATAGAAAACTTGGAAAAGGTTTACCGGACCGAAGAAGTGGAGACCAAAGCGCTGAATAAAGTATCCATTGAGGTAAACGAAGGCGAATTTGTAGCCATAATGGGCCCTTCGGGGTGTGGTAAATCTACACTGCTGAATATTTTGGGTTTGCTGGATGAACCAGATGGCGGCAGCTTTAAATTTATTGGTACTGAAATTAGTAAGTTTAATGAGCGAAACCGGGCCGATTTGCGCAAGAAAAATATTGGTTTCGTGTTTCAGAGCTTCAACCTGATTGATGAACTGACGGTGTTTGAAAACGTGGAGCTGCCATTAATTTATTTGGGTGTAAGTGCCGCCGAGCGCAAAGAAAAAGTAGAGAAAGTACTGGAGAAAATGCAGATCATGCACCGGCGCAACCACTTCCCGCAGCAGTTATCGGGCGGGCAGCAACAGCGGGTGGCGGTGGCCCGGGCGGTAATCAATAACCCCAAATTAATCCTGGCCGATGAGCCCACCGGTAACCTCGATTCGACCAACGGCAACGAGGTAATGGAACTGCTGACGGAGCTGAACGAAGCCGGTACTACGGTAATTATGGTTACGCACTCCGAGCACGATGCCCGTTATGCCCACCGCATCATTCGCTTACTCGACGGTGAAGTAGTAATGGAAAACGTGCGCGAGCAGTTTACAGTCTGATAGCTAAAATATACCCAAAGCATTTGAAAAGTCCCCCTTTGGAGGAGGTAGGGGGAGGACAAACAAGAGATGATAATCTGTAAACTTTCTCAATTGGCAAAAGCCCTATAGATATTTGTCAGGTATAAAGCCCTGAAAATCAATATTTATGTATTTGGTTAAATAATACCGGAGGCACCGGGTGGCGCTTCCCCGGATCTTTATTGCCTGCTGTTATGTTCAAAAACTATCTGAAATTTGCTGTGCGTAACCTTGTTAAAAGGAAGAGTTACGCTTTTATCAATATTCTCGGCTTGTCTCTGGGGTTAGCCAGCGTAATGGCGTTAGGGTTACTGGTTTATCAGTATTATACCATAGATAGCATTCAGGTAAACAAAGACCGGATGTATTACCTGAAAACGTATGCGCCCGATGGAAACGGCTATAGCCAAACTTCATTTCCTTTATTATACGAAATACAAAAAGTCGCTCCGGAAGTAGAAGCCGCTACGCATATTCAAAGTTGGAACTGGCCCTGGCTGAAATATGGTAGCCGCGAGGCGCAGGGAAATACCGCTTATGTAGATACCGATTTTTTTAAAGTATTTTCTTATAAACTAAAGTCCGGAAACCGGGAAACGGCATTAAGCCAGAAATTCAGCGTTGTTATTTCGGAAGCTTTAGAAAAGCAATTGTTTGGTGCAGGCAAAGGTTTAGGTAAAATTGTAGCCGCCGATGATTCTATTCTGCTTACGGTTACCGGGGTACTGGAAAAAATATCATCTAATTCTTCTATAAAGGCCGAGGTCTTGCTTCCTATGGCGCTTCTTAGCGATACAGAAGATTTTAAACAAGGGTCTAATTGGTACAATACCTTTGCCTCTAATTACCTGCTACTTCATAAAGGTTCCGACCCCAAAAGGTTAGATCAGAAAATAAACACCATTTTTCAGCAATATTCTCCTCCCGAAGTAAAGTCCAATACGGTTAAAACGGTACCCTTTGCGCAGATTACCCAGGAAGGAGATACCAATATAAGCGCCATTGTTGCCGTGGCGGCGGCGGTATTTATCTTGCTAATTGTAATGGTTAATCTCCTCAATCTCAACGCCGCTACCATGTTTACCCGGACCAAAGAAGTAGCCGTGCGGCAAATGCTCGGTTCGGGCAAACGGAGTATCATCATCCAGTTTTGTGTAGAAAATGCATTGATTATGCTGGTTTCCTTACTGGCAGGTTATCTGGTATTTACCAATTTTCTGCTGCCCCAAATGAATAAAATAATAAGCCCCAATTTCGGGGAGGTAATATTTCAGTGGCAACAGGATTATTTGCTGGTACTCTTATTTGCCTTATGTATTCTGGTCCTGATTGTGATAGCCGGTTCCTATCCGGCCCTTCATTTAACCTCCGTAAAAGTAACCGATACCATAAAAGGAAATATTAGTAGTAAGGGAGATAAAAAATCAGTCCGGAATACTTTTATAGGCTTACAATTTACTCTGGCAATTATTCTCATTGGCGCGGCCTTGATCTTAAATCAGCAGATAGGTTTCATGAAAATGGCCTCGCTGGGTTTTGACAAAGACAATGTGGTGGTAATTAATCTGGATCTGGCTTTTAAAAATCCCAAGACGGCAGCCGGCAAGTTTGAGGTAATCCTGAATTCATTGCGAAACAACCCTTATGTAAATTCATTTTCAACTACCCGGGAAATCCCCACCCAATACTGGTCGAATTATAATGATTACATAGATGTAGAAACGAACAAAAAGGTAAAGCTACGGCAACCAAATGTAGATGCCGGATTTGCCCGAACTTATGAGATACCAGTTGCGCAAGGTAGAAACTTTAAGGATGATTTAGCGGCCAGTGAAGGCAGAAGCATCATGCTGAATGAAACCGCGGTAAAAGCATTTGGCTGGACCAATCCGGTTGGGAAGCAAATAAGACCGGACGGCGGAGACAACGAAGTATTGACCATTGTGGGAGTAATGAAAGATTTTCACTACAGTGATTTACAAAAACCTATCGAACCTTTGGTGCATGCGTATCGCGGCAAACCCGGCCTGGACTATAGTAAATATTTAAGCATAAACCTGGATATGCGCCATAGTAAAGCGGTTTTGACCAGCATCGAGAAGCAGTTTAAAGGTATGCCGGCCAGAAGACCTTTTACTTACCATTATATGAATGACCTGGTAGGGGAGCAGTATAATCTGCTTTCGGGCATTTTAAAAATAACCAATTATGTCGCCTTTCTTACCATTGCCATTGCCTGCATGGGTATGCTGGGGCTTATTGCTTTATCTACGCGCCGCCGGGTAAAGGAAATAGGTATTCGTAAGGTGTTAGGAGCGAGTGTGCTGGATATTACAGCCCTTATTTCTAAAGATTTTGTGCGGATAATATTGGTTGCTATAATAATTGCTACTCCCATTGCCTGGTACGCCATGCATATATGGCTGCAGGATTTTGCCTATCAGATAAAAATACAATGGTGGATGTTTGCCTTGGCTGGGGTACTGGCAATATTTATTGCTTTAATCACCATAAGCTTCCTGGCCATTAAAGCCGCGGTAGCCAACCCGGTAAAGAGCCTGCGGACGGAGTAAAAAGCAAGCTTTAAACTAGCGAAATTGAAATCAGCTGCTAACCCCATAGCTATTACAGAAGTTTAAAAGTTTAATGTTTATCATACAAACTTATGCTGAAAAATTATATCAAAATTGCTTTTCGGAATTTGCTGAAAAACAAACTTTTTAGTCTGATCAATATTGGTGGAATGGCAATCAGCATGGCCTCCTGCCTCATTATTTCATTCTTTATCTATGATGAGCTGAAATTTGATAAACACGTAGCGGACTTCGAACTTAAATACCGGGTTTACGGAGAATTTAAAAAGGATAGCAAGCCTTTTTCCATGGTACCGCCCCCCGTTGGTCCGCGGTTAACTGCCGAATACCCCGAAGTAGAATTCTACACGAGATATTTAAATGCGATAGATCCGGCTTTATTTGAGGTGGGCGAAAAAAAGGTAACCGAAGATAAAGGAGGCTTCGCCGATCCGTCTATTTTCGACATGTTTAGCCTGCAACTGCTGGAAGGAAACAGGAACACGGCTTTAAAGGAACCCGGTACCATTGCTATCAACCAAACGTTGAAACAAAAATATTTTGGCGATAAACCGGCCTTGGGCGAAAGCATTAAAATAAACAACGAGAACGTTAGGGTGGCGGCCGTGTTCGAAGATTTCTCTTCGCACGACCACTTGCAGTTGAATTATTTTCTCCCCATGGCAGAATTGGCGCAGCAACAACCTGAGCGCATGCAGGACTGGGGATGGACGCAGTTTTTTACCTATATCAAACTAAAACCAGGCACCAATACAGAGCTGCTGGAAGCCAAACTGAAAGACTTCGTGGAACGCAATGCCCGGGAAGAAAATTTTTATGTACCCCATTTAATGCCCCTTGCTAAAATTCATCTTCATGCTACTGATCAGTTATGGGACATAGCCGTACGGGGTAATATCCAGACGGTTTACATCCTAGTGGCCACTGCCATTTTTATTCTAATCATATCCATCCTCAACTTCGTAAATCTTTCGACTGCGCGGGCGGTAAGTCGCGTGAAAGAGGTAGGCCTGCGCAAAGTAGTGGGGGCATTCCGGTTGCAAATCATCTATCAGTTCATCAGCGAATCTATGGTTATTGCGCTGATTGCTTTGCTAACGGGCGGACTGATCACGGCCGTTATATTGCCCTCGTTGAATGCCTTTACGGGCAAGAACATACCAATAGACGTTTTTCTCCAGCCACAATTTGGGCTGATGCTCCTAATATTTGCCCTGATAATTGGTATAGCGGCCGGGGCTTATCCAGCCTTTTACATTTCGGGCTATAATCCGGCGCATATTCTGTTGCACAAACAATCGGGGCGGGCGGGCAAGGCTCTGATGCGAAAAGGGCTGGTTGTGCTGCAGTTCATCCTTTCCTTCTTCCTGATTATTGCCTCGCTTACCGTATCGCAGCAGTTTAAGTTCATGCGTACTACGGACATGGGTTTTGACAAAGATAACCTCCTGGTGGTGCAACTCACGGATGAGATGAACCAGAAACCCGAAACAACCAAGGCGCTCTTCTCCAATCACCCGAACATCCTCAGTGCTTCCCTCTGTTACGGTCTGCCGGGCGAAGCCTATGCCGGTGAGACAATTGTGGATAAGGCAACAAACAAGGAACTGGGTATAAAAATGCTGTTCGTAGACCATGATTACGTAAAAACCATGGGGTTGGAACTGGTTGCCGGCCGGGGCTTTTCCAAAGACTTTTCTTCCGATGCACGCGAGGCTTTTATCCTGAGTGAGGCCGCTGCAAAGGTGCTGGGCTATAGCAATCCGGCCGATGCCCTAAACCACCCACTTGCCTGGCCCGACGACGATGCGCCCAAAGAAGGAAAGGTGGTGGGGATTGTAAAAGATATCCAGCTCAACAGCATGCGGGACAACCTGGAACCGGTGGTGCTGCATGTTACGCCGGGTAATTATAGTTCCTTAATCATGCGGATTAAGCCTACGGAAGTTCCGGCCACCCTGGCGCATCTAGAAGAAACCTGGAAAGTAATTAACACCAAATGGCCTTTTGATTACCGGTTTCTGGACGAGAACTTCGATAAAATGTACAAATCGGAAGAAAAGCTGGCTACGCTGTTTACCTTTTTTACGGGCTTTACCATTTTTGTGGCCTGCCTCGGCCTTTTTGGTTTAGTAGTTTATAATACCACCCAAAAGTACAAGGAAATCAGCATCCGAAAAGTGCTGGGTGCCGGCGAGTTAACGGTGGTAATACAACTCACGAAAAATTATCTGTTGCTTCTCGGTTTTGCGTTCATCATTGCCATTCCGTTTAGTTATTACGCCGCTTGGCACTGGCTCCAGAACTTTGCTTTTCGGATTCCGCTCACGCCTTTGCTCTTCCTCAAAGCCGGCTTGTTTATTACCGTACTCTCTTTGTTAACCGTCGGCATACAAGCTTATAAAGCGGCAAGGGCAAATCCGGTTAATGGCTTAAAACAGTAAGCAGTGAATTCGAGCATTAAAAAATGGCAGGACTACAAACCATTATTTGGCAGGCTACAGACGGCATTACTTTGCCGATGGTTAGTTCCCAGCGCCTGAAAGTGGTCTTAATGAATCTGATGGTAAAACTTATCTGGTGTGAACCCAGAAGCCAGAAAGCATTAATTGCTTTACTCAACCTTAGTTTTAATTCGGTACAGGCCGCGTTGGCCATTTTTATTGGTTGCTTAGGTTTATTCGGGTTGGCCACTTTTGCCGCCGAGCAACGCACGAAAGAAATCGGTATCCGCAAAGTGTTAGGGGCCAGCATCCAGAGTGTGGTTATTATGCTCTCAAAAGATTTTTTGAAACTGGTTTTCATTGCGGCGTTTATTGCGTTTCCGGTGGCGTGGTACGCCATGCACCAGTGGCTCCAGGATTTTGCTTACCGCATTGATTTGGGCTGGGGAATATTTGCTTTGGCTGGCGGCTTAGGTGTTTTAATTGCTTTGTTTACAGTTAGCTTTCAGGCCATCCGGGCGGCGGTTGCTAATCCGGTAAAATCGCTGCGGAGTGAGTAAGTAAATTATTAGAGTTTGTGAATAATGGGATTTTTCGCTAAAAGGGGATGATGGTCAATTGAACCTCCCCCTACCCCCTCCAAAGGGGGGCTTTCGGGTAATGCGGTTTTTGAAGAAAACGCATTGATAAAAGGTATTGAATTGATTATGAATTTTTTTTGCAAAATTTTCCGAGGAAATATTGCCCAGCCTGCGAAAGTCCCCCTTTGGAGGGGGTAGGGGAGGAACTTACGCAACTAAGATAAAAAAGCTTTCTGCGTTATCGCTATAAAGCATAGGTTTCAAGTAATCTTTTATTTAAATAAAAATCCAGTACAAATTCTAAATACATAAATAAAAATCATATTAATCATAAAAATCAGCTTAATCCTGGTTAAGACAATTTAAATTATTTACGGCCATGTTCAAAAATTACCTCAAAATTGCTTTTCGCAACTTGTGGCGCAATAAAACCTTCTCGGCTATCAATATTCTGGGCCTGGCCATTGGTATTGCCACCTGCCTGGTTATTACCTTGTTTGTAGCGCATGAACTCAGCTACGACCTTTATCACGAAAAAGCGGATCGGCTGGTGCGGGTCGTGTTCCGGGCCTCGATTCAGGGCGATAAAATAAAAGAAGCGGTGGTGATGCCGCCGGTTGCCCAAACCCTGCTGGCTGATTACCCCGAAGTGCAGGCCGCTACCCGCATTCGCCACGCAGGCGAACCCATGGTAACCTACGGCGACAAAGCTTTTAAAGAAACATCCCTGGCCCACGTAGATGCTAACTTTTTCGAGGTATTTACGCTGCCCTTGCTGCAAGGCGACCCGAAAACGGCCCTAGTGCAGCCTTATACGGTGGTTATTTCCCGGGCTACGGCGCAAAAATATTTCGGAAATGCCGACCCTATTGGCAAGGTGCTGAACTTTAAAACCTGGGAAAAAACGTACCGCGTTACTGGCGTTTTCGATAAAATACCCGCCAATACCCATTTCCACTTCGACCTGATTGCCTCGCTGGCCTCCGATCTGGATGCCAAATCTTCTTCCTGGATGACATCGAACTATTACACCTACCTGGTGCTGCCTAAAGGGTACGATTACAAAAAGCTGGAAGCCAAGCTGCCGCAGGCCATAGAAAAATACATGGGCCCCCAAATGATAGAAGCCATGGGCATGAACCTGGCCGAGTTTCGTAAGAAAGGCAACAAGATTGGTTTGTTCCTGGAACCAGTTACCCGTATTCATTTGCATTCAGAATCTACCAACGATATGCAGCCCAAAGGCGATATCCGGTACGTGTATGTTTTCGGTGCCATTGCGGTTTTTATGCTTTTAATTGCCTGCATCAATTTCATGAATCTATCTACGGCTGGTGCTTCTAAACGGGCTAGGGAGGTAGGTATCCGCAAGGTGCTGGGCTCGGTAAAGTTGCAATTGGTGCGGCAGTTTTTGCTAGAATCTATCCTGGTAACGATGTTGGCTTTAGGCTTGGCTGTTTTGTTTGTGCAATTGGCCTTACCAATATTTAACCAACTGGCCGGTAAAATTTTAGCGTTTAATCTGCTGGCGCATCCGGGTTTGTTGCCGGGGCTGCTGGTTTTCGGCTTGTTTATTGGGGTGCTGGCGGGTTCTTACCCGGCTTTCTTTTTGTCGTCTTTCCGGCCGGTAGCCGTACTGAAAGGGAAACTAACCACGGCTAAGAGCAGCCTGAGTTTACGTAGCGGCCTGGTAGTTTTTCAGTTTTTCGTTTCCATTACCCTCATGATTAGTACGGTGCTGGTATACCAGCAACTGCGGTATATCTGGAACAAGGAACTGGGCTACAACAAAGATCAGGTGCTGGTGCTGCCCGAAACCTGGGTATTGGGCCAACAGGAGAAAGTATTTCTGAACCAACTGGCCCAGGATCCTAGAGTGGTGAGTATGAGTGCTTCGGGTTATTTGCCGGCTGGCCCTACCTACGGCAACAACAACATGATCTACACCGAAGACAATCCGAATCAATTAGTCAAAACCCTGAAGTACGAAGTAGACCACCAATATATTCCTACGTTGGGCATGCACCTGGTAGCCGGCCGTAATTTTTCTAAAGATTTGGCCAGCGACTCGCTCGGGGTAATTCTAAACCAAACCGCCGTGCGCACTTACGGCTGGGAAAAAGACCCGCTGGGCCGGCGCCTGACTGATTTTGTAAATAACCAGGGTGAAAAAAAGAATTACCAGGTTATTGGTGTGGTAAAGGATTTTCATTTTAAATCGCTGCACGAGCGCATTTCGCCGCTCATGATGGTGCTGGGCCGGCACTCCGGTTCCGTAATCGTAAAAGCCAAAACCACCGATATGGCGGGTTTGCTTAATTCTATGGAGAATAACTGGAAAGGTTTAACTGCCGATGCTCCGTTCACTTACTCTTTTCTGGATGAACGTTTCCAGGCTACTTACGAAACCGAAAGAAAAACTGGTACCATCCTGGCCATTTTTGCCGGACTTACCATTTTTATTGCCTGTTTGGGCCTGTTGGGTTTAGCCATTTTTATGGCCGAGCAGCGCACCAAGGAAATCGGCATCCGCAAGGTGCTGGGGGCTTCGGTAACCAATATTTTAGCCTTACTCTCGAAAGATTTCCTAAAGCTGGTTTTAATAGCCAATATTATTGCCTGGCCGCTGGCCTGGTACGCCATGCACCAGTGGCTGCAGGATTTTGAATACCGCATCCATATCAGCCTCTGGATTTTTGCGCTGGCCGGAATGGCCGCCCTGCTGGTAGCCTTGCTCACCATCAGCATTCAGGCCCTGCGAGCCGCCTTATCTAACCCGGTAAATTCTCTGCGAAGCGAGTAAGTAATATTTTGGTACTTGGGTAATGATAATACTGGTTTAACCGGATAACTGCCCATCCTAAATCTAATTCGGTAGGGAAAAAGGAAAAGACAATTGCTGGTGCGAGCTTGTAGCTCGTATCACCATTTTACAACGGGACATGGCAGTATTGTTGAAGCTTTTTAATTAAATTCACCTTTGTTCGTATTCTTTTTAAAGGGTCGGGCTGATAAATAAGTACGAGCTACAAGCTCGCACTAGCGCTAAAAGCAGTATTTGACTATACGTTGAGTCTCCAGTTTTCCCTACAAAATTAGCTTCGGAGGGGGTGGAGTGGTTACCTTTTAATAAACCTGACCGTAGCATGTTGTACAATTTCTTCAAGATAGCTTTCCGCAACCTGCTGCGGCACCGCAGCCATTCAATAATAAATATTCTGGGTTTAGCACTGGGCATTACGGGGGCAATTCTTATTTTTTTGCTGGTTAAATTTCATTTGAGTACCGACCGCTACCATGCCAAAGCCGACCGTATTTACCGGGTAGTTACGGATTTACACCTGGAAGCAGGGAATATTGAATATGGCCCCGGCAGTCCGTACCCGATGGGTCGCGCCATTCAAAACGATTTTCCGCATATTGATACCACCGCCTTTATTATCCGGAACCAGGCTTTGACCGTGGAGGTGCCGGCTACCAGTGTAAATAAACCCAATCGCTACCTCGAAAAAGAAGGCATCAGCTTTGTCAGCCCGGAATGGTTTAGCCTCTTTGATTACCAATGGCTGGCCGGCGACCCGCAGCACGCCCTGGCCGAACCCAACGCGGTGGTGCTCACGAAAAAATGGGCGCGGAAATATTTCGGCCGCGAAAACCCGGTGGGTAAGATATTGCAGATAAATAACCGGTTTACTTTCAAGGTAACAGGTTTGCTGCAGAATTATCCGGAAAATACCGGTACAAAAGCCGATATGTTGGTGTCGCTGAGTACCTACAAGATAATAAGGCCGGAGTTTCCGGAAAACGATTGGGGCTGGATTGACAGCAACAAGGAAACCTTTGTGCTGCTGCCGCCTGACTTCACCGCCGCCGAATTTGATAGCGCTATGCCGGCCTTCTCCCGGAAATATCACGGCGAACTTGACCAGGTATACCACCACCATTTGCAGCCCCTGAGTGATATTCATTTTAACGAACGTTACAAAGGCGTTATCCGGAAACCTTTGCTCTGGGGCTTAAGCCTGGTTGGGGTTTTCCTGGTGGTAATTGCGGGCATTAATTTTGTAAATCTGGCTACGGTGCAATCGTTCCGCCGGGCCAAAGAAATTGGCGTCCGTAAGGTTTTGGGCAGCTCGCCGGCCCAGCTCTTCGGGCAGTTTATGTCCGAAACTGCTTTGCTAATAATAGCCGCTACTTTTACCTCGCTGCTCTTAGCCAAAGTCTTTTTGCCTTACCTGAACGCCTTAACTAACCTCCCGTTACGTCTCAACCTGGCCACAGACCCGCTGCTGTGGCTTTTCCTGGTGGTACTGGTTTTAATAATTATTTTGCTGGCGGGTTTTTACCCCGCGTTTGTCTTGTCGGGCTTTAACCCGGTAGCGGCTTTAAAAGGCCAGGTGGCCACCCCCCAAATAAGTATGGCGGCTCTGCGCCGGACGCTGGTGGTAACCCAGTTTGTCATTGCCCAGGTGCTCCTTATCTGTACGCTGGTGGTAGCCAACCAAATGAAGCTTTTCCGGACTACCGATTTGGGTTTTGAGACCGAGGCCGTGGTAATGGTGCCTTTGCCGGCGCAAAATACGAGCAAAATGGAAGCCTTCCACCACGAATTAAAACAGCACGCTGGCGTGCGCCAGGTTAGTTTCTGCTTCCGGCCGCCGGCTTCTACTACTTATAACGGGGGCAGCTTTAAGTACCACAACCGACCCGACTGGGAAATTTTCCCGGTGCGGTCCAAATGGGCCGATTCGGAATACCTGGCTACTTTCAGCCTGAAGCTGCTGGCCGGCCGCAATATTACGGACCGGGATTCCACGCTGGAGCTTCTGGTAAATGAAGCGTTACTGCGCAAATTGCAAATCCGGGACGCTAACGAAATAATTGGCAAACAACTAATTATCGGGGAGTTGGGCGACAAGCCGGGTAAAGTAGTGGGCGTAGTGAGCGATTTTAACCTGCGCTCTTTACACACCGATATTGATCCCTGCGTAATAGGTAACGCGCCCCAAACCTACCAATTTGCCGCCATTACCCTGCAGGGAAACAACTTAGCCGCCACCTTGCCGGTAATCCGGGATAAGTGGCAGGCCGCCTATCCGGCCGAAGTTTTTGAATACCAGTTTGTAGATGAGCAAATTGCCCGCTTTTACGCCACCGAAGAAATGTTGGCTAAACTAGTGCAGGTTTTTACCTGGCTGGCTATTTTTATCAGCTGCCTGGGTTTATACGGCCTCATTTCCTTTACCACCGCGCAACGGACAAAGGAGATAGGCATCCGCAAGGTTTTAGGCGCTTCGTCCGCCACTATTATTCGGCTACTCACCACCGATTTTCTGCGGCTGGTTTTACTGGCTAATATAATTGCCTGGCCGTTGGCAGGCTGGGCTATGCACCGCTGGCTCCAGGATTATGCTTACCGTACCAATATTAGCTGGTGGATATTTGCTTTGGCTGGTCTAGCGGCAGTAATTATTGCTTTATTGACGGTGAGTTACCAAGCGCTAAAAGCGGCTTTGGCTAATCCGGTAAAAGCCTTGCGGAATGAGTAAGTAGTATTAATTCTTCTGCCTCCATGGTTAATCATTTACTTAACATATTTTCTAAATGCTGAAACAATTTGGACTATAAAGAAAGCGAGAATAATTCTATGTAGTGCATCGAGAAAATATAATGAAGCAGTTAATTCTATTTTTATTTTCATTCCGTCAAACATCCTGTTAATAGATCTAGCAGGATTAAAAAGTTGAGGAAAAATGAAAAGTTTATCAGATATACATTGAATCGTTGTTGTAATATCTGGAAGACTTCTAGCTGGTAACCATTCAAGTTCTGGTGATATATCAATTGCAATTAGTATAAAGAATAATGTTGTGATTCCAGTAACCCAATAAAGTGGTTTTCGCCAGTTTAAGCCAAAATCATTTGTTTGGCTTAACAACAGAATCATTCTATCATTTTTAAAAAAATGTTCTTTCGTTTTAATAGATTGTTTAAATGCTTTTAATTCTAATGCTTGAAATTCTAGTGCTTGTATTTTGTCTCCTTGCTTCTCTGAAGATTGTTTTAGCTGCCGGAATACTTCTCTTTTTTTTATATAAAAGTCTTGTCTTGGATAAGATTCTACAATTAATTTCTCATCACTAAACCAAGTGACTCCTGTAGTAATAATTTCACTTAATTGGGAATCGAAAATAGCGACTTTTGAAAAGGAATCGAATGAGAAGTTAAAAAATTGGCCCTTACCTAAATTTGAAAACCATATTCTTAACTCAGAATTTTCTTTTGAAATTGCCTCACATGATGAAAATAAAATGTTGCCATAATTGGAAAAGTGGTTAAACGATACGCTTTCAAACTTGCTACTTGTAAAAATAATGTTTCCTTTATGATTATCACCACTTATCTTCACTTTATTAAAAAGACAGCCATCGAATAAAACGGTGCCAGCTAAAATTGGTGAAGCTTTTAAATGCAAGGTGTTGATTATTTTATTAGCCCCTTTAAGTATAAAACCATTCCCGAACTTAGTATCAGAAATGTACAAATCTCCAATTGTGCCTATTCTATCGTTTGTATAATCTTCAATTTCAATAAGTAAATTCTTTTTAAACTCGCTCCCATAAACA
>NZ_BJYS01000040.1 GCF_007991635.1 Adhaeribacter aerolatus | reverse complement strand
GTCCTACTTTTCTAAATTATTATTTCTCTCACTTTATAAGGTTTAAGCAGGATATTTCAACTTCTGGTTCTGCATATAATGCCTTAACTATAATTAAGCTGAAAGAACTTAGAATTAATCTTCCTCCGCTAGAAGAACAACAAGAAATAGTTGCCAAAATAGAGGAACTGCTCAGCGAATTAGACAAAGGCAAAGAACAATTAGAAACAGCCCGGCAGCAATTAAAAGTTTACCGCCAAGCTGTTTTAAAATGGGCTTTCGAAGGTAAACTTACCAATCCAGAAGTTAAAGAAGGTGAATTGCCGGAAGGTTGGAAGGAGAAGAAGCTAGGAAGTTTATTAAATTTTGTTGGAAGTGGAGTAACTCCTAAAGGAGGACAGAGTGTTTACCAGACATCTGGAATTCCATTTTTGAGAAGCCAAAATGTGTACCCCAATGAATTAAGGCTTGATGACGTTGCTTTCATCTCAGATAAGATTGATGAACGCATGAAGAGAACAAGAGTAAAACCCTTTGATGTTTTACTTAATATTACGGGAGCTTCAATTAGAAGAAGTACATTTATTCCTGCTAGTTTCGTTAAGGGAAATGTAAATCAACATGTTTGTATTCTCCGCGCAGACCAGCAAACCTTAAATTGCCAATATTTATCTTATTATTTGAACTCAACTAGTGCCCAGGCTGAAATAATGAATAATCAATCTGGTGCAACAAGACAAGGATTAAATTTTCAACAAGTCAGAAGCTTAGCAATCCCATTTCCTCCAATAAAAGAGCAAATACAAATTGTTCAGGAAATAGAAAGCCGCTTAAGTGTTTGCGATAAAGTAGAAGAAACTATTACCCAAAGTCTGCAACACGCCGAAACACTCCGGCAAAGTATTTTAAAGAAGGCATTTGAGGGTAAATTAGTAAATGAACCTATTTATCAAAGCTACTAATATGCACGACCCAACCAATAGTAAATTTCGGTTCCTAGTAATTAAAAAATTAGGAAAATATCGTCGCTTTAACCTAGGAACAAAATTTATAGAACAGACCAAAGATTATACAACACAAAATACTCCAGCACATGGTACTTATGGTGCTCTTCTGTTTACCCCAAATTGGCGGAAAAAAAGAGAAGAAATTTTACGAAGAGATAATTATAATTGTGTAATATGTAGAAAAAATATAAGGCTCCAAGTACATCACCGGCAATATCATTTTATTATAAAGCAAAACCAATTTAAACTTCCCTGGGAATACCCGGGCAATTTATTAATCACATTATGTGAGTCGTGCCATAAAAGAGGGCATAGTAAGTTCAAGGTACCAATTATTAATATTTAAAAAATTTATGGTTTATGGGGTTATTTAGCTTCTTCAATAAGAAAAATAGAGAGGTAAATGGTTTAGGAGATAGCTTATTTGCCAACACGCCACCTTTGCCCGAAATTCCAGAAAATATATTCGTGGAAAATACTAAACCAGCCGAAGCAGTCACGGCGGCTACTGAAAGAACCGCTATCCAAACTGATGTAGGAATTAATGCACTTTTTCAATTTCTAGAACGTAACCACGAGGCAAAAGGATACGAGGATGCTTTAATAAATTCAGATACCTCTCACATGGAACAGAATATTGAAGCTTTAAGAAACGATTTGGCCAGAACTGTACGGAAAGTAAAAACTTTTTATGAAGACTTCATTCGGGAAATAAACTTTCATATAGCCAGCCGAAGCCGCAGTGGTATGATAGATACTGTAGAAGAGTTAAATGTGAAGAAAGAAATTGCTGAAGACCACATTAGACAAGTAGAGGAAATTGAAGAACAGGCAAAAATCTATAAGGGATTAGGACAAGGTATTATATTAAGCTATACCCGTGGTTTTAAAAACGGATTAGCAGCCATATCACACCACTCCATTTTAAAAAGGAACTTTTAAGGTCATTATCATGAATAATTGGTGGATACGGTTTGGCTGCTTTTTAACTGGCTATAACTACGGAATAGTTAGAAATTCAAGTGAAGTAGCTGCTAAAGCCGTAAAGCGGTATACCTCAGCTTTGCTTATTGTATGTATATTGTGGTCATTTATTGGCTATAGTTTCACTCAAAGGTATCTGGACGGCGGACTTATGGGCTCCATTGCAGGCGCTGTTATCGCGGTAATTATCATTATCCAAATTGAACGGCAAATTATTTTAAGTATTACTCCATCTAAAGGGCTTTATATATCGAGAGCCTTAATTGCGGCTATGATGTCTGTAATAGGGGCTGTAATTATCGATCAAATAATTTTTAAAGAAGATATTGACCTTAAGAAAATAGACACCATAGGCGATAGGGTAAATAATGCATTACCTCCGAAGACGGCTGACCTTAGAAACCAAATTGCTTCATTAGATACAGCTATTTTAAATAAGGAGAATGAACGCCTTAATCTAATAGCTGATATTGAAAAAAGACCTACCATTAAAGCAATTTCTTCTGTAACAACACAAACACCAGTAAAAGAGACAATAACTGATACTACGGGGAATACAATTATTAAAGAGAAAGTACAGCAAACAAAATCTGTATCTGTTTCTAATATAAACAACCCTAAGATCGATATGATTGAACCTTTAGTAAAACAGATAGAAGAACTCCGTATTCAGAAAAGTAAAAAAGAGACTGATTTAATAAATGTACGGGATCAGTTAGAGGAGGAATACAAATCTAAAGCTGGATTTCTGGATGAGTTGGAAGTTATGTATAGCCTGATTACAGGGTCAAATATTGCTTTAATCGTTTGGTTTCTTTGGTTTTTCTTTTTATTAGGTTTAGAACTTTTGGTTTTAATTAGTAAAGCAAATGAAAAGGAGAACGACTACGAAAAAACAGTTAAACATCATATGGATTTACAAATACGCAAATTAAATGCTTTGGCTAAGGTTGCTGAAGGTAGCTCCTTAAATTGATGAATTTGTAGACTTACGGGTTTTTCATTAACAACCCCTCTTTACAATGTCTTCGAATACCTCTATAAGCCAAAACAAGTAAACACGAATTACTTAAAAGAATATCATTACTTTATATATAATTTATAATTACCCAAGTTTTGGAAATAGCTAAACATGAATTCATAAAGCCATCTATACAACTAAATCCCATATTTGATTTAGGAGCACTATTATCGAAACATTTGAATGAAGTTCAGCAACTTATTTCTAGTGAAAAACTTATTCGACTTTCAAAAGAACATTCTGAACTAGAAAAGAAGGAAATTGATATAGGACTGAATGTTTTCCAAATAGTGTCCGATACTTATTATAGAGAGAACTTTCATAGTGATATCTTGCAGGCAATTTTAAGTCCTAATGGGAAGCATAAAGAAGGTTATCTATTTTTAAATTTATTTATTTCTTTTCTGAATAGGCATTCTCGAAATGGATGGATTAAAAAATCTGAGTATCAAAATACTATAGTTGAAAGAGAGACTGGGAGAATTGATATCTTAATTAAAGATTTAACATCTAAGAAGGCTATTATTATTGAAAACAAGATTTATGGTGCCTCTGATATGGATAGGCAAATACCACGATATGTTGAATATATAAAGAACCAAGGCTTTTCAGTTGATTCAATAGTATACTTGGTTTTAAGTGGTAATAAACAGCCATCGACACATGATTGGACTCTTTCAGAGATAGCCAGTATACTACCAAAAATGTTTTATATTTCTGCATATAACGAAACCTCTGAAGATTTATTTAATGGGTGGCTCAGTAAATGTGAAAAGCAAACAAACAACATAGACACCTTATTTTTACTAAGGCAATACAATAACTTAATTTCTTATTTAGGAGGGAAAAATATGAACAAACCGTTGATGGAAGAATTTCTCAAAAATATGCTTATTGATGATAATTATAATAAAGCTATAGCATTGAATTCCATGTTTCAGGATTTGATAATCTATAGAAGGGATAAAATAATTGATAAATTTAAGTTTGATTGTTCTCCATTTACCAGAGTATATGATTGGAAGCATTATGCTGTACTAGATAATTGTACATTTAATGATATCCGGTTTGCCATTGATATTATTGTTGAGCAGGATATGTATCGTTTTCAGTTTTTTGTAAGATCTTACGATAGTAAAACTGGTCGAATAAATCCTGCAACAACGTTTCTTCAGGAAAATAATTTAATTGATTCATTTTTTGAATCTGGTGATAGATGGGAAAAGCAATTTTTATTTCCCTCTCAGGAAGATGCATTATATGGATATATAACAACCTTTAAAGCAATTTTAAAAGACTATACTGCAACAACCACAATTAATGAGCAATAATAACTCCGCAATCGTTTCTAAAGTTTGGTCTTTCTGCAATACCCTACGCGATGATGGTGTGGGCTACGGCGATTATTTAGAGCAGCTTACCTACCTGCTGTTCTTAAAAATGGCCGATGAATACACCAAGCCGCCGCATAACCGCCAGTTACCTATTCCCAAAGAATATAACTGGGAAAGCCTGGTAGATTTAAAAGGGGCAGAACTGGAAGCGCATTATACCATTATGCTCCGGGAGTTGGGTAAAGAAAAAGGTATACTGGGGCAAATATTTACCAAGAGCCAGAACAAGATTCAGGACCCGGCCAAGCTCTCCAAAATCATTGCCATGATAAACAACGAGCAATGGCTGATGATGGGCGTAAAAGACAAAGGCGATATTTACGAAGGCCTGCTGGAGAAAAACGCTGAGGATACCAAAAGCGGTGCCGGCCAGTATTTTACGCCCCGTGCGTTAATAAAAGCCATGGTAGCCTGCGTAAACCCGGAACCCATGCGCACCATTGCAGACCCGGCCTGCGGAACCGGCGGTTTCTTTTTGGCCGCTTACGATTACCTCTTAGCCCACCACGACCTGTACAAAGAGCAGCGGCAATTCCTCAAATACAAAACCTTCTTCGGCAACGAAATTGTAGCCAGTACCCGCCGCCTGGCGCTCATGAACCTATTCCTCCACAACATCGGCGACATCGACAGCGACAACTTTATTTCCCCCGCCGATGCCCTTATTGCCGATACCGGCGTGCGCTACGATTACGTACTGGCCAATCCGCCTTTCGGCAAGAAAAGCAGCCAAACCTTTACCAACGCCGAAGGCGAACAGGAAAAAGAAGACCTCACCTACAACCGCCAGGATTTCTGGGCCACCACCAGCAACAAGCAACTCAATTTTGTGCAGCACATCCGCAGCATCCTGAAAACCACCGGCCAGGCGGCCGTGGTATTGCCGGACAACGTATTGTTTGAAGGTGGAGCCGGCGAAACCGTCCGAAAAAAGCTACTGGAAACCACCGATGTGCATACCATTTTACGTTTGCCCACCGGCATCTTCTATGCCCACGGCGTAAAAGCCAACGTCGTTTTCTTCGATAACAAACCCAGCAGCAAAGACCCCTGGACAAAAGAAATATGGGTATATGATTACCGCACCAACATTCACCACACCCTTAAAAAGAACCCGCTCAAGCTGGACGACCTGCAGGATTTTATCTCCTGCTACAACCCGCAAAACCGCCACAAGCGCACCGAAACCTACCACCCCGAAACCAACCCCGAAGGTCGCTGGCGAAAATTCACCTACGAAGAAATAATCGCCCGCGACAAAACCAGCCTCGACATTACCTGGCTAAAAGACAAATCACTGGCCGACCTGGATAATTTACCTGACCCGGATGTGTTAGCCGAGGATATTATTGAAAACCTGGAAGCAGGCTTGGCAAGTTTCAGAACGATTCTGGCGGCATTGGAGAAGTAGGTTTTGTTATAAAGGTTTCTCTTCGACTATTATAATGTCTTTATTTAATTCACTTTTTAAACTACAGGTCCGCTCCAGTACGAGACCATTGGAAGATTATATTACAGAAATATTTGCCTCTTGCCTTGGAGAAGATGAAGTATTTAGAAACAGGTTCCTACAATTACTTCATTTGGAAGATAAAAATACTGGTTCATTTCACATTGATACTCAATGTGTTTATGCAGAAGAAGGAAAAAGGACCGACCTTGAAATAAATCTAGGTCATTCTTTTATTATTGTTGAAAATAAGGTGGGTTCAAGTGAAGGCCCAAACCAGTTAGATGCTTACGCAAAATTACTTGCACAACGTGGTCATGAAAAAAAGCTTTTGTTATTCCTAACAGCTAACCGGGAAGACAAAGATTATGTTTTCCCGAAAGGGATTAGCTTTCAGCAATTGCGCTGGCATGATGTAGGTGCTTGTATTAATGAAACATGTAACACTATAACTCAAGAGTTAAAGAAATTTTTAAAAGCCAAAAAGCTTATAATGGAAAAAATTAATTATCAAGACCTTGTTACTTTCCAATCTTTCTTTGGCCTAAGAAGGAAGTTTAATGATGTTTTAAACGATGTAAGTAGGCTTTACACTCGGAAGGGTATGCATCGGTGGAATATTTACCAGCCTACTATCCGGAATAATGAATATGTTTCTCTTTTTACCTATGGGAAAGATGTAAATGTAGCGTTAGGCTATGGAAACTGGTGGGGGGAACATCCTTGTATTTTCGTTCGGGTATGGATTAGTCACAAAAAGGATATAACCGGAATTAAGGCCAAGAAAATTCATGAGAGTTTGGAAGGTAAAAGCTGGGATTTAATTGCAAATCAACGAGATGGGTACTCAGTAGAAAATAAAAGCCCTCTAATTGGTTTTTTACAGCTTAAGGAAAATCAACGAGCTGCGATTATAGATTTTTTTGAAAGATGTATTGATGATTTAGCCGAGATAAAACCGGACCATTCGGATATATTTAATACGTCTGAAAAGCCTGTTATTACAGAAGCTTCAGAATAATAATTGTTCCTTTTAAATTTCTATAAGGCAAATGGTTTTATTACAAAACGGGAAACAGTATAAAGAATATAGTTACGATTTAGAGGATACTTTAGAAAAGGAAGTAATTGCCAATAGCCAGCTTTTATTTGGTAATAAAACCATATTTATAGAAGCCAAACGGAAAATCGATACCAAGGCCATTGGTGCCTCCATTCCAGATGGATTTCTGTTTGATTTATCTGATAAAGATAATCCAGAGTTTTATTTAGTTGAAGCTGAATTAGCAAAACACGACTTCTATCGGCACATCTTTCCCCAGATAACAAAGTTCTTTGCCTTCTTTAAGAACAGAAAAAGCCAATCCGAATTAATAGAAAAAATTTACTCTACCGTAGATAGCGATGCCGAATTAAAAAAAGAGTTTAAGAAGTATTTGGGAGAAAAAGAAATTTTCAAATTCATCAAAGATACTATAGAAACCAGCCAGAATATATTGATTGTAATTGATGGCAAGAAAGATGAACTGCCAGAAATTATTGATACATATACTGATACCTGGGGCAAAATGGTAAAGGTTATGGTGCTGAAAAAATTTACTGCTGGCAGTGAGATTATATACACTGTTGAACCCGAATTTTCAGATATTGAATATTCTACTATCGATTTAGGCGATAAAGGGGAAGGGCTGGATATTACAGTAGAATTTCATCTGGAAGGCGTAAAGGATATTGTTAAAAACATCTATAATACCTTAGTTCAAAGCCTACATCAATTTGATAAATCTTTAATTTTAAATCCAAAGAAATATTATATCTCAATTATTAAGAATAAGAACATCTCTTTTATTACCCTTAGAAAGACTAAACTCAGGATTGTAGTAATGATGCCTTACGAAGAAGTTAAAGGAAAAGTAAAGCATTATCATGTAGGGCAACTATCACAAAGTGTGCAAAAATTCTGGAACGGGCCAAGTTGCGAAATCCTAATCGAATCGCCAGATTACCTTGATGAAGTTATAGATGTAATTAAGGAAATAGCCGAAAAGAATAGTAATGAATAATTAGTCAGTCTTATAATTTAAAGGCTTTATATACTTTTCCCCGACTCTACCTGCTGCAAGTACCCCATAAGTCTTGATATCTCTCCGGCAAGTATGAATCTCTGCTGATACCTAAACGCATTCAATAATATAATTAATTTCCCTTGTAGTTTAATCGGGTAAAGAGTTGTTCCAAGTATAAAAAGCTTCTGCTATAGATTAATTTTTATAACTTATCTATCCTTAACTACTTACAGCGCAATGGCTCCATCTCCCAATTCAAAATTGCATTTCCAGGTCGAATGGCAGGGCAGTATCCTGGGCTTTTCGGAAGTTACCGGTCTGGCGGTCCAAGCCAGTGCAAGCGAATACCGGGCAGGTGGTCCGAACGGGGTATCTAAAATAAATAAATGGCTCCGCTTTCTAATTCCCGGCTTTGGCAAACCCAAGCACATAACCTTGAAACGAGGCATTTTTTTGGGCAGCCCGGCGGCCTTTCATAAATGGCGGCAAGCCGTGGACCAGTCGGCCAGGCATAAAGCTGATATCCGGATTTCGATGCGGAACGAGAACCAGGAACTGGTAAAAGTCTGGCGGTTAAAGCGTGCCCGCCCCGTGAAAATAGTGGCCCCCGATTTAAAGGCCGATGGAAATGAGGTGGCTATTGAATCGATAGAATTAACCTGCGAAGGCGTGAAAATTGAATAGGGATAAGCCTGGTAATTATTTCATCTGAAAACGGCAAGCCAGGGATAGCCTGGTTTAAATATTTATCAGATACCACTACCGCATCTTTTTTGCTTATAAATATTTTTTGATAGCGCCGGTAGTGCTTAATCTTTTACCACGAGCGTCGTAATAGACCGGGGCGGCAGGGAAATGGCCTGGTTTAGCTTACCACCGGGGTAGCGCTTCAGGTTATCGTCGGGGGAAGCGGTGGTTACGTAGCGCTGGTAAGTGGTGCCCTTGTTCATACCTTTTGCCGCCAGTTGCAGGTTGCGGGCTTCCGGTTCGTAGTTAATCGCCACCACCACCAGTTCACCTTTCTGGCCGGTATAAGCCGATACCATTACTTTTTGGGCGGCGGCTACCGGGTTTAACTTATCGCTGCGGTTAATATTTAAGCGGTGCATGCCCGGCCGGATGAACAAACTGTAATGGCCCAGCGCCCAGAGGTTCTTCGTTTGCTGATAATTGCCATCGGTGTGCGTGGCGTTGGGCTGCAAGGCAATGAGGTAATAGCGGGTATCAAATTCCGCGCGGCCGGGTTCAAAGGCATTCCAGAATTGCCAGGCAGCGGCGTTGGCTACGGTTAAATCCTGGTGAATGAGCTTGGCCAGGAACAAGCCGCAGTCCATGGCGGTACGCCGGGCTTTGGTGCCTTCCCGGAAGCCATCGGCCAGCATGGAATATTCCGATTGCCAGAACCGGACGCCGTAGTGCCGGGCCGTATCGGCTACCTGTTGCCGGACTGCCACTATTGCGCTGTCGCCTTCGTCGGTAAAATAACTGTGCCCCACCACCAGCGGCGGCACGTGCTTCAGGTTACCTAAATGAGAGGGGCTGCCTTTCCCGAAGAACTGCTGGGTCTGACGCGCTGCCGGTGCTTTTTCGCCGTACAGGTAGGTGAGTTTAGCCGCTTCGGGCAAAATAATCTGGGTAGCCAGCTTTTTTGTGGTCAGGGAATTATCGAGCGCCCGTACTACGCGGGCGATTTCGGGATTTTGCCAGGGAGTACCCTCCTGTTTGGCCTCGCCAAACTTGCCCGTCCAGTCCCACTGGGGTTCGTTCACCGGACTAATATACTTGAAACCCAAGCCTTTTCCTTCGTAGTGCCGGAGTACTTCTGCCAGAAAATTGGTGTAAGCTTCGTATTTATCGGGTTGCAGATTAGAGCGGTAATCTTTGGTGGTTTTAAAACCCAGTCCGTTTTGGGTGTATTGTACCGGCGGGGTATTGGCAAAAGCAATGAGGTTTTCTACCCCATACTGTTTGGCTTTTTGCAGAAACCAGGTTTGCCCCGGCTGTTTGTTCCAGTTATACGAACCATCGTTGTTCAGGAAGCCTTCTACCCGGCGGTTTACGTCCCGGATGCCGCTGCTATCGCCCTGTTCGGCGGTGCCGCCGCCAATGTTAAACCGCCACGCCGATAAGCCAATGCCCTTCGGATTGCCCTGCGCGTCAACTTCCCGGCTGAAAAGCAGTTCGGCGATGCGTTCTTTTTTCTCCGCCGGCCAGTGTTTGCCAATGCCCTCGGCGTACCAGCAACCCGCCGCCCCAAAATTATTGATGGTTTGGGCCTTCTTTTTTAAATCAACGGTTATTAACAGGGGCTTTGGATTCTGTTGCTGGGCCCAACCCAGGCCGGGCAGTAGCAAGGTTAAAGTAAAAAACAGCAAAAATCGGCAGCGGCAATAGAACATAAACAGCACAAGTTTTAACACGGGTGGAAGCGGGTCGGTTTAAAAATAAATGACCGGCAAAATATAAGAATAAATAGTTATGATAAAGTGTATTTTAGTATTTATACCAACTAGTATTTACCAGCTGCCAAAACTATTTCATTTTGTCACCCTGGAAAGACCTATTGGATAAAAGGCATTACCGGTAAAACCATTATAGCGGATATTACCTTCTTTACTTTCTAATCAATAGATGCTTTCAGCCTGACAACCTGAAGGTTTTCATTTTATGGTAAGTGGTTATTTCTATTTGGCATTATTTCTTTTAAACCCGGATCTGTCCTTAGAAGTACACCAGGAGGCACCGGGGCTTACCGCAGAAACTACTACAATCTGGTAAAAGTAGCTATAGCTGTTGCGACAAACTTAATAAGTCCGCCATATTGTAAACGCAATACCTAAATAATTAAGGCATAAATCTGTAGAAATAGTCGTGGGCTAACCGGCGTCTGTAAGAGTATAATTGCCGGTTTATTTCGAATCTGTGTTTTTACTAGACGCAATATAGGCCAGCGCATTTACCAGCTTATCTAAATCGGTTAAAGAAGTATAAACATGCGGGGTTACCCGCACACAGCTAATATTTTCCCAAACCGTAGGCGAAGTATGAATTTTAAACTTATTAAATAAAATGCTTTCTACTTCCTGGGGTGTTTGGCCGTTTACGCTTACGCCGCAAATGCCGCAGGAATATTTTGCTTTTAAAGAGGTATGCAGTTTTACGCCCGAAATTTTAGCCGCTTTCTCAGCCCAGTAATTTTTCAGATACCGCACCCGCTCTTCCTTGCGCTTGGGGCCAATAGCATTATGAAAATTTATCGCCTCGCCGATACCCTGCTCAATCGGAAAACTCCGGGTGCCCAGGGTCTCGAACTTGCGAATATCCTGGCTGGTAGGCTGACTGTTGCATAACAACGGCCAGATTTTCGCAATCTTCTCTTTCTTTATCCACATCATGCCGCTGCCAATCGGGGCCGACAGAAACTTATGCAGGCTGGTACCAAAATAATCGCATTCCAAATCCGGAATTTTAAAATCGAGTAAACCAAAAGAATGGGCGCCATCTACAATTACTTCTACCCCCCGATCGTGCGCCATCCGGCAGATTTTTTGCACCGGCATTATCTGGCCTACCCAGTTAATAATATGCGTTACGTGCAGTATTTTAGTTCTGGGCGTAATGGCTTTCTCAAACTCCCGCACTATCTGCTCATCCGATTCTATGGGGAAATCGAAATTCAGTTGTTTGTAAACAATGCCCTCGCGCTGCGCCCGTTGCCGCCAGGCCTGAATCATATTGGGATAATCCTGCAGGGTACCAACAACCTCGTCCCCAGCCTTTAAATCCAGGCCGAAAATAATGGTGTTTAGGGCCTCGGTAGCGTTGCGGTTTATGGCAATTTCTTCGGGAGACGTTCCGGCCAATAAAGCTAACTTTTCCCGGAGCGGTTCGCGCCCCTGGTCCAGTACCCGCCACATAAAGTACGAAGGTCCCTCGTTCGATAATTGGTTATAACGTTCTACGGCTTGCTGCACCACCAGCGGGGCGGGGGAAACCCCACCGTTGTTTAAATTAATAATATTGGGATTAACGGTGTAAGCGCGCTGAATCACACTCCAGAAATCTTCATCGCGCGCTACCTGCTCCGGGCTTAAATTTTGCAGGCGTTTAGCGGCCTGCTGCCACTCGGCCGCATGGGTTTGATTGAAAAGACTATGCAGGGAAAATGCCCCAGCCAAAGCAGCAACCTGCTTTACAAAAACGCGACGGTTTGGTGCCATAAATTTTAAATTAACCTGCGATAGAAATAGGAAAATATTATACTACTATTAAATAGTATTTGCACTTAAAAGTACCCTATCGGTTATCGTGAACTTGCCGAAAGATATTCAGCTATTTCGACAAGGTCAACAGGACGCCTTTAGATTGCGCATTAATTACTTCCTAATGGTATAAATATTACTTAACCTTGATGTATTCCTTAATCCGATGCCTTGTTCTGAATACCCAACTGTTGCTGTTAAACCCGTCTATCTCAACCCTCTTAAAAAAACTATGCCCAACCTTAACTTTTAAGATTGGGCAAAAAAATTCGTGGAGCTGCAGGGAGTCGAACCCTGGTCCAGACAAGGAAACTGTCGCGCTTTCTACATGCTTAGTTGCCGTTGGGTTTTCGAGTAAATCAAGGTCGGCACCAGACCTGTTAATTTACCTTAGGTGTTTAGTTTCGCGGTTGCGCCACACCTTCGCAATCGCTATCCAAGCGTTTTCGATGCCCCGAACCCAGCCGCGGTTTGGAGTAGCAGCTGCGGGACAATGACTATTGCTTAATACCTAGATTAAGCAGCCATAGCGTAGTTAGACTCGCCGATTGTTGTTTGAATGACTTTTTAACAGGAGATTCATTCAACTCCCGACATGCTTACACGCAGCCTGCTCAAGCTGTCAATTCCGGTCAGCCCCGGATTGGTACGTGTACTAAATAAACAGCCAATGGTTTAGAAAAATTCATTTTTTAACCTGTTGGCAAAGCAAAGATACGGGTTTCAGTTTACAGTAAACAGTTATCAGGTAAGTTTTCTAAATTAATTAAGTTAACTATTTAATATTTAAAAGCTTATACAAACCCAAAATATTTACCTTTTAACCTTTAACTCCTTTCCGTATCTTTGTAATAGGATGGAAAATTTTGTTGTTTCAGCTCGTAAATACCGGCCAACTACTTTTGATAGCGTAGTAGGGCAGCACCATATTACTACCACGCTTAAGAACGCGATTACCAGCAACCATTTGGCGCAGGCGTTTTTGTTCTGCGGTCCCAGGGGGGTTGGTAAAACCACGTGTGCCCGTATCTTGGCCAAAACCATTAATTGCCAGAACTTAACGCCGCAGACCGAGGCTTGTAACGAATGTGAATCGTGCCGGAGCTTTAACAACAATGCTTCTTTTAACGTGCACGAGCTCGATGCGGCTTCGAACAACTCCGTAGAAGACATCCGGAACCTGGTAGAACAGGTACGTTACCCACCGCAAGCCGGCAAATACAAAATCTATATTATAGATGAGGTGCACATGCTTTCGAATTCGGCGTTTAATGCTTTCCTGAAAACGCTGGAAGAGCCCCCCTCCTACGCTATTTTTATTTTGGCTACCACCGAGCGGCATAAAATTATTCCTACCATTTTGTCGCGTTGCCAGATATTCGACTTTAACCGCATCCAGATAGAGGATATGGTTAAACACCTGCGCAATATTGCCGGCAAAGAAGAAATTAAGGCTGAAGACGATGCGCTGCACCTGATTTCACAAAAAGCCGATGGCGCTTTACGGGATGCTTTGTCAATATTCGACCAGATGGTAACTTTTTCGGGTAATAATATTACCTACAAAGAAACAGTTGCCAACCTGCACATTCTGGATTACGATTATTATTTTAAGCTAACCGATTTCCTGCTAAATCAGGATATTTCGGGCACTTTGCTGCTGTTCGATGAGATTCTTAAAAACGGTTTTGATGCACACAATTTTATAACGGGTATTGGGGAGCATTTCCGGAGCTTGCTGGTAAGTAAAGACAACGTAACCGTCCAACTGCTACAGGTTTCCGATAATATTAAAGCCCGCTATGCGCAACAGGCCAACCAAACCTCACTGTCCTTTCTGTTATCCGGGTTAAACGTGGTTAGTGCTTGCGATGCCAACTTTAAAAACAGCAAAAACCAGCGGCTACACGTAGAGCTATGCCTCTTAAAACTGGCTCACCTGAACCAAGCCGTTAATTTTGCCAAAGACTTCTCCCTGAACGGAGACGTCAAAAAAAAAACTAGTGTAAGTACAGGAAATGCAAACGGGGCAGCGGAAACATCAGCCACCCCGCCACCGCAGTCGGTCTTAGGTTCGAATCCCAACGGGATCACAAATGGCAACGGGCAGTCTTTAGCTACGCCCCCCAATGGCCACCCCGTTAGAACACCAGCTCCAGCGGCACCACCCACGGTAGTACCGCCGGATACTTCGCCAACGGCCATCAACAAAATGCCGCCGGTGCCAACGGTAAATTTTCCGCCCCCGCCAATAGTAGAAGAACCAAGTCCTTCGCGGGCGCCGGACCGCAACGTGCCATTGCCCGGTGCCAAAAAGATGGTAAAAATGCCGAGCTTGAAAGATATCCAGGCCCAGCTAAGCAATCCCATCACAAATCAAAAAACAAACACGACCACTTCAGCAGAAGAAGAGCCAACCGGACCGGCCACTGCCGTTAGCCCGGAAGCTTTTCAGGCCGCCTGGCGGGAATTGACGGTGCAGAAACGGGCCGAAGGTAAAATGCTGGAATATATTATTCTGGATCGCCCGGTTACCCTCGACGAAAAACAGGAAGTATTGCTGCAAGTAGAAAACCCGGTGCAGGTAGACCAGTTTAATGAGTTCCGGGCCGAGTTCCTGGCCGCCTTGCGCCAGCGCCTCCGCAACAACCGCCTGAACGTGCGTTTGGAGGTAAAAGAACAACAAGGCGGCCGCAAGCTTTACACCTCGCAGGATAAGTTTAGTTATTTATCAGAGAAACACCCAATTTTACCCGAACTTAGGAAAAGGCTGATGCTGGACACTGATTTCTAAAATATTGCCTGGCTAAATACCCGGCTATCTAAATAAGAATTTTGCAAATCAATATTTAACCTGGTAAATCCTCCCCCTTGCCCCCTCCGAAGGGGGACATCCAATAACTTTGCAAAAGTGCTTTAAATCATAAAGCCAAAATCCCTGCCAAAATCAGGGATTTTTATTTTGGTGCCATTCTTGTATATTCGATAGTACTTTGCATAACTTAAAACACCCCTATTCCGTGAAAAAAATATTCATGAGTTTAGCGTTGCTGTCGGGTTTAACCCTAACACAATGTAAAACCCCCAGTACCCAATCGGCTTCTACCGCCACCGAAACACCGGCTGCCTCCACAGAGAAAAAGTACAACTATATCACCGTTCCGAACGACCCATTGAAGGCACGCATTTATACCCTCGATAATGGCTTAACTGTTTACCTGAGCGATTACAAAGATGCGCCGCGCATCCAGACGTATATTGCGGTGCGGGCGGGCAGCAAAAACGATCCGGCAACGGCTACGGGTTTGGCGCATTACCTGGAACACATGGTATTTAAAGGCACCTCGCGCCTGGGTGCCCGCGATTTTGCGAAAGAACAAGCCGAACTGGCCAAAATAGAAAACCTCTACAATGTATACCGGACCAAAACCGACCTGGCCGAACGCAAAAAAATATACCACCAGATAGATAGCATCTCTAGTGTAGCGGCTAGTTACGCCATTGCCAACGAATACGATAAAATGGTGGGTGCTATTGGTACCAACGGCTCCAATGCCTATACCTCGGTAGAGCAAACCGTTTATACCGGCGATATTCCGGCCAATCAGGTAGAAAAATGGGCTCAGGTAGAAGCCGAGCGTTTCGGTGAACTGGTGCCGCGGTTGTTCCATACCGAACTGGAAGCCGTTTACGAAGAAAAAAACCGGTCCCTCGACAGCGATGGTAGTAAGGTTTTTGAAGCGTTAATGGGTGGAATATTTCAGAAACACCAGTACGGCACCCAAACCACCATTGGCACCGTCGAGCACCTGAAAAATCCTTCTATCACCGAAATCAAGATATATTTCGAAGCCTATTACGTGCCTAACAACATGGCTATTGCCATGAGCGGCGATCTGGATTACGACCAGACTATCCGGATTATTGATAAATATTTTGGTAAACTGAAAAACCAACCGGTACCGGCTTACAACCCACCCGCCGAAGCCCCTATTACCAAACCCATAATAAAAGAAGTATTTGGCCCGAGTGCCGAAAGCATTCGCCTGGGTTTCCGGTTTCCGGGTATAAAATCCAAAGAGGCGCTGGTCCTGAAAATGATTAGCCAGCTATTATCTAATGGCCAGGCGGGCTTAATCGACCTGAACCTGAACCAGAAACAAAAAGTACTGGGCGCTTCGGCCGGTGAGTACACCATGAACGATTACAGTGTGCTGCTGCTGGGTGCCACACCTCGCCAGGGCCAAACCCTCGACGAAGTAAAGAATATTTTGCTGGGCCAGGTAGAATTGGTAAAGCAAGGCAAGTTTGAAGACTGGCTGATTCCGGCCATTGTAAACAACACCAAAATTGCCGAAATGAAAGCTTTCGAGAGCAACGAAGCTAGGGCCGATGCTTTTGTAAGCGCCTATATAGCCCGGCTGGATTGGAGAGATTACCTGGCCATGCGCGACGATTTTGCCAAAATAACGAAACAGGAAGTAGTAGACGTAGCCAATAAATATTTGGGCCCGAATAACTACGTGGTTGTTTACAAACGCACGGGCAAAGACCCCAATATGCAGAAAGTAGAAAAACCCACTATTACGCCGGTCCCGGTAAACCGCGATGCGCAATCGGAGTTTTACAAAACCGTGATGGCCGGCAAAACGCCGGAGCTGAAACCGGTATTTCTGGATTATAAAAAAGACGTGGGCGAAACCAAAATCAAAAATAATATTCCGGTTTACTTTACCCGCAACCAGGAAAACGGCTTATTTAATCTGTACTACGTGCTCGAAACCGGCACCAATAACAATCCGAAACTGGGCTTGGCGGTTAACTACCTTAAATATTTAGGTACCGATAAGTTCAGCGCCGAAGAATTACAAAAGGAATTTTTCAAACTGGGTTCTTCTTTCGATGTTTTTTCGTCGCAGGAGCAAGTGTATGTAAGCCTGACCGGTCTGGACGATAATTTTGAAAAAGGGCTGGCCTTGTTCGAGAGCGTGCTACAAAACCCGCAACCCGACCAACAAGCCTTACAAGACATGGTAGCCGGCGTGTTAAAGGAACGGGCCAATGCCAAACTAAACAAAGGCATTATTCATACCCAAGCCATGGTGAATTACGCCAAATACGGCCCTAAGAACCCTTTTACGAATATTATTTCGGAAGCCGAACTCCGCAAAATTAAACCTCAGGAACTGGTCAGCCTGATTAAAAGCATTCCGACCTACGAACACCATATTTTGTACTACGGCCCGCGCGCTACCAATAATTTAACGGCGGCTTTAAACACCGGCCACTTGATACCGGCCAGCTTAAAACAAGTTCCGCCTTTAAAAGTATTTCCGGAAAAAGATTTCACCGACCGCCAGGTTTACTGGACCGATTTTAACATGGTACAGGCCGAACTGCTTTTCCTGACCAAATCTTTTAACTTCAAAAAAGAACTGGTACCCACCATAACGCTTTACAACGAATATTTTGGCGGGAACATGGGTTCGATTGTGTTCCAGGAATTGCGCGAATCGAAGGCCCTCGCCTACTCGGCTAGTTCGCGGTACGCCAACGCCAGCCGGAAAGACCGGGCCAATTATATCTTGTCTTACATTGGTACCCAATCCGATAAATTGCCGGAAGCAACGGCGGGTATGCAGGCCCTGCTGAACGAAATGCCGCAGGCCGAAGCCAATTTTGCCAACGCCAAAGAAAGCATTATCAACAGCATCTCGACCGAGCGCATTACCAAATCTGATATTTTATTTGATTATGAGCGGTCTAAGCGACTGGGGTTAGATTATGATATCCGACAGGATATTTACCAAAGTGTGAATTCGCTCACCTTTGCCGATATGAAGAAATTTCAGGAGCAATTTGTAAAAGGCCAGAACCAGGTTATTTTGGTAATTGGCTCTAAAGAACGCTTAAACTTTAAAGAGTTGCAGAAATATGGTAAAGTAAAGCAACTCTCCCTAAAAGAGCTGTTTGGGTATTAATTATAATAATAGTTCTAAAAATAAAGGCTGCCCGCGTACAGGCAGCCTTTATTTTTAGATAATACCTGAATACTACTTTAAACTCGGAAGTTACGTGCCACCCTCTGAATGCTACAATTAGATTGGTAGAATTATATTAGACTATTCCAGTGAGAGAAGATTATGCTATCTAGCCATAAATTATTTGGCAAATACTACGAGGGGTAATAATGACTGGTGGCCAGAATAGAAGACAAGCACCGGCCTCCCACCGGTTATAGCATTAAATTAAGTGTGAAATGTTTCTGTTCTTTTATCATAAATTATAGTTAAACTAACCTATTCGGGTTAGCAGCCTTGTTAAAGATAAGCGAGGAAATTTTTATGTTTAACCTACGGTTAGCTAAAAACTATAAACTTTCAGGCGCGGGTAGGTAGGCAGGTAGGTAGGTAGGTAGGTTTTGTACTCCTATCGCTGAGACTCTTCTTCACCAGAATAAACTGATAAATATCAGCGTTTCTTTTAACAAAGCCTGTTATGTAATCTTCTCCCTCGAAATTGATGGTAAAAGGTTGATCGCGAACGGGTACAAATTCACTTATTGTTTTCTTCGTATCAACTATATCCTGTTCAATTGCTGTAATTTTGCGCAGGCATTGCATCAACTCTTCTTTATAATAACTGAGAGCCATTAAATAGGCCGCTTTGTTTTGTTCTAACTGAAAAAAGTCCGACGAAGGTCGACTTTTGTAAATGCGTCTTAATGCAGCCTGTTCTTCCTGGAGCTTATTTTTATAAGCTACATACTGCTCCATCAGCCGGTAAAGGATGCTACCGCTCGACCAATCTTCTGCCCTGTTCTCATCTTTAGCAAGCTTCATGATGAAGAATACGTAATAAATTTGATAAAAACAAAATATTGACAACTTCTGTTGTTGACAAATCAGCTATAAATTGCCTTAACAAGAGATTAACCAATTGAGACAGGACTTT
>NZ_BJYS01000039.1 GCF_007991635.1 Adhaeribacter aerolatus | reverse complement strand
TATTAGAATAGTATTGGTTTAGGCACCGGTTGGGTAAAAACAAAAAAGCCTTCTCCAACCGGAGAAGGCTCTTGTTTTTATTTAAACTCTGGATCATTTATCCAAAGGTATTTCAATATCAATGTTCACAAAGTGAATTTTGTCGTCAATCAGCACCGCTTCGACTACCGCATCTTTCCGGATGTTACCAGCCAGAATTTCTTTCGATAACTCGTTCAGGATTCTGGTTTGCAGCACACGTTTCAGCGGACGAGCACCAAATTGCGGATCGTAACCCTGCTCGCCGAGATAATCCAGTACTTCGTCGGTAGCTTCCAGCCGGATACCGGCTTCCTGCAGACGGTCCTGGATGTGGCGGAACTGAATCGAGACAATCTGCCGCAGCTCGCTCTGGCTCAGCGGACGGAACATAATGAGTTCGTCGATTCGGTTCAGGAACTCTGGCCGTACGGTTTTCTTCAGCAATTCAAACACCTCGTCTTTGGTACGCTCAATGATTTCCTCGCGGTTATAATCTTCCATCTCGGCAAAATTGCTCTGGATGATATGCGCGCCAATATTGGAGGTCATGATAATAATGGTGTTCTTGAAGTTCGCTACCCGGCCTTTGTTATCGGTTAAGCGGCCATCATCCAGCACCTGCAACAAGATGTTAAATACATCCGGGTGCGCTTTTTCAATCTCATCCAGCAATATTACTGAGTATGGTTTCCGGCGTACGGCTTCGGTTAACTGGCCACCTTCGTCGTAACCAACGTATCCCGGAGGGGCACCAATTAAACGGCTTACGGCGTGGCGCTCCTGGTACTCGCTCATGTCAATCCGCACCATGGCGTTCTCGTCGTTAAACAGGAAGTCGGCGAGGGCTTTGGCTAACTCGGTTTTGCCTACCCCGGTGGTACCCAGGAAGATGAACGAACCAATGGGCCGTTTCGGATCCTGCAGACCAGCCCGGCTCCGGCGCACCGCATCCGAAATGGCCGCAATGGCTTCTTCCTGACCGGCTACGCGTTTACCCAGTTCTTCTTCCAGGTGCAATAATTTCTCGCGGTCGCTTTGCAGCATTTTGCTTACCGGAATACCCGTCCATTTGGCTACCACTTCGGCAATATCTTCGGCAGTTACTTCTTCTTTCAGCATGGCGTCGCCGGCGTGCAGTTCTTCTACCTGCTTTTGCAGGTCTTTTAATTTCTGCTCGCTTTCCTGAATTTTACCATAACGCAGCTCCGCTACCCGGCCGTAATCACCGGCCCGTTCGGCTTGTTCGGCTTCCAGTTTATAACGTTCAATATTTTCCTTCTCGGTCTGAATATTGGTAATAACCTGTTTTTCGTTTTGCCATTTGGCTTTCAGGTCATCGCGCTTGCCGCTCAATTCCGCAATTTCTTTCGATAAGACGGTTTCTTTGTCTTTGTCGTTTTCGCGGCGGATGGCTTCGCGCTCAATTTCGAGCTGCATTATTTTCCGTTGTACTTCGTCCAGCTCAACGGGCAACGAGTCAATCTCTATGCGCAGTTTAGCCGCCGCTTCGTCCATCAAGTCAATGGCTTTATCGGGTAGGAAGCGGTCCGAAATATACCGGCTCGATAACTCCACGGAAGCAATAATGGCATCGTCTTTAATGCGCACCCCGTGGTGTACCTCGTATTTATCTTTAATACCGCGCAAAATGGAGATCGCATCCGGAATAGAAGGCTCATCTACCATGACGGCCTGGAAACGGCGCTCCAGCGCCTTGTCTTTCTCGATATATTTCTGGTACTCTTTAAGGGTGGTGGCACCAATGGCGTGCAGTTCACCACGGGCCAAGGCGGGCTTTAACAAGTTAGCAGCGTCCATCGCACTCTCGCCACCGGCACCGGCCCCAATCAGGGTATGAATCTCGTCGATGAACAGTACAATTTCCCCTTCCGCATCTACTACCTCTTTAATTACGGCTTTCAGACGCTCTTCAAACTCACCTTTGTATTTGGCTCCGGCTACGAGTAAACCCATATCCAGACTCATCAGGGTTTTGGATTTCAGGTTCTCGGGCACGTCGCCGGCCACAATACGTTGGGCCAAACCTTCTACAATAGCGGTTTTACCCACCCCGGGCTCACCCAACAGTACCGGGTTGTTTTTGGTGCGGCGCGATAATATTTGCAGCACACGCCGGATTTCTTCGTCGCGGCCAATTACCGGGTCTATTTTACCGGCGCGAGCCAGCTCGTTCAAATCTTTGGCATAACGTTTCAACGAGTTGTATTTGGCTTCGGCGTTCTGGTCGGTTACTTTATTACCCCCGCGCAGTTCTTTAATAGCGGCTTTTAAATACTTTTCGGTAAAACCAGCATCTTTCATTAAAGAAGCTACCTGATCGCGGCCCGCTAACAAGCCTAATAATATATGCTCAATCGCAACAAATTCGTCGTGAAATTCTTTTAAGTAAGTAGTCGCTTTTTGCAGGGCGGCGGCCGCATCGTTGCTTAAATACGGGCTGCCACCGCTTACCTTGGGGTAAGCATTTACCAGGGCGTCTAAGCGGGTGTTCAGCATGTTTTGGTTAACACCTAGTTTCTTCACCAGAAAGTTAATCACGTTCTCATCGGTTTGCTGAATACCTTTCAGAATATGACCGGTTTCAACCGCTTGCTGCTGGTTGCCGCCGGCAATCTCAGTAGCCTTCTGAATGGCTTCCTGAGATTTGATGGTATAATTATTAAAGTTCATAGCCTTATTATTTTCCTTTTCCTATCTATTATCCACCTACTATCAAAATACTGACCAAGGATAATTTAGGTTGTAAATCGGAAATAATGGCGTATTTAGAACTAGCTATTTAATAAATTTAAGACTTTTTGTCTGGTTAAATCCAGCAAAACAGTAGAATAATGCCAAACTCCAAAGAATAACTTAATGCGCTACCATAAAGCCAATCAGCATACCAATTAAACCAAAAGCGTTAAATCCTAAAATAATGATAAAAAGAATTCCCCAGAACTTGAAGAAAGATTTTAAACGGGAGAAGGCAAATGCTAAATCTAATTCTTGATTGTGGTAAATAGCCGTTTTAATCCGGGACGAGAATTGGTATAGATATAAAGTTGGAAAAAAATACAAGATGGCAAACAAAAGGAGGTAAATGGTTGGAATAAAGCCCATCCGGCTATAGTTAAACGGTGCTGATTCATCGGCGTCTACCATGTTGCCCATCATGGTAGTCATAACCTTACCGATAGTAAATGCGCCTATTACCATCAGGCCGAGAAGAATAAAGCCGGTAATTGCCAAAATTCTACCCCATTGGGCTGTTGCGAGTAAGTTACTTTTTATTTCGCTGGTTATCGCCAAACCAGGCGTATTGGATGAATATTGATTTTCAGATTCCATTGGATTATGTTTTATAAGCAACTAATAATAAGTAATTTAAATAAAATATTAACCTAAAATTTACATAAAAATACCAATAGTGCGTAAGGTAATGCTATTGATTAGCCATGCTAAATTCTATGCAAATTCCCGGTAATTAAATAAACATTACAGGCAAAACAGAATGGCTTTGTAGCCTATAAGGTAACACGCTACAACTTGTAATGCGCCGGGCAAGCATTAGAGAAATAATTAACCAGCTAACCCAAAAATTTCTTTCGCCGGCACGTTGCTAAGTAATAATTTTACCGTAAACGCTATTATACATCAGATGCCAACCAAGTGCATAAACGATAATTCTGGTTTGGTCAGTGACCCTAGTTGAAGTATAGCCCAGTGCATGTGGTTTGCTGATACGCACCTATTCATCTATAATTGTAAGCGGATAAGCAACTTAAGAAAATAATAATTTAAGAAAATTAGGCCTCCATTTTTTTCGTCATCTAAAAACGCACTGAGTTTTTATGGCTAAACCTGATTGTAAATGGTTTTTAAAAGAAGTTACTTTAACCCAAATTTCACTTGTAAAATTCATACTAAATAATCCTAAGTTCTATTTAGATAATAATTACAACTACCAAACTATGAAAAAAGCTACCCCGCCTTAAATCAGCCTATTTAATTACCATTGTTTCTGATTAAAAAAAACAAACCGCTGCTGCACTTTACTAAATAGTGCATCCATCTCTAATATACTCTTTTTATAATCCATCATTAAATAAAATTTATGAATACGTACTTTACAGGTCTGTTTTCTCAGGCAGGCAAAAGTTTACCAGTAGGTTTGGTATTCCTGCTTTTATCCTTTACCAGTTTAGCTTCTGGTAACGATTGGCCTGAAAAAAAAATAAAACCCACGGCGGCTTCCGGATTTGCTCTGGCGCAAAAGAACACCCGGGGCGCAGAACAAATTAACAATCAGGCTACGGGCCAGACCACAAAAATCATTTCAGAAAAGGCTGCGTCGGATAATGCCTGGGCATTTAAAGCGGAAAAAACTGTAGGTAACAGCACATTTGAAATAATGGCTAATCCTACAGTTACAATCACCGGCAGGGTTACAGGGGAAACGGGAGAAGGATTACCCGGTGTAACAGTTCTGGAAAAAGGTACTAATAACGGAACCGCCACTGATGCCACGGGCAATTTTTCCTTAAATGTAGCCGGCGCCAATGCCGTACTGGTCGTTTCATTTGTTGGTTACCAAACACAAGAGGTTCCGGTTAATAACCGCACTACGGTTAACGTTAATTTACAGCCCGATGCGAAAGCTTTGGATGAGGTGGTGGTGGTAGGTTATGGCACCCAGAAGCGCCAGGATGTAACAGCCGCCATTGCCTCAGTACCTTTAAAAGAAGTGCGCGATATGCCGGTATCTAATGTGGCTACTGCCATTCAGGGGAAAGTACCCGGGGTAGTTATCCAACAAAACAGTGGTTCGCCGGGTAGCACGCCGGCCATTAAGGTAAGGGGCTTTGGTTCTATCAGTGCCGGTAACAACCCTTTAATTGTGGTAGATGGCAATATTGTAAGCCCTAATGTGTTCAGTTTATTAAACAGCAATGAAATTGAAAGCATTGATGTTTTAAAAGATGCTTCTTCTACTGCTATTTATGGTTCGCGGGGAGCCAACGGGGTGGTTATTGTAACCACCAAAAGAGGCAGAGCCGGCCGCAATAATGTAAACCTGGATGTGTTTACCGGCTTCCAGGAAGTATCTAAAACCTTGGATTTACTAAACTCCGAGCAGTTTGCCGATTTTGCCAAAGAAGCTGCTAACAACGGTTATTTAGACAATGTGGCGGGTGCCCGGGCCTCCGACCCCAACAATGTTCGCCCGAGCGATTACCTGCGTTATAGGTATCCCAGAGGCGAGGTATTTGACTGGCTTAATTTTGACGACCCCGCCAGAATAGCCGCCTTGTCCAGCTACGATTACCAGGACTTAATTTTCCGGCGAGCGTCCATGAGCAATTACCAGCTGGCGGCTTCGGGCGGTACCGAAAAGGTACAGTACGCGGTGAGCGGCGGTTATTTAAAACAAGATGGTGTTATCGAAAAATCGTCTTTAGACCGGTATACCTTGCGGGCCAACGTAGATGTAAATGTAACTTCTAAATTTAAAATAGGTTTAAACCTGAACCCCTCCTATAAAATAACGCAGGAAGTAAATACCGATGGCCACTGGGCGAATAATGGTATTATTAATGCTGCCCTGGCGGCTGTGCCCATGGCCCCCATCTATGCCGCCGACGGTACTACTTACTCTTCGCAAACGGCACTCGCTGCCCCTTACAATTGGCCCGGCGTTACCAACCCGGTTGCCAATATAACAGAATATAACAGCGAATTTTTATCAACGAATGTGCTGGCCAATGCTTATGCCGAGTACCAGTTTCTAAACGAGCTGAAGTACCGCGTATCGGGCAATGTGAATGTGGGCAGCAACCGCCGTAATACCTACCGGACCTCCCGTATGCCCTTAAACCAGTTGTTGCCCCCTAATGCGGCGGCGGCTACCGCCTATTCGGACCAGGGAATTAGCTGGGTGTTTAACCAAACGTTGAATTATAATAAGGCCTTTAACGAAGTGCATAACCTGGATGTGCTGGTGGGAATGGAAGTTTATAAATATCAATTCCAAACGAGCAATGCGGCCGGCACCACCTTTGCCAACGATATTGTGCAAACCTTAAATGCAGCCGGATTACCTACTTCGGTTAACTCTTCGGAAGTGGAAAATGCCACCACTTCTTACTTCGGCCGGGTAGGCTATAACTATAAAGGTAAATATTTATTAAATGCTTCCATCCGGCAAGATGGCTCCTCCGTTTTCGGGCCGGAAAACCGTTGGGGAACCTTCCCGGCTGGCTCTATTGGGTGGCGCCTATCCGAAGAATCGTTTATGGATGGAATAACTTTCTTATCCGAAACAAAGCTGCGGTTAAGCTATGGCCTGGCCGGTAATAATGCTTTTAGTAATTATTACCCCTACGTTGCTTCTGTCGGCAGCGATAATTACAGCTTCAACGGCAATCTGGCCACGGGCTTAGCTCCCACTTCGCTGGGCAATAATCGCTTAGGCTGGGAAAAAAGTCAGCAATTAGATGCCGGTATTGATTTAGGCTTTTTTAACGATCGCATTTATTTAAGCGCCGATTACTACAACCGCATAACCAAAGATTTATTGCTGTCGGTAAATGTGCCTACTATTACCGGTTTTAGTACGGCGGTAAAAAATATAGGTAAAATGGAAAACAAAGGTTGGGAGTTCGCTCTAAATACGCATAACCTGACCGGCAACTTTACCTGGGATACCAATTTAAATTTATCTTTAAACCGGAATAAAGTTTTGGCTCTTGGGCCTACCGGCGACCCCATTAAAAGCGGAAGCGGCGTAGGCGAAACCAATATTACCCAGATTGGCGCACCCATCGGTAGCTTTTACGGCTATAAACAAATCGGCATTTTTCAAAACCAGGAAGACCTGAATAACCATCCGCACGATCCTACCTCCCGCCCCGGCGATGTAAAGTACGAAGATGTGAACGACGATGGTAAAATTACCGCCGACGACCGCACCATCATTGGCAATAATCAACCTGACTTTATTTACGGATTTACCAACACCTTTGCCTTTAAAGGAATTGACCTGAATATTTCTTTACAAGGCGTACAAGGCGGCGAAATATTAAACCTGAGCCGCCGGTTTATCGAGAACTTAGAAGGCGCCCAAAATCAGTTAACTACGGTATTAAACCGTTGGCAGTCGCCGGAAAACCCGGGCGATGGCAGAACCCCGCGGGCGAATGGCCGCCCTACCGGCAACAACAACGCTGTATCTTCCCGCTGGGTAGAAGATGCCTCTTACCTGCGCATTCAGAATATTAGCCTGGGTTACCAATTGCCAAAAGCCTTCATCGAAAAAGCCCGTTTGCAACAAGCCCGTATTTACGTATCGGCTCAAAATTTACACACCTGGACCGACTATTTAAACTATAACCCAGAAGTAAGCAACTACGAGGGAGCGCTGACCGCCGGGGTAGATTATGGCGCCTATCCACTACCAAGAACCTTTACCATAGGTGTAAACCTTGGCTTTTAAGAAAGTGGATATAACATTAATATTTAAAATATTAAACAACATGAAAATTAAAAATATTTATACCATCCTCCTGGCCGGCACTTTACTAAGCGCGTGCCAGGATAAGTTTCTGGACTTACAGCCAATTTCATCGGCCACTACGGGTAATTTTTATAAAAATGCCGACGATATTAAGAATGCGGTTACAGGCGCTTATGCTTCGTTACAGGCGGGCGGAATCTCTACCAACAATTATGTTTTTGGCGAGGTGCGGTCCGATAATACGGTACCGGTAGCCTCCGGCTCGGTTACCGACCAGGACGAATTTGACCGTTTTTATATCCGGACAACTAATCCTTTTATAAACGACCGTTGGAATAATGGCTACCGTTCCATTTCCCGTTGCAATGCTATTCTGGATAGAATTGGTGGCATTACGATGGATGAAAACCTGAAAAACCGGTATACCGCCGAAGTGAAATTTATCCGGGCATTGGTATATTTTGAGCTGGTGCGTACTTACGGCGATATTCCCTTGGTGCTGAAAGAAATTACTGACCCGGATGCCGGTTACGAATATGGCCGGAACCCCAAAGCAGAAGTTTACGCCCAGATAGAAAAAGACCTGACGGAAGCCGAAGCTGTTCTGCCGGTAACTTATACGGGCACCGATATTGGGCGGGCTACTAAAGGCGCGACGAAAGCATTACTCGGAAAAGTTTACTTAACCCAGCGTAACTTCCAGGGGGCAGCTAATAAACTTAAAGAAGTAATAGATTTAGGGGTTTACGGCCTTTTGCCGGAGTATGCCGATGTATTTGATTCGAACAATGAGAATCACCGCGAGAATATTTTTGATATTCAGTTCCGGTCCGGTGGGGTTGGCGAAGGAAGTCCCTGGCCGAATGCGTTTGCCCCGGAAAACTCCGGTAATGCGGTAATTCCCTTTGGCGGCGGCGGTAACAACCAACCTACTTTGGATCTCATAAACAGCTATGAACCAAACGATAAGCGCAAGAACTTTTCGTTGGCAACTTCTTACGTAAATGCCAGCGGAGCCACCATCCCTTATAATTTCATTCGGAAATACCGCGATGTACCGGCTACTTCGGGCGATAATGATAACAATATTCCTATAATCCGGTACGCCGATGTAATTTTGATGTATGCCGAAGCGCTGAATGAATTAGGCTACCAGCCCACCGGTAATGCCTTTACTTACCTGAACCAGGTCCGGACCCGGGCTGGTTTGAAGGGTTTAACTTCCGTAGAAGTGCCCAACCAGGAAGCATTCCGTTTGGCGATGGAACAGGAGCGCCGGGTAGAGTTTGCCTTTGAAAGTCACCGCTGGTTCGATTTGGTGCGCACCGGGCGGGCCATACCGGTTATGAACAGCAAAAAAGACCAGTTCCGGCTGGTTAAAACCGTTAGCGAAACCGATTTGGTTTTCCCAATTCCGCAAAGCCAGATTGATATTAATAGAGACAAAATACAACAGAACCCGGGATATAATTAATAAGATTTGGGTTGCGGGTTCTGTTTATAATTTTTATAAGTTTCAATAGCTTAGAAGTAACTTGGTTATGCAGAACCCGCTGCCTTTTATGTTAGTTTGATTTGAGCAAGCAACTTCAGAACTCCTCTATAAAAGCGTTATAAGGGGAATTTAAACAACTGGTGCTATTTTCGAAAGATCAATTTGCATTCTCTTAAATATTAAAGGTTAACTCCTTGGGCAGAAACTCCATTCAGTCCAGGGAGTTCTTTATTGGGCAAAATGGAATATTTGCGGTTTTATTAAATTTTAACAAAGTCGCCGTTAAAAGAATTTATTAATTAAATTTCATGAGAAAAACTTTTTGGTGCATCTGGATTCTCCTATGTTCTATTGGTGGTGTATCAGGGCAAAAGCTAGCCAGAATAGATTACAAGCAGTTAACTTATTTGCATGATATTCCGCAGCTAGCATCCTGGGGGCCATACTCCAAAAAATACGCTGGTATCTCGCACGTTCCGCAACTGGAAAAAGGGCTGCGCTTCGATTTTTCGGTGATGCCCGGCTATTACCGCAATAAAGTTCTGATTCCTAATGTCCGGTTCGAGTCTGGGTATTTTCCCTGGCAGGTAAACCCCGAAATGACTTCTTTGACTTACCGCTACGAACTGGAATGGAAAGACCAGGTGTTTGTAGATGTAACCTATTTGGTGCTGGATACCAGCCAGGTGTTGGTAAAACTTAGGTGCGTAAATAATACCAATCTTCCCCAAAATCTGGCCTTGCACCTGATGGGTTATTTGGGTTATCCGGATGTGTACCCGGCCTGGCAGGTAAAAAATACAACCGAAGCAATCTGGCAGAACGCTATTAATTACCAATCACTGGAATTTGCCAAATCCCGGCCTTCCGATGATTTGGTCTATGATGGTTGGCTACGCGGCGAGGCCCGGAACAGTAATTATGTTGATGGGAGTGCTGTTGCCCAAAACTTTGGCCGCGAGAAGGGCGATAAAGTAGAATACGAAGTAATTATTCCCAAACAAATATTAAAAGGACAGTTATCGTTCCGTTACCGCTTACCCGAACAGAAAAAAGTCGGATTTAAATTAAGCGGCTTCATAAACCAGGCAGTAGAACTTACCGGCACCGGTAATTTCGAATGGCTAAAAATACCTTATGATGTTAATAAAGCCGGAAAGTATCGTTTAAGCTTAACTTCGGAAGGCGACAATGGTGTTGAACTAAACGGTTTTTTCCTCTCGCCGCCGGGTTTTGCCGTGGAGCAACAGGTTATTCCGCAACCCAAGGAATTTCAGCCTGAACTAACCAAAGGGAATTCTGCATCCGAATTAATATTAAAATACCCCGACCTAGGTAATTATTACGGCATAGTCTGGGATTTCTCGCCTTCGCAGGTAAGGGAACTGCTAAACGACGAGTTAGATATTTTCTTTAAAGAGCAGGTGCATAACCACGTAAGCGCCAGAATTATAGGTAATAACCAGGGTCATTACACCGATGTTTTTCTACGTCCCGTAGAGCTGGCCGCCAATAGTGAATTTACGACTTATGGCCTGGTTTGTACCGGTAGCCAGGACCGGGTTAAGAATTTGCTTGCGGGCTTTAAGGCTAAAAAGCAGACCCAAATCGAAAGCGTTGTCAATAATAAAACAGCCGAATCTAAAGTATTACCCGACGGAGAACCTTTTCGCTTTAGTCAGCAGTTGATGGAGGCCGCTACGCTAACCAATGTAGTGTATCCGGTTTACACCCAAGGAAATTATATCCGGCATTTTACGCCCGGTAAATGGTGGAATAGTTTGTATACCTGGGATTCGGGCTTTGTGGGCCTGGGCTTAAGCACTATCGATATCCCGAAAGCTATTAGTAATTTAAATGCCTATACCACGCCCGTTGGCAGCCAGTCGGCTTTTATTCACCACGGCTCGCCAGTGCCAGTACAAATGTATTTGTTTTTGGAGTTGTGGAATAAAACACAATCGCGGGAGTTTCTGGCTTATTTTTACCCCCGATTAAAGCAATATTACAATTTTCTGGCGGGTAAATCCGGCAGCTCCACTACCCGCAATCTAAAATCAAACTTGCTCCGCACCTGGGATTATTTTTACAACTCCGGCGGTTGGGACGATTATCCACCGCAGGCTGGGGTGCATGCCCAAAAACTAGAAAGCTCGGTAACACCGGTGGTTACTACTGCCCATTGCCTCCGGACGGCCAAAATATTGCGGCAGGCAGCTTTGGCTTTAGGATTTAAAAACGATGCAAAAGCTTTCGATACAGATATAGCTGATTTTACCAATAGCTTGCAGAGATATTCCTGGGACCCGGAGGCTGGTTATTTTAGCTATGTGGTGCACGATGGCGCAGGAAAGCCAGCGGGTTTCTTTAAACACCCCCAGAGCGGCTTAAATTATAATATGGGTTTGGATGGCGCTTACCCGCTGTTCTCGGGTATCTGTACCCCAGCCCAGCAGGCAATATTACTCGAAAAAATGTTTTCGCCCAAACACCTTTGGACCCCGGCCGGTATGAGCGTAGTAGACCAATCTGCACCATACTACCGCATAGATGGATACTGGAATGGCTCGGTTTGGATGCCGCACCAGTGGTTTATGTGGAAAACCATGTTAGATTTAGGCCGGGCCGATTTGGCCTTTAAAATTGCCCGGAAAGGCCTGGAGGTATGGAAAAAAGAAACGGATGCCTCTTATTATACTTTCGAACATTTCTTAGCCCAGTCCGGACGGGGAGCCGGTTGGCACCAGTTCTCGGGTTTATCTACCCCGGTGTTATCCTGGTTTGAAGCTTATTACAAACCCGGAACAGTTACCACGGGGCTGGAAATCTGGCTGACAAAAAAGTCGTTTAACCAAGACCAAACTTCTTTTAATGCGGCGTTAGAATTCGATACCGCCACGCCGGCCCACCAACGTTCGCTGCTGGTTTGTATGAATCCCAAAGCTACCTACGAGGTTTTGTTCAACGGGAAAACTCTTGCAAGCGCTTCACCTTATAAAGGGCTGCTGCAAATAAATTTACCCGCTACCAACCAACCGGGGAAACTCGTGATTCAGCCGGTAAAAAATAAAAGTTTAAACGGTAGGGATTAGTTTTAATCATCCAAAAGGGTAAACAAATATTTAAATATGGTTTCTTATTGAAAACAGAAAAGGTAGAATAAATACTACCTTTTCTGTTTTATAATCAATTCAAAAGGACAATAAAGCTTTAATCAATAAAGTCAAGCTTTTTTCTTCCGGCTGCTGGCCTTAGCTGTGGTTTCAGTAGTGCCTGGTTCCGTTTGGGTAGATTGGGAATTGCTTTTTTTCCGGGTAGCCGTACCAATTGCCGGTATAGTCGCGTTTGGTGTTGTTGGCGTTTCAGTTGCTGGTGTAGAGGCACCATTCGTCGCTGTTTCTTTTTTTGCCCGGCTAGCTCTTTTGGGTTTTACTTCTTCGGATTGTTTGTGCATGGCGGTGGCCATTACCGAATCGGGCAGAATATTGCTGGCGGCTACTTCGGCTTTGGCTTTAAAAGTTGGTACGGCCCGGGCCTCCCCTTTCATCAGCGTCTCGTAACCACTAGCAGCAACTTCTTCAGCGCTGGCCAGGTTGCCTTGGGCTATTTTGCTGTTTTCTGCTCCGGCTACCCGAAAGAAATTAGTGTCGGTAGCAGGCGGACACAATACCGTAACCGTTACGCCGGTATCTTTTAACTCTTCCTGCAAGGCTTCGCTGAACGACAGAATAAAGGCTTTGGTAGCTCCGTAAACCGATTGTAAAGGCGCCGGCATAAACGAAGCAACCGAACCAACCTGCAATATTTTACCGCTATTCCGGCGGAGCATTTCGGGCAGAAATAATTTGGTCAGGTGCACCAGCGCAATTACGTTCAGGTGAATCATGGCCAGTTCCTTTGGTAAATTAGATTCGCTGAACGGACCGTACTCACCGAAACCGGCATTATTGACCAACACATCTACCTGCCAGCCTTGCCGCTGCACTTCGGCAAAAACTTTTTCGGGGGCATTATCTTTCGATAAGTCGGCCGCAATGTGGTGAATATTTACGTGCTGAAACTCTTGTTGGAGTTGTTCGGCGGCGGCGCGCAATTTATTGGCATAATGCGCTACCATTATAATCGCGTAATGGTCGCGGGCAAAACAACGGGCCAATTCATAACCAATACCACTCGAAGCACCGGTTATTAAAACAGTTTGTCCGGTTTTATTTTCCATAGCTTTAATTTTTAGGTTAAAAGATAAAAAGCTCCCGGATTTGGGCCGGGAGCTTTAGAATATTTATTTTTTTACGTCTTCCAATTGTTTGTGCACAATGGCGGCATTTACCGAATCGGGTAAAGTTATGCCTTGGGCGGCGTACATCTTCGCTACAAAGGTTGGCAATACGCGGGCGTCGCCTTTCAATAATCCTTCGTAACCAGCCTTGGCCACTTCATCGGCGGCTTGCACCTGCGAAGAGTTCGCAATTTTGGAATTCTCCATATTGGCCACTTCAAAAAAGTTGGTTTCGGTTGGTGGCGGGCACAGCACTGTAATAGTTACCGGCGTATCTTTTATTTCGTTTTGCAGCGACTCAGAGAAAGACAGCACAAATGATTTAGTTGCCGCATAAACCGCTAAGAGCGGGTGTGGTAAAAAAGCCGCTACCGACGATACCTGTAATATTTTACCCGAACCGCGGCTGACCATTTCTCTTAAATAGCGTTTGGTTAAGGTAACCAGGGTTATTACGTTCAGGTGAATCAGGGCTAATTCTTTATCTAATTCGTTTTCCAGGAAAGGACCTTTTTCGCCGAAACCGGCATTATTTACCAGGAAATCGACCTGAAAGCCTTTGTCCTGCACTTCGGAATACAGCCTGTCGGCGGCCCCGTCGCGGCTTAAATCTACCGAAACAGTTTGGATGGTTACCAGCGGAAATTCAGTTCTTATTTGCTGCGCCGCTTGCTGCAGTTTGTCTTCGTGGTTAGCCACCATTACTACATTATGACCATCTTGGGCAAAGCAGCGGGTAAGTTCGTAGCCAATGCCGCTGGAGGCGCCCGTTATTAAAGCAGTTTTTCCAGATGAAGTATTCATAGTTTAAGGTTTTATTTTTTATGTGTTAAAGTTTACCTTAATCCGGCGGTAATGGTTGTGAATTATTTTGTAGTAAGTTGCTGGCCTTTAAACTCCTGACAAGTCTTTGAGCCTGTTTAGGTACATTTCTTAACAAACTTCTTTCTTCAAAACTTCGGCGTAATGGTTGGCCAAAGAGAAATGCAGAGATTAAAAATTTAAAATTTATTGATGATATTTTTCCGGTCGTTAAAACGGGTAAACGATAAACCAAAAGCAAAAAAACTTTGACAGCTTATTGGAGGCTGCTAATTCTATTAATTTATCCTGATGCTTGCTGATTTTATTGCCTAAAAGCCTGTACAAAAATTTTGTGTCCAGTTAGAAAGGTGAGCAGTGCAAATAATCCCGGAAAAATAATAAAGAAATTTGTAGCTATATAATTTTTAATTTATAAATTTATAATAATCTTCTTTACTAAGAAGGAAAGCAGTGGTTAACCATTTTTTCTTTTTCAAAACCGGAATACCGCTCGCTGCTATTCCCTCGCCTGTTTAAATTATTTTCCAGCGCTAAATAATTAGTGCTGAATAGTAAAATCCATAAAGATAACTTAACCTGGTTTTCTTCTAAGCCTATGCAGCTAACCGGCAAACAAGTTCTGAATGCAGCCCCAGCCCAAGTATGGGAAAAATTAATGGACATAGATACGCTCGCCAGAATAATGCCGGGCGTAAGTTCGCTGGAACAAATCGGTGAAAATTCTTTTGTATCTACGCTCCAAATTAAACTGGGTCCGGTAAATGGCTCCTTCTCCGGCAACATGCAATTAGAGGACATAACGGAAGAAAAAAACTTTACCTTAAAAGTGCAGCAGAGCAGTAAAGTGGGCAATGCCAACGCTGCCGTAAAAGTGAATTTATTGCCCGTCGATGATAATCACACTGAAGTTTCTTTTGATGGTGATGCCCGGCTTTCCGGTATATTGGCCGGTATGGGGCAACGGGTTATTGGCGGCGTGGCTAACACCTTAACCAAGCAATTTTTTACTAACCTGGAAAAAGAACTCGCTCAATCTGCTTCTTAACAGAACAGTGAGCACTAGAATATTTATCTATTCAACATATAACTCAAAGCACCTGATCTGGATTTTATAACTCTTTAGATAAAGGTTCAGGTACTTAACCAATGGCTGTAGTGACGGGAAAGCTCCCCTCCTAATATAAGAGGAGAAAAGGGTGGCTATTTAGGTCTACCGATGATCTTGTAGTTTATTCAAATTTTATTCTCCGTTCTGAATTAGTTTATCAACCAATAAAGCCGGTTTTCTTTTAAATATTTCTAAATCTTAAAGGCAGAAATGGAAAACCAAACTGAATTCGAGATTCAATTTCTTAAACTATAAATCCACCACTATGCAAATTAGAGTAAAAGTCAACGGCATTGACTATATCCACGAAGTTGAGCCGCGATTATTGCTGGTGCATTACCTGCGTGATGTATTGCACCTGACCGGTACCCACGTCGGCTGCGATACCAGCATTTGCGGAGCCTGCACGGTTCAGGTAAACAGCAAGCCTACCAAAAGCTGCACCATGTTTGCCGTTCAGGCCGATGGTTGCGAAATACTTACCGTGGAAGGATTAGCGCCTAACGGAGAATTGCACGTGTTGCAGGAAGGTTTTAAAGAAATGCACGGCCTGCAATGCGGTTTTTGTACGCCGGGTATTCTCATGACCATGACCGATTATTTAAAGCACAACCCTGAGCCATCCGAAGAAGACATTCGCCACGCCCTGAAAGGCCATTTATGCCGTTGTACTGGTTATCAGAATATTGTAAAGTCGGTGCAATATGCTGCCGCTAAAATAGCTAATAAAGAGGAGGTACCCGCATGAGCACCACGAATGGCATGATCGGGAAATCCGTGAAACGGGTAGAAGATAAAAGATTTATTACCGGCAAAGGCCGGTACACCGATGATATTGTGCTGCCCTTGCAAACCCACGCCTCTTTTGTAAGAAGCCCGTATGCCCACGCCAATATATCAGGGATAGATTTAGAAGTTGCAAAAACTATGCCTGGTGTAATAGCCATTTACACCGGTGCCGATGTAGCCGCCATTAATGGCGTACCCTGCGGCTGGCAGGTAAATTTCAAAAACGGTGATACCATGAAGGAACCTAAGCATCCTTTGCTAGCCGACGGTAAAGTAAGGCATGTAGGCGATCCCATAGTAGTGGTTATTGCCGAAACCGCTGCACTGGCCAAAGATGCTGCTCAAATGGTCATGGTAGATTATGAAGAACTACCCGTAGTTATTAATGCGGCTGAAGCAGTAAAAACAGGAGCACCATTGGTACATGAAGATGTTCCCAACAATATCTGTTATGACTGGGCTTTAGGTAATCCGATTGCTGAAGTTGATCAGGCCATGGAAGAAGCAGCGCACATTACTACCTTGGAATTCGTAAACCAACGCTTGGTTGCCAATCCAATTGAACCCCGGAGCTACAATGCGTTTTATGATGAAGCTAACGAAAAGTACACCCTGTATACCAGTACGCAAAGTCCTCACCTCATCCGTTTGCTTTTATCAACGTTTGTATTAGGTATTCCAGAACACAAATTAAGGATAGTTGGCCCTGATGTTGGCGGGGGGTTCGGAAGCAAAGGCGACCATTATGCAGAAGAGGCGGTACTCACCTGGGCATCAAAAAATATCAATAGACCGGTAAAATGGACGGCCGAACGTAGTGAAAGTTTTATTTCAGATGTTCACGGACGGGATCATGTTACTAAAGCAGAAATGGGGTTTGATGCGGAAGGAAAAATATTAGCCTTACGCGTAAAAACCTATGCCAATCTGGGAGCATACTTGGGTACATTCGGTCCGGCTGTACCCACTTACCTATATGGTACATTAATGCAAGGACTTTATACAACACCTAAAATAAATGTGGATGTAACAGGTGTATTTACCAATACAACTACAGTAGATGCTTACCGGGGAGCAGGTCGCCCCGAAGCTACCTATCTGCTGGAGCGGTTAATGGATCTGGCAGCACTTGAAATGGGTAAAGATCCGGCAGCACTACGGATGAAAAACTTTGTTCCTCCTTTTGATGGAGTAAACCAACCGGGCTATCAAACCCAGGTAGCTTTATTATATGATAGTGGTAATTATCAAGGCGTACTTGAAAAAGGATTGAAAATGCTAGGGTACGAAGATTTCCGCAGAAAGCAGCTGGAATCTGCTCAGAATGGTACTTTATTAGGTGTTGGTTTTTCTACTTATATAGAAGCTTGCGGTTTAGCTCCATCCGCTTTGGCAGGCGCTTTGGGTGCCCGCGCCGGCTTGTACGAAATGGGGCAAGTCCGGGTTCAGCCAACTGGTAAAGTAAGTGTATACACCGGTTCTCATGCACATGGCCAAGGGCACGAAACAACTTTTGCACAAATAGTAGCCAGCAAACTTGGCATTCCCATAGCCGATATAGAAATTGTGCATGGTGATAGTGATAGTATGGCTTTTGGTATGGGTACATATGGTTCGAGAAGCTTGGCGGTAGGTGGTACTGCTATTGTGAAGAGTATCGAAAAGATTATAGAAAAAGGCAAGAAAATTGCTGCCCACCGCCTGGAAGCTAATGCCGATGACCTGGAATTTGACCAAGGTAAATTTACCGTTAAAGGCACCGATAAATCAATAAGTTTTGGTGATGTGGCTTTAACCGCCTATGTGCCGCATATCTATCCAGCAGACTTAGAACCAGGTTTAGATTTCACCAGCTTCTATGATCCTGCAAACTTTACTTATCCGTTTGGCTGCCATATTGCGGTAGTAGAAGTAGAAAAAGATACCGGCAAGGTTGCCCTGCAGCGGTTTATCGCCGTGGATGATGTGGGCAATATTATTAACCCCATGATTGTGGAAGGGCAAATTCACGGCGGCGTGGCGCAGGGTATAGGGCAAGCCTTGTTTGAAGGGGCCGAATACGACAGCAATGGCCAGCTAACCAATGCCACTTACATGGATTACTGCATGCCGCGGGCCGATGACTTTCCTATGTTTGAAACTGCCAACCAAATTACGCCTTGTCCGCATAACCCGCTGGGCGTAAAAGGAGCCGGCGAAGCCGGAACCATTGGTTCCACGCCCGCCGTTGTGAACGCCGTAATCAATGCTTTATGGAGTGGCGGCCACCAGGTGAAAGATATTCGCATGCCACTCACTTCCGAAAGGGTTTGGCGCGCCATGCAAGCGCCTGTTAATGAATAAGCAATTGAAATATTTAAAGTTGGCAAGCATTTATTTAAGCGCCTCCTTTAAACCTTTTTAAGCTGTTTTAAACCTTTTAATTCTGAAAAATGATACCTGTAGCATTTGAATATAAAAAAGTAACTAGTGTGGAAGAAGCTTTGGCTTCTTTAGCATCCGGAGGCGAAGGCAAATTATTAGCCGGTGGTTATAGCCTGATACCCGCTATGAAATTACGTTTAAACCAACCCGCACTGCTGATTGATATTGGCGATATTCCGGCGCTGAAGGGTATCCAGGAAGAAGACGGCGAAATTGTTATTAATGCCGGCACTACCCACAACGATATTTTGCACAACGACCTGATTCAACGGCACCTGCCTTTTTTTCACGATGCGGCTAAAATGATTGGCGACGAACAGGTGCGTAACCGGGGAACCATGGGTGGCAGCCTGGCTCACGCCGACCCAGCCGCCGACTGGCCGGCCCTGGTGCTGGCGGCAGATGCTACCATTGAAATAATTGGAACCAGCGGCAAAAGAACCCTAAAAGCAACCGAATTTTTTACCGGCCTTTTCGCTACCGAATTGCAGGAAAACGAAATTATTACGGCCATCCGGGTGCCAATCCCGCCATCAGGTTCAAAATCCGTTTATTTAAAATTCGAGAATCCGGCCTCGCGGTTTGCCATTGTGGGTTGTGCGGTATTAAGGTTGCCCGACGGTAAAACAAATATTGCCTACACTGGCGTTGCCGATTATGCTTTCCGGGATGCAGGTGCTGAAAAAGCTGTTTCGGACAAAACCTTAGATGATGCTGCTATTCAGGAAGCGCAAAATGCCGCCGTGGTTGGGGTTGATATTTTAAGCGACAACTTTGCCTCGGCAGAATACCGGAAACATCTGGCCAAAGTTTATCTGAAAAGAGCCCTTCAGACCATTAGGTGAGTGGGGGTAAAATCTTTATGCATAAGGTAAATAATTGTCCATATAAATTTAAAAATTAAAGTTTATGAAAAAGTTAAATCACTTTTTACCCGTAATTGGTTTATTCCTGATTGCAGTTTTAGTAATATTTTCCTCAGCTTGGGTGCCCGCCATCAGAGGCTGCCATAAAATAAATGCCAAAGGAAACGGTATTATCCTTAGTGCCCCTACGGAAGTTGTAACGGTAACCGAAGCGGAAATTATTGGAGGTGGTTTGTTGCATGGTACCACCCGGGCCGAATTTACATCACCCGTAACCCCTGATACTTTTATAGGTACCCTGGTATTTACTACCAGGCAAGGTACCCTTGCATTTGAAATTAACAACGGGCATTTTATCGGAACCCAATTTTTTGCTACCGCGGTTGCCATAGAAGGTAGTGGCACCGGAAAATTAGCCGGCGCAACTGGCACGCTGGTTCTGGAAGGCGTAGTAAACCCAACTAACGGCTCCTTTACGGAAGATGTAACCGGTGAAATTTGTTTTGATTAATTTTATTTAACTGTAACCTTACATTGAAGCGGTTTCGCATATTAATAATTGGCTGACCAAGGACATTTGCCATGTGTTTTCACTTTAGCCGTCTGGGTAAGGCATATATTAGAATATTTTACATCTGCTCGCGCCAGCTTTTAGCTGGGGTGTTCTTATGAAAGTAAGTTTTTAACTTCCTGCCAGTTGAAAACTGTCTCTTATCTATAGCTCCAAGTTACCGCTGCGCTTAAACTTGAAGCAGAAAAATGAGTAGTATTTGTCTTAGCCTGACGGCTATAGTGATAACACCACCAATGGCCGCCATTCCTGCAGTTAAGTCTAAATACTGAACATTTTCATTATAAAATATTGACCATTAAGTAGTTATTAAATTTTCTATTAATGAGGGCTAAATAAATATTGGAAAATAATAACCACCAGGACGGCATAAATTTAACCAATATTAGCCACCTTCTACAGAAGCAAGGTTATATCACCGACCAGTCGGTGGCTATGTCTGTTTTTCTTTCGCTGCAACTAAACAAACCTTTATTAATTGAAGGACCGGCGGGCGTGGGTAAAACCGAAATTGCCAAAGTAATGGCCCGGGTGTTGCAAACTGATCTTATCCGGCTGCAATGTTATGAAGGTTTGGATGCTAACCATGCTTTGTACGAATGGAATTACCAACGGCAACTGTTGCATCTGAAAATGCTGGAACAGGAAAAGCAATCGGTGGAAGAAAAAGAGAAAACTATTTTTAGTAATAGTTTTTTAATGAAAAGGCCTTTGCTCCAGGCCATCACCCACCACCAAAAACCCGTTCTGCTGATAGACGAGGTGGATCGTTCAGATGAAGAATTTGAAAGCTTTTTACTTGAAGTACTAAGTGAATGGCAGATTACCATTCCGGAAATTGGCACCATTACGGCCACGCATATTCCGCAGGTAATATTAACCAGTAACCGTACCCGCGAATTATCCGAAGCCCTGCGCCGCCGTTGTTTATACCTGTACATCGATTACCCGGATTTTGAAAAAGAATTAAATATTGTACGCCAGAAAGTACCCGGCATAGACGCCCGGCTAAGCCAGCAGATATGTGGTTTTATGGCGCAACTCCGCCAGTTGAAATTGGAAAAAACACCCGGCATTGCCGAAACCCTCGATTGGGCCAGGGCCTTAAGCGTCTTGCACATTGCCCACCTGGATAAGAATGTTGTGGAGCAAACCTTAGGCGTAGTGCTGAAAGACTGGCACGATACCCGGCAGGTACAAATGAGTTTAAGCCAGTTGCTGGAAAAAACCGGCATTCATTCCAAATTAGATAATCTTTGATTCTGCGCCAAACCTCGCTCTCCGGTAATATCGTGCAGTTTTGCCGGTTTCTGCGCCAGAAAGGATTTGCCCTCAGTGCCGAGGAAGAAGCAACCGCCCTTAAAAGCTTAAGCTTTATAGATTACCAATCCCAACCCGTTTTCCGGCTGGCCCTGAAAGCCGTGCTTTGCCGCAGTAAAAACCAGGTAGAAGAATTCGATGCTTTATTTTCGGAGTACTGGCAGGAAATTAGCCAAGCGGTAGACGCTAAAATAAAATCTAAAGCGGCCTCTGGGGCAAAGCCGGGTACCAACCCACCTTCTTTCCAGGCGCTAAAATCCTGGCTAAATGGAAATAACCACCAGGAGATTGAACAAACGGCGGCGTACAGTATTCATCAGAATTTATCCTGTCAGGATTTTTCCCAGATTCCGGCCGATGATGTAGCAGAAATGATGAAAATTATTAAAGCTTTATCCAGGAGATTGGCCGGGCAAGCCAGCCGGCGTTACGAAAAAACAACTCAAATAAAGCAACCCGACCTGCGCCGGACCTTACGAAAAAATATTCGATTAGGGGGCGAGTTAATGGATATTGCTTTCCGGCAGCCAAAGCGCAACCGCCTTAAACTGGTAGTTCTATGCGATATTAGCAAGTCCATGGAACTGTATACGGCCTTTCTTTTACAATTTATTTATTCCTTCGGGCAGGTATTCCGTCACCTCGAAACTTTTGCTTTCAGCACCTCTCTGCATTCTATCACCTCTCTCCTTAAACACCACGATTTTGCCCATGCGTTACAGGCTTTGAGTGCCCAAAATTACGGCTTACAAGGTGGTACTAAAATCGGGGAAAGCCTGCATACCTTTATTACCGACTACGCCGCCCGGTTACTGGATAAACGCACCATTGTGCTAATATTAAGCGATGGCTGGGATACCGGAGACATTCAATTGCTTGAGCAGAGTATGAAAATATTGCAGCAAAAAGCAAAGAAGGTTATATGGTTAAATCCGCTGGCCGGATATGCTGGTTACCGGCCCGAAGTAGCCGGTATGCAAACCGCCATTCCATATATTAATGTATTAGCCCCCGTGCATAACGTCGACAGTTTAAGAAAGCTGGCTAAATGGCTGTGAGCTAGCAGAATTAAATAATATCAAATATTTATTAACGTACTTCTTTCTTTAGTTCTTCAGCGTAGTGGTCAGCCAGCCGGGTGGGTTCGGGCAGTTTGTGTTTGCGAGCTGTCTCCAGCGCCAGGCGCGTGGCCGTTTCCAAATCCATCAGGTGTCCGGGTGAAACAAAAACCGGTTTTACCTTATCTTTGGTGCGCAGGGTATTGGCAATATGTTCATCGCGGTGAAAAATAGGCGTGAGGCTGCCTTTCTCGGGAGCGGGCAACTCGTATTTACCCACCAGTATTTTCTTGGCTACGCCCATGGTGGGTTTTTGCAGCAACACCCCTAAATAGCTGGCAATTCCTAACCGGCGCGGGTGCGAAATACCATGGCCATCTACCATAATCAGGTCGGGTTTGGTTTCCAGCTTTTCGTAAGCCTTCAGCAAATTAGGCGCTTCCCGGAATGCCAGGAAACCCGGTACATAAGGCATTTCCACGGGCACATAGTTATACTGTATTTCCAGAATATCCAGTTCCGGGTAGCGCAGCAGCACAAACACCGATAAAATATTCTCGCCGATAAAAGAAGAATCGCAGCCGGCCAGGGTGCGCAAGGTAAAATCAGGCTTTTGAATAATTACCTGTTGACTCATTTCTTTTTGGCGCTCCGTTAACGAGCGAATTAATTCGGGGTCGGCGGGCGGTTGCGGGCGATAATACATAAACCGAAAAATATTGGGTTTTAAGTCTGGCAGAATATTCCTTAACCCTAACACGTAGGCTCTAACCTTTTAGTTACTTACGGTTTTCGGAATAGAAACTAACTAGTTTAAAATTATTAAAGCCACATGCAACCAATGAGCTTGTACCGGAATCTTTAACGCACAGACCTAAAATATTACCCCTAAAAAAACACTATGAAAAAGATTAATTTGAGTGCCGTTTTGCTTTGCTTATTATTTGCACTTGCCTGCAAAAACGATGAGGACGTGGTAAAACCTGGTAAAGATTTAAATACCTGCCTGCTTACTAAAATAACGTTTGCCGGTACCGATGCCATTACTTATGAATACGACAACCAAAAGCGGCTGAAGAAAGCCAATCATGCCAAAGATGCGGTTAGCAACGAAAATTATTATAAAGAATACGACTACGATGCTGCCGGGCGGGTTCTTAAAGAAAGTTTTAAATTATCGGATGGTACCTTATTCAGCTATTTTGCTTTTACTTATAACAGTAAAAACCTGCTCGAAAAAATAGCTTTTTATACCAAAACAGCAGGTAATACCTTTAAGCACGAGTATGATAAAATTTTAATTTATTCCGGCACAAATAAAATAGAGCAGGTAAAATCTTTTAATCCGGACGGCCCTGCTATGAATTATCGCCTGGCTGAATATACTTATGATGCTAAACAGAATATCAGTAAGGTGCAGGAGTTTGTTGTAAATGGTACTTCTAAGGTAAACGACTTAACCACGGAGTATACTTACGATAACCAAAATAATCCTTACCTGAACGCTACGTACCTGGGGCTTGGGGCCGAAATCATTTCAAAAAATAATATTGCCACCGAAAAAGAAACGTTTCATCTTTCGGATTTAATTAAAAATTATACTTATACCTACGAATATAACGCAAGAGGCCTTCCTACTAAACAAACCCGGCAATCCGATACCAATACTTTAGAAATTATCCGGGAATATGCCTGTACCGAATAAATCTTATAGATAACCCTACAACTTATTGGAATTAACTATTGTGGAAAAAGGTAACCAAGCACTTTTTTCAATCGCCTGACTCTAAATTGCCCCTGACTTTAATCAGGGGTACCTTAAACCTGGGGCTAAAGCGCCCGGGCAATGCAAGGCTGTGCTAAACCGGATAGCTATGAGGAAAACACGCAGTAGAGGCAGCGGCTATAATTAATTGGTTAAATCAGGAAATTATTTCATTTCTAACAGCAATTTATAACGGAGCCGTAGGTTTAAAACCACTGGAATTTCCGGTAATCTTTTATGCCAAATTATGCCGCAGAAATAATTAATTAAATTTTAAGCCTTGCATATAGATTTATTCTTTTGGATTAAATAATTTAGGCCTATTGAGATAAAATTATTAAAGATTACACATAAGGTCTAAATTTTTAATATTCAGCCGGCGTTTTCTGTACTTTATCTCCGAAGCTGATATTATCCTGCATGTTCAAGAGATTAAGTATTCGCAGTAGCCTTACCTTCATATTTATATTGTTGGCTTACTTGGCCCAAGGGCAAAACCAGGTTTTAACCATGACCGAGGCCTTACAAACGGCCTTGACTAACTACGGTACCCTAAAAGCCAAAGCCAATTATACCCAGGCATCGCAGGCGGCAGTCCGGCAGAGCCAGCGCGATTATCTTCCCAATTTCAGCGTTTCGGGCCAGCACGATTACGGTACCATTAACGGGCAAAATGGCGCTTTTTACGGATTCCGGGGGTTGAATTCTTCTTCATCGGGGCCAGCCATGGAAACCCAGAATTGGAATGCCGCCTTTGGGGCCCTGTACCTGGCGAATGTAAACTGGGATTTTTTCTCTTTTGGCCAAGCCCGCGAAAAAATACAAGTTGCCAAAGCGGCGAATAACCAGGACCAAGCCGATTTGGTACAAGAGCAGTTTCAGCACCAGGTGCGGGTAGCCAGCGCTTATTTAAACTTGCAAGCCGCCCAACGGCTCTCGCGGTCGCAGGAACGAAATCTGGAAAGAGCAGTAGCCCTAAAACGGGTGGTAGTCGCCCGCGCCCAAAATGGCCTCAACCCCGGCGTGGATACGTCGCTGGCCAATGCGGAAGTTTCGAGCGCCAAAATTGCCCTTACCCGCTCTTTAGATACAGAACAGGAACAAGCCAACCAACTGGCGCAACTATTGGGAATACCATCGCAATTTTTTTTGCTGGATAGCCTGTTTGTAACGCGCGTGCCGGTTGCCTTTGCGGCGGCAACCACAACTCCGACCGATAATCACCCAATATTAAGTTTTTACCGCCAGCGGATAAACTTAAGCCGGCAACGTGAGAAATATTTCCGGACTTTTAATTACCCTACTTTTTCAGTATTCAGTGTATTACAAGCCCGCGGTTCAGGATTTAGCCACGATTACAATATTAATCCGGAGGCTTATACCAAAAATTTCCGGCAGGGCATTACACCTACGCGGGGCAACTACTTGTTTGGGGTGGGCATGGTCTGGAACCTGACGGATAATTTGCGGGTGCAGCAACAGGTACAAGCCCAGGCCTTTACCTCGCAGGCCCTCCAAAACGAATACGATCTGGTAAACCAGCAGCTTAGCGCCCAACTATCTTTAGCCGAAACGAAAATTCAGAATGCTCTGAGTAATTACCGCGAAGCCCCGAACCAGATTCAGGCAGCTTCTAATGCTTACACCCAAAAAAACGCTTTGTACCGGAATGGCCTGGCGACTATGGTAGATATTACCCAGGCACTTTATACCCTGAACCGGGCCGAAATTGACCGCGATATTGCCCATAGCAACGTGTGGCAAGCCTTGTTGTTCAAAGCGGCCGCCGCCGGCGATATTTCCATTTTTACCAATGAGTTCTAAGCCACCAAAAAATCAGAACTAGTCCTCCGGAGACTTAAAACTTATCACTTACAACTTATTACTTTTTACCTTACCCGAAATGGATTTAATAAGAGGAGCGCTGCGGAAACCCATCACCATCATGGTGCTGGTTGCCGGTTTATTTTTCTTTGGCATTAACGCTATCCGCACGATTAAAATAGATATTTTCCCCGACCTGAACCTGCCAGTTATTTACATTTCGCACCCGTATGGCGGGTACGCACCGGCCCAGATGGAAGCTTATTTCGGGAAGCAGTACGTAAACCTAATGCTGTACGTGGCCGGCGTTAAAACCATCGAAACCCGCAATATTCAGGGCTTAACGCTGATGAAATTAACCTTCTATGAAGGCACCAATATGGCCCAGGCCGCCGCCGAAGTTACCGCTTTTACTAACCGGGGACAGGCACTCTTTCCGCAGGGCTCGCAACCGCCCTTTATCATGCGTTTCGATGCTTCTACCTTGCCGGTGGGTCAGTTAGTGCTCAGCAGCCCCATCCGGTCCAATAATGAGCTGCAGGATATGGCCAACACCTATTTGCGTTCGTCGTTTACGTCTATTCCGGGCCTGGTTACACCGCCACCGTTTGGCGGCAACGTGCGATCTATTGTGATTAAAGTAGACCCGCAGTTGCTTCGCGCCCACAACCTCACGCCCGATCAGGTGGTACTGGCCCTCCGGGAATATAACCAAACCTCGCCTTCGGGAAATGTGCGCATTGGTGATTTTAATTATATAACCCCGACCAACACCTCCATTCAGAAACTGAAAGATTTTGAAAAAATTCCTTTGTACAAAGGGACTATTCACAACGTGTTTTTACGCGATGTAGCTAAAGTAGAAGATGCCGCCGATGTAACGAGTGGTTACGCGCTGGTAAACGGCAAGCGGTCGGTATACCTGGCCATTACCAAATCGGCGAATGCCTCTACCTGGGAAGTCGTTAAAAACCTGAAAAAGGCGTTGCCACGTTTCCAGGCTATGTTGCCGCCCGATGTGAAACTTTCGTACGAGTTCGACCAGTCGGTTTACCTGATTAATTCGGTGAAAAGTTTAATTACCGAAGGTGCCATTGGCGCAATATTAACCGGGTTAATGGTATTGCTGTTTCTCGGCGATCGCCGCGGTGCACTAATTGTAATCTTAACCATTCCAACTTCTATAATCTCGGGGGTATTATTTCTGCACCTGTTCAACCAAACCATTAATATCATGACGCTAAGCGGTTTGTCGCTGGCCATTGGTATTCTGGTAGATGAATCGACGGTTACGATTGAAAATATTCACCAGCACCTGGTTATGGGCAAGACCAAAGCTTTGGCTATCTGGGATGCCTGTCAGGAAATTGCCTTTCCGAAGTTATTGATTCTGTTTTGTATTCTGGCGGTTTTTGCTCCGGCCTTAACCATGAAAGGTATACCGGGCGCGTTGTTTTTGCCCTTGTCGCTGGCCATTGGATTTTCCATGGTTACCTCTTATTTGCTCGCCCAGACCTTTGTGCCAATTATGGCCAACTGGTTGATGAAAGAACATCACCAGACCGATACACATTCGGAACCAAAGAAACCAGGACGTTTTGAACGATTCCAGTTACGCTTCCTAACCTGGATTGATAAAATGCTGCCGGCCCGCAAGGCAGTAGTAAGTATTTATGTGCTGGTAGCTTTGGCCATTACCGGGTTTATGCTAGCCGGCATTGGGCGCGATGTGTTACCCAAGGTAAACAGCGGCCAGTTTCAGGTGCGGTTGCGGGCGCCGGACGGTACCCGGATTGAACGCACCGAAGCCCGGCTGGTAAAAACCTTGCGGGTGCTCGAAGATCTAGTAGGCAAAGAAAATATCGAAATTACTTCGGCTTTTGTGGGCCAGCACCCGGGGCAATATTCTACCAGCCCCATTTACTTGTTTATGAGCGGCCCTCAGGAAGCCGTATTGCAGGTAAACCTGAGCGAAGGTTACCACGTGGACATGGACGAACTAAAAGATAAGTTCCGGCGAGAAATAAAAGCCGCTATGCCCGACTTACAGCTTTCTTTTGAGCCGATAGAACTCACCGATAAAATATTAAGTCAGGGTTCGCCAACACCCATTGAGGTGAAAGTTTCGGGTAAAAACAAAAAGCAGAACGAAGAATACGCCCACAAAATTACCCGGAAATTAAAGGAAATTGCTTATCTGCGCGACGTACAAATCGGGCAGGCGATAAGGTATCCTACCATTAATATTAATATAGACCGGGCGCGGGCATCCGCTCTGGGTTTAAGTATTTCGGATATTTCGCGGTCGTTGGTGGCGTCTACCTCTTCGTCGCGGTTTACGGAGAAAAACGTTTGGATTGATGAAAAAGCGAACCAGACCTACAGCGTGCAGGTTTCGGTACCGGAATACAACATGGCCAGCATTAACGATATACGTGAAATTCCGTTAATGGCGAACCGCGCTCGCCCCGTATTAAGCGATGTAGCCGATATAGAACCCGCTACCGCTTACGGCGAAAACGACAATCTGGGAGCTATACCGGTAATTTCAGTAACCGCCAACTTAAACCAAACCGATTTAGGTACCGCTTCCACCGATGTGGACGCCGCTATTGCCTCCCTGGGCGAATTGCCGCGCGGGTTAACCATCGAATCGAAAGGCTTGAGCCAGACCCTGAACGAAACCCTCGATAGTTTGCAATCTGGTTTATTGGTTGCCATTGTGGTAATATTTCTGATGCTGGCCGCTAATTTCCAGTCTTTTAAAGTATCGTTAGTGGTGCTGTCTACGGTGCCGGCGGTGTTGTTGGGTTCTTTAGCGTTGCTGCTGTTAACGGGCTCAACTTTAAATCTGCAATCCTACATGGGCATGATTATGTCGGTGGGCGTGTCGGTGTCGAATGCGGTGTTGCTTATTACAAACGCCGAGCAGTTGCGCCTCCAGAGCGGCAACGCGGTAACGGCGGCCCACGAAGCTGCCGGTATTCGGTTACGGCCCATTTTAATGACAAGCTTAGCCATGATTGCCGGTATGATTCCGATGGCAGCCGGTTTTGGTGAAGCCGGGGAACAAACAGCCCCCTTAGGACGCGCCGTAATTGGGGGCCTGGTAGCTTCTACTTTTGCGGCCCTGTTGATTTTACCTTTGGCTTTTGCCTGGGTACAGGGTAAAGCCACCACCCAGTCGGTATCGTTAGACCCCACCGACAAAGAAAGTAAATATTATATTCCAGCCTAGTAAGATGAAGAATTTGATAAAATATACCCGGCACGGGAGTAAGTTAATTTTAGCCGGAGGTTTTTTGCTCCTGCAAAGTTTATCGGCTTGCCATACCGCCGATTCCCGGGCGGAGCAGCAGGAACAGGTAACCGAACCAGAAGTGGCGGTAATAACTTTACAAAAAGGCAAATTATCCTCTTCGCTGCAGATTCCCGGCGAATTATTGCCTTACCAGGAAGTAGATTTGTACGCAAAGGAAAGCAGCTACGTCCGGAAATTATTTGTAGATGTAGGTTCGGAAGTAAAGCAAGGGCAATTGCTCGTAAGTCTGGAAGCACCCGAACTGAATTCCCGATTGGCCGAAACACAATCGCGGTTAAAATCGCAGGAGGCGCTGTATACGGCCAGCAAAGCCCACTACAACCGATTATACGAAACCAGTAAAACACCTGGCACCATTTCACCCAACGATTTAGACCAGGCGCTGGCGAAACAAAATTCAGATTTAGCGAACTTAGAAGCCGCCAAAGCCGCTTACCGGGCCGTAGTAGCTACCCGCAATTACCTCGAAATACGGGCACCTTTTAATGGGGTTATTACCGCCCGTAATGTTAGTCCGGGGGCGTACGTAGGGCCAAGTGGAAAAGGTTCGGAGTTGCCGCTTCTGGAGTTACAGGAGCAAAATAAGTTGCGTTTGGTAGTATCGGTGCCGGAGATGTACACGGGTTTATTAAGCCAGCAGGACAACGTAAGCTTTACGGTAAAATCATTGCCCGACCAGGAATTTAAAGCCAAAGTTAAACGCATGGCCGGTGCCCTCGATTCGAGGTTAAGGGCCGAACGCCTGGAAATGGATGTGGTTAATACAAACCATAAATTGTTGCCCGGCATGTATGCTGAAGTGAATATTCCGTTACCTGCCAAAGACAGCACATTTGTGGTTCCAGCCAGCGCGGTGGTAGCGTCTACCGAGAAGGTTTTTGTCGTGAAAGTAGCCAATAACAAAGCCGAGTGGGTTGAAGTACAAAAAGGCCGCCAAGCTGATGATAAAGTAGAAATTTATGGCAAATTAAACCCCGGTGATAAACTGGTGGCCGTTGCTACCGACGAAATTCGCAATGGAACCGAGCTGAAAAATGTAAAAAATGAGTAAACTAAATTTCAGTTGTTATAGTACTCACAATTGCCCAACCGCATTACAGTCAATCACCTTTTAGCCAACAACTTTCAACATCACAACTTCTAACCTTCAACCACCTAGTTCCGCACGGCAATCATCAGGCTTAATTCTTTGTAACGCATGTTAAACTTTTTGGCAATAGCGGCATTGGTTAAGCTGCCTTTGTAAATATACACGCTGCTGCGGTAGTGCTCATGAGTAAATAATACTTCGTTGATGCCCCCGTGCTTCGAAATATCCATGAAAATAGGCGTAAAAATATTGCTGAGGGCGTTGGTAGCGGTGCGCGGTACGCGAGAGGCAATATTGGGTACGCAGTAATGAATAATATCGTATTTGCGGTAAACCGGCCGGCTTAAGGTAGTCAACTCCGAAGTTTCGAAACAGCCACCTTGGTCGATGCATACATCAATAATAACGGAGCCCGGATTCATCTGGGCCACAATATTTTCCGAAATCATGGGCGTGGTGCGGCCTTCCCTATTCGACAACGCCCCTATTACCACATCGGCCAATTTTAGTTCCTGGCTGAGTAAAGCGCCATCCATGGTAGAGGTAAACAAATAAGGGCCAATATTTTGTTTGAGTCGACGCAGCTTATAAATGTGATCATCAAACACCTTAACCTCGGCGCCTAATCCAATAGCCGCGCGGGTGGCGTATTCGGCCACGGTACCGGCACCCAAAATAACTACCCGCGAAGGCGGCACCCCGGTAATACCACCCAATATAATGCCTTTGCCTTCACTGCTGGAACTTAAATATTCGGCGGCAATCAGCATAACCGTACTACCGGCAATTTCGCTCATGGCCCGCACCACCGGTTTGGTATCCGATTTATCTTTTACCAGTTCAAACGAGATAGCGTTTATTTTCTTACGGCAAAGCGCCCCTACGTAATCGCCGGTGAGGCTGCCAAATTGCAAGGCCGAAATTAACGTTTGCCCGGCCCTTAAATATTCAATTTCTTCAAAAGTAGGCGGCGCAATTTTTAAAATAATATCAGCCTCGTAAACTTCTTTGGTAGAATAAACAATGTGGGCACCAGCTTCCGAAAATTCATGGTCGGCGTATTTAGACGGGCTGCCTGCCCCCGACTCTATCCAGATTTCGTGGCCATTGTCCGTAAGCACCCTAACCGATTCGGGTGTAAGGCCAATGCGATTCTCCTGTAAAGATGATTCTTTGGGAATTCCAATAAAGAGGCGCTTTTTCCGGGTTTCAATCGCCAGCATTGATTCTTTCGGAAAAAGAGCGCGACTGGTGGCAGCCAACGATTCAAAGCCCGAAGGAATATTCTCGTTCATATTAATTCTTTTTCAACGTAATGGTACGGGCTTCCCCCACACCTTTATCTATTGTAACAGTCACATAATGTTCGGGCAATAAATCCCGTACCTGCGAGGGCCATTCTATCAGGCATTTATTACCGGAATAAAAATATTCGGTCGCGCCTATATCCAGGGCTTCCCGTTGATCATTAATCCGGTAAAAATCAAAGTGGTAAATCACTTCCCCGCGGTTGCTTTCGTATTCGTTTACCAGGGCGTAGGAGGGGCTGCTAACGGGCTCTGCTACACCGGCCAGGCGGCATAATTCTTTAATTAAAGTTGTTTTCCCAGCTGCCATTTCGCCCTCAAATAACAAAATATTCTCGTCTTTTGCAAAATCCCACACCGTGGCGGCGGCGGCCGGCAAGCCGGCCAGCGCCGCCACTTCCACTACTTTCTCGTCCATGCCGTATCAGGCGTTTTTAGGCTGCAGTGTTACAAACGGTATAATAATTTCTTCCAGCGATACGCCGCCGTGCTGAAAGGTATCTTTATAGTAATTTACGTAATAATTAAAGTTATTGGGGTAGGCAAAGAAATAATCTTCTAAGGCAAACACGTAGGCCGTAGAGATATTTTCTTTAGGTAAGTTTATGCGCTCGGGCTTACGTACTACGTAAACATCTTTTTCGGTAAAGCCCAGGTTTTTGCCGTGTTTGTACCGCAGGTTGGTATTGGTGTTGCGGTCGCCGATAATTTTAAAAGGCCGTTTGCACCGGATAGTACCGTGGTCGGTGGTAATAATTAAGCGGCCTTTCTTTTCCGAAATCAGCTTTAAGGTTTCAAACAACGGCGAATGTAAAAACCAAGACCGGGTAATCGAACGGTAAGCCGACTCATCGGGCGCCAGTTCGCGTACCATGTTGCTATCGGTGCGGGCGTGCGAAAGCATATCTACAAAATTGTACACGATAATATTTAGTTTATTCGTGTCGAGGTTCGAGAATTTGCTTACCAGATCTTTGCCGGAGGCGCTGTTGGTTATTTTATGGTAACTGTATTTTTCGTTCACCCGGTTTTTCTGAAACTGAATATCGACAAAGTCGGCTTCGTGCAGGTTCTTGCCTTCTTCGTCTTCGTCGGACACCCACATTTTCGGATATTTTTTCTGAATTTCGGCCGGCATCATACCCGAAAAAATAGCGTTGCGGGCGTAAGCCGTAGTAGTGGGCAGTATAGAATAATACAGTTCTTCGTTCTCGACGGTAAAATAATCGCTGATAATGGGCTCCAGCACTTTCCATTGGTCGTAACGCAAATTATCTATCAGCACAAAATATACCGTCTGGTCGGTTTCTTTCATCATCGGGAAAACCCGTTCTTTAAATATTTCGTGCGACATTAAAGGTCTGTCGTCCGATTCGTCGTTGATCCAATCTTCGTAATTATCCATGATAAACCGGGCAAAATTAGAGTTGGCCTCGTCCTTTTGCATGTTAATTACGTCGGCCATGCTTTTGCCTTCGGTTTCATCTATCTCCAACTCCCAGCGCACCAGCTTTTTATAATTTTCGGCCCATTCCTGATGGCTCAGGCGCTCGCCAAAAGCCATACCCAAGGTCCGGAAATCGCGCTGGTAAGAACTATTGGTTTTTTCCGAAACCAGGCGTTTGTTATCCAGTATTTTCTTTACCGATAATAAGATTTGATTGGGATTAAGCGGCTTAATTAAATAATCGGCGATTTTGGAACCAATGGCTTCTTCCATAATATGTTCTTCCTCACTTTTGGTAATCATCACCACGGGCGTGTTCGGCCGTACCGTTTTAATTTCGTTCAGCGTTTCCAGGCCCGAAATACCGGGCATGTTTTCGTCGAGGAAAACCACATCGTAATTATTTTCCTGGAATTTTTCGATGGCATCGGCTCCGCTGCAAACCGGGGTAATGTCGTATCCTTTGTCTTCCAGAAATAGAATATGGGGTTTCAGTAAGTCAATCTCATCATCGGCCCATAAAATATTATATCTTTGCATAAATTAAATTTGTTTAAAAGTAGCTAGTTGTCGGTTGTGAGTTTATTCTAAATTCAGAACCTTTTATCGGGTGTAATTGGCATCTGCCAGTAAGTTGTTTTAGCCTGGCAATTGTTACGGATGCGATATACGTATATTTACCGACAACGAACAACAGACAACTAGGTTATATCTTGAATAAGAAAAAAATCTTTAATGATCCGGTTTACGGCTTCATTACCGTTCCGTCGGAACTCCTGTTCGACGTAATTGAACATCCTTATTTTCAGCGACTTCGCCGCATTAAGCAACTAGGCCTTACCGATTTTGTTTATCCCGGGGCTTTACACACCCGTTTTCATCATGCTTTGGGGGCCATGCACCTCATGGACCAGGCCCTGCATACCTTGCGCAGCAAAAATAACCAAATATCCGATAAAGAGTGCGAAGCCTCCTTACTGGCTATTCTGTTGCACGATGTGGGGCACGGTCCTTTTTCGCACGCGCTGGAGACCTCCATCTTTAACAACGTGCACCACGAGTACCTGTCGCTGCACCTGATGCACCAGTTGAACAACTATTTCGGCAACCGGCTGGATTTAGCTATTCAGATATTTAACGGCACCTACCATCGCCCCTTTTTTCACCAGCTGGTTTCGAGCCAACTAGATGTAGACCGCCTCGATTATTTAAACCGCGATAGTTTTTATACGGGAGTTTCGGAAGGCAAGATTGGTGCCAACCGTCTTTTAAAAATGCTGAATATTTCTGATGATAAACTGGTAATAGAAGAAAAAGCTATTTACAGCATCGAAAATTTCCTGGTGTCGCGGCGGGTGATGTACTGGCAGGTATACTTACACAAAACGGTTATCAGCGCCGAAAACATGCTAATTCGGCTGATAGAGCGGGCCCGTGAACTATCTCAGGCCGGCGTGGCGGTACCCGCCAGCGAACCGTTAGAATATTTCCTGCACCATACGGTTACCATGGCGCATTTTAAAGAAGACGAGAAAATATTAAAACGTTTTATTTCTTTAGATGATTACGATGTTTGGCAGGGCATTAAAACCTGGTGCAGCCACCCCGATAAAATTCTTTCGTTCCTGGCCGAAGGCTTGCTGCAGCGCAAATTATTTAAAGTAATTATTTCTACTACTCCGCCCGACGAAGACATAATTTTGGGCATAACCGAACTGGTGCAGGAATATTTTGGCGTAAATGCCGAGGAAGTTAAATATTTAATGATAACCGGCACCATCAGCAACAATGCTTACGAAGCCAAAGGGCAGTCCATTGATATTATGACCAAAATCGGCCAGATTATTGATGTAGCCGAGGCTTCGGATTTGCCCAATATCCGGGCGTTAAGCACGAAGGTAGAAAAGTATTATGTTTGCTATCCGAAAGAAATCACGGTTTAATTAATTTGTTTACTATTTTTACGCTATGGAATTTACTGTCGGACAAATAGCCCAGTTGCTGGACGGCCAGGTGGAGGGAAATGCAACTGCCAAAATCCGTGCATTAGCAAAAATAGAAGAAGCCGATTCCGGCGCGCTTGCCTTTTTATCAAATCTTAAATACGAACATTTTCTTTATTCCACGGGGGCTACCGCCGTTATAGTTGCTAAAAACTTCACGCAAAAACAACCGGTTTCCGCGGCTCTAATCCGGGTAGAAGATCCTTACTCCAGTTTTTCGCGCTTACTCGAGGAATACCAAAGGGCCGTGGCTGCCCTGAAAACCGGCGTAGAACAGCCGGCTTTTATCGGCGAAAACTCCCACATGGGCGAAAACCATTACCGGGGTGCTTTTTCGTATATTGGCCAGAACTGCAAACTGGGGGCTAATGTAAAAATATACCCACAAGCATACCTCGGCGATAATGTACAAGTGGGGAATAATACCACTATTTTTGCCGGCGCTAAAATTTACAGCAATACTGTAATTGGTAATAATTGTATTATTCATGCCGGAGCCGTAATTGGCAGTCCGGGTTTTGGCTTTGCGCCCCAGAAAGACGGCACTTACCGCGATATTCCGCAAACCGGCAACGTGGTACTGGAAGATAATGTAAATATTGGGGCTAACACCACCATCGATTGTGCCACTTTGGGCTCTACTATAATACACGAAGGCACCAAAATAGATAACCTGGTACAAATAGCGCATAACGTAGAAATTGGTAAACACACGGTTATTGCCTCACAAAGCGGCATTTCGGGCTCTACCAAAATAGGTAATTATTGCACCATTGCGGGTCAGGTGGGTATTGTGGGTCACATTAGTTTGGCCGATAAAACAACGGTGGGCGCGCAATCTGGCGTTTCCAAATCGATTTCGGAATCCGGTACTATTATTCAGGGCTCGCCAGCCTTCGATTACAAACAAAACCTGCGGAGCATTGCCGTATTCCGCCGCTTGCCCGAACTGGAAAAACAACTGAACGAACTAAAAGAAAAGATATAAATTCGCGCTATAAATACGCACCCGCATGAATGAAAAACAGCATACCATCAAAGCTCCGGTAACCGTTTCGGGTATTGGCCTGCATACCGGCGTGATGGCGAACATGACCTTTTTACCGGCGCCGCCGAATCATGGCTATAAATTTCAACGCATAGATTTACCAGGGCAACCCATTGTAGATGCCGACGTGGACAACGTGGTGGATTTATCGCGGGGCACCACCATTGAGCAAAACGGCGCCCGGGTAAATACCGTGGAGCACACCTTAGCCGCGCTGGTTGGTCTGGAAATCGATAATGTGCTTATTCAGCTGGATGGTCCGGAACCGCCTATTATGGATGGCAGTTCCATTGCTTTTGTGGAATCTTTGCAGGAAGTTGGCCTGGAAGAACAAAATGCCTTACGCAACTTTTTTGAAATTCCGGAAGGTATTTTTTACAAAAACAGCGAGCGCGAAGTAGAAATGGCGGCTTTGCCTCTGAACGATTACCGGGTAACCGTCATGGTAGATTACCAGTCGCCGGTATTAGGCAGCCAGCACGCTTCTATTACCAATATCAACCAGTTCCCGAGCGAGATAGCGTCTTGCCGTACTTTCTGCTTTTTACACGAACTGGAAACCCTCTACAAGCAAAACCTGATTAAAGGCGGCGACTTAAATAATGCCATTGTGGTAGTGGATCGGGTGGTATCGGAAGAAGAATTAACCGAACTTGCTACGCTTTTAAGAAAGCCCAAGGTAGAAGTTAAAAAAGAGGGCATTCTGAATAATGTAGACTTACGCTATAAAAATGAACCGGCCCGGCACAAATTACTCGATTTAATTGGCGATTTGGCCTTGGTTGGGCGCCCACTGAAAGGCCAGATTCTGGCGGCCCGTCCCGGCCACGCGGCCAATGTGGCCTTTGCCAAAAAGATTAAAAAAGTAATGCAGGAGGCGGCTATCCAGAACGTGCCGGTATACGATCCGACGAAGGAGCCGGTAATGGATATCAACCGCATTACCCAAATATTGCCCCACCGCTTTCCTTTTGTGCTGATAGATAAAATTATTTACCTGGATGAGAGTACCGTAATTGGGGTAAAAAATGTGACCATGAACGAGCACCAGTTCCAGGGCCACTTTCCCGGCAACCCGGTTTATCCCGGCGTTTACCAGATAGAATCCATGGCCCAAACCGGTGGCATCCTGGTTTTGAATACGGTACCCGATCCGGAAAACTACTGGACTTACTTTTTAGGAATTGACAAATGTCGTTTCCGCAAAAAAGTAATACCCGGCGATACTATTATTTTTAAGTGCTGGTTATTAGCGCCCATTAAACGCGGCATTGCCAAAATGCAAGGACAAGCTTTTGTAAACGGGAAAGTTGTAATGGAAGCCGAAATGTCGGCCAGTATTGTCCGGAAAGATAACGTATAAGCGATATAAGAATTGAAGTTTATGAATTTAAAATTAGAAGTCTCCTCCTACCCATTTTTCAACTTGGTTATTCTGGCATGACTAAACATTTACCATTTTTTATTCCTACAGTCGTGCCCAACGGAATAAATTCTAGTTTTTAAATCGTAATCTTTAATTTTGGCAAATGAATCAACCCTTAGCATATATTCATCCGGAGGCGAAAATAGCCCAAAACGTGGTAGTAGAACCCTTTAGTACGATTTACAAAAACGTTGAAATTGGCGAAGGAACCTGGATTGGCCCCAACGTAACCATTATGGAAGGGGCGCGCATTGGTAAAAATTGCAAAATATTCCCGGGTGCCGTTATTTCGGCGGCTCCCCAGGATTTAAAATATAAAGGCGAATCTACTACCGTTACTATTGGTAATAATACGGTTATCCGGGAATGCGTTACATTAAACCGGGGCACGGCCCTGGATAAAAATAATACCGCCATTGGCGAAGATTGCCTGATTATGGCTTATGTGCACGTGGCGCACGATTGTGTTATTGGCAATAATGTAATTATTGCCAATACCGTACAATTAGCCGGTCACATCGAAATACAGGACTATGTTTTTATTGGGGGTACCTCGGCCGTGCACCAGTTTGTAAAAATTGGCGCGCATGCCATGGTTTCGGGTGGTTCGCTGGTCCGGAAAGATGTGCCGCCTTTTGTAAAAGCCGCCCGCGAGCCGCTTTCCTATGCCGGCATTAACTCTATTGGATTACGCCGCCGGGGTTTCTCGAACGAAAAAATAGCTGAGATTCAGCAAATTTACCGCACCTTGTTTTTAAGCGGCTTAAACTACACCGCCGCCCTGGATAAAATAGAACTGGACATGGCACCAAGCGCCGAACGCGACGATATCCTGAATTTCTTCCGGAATTCGGAGCGTGGTGTTATTAAAGGTTACTCTTCGTCTATCGATGCAAATTAATCTGAGCGGCTTAGGTAAACGCTATAATTACGAATGGATTTTTCGCCGCCTGGATTATAATTTTCTACCCGAAACCGCTTATGCCATTTTGGGGCACAACGGTTCGGGTAAATCTACTTTACTAAATTTATTATCAGGATATCTGAGCCCCAGCGAAGGTTCGATTACCCACACCCTGGGCCATCAAACCCTAACGCCAGATAATTTATACCGCCACTTATCTTTCACGGCTCCTTACCTCGAATTAGTTGAGGAATACACTCTCCTGGAGCTGGTGCAATTCCACAGCCATTTCCGGGCCATGCGCACCGCTTCGGCTACGGATTTAATCGACCGGCTTTATTTAAAACCGGCCAAAGATAAATTTGTGAAAGATTTTTCGTCGGGGATGAAACAACGCTTAAAGTTGGGGCTGGCCATTTATACAGATGCCCCCCTGCTGCTACTAGACGAACCTACTACTAACCTGGACCAGGAAGGCATTAACTGGTACCTGGAACACGTTAGCCAGAACCGCAAAGATCGCCTGGTAATTGTTTCTTCCAATGTTGCCCACGAATACAGCTTCTGCGACGAAATAATTAATATTACCGACTACCATTACAAACCAAAAGCGGCTAAGAAAATTTAAGTTTCGGCGGGAATATATTAAAACAAAAGAGCTGGCTCCTTGGGGAACCAGCTCTTTTGTTTTAAGGACTTCTGTAAATATTACCGCAAATCAATTACTTTAACCCCTTTGTACTGCGATTTATCAAAAGCAAAATAGGTGGCATCTACGGCCGGGTTGGGCGAAAATTGCTTAATGGTGTAAGTATAGCGATTGCCGTTGTTTCGGAACATTTTCCAGGTTTTAACGCTATTATCGCGCTTGTTAATCTGCAGGCGAACTTTGTAAACCGAGTTATTCTTATCCAGCGGCGATAATTCGATAATATTATAGGTTTGACCGCCTTCCCGCATTTCTTCTACAAACGCGTATTTGTAACCTTTCTGGTACAATGTAAAAATAGCGTTCGGCGACATTTGCTGATCGTCCGGGTCGTTTTCCGAAATATTCACCTCATTATCCGACTTCATGTAGGTCCAGATGGTGCTGCCGTTGTTAATAATTTCCTGGTCCTTCAGTTTCAGCCGGAATTTATTACCACTCACGGTAATATCGCCCTGCATGGTTTCTTTTATTTTACTGGCCGGATTCTCCAGGGTTTGGGTAAAAACCACATTAAAGGCCTTCAAACCCTGGTATTTCTGGCTCATGGCGTTCAATATTTTCTCTGCCCGCGGATCCTGCTGCGCCTGGGCAACCGGAATAATCAATATTAAAGCGAGCAGCAACGGAATAATCTTCTTCATATAACTATTTTTTCAGAATACTACTAATAATTTAGTGCTTATCCATAGTATTCAATAACTGTTCCAAACTATATTCGTCGGGAATTAAAACCTCGCGTGCTTTACTACCTTCAAACGGACCAACTACACCTGCCGATTCCAACTGGTCGATTAAGCGGCCGGCGCGGTTGTAACCCAGCTTCAGGCGGCGCTGCAGCAAAGACGTGCTCCCCTGCTGGTGCGTTACAATAATGCGGGCAGCTTCTTCAAACAACGAGTCACGGGTAGACGGATCAAAATCAGTTTTTTCGGTGCCACTTTCATCGCCAATAAACTCCGGCAGCAAATAAGCATCGTCGTAACCTTGCTGGTCGCCGATAAAGTCGCAAATCCGGTCTACTTCCGGCGTATCCACGAAAGCGCACTGCAAACGAATCAGGTCCGACCCTACCGAGAACAACATATCTCCCTGCCCGATTAACTGGTCGGCCCCGCCGGTATCCAGAATGGTACGGGAATCTATCTTGGAAGTAACTTTAAAGGAAATCCGGCACGGGAAGTTAGCTTTGATAATACCGGTAATAACGTTTACCGAAGGCCGCTGCGTAGCTACTACCAGGTGAATACCAATGGCCCGGGCCAGTTGCGCTAAACGGGCAATCGGGGTTTCCACTTCTTTCCCGGCCGTCATCATCAAGTCTGCCAGCTCATCAATTACCAGCACAATAAATGGCATAAACCGGTGGCCCTTTTTCGGATTGAGGCGGCGCTCCACAAACTTCAGGTTATACTCTTTCAGATTGCGGCAGCCGGCATCTTTTAGCAAGTCGTAGCGCATGTCCATTTCCATGCACAACGAATTCAGCGTATTAATCACCTTTTTGGTATCGGTAATAATCGCTTCTTCAGCATCGGGCAGTTTGGCCAGGAAGTGGCGCTCAATTTTGTTAAACAGCGAAAGCTCCACCTTTTTCGGATCGACGAGCACAAACTTCAGCTGCGATGGGTGTTTTTTATAAATAAGTGAAGTTAATATCGCATTTAAGCCAACGGATTTACCCTGACCGGTAGCACCCGCCATCAGCAAGTGCGGCATTTTCGCTAAGTCGGTAATAAATACTTCGTTGGTGATGGTTTTACCAAAAGCTATGGGCAAATCCATTTCGCTCTTCAGGAATTTTTCCGTTGAAACAATGGATTTAATGGAAACCATTTCTTTTTTCTTATTCGGTACTTCAATACCAATGGTACCTTTACCCGGAATAGGCGCAATAATCCGGATGCCCAAAGCCGATAAACTCAGGGCAATATCATCTTCCAGGTTTTTAATTTTGGAAATCCGCACCCCGGCGTCCGGCACAATTTCGTAGAGCGTAACGGTGGGGCCAATAGTAGCTTTAATGCTCGCAATACCAATGCTGTAATTACCTAGCGTTTCAACAATGCGGTCTTTGTTGGCTTCGAGTTCTTCTTTCGAAACCTGGATTTTGGCTGCACTGTAATCGTTTAATAAATCTAAGGTGGGGTATTGATAACGGGCTAAATCCAGTGTTGGGTCGTAATTCTCGGTGAAAACAGCGGTTTCCTCTTCGGGTTGGTTTTTAACAGCCAGGTTTATTTTGGCCGGCTTTTCATCCTCAAATAAATCTTCGTCCAGATCCTCTTCGTCTATTACTTCGGCGCCTTGCGTACTATTCGAAATATCGAGGGCAATACTGGTATTTAATTTGGGTTTGGTGGCCAAAACGGGTGCCGGAGCCGGACTCAGGCTTAATTGACGGGAATCCCCCTCGAATAGATCTTCCTCCATTAAGTCCAACGGACCGTCGTCATCACCATCATCATCGCTATCTAGACTATCATCTAAATCTTCGTCGTCTATCACATCATCCGGTTCCTGGTCCAGGGAGGCCGTCGGGTTGCTGTATTGGTTTAGACCCGACGAAGTTTGCTCGTAAGTAGGTTCTACGGCTACCGCATCGGCCGCGAAAGTATTGGCGGCAGAAGCCGCTGCCGCGGCCACCGCTTTTTTACCGGTAGCCAAACTGGTAACATTAAAAAAGAAAATGACAAAGGTCAGCAGGAAAAATGCCAGTAACGGAATGGTACCCCAGCCGATCAGGCTATCGAGCCAGTAAGCAGTTTCGTAGCCAATGGCGCCGCTCAAAAAACTGTTTGCTTCTACGGTTTGGGTGGCGTGCACCAGGTAGCCCAACATTAGGCAGAACCAGCACAACGCGAAAAGACAAATGGTAAAAATATACGATAAAGAAATATACCGGCTCCGGAAAACGATTTTGTAGCCGATAAAAAACAAGACGGGTACTACAAAAAAAGCCGCTACGCCAAAGCCTTCGTAAATAAAATAATTAGCAATCCAGGCGCCCAATAGCCCCAGCCAGTTTTCCGATTCAGCCCCCGCTTCTTTTAAATTAGCCGTAGTGGGTAAAGATTCTACCACACTTTGGTCGGCGTGACCGGTAAACAAATAAGAAATAAAAGCTACACTCAAGTAAAGCGAGCCCAGAATAAAAAAGAACCCCAGAAAGAGGTGAAACCGCCGATCGCGGAAGAAATTCAGAAATGAAAAGCTTAACTTGAATTTGCTGCCTTCGCTGGTTTTTTCTTTCCGGAAACTTTTACCAACTTTTTCTTTTACCGGCTCGCTTTTTCCTCGTGGCACGTTTTTAGCCCGCGGCGCCGAATCCATCTCCCTTTTGTACGTGTTATTGGCCATACTTCAACTAAATCTCTAATCTATAATCTTTGGACAAATTGCTCCCCAGTCGCTAACAAGAAAATTTTAAGATTTTAAAATTAACTTATTTATTCGTTTTACCAACGATGGACCTTCATAAATAAATCCGGTATATAGCTGCACTAAATCGGCGCCGGCTGCTAGTTTTTCCTGGGCATCTTCCGGCGTCATTATTCCGCCCACGCCGATAATCCGAATACTTTCGGGCAGGTGCTGTCGGAGATACCGGATGATTTCGGTAGCATGATTCCGTAGGGGCTTGCCACTCAGGCCCCCCGCCCCAATATTATCCAAGGTAGGTTTATCTGTTTTTAAAGCATCCCGGTTGATGGTGGTGTTGGTAGCCACAATGCCATCCAGATTGGTTTCCACAGCAATCTGAATAATATCGTCGAGTTGAGCCTGATTTAAATCCGGGGCAATTTTTAAGAGCAACGGTTTTCTTTGGGGCTTAGCATTGTTTTGCTGCTGCAAGGCCGCCAGGAGTGCCCGCAGCGGTTCTTTATCCTGCAATGCCCGCAAATCAGGAGTATTCGGCGAACTGACGTTTACTACAAAATAATCAACTACATCGTACAGGACATCAAAACAATACTGGTAATCGCGCAGGGCCTCTTCGTTGGGGGTAATCTTATTTTTGCCAATGTTACCGCCCACAATAATATTGCTTTTCCGTAATTTTAAACGGGCCGCCGCCACCTCAACCCCTTGGTTATTAAAGCCCATGCGGTTAATCAGCGCCTGATCGACGGGTAACCGGAACAGGCGCGGCTTGTCGTTGCCGGGCTGCGGCCGCGGCGTAACGGTACCAATTTCAATAAAGCCAAAACCTAGCTGCGCAATTTCATCTACGAGTAGGGCATTCTTATCAAAACCCGCTGCCAGACCAACCGGGTTCGGGAAAGTCAATCCAAATACCCGGCGCTCCAGCCGGGCATCCTGCACCCCAAACGCCTGCGCCCCCAGCTTTTTGGCCAGCGGCAGTTTAAATCCTGTTCTCAGGACAGAATAAGATAAGGTATGAATGGTTTCGGGATCTATCTGGAAAAGAAGCGGACGCAAGAGTGACTTGTACATAAAGCAAATTTAACGCTCGCTCCGGATAAATGCCGGATTTATTTTGGGAAAGTACCGTTGACCTAATTTAATAATGGCTGTAAAACCGTTGTATAGTAGCTTACGTGCGGCAAAACACCTGCTCTACGCTGCTATAACTTGTAACTAATAAATAATTTCAGCACACAACTTTAATTATAGTTTAAAGTGAATGGGTTAAAACTTTATCTAAGTCAAATAGCAGGTGCCTGGAATTGAATTACCCAAAATTATTGCCCATTATGAATTGGTTTAAATAAATATTCCTTACAATATTTATTTTACTCAGATGCCATACGGAATCTTTAATATTCCTAAATTTAGATTTTTAGGACTATTACAAATTATAATATTTCAAAAATTTATTATTTTATTACCTCTTACATGCAACGATTAGTTTTAGTTAAATATTTAGCACTTTTAATATTTTTCTTTCCGTTTACCGTTTTCGCGCAAACTGCTTTGCGCCAGGATAACCAGATTTTAAAAATAACCGAAGCAATTTCGGCTCAAAACTTAGAAACGTTGGTTCGCAAACTGGTTTCTTTCGAAACCCGGCACTCACTGAGTACCACCAAAGACAAGAAAAAAGGTATTGGCGCTGCCCGTAACTGGGCACAAACCGAAATGGAAAAATATGCAGCCGCATCGGGGGGCCGCATGACCCTAACGCAAGATAAATACGTGGTAAAAGCCGATGGCCGCCGCATACCCACCGATGTGGAAATGGCAAATGTTATGGCTACCCTCAAAGGCACCGACCCGAACGACGACCGGGTTTTTATTGTATCGGGACATATTGACAGCCGCAATACCGATGTAATGGACGCAAAAGGAGCCGCACCGGGCGCCAACGATGATGGTTCCGGCACGGCTGCTGTTCTGGAATTAGCCCGGGTAATGGCCGCGAGTCAGTTTCCGGCCACTATTATTTTTGTAGCGGTACAAGGCGAAGAGCAAGGATTATACGGGGCCCGCCACCTGGCCCAACGAGCCAAACAGGAAAACTGGAACCTGGTAGCCATGCTGAACAACGATATGATTGGCAATTCTTTTTCCGATGAAACAGATTTGCGGGACAATACCCGGGTAAGAATATTTAGTGAAGGTGTGCCGGCCTTTGAAACGGAAGAAATGGCCGCCACGCGCAAAAGCATTGGTGGTGAAAACGACAGCCGCAGCCGCCAGCTGGCCCGCTACATGAAAGAAATTGGCGAACGTTACGTGCCGCAACTGGAGGTGGTATTGAATTACCGAACCGACCGTTTTTTGCGGGGCGGGGACCATACACCTTTCAGTCAGGCCGGATTTACGGCCGTGCGCGTGTGCGAAATGAATGAAAACTACCGGTACCAGCACCAGAATGTACGCACCGAAAATAATATCCGCTACGGCGACTTTCCGGAGCACGTAGACTTTGAATATTTGCGGAAAAATACCGCTTTAAATGCCGCTACCCTGGCCAACCTGGCTTCGGCCCCTTATGCACCCGAAAATGTAGGCGTAGTTACCAGTAACCTGACGAACAAAGCCGAACTAAAATGGGAAGCACCTAAAAAAGGAAAAAGCCCGGCTGGCTATTATATTTTAATGCGCGAAACTTCGGCGCCGATGTGGGAGAAAAAAATATACGTTACCGGCACAACTGCAACGCTGCCGTACTCCAAAGACAATTACTTTTTTGCCGTACAGGCCGTTGATGCCGAAGGCCACGAAAGCTTGCCGGTAGTACCCAAACCTTTACGCTAATGCTAAACCTAACTAAACACCACCTATAAAATCACTTATGGAAAATAGATATCTGGGAATTGAAATTGGGGGCACCAAACTTCAATTAACCCTGGCCGACCAGGACTTGAATATTATAAATAAATACCAAGCCTGGGTAGACAAAGGCGATAGCGGTCACGAAATACGGCAGAAAATAGCCGGCGTGTTACAACAAGTACAACAAGAAACTTACCTTTCGGGAATAGGCGTTGGCTTTGGCGGCCCCTTGGATTGGGAAAAGGGTCAGGTAATCGTATCGCATCAGATCGAAGGCTGGAATGGCTTTAATATTAAGGAATGGCTGCAGGAATTAGCAGGGGTACCCGTTACCGTGGAAAATGATGCCAATACGGCGGCTTTGGGCGAGGCCCGCCGGGGCGCTGGCCAAGGCTACCGTTCGGTATTTTATATTACATTGGGCAGTGGCGTGGGGGGCGGCCTTGTTATTGATAATCAGTTATTCCATGGGGCAAATCCCGGCGAAGCCGAAGTAGGTCACCTGCTGATAGACCGCACCGGCCTGACGGTAGAAGATTGCTGCTCCGGCTGGGCCGTAGACCGCAAAGTTTGGAAAGCAGTACGGACCGAACCTACCGGCATATTGCGCAAACTGGCCGGCCCTAACCGCAGCGGCGAAGCCCGCTTTTTAAAAGATGCCCTGGAACAAGGCGATAAAACGGCTTTGGCAATTATGAAAGAGACAGCCGATACACTGGGCTTTGGGTTATCGCACGTGGTACATCTTTTCCACCCCGATATTATTATTCTGGGTGGCGGTCTGTCTTTTTTAGGTGATTTTTTACGCGTTCCGGCCGAAGAAGCGCTACGGAATTATACCATGAAAGCCTTCTTGCCGGGTCCGCCAATTGCCATAGCTAAATTAGCTGCCGATGCGGTACCGGTAGGTGCTTTGGAATTAATTCACCAACATTTAACCAAAACAAAAGAGTTAGCGCTTTAATTTCCAGCTGCTACGTGATCTCTTTTTTGTAATATTTAATCTGCCCTACTATTGTTGGTCGGATACAAAATACATTTTAACTAAAATATTTAAACACCCCATCAATCCCCACATGCAAGCATTTATTTCGGAATACCTGAATGCCCAGAAAAAAGCATTAGACTCTATTGCACCGGAAGCGGTAACCAAACTTATTCACCTGTTTAAAGATGCCTGGCGGGCCGATAAGCAAATATTTGTATTTGGCAACGGCGGCAGTGCGGCGAATGCATCGCATTTTGTAACCGATTTAGGAAAAGGTGCTTCCGATAAATTACCCAAACGCTTCCGGTGCCTGTCGTTGAACGATAATATGAGTTGGCTGACGGCCTTGGGGAATGACTATGCTTACGATGAGGTTTACGTAGGGCAATTACGGAATTATGCGCAACCCGGCGATTTGGTGATGGCTATGAGCGTCAGCGGGAACTCGCCGAATGTAATTAAAGCCATCGCCTGGGCGAAAGAAAATAATATTTATACGATTGGTTTAACGGGTAGCCAGAAAGGACAGTTGGCCGGTTTAGCAGATTTTAGCATTACCGTTGATTCGGCGCATTTTGGGCGCGTAGAAGATGCCCACATGGGCATTTGCCACTTGGTTTGCTACGCTTTTATGGAAAACCCCGAAATAGTAAATAATTAAGCTCTAAACAAAAACAAAATACCCTGCTTTAAACCGTTAAAGCAGGGTATTTTGCTAAAATTCTGTTTTCTTTTGCCTCCTGGTACAGTTTTACTTTATCAATGGGCACCACTCCCACTTCTTCGCAAACCAACCCACCACCTAAATTTGCCAGGTCGGCGAGTAAAGGTAAAGGCAGGTGCAGGGCCATGCAAACCGCAGCAATACTAATTACCGTATCACCGGCACCCGATACATCCGAAATGGTACGCAGGTGGGCATCGATGTAGGTTTTTTCGCTACCGGCAGCGCAGAAAACCCCTCTTTCGGAAAGGGTTACCAGAATATTTTTAGTTTCCAGTAAGGATTGCAAACTGGCTACGGCCTGTTCAAAAGCTTCGTGGTTGGCATCGGTAAACTCTACTTTCAGGCCCTCTTTTAATTCTTTTAAATTAGGCTTAAACAAAGAGCATCCTTTATAGCGCAGAAAATTCCTTTTCTTCGGATCTACCACCGTCGGAATACCCCGGTCCTGAGCCAAAGAAATCAGTTCGGCAATATTTTGCTCGTTCAGCACACCTTTGTCATAATCCTGAAAGATAACCACATCGGTCCGTTCGAGCAAGTCAATATAACGTTGCCGCAATTGCCTATTTTCGGGTTCCGCCAAATCGGTTTCTATTTCAGAATCGATGCGGAGTAATTGCTGGCCACCCGATAATATTCGTTGCTTAATCGTAGTCACCCGTTCCGGGCTTTGGATGATGCCTTTGGTGGACAGGTTATTTTCTTCGAGTAAAGTTAAAAAGTCGTTTCCGGCGGTATCGGTGCCAATGACGGAGCAAAGGTAGGTGGTGGCGCCCAACGCCTGCACATTCAAGGCCACATTGGCGGCACCACCCAATCTTTTTTCGCTGCTTAAAACGTTTACAATAGGAACTGGCGCTTCCGGCGATAACCGCGTCGACTTACCCCACAAATAAGAATCTACCATCACATCGCCCACAATTAAAACCGTGAGCTGGTTGAACGCCGAAAACAAGGACTCCAAAGAACGCAAAGCCGGCACTTATTTTAATTTAGCCAGACTTTCTTTAATACGCGCCATGGCTTCTTCGAGCTTGGCATCCGAAGCCGCAAAAGAGAACCGGATACACTCTTCCGCGCCAAAAGCTTCGCCGCTTACCGCCGCCACGTAGGCATCGTTCAGCAGGAACATACTCAGGTCAAAAGAGTTGTTAATTACATTGCCGTCCGGGGTTGTTTTACCGAAGTAAGAGCTCACCTCCGGGAAAATATAGAAAGCTCCCTGCGGTACATAAGTTTTAAAGCCCGGTATATCTCTTTTCATGATATCCAGTACCAGATCGCGGCGGCGCAGGTAAGCAGCCGCCATTTCATCGGCCGATGCTTTACCACCTTTCAGGGCAGCTACCGCAGCTTTCTGGGCGATGGAGCAGGTACCGGAAGTAATCTGGCTTTGCATTTTATCGCAGGCAGCGGCTATTTCTTTGTTGGCCGCAATGTAACCTACGCGCCAGCCGGTCATGGCATAACCTTTAGAGAAGCCGTTTACTGTAACTACGCGGTCTTTAATGAAATCGAAAGATGCCATGCTGGCGTGCTCGCCGGTAAAGTTAATGTACTCGTAAATTTCATCGGCCAGCACGTAAATATTCGGATGTTTTTCCAGTACGCGGGCAAAGGCCAATAATTCGTCTTTTGAGAAAACCGAACCGGTAGGGTTACAAGGCGAAGAATACATTACCAGCTTGGTGTTAGAGGTAATGGCGTCTTCGAGTTGCTGCGGGGTGATTACAAAATTGTGCTCGATGTTGCCTTTTACCTGCACCGGAATACCTTCGGCCAGTTTTACCACCTCTTCGTAAGATACCCAGTACGGCGAGAAAATAATCACCTCGTCGCCGGGGTTTACCAGACTCATCACCACGTTGGCAATAGACTGCTTGGCACCGGTAGATACCACAATATTTTCGGGTTTATAATCCAGGTTATTATCCCGTTTCAGTTTGGCAACTATTTCCTGGCGCAGGTCTAGGTAACCAGGCACCGGGGTGTAAAACGTAAAACCATCGTCGAGGGCCTTTTTAGCAGCATCTTTAATATACTGCGGCGTCTGAAAATCAGGTTCGCCAAAGCTCAGGTTAATAACATCATGTCCTTGGGCAGCCAGTTCGCGGGCTTTTTTGGCCATTGCGATAGTCTGGGATTCGGCCAGCGCCAAAATTCTGTCGGATAAAAAACTGGTTTCCTGTTCTGTTGATTGCATGATTAGTGGAAATTTTGCGGCCAAAAATAAAGATTTAAAACTTAAATTGTTAGTTAGCCGGGAATAAAAAATATTCTGTTAGATAAAATTACGGGAAAGACGGGAGATTATTACCTTTTATACGCTTTTTCTGCTTTAGCCGATAAGGTGTAGAGGAAATATTTGAGAATCAGTCTTTAATATAGGTATAGCTGCAATTAAGTAAAATCTGAATCAAGTATATTCAAGTTATGTGTAGCCTTAGCCGACTCAGCTATGCGTAGAGTTAGTGTAATGCACTATGCATTTTCGGAAAGCCAATCTCTGATTGGCGTAATCCGAAAATACTAAATATTAAATAATATTATATAGTGACGCAGTCCAACACTACAGGTGAGCGGCTTGTGGAAATCGGGAGTGTTGTATCTTTCTAAATATTAACTAAGCCAATCAGAGATTGGCTTTCTAAAAAGTGCGTAGAGCGCTACGCTAACTCTACGCACAGCAGGAGATCAAGCTTAATGCTGCCCGGGTGAGTGCGGAACGAGCATAAACGAAATAAAAAAAGCTACTGCGTAAATCAGTAGCTTTTTGGGAGTTAAGCCTTAAACTTAACTAAAGTAAACCTATTTACTGTAAGAAGTTCGTTCGATAATACTGCGGCCCAGCGTAATTTCATCGGTATATTCCAATTCGCCGCCAACGGGTACGCCCCGGGCAATGGTGGTAATCCGAACCTTAGAATCGCGCAGTTTGCGGGTAATATAAAAGGCAGTGGTATCACCTTCCATGGTCGGGCTGATAGCCAGTACAATTTCTTTTACTTCCGAATCGTCTAAACGATCTACCAGCGAGCCAATGGTTAAATCTGAAGGCCCAATACCTTCGATGGGCGAAATAACGCCGCCCAGCACGTGGTATAAGCCTTTGTATTGGCCCGTATTCTCGATGGCAATCACATCGCGGATGTCGCTTACCACACACAACATACTACGGTCGCGGAGCGGATTGGCGCAAATATTACATATTTCGGTATCCGAAATATTGTGGCAATTTTTACAGTAAGTAATGTCCTCGCGCATTTTTACCAGCGCGGCCGATAAAGATTGGGTTTCGGTGGTTTCTTCTTTTAACAAATGCAGCACCAACCGCAACGCCGTTTTCCGGCCAATTCCCGGAAGTTTTGCCAACTCATCAACTGCATTCTCTATTAACTTTGACGGAAAATTCATTTAAGCGTTAGGGTTATACAATATCCGCCGAAATGCCCCGGTCGTGAATAGCCGAACACATGGCTTCCAGCTCTTCGTAAGTACCTACTTTTACGGTGCATTTACCTTTGTAATGAATCAGGTAGGTACATTGTTCGGCTTGCTCCGGCGCATGTTTGCATACTTCAATCAACGTTTGAATAACGTGCTCAAAAGTATTAAAATCGTCGTTATACACAACCAGATTCTTCAGGTCTATTACTTCTTCCAGAAGCAATACATCTTCCTGAAATGCTATTTCGGTCTCTGTCCTCATAGTTACAAAATTACGAAAATAAGCCGTCTTTTAAAAGAAAACTGCTTATTTCTGTTTAACTTTCGCCCCACTTTGTATTATACTTTTTCTGTTTCCTGAATGGTTACAAAATTTATTTTATGCTGCCTAGCAGCCAGTTGCATCTGAAAAGAATAATTAAAACCTATGCTGCAACTGTTTGTTTTACCGGTTTAAAATAAAGCCATGCTCTTTTATCTTGCTTATGCCAGTACCCTCCGCCGATTTTAAGAAAGTCTTAAAAAATTTATCCGATAAAGAAAAAGAAGCCATTATTTTGCGGGCCGTGCGGCGCGATGCCGAGCTATACGATTTGCTGGCTTACGAACTATTACCCGACCGCACCCTGGAACAGGTTTTTGAAGAAACTTCCGAGGTTATACACGAGCACATGTACGGGGTAAGCGGCCGTAACCTCAGCAAAAATATTAATCGTTCGTTGCGGAAATCGGTAAAAGAAATTGCCCGGTTTAAACGAATAACCAAAGATGTTAAAGCCGAAATAGATTTGAACTTATACTTACTCCGCCTGATATTCGATAATTTTACCGGTCAGTTCGAAAGCCGCTACAAGAGTTTTTTTGCAGGTACGGCCCGTTTGCTTTTGCGCACCACCAAACTTATCCGGAAAAACCTGCACGAAGATTACCACCTGGAGTACAAAGCCGATTTAGATAACTTCCTGGACCAGGTGCATAGCCGCAGCCAGCGCATCCATCTTACCTTCGACGTACCCCGGGAATTTGAGGTGGAATAAACACCCTTGCGGCTTACTTTAAAGTTCAACCTGATTTCTAATTATAGGTTACTATTCAAAATTATTAGCTCATTCACGCATTCATCAACTCACGCATTCCACAACATGACAGACGCTTTTTTTGCCTGGAGTGGCGGTAAAGATTCGGCTTTGGGTTTATACCGGATTTTACAAGAACCGCAATACCGGGTTAAATATTTACTAACAACGGTGAATGAAGCATACCAGCGCGTTTCGATGCACGGCGTACGGCTGGCTTTGCTGGAACAACAGGCCCAGGCCATTGGTATTCCTTTAAAAATTGTGTGGGTGCCCGAAAATACCAGTATGGGCGAATACGAGGCACGCATGGCGGAAGCCTTGCAAGGTTTTAAAATAGAAGGAATTACCACGGGTATTTTTGGCGATATTTTCCTGGAAGATTTACGCCGTTACCGCGAAGAGAAATTAAACCAGATTGGAATGCAGGCATATTTTCCGTTATGGGGTGCAAACACAACAGGACTGGTGCAGGATTTTATCGCGTCAGGCTTCCGGGCAAAACTAGTTTGTGTAAGCGATCAACGATTGGGACGTGCGTTTATTGGCCAAGACTTAGATGCCGCACTTTTGCAGGATTTACCTGCCCCTGTAGACCCGGCTGGCGAAAATGGCGAATACCACTCCTTTGTTTATGATGGGCCGCTATTTAATAACCCGGTAAACTTTAAACCAGGGGAAATAATAATGCGGGATTACACCCCTGCAGCTGATAAAGATGCTGAATGTGGCACCAATAATACCCCGGCTTACGATACTAAATTCTGGTTCTGCGATTTAATTCCGGAGCCTTCTTAAATATTCTTAAAAAATTAGAAAACACGGTGGCTCCTAAAAGTAAGGTTCGTGGGTGGCATCTAAGGGCTCTACGTGAATGAGCACATCGTAAATGCGGGGATTGGCATCCAGAATTACCGCTTTTACGGCGTGGGCAATATCGTGGCCTTCCCGCACCGATAAATCACCGTCCACGAGTACATGCAAATCAACAAACAGCTCAAAACCCATTTTCCGGACAAAGCATTTTTCCAGGCCTTTCACCCCGGGCACATCGCTGGCCAACACTTTCACTTCCTGAATAATATCGGCCGACGGCGCAGCATCCATAACCTCGTTCAGGGCCGGCCGAAACACCCGGTAAGCGTTTAAAAAAATAATAACGGCGGCAATCAGGGCGGCATAATCATCGGCCACCTCGTAACCCTTGCCCCCAATCAGTGCAATAGAAATTCCAATAAAGGCGGCACCCGAAGTAATGGCATCGCTCCGGTGGTGCCAGGCATCGGCTTTAACGGCGGTACTATCCGCTTCCTCCCCTATTTTTATTATAAACCGGAATAAAACCTCCTTTACCAGAATTACAGCCCCCAGCACCCACAATGTAAAAGTTTTAGGTACTTCATGAGGCGTTAAAATATTGCTGATACTTTCTACCACAATTAAAATCGCAGCCGCCGTCATGGTAAGGGCAATAATCGTGGCCGCGAGTGGTTCAGCTTTACCGTGTCCGTAAGGATGATCTTTATCGGGGGCTTTGGCCGCAATGCGCAGGCCGGCAAATAATATTAAAGAGCTGAATACATCCGAAGCCGACTCGATGGCATCGGCTATGAGGGCGTAAGAATTACCCAAAATACCCGCCGTACCTTTAATAATGACCAAACCCATGCTAACCAAGATACTAATTAGGGTAGATCTAAGGCCTTTATAAGCCGGGTGCGGCAACGTAGATGGTTTGGCTACAGTCAAGGGTTAATATTTTAAGCTGAGTTTCCTGATTTATTCGGCGGCAAAGTTCGGGAGTAATCCGGTAAAAGCAAATCTGCTTCGCCGTTGCCGAAACAACCACGAAGCAGATTACTAAATTAACGCCTAAAAAGTTAGCTTATTTTTTAGCTACCAGGTTAAACTGTACGGTAAAATCGTCATGAATAGCTTTGTCGCCGATGTTTTCGAAAAAGCTTTTAGAACCATACCGTATATCCCACTTGGTGCGGTCTAAAGTAACAGCATCGGATTTGGCGGTAATGGTATTGCCTTGCACGTTTACTACTGCCGGAAAGCTAACAGGTTGCGTAATACCTTTAATGGTTAGCAAACCGTTTACGGTAGCATTAGCAGCACTAGCTTTCGCACTTTTTACCGGCGTTACTTTTGTTAATTTAAAAGTAGCATTCGGGTGTTTCTCTGTCGAGAAGAAATCATCAGACTTTAAGTGGCCTACTAATTTCTGGTTATAATCTTTATCGGTAACATCCAGGTTCACAATGCTGTTCATATCAATAAGCACATTGCCGCCTACCACTTTATTTTTATCGGCCTGCAGTTCGCCGCTGGCAATTTTAATGGTACCATTATGCTCGCCGGTCACTTTTTTACCGTTCCAGGTCATAGTGCTTTGCGCCGGATCAATTTTATAAGCCGTAGCGGTTACACCTTTGGCTTTGGTAACTTTATTTACAGATGCAAAAGCAATATTCTCCTGGGCATTTACATTACCAGAAAATAATAGGCTTGCCAGAACTAGGGCAGAAAAAATAGTTTTTCTCATGATTTAAAAGGAATTATAAAGGAATTGATAATATGAAAATTTTCTTTTTATACTTAACTGCGGATTTTATCCAGCAAATGATTAAGGGTTTCGGCTTCGGCTTCGGTTAAATGCTGCAAACCAAAAAAAGCATCTTTGGTATCGGTTACTACCCGTTCTAATAAGTCTAAACCCGCTTGGGTAATTAGTACATCTACGGTGCGGCGGTCGTGCTCGCATTGGGTGCGACTTACCAGGCCTTTGGCGACAAGTTTATCTACAATACGCGAGGCGTTAGAAGTTTTATCCAGCATGCGTTCAATCAGCAGATTTACCGTGGCTGGTTTGGGATGCTGCCCCCGCAAAATCCGTAAAATATTATACTGGGGTAAAGTCAACCCATAAGCCCGTAATAATTCGGCTTGCCGTTGTTCTATCCACCCGGCCGAATAAATCAGGTTAATAAGTGCTTTCTGGTGTACACTTTTAAATACCGGTTGTTTTATCTCTTCTTCTATCCGCATACCTGCCTGTATTACGATTTCGTTACAAATATATGTATATACATTTAATGTAAAAACATTTTTTGGTTTTATTTTAGTTCAATCTTTAAAGAAAAACCCGCTGCTTGCTTTCTTAGCACAATAATCATTAAATATAAAACTGGGCTAGTAAACACTACCAGATAAGTACTTATCCTGAAACAGTTAATATTTCAGTATTTACCGGTTAATATTTAAGTATAAAAAAAATTATTAACCAGGTTTAATTTCGTAAAAAAAGAAGGAAGAAGTAATAATTAAAAGGTTGGATTAAGTTGGTACATAGTTCGGTATTGGCGGTTATTTTAAGGTTTCTTCCTTAGTTTTTTCATAATAGTCCCAAAAAGCTAATCATATTTTATGATTAGCTTTTTTTATTGTCTGGTATCTCTTTAGTTTGCGATTGGCAATGCTATTGTCTGTAGCAACATGCCAAACGTATCTGCCTTCTTATGAAAACACTTGCTATTTATGGTTTAATAACTGGGCTGGTCATTTCGGGTTGGATGTACCTGGAGTTTCTGGCAGGTTTTCATGGCTCCGAAGTTGGCCGTTACACCGGCTTTGCAGCACTCCTTTTTACTATTCTGGGTATTTATTTTGGTATCAGGGCTTACCGCAACCACGATCGGGCCGGGCGTATAAATTTCTGGCAGGGCGTGCTGGCCGGGGTGGTAATCTCCATATTTGCCGGGGTTATAACAGCGGCCTTTACGTTTGTGTATCTGCAATATATTAACCCGGGTTTTGTAGACTTTATGGTTAACCTAAAACGGCAAACCCTGGAGCAGCAAGGCGCCACCGAGGTGCAGATTCAGTCGAATGAGATGGTAACCCGCGAAATATTTCAACCTTTACCGCAGGCTTTACGGTCTTTTGGTGGTTATCTGGCGGCCGGCAGTTTGTTTTCGCTGATTATGGCGGGTTTACTCAAAACTAAAAGGCAGGATGAAGCTTAATCTGCTTTCAGGGAATTAAAAGTTCGCCATTCTTTTCTTCCACAATGCCGAAAGGCTCGTTTTTTAAAATCAGGAAACCATCTAAATCGGCCTGGTAAACGCCCTGGCATAACTGCATAGCCGACCAAATACCTAAAGAAGTTTCGATCATACAGCCCACCATGGTTTTTAAGCCGCGCTGGCGGGTTTGCTCTAATATATGCAGGCCGTTTAAATACCCACCGGCTTTCATCAGTTTCATGTTTACCCCGTGAAACTGTTTCTGCAACAATTCGAAGTCGGCCTCGTTCGTAACCGATTCGTCGGCAAAAATATCGTAAGGGGTGTGCTGGCGCAGATAGGTATACGCTTCGGTTTGGGCCGCCGGCAGGGGTTGTTCAATAAAAGAAATCCGGAAGCGTTTTAGCTTTTCCAGAAAAACGAGCAATTCATCCGGGTCGTTCCAGGCTTCGTTGGCATCTACAATCAGAGGCTTGGTGCTAACCGAGGCCACCTGGCGCACCAAATTAAGCCCTTCTTCCTGGTTTACTTTTACTTTCAGGTTGCCAAACCGGTTCAGGTTGTTATCGCGGATAAAGGCCGGCACCAGCGCCGGATCCATAATCGGCAACGAAAAAGCGGTTGATACGGATTGGGGCAGGCGCAAGCCTAAAAATTCTACTACCGTAATACCTTTTTTCTGGCAGAAATAATGAATATATGCCGACTCAATGGCAAACCGCAAGGAATTGGCCGGCGGATACAACGAGAGCAGCACTTGCAAATCTTCCAGCGAACGGATCAACTCCAACCCGTTTTCTACCAGCGATTCGTATTGCCGGGTCAGTTCTTGGGCCGTTTCGCCGTATCGGATATTGGGCGCAGCTTCTCCAATCCCCACAAAGCGCCGGTCGGCCACCCGGATAAATAAATTGGTTTTTTCGTCCGAGCTGTTTCGGGAAATTTTCCAGGTATAACGTAACTGCAATTGCTTGGACTCGATATGCCAACGAAGCATAAAAATAAATTTAAGCCGGTGAGAAAAAGGCGCGGTTATAAAGATGGCAGAATTAATTATTTCCTTTTTATAAACCAAAAAACCAGCCGATAATTTTCCGGCGAGTTACTATGGAATGGTGCTGGCCCGACTGGCCACTCCCACCTGAATATCCAGAAGAAAATAATATATTTGTAGCTTCTTAAAGCTAAAAATCTAAATAAACAAAAGGATATAACCGAATTTCAGTTAGCCCGACCGGATTGATAACTGCCCTTTTTTGTTTTTACCCATTAATAATTATTAAATATTAAGGTGGGTTTTAAATCAAACTACCAAGGGGCGTTCTTTATTTTATTAGTCCTTTTAGGCAGCGGGGTCAGGTAAACCTTTTCCACACGGTATTCTTATATGAGTAAATCCCGGATATTACTAATTACTTTACTTGTACTTACCATTGCCGCCATCCTGACGGTACTGGAAAATTACGGATTTATCCACCTTTCACCGCTGGCCCTGGGGGTATTGCGCTGGGTAGGCATTGCTTTACTAATATTTTATGCCTTCCGTAAAAAATCGCTGACTACCTGGATATTGGCCAGTATGGTAATTGGGGCCGAGATAGGTTACAGCTTTCCGGATTTTGCCCAGAACCTGAATTTACTGAGTAAAATATTTCTGCGCCTGATTAAAACCATAATTGCCCCACTCATTTTCGCTACCCTGGTAGTAGGTATTGCGGGCCACTCTAACCTGAAACAGGTGGGGAGCATGGGTTTAAAAGCTATTATTTATTTTGAAGTAGTTACCACTCTTGCCTTATTTATTGGGCTGGCGGCCATTAATATCAGCCGGGCCGGTGAGGGCATTGTGCTGCGCGGCGCCGAAACGGCCAGTATTCAAGCACCGCCAAAGCAATCCGTCAGCGATATTATTCTGCATATATTCCCGGAAAATATTGCTAAATCTATAGCCGAAGGCGAGGTTTTGCAAATTGTGGTCTTCAGTATTTTGTTCGGAATTGGCCTGGCCATGCTGGCCGAAAACCGGCGGCGGCCTTTGCTGGAAGTAACCGAAAGCCTGGCTGAAACCATGTTTAAGTTTACAAATATTATTATGCTGTTTGCGCCGGTAGCGGTAGGCGCCGCCATTGCTTATACGGTGGGCCACATGGGTTTTGGCATTCTGGTAAATTTATTTAAGCTACTGGCTACTTTATATGTAGCGCTGCTGGTGTTTATTTTGGCGGTGTTGGTACCAGCGGCCCTGATGTTCCGGATTCCGATTAAACGCTTTGTGCAGGCCATTGCCGAACCCGTTTCGATTGCCTTTGCCACCACCAGTTCCGAAGCCGCTTTGCCCCGGGCCATGGAAGCTATGGAAAAAATAGGTGTGCCGCGTAAAATAGTAGCTTTTGTAATGCCTATGGGTTACAGCTTTAACCTGGACGGGACTACGCTTTATTTGTCGTTAGCCTCCATATTTGTGGCCCAGGCCGCCGGCATCCACATGCCCTGGGAGCAGCAATTACTCATGGTTTTCACCCTGATGCTCACAAGTAAAGGTGTTGCCGGCGTTCCGCGGGCCTCGCTGGTAATATTATTGGGTACCGCTGCTTCTTTTAACCTGCCGGTAGAGCCCATTTTTATTATTTTAGGAATTGATGAATTAATGGATATGGCGCGTACGGCGGTTAACGTGGTGGGCAACTGTCTGGCCTCAGCCATTGTCGCCCGCTGGGAAGGTGAATTTGAGGACAATCCCAGCCTGGTAATGCAGGAAGTAGAAGAAATTTAACCGCAGGTAGTAATCTCCATTAGTTAATAGTTATTATTCCGGAAATATTTATTACCTTTTTAGCTAAACCCGAAACCTATGAAAAGAATATTAACTTTTGCCGTATTGGGTCTGACAAGCTATAGTACCCTGGCGCAGACAATGATCCCATCTCCGGAGCTGCAGATAAAATCGGCAGTACTGGCGGCTCCGGCCGATAAAAGAGCCGGCGCTACCGTGTACGGATATACTCCCAAGGGAATGGCCGTTTTGCGCAAAGGTACCAACGAACTTATATGTGTGGCCGATAACCCAACTGAACCCGGCTTTTCGGCCTCGTGTTACCACAAAGATTTACAACCCTTTATGACCCGGGGGCAGGAACTGCGGAAGGAAGGTAAAAAAGGTCAGGAAATTTTTGATGCCCGCGAACAGGAAGTAAAAGCCGGCAAACTGGCCATGCCCAAGCAACCCTCTACCCTATTCGTTTTTTCGGCACCCGAAGAAAACTATAATGTTACTACCGGCGAAGTAAAAAATGGTTACCTGCGCTACGTGGTGTATATTCCTTACGCCACCGCCGAAAGCACCGGTCTGCCCCTGAAACCCGAAGGTCCGGCCATGCCCTGGATTATGCATCCCGGCACCCACGGCGCCCACATCATGATTAACCCGCCCAAACCCGAAGCGAATAAGTAAATTTTATTTTTGTGAGCATTTGCTCAGGCAAGAATATTGTTTAATCCGAAAATTCGATTGGCTTAATAATCTCTGAAAATAAAAAATGCCTCTTCCAAATAAGTTGGGAGAGGCATTTTAGTTTGTCGTTTTTGTTAAAACGCTAAAACTGTTGCGTCATGCTGTTTTGAGTAGAATGTGTTGCCACAAGGGGGATATTATACCAAATAGTACAAACTATATTCAATAGTAAAATACAGGAAATATTGCTCTGAGGGTTTTAATAATATTTGTTAATTAGCTATGAAAGGATGTAAATGCGATTTGGTTTTACCACCCATCTGATCAGTCCCGCCAGAATACTTCCTGGAGCCTTCGCAGCCAGAGCAACTGTTTCCGACTAGTTGTTATTAAAGCTAAACAGCTTCGCTAAGAATAAAAAAAAGCCGGAGCGAAAACTCCGGCCTTTCTATTTACCGTTCGGAATGACTTCCGGTGGGCTTACCTTCTCAGGCTTATTCTTACTACTTTGTTAAACTTATCAGTGCTCAGGCGGGCAATGTAGATACCTTCCGGCATGTTGTTATTGCCTATTTCGAAGCTGTATTTTTTACCAGCTTCGGCTTTTCCAGCGCTGATGCGTTTAACCACGCTGCCTTTAACATCGTGCAGCACCAAAGTATATTCACCACCTTCTTGCAGGCTGAACTCAATGGTAGCTTTATCGGTGTATGGGTTCGGAAAGGCACTCAGCTCGGTACCGGCACCAGCCCCTAATAAATCATCCCCGGTTGGCGATTTTTTGTAGGCTGCAGTAGTAGCAGGGGTACCGCCCAATGGACAGCCGGCGTTGTTGTAGGTATCCAAGGTAGATGCCAACGTACCTGGTGCAGTGCCTCCTGTTCTATAAGCAGTGTTTACAGCAGTAACCAAAGAAGTTATAGTTGGGAATGCTGGATTATAATTTATATCGTTTGCTCCGCTGCTGCAGATATTGAGTAAAGCAGCTACTGATTGACGAGCTAAGTTATAGATACCGCCGCCACCTAAATTCAACGCTTGTAATAAGGTCAGGTTATAAAACTCTGCTGGGGCATTTACAAACACATTCCTATACAAGGTGTTAGGTGTATAACTGCTGCACCACCGGTCAGTGTGGTTTTTCCAGTAACCTAAAGTACAACCTTGTGGCGGATTGCAAACGGCAAAGGTTACGGTTACTTGGGCACTTACGATAGGGCAAGGTCCGGCAGGGTCATTAGTCATAGCTGTTAATATAACCGGTGTACCAGCTGCCAGAGCAGTTGCACTTGGCGTATAAACATTATTTACTACCGTACCCATTCCAGCAGGAACACTCCAGGTAACAGAGGTTGCGCCTCCACCAAAGATAGGTGCTAAGGTAACCTGACGAACACCGCCATTAACGGCACACGGCACTACGTAAGGACCACCGGCATTCAAAGTAGCAGCTGGATAAACATTAATTATCCTGGTGTCATTATTTGCACCGCATGGACCACTAGGATCGTTGGTTGTTAGCCGCAGCGTTACCATACCTGTAAAGTTGGGTGCCGGTGTGTAGGTTACAGTAGCCGGGTTGGCAACCTGGGCTGTAGTACTTAAGGTACCACCACCGGAAACAATAGACCAGGCACCGGTTGTGGCGCCACCACCAATGGTTGCTCCTGTTAAAGCAATGGCTGCAGGATTCGCAGATTGACAAACATCATTCGGTCCGCCAGCTTCTACAGTAACACCCGGATAAATGGTGATAGTTCTCTCATCACTTACTGCCTGACAAGGGCCAGCGCCATCTGGGTCAGCAACGGATAACCTTACTACAACCGAACCGGTATAATTTGCCGGTACACTCAAACTTCCGCTGGCAAGAGTATTATTGGATAAGGTAATCCCCGCATTAACTGGATTAGACGAAACAACGGACCAGGTAGCAGTACCACCAGTAGCATTGGCGCCGGTTAAAGCTACACTTTGAGCAGAAGCAGACTGACAAACACTGATTGGTTCACCAGCTTCTACCGTAGCAGCCGGGCTGATATTAATAATTCTGGTATCCGTTATGGCTGGGCAAGGACCTGTTGGGTCAGGACTGGCTAATTGCAAAGTAATGGTACCAGTATAATTAGCGGCTACGGTTAAGCTACCAGCAGCTAAGGTTGTATTGGTAAGCATATTACCCGCATTGGCTGGACTAGAAGATACTATCGACCAGGTACCAGTTGTTGCGCCACCTGTTACACTAGCGCCGGTTAAAGCGATAACCTGAGCAGTGGGTGATTGACAACGATTGTCCGGACCACCTGCTTCTACTATTACTCTTGGATAAATAGTAACGGTTCTTTCATCTTCTACTGCCTGGCAAGGGCCTGCACCATCTGGGTCAGCTACGGTTAGTTTTAAGGTAATTACACCAGTATAGTTTGCTGCCACATTCAGCGTACCACTTACAGCAGTATTATTGCCTATGGTATTAGCACCAGCCGGAACAGAAGAAACTATTGTCCAGACACCTGCTCCACCAGTTGCGCTGGCGCCGGTTAAAGCTACTACTTGTGCGGTTGTAGTTTGGCAAGCCGTTAATGGTTCACCTGCTTCTACCGTTGCCGCTGGGCTGATATTAATTATTCTATCATCGGTTACCGCTGGGCAAGGACCTGCACCATCTGGGTCGGTACTGGTTAACCTTAGGGTAATAGTACCAATATAGTTAGCAGCTACAGTTACGCTACCGGCAGCTAAGGTTGTATTTGTTAAAGAATTAGCTCCAGCAGGCACAGATGATATTATAGACCAGGTACCATTAGAGGCACCACCCGTTACGCTGGCTCCAGTTAATGCTATCACCTGAGCGCTTGTTGATTGACACCTGTTGTCAGGTCCACCGGCTTCCACTATAGCTCTTGGATTGATAATAATGGTGCGTTCATCACTTACGGCCTGACAAGGACCTTCTCCATCCGGGTCAGCTACGGTTAATCTCACAGTAATGGTACCGGTGTAATTTGCCGGTATATTTACACTACCAGCAGCCAAAGTGGCATTAGCTAAAGTAACACCCGCGTTAGCCGGATTAGCAGTAACTATAGACCAAGTTGCGGTACCACCAGTTGCACTGGCGCCGGTTAAAGCTACTACTTGAGCGGTTGTAGATTGACAAGCCGCTAAGGGACCGCCAGCTTCTACTGTAGCAGCAGGGCTGATATTAATAATTCTGGTATCCGTTACGGCTGGGCAAGGACCTGTTGGATCAGGACTGGCTAACTGCAAAGTAATGGTACCAGTATAATTAGCGGCTACGGTTAAGCTACCAGCAGCTAAGGTTGTATTGGTAAGCATATTACCC
>NZ_BJYS01000038.1 GCF_007991635.1 Adhaeribacter aerolatus | reverse complement strand
AGCTACTACTTGTGCGGTTGTAGTTTGACAAGCCGTTAATGGTTCACCTGCTTCTACCGTTGCCGCTGGGCTGATATTAATTATTCTGGTATCTGTTACGGCAGGGCAAGGACCAGTAGGGTCAGGACTGGCTAACTGCAAAGTAATGGTTCCAGTGTAATTAGCGGCTACGGTTAAGCTACCAGCAGCTAAGGTTGTATTTGTTAAAGTATTAGCTCCAGCCGGGTTAGAAGAAACTATAGTCCAGGTACCGGTGGTAGCACCACCCGTTACACTAGCGCCGGTTAATGCTATCACCTGGGTGCTTGTTGATTGGCAGCGGCTATCCGGTCCGCCGGCTTCCACTACTACCGCCGGGAATAAAGTAACATCAACCCGATCCGTGAAAGTGGGGCAATTGAACCCAGCCCTGGTGGCCACTATTCTATAACCTGTACCCGGAGCAACGTTAGTCCATACCAATTGTTCGCCGGTTCCAGATTTAGGGTCCTGAACAGCCTGGTCAGTGGAATTGAGCAACTGGTAACTAACGCCAGGCTGTGAATCAGCTAAAGTAATAGAACCTGTTGTAGCAGTGGTACTGCAGAAAGAACTACCAGTAATGGCATATTTAATGGGTGTTACATCAAAGCCACCGGCAGCAAAATCCTGTAACGAAGCCGAGGTAGATTGGGAATTTCTGGTTTCGAGTAAAAAGCTGGAAAAGCATGGCGTGCTCTGTTGACCGTATAACGTACATAAGTTAACGGAACCTTCAAAAAAAGATCCGGTAGGGTAAATACCGGCTGGACCAACTTTGGCTGCATAAGACCAGGTATCACCTTCATAGGTAACATTAGGTACGGGATAACTGGTGGTATTTACTGCCCCACTACTGGTAGCTGTGGTTAAAAGATTCAGAGGACCATCGGAACCTCCCGCACCAACCCACTCATAAACCCTTACAGTTGGTGTTCCACCTCCATTAGTGAAGTTTGATAGAATTAATAAATCGCCAACTTGGTGCTGACCGGAAAAAGTACTGTTGGTAGTTCCGGAACCGGTTGGCGAAACCTGGCCTTTAAAAAACCAAAAGCCAATTTGGGCATCGCCGTTGATAGCAGTTCTATCGCCAAAAAAGTACAGGTTGCAACCAATTAATGCCGCACCGGCATTTGATATATCACCTTTATCATTTGTTTGGCCGTTAACCCAACTCCATTCAGAAATTAAATCCGGGTCCTGAGAGCCACCGGTAAACTGGTCGTCGTTGGTGTTGTTGGCATCGCGCACCAACGTTTTAACCACAACTGAATTATTAGTATAAATGCCGGCCCAATCGGAAGGATTTCCATCAACAGTAATTTGAGCAGATGCATTGGACGATAGAAATAAAATAGCTGCCAGCACCATGACGTACCGCCATAGAACCTGTAGCTGATTCGGCAAGACACTCCCGGCCCCGCTCGTACAATTGTAAATATTGTTCATGATTTCGTTTGTGTTAAAAGATTTTTATTAATGTTATCTACCTAATATGCTATAAAGTAAATGTTACCATTTCCACTTATTAGGATCGTATCGCGGCTTAGAACTGCACAGCAAATGCTTCATAAAAGGTTTTTTAATAGTGAAGAATTTTGTTGGTTAACCTGGTAAGTGTAGAAACTCCTTTAATCTAAAGCAGCCTTGGGATATGCCTAAAGAAGGCTATTAATTACATTCGTTTATATAAGAATGTAATTGTTAAGCATTTTTTCTTTTACATAACTGTAGTGGACGCATTAATTAAAAGGCCACGTTGGTGCAGAAATAAATACTTTAAAATAATTTAGTTGGTAGGTTGGGAATTTAGGTCAGCAGCGAACTTAATCTTATAAGTATTTAATTTTAAATAGCTTACTCACTACATCATTCAAAATAATAGGCCATAAAGGCATCTATCCTATCGCGTATTAAGGATATTCTAAAAAACGGTTATTCTTAAAGATAGGGTATTCAATTACAATACGCAAGAAAATTTTACTTAATTTTGTAAATTAAGTTACAAATAATAAAGAAAAAATTAAATTTATTTAACACAAAACAAAATCATTTGGATAATAAATTTAACTTTTTGACTATATAATTGAAAATATTAACAATATAAAGGCGCTTCTTCTTCTAATTCTTTTTTAAATAATAGATTCCTTAAAAAATTTACACTCTTGTAATTTACAGTTTACAAATTTTAGATTAGTTTTATTTTTGGGTATTACTTTTAAGGTATTTAAATAAATTTTAATGGGTTAGAGAAGGAAATCTGATTTTTTGAATAAATAGAAAATGGTAGCTGGAAACAAATATGTTTCCAGCTACCATTAAATTTAATTCTGCCTTAACTTATCGGGCCTTCAGTATTTTAACTGTACTTACTCCAGATTTACTTACTTTCCGTACTAAGTATATGCTTTCAGCCATACCTCTGCCATTAACCTTCACTTGGGTTATTTCCCCCGGTTTGGCTTTACCAGATTTAAGCTGTTTAATTAAGTTACCACTCAGGTCATAAAGGTTAATCACGTAGTCCTCTTCTTTTACTGATTTAAATTCAAGCGTGGTTTCGCTGGTAAAAGGAATAGGGTAAGCTGTCATCTCCGTTTTATTTACCGCTTCACTGCTTTCAGGTGCTTTGGCCGATGGAACTGCTCTGATTGAACTGGTGGTTGTTGTAGGGCAAGCAAATGGTGCAGAAGGACAGCCAGAACTATTAATTACTTTAACCTGAAAACCAGAACCCGCTGGAATGTTGGAAAAGGTAATTTTATTAGCACTCACATCGGCAGCAGTAGCTAGATAAGGATTTTGAGCAGTTGTTGCCGGACTAATACCCGCAATAGAAGCGCCATTCTTATCCAATACAATATATTTACCGCCAACTAATATTGGGCTATTGACGCTACCAACTTCAATACTAAATGTATTTTGGTCACAAGCAGGTGGGTTATATTTAACAGATGGCTGTTGCGCAAATGGATTAATGGTGACGGTTACGGGTTTAATGTCGGTACAAGCCGGGGTGCTGCTGGTGGT
>NZ_BJYS01000037.1 GCF_007991635.1 Adhaeribacter aerolatus | reverse complement strand
ACATGAGAAGATTTAATCAGGGAAACGTACTCAGAAAAATTTCTTGAAAAGATAAGTTGGAAAAAGGTTTTATTTTGAAAGAGAGTAGCTGGCTTTATAAATAAGGGGGTTACCGGTTTATCCAGCTTAATTTTTTGTGCGGGTCGCAATGCTGAATACAGAGTTTATCCTGGGCAAATAATTCCAGCCCTCTCTTGTAAGCGGCAAAAAAAGAGTTAAAACCTTCTACTACTCTTTGTTCCCTTATCAGAATATACTGGTCTTTATAAGTGTTCTTCAACTGATTCTCATTCTCCAGAAAGAACACGAAGTCTTTTTCGATATCATACATAAAACTTCATATTAAGTATAATAATGACAAGTTAAGTTTCACGTAAATATTCAGGTTTTGTTTCTTGTTGAATAATACTTTTTTATGAATTTATGTATTTACTTGTACAGAATGAGAATAAAAGGTTTGTTTAACGATGGCCCGTATAGCTTAAACCCATAACATGATGCTATAACCAGCCAGCAACTGTTACGGAAAGACCATGAACGAGCGTGATTGTGATAGATGGATAAAGGATAAATTTAAGGCGTTCTAGACTCGGCTTTAATTATCCGAAGGACTTAAACCAATATTTTCCGGATTGTTTAGTTCATCAATATTTTCTTCCAGCAATTCTTTTAGTACTAAATCAGTTCCGTTGGTTACGAGCAGGGCAAAAAAAAGCGGCAGGTTATCCGCCCCATTATTCGTTAAGTTTGCCGAAACCACCTTCCAGCCTTGTTTAGCTAACTGGTTCAAATCTATCTCAAAAGATTCGGCCGAATCGGTTGTTAAAACTTTATACTTTTTCATAATTTTAGTATATACTTGATTTTACTTTAATCTGTTCTAAAGCCGGTTAAATAAACTTATGGCACAAAATCTGCAAGAGTAGCAATAAGAATAAGCAGTAGACTTAAGCGGAATTTTTAATTTGTCCATTACCGCATAGAAAAAGGGTTAGAAAGGATGGCTTTTTTAAAATTTTTTTAATAAATATTGGTAAATATTTAATTTTTGTTTATATTATTAATACCTAATGCTATTTACACCGTAGAAGGCTATTCTATTTACTTGGTTTGTTATGAAATACATCGTTTTTAACTTGAGAGAAGAAGCAGAAGCTTTTTGTACTATGGTTGATACTGCTTTAGGTTATCCCAAAACATATACCTTAGGCGAAGGGGGAGGAGTTTACCAGGCCGTTGAAAAAACTTATTCTACCTACGCAACACCCATCAAAAAATATAATGCCGAAAAATACGCTTACCCCGTAACCGATGCCAACCAGCACCTGATACCAGCCGAAAAAGAAATGGTTGAGTATTTAGAGAATTGGTACCCGGATGGTATTATTTAGTGGTGAAACCTATTCCCATTCTAACTGTAATTCCGGAGTAGGTGCCTAGCCATTCACTCTCTTCAAACTGCCACTTGCGGATATTATAAATGTCTTGAACAGCCTCGAAAAAGTACTGTAACAAATTCGAGCGTGATTTTAAGGTTTAAGACTTTATACAATATCTGGTCATTTTAAACAGCCGCTTTAAAGAATCAAGTAAAATTATAATTGCAGGTTACAGCCAGATTAATGAAGGCCAAGGTTTGCGGATGATTGTATTCTTATTCTTACCCAGATCCTTTTTCCGGAATACTTACTGGATGCTGTTGATTAAGAAGAATTACTAGCGGTTTTATGCATACCTACTGCAAACAAAACTTAAATAACATAAATATAACCTGAATTGATGAGGTTTAATATTTTTGACCATTTTACGATTGCGTCAGAAATAATATACCGGATTATACGAGTGGAATAAATTATTTCGATGCTGGCTCATTTACCAATATTTTCCAGCACAAAATGAAAAATTTATTTGCAGACTTAAACGCTTTTAAAAATAAGCTTTTTTCAGCGAGTGTACTGCTGTTTTTACCCATTGTTTATCTGCTATTTTCAAGCCCAAACGGAAAGAATGGCATTGCCCAGAAACAGAAAGAGCAGGAAAACATACTGCTTATCATTGCCGATGATATGTCGAAACATGCCGGGGTTTATGGCGAAAAAGCTATTAGAACGCCGGGTATTGATGCCGTTGCGGCCAGCGGGGTTGTTTTTAATAACGCTTTTTGTACTGCTTCCTCCTGTTCCCCTTCCCGGGCCAGCATCCTGACCGGAAAATACCCGCACCAACTGGAAGAAGGTGGCAACCTTTGGGGAACCCTGCCAGCCAAATTCCCGAACTATACCCGCACCTTAGCCCGAGCCGGTTACACAGTAGGTTTGACCGGAAAGGGCTGGGGTCCCGGGCAAGCACTTCCGGGCGGATACCAGGAAAACCCAGCCGGACCGGCATTTAAAAACTTTGCTGAATTTATAGCAAAATTGCCGGCCGGTAAACCATTTTGCTTTTGGCTGGGTCCCAGCGATCCGCACCGGCCTTACGAAGCAGAATTAAAAAATAAGACCGAAATAAATAAAGCTGAAATAAAAGTACCGGGCTGGTTGCCGGATAATGCCGCCGTACGGGAAGATTTGATGGACTACCTGGCCGAGGTTAAACGGTTCGACCAGACCATAGAAGAAGCTGTAAAATTATTAAAACAAAAAGGACTTTATAATAATACCTTAATTATCGTAACCTCCGATAATGGTATGCCTTTTCCGCGGGCAAAAGCGAATGTTTATGATTCGGGTAGTAATATTCCTTTGGTCATGAGCTGGGGAAATCACTTCGGGAAAGGGAAATATTACAACGAATTTGTAACACTTGCCGACATTGCTCCTACCATACTGGAGGTTGCCGGCCTAAAAACTACCGATCCGATGACTGGAAAATCGTTGCTCCCGCTTTTGCAAAAGAACCAGCAAGACAAAAGGTACGGTCAGGTTTTTCTGGAACGGGAACGGCATGCCTCTGTACGGGATAATAATTTAAGTTATCCGGTTAGGGCAATCAGAACAAAAGACTATCTCTACATCGAAAATCTTCGGCCCGACAGATGGCCGGCCGGCAACCCAAACTTAACGGTGCCCCCGTCGCCGTTTGGCGACATTGATAACGGTGGGAGCAAGAAATTTCTGATAGAAAACCGGAACAATGCAGCCGCAGCCAAATGGGTAGCCGCAAGCCTGGAAAAACGACCTGCCCGGGAATTATATATACTGCAGAACGATAAAGACCAACTGCACAATGTAGCGGAAGCGCCCGCAAACGTAAAAATTATTCAAAGTTTGAAAGGGGAGCTGGACCAATGGCGCCGGGACACCCAAGATCCCTTGTTAGGCACCAAACAGGATATTTTTGATACCTATCCTTATTACGGAGGAAAGAAGAAAAACTAATACCCTCGGTTCTTCCTTATATAAAAGCATTTTGGCGCTGGCAGGTGCAAAAATTTAAGTTTTAATAATACTTATCTGGAATCTGACGGAGCAGCTTAAAAAGTTAAGTTTTGATAATGATTAGCTTCTCTTAAACTGATAAAAGAAAACATGATAACTGCTTAAATTCGAAAGCAATTTATATCGGTTAAACCAGAAAAGCCTGAAATGTATTTAAAACAAATAATAGAACATAAATCGAGTTCTGTTAAGCGAAGCCCTTAAAATTAATTAATAAAACTATACCCATCACGCTTATGAAAAATAACTACAAACGATTTTTAGCGCTAGGTATAACGGTATGCATTTCGCAGGGTAATATTTTTAGCCCCGGAACAGCATTGTTATATGCCAAAAGTAAAAATACGCTGGCTTATTCGCCAGTAGCAACTCTTTTTGGAGGTGCAATAATGCAACAGGCAGATTTTTTAGTTAAAGGTAAAGTTACCGATAATACCGGTGCTGGTTTGCCGGGGGTTAGCGTTTTGGTTAAAGGCACTAATTTAGGAACTACAACTAATTTTGATGGTACTTTTTCCCTTTCCGTTCCCGACCAAAATGGTACCCTTATTTTCTCTTTTATCGGATTTGTAACCCAGGAAATACCTCTTAACGGACAAACTATCTTCTCCGTAAAGTTATTACCAGATGCCAAAGCCCTGGAAGAAGTGGTAGTGGTGGGGTATGGCACCCAGAAAAAGACGTCTTTAACAACGGCGGTAGCTTCGGTTAGCGGCAAGGAGTTAACAGAACAAGCTCCTTCCGGCGATTTAAGAAAAGTGCTGCAAGGCGTAGCCCCTGGTTTAACCGTTCTGGATAACGGCGGTCAGCCCGGTAATAATAAAATACAGATGCAGATCCGGGGAATATCTTCGGTGAACGGCAGCGAACCCTTGGTGCTGGTTGACGGCCAGGTACAATCGCTCAATGATATTGATCCAAATTCGGTAGAGAGCGTTTCTATTCTGAAAGATGCAGCGTCCACGGCTATTTATGGTTCTCGCGGGGCGAACGGCATTATTCTGATTACCACCAAAAAAGGTAAAAAGGGACCCTTGAAAATTAATTACGAAGGGGTTTACGGCTTACAGGACCCGACCGTATTACCCGACTTTATGAATACAGAAGAATACCTGAGATACCGAAATGTATTAGCGGCCAATCAGAAGAAGCGAAATCCCAACTCTAGCTTACCAACCTACACCGAACAGGAAATTCAGGATTACCTGGCAGGAATGGAAACCGACCCGATTAAATTTCCGGCGGCTTCTTATAATATGCGGGATATTTACCGGACGGCACCCCAAACGCGCCATTCCCTTACCCTAACCGGAGGCGGAGATTTTGTTCAGTCAATGGCTAACGTATCTTATTTTTACCAGGAAGGCCTGATTTGGGAAAGAACGTACGAAAGAATAAACCTGCGTTTGAATAATAATTTTAAGCTGCATAAAACCTTAAATGCGCACTTAAATCTCTATTATCAAAACGCAGAAAGAAAAACCCAGGCTACCGGATTTGCTGAATATGAAGCCATTCAGGGTCTGCACAACCAAACCCAAAAATACGGATTAGGCGGCGGGCTTATTTACGATGCCGATGGCAATTATATCCCCAAAGGCGCCCGCAAGACCAATCCAAGGTTAGAGGCAGATACCGATTATATGGGGCTTCGGAAAAATACCCCTCGTTTTTATACCATTGATGCCGGCCTGGATTGGGAACCGGTGGAGGGATTAACATTTACAGGGAAGTATGGCGTTCAGAATACTTCGGAAAGAGAAAGTTATAATATACCCAAGTGGAATTTAGGTTTTGCAGCCTATAATAACAACTCGCTTTATTTTAATAACGGCGATGTTACCCGCACTACTTTAAACTTGCTCGCCAACTACCAGAAATCTTTTAAACGGCATAATATATCGGCTTTAGCCGGGTATGCCGTGGAAGAATTTAAAGATGAATGGCAGGACATGTTAGGCCAGAATTTCTTTAATAACGAAATTATTAATATTGGCACGGGTACGCAGGAGAATTATACTATCCGGAATGGATTAAATGAATGGGGGCTGCGCTCTTATTTTGGCAGAGTAGGGTATAATTTCGACGACCGGTATTTTGCGGAAGTAAGCTTACGTTCTGATGGTTCATCCCGTTTCCCGACCGGAAGAAAATACAGCCAGTTTCCGGGGGCAGCACTTGCGTGGCGCGTATCCGGCGAAAGTTTCTGGGAGAAATTTGCCACTGTGGTCAACGATTTCAAAATCCGGTATTCGTATGGCCAAACCGGTAGCCACGATGGCATCGGGAACTATGCCTATATACCCCAATTAGCTTTAAGCCAGGGCTATGGTTTCACAACTGGTCCGGGAGGAGAATATGTGGTAAATACCGTTATCCAGAACAACATGGCTTCGGAAAACTTATCCTGGGAAAAAGTTACCCAGCATGATGCCGGCGTAGATTTAGCTTTCCTGCAAAATAAGCTTAATGTAACTTTTGATGTTTTTGATAAGACTACCAATGGCATTCTGCTCGACCTTCCTATTCCGGGGGTAATTGGCTTAAATGCAGCTAAAACCAATGCCGGGGTAATTAACAACAAAGGCTGGGAGTTCAGTACCAGCTGGCGGTCTTCTGTGAACGGTTTGAATTATAACCTTGGCGCCGGGGTGGCCAGCGTAGAAGATAAATTAGTTGATTATGCTGGCTTAGGCATAACCGTTCTGAATGGTATGTATTACCGGGCCGAAGGCACTCCTTTATACGCCATAAGAGGTTATAAAACGGTAGGCATTTACCAGACTGATGATGAAGCCAAGAGTTCGGCTAACGTAGAAGCCTGGGCAAAACAAATCGGGGCCGGCGATTATAAATTTGAGGACGTTAACCAGGATGGTAAAATCGACCCCAATAATGACTTCCAATATTTAGGCGACCGCACGCCCAAATACACCTTTAATTTAAATTTAGGCGCCGATTGGAAAGGTTTCGATTTAAATATGCTCTGGAATGGGGCTGCCAAGGTACAAACCGTAATTACCGGCACCATTGGTGAGGTTGGTCAATATAACAACAGCCCAATTATTACTTACTTCCGGAACAACTACTGGACCAAGGAAGGCGATACCGATGTCTATTTTTCCCGGCCGCTTTGGCAGGCCAATAATAACCTGGAGCCAAACTCCAAAGATGTGCACAACGCCGATTATTTCCGGTTAAAATCTTTGGTTTTTGGTTATACGCTGCCCACTACCTTAACCCAGCGCATTGCTTTAAATAAAGTTCGGGTTTATTTCAGTGGCACCAACTTGCTAACCATTTCCAGCCTGATGAAAAATTGGGGTGTAGATCCGGAAGATGCTCCTGTTTCTGGTGCCTGGCAAGGATTAATTAGTGGCGATTCTAATGCTACCCGCCACATTTACCCCGCCCAGCTGAAAACCTTCAATTTTGGTGTTAATATTCAATTATAAAACTCCTGTTTAAGCTATCAGAATAAATAAGTAAATGGTTTCTCCCGAAGCCTGAACCGATTCATTCTAAGTTTGCTGGATATTAAAAAAGATAAATTGAAAAAGATATAATGAAAAAGATATATATACTTCTATTAACCCTCTGTTCTACGCTGGTTGGCTGTGAAGATGATTTATTAGATAAAAAACCAGTAACAACCCTAAACCCGGGAATTTTCTGGCAGGATGGAGCGGAAGCAGAAATTGCCGTTAATGCCCTTTATACCTTCTTACCGAAGATAAACCAGGTGTTTATGGACAACAATACGGAACACTCGGTAGAACCGTATGTTGGCGGCAATGTAATCACCAATGGTCAGGTACAGGTTACTTCGGCCATCATTAATAACTGGTGGAACAACCATTTCCGGGCAGTTTCAGCCGCTAACCGTTTTCTGAAAGATGTAAATACCGTTCCGGCCGATAAAATATCGCCCGAAATGATGGCGAGGTTAACTGCGGAAGCCAGATTTATACGGGCGGTAAATTATACGTTTCTGGTAAACTATTTTGGCGATGTACCTTTCTTTACCGAAGAATTAAGTGTTGCCGAGGCCTCTACTATTTCCCGGACAAGCAAGCAGGTAGTACTGGATTTTATTGAAACCGAACTGACTGAAGCTGCTAATATTTTACCGAAGGTGTATACCGGTAAAGATAAAGGCCGGATAACCAAAGGTGCCGCCCTGGCCTGGAAAGCGCGGGCTATGCTTTGGTCGAAACAGTACCAAAAAGCGGCAGATGCCGCCAAAGCCGTAATGGACTTAAATCAGTATTCCTTAATGGGCAATTATGCCGATTTGTTTAAATACAGCAGTGAGTATAATAATCCGGAAGTTATTCTGGAGTACATCTATACCGAAACTACCGGGCATAATTTTATGAACGTAGTAGCACCCTATGGTATTACCAACCAAACGGCCAATCTAAACATGAACCCAACTTCCTTGCTGGTAGATGAATATGAAACTATTAACGGCCTGCCTATTTCGGCTGATCCTACTTTCAATCCGGAAGATCCTTACCGCAACCGGGACCAAAGATTACAAGCTACTATTTGGTTGCCCTTATTTAAAACCGGTGCCTATGCCGATGTTTTATGGGGACAAACCAAGCCGCACGATGTACGAGTAGGTTCCAAAACAAAAGACGAGGTAGCCGCCCTAATCCGGGGAAACCAAACCGGGTTCTTAATGAAAAAGTATACGAACCCCGAAGATGTTACCAAGCTTACGAATAATGCCCTGAATTACATGATTATACGGTATGCCGATGTATTATTAATGTATGCCGAAGCTAAAATTGAACTGGGCCAGATTGATGCTTCTGCGGTTAAGGCCATTAACGATGTAAGAGCCCGGGCCAACCAGCCAACTTTGCAAGCGGTGGGGGTAAATGTAAGCGATCAGGCCGCCATGCGCAAAGCAGTTAGGCATGAACGCACCGTGGAACTGGCTTTAGAAGGATGGCACTTTTATGATATCAGAAGATGGGATATTGCCCAGGATATTCTGAAAGATTTAAAACCGGCCCCCGGTATGAAATATCGTCATATTACCAACAATAATTTAGTAACGGCCACCTGGGCGGGGGTAAACTGGAATTATCAGAAGAAAAATCCCGATCATACCTATCCGGTACCGTGGGATGAGTATAATATGAACCCGAACCTGTTACCTCAAAATGCAGGTTGGTAAAGATTAATTATTCTTCATTCCTGATGGTGGAGGCAGCTTTAGATTAAAGTTACCTGCACTATCAGGAATGAGGACATACTATTATCTCTTAAGAAGCTTATAAAACATTACCTGATTATTAAAAAGTAATTGTAATCAAATCATTCAGTCCAAACATACGGATTGCAACATAGGCTTTTTATAATTTTAAAAGGCTTTATTTTAGTCTGTAGCTTCATAATTACTTTAATTCCCATACTATTTAGCTAATGGAAATAAATAAAAAAGTAAAACGCAGAAAGTTTATTTCGGCTATAGGTTTGCTGGGCTTGGCCGGAGTTACTCCTTTATCCGGATTTGCTACCGCTAAAGTCCTTAAGCCTGATGAGGAGCCTATATTAAAAGCTGGCCCTTATTTACAGGCGGCTTATCCTAATAAAATTACCGTTAGGTGGCTTACTAATTTACCTTGTTACAGTTACGTAGAATTTGGGGAAACCTCCGATAAGCTCGATCGAAAAGCCCATACCGTTCAGTCTGGTTTGATAGAAGCCTTTAATAACAATAATGCGATTACTTTAAAAAATCTGCAGCCGGCTAAAGAATATTTCTATCGCATTGTTTCCCGGGTTATTCTAGATTTTATCCCGAATAAAATTGTTTACGGCGATACCTATACCAGTCCGGTTTACGCATTTAAAACACCTGCGCCAAAAGCGGAAACATTAGCCTTTAGTATTTTTAATGATATCCACAACCGGCCGGAATCCTTTGGTCATTTAATGAAGTACCAGGGCGATACTAAAAAAGATTTTATTTTCCTGAACGGCGACATGATTAATTTTGCGACCGATGAAAATCAGGTGGTAAATTTAATATTACAGCCCCTGAGTACCCTCTTTGCTACCAATACTCCCTTTATATTATCTCGCGGAAACCACGAAACCCGGGGCAAATTTTCCCGGCACCTCAATAACTATTTTGACGGCGGCGAAAACCGGTATTATTATTCTTTTCAACACGGTCCGGCTTATATAATTGTTTTGGATTCCGGGGAAGACAAAGCCGATGGCGTGATGGTGTATGGGGAATCGTTGATTTTGATGCTTACCGTTTAGAACAAGCCGAATGGCTAGAGCGGGAACTACAGAAAAAGGAATTCCGGAAAGCTAAATATAAAATAGTGTTCAGCCATATTCCTTTATATTATTCCGGTGAAGGGCACGGCACGCTTCATTGTCGCGAAGTATGGGGGCCAATGTTAAATAAAGCTAAAATAGATGTGCTGATTTCCGGCCATACCCATAAATATGGGGTGCACCTGCCGGTAGAGGGGCAACATAACTATCCCATTATAATCGGGGGAGGGCCGGCCGATACCAAACGCACTATCATAAATGTAACGGCCGACCAAAAAGCTTTAAACCTGCAAATGTTCGATGACAGTGGTAAGCAGGTGGGGGCCCTAAAAATCTAATCTGTTAATATATTGAACCGGATTCTATAATAGATAATCACTCTAAATAATTCAGCCATAGGAAAGTAAACTCAGCAAATATGAAACATTACCTTATTTATCTATTCAGTTCATTCCTATTCTTATTTAATGGTTGCACAACCTCAAAATTTCCAGAGAATAATGAATTTGTTATAGCCTATGGCTCTTGTAGCCGGCATGATTTACCGCAACCTTTGTGGCCGGCAATAATCCAGGATAAACCAAATGTATGGGTTTGGCTGGGCGATAACATCTATGGCGATTCGGAAGATATGGCTGTTCTGAAGGCAAAGTACGATGCCCAATTGAATCAGGAAGGCTACAAACAGTTAATTAGCCAGGTACCCGTAATTGGTACCTGGGACGACCACGATTTCGGCAAAAACGATGGCAATAAAACCTATCCCAAGAAGAAAGAAAGCCAGCAATTAGCCTTAGATTTTTTTGGAGAGCCGGCCAATAGTCCCCGGCGAAAGCAGGAGGGCATCTATGCCGCTTATGATTATAAAGTAGGGAAGAAAACAGTTAAAGTTATTTTGCTGGATGTACGGTATCACCAAGACCAGCTGCAACGGGAAAACGGTAAATATTTACCAAGTGAGGGCGATATTTTAGGCGAAGTGCAGTGGCAATGGCTACAAAATCAATTGCAAAACAGTAAAGCCGATGCGCACATCATTGGGACCGGCATTCAGATTGTGCCGGATAATTTTCCGAGTGAGAAATGGGCCAATTTCCCGAATGCCAAGAAACGGTTCTATGATTTGCTTGCTGCTACCAAGCCCAAAGGGGTGATGCTCATTGCTGGCGACCGGCACATTGGTGAATTCTCCCGCGTTAATATTCCAGGCCTGGAGCAACCAGTTTTCGAAATTACCTCCAGCGGTTTAACCCATACCACCACCACTAACTCCGAGGCCAAATATCCCAGTGCTTACCGGGTTGGGCCTTTGGTTACCCTTAAGAATTATGGCCTTTTCCGTTTCCGCGATGCAGGTAAAAAACTGGTAGCGGAGGTTAGCATAAAAGGGGAAAAGGGCGAAGCTTTCCACACCGAGAAGTTTGAATTTTAGGATTAACAGCCTTTATCAAATTAATAAAGATATTATTCTATAATTACCGAGGAATGAGGTATTTATACTATGGTTTGGTTTTCCTGGCCAGCTTGATTTTTCAGGGGGAATTATACGCCCAAAACCCTAATATTTTATGGATAACCATAGAAGATACTTCTCCCCATTTTGTAGGAGCGTACGGTAATACCCAGGCCCGCACACCGGTAATAGACGGTTTGGCGAAAGACGGGGTACGTTTTACCAATGCTTTTTCCACGGGCACTGTTTGTTCACCTAGCCGTTTTACCTTAATTACGGGCGTCCGGACCTACGAAGCCGGTACCGGTAACCACCGCAGTGCCTATCCCATTCCCGATTTAATAAAAGGGTTTCCGGCTTATTTAAGAAATAGTGGTTATTACACCACCAATAATGCAAAAACAGATTACAACACGTCGGCGGAGAAACGCGTGATTACCGAAGCCTGGAATGAGAGCTCGGTAAATGCGGGTTGGTGGAAAAGGCAACCCAAACAACCCTTTTTCGCCGTGTTTAACTTCATGGATTCGCACCAGTCGCGTACCATGACCAACACTTACGATAACTATGTAAAAGCCGTTTTAAACGCTATTCCGGAAAAAGACAGGATAGGGGAAAACGACTTTGATATGCCGCCTTTTTACCGCGACACCCCGGAAATGCGCAAGCAGGTGGCCCGCGTTTATAACTCCCTTAAACTTACCGATATAAAAATAGGCAAATTATTGGATCGTTTAAAGGAAGATAAGTTAACCGATAGCACCATTATTTTCTTTTTTGGCGATCACGGCGAAGGAATACCCCGGGCTAAAACCAATGGCATCGGCCTGGGCTATCATGTACCTTCTATTATCTGGTTTCCGCCCATGTACCGCCATTTATCGCCCTGGGGCAGCAACGGAGTAGTTACCGATGAGCTAATAAATTTTGAAGACCTGGCCCCGACCATTTTAAGCCTGGCTGGGATAAAGGCCCCGGATTATATGAAAGGGCGGGCGATTTTAGGGACGTACCGCTCTCCAGCCAGGGATTTAATTTTTGCTTCTAACGACCGCTCCGACGAAGGGGCCGATTTGGTGCGTTCTGCTACCGATGGCCGGTATGTTTATTCGCGTAATTTTATGCCCTTTATGCCGGAAAACCGCTGGATCCAATACCAGGAAGTAAGCGATATAAAAAAGCAAATGTACCAGGATTTTATCGGCAATAAGTTAAATGCAGTACAGAAAAACTTGTTCCTGGAGCGCCCAACCGAGTTTCTGTTTGATATCGATAGCGACCCGTGGGAGCTGCAGAACCTGATTGATAAACCGGAAATGCAGCATGTAGCCAACAAGATGCGGCAGGCCGTGCAGGAGAATATTATGAACTCCCGCGATATTCTCTTTTTACCGGAATACGAGCTGGCCGAACTTTCTAAAACCACCACGCCATACGAATTCAGATTAGATAAGAGTAAGTACCCATTAGGAGACATTTATGCGGCGGCGGCTTTTGCGGGTAAAAGAGGTAAAAGCATTGCCCTGAAGCAAGCCGGATTATTAACCCACCCGAATAATATTGTACGGTACTGGGCGATTATGGGCTTTAAATCGCAACCGTTAGAAATTCAGAAGCAACACAAAATCGCTCTAACCAAGGCTATGAAGAATGGCTATGCGCCGGTACAAATTATAGCGGCGGCTATCAACGTAGATGCGTTCGGCGATCAGGAAGCCGAGCAACTGCTTAAAAAATATTGTTTCGACCCGAACGACGAATTGGCGCTCTTTGCATTTCAGAATATTACTTATTTGAAAGATATCAAACCCTATGAATCGGTAATTGTGCAGGCAGATGCAAATAAGAACAGGAAAGCTACCATTGAATTGCAATCGGCTTATGATGTGCTGCTGCAACGGCTTGGCATCAGGCAAATAAAGTTATAAGCGGTAAAACAGGCGTAACCAAGTAATCTCTTAACCAGGTATCTTCTTTCCTAAAAAAGCACCAGGCGGTATGGCAAACGACTGGCGAACTATAGTATTTGCGAAAAAAGAGAAATTCTCTGGCCGGAATATGATCGAGAAATACAATAATAACGATGATAAGACTGTTTCAATTTTCACTTTTTTGTTTCTGTTTCACCGCTGCCAGTACAGCTTTCTCGCAAGCTCCGAAAAAGCCTCTATTTATATTCGGCGTAATAGCCGACGTGCAGTATGCTAATCGGGAAAACCAAGGCACCCGGCATTACCGGTCTTCTATTAAAAAGCTTACCGAAGCAGTGGAGGTTTTTAACCAGCAGAAGCCAGCTTTTGTCATCAGCCTCGGCGATTTTATAAACGATGATTTTAAAAGCTACGACACCCTTAATTCTATTACGAACAGGCTTAAACCTACTTTATTCCATGTAATTGGCAACCACGATTTTGAGGTGGCAGCAAACCAGAAAAGCAAAGTGCTGCCGGCGCTGAAGTTAAAAAATGAATATTATTCCTTTAATAAAAAGAACTGGAAATTTATTCTTTTAAATGGCAACGATATTAGCCTGATTGCCAATACCGAAGGTACAGCCAATTATAAGGAAGCCCAGGTTATGCTGGATAAATTGAAAGCAGCTAAAGCGCCCAATGCCCAACCCTGGAACGGTGGTTTGGGTCAGGAACAGTTAAACTGGTTAAAAGACGAGTTAGCGTCCGCGCAAAAGAAAAACCAGCGGGTAATAGTGTTTTGCCATTTTCCTTTGTACCCAGAGGAATTACCTTATAATCTCTGGAACGCTTCGGAAGTTAGAAATTTGATAGAAAGGTATGCAAATGTAAAAGCCTATCTGAACGGTCACGTACATAAAAGCCAGTACTTTTCTAAAAATGGTGTTAACTATGTTACATTTAAAGGAATGGTAGAAAAAGAGGAAAATGCTTTTGCTATTGTTTCGGTTTTTGAAGATCATTTGGAAATACAAGGCTATGGTAAAGAAGTTAGCAGGGTGTTAAAAAAATGAAAGATATATGGACCAAGCGTAAAAAGTCAGGTTCATAATTCCAAATCCTCTAAACACACTATTGTTAAAGCACTGAAGTTATAATGCTGAACAAATCTTCGAGATCTTTAAAACTTAAGATTTAAATCAATTATAGCTGTTTAGCAATTTGATACAAATAACCCCTCTAAATTTTTATTATCAGAAAATGGTAATAACCATAATGAAATATAATCCCGGTCCATTATTAAAAGCCGGATGAAAAACTGTCCTTAGGGAAGTTTTATTTTTCTTTAAGGGCAGCTTTTTCAAGCTTAGCTAATCCCGGAAACATCTTCAGCGCATTGTGGTGGTAAATTTTATCGATGGTTTCTTTTGGTAACTGCAGCCCTTTAAAAACGCCGTTCACATTCGGGGTGGTCATGGTATCGGCGGTAACCAAAAAGCGCCAATCGCGCAGCCAGGTTTCGTGCGCCCGTTTTTTTACATCGGCCGGCGATTCTTTTGTATCAATGGCAATGTCGGTGGCGTAAACCAGCCGGCCATTGTACTTTATCATAAACTCCCGCACCTTTTGCCAATCTGTTTGAGCCTGGTATTGCAGGTGGCCCATGCGGGCACTCATATCTACGGCCAGGTTAGGGTATTTATCCAGGCGCTTGGCTAATTCATCTACGCTCCATTCCATACTACCCAGGTGGGCGCCGGTAAATGGCAATTGCGGATATTGCGCCAACACCTGATCGCGGGCCCGGATATGGTCCTCGTAAGATGGTGCTTCCGGGTGCAGGTACATGTGGTACTGCGGGTTTTTAGCATAATAACTCCGGTTATTATTAACGGTCATTTCGGCTAAGGGCAGCCAGCAGTTCTTGGGTTCTCCCAAGTGCCCGATTACCGGAATTCTTTGTTGCTCCAAATAGGTCAGTACCGGTTTAAACCGTGGATTATCAATCATCACGTATGCATTCTCGGCGTCTTTCAGTTCCATGCCTATATTCTTCCAGATTTTAACCCCAATGGCGCCCTGAGCCATAGAATTTTTGATGTATTGCAAACTTGCTTCCGCCCAGTTGGCATCTGCCCAGTTTTGCACCGAAAAGGTGGTGGCATAAGCCAGTTTATCCGGATAGTTTTTAATATGTTGCAGGGCCAAATCTTGCTGTTCGGAAATGGTTGGGTAACCCGGGGCGCTTACATTAATGGTCAGGAGCCGGAAATTATCTGCTTGCGCCTGTTCGATTAAGCTAGGGTCAGTGGTATTGATATGCACGTGCGTATCAAACTTCGGTACGGTATTAAAATCTTCTACAGTGTAAAAGCCGGTAGCCTGGTTTTGGTTTATTCTGGTAGAGCAGCCTGCAAATAGCCACAAGCAGCCAAAACAAGCCAGAGCCGCATAGGTAATAAATTTCAAAGAAGTCATCGGAATGCGTTATAAATGCTTAAAACCGGTTATCGGTAACTTGGATCAACCAAAATATCTGTATTTTTACAGCAACTTTCAAGTACTTTGGTATTAAAAAATATTATTGTTTTATTTTCTTTCCTAAAATGCGGTTTTCTTTCGAAACCTTTGTCTTAAAAAAATATTATAACTGATTAGATTCATTGTTTTTTCCTGTTTGTAAACATAATTGGTGGGCCTGTTATTTCTAATATTTTCGGCAAACCAATTATACTGCTTTAACTAATTGTTACTTTCATGATCAAAAATACTACCTTATTTTTCTTATTATTTTTATTCGTACAAACGGCCTGGGCCCAATCGGCCTCCATTACCGGAACTGTATTAGATAAAGGGGAAAACCAGCCCATTGGGTTTGCTACCGTTACCCTACTGGAGCCCGGCAGTAACAAAATTTTGAGCGGCGCCATTGCCGACGAAAAAGGAAAATTCCTGCTGGAAAAGTTAGCCGGTGGCAGTTACCTGCTGCAAGTACATTTTATGGGTTATGAAACAGCCAGGTTAGAGAATATCGCTTTAACAAAAGATCAGCAGTTAAATATCGGCAATATATTACTCGGTGCCTCGGCCCGCTTATTACAGGAAATACAGGTTACCGGACAAAAAGCTACTGTTTACCACCAGATAGATAAACAGGTGTATAGCGCCGGGCAGTTTCAGGCCGCAACCGGTGGTACCGGGATTGATGTGCTTAAGAACATGCCCTCGGTAGCGGTAAATGCCCAGGGCGAGATTAGTTTACGTGGCTCAACGGGTTTTACCGTTTATTTAAATGGCAAGCCGGTGCAGTCAGATGCCGCGCAGATTTTAAGCCAGATTCCCGCCAATGCTATTGATAACATCGAAATTATTACGTCCCCTTCCGCCAAATACGACCCGGACGGCAAGGCAGGCATTATTAATATTACCACTAAAACCGGTACCAATAATGGTTTCGGGATTTTGGCTAATGTGCAGGTAGGTTTGCCGAGCGTACAAGATTATAATAATGCAGAAAGTCCCAAACGGTATGGCGCTGACGCTACCGTTAACTTCCGGCAAAATAAATGGGACATTTCGCTGGGCGGCAGCTACTTACGCAGCGATTTGGCCGGCCGTCGGGTAGGAGATGTTAATACCACCATTGGTAACCGGTTTACTTCGTTTCCGTCGGTAGGGGAGCGGAGCACCGATAAATACAATCATTCGGTTAGGGGGGTAATAACCTATGCTATAAATAAAAATAACAGTATCAACGCCGGTATTTATAATGGTACCCGCACCGAATACCGGTTGGCCGATATTTTTTATACCAATACCACCACCAACCAGACCACCGGGCAAATAATCGGGCGCAGCAATTATTTTAACTCCAACCTCGTCAGCCGGCATGGCACTTTTACCATCGCCAACCTCGATTTCAATCATACTTTTGCGAATAAATCTACGCTTACTGCTTCCGGGCTTTTCGAAAATGATAATTTATCGGGCTTTACCCGCAACCGCAACCTTAAAAATGCCGAAACCGCCGACACCCTGCAATATACCGAAACCACTACCGACCGGCCCTTGCGCGGGTACCGGTTTAAGCTGGATTATGCCGCTACAGTGGGTTTGGGCAAGTTAGAGGCAGGCTATCAGTTCCGGTACCATGAGGATGACGGTAATTTCCTGTACCGCGAGAAAAACTTAGGTAGTACCCACTTTACCCTTTACCCGGAAAACAGCGGTTTGGTAAGCCTCAATAATCAGATTCATTCCTTTTACACCCAATATTCCGGTAAACTGGCCAAGCTGGCTTATAGCGGGGGCCTTCGCTACGAATACGCTGCCCGCGATTTAACTATCCGGGAGGAACCTACGCTGGAGCTTAATTTGAGCAATTTATTCCCATCGGCCAATGCGCTGTATACCTTTAACGATAACTGGAAAGCCAAAGCCGGTTATAGCCGTCGGGTGCAGCGCACCAGCAATTTTGCCCTGAACCCGTTACCCGAGCGCGAACACTCCGAAACCCTGGAGCAAGGCGATCCCAACCTGTTGCCCGAATTCATTGATCTGGCTGAAATGGGGGTAATCAAGAATTTTAAAGCCGGTTCGGTATTTTTTACTTTCTACCACCAGAGCATTAACAATACCATCAACCGGGTAAACCGGGTTTATGCCGATACCATCATCAGTCGAATATTTACCAATGCCGGCCGCGCCCGCCAGGTAGGCCTGGAAACCGGCTTAGATATTAAACCGACGGCCTGGTGGAAGCTTTATTTTGGCGGTAACGTTTATAATTATTCGATAAAAGGTAGTTTGTTTAATAATGCGGTGGCCGTTAATAATTCCAGTTTGGTGTATTCCCTCAATACCAACAGCACCTTTAGTTTGTCGCCTACCTTGAATTTACAATGGAGTCTTAACTATCTGTCGGAACGGGCAACCGCTCAAGGCGAGGATTCAAGGTTCTTTTCGCCCAATTTATCTTTAAAGAAATCGTTCATGAATGGGAAATTAAATGCTACGCTGCAATGGCAGAATATGGATTTAGGTTTGCTGAAGTCTAATGAGCAGCGCATTACCACCCGCGGCCGCGATTTCTACACCACTACCAATTATATTTATGAAGTGGATGTATTTTTAGTTAACCTTTCTTTTAACCTGAACCAGCTTAGCAAAAAAACCAAGTTTACCGAAAGTGAATTCGGCGAAAAAGAGTTTTAAGGTGTACCTTGTAAGCTATATGTCATAAGTAATAAGTAATAAGTAATAAGTAATAAGTAATAAGTAATAAGTAATAATGCCAGCTGGCCTTATAGTTGCAGTCAGATAAACCTGGTTGAGTTTTGAAAAGTTACCGGGTTTTATGAATGGATTATCACGGATTTATTTATTCAGTTTAGTATAAGTGGCATTTCGTTAACTCTTTTAATAAAGACAGCGTTTTATTTCGCTTACTTAATTTTTCTGTACCCCCTCAGCCAGAACCCATATTGTCTTGTTTAAGATGATGTGGGTTCTGGCTTTTGGTGATTACTGTGGTTTCTGTTTCAGCCTGTGAGGCTCCGGCTAGGGTAATAGACGGAAGTACTTTTGTGTTAGCCGGCCGGCACATTTTTATTTGATTTTACCTAAAGTTTCCTGAACCCGTATTTTAAATGGAGAAAAATATTCCTACTTTAAAGCAAGTTATATTATTCACTAATCCTATAAATACTCTTTCGTAGGCTTTCCATTTAGTCTGACTACTACTGTATATTTAAAGTGCCGCTTCATTTCTGCTGGTTAATTATAAACCAGATTAACAACCCCATCCCTTTGGCATATTATTAAATGTTATTTTTACAGTTAATAATCTAACAAAAATTTTTTTTTCTTTTGAAAGTATTTAGGAAAAAAATTATTATACTTGGAAAGGAAAGGTTAAAAGAATTACCCATATCGAAACGAAATGCAAGCGCGTTGTCGGCTTTTGAGTTTTGAAAGATGTTTTAAGTAAGATTAATTCTCTTAATATTCCGCCTCTTTGATTCTGAGTAATATTCGGCAGCTGTTAAGCAGGTCTTATTATAATAATAGCACAACCTGATTAAACCTTAGCGCTTTGTGTTTTGGGGTTGCCTGCCCGAAGTTTATTTAATAAGTATTTTCCATAGATAAGATGTATTTGTTCCGTCGATTCGATTAGACCTGCCTATGAATTTAGCAAGATTAATTATAAGGAATTGCTTCTATAAGCAAGCTTTACCGAACATACCGCCGCTTCCTATTACCCCAATCTTCAATAATTGCTCAGTTTCAATTTAATTAAATCCATTTGTATATGAAAAATGATTTATACCAGGTCTTTCCGCAGTTAGCCAAAAAAACGCTTACCGGACTTATCATTTCTTTTGTAACGCTGCAAGGGTATGAGGCAGCGGGTGCCATTGGGCTAAACAGTTCCAGAGAATTTATTTCCCCAGCATTTAAACCGGCCATAAAGAAGAAAATTTTTAATAAAGTAGCGCCCATTACGGTTACCGGCCGGGTTTCTTCTGTGGCAGGAGAGCCTTTGCCCGGCGTAACGGTGTTGCTTAAAGGGAATACCGTTGGTACTACCACCGGCAGCGATGGGCGGTATAGCCTGGCCCTCCCGGAGTCTAACGGAACCCTGATCTTCTCCTTTATTGGCTTTATCACCAAAGAGGTTTCGGTAAATGGGCAGTCTACCATAAATGTTACCCTGAATGAAGATAATAAAGCCCTGGAAGAGGTGGTTGTGGTGGGTTATACTTCTAAAAACCAAACCCAATTATCCAGTTCGGTGGCGGTAGTAAGCGAAGAAAAATTGAAAGGCGTAACAGCTCCCAACCTGGGCAACTTATTACAAGGTAAAGCCTCCGGTATTATGGTTTCAGGTGGTTCCGGCCAGCCGGGTAATGCACCAACTGTCCGGATTAGGGGAACCGGTTCTTATACGGCGGGCGCCGATCCGCTGTACGTAGTAGACGGGGTAATTGGCGGCACCGCTAATCCCAACGATATTGAGTCGGTAACGGTATTGAAAGATGCGGCCGCCACCGGTTTATATGGTTCCAGGGCTGCCAACGGGGTAATTGTTATAACCACTAAAAGCGGTAAAGCCGGCAAAACCAAAATTAACTTCAACTCCTCCTTGGGTAACAGTTGGGTCTCAAGCGGCAATTTCGAAACCATGAACTCGCAGGAGTTTTATGATTTTCAGCGCCCCATGTGGGTAAATGATTATACCGGCAAAAGAAGTACCCACATCAACGAGCTAAAGAAAACGAATCCGAATCCGACAGAAGCGCAAATTAATGCTTACCTGGCCGGCAAGAATTTTCCGACTACGGTTGAAAGCTACCTGGACGCGAATTTACCCGCCAGCCTAACTCAAACCGATACCAACTGGAAGGACTTAGCTTTCCGGAACGGACTTACTCAAAATTACGAACTGTCGGCCAGCGGCGGCAACGAGAAAACCCGGTTTTACATCAGCGGCAACTATTATAAGGAGCAGGGTACCGTTACGGTTACCGATTACGAACGGTTTAATGTTCGCATGAACCTCGAACACAAAATAAACGAGAAAGTAACCGTTGCTACCCGGCTCAATGGCCGGATGGATTATACCACATTCGATTCGCCGCAGGAACGCCCGGCCCTGCACCAGGCCTTCCGGAACCTGCCCTGGGATGCGCCTTATAACCCGGATGGAACCGTCCGTACCGGCCAGGAAGCAGACTGGCGGGGACGGGAGCGGACTAACTTCCTGTTTTATCTGCCTTTAAATTACTCCAATGAAAGAGGTAATAATATACAAGGCGATTTAATGCTGAATTATGATATTAATGATTGGTTAAGTTTCTCGACTACGAACCGGGCCGATATCAGCAGTGCCCGTGCTGAACTTTATGCGGACCCCAAAACTCCTACCGGCTCCCTGCGGAAAGGCTTGTTAACGAATAATATCAGATACGCGCAATCATTATTGAATTCTAATTTGTTAAAAGCCGCTAAAAATTTCGGGAACCACAGCCTGAGCGGTATTTTAGGAGCAGAATTCCAAACCAACTACGGCGATAACCTGAACAGCCAGGGCGGCGGCGTGCCATCGGGCCTGGAAATTATGGATGTAGCGGCGGTTCCGGTGGGGATAACCGGTTCTAAATATAAGAGCGCTTTCAACTCTTATTTTTCCCAGGTAGATTACAGTTATAATAATAAATATTTCGGGGTAGCGTCTTTCCGCCGCGACGGTTCTTCTAAATTTGGCTCTAATAACCAATATGGTAATTTTTATGCCTTCGGCGGTTCCTGGATAGTATCGAACGAGGATTTCATGCCTAAATCCGGTCCTTTGTCTTTATTAAAGTTCCGGGCCAGTTACGGCACTACCGGTAATGCCAACATTGCCGATTTTATAACCCGCGCTTTGTACAGTTATTCTACGCAATATGCCGGTATTTCCGCCGCTATTCCTTCCCGATTGGCTAACCCCAATTTAACCTGGGAGAAAGCTTATACGACCAACGTTGGTTTAAATATTGGTTTGTTCAAACGGATTGACATTGCGGTTGATGCTTACCAGCGCGACAACAAAGGTTTGTTATTTGATGTGCCTTTATCTTCGGCTTCCGGTTTCACCTCCCAGATTCAAAATATTGGTACCATCCGGAACAATGGGGTAGATATTGAATTAAACACAACTAATATTGCTACTTCCGATTTTACCTGGGAAACGAACTTTAATGTTGGGTTTAACCGCAACGAAGTAACTTCTTTGTATAACGATCAACCGATTGTAAACGGATTAAGAAGGGTAATGGTGGGGCAACCCCTGCGTACCTGGTACATGCAAAAATGGGCCGGCGTAGACCCGCAGACCGGTGGCCCGTTATGGGAAAAGCTCACCTATGATGCCGATGGCAAAGTTACCCAGGTAGAAAAAACTTCTAACTACAACCTGGCTACTTTACAGGTAGTGGGTAAAGCCAGTCCGGATTTTACCGGTGGTTTTACAAATAATTTTGCCTACAAAGGTTTAAGCCTGAACGTGTTCTTTAACTTCGTGAGCGGCAACCTGCTTTATAATTCCGACCGGGAATCGATGGATGCCGATGGCGCTTATCCAACCAACGGCCAGGTGAAGTTGAAAAACGGCTGGACCAGATGGGAAAAACCAGGCGATGTTGCAACCCACCCTTTCCCGATTCTGGGAGGTGGTGGTACCAACTCCAACAAACCTTCTTCCCGGTTTTTAGAGGATGGCAGCTATATCCGCTTGCGGAATATCCGCTTGAATTATGAAATCCCGGCCACCTGGATCCAGAAATTAAGTTTCAGCAACCTGAACGTGTTCGTGTCGGCCGATAACCTGCATACCTGGACAAAATATTCCGGTCTGGATCCGGAGGTTAATTTTGATAACGGCATTCTGGATACGCCTTATCCTTTAAGCAAGAAAGTACTCTTTGGCATTAATCTGGGGCTGTAATTTTTTAGATTCTTTAAAACTGATTTGAAATGAAAAAGAATATATTGTACCAATTGCTGACAGCAGGACTTTTATTAACTTCAACGTCCTGCGAGCTGACCCTGGAACCTTACAACGGCAAGTCGGCCGATACTATCTTTACCACGCAGGATGGGATAGAAGCCGCTACATTGGGTAATTATGCCAACCTGAAAGGAAATAATTACGCCAAAAACCTGCACGTATTAACCGAGTACGCCAGCGATAATGTTACTTTGAGCGGTACCACTACCAACCACCTGTTTTTCGCCTATAATTACCAGCACGTGGTAAACATGGACCGGACCCGGGAATTCTGGCTCGCCGCTTATAAAGTAATATATGGTACCAATGCAGCAATAGAATCAATTCCGGAAGGAAAGTCGCCGGTAACCGACCAACTGCTCGGCGAAAATTATTTTCTGCGGGCCATGGCGCACTTCGATTTGGTAAATCTTTTCGGACGGCCCTATTCACAGGATAAGGGCGCCTCGGCGGGGGTAATGATTCGGAAAGATACCGATGTAACGGCGCTACCACCCCGGAGTACTGTTAAAGAAGTTTATGATTTTGTAATAGCCGATTTGCTCAAAGCTGCCGAGTTAATGACGGTAGCGAAAAACAGCAGTTTTGCTTCTAAAGAAGTAACCTACGCGCTGTTATCCCGGGTGTATTTATACAAGGAAGATAACGCCAAAGCCATTGAATATGCGGAGAAGGTTATTAACTCCAAGCGCTACAAATTAATGGATACGGAGCCGTTTAAGAAATATTTTACGGTCGCCAACGAAAGTAACCCCGAAACCATTTTTGCCATTAAGCATATTGCTACCGACGACATGGCCAAAGCGGCGATTGGCTCGTTGTACTACAGCCAGAATGGCGCAGGCTGGGGCGAAATGTACGCTTCTGAAACTTACCGGAATTTATTAAATAAAAACCCGAATGATGCCCGCCAAAGTTTTGTAGAACCCGTGTATATCCGCAATGCGCAGGGAAATATTACCTATGATGCCCAGGGGAAACCAGTTCTGGAGAAAAGAAACGGTCTGGAGAAATATTACATTAACAAATACTCGTGGCAGGAAGGATTGCAAACCCTGAGTTCGCCGGTTTATTTGCGGTTAGCCGATATTTACCTGATGCGGGCCGAAGCCAATGCCAAATTAGGCAAAAACCAGTTGGCGCTGGATGATGTGAACTTAATCCGGAAAAGAGCCGGTTTATCGGGCGATGCGCTGTATACCTTAGGAGATTTAAAAGGTCATCCTTCGGTATTATCGGTAGTACTGGAAGAAAGAAGATTAGAACTCGCCTTTGAAGGCTGGCGCAAGTATGATTTATTCCGGAATAATATGCCCCTGGTGCGAAATTATCCGGGCTACCACTTACTAAGCGGGCAAAATGTGCAGATAGTCGAGCCAAACAGTCCGCGGGTAGTTTACTTTGTTCCGCAAAATGAATTGTTAACGAATCCTAACTTAACGCAGAATCCATAATTTGGGTGGTTGTGGATAGCAAAGAACCAATGCTTCCTTTCGCTCAAAAGGGAAAGGAAGCGGTTCTTTGCTTAATCTGCAGGTATAATGGTTTATCTTAAGTTTCTCAGGAATTAGCCGATAAACTTTATCATTTCACTCAATTTAAAAATATTCATTTACCCTCTTCAGCCTTTTACATATTAAAGATAATTAGCATTTTAATAGTTGTTTAGGCCCTAGCCGGTGCCGTGTGTTTTTACCGGCAAATAGTCGGGTGAAGGCTTCTTTAGTGGTAATAACACCACTAATGGCAACCAACTTTAAAATACTTTACAGCTTCATCTATAATACAGGAATAACAGGCTCCAAGCGGATAATCTTTTTTATTAACCTGATATGAACAGACGTATTTTTCTTAAAAAGAACTTAGTGGCAACTACCGGACTGGCCTTAGCGCCGGCGCTTTCCTGGGGTACCGCCGTCGCTCCGGAAAAAAAAGCCCGGATTGGTTTTCTGGGCGTTGGATTGCGCGGCACCAACCATTTACGCAACCTGTTAAAACGGGATGATGTGCTGATTCCGGCTATTTGCGATATTGACCCGGAGCGGATAAAGATAGCGCAGGAATTAATAGCCAAAGCCGGTCATAAAAAACCGGAAACGTACACCAGCGGCGACCATGCCTACTTGGAAATGCTCAAGCGCAAAGACCTGGACGGGGTGATTATTGCCACCCCTTGGGAATGGCATACGCCCATGGCCGTAGCCGCCATGAAAGCCGGTAAACGGCCCGGGGTAGAAGTATCGGCCGCCAATACCATTGAAGAATGCTGGGATTTGGTAAACACTTCCGAGGAAACCGGCGTGCCCTGCATGATTCTGGAAAACTCCTGCTACCGCCGCGATGTAATGGCCGTGCTGAACATGGTGCGGAGCGGACTTTTCGGCGAGCTCTTGCATTGCGAATGTGGCTACTTGCACGACCTGCGGGCTATTAAAGTTGCACCCGGTGCCGAATTTGGCGCAAATGGCCAACACGAAGCCAAATGGCGAACCAATCACTCGGTGCACCGCAACGGCGATTTATATCCGACTCATGGCATAGGTCCTGTAGCCAATCTGTTAAATATTAACCGGGGCAATAAATTCCTTTCATTAACCTCGGTAGCTACCAAAGCCCGGGGCTTACACGAATATATTGTTAAAAAAGGCGGGGAGAACCACCAGAACGCAAAAGTAAACTTTAAACTCGGCGATATTGTAACCACCGTTATTACTACCCAAAACGGCGAAACCATTGTAATTACCCACGATACTAATTTGCCGCGGCCCAAAACAAATAATTACCTGGTACAGGGCACCAATGGCCTGTGGATGTATAATGGCAACATGATTTATGTAGAAGGAAAGAGCCCGGAGCACCAGGGCGAAGTAGCTGACAAATACATGAAAGAATTCGACCATGTGCTTTGGCAGAAATCCGAAGATAAAGCCAAAGGATCGGGTCACACGGGTAATGATTATTTTGTCTTAAATGGTTTTGTGGAATCGGTAAAAAGGCAAACGCCGCCGCCTTTGGATGTATATGATGCGGCCGCCTGGAGCGTTATTACCCCCTTGTCGGAAATGTCGGTAGCGGCCGGCGGGGCTCCGCAGCCTTTCCCCGATTTTACCCGGGGCAACTGGATAAACCGCAAACCAACTTTCGGCCTGAATGAAGTATTTTAAAAGCTAATTTAAAAGGATACCCAGAAAAGGTATCCTTTTTTGTTTTACTGCCAACTCTTAGCAAGAACATGATTTCATGCGAATGAACTTAAAACCTGTTGCAATAGCCTTCCTATTCCTGATGTGGTTAATTCCGGGTAAGCCGCTGTTCGGGCAGGACCGGGTACTGGATGCGAAACTACATCATGTACGGAGCGGCGACCAACCGGAGTGGGCATCTTTTCCGGCCCTGCCCGAGGCCAAATATTTGGAAATCCGGTTTACTGCTCAGGTAAATAAAAGCGCGTACACGCTGCAATTAAGGCAACAAGATGTGAAGCAAGCGTGGCGGGTGCTGCTGAATGACTCAATTTTGGGTCCATTAGTTACCGACGAAAAAGATATGCGCACGTATCTGCCGGTTCCGGCGGGCCGCTTAAAAACCGGCGAGAATATTATGCGGGTGGCAACAGCCAGCCCTTTTAGCGACGACATCCGGGTTGGCGAAGTGGTGCTGGATAACCGCCCCGTAAACCAGGTATTAAACGAGGCTTTGGTGGAAGTAGAAGTGCTGGATGCCAAAACTAAGCAGCCGTTGCCTGCCAGGATTACAATAGTAAATGCGGCGGGTATTCTGCAACCCGTTAGTACCCTCCAAAGTGACTTACTGGCCACCCGGACCGGCGTGGTTTATACCGGTAATGGAAAGGTCAGTATCCATTTGCCAGCGGGTAGTTACCGGTTATACGCCGGCCGCGGATTTGAATATAGTGTAGATTCGGTAAACCTGAACCTTAAGACCGGTGAGCGGAAAGTAATAAAATTAGCCATTCAGGCCGAAGTGCCCACGGCCGGCTGGATTAGCAGCGATACGCACGTGCACACGTTTACCCACTCGGGCCACGGCGATGCTACCGTTGCCGAAAGGGCGGTTACTCTGGCCGGCGAAGGAATAGAGCTGCCCATTATCACTGATCATAATAAACACATCGATATCAGCCAGGAGGTAAAACAGCTAGGGCTAAATAAATATTTTACCCCCGTTATGGGCAGTGAAGTAACCACGCCGGTCGGACATTTTAATATTTTTCCGGTTGCGCCGGATGCGCCTATGTCCAACTACTGGGCAAAAGACTGGAATGCCTTGGCGCTTACTTTAGGCCCGCCTGCTGCCTCCAATGCTATTATTCTGAATCATGCCCGCGATGAACATGCGGGTTTCCGGCCGTTTGACCCGGCGCATCACCTGGCCCCGGCGGGCCGCACCTTAACCGGCTGGACTTTCCCGGCTAATGCCATGGAAGTTATAAATTCGGGTGCGTTACAAACCGATAACCACCAGTTACTACACGATTGGTTTGGTATGCTGAATGGCGGGTACCAGGTCACGCCGGTAGGTTCCAGCGATTCGCACGATGTAAGCCGCTATATAGTAGGGCAAGGGCGGACTTATATCCGCAGCTCGGCTACCAATCCGGGCCAGATAAACGTGGCAGAAGCCGTGAATAATTTTACCGCGGGTAAAGTAATGGTGAGTCTGGGCTTACTGACCGAACTGTTGGTGGAGAATAAATACGGTCCGGGAGAATTGGTGCCGGCAGCAGGGGAGGTTCAGGTAACGGTCCGGGTACTGGGGCCGAGTTGGGTGCGGGCTAAACGGGTAACGCTTTATGCTAACGGCCGGAAAATTCAGAAAGTGAATATTAGTAACCAAACAGCGGCGGGCGTAAAATGGAGCGGATCCTGGCAACTACCCTTATCCAAACAGGATGTATTCCTGGTGGCTGTTGCCGACGGACCCGCCGGCAGTATGCCTTACTGGCCTTTGGTTAAACCTTATCAGCCAACCGGACCGCACTGGGAGCCGCTGGTAATGGGCGCATCGGGTGCCGTTTGGATTGATGCTGATAAGGATAATAAGCGAACCAGCGCTAAAGAATACGCCACCCAAATACTACTTTCGGCTAAAGATAACCCCGGTAAGATAATAAAGAAACTGGCACCTTATGACGAAGCCGTAGCCATTTCGGTTGCCTCGCAACTGCAGGTTCAAGGCATTCACCTTACCGGTAATAAATTTACAAAAGCCCTGCAGAAAGCCAAACCAAGAACGCTAGCTGGATTTGAACAATTTAGAAAAGCCTGGCAGGAAACGCAACAAGCTGCGGCGGTTCAGAAGTGAGTGAGGTAAGTTTATCTATTACTAGCGCCAATATCACAGCGGTTCTGATTATCACAAGTTTCCTAACCGATAATATTAGGTCTTATATTGTTTGAGGCTGTTATGGCAGATACAAAAAGACACGAGGCCGGAGCCTCGCGCTAATTGCAGTTGAAATATCTAATTACCAACCATTAAGATGGAAGTGGCTTTAAACTATTAATTTATTGAGCCAGCTATTTAATATAAAAGCTTAAAGTTTTATTTGAGTGTTACCTCCCTGGGCCATGGAAATATCCACTGGCTGATTAGTTTGCCACTTACCGGCTGTAAAATCGGGAATATCTACGGCGCTGGACCGGTTACTGACGGATATTTCGCTTAGCGGAAACATCGAACTCCAAAGCACCCCATCGTACACATCCATATCCATGGGCAAACCGTTGCGCAGGCAATCGATAACGCGCCAGTTCATCAAAAAGTCCTTGCCGCCATGGCCGCCCACCTGCTTAGCCAGTTCGCCCACTTTCCGGACAATGGCGGGTTGGTATTTTTCTTCCAGTGCCTTTAACTCCTCGGGCGTAACCCAATCTTTGTGGCCGGTGGCAATGCGGCCCGGCAGCGGAAACTTCAGGGCCGATGCTTTGGTACCGCTTACCAAATGGATGCGGGAATAAACCCGCGGCGAGGTTACATCGTGCTGCAACATAATCGTCCGGCCTTTGAGCGTGCGGATGGAAGTCGTGTTCATGTTACCCCGGAAATTTTTGTCGGCGAAAGGCTTATAAAAATCATCTTTCGCCGCCAGTTCTTTCGCCATCGGGCCCATCATAAAATCATTACTCGACATTGATACGAGGTAATCCATTTTATCGCCGCGGTTGATATTCATAATCTGGCAAATGGGGCCAAGGCCGTGGGTGGGGTATAAATTGCCGTTCCGGCTGGCATTTTGTTTCAGACGCCACATGTCCTGGTACTGGGTTTTGGAAAAATTCATTTCCAGCAAATCGTGGATGTACGCACACTCGCCGTGGATAATCTCGCCAAAAAAGCCCTGGCGTACCATATTCAGGGTCATTAATTCAAAGAAATCGTAGCAGTTGTTTTCCAGCATGACACAGTGTTTGCGGGTGCGTTCGGAGGTTTCTACCAACTGCCAGCATTCTTCTAAGGTGGTAGCCACCGGAATTTCGCAGCAAACGTGTTTGCCGTGCTCCATGGCATACAGCGCCATGGGGGTGTGCAAGTGCCACGGCGTGGCAATATAAATCACGTCGATATCCGGCCGCTCACAAACCTTTTTCCAGTCGTTTTCACCTGCGGTATAAATATCCGGGTTATGGCCCTGGCCCTTCATGCGTCTTTTAGCGGCCGCGATACTTTCGGGCCTGATGTCGCACAAGGCTTTTATTTCGACGCCGCCTAATAAGCTGGCATTATTTAAATGGCCGGGGCCACGGCTGCCTAAACCAATAAATCCCAGGCGCACTGTTTCCATAGCGGGAGCGGCATAGCCGGTCATGTTAAATACCTGCTTGCGCTCTTTGCCCGAAACAATATTTCGGGCAGAACCAACCTTTATATCTTTTGGAGAACAACCAACCAAAAGCCCCGCTCCGGCCAGTCCGGTATATTTTATAAAATCCCTTCGGTTATTTTTCATTTTATTAATATTTAAGTGCTTATAATAGACTAGTTCAAAAATAGTTAGAGCCACCAAGATGACAGGCTATAAGTTTCAGAACTTTAGCAATTAAGTTTTAACCCGGTAAATTCTCCCCATTGCCCAAAGTCAATTTTGTAGCGGAAAAGCTATTAATTTTTTAGGGCTGGTGCGAGCTTGTAGCTCGTATCTTTTCACTACCGACAGCTTTAAATAGGAGACGAACAAAGGTTATTTTACCAAATAAGCTTTACCAATGCTGTTAAATTGGCGGTACGAACTACAAGCTCGCACCAGCAATGTCAAAATTATATATCCTTGTAAGTATAGCTTCAAAGGGTGAATTTCAATAGTTTAGGTAAGTCCTATCCCGCTAAATATGGTCATCTGATAAAGCAAAAACCGGTTTGCGGTTTATCCAGTTGCCCCGGGTAAAATCCGGAAATAACTGAGGCGCGCCACCGGCCGCTATCGACATCTCGGAAAGCGGACTGATAACACTCCAGGCGGCCGCATCATACACATCTATCGGGAAAGGTACATTGCGTTTAATCGATTCTACATAAGAATTTAAGACAAAGAAATCGATGCCCCCGTGGCCGGTGCCGGTAGCTTTATGCGCCAATTTTTTCCAGAGCGGATGATCGTATTCTTTCAGCATGGCATCGGCTGCTTCGCCTCTATGATTCTCGCCATGGCCTGTTTCCGGGCTTTTCCCTTCGATATAAATCATATTTCCGTCAACCATCCAGATGCCGTTGGTGCCCTGCACGCGGTAGCCCAGCGAATAAGGACGGGGCAAATTGGTGTCATGGGTAACCACAATGGTTTCGCCGTTCTGGGTAGAAATAAGCGTGGTTACAATATCGCCCAGCTTAAATTCTACTTTGGCGTTGGGATGATCCGCGCCGCCGTTCTTTACAATATAATCGTGTAGTCCGCGCGATTTGGTAGCCATCGAAGTTAAAGATACGAACCGGTTGCCCCGGTTAATGTTGATGCAGTGCGCCATAGGTCCGATACCGTGGGTAGGGTATAAATCCCCGTTGCGGTGCACCGAGTGGTTCGTCCGCCAGCTGGCTTCGTGTACGCCCTTGGCCCCAAACTCCACGCCCGGCTCAAATTTAACTTTGCGTAAGTCGTGTTCGTAGCCGCATTGTAAATGTACCAGTTCCCCAAAAACGCCCTGTCGTACCATGTTCAGCACGGCCATTACATCGCGGCGGTAACAGGAGTTTTCCAGAATCATGCAATGCACCCCGGTTTCTTCGGAAGTGTTTACCAAATCCCAGCATTCTTCAATGGTATTAGCGGCCGATACTTCTACCCCGGGCCGTTTTCCGGCTTTCATAGCGGCCACGGCCATGGGGGTATGCCATTCCCAGGGCGTGGCTATAATCACCCCGTCCAGGTCTTTGCGTTTGAGTAAATCCAGGTAAGCGTGCTCGCCGCTGGTGTAATTTTCCGCTTTTTTATGGCCGGCTTTGGCTATTAATTCCTGCGCTATCTTTATCCGCTCCGGGTCAATATCGCAAATAGCCGGAATGGTTATATCGTCGCGGTAGAGTAAGTTGCGTAAATGACTGGTACCGCGCTTGCCTACGCCAATCATGCCTATCCGTACTTTTTTATCGGGCGCAACAGCCTTGCCCCAGGATAGCGCCGGCGCCAAAGCCAAGCCGGTGGTGGCCAAAATATTCTTTTTCAGAAAAATGCGTCTGTTCATAAAAATTGCTGTTTTAAGCTGCGTAATTTTTTAGTCGGTAAGTGGTGGATGGGGTAATTAAACAAAAGTCATGGGTTTCCGCTGCTTCCATTTGCCTTTGGTAAAATCCGGAAAGTCTACCGGCCGGCTTTTGCTGGCAACGGATGCTTCGGTTAAGGGCGAAATGGCACTGCTGGTAACGGAATCGTACACATCCCAATCCGGCATTTTATTTTCGCGGAGCGCCGCGACTAACCTGTGCCAGACAATGGGCGTTTGGGTACTGCGGCTGCCATGTCCGCGGGTGGCGCCTCCTTTCCGGGGGGGCGGGTTGTAATTTTTCAGAAGCGGGTGTTCGTGTTCAGCCAAATATTTCTCGGCCGGTTCCCATTCGTGTTCTTTCGGACTAACCCCTTCTATGTATATTCTTTTGGAGCCTTTATCGCCCATGTAAACGCCTTTGGTGCCCTGTACCCGGTAATTCTCGCGGGGGTGCGGGGTATGGGTATCATGGTTCAGGGTGATCATTTTGCCGTTCACCGTCCGGATAAGGGTGGCATTGTAATCGCCGAGTTTAACTTTAGCTTTGGCGTATTTAGAATCTTTGCCAAATTGTTTGGCCGCATAATCATTGATCATAACGGATTTAGAACTCATCGAAACCAGAAAATCAAAGCGGTCGCCGTGGTTAATATCCAGGGCCGGCATCATTTTGTTCATGGGATGATCGGGGTAGAGGTTCCCGTTCCGGTCCAAGGCATGTTGTAAGCGCCACGGCTCTTCTTCCGGGTCGAATTTCACCCGCCGCAGGTCGTGGATATAGCCGGTTTCGGCGTGAATAATATCGCCCAGCATACCTTTCTGAATCATGTTAAGAACGGCCATTTCGCCGAAGCCTTCGAGCCCGATGGTGGCCCATTTACCGGTTTTTTCGTACGTTTCCACTATTTCCCAGGCCTGATCTACGGTTAGCACGATCGGTACTTCCGAAACGGCGTGTTTATTATTGCGCATGGCGGCCAGACAAATAGCCGCATGGGAGTCCCAGGGCGTACAGCAGATAACCGCATCCAGTTTTTCTTCGGAAATCAGGCGTAAATAATCGGTGGGGCCTTTGCCGTAGAGGCGGGCCGCCGGCCGGCCGGATTCTTTCACCCAGGCCGCGGCGCGCTCCAGGCGGGCCGGAATAATTTCGCATAATGCGGGCACTTCTACGCCTTCAATGCCCAATGCCGAATCAAGATGAAAAGAGCCCCGCCCCCCAATGCCAATAAAGCCGAGGCGTACCGGTTTGTTAGCCGGAGCTGTTTGTGCCAGCGTACCCTGCGGTAAAGCCAATCCGCTCAGGGCCAAGCCGCCCAAAGCCGCGGAAGAAAGCTTTAAAAAGTCTCTGCGATCATAATTGCTCATAACTTTTCATCTTTTATAGGTTAATAATTATTTTTTAGCATCCTGATACCGGCTTAAAAGCTTTTGGGCATTTTTATTATATATTTTCTCCAGCACCTCGTCGGGCAGGGAAAGGCCGTATATCATCCAGCGGCCTTGCAGGTGGTGCCCGGCGGCCGGGTCTATATATTCGTCATCGGTTTCCAGGAAGCGGTAATAGACCCGGTAAGCTTCGGCATTAGGCGCCGTATCGGTACCAAATAAAATCCGGTCCTGGTTTTTAATCATAAATTTCCGGGCCGTATAAGGCTGGCGGCCCAGTTCACTGATGCGGGCCGAGATCTCCACGTAAAAATTGGGGTAGGTATCCAGCCATTCCGAAACCCGGCTTAGTTCTTCGGGTAAATTGCCGACGTGGGCCCCGATGAAAATGGTTTTGGGATGCCGCGCCAGCACCCGGTTACGTTGCGCCAGAATTTCTTCTTTGGCCGGGTACTCCTTGCCGTAAGCCCAGTTCGGGTGGCCGGCCAGTTCGTCGTACCGCTCGTTGTGTTTATCTACCGGCGTAAAAAATGCTTTGGGATCAGAAACGTGCATTACAACCGGAATACCCAGTTCGCCGCATTTCGCCCAGATAGGATCGATACGGGGATCATCTACCGGCACAAGGCGGCCGCTTTTATCTTTTATGGTTAAGCCCAGTGTTTTAAATATTTTCATGCCCCGGGCACCCAGTTTTACGGCATCTTCCAGTTTGCGGGCTTCCTGGCGGCCAAAGTCGGGCGCATCTATTTTACTAAAATCCGGCGTAAAGAAAACCAGGAACCGATCTGGGGAAACCGCCTGCGAAGCTTTTAAATGCTCTTTGTAAAAGTTATCGGCGGAGCGGCCATCCAGGCTTACACATTTCCAGACGCCGGCTTTTTCCATTTCGGCCAGATATTTTTCGGCGTTTTTTAAGTCCCGTAAATGATTATGAATATCTATAACCGGAAATTTAGGCTTCTGAATATTCGTTACTTTAACTACCATTTGGCTCCGGGGCTGCCAGTCTAAAAGCCTCAAATCAGCACCTTGCCCGTTAACTGCCTGATGGCAGAGGCAGCTCAGCAAAAAGAGTAGAAGAAAAGCTTTGCCCGGATGGTTATGCATGTTGCCTGTATAAATTATTACACCTTCGTTTTGGCGATACCCGGAAACCACTTCTGGGCATTTTTGTAGTAGAGTTTATCTACTACTTCGCGCGGCAGTTTTAAGCCGTTAAATTCTTTTTCTACTTTTGGCACCTTCATCTTTTCGCCCGAGGTAAAAAATTGCCAGTGCCGGAGCCAGTTTTCGTGGGCCAGCCGGTTTACTTCTGCCGGCGTTTTTGTGCCGTTAACCGTTTCGTCGGTGGCATAGATGAGGCGGTCCTGGTATTTAATAAAGAAGTCGTGTACTTTCTGCCAATCGGTTACCGCCTGGTACTGGAAGTGCGAAATACGTTCGGCCATGTCCACGGCCATGTTGGGGTATTTGTCCAGGCGCTTGGCCAGCTCATCCACGCTCCACTCCAGGCTGCCCAAATGAGCACCCACAAAACGCAGGTTGGGATGCTTTTCCAGCATGTGATCCCGGGCGTTAATGATGGTTTCATAAGAAGGGTACTCCGGATGCAGATACATGTGGTATTCCGGGTGCTCGCTAAAATATTTTTTATCGCCGGCCACGGTCATTTGCTCCACCGGCAACCAGCAATTTTTCGGCTCCCCAATATGCCCAATCAAAGTTTTATTATTCTTCTCGATTAAATCCAGAATAGGATCAAATCTGGGATCGTCAATCATGACGAACTTGCCTTCTTTGTCTTTTAGCACCAGGCCTACATTTTTCCAGATTTTCACGCCAAGGGCGCCTTTGTCAAAAGAATCTTGTAAGTAGGTCAGCGTTTTTTCCTGCCAGCCCGGCTCGTTAAAGCCCTCCAGGGAAAAGGTGGTGGCATAGGAGGCATGTTCGGGGTAAGCTTTTACCACTTGCAAGGCTATTTCCTGTTGTTTGGGCGGCGGCGGCGAAGAAGGCGAGGCGACGTTAACGACTAAAAAATCAAAATTATCCCGGATATTCTGTTGCGCAAAGGCCGTATCCTCCACCTTGATGTGGATATGGGAGTTGAATTTTTTTACCTTTTCAAAATCGTCCGGACCATAATATTCGGTTTTGGCTGTTGCGGTACTGTTATCGCCCGCAGAACTGTTTTCGGCATTTTTCTGCTGCGAGCAGCTCTGTAAAAGACCAAACAGCCCCAGGAAGAGAAGTGGCAGGTAATTAAGTTGGCAGGTTTTTATCATGGTGGATTATTTTCGAAGTTCTGTATCTAAATAAATAGCTTTTGGGTTCGTGGTAAGTGGTGTAATGCCGCAGTTTTAGGCGGCTTTATTCACCCCTGGAAACCACTTCTGGGCATTTTTGTAGTAGAGTTTATCTACTACTTCGCGCGGCAGTTTTAAGCCGTTAAATTCTTTCTCTACTTTCGGTACCTTCATCTTTTCGCCCGAGGTAAAGAACAACCAGTGTCTTTTCCAGACCTCTTCAGCATTCTTATTCCTTTCGGCAGGTTGTTTATTATCATCTATTTCCTGGTCGGTGGCGTACAGGAGGCGGTCCTGGTATTTAATAAAGAAGTCGTGTACTTTCTGCCAATCGGTTACCGCCTGGTACTGGAAGTGCGAAATACGTTCGGCCATGTCCACGGCCATGTTGGGGTATTTGTCCAGGCGCTTGGCCAACTCATCTACACTCCACTCCAGACTACCTAAATGGGCACCTACAAAACGCAGGTTGGGGTGCTTGGCCAGCGCATTATCCCGTGATTGAATGACTTCTTCGTAAGATGGATATTCCGGGTGCAGGTACATGTGGTACTGCGGGTGCTCGCTAAAATATTTCTTATCGCCGGCCACGGTCATTTGCTCTACCGGCAGCCAGCAATTTTTCGGTTCCCCAATATGGCCAATCAGAGTTCTATTTTGCTGCTGGATAAAATCAAAAATGGGATCAAATTTAGGATTATCAATCATGACGAATTTGCCATCCTTGTCTTTAAACTCCATGCCAATATTTTTCCAAACTTTCACGCCAATAGCGCCTTTATCGAAAGAGTCTTTTAAGTAGACTAAGGTCTTTTCCTGCCAGCCCGGCTCATTAAAGCCGTCCATCGAAATAGTAGTGGCGTAGGCTATGCGTTCGGGGTAAGTTTTTACTAATTGCATGGCTATTTCCCGTTGTTTTTCAATGGCGGGGTAATAAGCCGGATTGACATTAACCGTAATCAACCGGAAGTTTTCTTCCCGGGCTTTGTTGATAAAAGTAGAATCTACCTTGTTAAAATGCACGTGCGTGTCAAACTTCTCCACCTTTCGGAAATCGTCGGGCCCGTAATATTCAGCCGAAGCGGTTGTTGCGTTTTTGTTTCCGGCGGTTGCTTTCTCGGAATGCGGCTGCGAGCAGTTTTGCAGGGCAAGTGCCAGCAAGGAAGTTAGCAGGAGGGAACGGAAATTGTTTAAAGCGCCTGTCATTTGCTGATTAATTCATTTTTAACGATTTCTAACTTCTCCTTAACCAGGTTGGTAACCGCTTTGATGGCCGGCGGGAAAACTTTGCGTAAGTCAATTTCATCGCTTTTTAAAAGATCGGCCTTTAGCTGGTACATGAATATATTTTTGATTTCAGTTGCCAGATTAATTTTGCAGATACCGCGCTGAATGGCTTCCTGTAACATGGTGCCGGCAATGCCCGAGCCGCCGTGCAGGACCAGGGCCACATCGGTAACCGCCTGAATCTGGCTTAGTCTTTCTAAATCTAATTTGGGTTCTTCGGTGTAAAAGCCATGCGCCGAGCCAATGGCCACCGCCAAGGCATCAATGCCGGTTTCCTGCACAAAGTAGCGGGCTTCGTCGGGTTCGGTAAAACCTAATTTATCTTTCGATTGCCCCAGTTTGGCTACGTAACCGAGTTCGGCTTCAACATTGGCATTATATTGTTTAGCTAAAGCTACTACCCGTTGGGTTACCGCTATATTTTCGTTGATGGGTTTTTCGCTGGCATCAATCATTACTGAATCGAATCCGGCATCTAAGCATTGCGCAGCTAGTTCATAAGAATCTCCATGGTCCAGGTGCAGCCAGCCTTCTACCCGGTGTTCCTGTAAGGCAGCGCGGGCCATTTTAACGGCCACGGGTAAGGTCATGTAATCAATAGAACTGCGGGTAAGTTGTAAAATAATGGGTTGCTGCAGGGCAGAAGCTGCTTCCAGCACGCCCCGCAAAGTTTCGTAATTGTAAAAGTTAGTGGCTAGTAAAGCCGCCCCTTTGGCTTGCATTTCTTTAAATTTTTCCTGTAAGGTCATGTTATAAGGCGTATCCAAATTTTTCCTGAGCAATTTTTTTTACTTTATTGTAGTCGGTAAAGGCGGTGGTACCACCCGCAGCGGTGGTAGAAACGGCGCCCGTCAGGTTGCCGAAGCGCTGGCATTCTTCCACGGAGGCTCCCTGAATATATTTATAAATAAAACCAGCGTTGAAGCTGTCGCCGGCGCCGATGGCATCTACTACATCTTCATTCAAAAAGGGTTCCATGGGTAATAATTTGCCATCGCACCAGGATACCGAACCTTTGTTACCCATTTTTACCAGCACCGTACGGGTGTTTTCCGGTAGAACCGCAATCGCTTCGGTTAGCGAATTTGTACGGGTAAGTTTAAAAAGTTCTTTTTCATTGGGCAGAAAAACATCTACATAAGGCAGAATCTGCGCTAAATCCAGGTCCCATTTTTCCTGCGGGTCCCATTGGGTATCAAAAGAGGTGGTCAGGCCCAACGCTTTGGCTAACCGGAACAGATCAGTTATTTCCTTCTGTAAACCGGGCTGTAAAAAATAAGAAGAAAAATGCAGGTGTTTGGCCCGCGATAAATGTTCCGGCGATATATCGGCCAGGCACAATGCATTCATGGCCCCCGGGTGGGTAACCATGGCCCGGTCCTCGTCGAAATTGAGGACTACGGTAGCCCCGGTATGTAAATCAGCACTCTGAATAATCAGGCTGGTATCTACCCCCTTGGCTTGCAAGCTTTGTAATACCACTTCACCAAAAGGATCCTGGCCTATTTTACCAATAAAAGCCACCTTAGCGCCTAAACTGCTGAGGTTACTGGCAAAAATGGCCGAGGAGCTACCCAGCGTTAAGGTCATTTGCTGCGCCAATATTTCTTTGCCTACTTCGGGGAAAGTACCAATTTGATTCAGAATTAAATCAACGTTTAGTTCGCCCACTACAATTACATCAATAGCTTTCATGGTAATCAGGATTGCGAATAGTTTAGTGGTTTCATTATTTTTTCCTGTTGTTTTATTTTTACCTGCGGTTGCAGCCTTTCTACATCGGAGCGGTGAAGCATACCCAACTCGGGCCGTAGGCAATTAGCGCTGCCGCAAGCCACTCCCAGCCGGGCTACTTCGGTTAAAGCCATGCCTCTTATAAAAGCCACGGCCAAACCAGCTACCAAACAATCGCCGCTACCTACCGCACTAAAAATATTATCTAAGGTGCAACTGGCCTGGATAAATTCGTTTGGAGCAGCCAGATACAAACCGTCTGCTCCGGCGGTTACAGCGGCGTAGGTACATCTTTCCGCCAGCAGCGCTGCTAGATGGACCGGATCCGCTTCCCGGAAAAGGCTTTCCCCTTCGCGGCGGTTTACATGAACCGCTAAGGGCTTTTGCTTTAAGGCCTGCTGCAACTGCTCGCCGGCACAATCCAGAACAGTATGCTTGCGGGCGGTGTGGGCGAGCGCCAGGATCTGGGCATAAGCATCGGGTGGCGCACCTTGGGGCCAGGAACCGCTCATGGTTACTAAATCGGCAGATGTTACTAATCTCACGAATATTTTTAAAAAATTTTCGAAATCTGCCTCCGAAATGGAGGGACCAATGCCCAGCAGCTCTGTATCATCCAGGTTATTTTCGCCTTTAAAACTCAGGCAAGTCCGGGTCCAGCCGCTTACATCCGGACCATAACAGGCAATTCCCAGGGCCTCGCATTTTTCCCGGACCCACTGGCCAGTTGGTCCGCCCCAGAAGCCGAGCAGCATAACCGGTTCGCCCAGTTCTGCTACTGCCAAAGCTACGTGCACACCTTTGCCGCCCGGAAACCGTTCTTCTTTTTGAGGAATATTCACCTGGCCGGCTGCAAACGTGTTCAGCCAGATGTACATATCAATTGCCGGATTCGGGCATAAGCAAAGAATCATATCAGGAATTTAACTTTACCTTTTTAAGTTTATGCTGGCCGTTGGTGGGCAAAGCCACCTCAAAAGGATAAATATTAACACCTTGTACTACCCGGGTAATGGAATCATTAACCGAAGGGGCATCAGGTTTTAGTTTTAAATCCAGAGATTTAAAGAATCCGAGAATCTGAGCGGGCATTACACTGCAAACAGCTAAAAGTTCTTCGTCAATGGGTGGGTTACCATCCGAAAGCTGCAGCAGCCAATCCACTTCTACCGCTTCTGCTTTTTGCGTAGATTCAATTACCCCTAACCGGAATATACCTTTATCGCCCTGGCTAATAGCCTGTGCCAAATCCAATTCGTATTGGTGCACATAGGCTTGGTTCGAAAACAGGTAAACCAGCAGGGTAGTGGCATCTATTACTGCTTTAGGGCCGTGCCGGAAACCTAAAAAGGAATCATGTTTGCAAATAATTTTTCCATCTGTCAGTTCCTGTAATTTTAAATCCGACTCGCGGGCGGTGCCGTGGAGCGGGCCGGAACCCAGAAAAATAGCCCGGTTAAAGTTTAGGGCGGCTATTTCTTTTAGTTTAGCGGTAAAGTTACTTAAGATGCCTTCGCCGTAAGCGGCCAACTGTTTTACCTGGATTTCCAGCTCATCTATTATAGCCAGCCGGGAAATAAGCAGACCGGCCAGCAGCATTGAAGAAAAACTGCCGGTCATGGCCAAGCTCTGGTCGTCGGCTTCGGGTGGTAAATGAAACACCAGCGAGGTATTCTGGGATTTAAGCGTTGCCAGTTCTCCGGCCGGATTACAGGTAATAATTAAATGATATATTTTCTGGCAAAGCTTATCGGCCAGATTGACGGCTGCCACACTTTCGGGACTATTGCCGGAACGGGCAAATGAGATTAACAAAGTAGGTACCTGCGCATGAAAGTAATTCCCCGGGTGCGACACTAAATTGGTGGTGGCCACGGCGCGGGTAGATTTTCCGGAATTCCGCTGAAACGGTCCCTCTAAAATATCGCCGATGAAGGCCGATGTGCCGGCGCCGGTCAATAAAACATTCAGGTCCGGATGGGCATAGGCTTCTTCCAGGAACGAATCCAAACGAAAACGATCCTGTGCCACCAGGCTCCAGGTATCTAACCAAAGTTTTGGCTGACCAGATATTTCTTTGGCAGTATGAATAGCCCCGCGCTCTTGCAGTTCCGATTGATTATAGCCTAAATAATCAGTTGAACCATTTACCTTCTTATTTTTATCGATTTTTAACATACTAAAGTTTTCGTTTCGTTACGATGTAAACTTAAAGCTTATTATTTTCCTTGTCAATATGCAAATAATTATTTTTATTTGCTTTCATAAAGCTAAATAAATTTTTTAAATTATTAATTTATTAGCAATATTAGCCGTTACAGGGGTTTTATTAAGCTTACAGCAGAGAATTTGAGAAAACTTTAATCGAAAGGAAGTACTTTAAATTTTTTAATTCTAAATATTAATATAGAAAATATATATTATATTTCGAAAGATATTAACAAGACTGCCTTATGATAGAAGTAGATAAAAAATCGACCGTTGAACGCCGGGTAATTATATTAAATAAACTGGAGGCTGATGGACAAGTAGATGTTGGTGCTTTAAGTGAAGAATTAAAAGTTAGCGAAGTAACTATCCGGAACGACCTGCGCCGCTTAGAGCAAAAAAATATGCTTATCCGGGCCCGGGGCGGTGCCATTAAGCTCGATAGGGTAGGCGTTGACTTTGCACTTTCAGATAAAAACAAGAAGCATTTAGAAGAAAAAAAGAACATTGGTTTTGCGGCGGCCCAGTTGGTAGAAGAAGGGGATACCATTATTCTGGATTCCGGTACTACTACGCTCGAAATAGCAAAGAACTTAACTAACTTAACGGAATTAACGGTTATAACCAATGCCCTGAACGTGGCTAACCAGTTAGCCGAACACCAGAATGCCAATGTAATTGTACCGGGCGGGTTCTTGCGCAAAAATTCCTTGTCGCTGGTAGGTGCTACCGCCGAAGAAAGTTTTAGAAATTATTTCTGCGATAAGTTATTTCTGGCGGTAGATGGCTTTAGTACTACGCACGGCCTCTCGACGCCGAATGTAGAAGAGGCGCACCTGAACCGGATTATGATCGACATTTCGAAAAAGGTAATTGTGGTTACCGATTCGAGTAAATTCCTGAAAAGGAGTTTTGCTTTTATTGCGCCCATCTCGGAAGTAGATGTGGTAGTAACCGATGCCGGAATTCCCCTGGAAGACCAGAAAAAACTGGAAAATATGGGCATTCAGGTAATTGTTGTTTAAGAATAATTATTAACAACCTGCAAATAAACTATGGGAAAAAGACCTTGGGTACTCTACACATTTATTACGACGCTGCTTTGGGGTATTTGGGGCGCTTTTATAGAAATTCCGGAAAAAGCCGGCTTTCCGGCTACTTTGGGTTATACGGTGTGGGCGCTAACCATGATTCCCTGTGCCATTGTAGCCTTAATAAATATTAATTTTAAACTGGAGTACGATGCCAAATCCATATTCTGGGGTTGTTTGGTAGGAATACTGGGAGCGGCGGGCCAGCTCATCCTATTCCAGGCCTTACGGACTGGCCCGGCCTACGTGGTATTCCCCATTATTTCGCTTTTCCCGGTGGTAACCATTTTTATGTCCACCTTATTTTTAAAAGAAACCACCACGCGCCGGCATTGGCTGGGTATTATACTGGCGCTGGTGGCTATTCTCTCCCTTTCTTACCAGGAACCAAACGATAAAAATGTAAGCGGTTACCTGTGGCTGCTACTGTCGATAGTGGTGTTTTTTATGTGGGGCATTCAGGCGTTTGCCATGAAGTTCTCCAACGACTCCATGAAAGCCGAAAGCATTTTTTTCTACATGATGCTAACGGCCATATTACTGATTCCGGTTGCCTTATGGATGACGGATTTTTCACAAGATATTAATTGGGACTTTAAAGGACCTTACCTGGCCGCCCTAATCCAGGTGCTGAATTCAATCGGGGCTTTAACGCTGGTTTATGCCTTACGCTACGGCAAAGCCATTATTGTGGTACCCATCACGGCGCTAGCTCCGGTAATTACCATCATTATTTCGCTGCTATTGTATATGGTTATGCCGCATTTTGTAGTCTTAACCGGAATGGTACTAGCCGTTATTGCCATCTATATTCTGGCCGAATAAACAATAATAAAGTAAAAATATTGGCTGCCTAGCGGTTAGATTTTATAAAGCATGCTGTTTTATAAGCGATTTGCTTTTGATGGCTTCCCTGTACAACATGGGGTAGTCAAACAGCGCCTTTATATAATAGAGTAGCCATTTTGCATTTACTTAGGCACGCCTGAAGAATAAAATAATTTACTAGAAATGGACAGAAGAAAGTCGTTGAAAGCTTTGGCCATGAGTGTGGTAGTGCCGGGCGTTTTACTAGACCAAAACGGCATCGCTAGCGCAGCCGAAAAAAAATCTGGAAGTAAACGCACCGCGGAAGCCACCGTTGCCGCGGGGTTTGCGTCGGCGTGGCACGAATGGCCGGATATGCCTTGGGTAGGACCGGAATACTGGGGAAACCGTTTGCAGGACTGGCGCATTCAGGATGGCAAACTGGCATGCCTGGTGCGGAATAGTAACCGAACGCTCCATTGTTTAACCACCCAGTTAAGCGCTAAACCCGAAGCCTTTGAAACCAGCGTAACCTTACAATTCAGCCAAAATAATAAAGCCGATGAAGCCGCTAGTAATTATGCCGGTTTTCGGTTAGGAGCCCGGGATTTGAACCGATTCGACGATTACCGGTGCGCTGCGGTGTTTGGCCAGGGACTCGATGCCGGTCTTACCACTGCTGGTACTTTATTTATCGGGGAAAACCGCAGTAAAAAACAAATCGCCTCTAAAGAAGAAGTACGCCTGATTATCCGGGCTAAGCCGATAATGGATGATTTTCAGCTTACTTTAATTGCCATTAACCCCCGTTCAAATAAACCTATAGACGAACTTTCCGCCACCGTAGCAGCAAAAAGTTTAATTGGTAATATGGCGCTGGTGCAGCATTATGACCGGCCCGAGAACACCGACCTGGGAATTAATGCTGCCGGCCAACCTTTAAATTCTACAGGCGGCGAAACCGAGGAGAGCGGCAGTAAAGCAACAGTCTTATTCAGCGATTGGCAAATAAGCGGTCCTAAAATTTCGCATAATCCAGGTCAGGTATTTGGGCCCATTTGTTTTGCCCAATATACCTTACACCAGAAAACATTAAAGCTTACCGCCCAACTAGCTCCCATCGAAAACATTCCCGGGCATACGGTAGCCTTGCAGTTAAAACGGAATAATACCTGGGAAAATATTAAGGGCACCATCGATCCCATGGGGCGTTCGGTGCCTTTCCGGGTAAACAATTGGACGGCTGCTGAAGCCGTGCCTTACCGCCTGAAAGTAGATTTACCTTTAAAGAGCGGACAGCGCCGGGAATATTTTTACGAAGGCACCATTGCCGCCGAACCGGTTAACCAGGAAGCGCTAAAAGTAGCGGTGTTTAGCTGCAACGCCGATTTTGGTTTTCCGGACGCCGAAATTGCGCCGCATGTGGCTGTACACCAACCCGATTTGGCGGTATTTTTAGGCGATCAGTTTTACGAATCGAGCGGAGGCTTTCGCATTCAGACGCATCCGCTGCCGGAGGCCTGTTTAGATTACCTGCGCAAATGGTATATGTTTGGGTGGTCGTACCGCGATATTTTCCGCCACATTCCCTGTGCCATTATCCCCGACGACCACGATGTGTACCACGGCAATTTATGGGGCGAGGCAGGCAAACACGCCTCCACTGCAGAAGATTGGGGTTCGCCGGCGCAGGACCAGGGCGGCTACAAAATGCCCGCAGAATGGGTTAATATGGTGCACCGTACCCAAACCGGCCATTTACCCGACGCCTACGATCCCACCCCGGTAAAACAAGGAATCCGGGTATACTATACCAACTGGAATTACGGCGGTATTAGTTTTGCCATTCTGGAAGACCGCAAGTTTAAATCGGCTCCCAAAAATGTATTGCCCCCGGCAGCAAAGGTGGTGAATGGTTTTATCCAGAACCCAACCGAATTTGACATTAAGCAACACCGCGACATACAAGCAGATTTGTTAGGGGAGCGACAATTGGCATTCCTGCAACATTGGGCTACTGATTGGCAGGACGGCACCCAAATGAAAGCGGTTTTATCACAGACCAATTTCTGTACCATCGATACTTTGCCGGCCGGCAGCACCACCGATAGTATTACCGGTAAACTGGCTATTCCGCAACCCGGCGAATACGTGCAAGGCGATGCCCCCACCGGCAATATGGATTCGAATGGCTGGCCGCAGAAAGGCCGGGACGAAGCCTTGAAAGCGATTCGGAAATGTTTTGCCTTTCATATTGCCGGCGACCAGCACCTGGCCAGCATGGTACACTACGGCGTGGATGCTTTTGGCGACTCGGGATTCGTTTTTGCCGGACCAGCCCTGAATAACCTACATGCGCGCCGATGGTGGCCGGCCCCCAATAACCAGCCGTTGCCGGGGCAACCGGTGTATACCGGTAATTTCCGCGATGGCTTTGGCAACCGGGTGACGGTACACGCCGTGGCGAACCCGCAAAAAACGGACTTAAAGCCCGCGAACGTTTACGACCGGGCTACTGGCTACGGCATTGTAACCTTTAACAAAGCCCAGCGCACCATTAAAACTGAGTGTTGGCCCCGTTTCATCAATCCCAGCCAGAAACCCGATGGGCAATACGCCGGCTGGCCTATTACCATTAACCAGGAAGATAATTACAGCCGCCCGGCCGTAGCGTGGCTACCCGAAATTAAAATAGGCAACCTGAAAAATCCGGTGGTAGAAATAGTAGATGAAAACACCAACGAGCTGGTTTATGCGCTGCGTATCAAAGGCAACCGCTTTAAACCCAAAGTATTTGCCAAAGGCACTTATTCGGTGCGGGTGCGCGAACCCGAAACTGCTCTTGTAAAAGAATGGAAAGGCGTAAAAGCAGCGGTTAAAAATAAACGTTCGATTCGCCTGAGTTAAATTTATAGCCTTCCGGGCAGGAAAAATTTAACCAAAGCTGCTATTCAAGTTAAATAAAAGCCTTGCGGTATAGGTTAGCGATTTGGATTGTCTTGGTTTAAATCCTTGCTAAACAAGGACATAAATCTGTTTTAAGAAACCCGGAATTATAATAATGAAGCAGTGTAACTGATCCAGTTTTAAAATTTAGCTTGTAAACCTTATGCAACTTGTAGCCAGCCCCACCACAAAAGCAAATAGCGCCGCGGCAGAAGCTATGCCTGTTATTCCGCCCCTGGTAAATCAGCGGCTGGGTTCTGTAGATGTTTACCGGGGATTTGTCATGCTGCTCATGATGGCTGAAGTGTTGTCTTTCCGGAAGGTTTCCGAAGCTTTGCCCGATAGTAAGTTCTGGCAGTTTCTGAGTTTTCACCAGAGTCACGTACCTTGGGTGGGCTGCTCGCTGCACGATCTTATTCAGCCCTCTTTCTCCTTTTTAGTAGGAGTGGCGCTCCCTTTTTCCCTGGGCAGCCGCTTAGCCCGGGGGGCCACCTTCGGACCCTTGTTCCGGCATGCCCTTACCCGGTCGCTTATACTGATTGCCCTGGGCATATTCCTGCGCTCGATGCACGCCGACAGAACAAATTTTATCTTCACCGATACGCTTGCCCAAATTGGCTTAGGCTATACTTTTCTGTTTACGCTTGGGTTTTATACCCCTCGTATCCAAATAATAGCCCTTTCTGTAATTTTATTGGGGTATTGGGCCCTTTTCGCGCTTTCCCCGTTGCCTGGTGCTGGCTTTGATTACACCATAACTGGTATAACGCCCGATTGGGAACATAATCTGCAAGGCTTTGCCGCGCATTGGAACAACAATGTTAACATCGCATGGGCTTTTGACCGGTGGTTTCTTAATTTATTCCCGCGCGAAACTGTCTTTGAATTCAACAAAGGCGGCTACGCTACACTAAATTTTATTCCCACTTTGGGCACCATGATTTTAGGCTTACTGGCCGGAAACATACTCCGTTCCGCACCAATCGCACCCAAAGGAAAAATAAGGATGTTTATTATATCTGGTCTGGCTTTAGTACTTGCCGGCCTTCTGCTGCATGTTGCCGGCATAAACCCAATAGTGAAGCGCATCTGGACACCGGCCTGGGTTTTGTTTAGCGGTGGTTTATGTTTTTTACTTTTATCTTTTTTCTACGGCCTTATCGATGTGGGGAATAAACGAAAGTGGGCCTTTTTCTTAATGGTAATTGGTATGAATTCTATTGCAGCCTACCTGATAGCCCACGGTGTCGATGCCTTTATTGCCGATTCTCTTTCCATTCACCTGGGTAAAAATTACGCTCAAATCTTTGGCGTGCCTTATGCTACGTTGGTAAAAGGAGGTTTGGTGTTGTTAACCGAGTGGCTTATTCTTTACTGGTTGTACCGGAAAAAAATATTTATAAAAATCTAAACAGGTTTAAATAGCATAATCATCGTACATGCTGGTCCGCCTGTTATTCAGAAATTCTTAAGCCGGTAAGCGTAGCTACTGATTGAAAATTGAGTGCTTATCTGTTTATTTTCTCTGCAATTTCACCATCATCTTTTCAGTGAAGTTATAAAGCATGAAAGTGATTAATTAAAACCATCTGATTTTTAATTGTTTATATATTAATTTTTATTTAAATTAAAAATTTATGCGCTAAAGCTTTGGTGGTTCCATAAAATCTATTTTTATTTGTCTACTTATTCTATAGGAAATAAGTAATTAGTTATTCAAACTAATCATCCTCATTTAATTTTCTCATGAAAAAGCTTAGTTTAAACATTCGTCCGCTTTATCAACCCGCCCGCATCATGCAGCATTGCTGTTGTTGCAGTTTAGGTTTTTAGTAAAGGCTGTATTTGTTTAATTTAATCTTTAAAAGGGAAATTATTTATTCTTACAGGAATATATATGTTGTTTCCGGTGCAGCAATATTGTTAGGCTAAATAGGCAGAACACTCAAGGGCACGGACGGTAATTCTATAGAAATAGGTTAACCATAAGAGCCCTCTGGAACGGAAGCGCATTTCTAAAACTGGTTAAAGCAATTCGTCTACCTTATTTTTCTTGGTCGGTACCCAACACCAGCAAAATGACTCGAATGGTGAAATAAAGGGGCATAAGAGAATATTTTATAGATGAAGCTATTATATCACTAGTTAGATTTATAAATATTCTGATTAAGATTATAGTAGAGAAAGTTGCTTTAATAATGTTTAAAACAACAGTACTGTACCAGATTAAATTCAGGAGACTAAAAAATCTGTTACTTTACATCTAAATTTAATAGCCCATATAAAAGGATTTGTAAATATTTATTATTATAATTGCTTATTAAAGTTACTTTAATTTTTCTTATTGAAAGGAAAAGAAAGATAAGTATTGTGCTTTTTTAACTTTGATCGGTTATCGCATAATTCTTGTTTGGCGTTATACTTAATACCTACTTCCTTATTCCTTTATCCCGGCGTTATTATATCGGATTAGCAGCATTTAGTAAATAGTTAATTTTTTATACCGAAACTGTTAAGAGATTTTTGAAGCTCTTTTCTGCCTGCTTTTAAACTATTTAAATCTGTTAAACTATTCTGGAACAAACCCACCGGGTTTGGTGCCCAAAATAATTTAAAGTGCTTTAAGCAATAAAATACCGGCTATAGCAAAGCCAATATTAACTGCTTTCCAGCATACGCTTAACCTAAACACCTATTCCTTAAAACAATTATTATGAAGCAAAGAATTACTTTAAAAAAAGGCCCAATACTTTTTTTGGCTCTTCTGCTCATGGGAGGTCAAACGACGGGGGCTGTCGCACAAAGCCTGGCTTACAAGGAGCCGGAAAAAGAGTTTAATGCTGGTGAAAAGCTAAAAACATCAGTTGAGTCAGAAAAAATAACCAATGTTTTAGCGAAACTGGAAACACAGTTTCGGGTGAATTTTAATTATAAAAGCGATATTCTGGACGGTAAGTTGGTTAAAGATTTAGCTGTAAATACCACTAGAAACAAGGCTGTCGACTTAGAAAAAACACTGCAAGCATTACTAGTTCCAGCGGGTCTGGAGTTTGAGAAAATTTCGCAGCGCGTTTACCTGATTTATCCGGAAAAGGCAAAAGGACAGGAACTTAAAACAGAAGCTAAATCACGGAATTTCTCAATAATTGAATCGGTTATTACCGGAAAAGTTTCTGATACAGAGGGCGGTCCACTACCGGGCGTGAGTGTGGTGCTGAAAGGAACCCAAATTGGTACAACCTCAAATGCTGATGGCAGCTACCGGATTACTGTACCGGATTCCAAAGGGATATTGGTATTTTCGTTTATTGGTTTTACGTCACAAGAGGTAGCAATCGGTACCCAAACGCAAATAAATATTTCTTTAAAACCCGATGCCAAAGCCTTGGAAGAAGTAGTAGTTATTGGTTATGGCACCCAGAAGCGGGAAAATGTAATTGGTTCCATTGCCCAGGTATCGTCGGAGCAACTGGAAAGTCGCCCGGTAACCCAACTATCGAACGCTTTAACCGGGCAAATGGCGGGTGTAACCGCCATTCAGCGAACCGGCCAGCCCGGCTTAAGCGCCAGTACCATTAACGTGCGGGGCGTGGGTTCTTTTGGGGCCAGTTCCGGCGCGCTGGTAATTATTGACGGCATACCAGGCAATTTTAACGACATTGACCCCAACGATGTAGAAAGTGTTTCGGTTTTAAAAGATGCTTCTTCCGCAGCTATTTATGGTTCGCGCGCCGCCAATGGGGTAATTCTGGTAACCACCAAAACGGGTAAAGAAGGCAAATTAAAGATTAACTACAACGGCTATACTGGTTTTCAGAAACCTACCGCTTTCCCAGATTTCGTGGATTCCTGGGATTATGCCGCGATGTTTAATGAAGCGTCGGCCTCTAATTCTTATACCGATGCCGATATACAGAAGTACAAAGATGGCTCTTCGCCGGATACCCACCCGAATACTGATTTTTTAGGCGCTGTATTTTCTAAAAATGGTTTACAAACTGGTCATAACCTTACCTTAAGCGGAGGTACCCCCGCAACTAAATACAATCTTTCGCTGGGTTATTTATTCCAGGATGGATTGGTAGTTCGGAATAATTACGATCGGTATAACATCCGGCTTAATTTAACCACTGCCCTCAGCTCCAAAATGGATTTAACTACCCGCTTATCCGGCATAAAAACCAGCTCTACCGAACCGGATGGCCCGGCTACTTTAGATCAGGAAGGGGTTTTGGGTATTATCAACACGGCCGTTCGTTATCCGGCAACCTACGTCGGTAAATTATCAAATGGCTACTATGGCCCCGGGGTGGTGCAAAAAGGAACACCTATTTCGTTTCTGGAAGATGAGTCTTTCCGGGATCAGGATGGCTTAAACCTGAATGCCAATTTAAGATTAGACTACCGAATTCTAACCGATTTAAAGCTTTCTTTCATATCAGCCTATAATCAGATTAATAACAAAAATGTTGTTTTCCTGGCCTCCCAAATTATTAATCCCGAAATAACCTTAGGACCAAATGAGTTAACCAAGATTAATAATTCTACCAATTATTACACGCTGCAGGGGCTGGCCGAATATTCCAAGCGAATAAATGAACATCAGATTGGGGTTTTGTTAGGCTATTCTTTCGAAGAGAATCATTTTGAAACCACCACTGCTTACCGAAACGATTTTCCGGGCAACGATTTAACGGAACTGAATGCCGGTTCTCCGAGCAACCAGCAGGCCAGTGGTACGGCCAATCAATGGGCGCTGGAATCGCAGTTTGGCCGGGTAAATTATAGCTTCGCCAACCGGTATTTAGTGGAAGGGGTATTAAGAAGGGACGGTTCTTCCCGTTTCCCGGGCAACCGAAAATATGCTTATTTCCCTTCCGCGGCCATTGGCTGGCGAATAGGGCAGGAGGAATTTATTAAAAGCAATGCGTCCTGGATTAGTGAGTTAAAATTAAAGGCTTCTACCGGCGTACTGGGTAACCAGAATATTGGTAATTATCCTTACCAGAACTTATACCGCATTGGTACAGCTTATAATTATTCATTGGGTGGCGCCATTAATGCCGGTGTAGCCCGCACCACCATAACCGACCCAAATTTGCACTGGGAATCTACTAAAACCACCGATGTGGGAATGGAATTCGGCTTCTTTAATAACAAAATAACCGGTTCTGCCACTTACTTCGACCGCTATACTTACGATATTCTTTATGCCCCCGGCGGCAGCGTATCATCAACTTTAGGATTTGCGGTGTCAGAACAAAATACCGGCGAATTAAGCAACTCCGGCTTCGAATTTATCCTGGGCCATAACAATCAGGTAGGGGATTTCTCTTATAATATTAATGGTAATTTATCTATTATTAAGAATGAAGTTTTGGATTTAGGCGTAGGTAACATAAGCCAGCCGAATGGAATGGTGGGTAACGGCAGTACCTTGTTTATTGGCCACCCCATGCAGCTCTATTACGGTTATATAGCCGATGGTATTTTTGTAAATGAAGAAGATGTAAAAACTTATACGAACCAAACCGCCATCAATCCAGGTGCCCGTCCCGGCGACGTTCGCTACAAAGATATTAGCGGGCCGGACGGTGTTCCGGATGGCAAAGTAGATGCAACCTACGACCGGGTAGTGTTGGGTAGCAATATTCCAAAATACAACTTTGGTCTGAATATTGGCGCCAGCTATAAAGGGTTCGATTTTAGTGCCCTTTTGCAGGGTATAGCCGGAGTAAAAGGTTATATGAATAACTACGCCGGTATTGCCTTCTTTAATTTTGGTTCTATCCAACGATGGCAAATGGAAGAAAGGTGGACCCCCGAGAATCCAAGAGCCGATGCCGGTTATCCGCGCCTGGAGTTAGTATCAAACTCCGGTACCCCCAATACTCTATTGTCTTCTTTCTGGGTGCTGAATGGCTCTTACCTGCGCGGGAAAAATGTGCAGTTAGGCTACACCATACCCAAAACCATTACCGAAAAAGTTAAGATAGGCAGCATTCGCCTTTATTTTAGCGGCGAAAACCTGTTTACCATCAGCAACTACCGGCAAGGCTGGGATCCCGAAAACGGTACCGATAGCGATGCCGGCAATGATGCCAATTCCATCATTTCTAATGGGTCTTATTACCCAATTCTGCGCAATTATACTTTAGGCGTTAATGTCAGATTTTAAAGAATGAATAACATGAAAAATTTACATAAAATAAAAAGCTGGCTGGCTGTTTCGCTAATATTTGCCTTTACCATTTCCTGCGATGACAAGCTGGAAAAAGCTCCCCTGGATCAGTTTAGCAGCACCTCTTTCTGGAAAACGGAGAATCACGCCCAACTGGCCTTAATAGCTATTTATAAAGGAAATATTGCCGTTAATAATACCAACGCCAACCCGACCGACTGGTGGTCCTATGCGGGTTTGGTATTCCTGGATTTTGCCACCGACAATGCTTACGACCGCCGGGGCGATAACTCGGCGTTTCATAAATTAAGCAATGGCACCTTAACCAATAGCATTGGTATTCTGCAGAATTACTGGAGCCAGAGTTATGCCCGCATTGCCCGTTGCAACGATTTTCTGGAAAATATTGGCCAGGTGGCCATGGATGAGACTAAAAAGAAAAGAATGATAGCCGAAGTCCGGTTTATCCGCGCCTGCCAGTATTTTTATATGTCACAGTATTGGGGTTCGGTGCCTTTGGTTACCAAATTATTAACCATACAAGAAGCCAATACCTTAACCAACACCCCCAAAGCCGAAATCATAAGCTTTATCACAAAAGAATTTACCGAAGCCGCCGCCGATTTACCCCGTTATAAAGATATGCCCACTTCGGAAATTGGTAGAGCGAGTAAACAAGCTGCCTTGGCTTTTCTGGGAAGAACCCAGTTAGCGGAAAAAAAATATGCAGAAGCCGCCACCACGTACAAATCCATTATGGATTTTGGCGATAATCAGATAGATCCTAATTATTTAGAGTTATTTATTACCGCCAAAGAAAACAGCACCGAGAATATTTTCAGTGTCCAGCACATCGAGAACCTATCGGCCCAGGGCTTGTCGCAGCACGCGTGGCCGGCTGTAGCCGCCGGCTGGCACATTATCTGCCCGTTGGGCAGTTTGGTAGAAGCCTACGATTACAAAGACGGTACGCCTTTTACTTATACTGATCCGCGTTATGATTGGGATAAGGTTTGGCAGGACCGGGATCCCCGGTTAAGGTACAATATCCTGTTTAACCACGATGTATTTAAAGGCCGGTACGTTACCCACCCGGATTCTGCTTCCGCACCCGACCAGTTGGGGGCCGGCAAGCAAACGACCCAAACCGGTTACGGCATCCGGAAGTTTATGGACCCGAGTTTTTCGGGTAACTTAACCAATTACGGCGGTAACCTGCCCATTATCCGGTACGCCGAAGTGCTATTAAGCTACCTCGAAGCTAAATTAGAAGCGGGGCAAGCCATTACCCAGGCTGATTTAGACGCTACCATTAATAAAGTAAGAGGCCGGGCCTCGGTGGCCATGCCGGCCATTACCGTTACGGACCCCGCTCAATTAAGAAATATTTTGCGCAAAGAGCGCCGTATTGAGTTCCCGTTCGAAGGCATTCGTTATTGGGATTTGCTGCGGTGGCGCATAGCCGAAACAGTACTGAAAGCCGATTTTTACGGTGCGCCTTTCCCGGTTTCTAAAAAAGCTATCCGGCAAAAAAATGCCAGCACCCCCGACCCGCTGGGCCGGAAAAGATGGTTTGTGACTACCCGCAATTTCCGGGCGCCCCAGGATTACCAATGGCCTATTCCGTTAGCAGAAATCAATATTAATCCAGAACTGGCGAAATAAAGAACTAGTACCAGGTAAAAATTATAAGTCGCAGCCGCGATTAATTAAATAATAGCGGCTGCACTTTTTTCTCCTGCTCTAAATTTTATAAAACCTTTTGTTTCTTTATTTAAATTGGTGAGAATCGAAAGGAAACGCTGTTTAGGAAATATTGGAATTAGCTTATAGTACAAGCTAGCCGCACCTTCTTTTTATCAGCCTTAATTTCATAATCAAGATGAAGCTAAACCCGAAAGCTCCCCTATTAATATTGGTTGGTCTGCTCTGCCTTTTCACTATTACCGCGCACGCCGACGATAAAAAGCCAAATGTTATCTTTATTCTGGCCGATGATATGGGCACCTTTGATGTGGGGGCGTATGGACAGAAGTTAATCAAAACGCCCAATATTGACCGATTAGCCAAAGAGGGCATACGCTTTACCCAGCATTATGCCGGCAGTGCCGTATGTGCTCCCTCGCGCGATGTGCTCATGACTGGCATGCACACCGGCCATTCTACCATCCGGGGTAATTATCCGTTCGAAACCGAAGGGAATTTGCCTATTCCGGATAAATCGGTAACGGTAGCCGAAATATTTAAAAGCAAAGGTTACACCACCGGGATGATGGGAAAATGGGGTTTGGGTGGACCGGGTTCTACGGGTGGCCCCACCAAGCAAGGTTTTGATTATTCGCTTTGCTATTTAGATCAGCGCGTGGCCCATGATTATTACGTGCCCTATTTGTGGAAGAATGAAGAGAAACTGATGATTCCGGAAAATGCGAACGGCGGCCGAAATGTTTACAGCCACGATTTATTCTTTTCGCACGCGGTGCAGTTTATAAAGGATAATAAAAGCAAGCCTTTTTTTCTCTACCTGCCCTTTACCATTCCGCATAATAAATACGAAGTACCTTCCAACGCGGCTTACGCCAACCAAAAGTGGGGCGACAACCAGAAGAACTATGCGGCCATGATTACCAAAATGGACGGCGACATCGGTAAAATGATGGCGCTGTTAAAAGAATTAAAACTAGATGAGAACACCATCGTTTTTTTCGCCAGCGATAATGGCCCGGTAGAACAAATGTTAAAAACTTTCGGCAGTGCCGGCCCTTTCCGGAGTTCTAAAGGCGACTTGTACGAAGGCGGTATCCGGGTGCCGCTGATAGCGCGGTGGCCGGGAAAAATTGCGCCGGGTAAAGTAAGCCCGCACGTTTCCATGTTTTCCGATTTTCTGCCGACCATGAGTGAGTTGATTGGCGCCTCTAATCCGGCTAAGGTCGACGGTATTTCTTTTCTCCCAACCCTATTGGGTAAATCGCAAAAAGCACACGATTTTCTTTATTGGGAGTTCTTTAACACCAAGGTAGTGCCTAATCAGAAGAACCAGGTTTTTATGACGCAGCAAGCAGTGCGCATGGGCGATTGGAAAGCTGTGCGGGTAGATATAAATAAGAACCCGAATGCCCCGCTGGAGCTTTATAACTTAAAAACCGATGTGGGTGAGAAAAATAATGTAGCTGCCCAAAACCCGGAAATATTAAAAAAGATTCAGGATTACATTGCCACCACGCGCCAGGATGGTGTGTACTTCAGCAAAAAGTAAGACCCGGATTTTTACTTGCTGATTTTCATCTTCTACCACTTATATGGCTTTAAGTAGCGGCGAAGGCGACTCCTTTTTTAACGCGCCTTCTCTGCTACTTAACCCATAAGCGGACTACGGAACCAGTTTCTGGTTCAACCCGATCCCGAAATAATTTTATTTAAATCATCTATTCTTAAATTTAAGAATTATGCTTAAAGGTTTACCTCCCCTTAAATGGCATTTATTTGCTCTAATATTTACCTGTAGTGCCCCGGCTGTAAATGCACAATTGCTTTTGGCATATAATTACAGCCATGGGGCAAGCACCCCTTCCATTGCCGCGCTTCTTTTAAAGCCCTCAGCAGCTTCAGATAAAACAAATAAATCTGTAAACGAACATAAAGCGGCAGAAATAATTGTAACCGGGCGGGTTACTTCTAAAAATAACGAAGGTTTACCCGGAGTAACCATTCTTCTGAAAGGAACTGCCATTGGTACTACTACGGGCGCTGATGGTACCTTTTCCCTGAAGTTGCCGGATGCCAGCGGCGTTCTGGTCATTTCTTTTATTGGTTATACCACCCAGGAAGTGGCGGTGCCCGGTTCGGGTAAGTTAAACGTGGTATTAGCCGATGATGCCAAAGCTCTTGAAGAAGTGGTGGTAGTGGGTTATGGTACGCAAAAGAAAAGCGACTTAACCGGCGCGATTACTTCCGTAAAGGCCGAAGACCTGAAAACCCAGCCTTTAACTTCTATTGATCAGGGTTTACAAGGCAGGGCTTCCGGGGTGCAGGTGACGCAATCGTCGGGACAGCCCGGCGCGGTAGCGTCTATCCGGATTAGAGGCGGAAACTCTTTGCAAGGCGGCAATGAACCGCTTTATGTAATTGATGGCTTTCCGGTTTATAGCGGCGGCGGCTTAAGTACGCCCGGCACGGGTCCCAATTTAAACCCGATGGCTTCCTTAAATCCCGGTGATATTGAATCGATCGAAATATTGAAGGATGCATCCGCTACCGCTATTTACGGCTCCCGCGGAGCTAATGGCGTGGTGCTGGTAACTACCAAAAACGGCAAACGGGGGCGCGATGTAGTCAGTTTCGAAAGCTATTATGGCATGCAGCAGAACCGCAAAAAAATTGATTTATTAAACGCCACCGAATTTGCCAATCTGGTAAACGATGCTTACACCAACGATGGGTTGGCGCCCATTTATACCCCGGCCCAAATTGCCGGTTTCGGCGAAGGTACCGATTGGCAGGAAGAAATATTTACCCCGGCCCCGATTCAGAACTACCAGTTAAGTTTTTCGGGTGGCGATGAAAAAACAACTTACGCGCTTTCGGGAGGATATTTTAAGCAGGATGGCACCCTGATTAACTCGTATTTCGACCGTATAAATACCCGGGTTAACCTGGAACGGAAAGTAAACCAGAAATTTAATATTGGTACCCACTTAACTTTTAACCGCACCACCGGCAACACCCCCCGAACCGGCAACGATGGCGGCCAGAACCAGGGAGCCATTTTAGCTTCGCTGCTGATGAACCCTATTCTGCCGGTTTACGAAGACGAAGCTTTAGGCCTTTACACTGTGCGCAGCGACCGCGGCGGGGAAGTGCCCAACCCGGTAGCCATGGCCCGGGAACTCATCAATGAAAATACGGTGCTCCGTTTATTAGGTGATATTTACGGCCAATACGAAATTATAAAAGGTCTGCGCCTACGGGTTTCGCTGGGTACCGATTTGTTAAACAACAAAGGCAATTATTTTATTCCGAGTACCCTTGCTTTTGGCCAGGCCACCAAAGGCTACGGCCTGGTTTCGAATACCACCAGCACCACCTGGCTGAACGAAAACATCCTGACCTTCGATAAAAAAATAAATGATAATAATGCGCTTAGTTTATTAGCGGGGGTTACATTCCAAGGCAACCGGTCCGAGACCGTTGCGGCTTCGTCGCAGGGTTTTGTAACGAATGCCCTCCAGGAGAATAGCCTGCAAAGCGGGTCTACTTTTAACGAACCCACCACCGCATCGCCCGAATGGGGTTTGATTTCATACATTGGCCGGGCCAATTATAACTTCAAAGAAAAATATTTATTAACCTTAACCGGCCGGGTAGATGGTTCATCCCGTTTTGGCGAGGGCAATAAATACGGCTTTTTCCCTTCCGCTGCCCTGGGTTACCGCCTGGCCGAAGAACAATTTATTAAAGACCTGAATTTTTTCGACGATTTAAAACTGCGGGTAAGTTATGGCATTACGGGTAACCAGGAGATAGGGCAATATAATGCGTTAGCTACTTTAGTTTCGAACAACTACAATTTTGGCGGCGCTCTGGTAACCGGCTTCCGGCCTAACCGGGTGCCCAATCCGGATTTAAGATGGGAAAAAACCGGTCAGTTCGATGTGGGTTTGGATTTGGGTATCTTAAATAACCGTTTGCGCTTTACCCTCGATGCCTATCATAAAAAAACGACTGACCTGCTTTACAGCGCGGCTATCCCCTGGACCAGCGGCTACGCCACGGCCTTACAAAATATTGGCAGCATCGAAAACAAAGGCCTGGAGCTAGGCATTAACTCTGATAACCTGACTGGCGCTTTTAAATGGACGACTAATTTTAATATTGCCACCAACACCAACAAGGTACTGGATTTGGGCGATGTAGATTTCTTCTATTCGGAAGGGTCCAGCAGCCACTTAAAAATAACCCAGGTAACGCGGGTAGAAGTAGGCAAGCCCATTGGTAACTTTTACGGCTACGTATCGGATGGTATTTTTCAGTTAAACGAAGATATTGCCGGTAGTGCGCAGCCGGCCGCCAAACCCGGAGACCGTAAATACAAAGATTTAAACGGCGATGGCAAAATAACCCCCGATGGCGACCGAACTGTTATTGGCAGTGCTCTACCGAAGTTTTTCGGAGGCATTACGAATAATTTTAGTTGGAAAGGTTTGGAACTGAATATTTTCGCCCAGTGGGTGTCGGGTAACGATATCCTCAATTACAACCGGTTTGAGTTAGAACTGCCCACCGGCGACCAGAACATCTCGGCCGATTTTATAAACCGCTGGACGCCCACGAACCCCAGCAATGTATACCCGCGGGCTACCCGCACCAGAACTTTCCTGTTCTCGGACCGCCAGGTAGAAGACGGCTCTTTTCTGCGCATTAAAACCTTAACACTGGCCTATAACGTGCCGGGTATTATTGCTAAAAAGATAGAAGGCTTTAAGGTGTACGCTACTGCCCAAAACTTGTTAACCCTAACCAAATACAGCGGTTTCGATCCGGAAGTGAGCCGGTTTGGTGCTTCTAACCTCGATATGGGGCAAGATTATGGCGTTTATCCTTCCGCCAAGGCTTACATCTTAGGCCTTAGTTTCAATTTAAGATAACCTGGTCCATGCTAAGCATAAGTTTCGGTTAATGGCCCTTTTTGTATAACGCTTACGAATAAAATTCAAATGAAAATATATAAAAAACTGCTCTTTATTATCAGCCTCGGCCTGTTAAATAACAGTTGCGAATTATTGAAAGAAGAACCGGAGCATATTCTGGTTTCGGAAAATTTTTATAAAACACCCGAAGAAGCACTGGCCAGTATAAATGCGGTTTACCAACGGTTTGCTCCTGGTATGTATAACCGCATAATTAATGTAATGGCCGATTTACCCACCGATGATTTAAAAAACGGGCAGGGCATGAACAACGCTTTTCTGATTGATTTGGAGTACTATAATTTTACTTCGGAAAACACCTTTGCCGGCCAAACCTGGATGGAACATTACGATGGCATTAACCGGGCGAACGTGGTCCTAAGCCGGGTACCGACGGTTACCATGGATGAGACCTTGAAGCAACGCATTTTAGGAGAAGCCCATTTTCTAAGAGCGCTTTTCTATTTTAACCTGGTACGCTTTTACGGCAAAGTCCCTATTGTTACTTCTGATACCCGTGATTTAAATAATCTAAACCTGGAGCGCGCCTCCGTAGATGAGGTATACGCCTTAATTGTAGAAGATCTCAAGTTTGCGGAAAATAATTTGCCGGTTACCTATACCGGGGCCGATTTGGGTAGAGCTACTAAAGGCGCTGCTAAAATATTATTAGGCAAAGTTTACTTAACCCGGAAGGAGTGGAGCAATGCTGTACAAAAGCTGGAAGAGGTAATTAAAAACGAAGCTACTTATAAGTATGATTTGCACGCCAATTACCGGGATAACTTTGTGCCGGCTACCGAGAATGGCAAAGAAATGGTTTTTTCGGTGCAGTTTATGGAAAACCCCGGCCAACCCAATGGCATGATGATTTTGGATGCGCCGCGCACCCGGGTACCCGGCCTTACCGGCCAGGAAGCCGATATTCCAACGTTAGATCTTTATAATGCCTATAAACCGGAAGATACCCGGCGCGACGCTACTTTATTTACTTCATTAACCGTAAACAATAAGGTATATACCTTTCCTTTCCCGCTTTATTACAAATATTACGATGCGGGGGCTTTCAGCAAAACGGCCCAGTCTAATGTGAATGTGCCCATATTGCGCTATGCCGATGCTTTGATAATGTACGCTGAAGCACTGAACGAACTAAGCGGCCCGACGCCGGAGGCTTACACAGCTATCAACCGGGTGCGCCGGAGAGCTTTTAAAGATAACTTACATGATCTGGCCGCTCTGAATCAAACTAGTTTCAGAGAAGCCGTTTATGCCGAACGCAGATTGGAGTTTGCCAAAGAAGGCCAACGCTGGTTTGATTTGGTCCGGACGGGCCGCTTATTAACCGTGATGCAAAATCATAAAGAGAACGGCACCATAAATATTAAACCCCACCATGTACTTTATCCGGTACCCCAACGGGAACGGGATATCAACGCAAAGCTTGACCAGAACGATGGGTATTAATTTATATAAGTTATATTGTAGTAAACCTATAATCACAATTAAAAGCATTTTTGCAAAATTGGTCAATATTATTTCAGGGGCAAAGAGATGAGAAAGTAGCTAGCACTCCTTTTTGCAAAAGTAACCTATACTTCAAACAAGCTTAACCAACTTAATATTTACTTATGCCTGTTTTACAATTAAAACGAATTTTACTAGCCTTAGTAGTTTTTCTTTATTTACCCTTGTTTTTAGCGGCGCAGGGAGCCAAACCGGTTATCGTGCACGCCCCTTTACCCGGAGTAAAACCACGCAATGTTATCTATATTCTATCCGACGACCATCGCTACGATTTTATGGGTTTTACCGGCAAAGTACCGGGTCTGCAAACACCTAACCTCGACCGCTTAGCCAAAGAAGGCGCTCATTTCGAGAATGCTTTTGTAACGACGGCTTTGTGTTCGCCCAGCCGGGCTTCTATCTTAACCGGCCAGTACGCCCATACCCACACGGTGGTAGACAATGCCGCGCCGGCCCCGGCCAGTTTATTGTTTTTTCCGCAATATTTACAGAAAGCCGGCTACCAAACGGCGTTCTTCGGCAAATGGCACATGGGCGGCGATAACCCTGATCCACGTCCCGGCTTTAACCACTGGGAGAGTTTCCGCGGGCAAGGTGTTTACTACAATCCTACCTTGAACATAAATGGTAAAACCGTAGCCTACAAAGACAGCACCTACGTTACCGAACTACTCACGCAGCATGCGATCGACTGGCTGAAAGGTCAAAAGAAAGATAAACCTTTCTTTGTGTACCTGTCGCACAAAGCGGTGCACTCGGAATTTATGCCCGCCCGGCAGGATAAAGGCCGATACAAGAACATCCAGATACAATACCCCGCTTCCATGTTTATGACCGAGACGGCTACCAGTCCGAAGTTTACCAAAGGCAAACGGGCTGATGGCAGCCAGTATACTTTTAATACCAAGGATATTCCCAATTGGGTAAGAGCCCAGCGGCACAGTTGGCACGGCGTCGATTACATGTACCACGGGCAAACCGATTTCGACCGGTTCTACCAGGATTATTTAGAAACGTTGCTGGGCATCGATCGCAGCGTAGGCCAGGTGCTGGCTTACTTACAGGAAGCTGGTTTAGATAAAGAAACCATTGTGTTTTATATGGGCGATAACGGCTTTTCCTTTGGTGAGCACGGTTTAATCGATAAGCGTCACGCCTACGAAGAATCTATGAAAGTACCGTTGCTGGCGCGTTGCCCGGCTTTGATTAAGCCTAATACCAAGATTAAGCAGATGGTCCTGAACCTGGATATAGCGCCCACTATTCTGGAAATGGCGGGAGTGAAGAAACCAACCCAAATGCAGGGCGTCTCCTTTCTCCCCCTCATGAAAGGCCAACCGGTTAGTAACTGGCGTGACAAAATATTCTACGAGTACTACTGGGAGAATGCATTTCCGCAAACCCCAACCATGTTCAGCATCCGCACTGACCAGTATAAGTTTACCCGCTCGCAAGGGGTATGGGATATTGATGAGTTATACGATTTACAGAAGGACCCTTACGAGGTGAATAATTTAATCCGCAGTACCGAGCACCAACCCATTGCCCAGAAGCTAAACAAAGAACTGTGGGACTGGCTGGAGCAAACCAAAGGCCTGCAAATACCGCTCAAGCCCATTAACGGCAAAAAGAACGACCACTTGTATAAAGGCACCTGGTAGTAAAGAGATAAAATATTTAACATGAATATGCACCTGCTCAATTGGCTCAATAAAAAAGCATACTTGTTCCTGACTGGAGGAATAATCTTAGGGGGCTTTATTTCTTTTGTGCCGGCCAAAACGCCGGTACCTGCTGCAGAGAAGTACAACGTGCTTTTTATTGCGGTAGACGACCTGAACAATGATTTGGGCACCTACGGACATCCGTTGGTGAAAAGCCCGAATATTGACAGGTTAGCCAGAAGAGGGGTGCAATTCGATAAAGCTTATTGTCAGTTGCCCTGGTGCAGCCCCAGCCGGGCGTCTTTGCTTACCGGCCTGAAACCCGACGAAACCCAGGTCTATGATTTGGTAACCAATTTCCGTACCATTCATCCGGAGGTAGTTACCTTACCGCAACATTTCAAGCAGAATGGCTATTACACCGCCCGGGTAGGTAAAATATTCCATTACGGGGTACCGGGGCAAATAGGCACCAACGGCATGGATGACCCGGCTTCGTGGCAACAAGTAGTAAACCCCATTGGCCGCGATAAAACCGAAGAAGCCATGATTCGTAACCTGCTGCCCAAACGGCCTTTGGGCTCCACGTTAGCCGTTCTGGAAGCCGAAGGAACCGACGAAGAACAGACCGACGGTAAGGTTGCGCTGGAAGCTATTAAGTTAATGGAGCAGCATAAAGACAAACCTTTCTTTTTAGCCGTGGGGTTTTTCCGTCCCCATTCGCCGTACGTGGCGCCCAAAAAATATTTTGAGATGTACCCGCTGGATAAAATTACCTTACCCCAGGAACCAGCCGATGATATGCAGGATATTCCGGAAGCAGCCCTGTCTACCAAGCCTGCCAATTATGGTTTAAACGAGTTGCAGCAGCGGGAAGGTATCCGGGGCTATTATGCGACTATCTCTTTTATGGATGCCCAGGTAGGTAAATTAATAGATGCAGTAGACCGGTTGAACTTAGCCGAAAAAACAATCATAGTCTTGTGGAGCGACCACGGTTATAACCTGGCCAACCACGGGCAATGGATGAAACAAAGTTTATTCGAGCGTTCGGCGCGGGTGCCGTTTATTATCTCGGTACCTGGTTCAAAAGAGAAAGGAAAGAAAAGCCCGCGCACGGTAGAATTGTTGGATATATATCCGACCTTGGTTGATTTGTGTAAGTTACCGGTACCAAGCCATTTATCGGGAGCCAGTTTAAAGCCGCTGTTAGAGAAACCCAATGCTACCTGGAACCGTCATGCCTACACCCAGGTAAAACGGGGCCAGCTAATGGGTCGCAGCATCCGCACGGAAAAATGGCGCTACACCGAATGGGACGAAGGCAGGGCCGGCACGGAATTATACAACCACGAAGCTGATCCGGGAGAATTTACCAATCTGGCCAAGAATAATCAGTATGCCAAACAGGTAAAAGAATTATCTGGTTTGCTGCGGGCCGGCAATAAACCAGCGGTGAGCACTGTGCAAAGTAAAAAGTAAGATTTCGATTTAAATAGGCCTTTATAGAAGAAACAGTTTTAAATATCAAAAATTAATATTTACCGAACTACCAGGTTTTGTACAGCATACCTGATAGCTATAAAATACGATGTTGGCATAGCATCTGGTAGTAACTGTTTTTCTTTTTTCTTCAGTAAAATTGAAAAAAACATAGAAGCTGTGCCGGTGCAAAACCCAGGTTATTGGTAAAAAGAATAAACCTGGATTAGGCAAAATGATAGCATCATTGGTCCTGAAACAGGGTAAATTTCTTTAATATTTTAAGCTTCCAAATATTATAATCGGATGAAATATTTAAATAATAATAGTCTAAAAATATTTCAGCTTATAATCCTGCTTTTTCTTTTTTACGGGTGCAAAAACGCCGGTGTCCAAAAGCCGGTCGCAACAAAAACTACCGAAAGCAATTTCAAAAGGCCGAATATTCTTTTCGCCATTTCCGACGACCAATCATTTCCTTCAGCCTCCATATACGGTGATAAAGTAGTCCGGACCCCGGCCTTTGACCGGATTGCCCGGGAAGGGGTGCTTTTTACCAATGCCTTTAGTGCTTCGCCGGGTTGTAGCCCCAGCCGCGCTGCGCTTTTAACGGGCAGAAATTGCTGGCAACTCGAAGACGCCGGTACCCACGCGAGTGCTTTCCCGACTAAATTCGTAGTTTATCCGGATATGCTGGAGCAGGCTGGGTATTTTGTTGGGTTTACCGGTAAAGGCTGGGGGCCCGGTAATTGGAAAGTAAGTGGCAGAACCCGGAACCCCGCCGGACCGGCCTTTAGCACCAAAACCCTAACGCCACCCACCACCGGTATTAGTAAAGTTGATTATGCCGGTAATTTTGCCGAATTCCTGGCGAAACGGTCTAAAGGCCAGCCTTTTTGTTTCTGGTACGGTGGCCAGGAGCCCCACCGGACATTCGAAAAAGGCTCCGGCTTAAAAGCGGGCAAGAAACTGGAAGAGGTGATAGTCCCTTCCTTTTTACCCGACACCGAAGAAGTACGCAGTGATATACTGGATTATGCGCTGGAAATAGAATGGTTCGACCAACATCTGGGGCAAATGCTAAAGTTGCTGGAAGAAGCCGGGGAACTGGATAATACCATCATAGTCGTAACGTCGGATAATGGCATGGCCTTCCCAAGGGCGAAAGCTAACTTATACGAGTATGGCTTTCATGTGCCGCTAGCCATTAGGTGGGGAGATAAAGTAAAAGGAGGCCGGGTGGTAAAAGACGTGGTAAGCCTGATTGATTTGGCTCCCACCTATCTGGAGGCTTTAAATATTAACCTAGCAACAGCCGGAAGTAAGCAGTACCCGATGGAGGGCCGCAGCTTGATGAATATTTTAATGAGCCATAAAGAAGGATTAGTAGATCCTACGCGCACTGCCGTATATGCCGCCCGCGAGAGGCACTCCAGCGCCCGGTGGAATAATTTAACCTACCCGCAGCGGAGCCTGCGCAGCAATCAATATTTGTACACCCGCAACTTTAAGCCGGAGCGCTGGCCCGCCGGAGACCCGCAGCAATACAAAGAAGACGGAACACTGGCCCCGATGCACCATGCTTACCTGGATATTGACGCTTGCCCTACCCTGGATTTACTGGTTCAGAACTGGAACAAGCCGGCAATCGGAAAATATTTACATCTGGCAGTAGATAAAAGACCCGCTGAAGAATTATTTGATATTCAAAAAGACCAGGACTGCCTGCATAATTTAGCCAATGACCCTTCCTATCGGAAAGTTTTATTGCAACACCGCACCCAGTTAGGTGGTTACCTGATGCAAACCGAAGACCCCCGGGTTACCGGTAAAGGTGACATCTATGAAAGTTATGTGCGCTATTCGCCTATTCGCAAATTTCCGGCCCCAGCCGGGAAAGAAGGACAGTAAAGCAATACGGTACGGGAAACGGAAATTGGTTCCGGTCAAAGATGATACTTGAGTTTTTATGATGTGCAGGCAGAAAGGACCGAAATCAAATTTAGCAACTCCAATGCCGGAAAAGTACAGGAATCACGCCCATAAAATAAAAGAAAGCTTCGGCATCCGGGCTTAAAAATTCTTATATTTATGTAGTGTCCTTGTATGACTTTATAGTTTGGTTAATATCCTTTTGAATTAACCACTATGGTTTATTTAACTATCACACCATGAAGAGAAGAATACGTCATTTAAATGCCTGGAATTTGGCAATTGTATTAATGTTAACCGGCCATTCATTGTGCCAGGCACAAACCGTAGCCATGGGTAAACAGAACCAGGATGGCATTTATTTGATAAATCGGCGTGTACCCGCAACCAAATCCCAGAACAAAATAGAAGCGACCAATTCAGTTACCCCAAGTAAATTGAAAGAAGCAGATATTTTAGCAGCCAGACTGGTAAGCGGTAAAGTAACTTCGGCAGCGGGCGAACCTTTAATTGGCGTAACGGTGGTAGTAAAAGGAACCACAACCGGTACCAGTACGGATGCAGCGGGCAATTATACCATAGAAGTACCGGATAATGGCGGCACCTTGGTCTTCTCCTATATTGGTTTTTTAACCAAAGAAGTACCTATCGGCAATGCAACCACCCTTAATGTAACCCTGGCACTGGATGCCAAAGCCCTGGAGGAAGTAGTGGTGGTGGGTTATGGTACGCAGAAGAAAAGTGATTTAACCGGCGCCATATCTTCTGTATCGGGTAAGGACTTACAGGAAATACCGGCGGCTAACGTGCTGGAGCAGTCGCAGGGCCGATTGGCCGGCGTGGATATTGTAAAATCGGATGGGGCGCCCGGTTCACCGGTACAAATCAGGATACGCGGTAACCGCTCGATTAATGCCAGCAACGAACCCTTATTTGTGGTGGATGGCATCCCTACCACCGCCAATATAAACAATTTTAATCCCAACGACATCGAATCGGTGGAAGTGCTGAAAGATGCCAGCGCGGTAGCCATTTATGGTTCCAGGGGTGCCAATGGCGTAGTGCTGATTACCACCAAGAAAGGAAAAGAGGGCAAAGCCGTTATTAGCTACGACGGTTACTACGGGGTAAAACAACCCATCGAAAACCTGAACCTGATGGATGGCAGTGAATTTGCGCGCTACGTCAGGGTTTCGCAGGGCCTGGCTCCGGACGATAACAGTCAGGATGCAAAGTTTTTGAGCGGGGTAGAGGTGGAGAACCTGCAAAATGGCAGCTACACCGATTGGCTGGATTTGGCTTTACAGCGAGGCGCCCAGCAAGACCATCACCTCTCGGTGCGGGGCGGATCCGATAACGTGAAATATTATTTATCGGGTTCTTATTTTAAAGAAAAAGGCATCATACCCCAGAGTGATTTCAGCCGCTATGCTTTCCGGGCCAATATAGAAGCCGAATTAACCAAAAAACTATTGGTGGGCATTAGCGCTACCACCACCAATACCCTGAATAACCAAATGACCGATGCGCCCTATAACAATGCCATCCAGTTTTCGCCTTTGGTAGCGCCTTACGATGAAAACGGCGTTTTTGTAGCCTTTCCCAATCCGCGCGAAGGGCTTATTCCGAACCCGCTGCTAAACTACCAGCCCTTGCAATACGCCAACGAAAGCCGGGGCACCCGCATATTTGCCAATATTTTTGCTCAGTATGCCTTTACGCCAAACCTTACTTACCGCCTGAATTTTGGCCCCGATTACAACTCAGCCCGCCAAGGCATTTATACCGGTTCTTTGGCCGGCAGTATCAACACTGCCACCGTTAATAATCAGATCGATTTTGCCTATACCCTCGAAAATATCCTGACTTATGACAAAAAAGTGGGCGAACATGCTTTTAATGTAGTGGGTCTTTTTAGCACGCAGAAAAGCCGGTTCGAAACCTCCGGGGCAAGTGGCCAGGATATTCCAATTGAGCAATCGGGATTTTATGATTTGGGCAGTGCCGCTACCGTTACCGGCATTAACAGTTCGTTGGGCGACTGGGGATTGTTATCGTATATGGGCCGGGTGAATTATCGATTAAAAGACCGGTACCTGTTTACATTAACTGGCCGCGCCGACGGATCCTCCCGTTTGGCCGAAGGCAGTAAATGGGCATTTTTCCCGGCGATATCTACCGGTTGGATCATTTCGGAAGAAGAATTTTTTAAACTGCCGGTTCTTACTTTTTTAAAAGTCCGGGGCGGCTACGGCCAGGTGGGCAATACCTCCATTAGTCCTTATCAAACGCTGGGTGGGTTAAGCCGGACCACCTATGCCTATGGCAATACCCAGGGATTTGGATTAGGCCAGAATCTGATTTCGAACCCGGATTTAAAATGGGAAATATCCAAAACGGTTAACTTGGGCCTGGACTTTGGCTTGTTTAACGACCGGATTTCCGGCTCAATAGAATATTATGTAACCAATACCGATGACCTGTTATTGAACCGCTTAATTCCGAGTACCTCCGGCTACTCGTCGGTTCTTCAGAATATTGGCTCTACCCGCAACAAAGGCTGGGAGTTTACGGCTACCTCCAACGTGCTTACCAGCAGTGCCGGGTTTAACTGGAATGTAGATCTGAATATCTTTTCGAACAAAGAAGAAATTGTGGAGCTGTTCAACGGCCAGGACGACGATGTAGGCAACAACTGGTTTATCGGTCAGCCCATTAATGTGTTTTATAGTTTTAAGTATTTGGGCATCTGGCAAACCGGCGAGGCTGTGGAAGCCGGTAAAACCGGTCAGAAGCCAGGCGATATTAAAATTGCCGACGTAAACGGCCGCGGTGACGAAGGGCAGTTAACCAACCAGCCTGACGGTTCTATTAACGCCGACGACCGGATGGTATTGGGTTCAACAGTTCCTGATTGGAGCGGGGGTTTAACTAACCGCTTTAGCTACAAAGGCTTTGATTTATCGGTGCTGGTATATGCCCGCCAGGGGCAGTTGCTCCGGAGCACTTACCATAATTTAGGCGCAAACAATTGGCAGGGCAGATACAATGGCCTAAACCTGGATTACTGGACACTTAATAATCCAACCAATGCTTTCCCCATACCTAAAGCTGGCTCTGCGCCGCTCTATGCCGATGCCGTTTCCTATTTTGACGGCTCCTTTGTAAAAATAAAGAATATTTCCCTGGGCTATAATTTCCAGAATAAACTGGTCAGCAAAGTTGGTTTTTCTTCTTTAAGGTTATACGCCACGGTAAATAACGCATTTACTTTTTCTAAATACGACTGGGCTGATCCGGAAACCTCTAACGGCGTGGTAGGGGGCGGTACGCCGCTAACTACGGCTACGTACATTTTTGGAATAAATTTTCAGCTTTAAAGCGCAAAAAATATGAAAACGAATAAATTATTAAATGCCATCGGCCTGGCTGCGCTACTCTTTTTAAACATTTCCTGCGAAGATATTTTAAAAGAAGAACCCAAGAGCCTGGCTACCGCCGATAGATATTATACCACACCAAAGGGTATTGAAGATGGTTTAAGTGCCGCTTACTCCCATTTAAGAAGCTTTTACGGCCAGGAGCAAGGCTTTTTTCTGACTGTAACCGGCACCGATATTTTTACGAATGGCTTTGGCGGTATTGCCAATTCGCCGGATATTAATAATTACTCGCCCAATTTGCTGGGTACCAATGCTATGATTACCACAGTGTGGGATAGCTTTTACAAAGGCATCAACCAAAGCAATACCATTATTGGCCGGGCACCATCGGTAACCGGCCTGAATGAACAACAAAAAGCCCGGATAATAGGGGAGGCGCGTTTTCTGCGGGCTTTATATTATTTTCATCTGGTGCAGCAATTCGGCGATGTGCATTTTACCCTCGAAGAAACCATTGGGGTACAAACTACCGCCAATCGTACCCCGTTAGCCGAAATCTATGCCAAAGGAATTGTGCCGGATTTAGCGTATGCCGTTGCCAATTTGCCTCTTACCCCGGGTAAATATGGTCAGGCCACCAAGCCGGCCGCCGAAGCCCTTTTAGCTCGGGTGCAATTAACCATTGGCAACTGGGCCCAGGCCGAAACTTTAGCCAAAAGTGTGATTGATAATCCTGCTTTTAAACTGGTAACGCCTTATGCTGCTTTATGGAATATCAACAACGACGTTAACAGCGAAATAATCTGGGCGGTGCAGTTTACGGGCGATCCGCTTACCAATGGCCCCGGCAATTCCGGGCATTTATACTTTATATTTGATTATACCTTTAATCCGGCTATGGTCCGAAATATTGATGACGGCCGGCCATACCAGCGGTTTTTACCCACCAATCACTTAATTAAATTATTTGATCCGGCCATCGATTCCCGTTGGAACGGCTCTTTTAAAACAGTGTGGCGGGCTAACAGAACCGCCACCATCAACGGGTTTACCGTTAATCCCGGCGACACGTCCATTAAAATTGTGCGTTACCCCGTACCCGATAATGTAAAACGGTCGAAGCCTTACTGGTTAATAGATTTTAAAGATAACTGGATCGGCAGTGTTACTGCTTTTCAGGAAGTCGGGACTAATAACCGGCGCAACCATCCGGCTTTGCTCAAGTTCCTGGATCCGCTGCGGCCCAGCGTAAACGAAACGGCTGGCCGGCGCGATTTTCCGGTAATCCGTTTGGCCGAAATGTACCTGGTAGCGGCAGAAGCAGCCATGAAGCAAGGCAAAAATGAGGTGGCAGCTAATTACATTAATGTTATCCGGAACCGGGCGGCTATTCCGGGCAAAGAGCAGCAAATGCGGGTAAGCGCCGCCGATATCACCCTGGACTTTATACTGGAGGAACGGGCCCGCGAACTTGCCGGCGAAATGCACCGGTGGTATGATCTGAAACGGACGGGAAAACTGCTGGAACTGGTAAAAAAATATAACCGGGATGCTGCCCCCAACATAAAAGAAATGCACCTGGTAAGGCCAATTCCCCAAACCCAAATAGACCGCGTTACCAATCCGGGTGAATTTTATCAGAACCAAGGATATTAAATAATCTTCATAAATGAAGATTAATGCTTTGCTAATTTTTTAATTATGTTTTGAGTTATAGCGTGTTTATGTATAAGACCGTAGAAAAATGATTATAAAATCAATAGCAGCGTTAACCATTCTGCTCTTACAGGTTTTTACCGGTGTATCGCAGAACCGGCAACTTCGGCCTAACGTACTATTTATCGCGGTGGATGACCTGCGGCCGGAACTGGGCATTTATGGGAATAAAATCATTAAAACGCCCAATATAGATAAAATAGCGGCCCAAGGAATTACTTTTCGGAATCATTATGTACAGGTTCCGACCTGTGGCGCCTCCCGCCGAAGCCTGCTTACCGGCATGCTCCCACGCAATAAAACCCATTTAAGCAACGAAGTCATCCGTTTACAGATTTCCGGCGAGCCTGAGCGGGAGAGCCCCGAAACATTTATTCACCAGTTAAAGCGCAATGGGTATTATACCGTAGGCATCGGCAAGATAAGCCATTATCCGGACGGATTAATTTATGGTTATACCGAAGACCCGCATGGGGCAAAAAGAGAACTGCCTTATAGCTGGGACGAAATGTTGTTCGATCCGGGGAAATGGGGTACGGGCTGGAACGCCTTTTTCGGGTACGCCGACGGTACAAACCGCCAAAGCAGGCAGGGTAAGGTTAAACCCTACGAAAACAGGCCGGTAAACGACGAAGGCTACCCCGACGGGCTGACGGCAAATCTGGCCGTAAAAAAATTAAAAGAATTAGCCGGCCAAGAAAAGCCATTCTTTTTAGGTGTTGGTTTTTTCAAGCCCCATTTACCTTTTAATGCCCCCAAGCAGTACTGGGATATGTACGCGGCCGCCCAGATTCCCCTTACGCCGTCACCCGGTATTCCGGAAAAGGTAAACCCGGCTAGCTTGCACCAGAGCAGTGAATTTAATTCTTACCTGGCCGGCGACGAGAAACCATCCTTAACCGATCCGGTGTCGGATGCTTATGCCCGCACATTAAAGCAAGCGTATTATGCCTCGGTTAGTTATGCCGATGCCCAGATTGGCAAAGTCATGGCGGAACTGGAGCGGTTGGGTTTAGCCGAAAATACAATTGTGGTTGTATGGGGCGATCATGGCTGGCACTTAGGCGATCACCGGGTTTGGGGTAAACATACCATTTTTGAAGCGGCGCTGCGGAGCCCTTTAATTATTAAAGCGCCCCAGGTTAAACAGCCGGGCGCCGCCAGCAATCATATCGTCAGCACCATTGATCTGTATCCGACCATCATGGAGTTATGTGGTGTAAAAATGCCGCACCAAACCGACGGGAAAAGTCTGGTAGCCTTGTTAAAACAACCGGCTAATAAAAAATGGGAAGATAAAAGCTATAGTTATTATAACAACGGCGTGTCATTGCGCACCCAACAGTACCGGTTAACCCGCTATTACCGGCCAGCGGAGCCAACCATAGAACTGTACGATCATCTGCAAGACCCACACGAAAATAAGAATATTGCCCAGGATAAACCGGAAGTTGTGCAAAGGTTAATGCCGCTGCTGGAAAAAGGGGATACTGGTATTTTCAAATTCACCGGTAATAAAGAATAAATTTATAATAGCGCCAATAACCTTCGGGGTAAATGGCTTGAATGAAGTAAGAATCCTGACATTATTTTTTACATGACCAAAGTAGCATCAAAACTCATCGGCTTGCTTTTTTTTCTTTTTGCCTGTAGTCCGGCCAAACAACAGAACGAAACTGCTACTAAAGAGCAAAAGCCCAACATTATTTATATACTGGCCGACGACCTGGGCTACGGCGATTTAAGTTGCTACGGCCAGCAGAAATTTAGCACCCCCAATATCGATCGGCTGGCCGCCGAGGGCATGCTCTTTAGGCAGCATTATGCCGGCACGGCTGTTTGCGCACCTTCCCGTTCGGCTTTGATGACGGGTCAGCATACCGGGCATACCTTTGTGCGGGGCAATAAAGGAATCAATGACGGACAATATCCTTTACCCGATTCGGCTTATACCTTACCAGAATTGTTAAAACAGGCAGGCTACGTTACCGGTGCCTTTGGTAAATGGGGGCTTGGTTTTCCAGGCTCCGTAGGAGAACCTTTAAAGCAGGGTTTCGACGAATTTTTTGGCTACAACAGCCAAACCATCGCCCACAACTACTATCCCTGGGATTTATGGCACAACCGAGAGAAAATAACATTACCCGAAAATGCCGGGGTAAAACAGGGTACGTATGCACCGGCGCTTATCCAGGAAAAAACGCTGGCTTTTATAGAGCAACATAAAGACACTTCTTTCTTTTTGTATGTGCCTTCCATTATTCCACATGCCGAACTTATCGCTCCGTCTGCCTATATGGATCAGTTTTTAGAAAAAGCTGCCCCTGGGCAGCCTGCTAAAAGTAAATTTGCCCCGGAAACGGCTTACCAGGGAGTGGATGATCTGAATGCTCCCCGGTTTAAAGTAGGGGGGTATGGCTCCCAGCCTTACCCGCGGGCGGCTTTTGCCGCTATGATGAAAGTACTGGATGACCAGGTTGGGCAAATTATGGAAAAAGTAAAAACGCTGGGTCTGGAAAAAAATACCATCATAATCTTTACTTCTGATAACGGCCCGCACCAGGAAGGCGGCGCCGACCCGGATTTTTTTAACAGCAACGGCCCTTTGCGTGGTTATAAAAGAGACTTATACGAAGGGGGAATCCGGGTTCCCATGATTGCCTGTTGGCCAGGAAAGATCCAGGCTAATTCCACCTCTGACCATATTTCGGCTTTTTGGGATGTGATGCCTACATTGGCCGAAGTAGTAAATATTAAAAAGCCGGAAAATACAGATGGTATTTCATTTCTGCCAACGCTACTGGGGCAGGCAGGGCAACAGCAGCATAATTATCTATATTGGGAGTTTCACGAGCAAGGCAAAAAGCAGGCCGTACGCCTTGGCGATTGGAAAGGTATACGGCTGGGCTTAGCAAAAAATCCGGTTTCTCCCCTGGAACTCTATAATTTGAAAGAGGATATAGGAGAGGAGCGCAACGTGGCTGATCAGCACCCGGAAGTAGTTAAGGAAATGCAACAAATTATGCAGCAAAGCCATTCTGAAGATCCTAATTGGCCCTTCTTGGTGCAGGCAAAACAATAAAGAAATTTGCAAACAAATTATACTTCGGATTATATCGGAAAAAAAGTAGAGTTTAATCAAACCAAGAATGCTGGTATTTAATTATAGGCTTTAGGGCAAAATTCCAGAAAAACTAACTAAAAAAATTTAGGCTAACAGTTAATTCCAAGTAGTATAAAAGCGCTTCTATAAATGATAACTTAGAAGATGCAATATATGCGTGTCATTCCGGAGGATTCTTCTGCATAGAAGGCCCTACAGGTACATTCCAAACTTTGTTTATTACCTGTTTAACCAACTCATGCTGAAGATCCTTAATATAATGACTGGTAATGAAAGCCAATTGCTGGGCTGCTATGGAATATCATATTTAAGATTAGGTAAAATTTAACAGGAATTTTTTAGCGAACAGGAATCTTTCAATATTTCAATGCTGAATTAGCATTTGAATAATTAGTATTGGCCATTTTGTATTAATGTAGGTAAGATTTGTTCAATAAATGATTTGCTTTTAAACAAAAGACTTTCATCAAAGCCAGCCAACTGATTTTAGTCTAAAAATATCATTTTTTTAGATGAGATAATGAAGCTTTCCCCCTTTTATTAAGAAACCAGCTTTTTTCGGGTAAATCAATTGCCGCTTCAGCTTACCTTTTGTTGCGGTTTTATTTCCACTGCTAGTGCTGGTTTTGTTTTCTGTAAAGTTTTGGTAAAACAATTCTTGTTTTCATCTAATCCACCACACAATGAAGAGAAAATTACGTCATCTAAATGCCTGGAGGTTATCATTTGTATTAACCTTAGTTAGCCAGCCATTTTGCCAGGCACATGCCCTCACCTGGGTAAAACCAAACTATCCTGGTTTATCCTTTTCTAACAAGGGAGTAGCAGTTCATTTAGAGCCTGATAAGAGATTATTAGGAGAGGGCAACATAGCAGCCAAACCGGTAAGGGGTAAAGTAACTTCGGAAGCCGGCGAACCTTTAATTGGGGTAACCGTGGTGGTAAAAGGTACTACAGCAGGTACCAGTACAGATGCAGGGGGCAATTATTCCATAGAAGTACCCGACAATGGCGGCACTTTAGTTTTCTCTTATATTGGTTTTATAGCCAAAGAGGTAGTTGTTGGGAACGCTACTACGCTTAATGTAACTATGGCTCCGGATGCCAAAGCCCTGGAGGAAGTGGTAGTAGTGGGTTATGGTACCCAGAAAAAAAGTAGTGTAACCGGAGCCGTTGGCTCGGTAAAATTTGACCAGGAAGTAAGCAGCCGGCCTATGGTAGAATTTGGGCAGGCTTTGTCCGGTAAAGTAGCCGGAGTACAGGTACTAAGTGCCAGCGGCAAGCCGGGCGCATCTTCTACGGTGCAAATCCGAGGTATTGCTTCCATTTCGGCAAACAGTTCTCCGTTGATTGTGGTAGATGGCAACCCGCTCCCGAGCTATGATTTAAACCTGATTAACAGTGCCGATATCGAATCCATTGAGATTTTGAAAGATGCTTCTTCTGCCGCTATTTACGGCTCGCGCGGTGGTAACGGCGTTATTCTCATCACTACCAAAAGCGGTAAATCGGGGAAAGCCAAACTGGATTTAAGTTATACGGCCACATTACAGGCACCGATTGACCGGGTGGAGATGATGAATGCCCGGGAGTATGCCCAGGCTTCTATTGATGCAGCGCAAAATGCCTGGATTAATAAGGGGGGCGACCCGAATGCACCTAATACTTTGGCCGCCAGAGGCGCTTATAAATATACCTGGCCCGAAGCCTTTAATAATCCGGAAAGCCTGGTGAATACCGATTTTCAAGATGTGGTTTTTCGTTTGGCTCCCATGCACAAAGTTGATTTGAGTGTGTCGGGTGGCAACGAAAAATCAAACTACCTTATTTCGGGCGGTTATATTTCCCAGGAAGGAATTGTCATTAACTCAGACTATAACAAATATGCCTTAAGTTTAAAAGCATCTACCAAAATAATGGATTGGGTAGAAATCGGCGGAAAACTAAGTGCCGTGTACGACCAGACCAATAATCCTTTCGACCGGATTGTAGAGTGGGCAGTCCAATATCCGGCTATTTATCCGGTATACGGCAGTAATGGCTATTTGGGCGATGCCACGAATACACCGGGTTTGGGAAATTACGATAATATTCTTTTCCGGGCCAGAAACGGCCATCCCTTGTACCAGATTAACGACGATAGAAAAACACAGGGCTTTAATAGCCTGGGAAATGTTTATACCCAGTTCGATTTTATTCCTGGTTTACGCTTTAAATCGGCCCTTAATTTTTTCTTTAACCGGTTGGATAATGCTAATTATGCCGCCGTGGACCATAACATGGGACCTAGTTATTATACCGAAGGCGTTTTAAATGCAAACCAGGAAAGAACGATTAATTACAATCTGCAAAACCTGTTAACCTATGATAAAGCAATCGGGCAACATAACTTCTCCGGCTTATTGGGTTATGAATACCTTAAAAACGATTTTTATAATGCCAGTCAGGCCCGGAATAAATTCGACAACGACCAGATTCACTACCTGAGTGCCGGCCAGGTAGTGGCGGCAGCGGCTGATAACGCCACTGAAACAGTTTTAATTTCAAGTTTCGCTAGGGTTTCCTATAACTTCAAAAGCAAATATCTTACTTCTATCTCTTTCCGGCGGGATGGATCTTCCCGATTCGGGCCAAACAAGAAATGGGGATATTTTCCTTCTGTTTCTGTAGGTTGGATTGTATCGGATGAGCCGTTTATGCGCAATATTGCCAAGATTAATAATTTAAAATTAAGAGCCAGCTACGGCTTTACCGGCAACGACAGAATTGGCGATTACCGTTGGATTGGTTCTATGCAGCAAGGGCGGGTAGCATTTGGCACTACTAACACCATATCTTATTACCCATCCAGCATTACCAATCCGGATTTAGGATGGGAGCGCACCCAACAACTTAACTTTGGCTTGGATTACGGGATGTTTAATAACCGGGTAATCCTGGAAGGAGATTATTATATCTCTAAATCAGACGGCTTATTACTTGATGTACCTATTCCGGTAGTATCGGGGTTTGGCAGTGTTTTTCAGAATATTGGAAAATTGGAAAACAAAGGCGTGGAGTTAGCCTTAACGACGCAAAACCTGACGGGGCCATTTGAATGGTCTACCCAGATTAATTTTTCCCGAAACCGGAATAAATTATTAGCCCTGGGCCCCAATGATGCACCGATGAACCTCAATGCCAATAATAGCTTACCCGTACGGAACGAAGTAGGCCAGCCTATTTTTAACTTCTATGGCTATAAATATTTGGGCGTTTATAAAAATCAGGCCGAACTGGATGCAGATCCCGCTCGTTTGCCAACCTTTAAACCCGGCGATGGCCGCTATGAAGATCTGAACAAAGATGGTAAGCTAAATTCGGAGGATCGTACTATTATCGGAAACCCGGCCCCTGACTTTACTTATGGCATAACCAACAACTTTAAATTCAAAAATTTTGACCTCAGTATTCTGTTCCAGGGCGTTCAGGGAAGCGAAGTTTTCGACAACAACCTACGTCGTTCTTTATTTTATCACGAAGGCCGGAATTATGCTAAATCAGTAGTTAATAGATGGCGGTCTGAAGCAGAGCCCGGCGATGGTTATCATCCGAAAGTGACGGTTGATTTGCATGGCTTTGAGCATATTCCCTCTAGTTTCTGGGTGGTAGAAGGCTCCTATCTTAGACTAAAAAGTTTAACCCTGGGTTATAATATTTCTCCTCAACTTTTAAGTAAAATTAAATTAGCCTCCCTTCGGGTCTACTTAAATGGCCAAAATTTATTTACCGCCAAGAATGCCAATCTTTTTGATCCGGAAAACTTTAGCGGCGGGGCAGATCAGACTTTACAACGAGGCGTGAGCCATTCGCCGTACCCGACCGCTAAAACATATTCATTCGGTATCAATATTGGACTTTAAAAATATCAGAATTAAGCGTATGAAAAGTATAAAATATATAACCCCAATAGTACTGCTGTTATCTTTATTAGCTTGTAAAGAAGAACAGCTGGACCTTTATCCGAAAATCAGCCTGACCGAAGGCAATTTTTATAAGACCGAAAGCCAGTTTATACAGGCCGTGAATGATGTTTACCGGCAAATGCGGGTTATTTATAATGCCCAGGGCATAGCCGATTTATTTGGCGAGTTAAGGTCCGATAATACATTTATAAAAATTGCGGCCGGAGGAGGAACCAATTCCATTGATATTAGTGAGTTTAAACTAAGAACCGACAATCCGTTGGTAGCAACCGCCTGGGCAAACTGTTACAATGCCATCTTTATTTGCAACAATGCCATTGAGCAATTAGATAAAACAACCGTCGTTTTTCAGCAACCTGAACTAAAAGAGCGGCTAAAGGCAGAAGCTATTTTTGTCAGGTCCTTAATTTATTTTAATATGGTACGAGCCTGGGGAGAGGTTCCCTTGGTACTATCAGTGGTAACGGCCGAACAAAGTTATAGCTACCTCCGCGAGAGCAAAGATGCTGTTTACAAACAAATTATCGGCGACCTGATATATTGTAAAAATACCTTGCCCGAGAAATATACGGGAACCAATATTGGCAGAACTACTAAATTCGGGGCAACCGCCGTATTAGCCAAAATTTACCTAACTATTGGCGATAAAGCGAATGCAGAAAAAGAATTACGGGAAATCGTAAATAGTAACTTATATTCTCTGGATGCCAATGGGAACGGAACCATTAACACCGATGATTACAATTTCAATTTTCAGCCCAATACAAAAAACAGCAAAGAATCGGTTTTGGAGGTGCAATATTTAGCCGGCGTAAATGCGGCTAATAGTAATCACCAGGAACTATATGCCCCCTGGCATTTCGCTTTTCATTTACCTGGTTCTACCGAAAACTTATTGGGCCAAGGTTTTAACACGCCAACGGAAGATATTACGAACGAATTTGAATCGAAAGATCCCAGAAAAGTGGCCTCTGTTAATCCGGGCTTTGTTAACTTAACCAATAACCAATCGGTAGATTACCCCTGGACGCCTAAATTTTTTGACCCTACCTGGAGAAATCCCGGCCAGAATTTTGAGATTATAAGGTATGCTGATATCCTGCTGATGCTTTCGGAAGTTACGGAAGACCCAACTTATTTAAATATGGTGCGGGCCCGGGTAGTATTGCCCGGATTTGGGCAGCCGGGTTATCCCGCCCAATATAATACCCTGGCCAAAGCCTTAGAACACGAGCGTCGGGTAGAACTGGCTTTCGAATTTCACCGGTTTTTCGATTTGGTGCGCACCGGGCGGGCAATTGAGGTGATGAAAGCCAAAGGTTATAATATTAACCAGGATAATATATTATTCCCGATACCCCTTAGTACCATCGATGTAAATCCGAAAATAACGCAAAATCCGGGTTATAACTAACATAAAAAATATTCTCCTGAGGGTAGAGCCGCCCGCAGGAGAATATTTCTTAACCGGAACCTAAGTAGCTTTTAAGTTAAGTGCTATAAATAGGTTTCCCTTTGGATATTTTAACTATTCCCTTTTAGTTTCGATCAGTATGAATAAAAATATACCTTTTTTTATCTTTCTGAGCCTATCCTTTTTTTGTTTTCCAAATCTGATCCTGGGGCAGGTAAAGAGTGATAAAAGACCCAATATAATATTTATAATTGCCGATGATGTGAGCTGGGATGATATTGGGTGTTATGGAAATCCGGCCGTACGAACACCTAATATTGATAAAATTGCGAAACAGGGTATTCGATTCGATAACGCTTACTTAACCACGAGTTCCTGTAGCCCCAGCCGCAATAGTATTATTTCCGGCCGCTATCCGCATAATACCGGGGCGGCCGAATTACATACCCCGCTGCCGGCCGAGCAAATCCCCTTTCCGCTGCTGCTCAAAGAAGCTGGTTATTATACGGTTCAGGCCGGCAAATCTCATTTTGGAGCACCGGCCTTGCGGGCTTTTGATAAGGCGTACGAGATGCAGGAAGGCGGCACCGGGGCAGAAGAGAGATGGGTGAAATGCTTGCAGGAAAGGCCCAAAGACAAACCAATATTTGCCTGGTTAGCTGCTATTGATGCGCACCGGCCGTGGCAAGCCGATAATTTTGGTACGCCGCACGACCCGGCTAAAGTAATTGTGCCACCTTACCTGGCCGATACCGAAGCTACCCGGAAAGATATAGCTTCTTACTATAACGAAATTGCCCGGTTCGATTTTTATATAGGAGAAGTAATGCAGGAGTTAAAGAGGCAGGGAATTGAAAAAAATACTTTAATTATGATTATGGCCGATAACGGGCGGCCTTTTCCGCGCAGCAAAAGCCGGGTGTACGATAGCGGCATGAAAACGCCTTTCATTATTAAGTGGGATGCGGGCATCCCGCAACCGGGTAGTGTTAGTAAAAGCCTGCTAAGTGTAATTGACATAGCCCCAACCTTACTGGAGCTTGGCGGACTTAAATCTCCATCTGAATTTCAAGGAAAAAGCTTTACCAAATTATTCAAAGATCCGGCACTCGAATTTCGGCAGTATGTATTTTCGGAACACAACTGGCACGACTACGAAGCCCACGAGCGGATGGTGCAGAGCAAAAATTTTATGTATGTGCTGAATTCCCGCCCTAATTTAAGTAACCACGGCCCGGCAGATTCTAACAACAGCCCTGCTTTTACAGATTTAAAGGAACTACGCAACCAAGGTAAACTTACCCCAGCTCAGGCTGATGTTTTTATGGTGCCGCGCCCATACGAGGAATTATATAATTGCCAAAAAGATCCGATGCAGCTCCTTAATGTAGCCTCCCTGCCCGAATACCAGCAGGAGTTAAAAACCCTCAGAACCACTTTGGCGAACTGGCGAAACGAAACCAAAGACAATACGCCGGAAAACCTGACCAAAGATTGGTTTGACCGGGAAACCGGCAAAACCTTAGGAAAAGATAGACAAATACGCGGGGAAATGCCCGGAGTAAAAGCCGGGGCAACAAACGAAAATAAGCCTAAATGAATAAAGTCAGTATGAAAAATATGTCAAAATACATTATTGCTATTACGCTCCTCTTATTGGGCTCTATTAAGATTAAAGCGCAACAAACGCAAGAGCGACCTAACATTCTCTGGATTGTAAGCGAAGACAACAGTCCTTTGCTGGGTTGCTACGGCGATAAATTTGCGACTACCCCCAATATTGATAAATTGGCCACGCAAGGTGTTTTATACGAAAATGCTTTTTGTGCGGCCCCGGTTTGTGCTCCATCGCGCTCTACGCTTATTACCGGCATGCTGGCCTCTTCTTTGGGTACCGAAAACATGCGGAGCGAATATCCGGTACCAGGCTTTGTTAAGTTTTTTCCGCGTTATTTAAGAGAAGCTGGTTATTACACGAGCAATAATGCCAAAAAAGACTATAACACCATCGATCAGCCGGAAGCATGGGACGAATCGAGCGGAAAAGCTACCTATAAAAACCGTAAGCCCGGACAGCCTTTTTTTGCCGTATTTAACTTGCAGGTATCTCACGAAAGCAATATTCACAAGCCGCTGCCTTCCTTAAAACACGACCCTGAAAAAGTGACCATTCCGCCGTATCATCCGCGCACGGCCGAGATGAAACACGATTGGGCGCAATATTATGACAAACTGCAAACCATGGATGAACAAGTAGGCCAATTGCTGCAGGAATTAGAGGAAGCTGGCCTGGCCGATAACACCATCGTTTTTTATTATAGCGATAATGGCGGGGTATTGGGACGGAGCAAGCGTTTTATCTACGAATCGGGCTTAAACGTTCCTTTAATTATCCGGGTACCCGAAAAATATAGCGCTTTGGCTCCTGGAAAACCTGGCTCCCGAATTGACCGGTTGGTCTCTTTTAAGGATTTTGGTCCGACCGTTTTAAGTTTAGTTAATGTGAAGGTTCCTGCTTATATGCAGGGTAAGCCTTTTTTGGGAAAACAACAGGCAGCACCCGAAGAATATGCCTTTGGTTTTCGGGGCCGGATGGATGAACGCATTGATTTGGTACGCTCTATCCGGGATAAAAAATACCGGTATGTCCGCAATTATATGCCCCATAAAATATACGGCCAATATATTTCTTATTTGTGGCAGGCCCCGTCTATGGTTTCGTGGCAAAAAGCCTACCAGGCCGGACAGTTAAACCAAGATCAATCCCGGTTTTGGGAACCCAAGCCAACCGAAGAACTCTACGATGTAACCACCGACCCGCATAATATTAATAACCTGGCCGGAAAGCCGGAATATAAGCAGGTCCTGGAAAAAATGCGGACTGATAACCGTAATTATTTGCTCCAAACAAAAGATGCGGGGTTTATTCCGGAAGCCATGCTATACGAGATTGCGAAAACCGGCAGTATTTATGAATATGCCCGCACCGAAAAATACCCCTTAGCTAACATCCTGGAAACCGCTGAAATGGCTACAACCCGCGATGCAAGCGTTTTAAATAAGCTAACAGAAAGGTTGAATCACCAGAATCCGGTGGTGCGTTATTGGGCCGTTACCGGCTGTATTATTCTGGGGCCAAAAGCCGCCGCCGCAAAAGCCAAACTTAATGCTTTGTTACAAGACCCGGAACCGGCGGTGCGCATTGCAGCGGCCGAAGCAATAAGTGGGTTGGGAGATGAGACGAAAGCGTTGCCCGTACTGTCGCAAGCCTTGGCCAGTAATAACCTGCACGCCCGGGTGCAGGCTTTAAATATTCTGGAAAACATGGGAGCGAAGGCCCGCCCGGCCTTACCGGCCATCCGCCAGTTTGCTTCTCTTGCCAAAAATGATAAAAATTCCATCTTAGATAAAAGGTTCGACTATGATATCCGGGCAGCACAAGCCCTAATCTCTAAACTGGAAGCAACGGCGCAAAAATAAATTGGCAGAAAGGTACCCGCTCTTTCTGCTAGCCCCTGCTTTAATAGAATTTTAAGAAGTACCAGTCCCGAATAGCTGATTCAACATGAAAGTAAAACTAATTTGGCTGGCCCTTACCGGCAGTTTAATGGTTAGTTACGCGTCTGCCCAAAAAGCGCCTTTAAATAATAAGGCAGAACGGCCCAACGTAGTGCTAATATTTGCCGATGACATGGGCTATGGCGATTTGGGCAGTTATGGTACCCTGGCGTATAGCACCCCGAATCTGGATAAGCTGGCTGCGGAGGGCCGCCGTTTTACTAATTTTAATGTGGCGCATGCTATTTGCAGCGCATCCCGGGCGGCCTTATTAACCGGCTGTTATGCCAACCGGGTAAGTATAGAGGGGGCTTTAAGTCCGTTGGCTACCGTAGGTTTAAACCCCGAAGAAGAAACCATTGCCGAAATATTAAAAAAGCGGGGTTATGCCACGGCTATTTTTGGTAAATGGCATTTGGGTCACCATCAAAAGTTTCTGCCCCTGCAGCAGGGTTTCGATGAGTACGTGGGCTTGCCTTACTCCAACGATATGTGGCATTTAAACTATGATGGCACGAAAGCTACCCCGGAAACTAACGCCCGGAAAGCCAGTTTTCCGCCGCTGCCTTTAATTAGAGGTAATGAAAAGTTCCGGGAAATTAATACTTTGGAAGATCAGGCCGAACTGACGACTATTTATACCGAACAGGCCGTAGGGTTTATTCAAAAGAATAAAAGCAAACCTTTCTTTTTATATATGCCGCATTCTATGCCGCACGTGCCGCTGGCAGTTTCAAGCAAATTTAAGGGCAAAAGTAAGCAAGGCTTGTACGGCGATGTCCTGATGGAAATAGATTGGTCGGTGGGTCAGGTGTTGCAGGCTTTGGAGCAAAATGGTTTAACCAAAAACACGCTGGTAATTTTTACTTCAGATAATGGGCCTTGGTTTAATTTTGGTAACCATGCCGGTTCTACGGGGGGCTTGCGCGAAGGAAAAGCCACCACCTGGGAAGGCGGACACCGGGTGCCTGCCATTATGAAGTGGCCGGGGCATATTCCGCCCGGCACGGTTTGTAATGAATTGGCCGCTACCATCGATATTCTGCCAACCCTGGCTGCTATTTCGGGCGCTGCCTTGCCCCAAAAGAAGATTGATGGCGTAAATATTGTTTCCCTGCTGACCGGTCAGCCCCAGGCCAATCCCCGCAAAGCTTTCTATTATTATGGCAATGGTTTGGAAGGGGTGCGGCAGGAGCAGTGGAAATTAATGCTGCCCCATACCTACCGGACGTATGAAGGTTTTATGCCTGGCCATAATGGCGTACCCGGGAAAACCGGTGAGCAAAAAACAGATTTTGCCCTTTACGATCTCCGGCGAGATCCCGGCGAACGCTACGATGTAAAAGAAATGTACCCCGACATTGTAACAGAGTTGAAAGCACTCGCCGATGTGGCCCGCAAGGATCTGGGCGATGAAATTCTGAAAATAACAGGAGAAAATGTGAGAGAACCCGGTAAGTTATAGAAAGAAGGAACAGGGATCAGTACTGCACTTAGCAGATGCTCATTGAATGAAATTTAATGAATGTATGCACTGTTGGCTTTTTTAACAATAATAGTTTAGAAGCCATATGATTCTCCTTTTCGGTTTGTCCCCTGACCTAGAGTATATACACAAATCAAGCGGAATGAGCGAGTCAGTAGCCTTGACACCTCTCCTGAAAGCGCTGCAAACCGATGAGAAAATCAATGGGACCAGGAGGTCTTTGCCTTTGATAACCGCTCCACCCGCTTAGTCTAGCAATAATCCAGGCGGCAAAAGCCAGCGAGTCTGGTTGGAAAGGGTTCTTCAACTTGTCAGTTTTACCCTGCAGCGTGACATTAAGCTGGCCGAGTACTTGCTGCTCGGCTGGCGTGAAGACATCGGCCATCGTTTGGGTGGTAGTACCATCGCGGGCTCGTATCAGTTGTACTACCTTGACAGCTGCGATGAGCGCCAGCAGCAGCAACTTTTTAAGCGCTGCCTCCGTGTGCACCTGACTTCCCTCCAAGCGTAAACCCTTTGTTTTCAGCGTGCGGAAAACCTGCTCAATGTGCCAGCGCTGTTGGTAATATGCTATTATTTGCAAAGCCTGTTGCGGCTTCTCAACCAAATGAGAAGTAAGCAGCAGCCAACTTATGGGTTCTTCCTGCTTGACGACACTGCAAGCATCTTCTTGTACCTTTACTACCCAGCAGGGGTGAGCCATTGGTTGCGGCTGGCGGCTTTTAGTAGCTGACTAGCACCACCTGGCCAAAACTTACCTGCAGCACAGCTGTGTGAGCACTTCTTTTGTCGGTGGCTGGTAAGGGCACCGAAAACCGGTACTGCTGGGAAAGCGTGTTTACCAGTTGGTAAAGTTTACCTGCGGGTGCCACAGGACGGTTATGCCTAGAACGGAGGATATAATCTACCCCTAAATCCTGCAGACTCGTTAGCAGCGGGAAAATATCAGCATCCCGGTCAGCTATCACTGTTTTGGCTACGGTGACTGGACAGTTCTGCAAGGCTGTTGCAATAGCCTGGTACCAGCGGTAACTCTCTTTATCCTCAAAAAAAACTTGGTAGTTCAGGCGCTTTACCTGTTGCCGCGTAGTGCTGGTTGGTTATATTCCCGCTGATAAGTGGTTACTGAAGCCAAGCCACAACAGGCACCGTCACCAGCATTCAGGCCAAGGACCGGATGCAAATAAAAGCCCTGCACCTGCCCTTTATCTATCTTGCCAAGGCCGGTGATTTTGCGTTCCAGGTTAAAAGTCAGTTGGGAAGTGTCCTCTATCAGCAGCAAATGTCCGCTGGCAGGACAAGCAAAACGAAACTGCTCATAAATTAATGATTCTAAACCAAGCATGGTTACGCGTTTATTCCTAATAAAACGGCCAAACTGTATCTCCTCCTTAGGGTCCTGAGATAACTTACGCAGGGTTAAATGTTGCCGCTGGCTGATGCGGCAGTAAGTTTATCTAAAACGCTGGTCAATCTTTTATCTGGTAAACACATCAGCTAACTGG
>NZ_BJYS01000036.1 GCF_007991635.1 Adhaeribacter aerolatus | reverse complement strand
ACTAGGTAGAAAAACAATTTTTGAGAATAAACCAGATTATTAAAAGCTAAAAAAAAAGCGCCAGCAATTATGCCGGCGCTATTTTCTGCAACTAATACTAAAAGAGCTTACTGAACCGGTGTTCAATTACTCCATTCGGGTTGTTCATATTGCTTTATAACAAGAATATTCTTAATAATGTTGAGCGAATAATACCTCCTACTCCACACGATTTCTTTACAATAATTATTTCCGGGTTGCTTTCGAAAAAGAATAAGGAAAATCTTCGGTTTTGGTACCCCGTTGGGTATTGGGAGTTGCCGTCATATCGAAGTTCAACACCGCTCCTTTAATTAATTCTGCGTGGCTTAGCCAGTTTTTGGTGTATGGCTTACCATTCAGGGTTAGGTTATTAATATATTTGTTTTCAGGATTGTTAGCCGGGGCATTAATTTCTATTTTTTTACCATTTTCCAGATGCAGGCTAATTTTCTTAAATAAGGGCGCTCCCATTACATACTGGTCGGTGGCGGGACAAACCGGGTAAAAGCCCATGGCCGAGAAAACGTACCAGGCGGAGGTTTGTCCGTTATCCTCGTCGCCGATGTAGCCATCCGGATTGGGCGTGTACATGCGGTTCATGGTTTCGCGCACCCAATATTGGGCTTTCCAGGGCGCGCCGGCGTAGTTGTACAAATAAATCATGTGCTGAATAGGCTGGTTACCGTGGGCGTACTGGCCCATGTTGGCAATTTGCATCTCGCGTATCTCGTGAATAACTGCCCGGTAATAACTTTCGTCGTAAATAGGCGGCAGCGCAAATACGGTATCGAGCTTGGCTACAAACTGTTTTTTACCGCCCATCAGGTTAATCAGGCCCTGCACATCGTGAAAAACCGACCAGGTATAATGCCAGCTATTGCCTTCGGTAAACGCATCGCCCCATTTAAACGGGTTAAACGGCGCCTGAAATTTGCCGTTCTGGTTTTTGCCGCGCATCAGGCCGGTTTCGGGGTCGAACAGGTTGCGGTAGTTCTGGCTGCGCTTGGCAAACAGGTTTATTTCTTTTTTAGGCCGGTTAAGGGCTTTGGCTAACTGGTAAATAGCAAAATCGGCGTAGGCATATTCCAACGTACGGGCGGCATTTTCGTTAATTTTTACATCGTAAGGCACATAGCCCAGCTCATTGTAATATTTTACACCAGCCCGGCCCACGGCGGTTAGCGGACCTTCGTTCTGGGTGTTCTTCAGCACCGCTTCGTACAAAGTTTTAATATCTTGTCCGCGTACACCTTTGAGGTAAGCATCCGCCACAATCGAAGCTGAATTAGAACCAATCATGACGTTGCGCAAGCCCGGACTAGCCCACTCGGGCAGCCAGCCACCTTCTTTGTACGCGTTGGCTAAACCTTCCTGAATCTGGGCATTTAAACTGGGATACATCAGGTTCAGGAAAGGAAACAAAGCCCGGAAAGTATCCCAGAAACCAGTGTCGGTGAACATATAACCCGGCCGCACCTCGCCGTTATACGGGCTGTAATGCATTACTTTGCCGTTGGCATCTATCTCGTAAAACTTACGCGGGAATAATAACGAACGGTATAAACAAGAGTAGAAAGTACGCATCTGGTCTACAGTACCACCTTCAGCCGAAACCCGGCTTAATTCTTTGTTCCAGGCCGCTTTGCCTTTGTTTTTCACCGTTTCAAAATCGTCGTTGCCAATTTCTTTCAGGTTTAGTTCGGCCTGTTCGGGACTGATAAAAGAAGAAGCCACCCGTACGTTTACTCTTTCGCCGCGCTTGGTCTTGAAACCAATAATGGCGCCAGCGTGGTTTTCTTTTGCCTCCAGGTTATTTTGTAAGGAGGTGTTGTGCCAGGTAGCGTTATAGGTAAAAGGCTTATCAAAAATAAGCACGAAGTAGTTCTTGAAATTATCTGGCACGCCGCCGCTGTTTTTGGTGGTATAGCCAATAATTTTATTTTCTGCCGGAATAATTTTTACGTAAGAACCTTTATCAAAAGCATCTACCACCACAAAGGCACTGTCGGTTTGCGGGAAAGTAAACCGGAAACGGGCAGCCCGTTCGGTGGGCGCTATTTCGGTGGTAATATTATGGTCGGCGAGGTAAACGCTGTAATAATAGGGCTTAACAATTTCAGATTTATGCGAAAACCAACTGGCCCGCTCATCTTCTTTAAACCGCACTTTGCCTGTCAGGGGCATTATGGAAAACTGGCCGTAGTCGTTCATCCAGGGGCTGGGCTGGTGCGTTTGTTTAAAGCCCCGGATTTTATCGGCGCTGTAAGTATAAATCCAGCCATCACCCATTTTGCCGGTTTGCGGCACCCAGAAATTCATGCCCCAGGGCAATGCAATGGCCGGATACGTATTACCATTAGATAAACTGTGTTTTGAATCGGTGCCGACCAGCGGGTTAACCCACTCTACCGGATCGGTTACTTTTTCTACCAGTTGCGCCTGGGCGCTCATCCAACCAAAAAAACATACGATGAAAAAAATCCGCTTCATTTACTATTTTATGCTAGGTTAATTAAATACAGAAACCTTTAAATATGCCGGGACAGCCTTACTGCGCCCGGGCAAAGCTCCGGAATAATGGTTAAAACTACCGAAAATAGAGGCAAATCTAAGCAACGCCCTTATAATATTTCCGCTGGAATAGATTCGCAATACGGCTGTCCGGGATTAAATTCTTATTATTAAACTTCTTCCGGAGCCCGTTTACCGGCTGGCAAAGGTATTCTGCTACTTTAGGCAAAACAGTTTATCTTGCGCGATTAACATAACCATGAATATAATAGGAATATCGGCTTTTCACCACGATTCGGCAGCGGCGCTACTACAGCAAGGGCAAATTATTGCCGCGGCCCAGGAAGAGCGGTTTACCCGGCGCCAGCACGATTCCGGTTTTCCGGTAAATGCCTTAAAATATTGCCTGAACGAAGCGAACCTGCAACTGAAAGACATAGAGGCGGTGGCTTTTTACAATAAGCCATACCGCAAATTAGAGCGCCTGCTGAAAACCTATTATACATTTGCGCCTTTTGGTTGGCAATCATTTCTCAGGGGTATGCCCGGGTGGTTAAAAGAAAAATTATTTCTGCAGAAATTATTACGAAAAGAATTAAGCAAAATAGATCCGGAAGCTGCCCGTAAGGTAAAAATATTGTTCCCGGAGCAACATCTTTCCCAAGCGGCCGGCGCTTTTTACCCGTCCGGCTTGGCCGAAGCCGCTATCCTGACCGTAGACAGTGTGGGCGAATGGGCCACAACTTCACTGGCGCACGGGCGGGGCAAAGAAATTACGGTACTCCAGGAATTGCACTTTCCGCATTCGGTGGGTCTGCTGTATGCAGCCATTACCGATTACCTGGGTTTTAAAGTAAATGCCGGCGAAGCAGGGGTAATGAATTTGGCGGCTTACGGTAACCCGCAGGCCGAAAATACCAAAAATTATATCCGGCTGATTAAAAGAACGCTGGTACAGGCGCAGGAAGACGGCTCCATCTGGCTTAATCAGAAATATTTCAGTTATGCTACCGGCCGGAAAATACTACCGGATGCGAAATGGCAAAATCTGTTTGGCTTCCCGCGCCGGCTGCCTGCCGCCGAACTGGAGCAAAAACACTGCGACCTGGCTTTGGCTATTCAAACGGTAACTGAAGAAATAATGCTGAAACTAGCCCGGGAAGTGAAGAAACTAACAGGAGCTACCGATTTATGCCTGGCTGGCGGTGTAGCTATGAATAGTGCTGCGAATGGCAAATTGCAAAACAGCAGTTTGTTCCGGCATATTTTTATTCAGCCGGCCGCCAGCGATGCGGGGGGAGCAATTGGCGCTGCTTTGGCTGCACACTACCTGTTTTTTAACCAGGAACGAATAATTACCCCCGGAATGGATGCCCTGCAGGGCGCATACCTTGGCCCGGCTTTCCCGGCCTGGACGGTAGCCGAAATGATTAGAAAATACGGTGCCGTAGCCGATATATTAAACGAAGATGATTTAACTACCCGCACCGCCGCTTTACTGGCTGCCGGGAATATTATTGGGTGGTTTCAGGGGCGGATGGAGTTTGGTTTGCAGGCTTTAGGTAACCGGAGCATGCTGGCCGATCCGCGTAACCCCGACATGCAGAAGAAACTAAACCTAAATATTAAATTCCGCGAAAGCTTCCGGCCATTTGCCGTAGCCGTTTTGGCCGAAGATGCGTCGCAATATTTTCATTTAACCGCGCCATCGCCGTACAGGCTGCTAACGCAAACTCTTAAACCTACGCTGCGCCGCCCTTTACCCAAAAAATTCCACCTACTGTCCTTAGCCGAAAAATTAAATGGGCAGTACTCTATTTTCCCCGTTATTACCCACGCTAATTTTTCGGCCTGCATCCAAACCGTGCACCCCGAAACAAACCCGCTGTTTCGGCAACTTTTACAGGCTTTCAAAAAGCTAACCGGCTATGGCTTGCTGGTAAACACCAGTTTTAGAGGGCCTAACGAACCAATGGTAGGTACGCCCGCGGAGGCCTATGCTTGTTTTATGCGCACCCCAATGGATTACCTGGTGATTGGGGACTATCTGTTCACGAAAGCCCAGCAACCACCCTGGCCCGAAAAACCAGATTAACAAACCCTAACCAGAAAACCGGTTCGTCAGATTTGGAGTAAAAGACCTTGCATGAATAATATTCCGATAGCGCGTGAAAAGAAGCTGGAAACCGTGTTGGTACTGGTAGTAGGCCTGCTGGTATTTCATGTCCTGTTTAAACACGAAGGTTTTTTATTGGCCGCGCAAATAATGGGTGCTTTGTGCATTTTGTCGGAACATGTGCTTACACTAATAACCTGGACCTGGCTTAAACTTACTTTAGCTTTAGGTTTCATCGGCAGTATTTTGCTGCTCACGCTTCTTTTCTTCCTGGTTATCTGCCCCATCGCTTTTGTATACCGGCTTAAAAACAAAGACCCGCTGCAACTGAAGAAGAACCCTTCCGGTTCTTATTTTACCGTCCGCAATCACACCTACAACGCCAAAGATTTGGAGAAGATGTGGTAAAACCTACATATTTTGCATCAATTCCTGCAAAGTTTTCGCATTTTGGATGGCGCTGCCGAACATGGTATTATTAAAAAAAACCCAAACTTCCTTCCCATCCAGCAGCCAATCGTTAATCATAAAAGCATACCGTTCCAGCTGTTCATCAGTATAAAGTGAAGAATACAAGCGCTCATCGCCGTGCAGTCGCAGGTATACCGTTTCATTGGTGGTGGTTTCGAGGTAAGGCCAGCGCTTGCCGGCACTGGCAATTACATAGGTAATATCGTAATCGCGAAGTAAATCCAGGGCCTCTTCGGTTTGCCAGGATTTATGCCTGGTTTCCAGCGCAAATTTTGTATCCGGATATTTCTCCCGCAGGGTCCGGTAAAAACCTTCGGCTACAGGCCGCTCAAACCGGAAGCTACTGGCAATCTGAATCAACAGCGGCCCCAACCGCTCGCCCATTAATAAATACCGGCTCATAAACTTATCGAGTGGCTCGTCAATGTCTTCAAACTTGCGCTTGTGGGTTATTTCCTGGTTTAGCTTGGCGCAGAATTTAAAAGTAGGCGGAGTTTCGGCCAACCACTTTTCGATGGTTTTGGCCATGGTAAAATGGTAAAAGCTACTGTTAACTTCGGTGCAATTAAAATGCCCGGCGTAAAACGATAAATATTCGGCCGATTTGAGTTCTTCCGGATAAAATAAGCCTTTCCAGCGATAGCTCCAGCCAGAGGTGCCAATATATAAATTAGGAGTCGTCATGGCATCACCTACGAAAAACTTCTTTAAACGGACGAATACCTTTTGTTTAAAGCCGACCGGCATATTATCCGGCCGGCTTCAGGCATACACTCAACTGTTTGATTGCTCGTAAAAAATATTCATTCAGTCTCCTGTTTTTTACTGCTTGCCGATTTTAACAAACCTACGGCCAAAGCCGCAAATATGCTATGTTCGGTATGGATGCCCCGCCAGATCACATCTATACCTATCACCAGTAAAATAAAAAGAGCAGCACCGGTGGTCCAGGGGTTTTCTCTAAATTGTTTCATTGTTTTAGCTTTACTTTTAAGTGATAAAATTATTTTTTGTTGGGCTGTTGTGCCTGGTAGGTTCTTGCTCCCATCTGTTAAGCCGGTTGCTGCTAACTGCTGGCGCCTGGTTTAAATCGCTACCTGAAATTAGGCTCCGGAAATAAATACAGATGAAGTTACTACCCTACTAAGCTGTTTTTCTTTCTTATACATTTTCCGTATCATTGTATTATCACGTATATATACGTGCAATTACCATTAAAAGGCTATCAATTGCAATAAAAATTCGTGCAATTACCTAAATAATTCTTTAAGCAATTGAAAGAGAGGCTGCTAAAATTAATTGATGCGTTGGGTATGAATGTGCTCAGCTTTAGTAAATATATTGGGGTAAGCGATGGTACTACCCGTATGTATACCACCCGCGGGAGTAAACCTGGTTCTGATTACCTGGAGAAAATAATTCTTGCAAATGATAGGATAAATATTGAATGGCTACTGACCGGTCGGGGCGAAATGTTCCGGTCCGATTCCTCGCCCAAACAACCGACCACGGCCTTGGTTAGGTCCAACCAGATTATTCACATCAACCAGGATAACGAAAACGGCATTGTCATCCCGATGATCGATCAGAAAGCTGCCGCCAACTACCTCTCCGGCTATACTTCGCAGCAATATTACAACGAACTGGCCCATACCACCTTGCCGGCTTACATGGCCAAAGGCGGTCTCCATTTTTGGTTGCAGGTAAAAGGCGACAGCATGGAAACCACTTTTTACGACGGAGACTGGCTTTTATGCGAGCAGATTCAGCGGGAAAACTGGCTGGACTTAAAGGACTTTGATGTGCATGTGGTAGTTAGCAACGACCGGGGCGTACAGGTAAAACGTATTAAAAACCGCTTAAAGAAAGGCTTTATCCGGTGTCGCTCCGATAACCGGGCCCACAAACCTTATTCCCTACCCTACGACGATATTTTAGAAATCTGGCGCGTGAAATGGTACCTATCTAACTACATGCCTAACCGGAACGAAGATTTGTTTAATAAAGTAGACGTAATAGAGGAAAACGTAGAGGATTTGCGGGTGTTAACCGAAAGCTTAATGAGACAGGTGCAGGATCTGCAAAAGCAGAAAAAATAAGCATTGTTCCCTTTTCCTATTTCTTAATATTAGTAGCAGTTAGGTATTTTATAAATTGAATGGAACCGCTCCCTGGCAGTGTGTTGTCACCAGTAAGCAGTCTGGCAGAAATTTCAGAATGGGCAATGATAACGCCAATAGCGCCAAATGCTGCTCGAATCAGAAATACTGCACAGTCTAATTGTATTATCCTGCCTTTCTTTGCCGGTAACGTGCTGATTGCTGCTGTTTAAGCCTGAAATATTACGATAGGATTGATTGATTAACTAAAGTAGGCCCAAAACGTTTACCTTTACCGTAACCAGTACCAAAACGCATGGAGCAAAAAAATATCTGGCCTTCTCTTTTAAGCGACTTCCCGGCTGTTTCGGCTGCAGCCTGGGCCGAAAAAACAGAGAAAGATTTAAAAGGAATCGATCCCGCGACGCTCAACTGGATTACCGACGAAGGCATAACGGTTAAGCCCTTTTATACCACCGAAGACCTGGCAGCCATACCGCAATCAGAAACTTTGCCGGGCAAATTCCCTTATATCCGCGGCCATAAAACAGATACCAATCATTGGCAAAATCTGCAGGAATTTGTGGTTACCCAGGATAGCCGATCCGCCGTTGATAAAGCGGTGCTCGCCCTGGCAGGTGGGGCCAACGGTATTCATTTTAAACTCCAAAGCGGCCATCATTTTGATTTTGAATATGCCATTACCCACCTGGATATTTTAAAAAATACTTTTTGCTTTTCCACTAATACCCAGCCGGCTAATTTTTTAAAAGAATACTTCGAACACCTGAAAAAAAAAGGTCTTTCGCTGCACGGCCTTAAAGGTTTTTTAAACCAATCGCAGCCGTTGGCACCCGAAACCTGGTCGCTGGAATTTAATCAACTGGAGGAAATAGTAGAACTGACCAAAGATGCCGTGGATTTTTACGGCGTAACGGTTAACGGCGCTATCTTCGGAAACCGCGGGGCCAGCATGGTGCAGGAAATAGCCTTTACTTTAAGTGCGGCCGTTAATTATACCGAGGAACTAACCAAAAGGGGAATTGCGCTTACAACCGTGCTCCGGAACATGCAGTTTCTGGTGAGCACCGGCACCAATTATTTTTTTGAAATAGCTAAATTGCGGGCCCTGCGGTGGTTGTGGGCGGGCATTGTAAAAGCAATAGCGCCGGAACCGGAGTTTGCGGCTTACCTGCGGCTCCACGCCCAAACCACCAGTTGGTCAGCCACTACCTTCGACCCGCACACCAATATATTACGAACTACTACCGAAGCCATGTCGGCTATTATTGGCGGTTGCGATTCGGTTTCGGTGGCACCTTTCGACTCGGCTTTTAACCAGGACAATCCTTTTGCTGAGCGTATCGCCCGTAATATTCCGCTGATTCTGCAGCACGAAGCTTATCTGCACCAGGCCATTGATCCGGCTGCCGGCTCTTATTATCTCGGAACCCTGACCCGCGAACTAGCCGAAAAAGCCTGGATTTTATTCCAAGCTGTTGCACAGCAAGGGGGTTACGCGCAAGCCCTTCAGTCCGGTTTTATTCAAGGACAAATTAATACCACTGCCGAAGAAAAATTCAGAAATATTGCTTCGGGCAAAGAAGTACTGGTGGGCACCAATAAATTTGCGAATAAGCTCGAGAAGATGCCCTTCGACATCGAAGCGCTGCTGCAAAGCCCTTCTTTCGATGCTACCCGGGCCAGTTATCCTTTTGAGGTGATGCGTCTGGCGGCCATGCTGCATTTCCAGAAAAAACAAGCGCGGCCCAAAGCTATTATTGCTATTATTGGCCAGGATATTCAGGAGCATATTCACGCCGCCTTTGCCAAAGAATTTTTCGACTGCGGCGATTTTCAGACCGAAATGCTGCACTTCGATTCGGTAAAAGCTGCCCTGGAAAAATTATTATTTACCGATTGCAAAGTTCTTGTGTTTTCCAGTTCCGATAGCGACTATACCCATTTTTCGAAAAGTTTTGTGGCAGCCCTTAAAAACCACAAGCACCGCCCGGCCCTTATTTTAGCTGCTCCCCCGGAAAACATGAAAGAAGAACTCGAAGAAAACGGTTTCGATGCCCACATTTTCCAGAACTGCAATGCCCTTTCCATCATCGGCCGTATTCAGGAGCGTTTGCTTACGAGTGATCTGCCAAATTTTATTTAAGTAAAAGTGTGCCTTTTACATAAAGTAAAATTTTCTGTGTTACAGGCAGTGAAAAGGATTTGACGAATGCTTTTAAAGTGTCATTTAGGGAATGCGCCGTGGCTTTTGTAAGAAAAGATTCCTTCCCAATAGCAGTTGTGAATTATTTTAAATTTTATTTTTGAAATAGCAGCAATTTAACGCAAATCTAAATCCGGAGTTTTTCCTTAGTCGCCATTAAATCTTTTAAGCCGGCTATTCCGGATATTTAAAACAGAAACAAAACGTGTGGTAAAACGCTTTTACGTTGATCAGTATGTAGACCGGATTCTGGCGGGTGACCGGGTGGTATTAAGCCGGGCCATAACGTTAGTCGAAAGCACATTGCCAGCGGACCAGGACCTGGCCCAGGAAGTAATAAACCGGCTAATACCCCATACGGGAAACTCCGTTAGGGTGGGTATTACCGGTTCGCCAGGGGTTGGTAAAAGCACTTTTATCGAAAGTTTTGGTAATTACCTTATTCAGGAACAAAGTAAGAAAGTAGCGGTTCTGGCCATCGACCCCACGAGCCAGCGCTCAGGCGGCAGTATCCTGGGCGATAAAACCCGCATGGCTACTCTGGCTACGAATCCGGCTGCCTATATTAGGCCTTCGCCGGCCGGTAAGTCGTTGGGCGGCGTTGCCCGTAATACCCGCGAGGCACTCCTGCTCTGCGAAGCAGCCGGTTTTAACGTTATCATTATCGAAACCGTAGGGGTAGGTCAATCCGAAACCGCCGTGCATAGTATGGTAGATTTTTTCCTGTTGTTGCTTTTAGCCGGAGCCGGCGATGCATTGCAGGGTATTAAAAAAGGCATTATGGAAATGGCCGATGGCCTGGCAATAACCAAAGCCGACGGCGATAACCATCAGAAGGCAGAACAAGCCCGCGCCGAATATAAGCATGCGCTCCATTTATTTCCGCCGGCTCCATCGGGGTGGCTCCCACCGGTAGCACTTTGTTCTGCTCTGGAAAATACCGGCTTGGCTGTTATCTGGCAAATGGTTCAGGAATATTTAACCCTAACCCAAAAAAGCGGCTTTTTTACCCGCAAACGCCAGGAACAAAACCTGCATTGGCTGCACCAGGCTATCCGCTACGCCCTGGAAGATCGTTTCTTTTCCCATAAGTTAATCCGGGAGAAACTGCCTGACCTGGAAAAAGCGGTTGCCGAAAGCAAGACATCCCCGTTTAAAGCCGCAACCGATTTGTTAAAGTTATTTTAAATAAATAACCTTAATCGTTTGGCAGCTAAGCAGTTTTACCAAAAAAAATGCTTGGGTGCACAATTAAACCAAATAGGTTGAAGTACCTGTAAAAGATAAAAAGCCCAAGCGGATGCTTGAACCAAGTTACTGATGGAATAGCACAGGTAATATTTAATTTTTGTACAGTGTTACTGCCGACCTATAACAGCCTCTTTAAAAGAAAAATGGTTTAGGCCCGAAGCGCCTAAACCATTTTTCTTTTTTCTTTTAAAGTAACTTTCGCCAGCCGGCAGATGCCGCCCAAGGGAGGGTTAAACTTATAGACGTTAATTTTCACGCCCTTAATCAGCGGAAATCTTTGGTAAATGCGGTCTATTATGCGGTGCCCCAAATGCTCCAGCAAACGCGCTGGTTTGGTCATTTCTTCGAGCACCAGTTTGTAAACCACTTCGTAATTTACCGTTTGGTGCAAATCGTCGGTTTCGGCGGCAGCATGTAAATCGGTGTAGATGTATAAATCTACCCCGTATTTATTCCCAATCTTTTGTTCTTCATCGTAAAAGCCATGAAAAGCAAAAAACTCCATGCCCTCCAGCGCGATTCTTCCCATGCCTTAATTATTCGAAATCGTCGAAGAAAGAACCACCGGCCACTGCTTTTTCTCTAACCGGACGTGGGCTGTTGACGAAGGTGCTGGGCTGCGGTTGGGTATTAGGTGGCTGTATTTCCGGGGTTTCAGGCTGCACCGGCTGAATATCCGGTATAGGCCGTTCAATTCTGTCCGGCTGTATTTCCGGAATATCCGGACGCGGACGCTCAATTTCGGGCGCTGGCACATCCGGCACCGGTGTTGTAGGCGATGGCACTTCCGGTTGAATCGGTTGGATTGGTTGAATAGGTTCGATGGAGGCTACCGGTGGTGCCGGTACTTCTTTTATATTCATCATTTCTTCCGGTGCTTTTTTAGGGGCTTCCACGGGTGCCGGTGTGTTATTAATGGCCGATGGCACATCCTGGAATACCCGGTCTAAATCTTCGCGTTTTACTTTAATATTAGCGGCTTTGGCCAGAATACTCGAAAGGGTTGGCCGCGGCTTGGCTTTGTTTTTTTCTACTTTTTCCAGCGCGTCAGTTGCCAGATTACTCAGGTCGCGCAGTAAATTATCGAGGTAACTTTCCAGGCGTTGGTGCTCTTGCTCCAGCGCTTTTACTTCGTGCTGCATTTCCGTAACGGCTTTGTCCGACTGGCTATAGGCGTCTTCTATAATATTACGGGCTTTTAAACGGGCATCGTTTAGCAGTTGCTCCGATTTTAACTGGGCCTCTCTTACTTGCAAGGTAGCCTCTTTGGTAGCCTGCTCTACCAGGTTATTACCAGTATCTTCGGCAGTTTTTAAGGTGCGGTAAAGCGTTGATTCCACTTCGCGCATTTTCTGCACCTCTTTGGTTGTAGATTCTAATTTAAATCGTAACTCCTTATTCTCATCCTGCAATTTTTCCCATTGCTGCGATAAGGTCAGCAAGAAAGCATTTACTTCGTCTTTATCTAATCCCCTGAAAGCTTTCTCAAAGGTCTTTTGCCGAATTTCTAATGGTGTTATTTTCATACCTCTAACTAAAAATTTATATCCCAAACCGAAATAGTACGATCATCGCTACACGAAACTAACGAATTTACCCGAGCCGGCCAAAATAATTTATTCACCGAAGTGCCATGGCCAGCGTGCCGTGCTTTGTCGATTACCTTTAGCAACCGGAACGTGCGGGCATCCCAAATTTTAACCGATTTATCCATACTGCAAGTCGCAAAATACTGGCCATCAGAACTAAACACAATATTGTTAATAGTAAATAAATGGGCTATATTAGACGCATACTCCTGGTAACTTTGGTTGGTTTGCCACACCTTTAAATGCGCATCGCGGCTGCCACTTAATAAATGCTGGCCATCGGGGCTGTAAACCACGGTAAATACCGAATTGGTATGACCTTCCAGTTCCAGTTTCAGCGCCAGGGTTTCGGCATCTAAAATCCGGATTAAATTATCGCTGTAACCCACGGCCAATTCGTTACGAGCGGCATTTACCGCAATGCTCCTTACACTTTTGGTGCTGTATTGTTTTACCTGTTGCACTTGAAAGTCCTGGCTATCCAGCACCGTCAGGGTGCCATTGGTGGCGCCCACGTATATTTTTTGTAAATGAGAGGCATGGGCAATATCAAAAAATGCACCGCCGCCTAAGGCTATTGATTTTATTATTTTTTTACCGGCTACATCCAGCACCTGTAAGCCATTCTGGTTATGGCCTACCAATAATAATCCGGATTCGGGTAGCCAGCGCAACGCGTACACCGAAGAAGAAACCCGGGCTACCAACTCACCCTGTTCCGGGTTATCCAGGTTCCAGGCCACCACCATGCCATCGCCGCCCGCCGAATAAAAAATGTTGGGTTGGCCGCCCGGCTCCAAGGTATAAACGCAATCCTGGTGGCCGGTTAAAGTGGCCACTTTCTGAACTGTAATGGGACTACCCATAATAATTTAAAGCTTCTGAATATAAAATAACAGATTAAAGGTACGGTATAAACTTAAAAGAAGTGCAATATTTACCCATCCGAAAATATTGCCTCACCGGCAAGGGCTAACCGTTAAAAGTTAAATCCGCTATGGCGTTGCTAAACATCCGGGAAATAAACCCGGCTACTTATTTAGGCTTCTGGGAAATTTCAGAAACTGCGGAAAGCCTGCGGAACGCTTTACAAGACCTGACCAGTTGCCAGTTGGTTATTCCGGAATTTGCCAGCGCCAGCCGGCAAAAACAATGGCTGAGCAGCCGCATTCTGGTTTACACCCTGCTGCAAAATTTTACTGCTGCCTATTTTCCTTTGCAAACCAGTGCGGCCGGTAAGCCAATCTTTCCGGAAGAAAAATACCAGGTTTCTATTACCCACAGCCACACCCTGGTGGGCGTTATACTGGCTAAAGGCCACAAAGTTGGCATAGATATTGAAATTATTAGCCCGAAAGTAATGCGCGTGGTAGATAAGTTTATGTGCGGGCCGGAAATAGAAGACGCTGGCGGCAACTTAGAAAAGACCTTGGTTTATTGGAGCGCCAAAGAAACTTTGTATAAATTGTACAGCAAAAAGAAATTAATTTTTAAAGACCATCTGCTGGTAGAACCTTTTGCCCTCCATAACACAGGCGCTTTGACCACCCTGGTTAAAACACCCGGAACTGAAAATACTTTTACCGTTTATTACGAACACCTGAACGGATACATTTTAACTTATTGCGTAAGCGAGCTAAACGATATAATTTAACATTATGAAATATTTTCTACTCATTTTATTAACGATGGCTACTTCGGGCGCCGTTTTGGCCCAGGAGGGTGGCCCGCAAATTGGCCAGCCGGTAAAAGATTTTACCATTCTGGCTAATTACGGCGATACCAAAGCGGTGGCGGTAGTATTCTTGAACCGGAGTTGCCCCAACTCCCGGCTTTACGAAAACCGGTTAAGCCAACTGGCTAATAGTTATGGCCCTAAAGGCGTAACTTTTTTATTTATTAACCCGGCCATTAGCATGGAAGAAGGCAGCAGCAACACCCCGGCCGGCAACGCTGATTTAAAACTTTTGCCGGATAATGGCCAGAAAATCAGTCAGCAGTTTGGCGCTACCAAAACGCCGGAAGCTTTTGTGCTGCATAATGTAAACGGCAGCTTTATTTTAAAATATAAAGGCGCCATTGATGATAATCCGCAACTGGAAAACTCGGTAAAAGCGCCTTACCTGCGCAATGCCCTGGATGCTGTATTGGCAAATCAAACGGTGGCGGTGCCGGAGAAACGGGCATTAGGCTGTATGATAAAACGGTTTTAAATATTTTAACTGTATACAACGCAAAAGCGGCTGCCGTAAATTACAGCAGCCGCTTTTGCGTTATATACTCCCGAGTTCTAATCAATCATCGTTCTCGGTATTTTCCGAGGCCGGCGGTTCCGGGGTCTCTTCGTCGGTTAAATTGTCGAGCAGTTTATTTACTTCTACTGCTTTTTCGGCTTCATTCATTTTCTCGAAAGATAAAGCCAGGTTCCGCAGTGCGCGTTTTACAATATCCAGGTTAGAACAAGGTTCGTAAAAAATGTCTACCGGGTTCAGGTTTAGCTGCAAAATATAATTATCAATATCGCCTTTCGACAGCATCAGGCCTTTGTTGTACACGTTTATATAAAACTGAAAGTTTTCGTGCTTGTAGGTTAATATAAACAGATTGGGCAAATTAACGCCGTATATGGGCAAGCCTAATTTTTGGGCAATGGTTAAATAAACAACGCAAAGGGTCAGCGGGTTGCCCCGCTTTGTTTCCAGGGCCAGGTGCAACATAGAGTTGGCCGGCGAATGAAAATTTTTAGTATTAGCCGAAAATTTATAAAGCTTAAACAATACGTGGTTCAGGGCCTTAATCTGATCGTACGGGTGCATATCGGTGCGCACGTGCAGCCAGGCCTCGTAGTAAATCTGGTCCAGGGTTTTATTTATATTTTCCAGCGAAGCATCGGGGTACTGGTAGCTGTTTACGAGCCACATACCTTCGGTCAGGTTGGTAGCCCCACTTTCTTTCCAGGCCTTAAATTTATTCGTCAAGCCGTCGTACTGCAGCTTGTGAATAAGTTCTTCAATTTTTTTCTGTACTTCGGGGTTAATGCTCGACTCCCACTCTTCTTCCAGGTACGGAATCATCGGTTCGCCCAACGACACAATTTTCTCCTCCACGTGCGAAGCAATGTGCTCGTCTTCGTCTTCGAGTAAGGAAATTAATGCCTTTATTTCTTTATTTGTCACGTCTTATAAATTATAAATTACAAATTAGAAGTTAGAAAAAGTTAAGCTTTCTAATTTCTGCATAAACCTTAACCAAATCACTTAGCTGGTGCTCTTCCTTAAACCGAATATATTCCTGAATATTTCAGCCTGTACTGTTAGCGGTAAATGAATACAAATTTCCGATTTTTAATTTTTAATTTCTAATTAAATCTCAGGTTTGAATAATGCCTACGTTAAACGGTTTTTCCAGCGGTGCGTGGTTAGCGGCCTGAATGCCCATCGAAATAACTTTGCGGGTTTCCAGCGGATCGATAATACCATCAACCCATAGCCGGGCTGCCGCGTAGTACGGCGACAACTGGGTATTATAGGTTTCGGTAATTTGGGTTAATAACTGATGCTCGGCTCCGGGGGTTATTTCTTCGCCTTTGGCTTTCAGGGAAGCCACTTGGATTTGCAGCAAGGTATTAGCCGCCGCAGCGCCGCTCATTACGGCAATCTGGGCAGTTGGCCAGGCAAATATCAGCCGCGGGTCGTAGGCCTTGCCGCACATGGCATAATTACCCGCGCCGTAAGAGTTGCCGATGATAAAAGTAAATTTAGGTACTACCGAGTTGGCCATGGCATTTACCATTTTGGCGCCGTCTTTTATAATGCCCCCGTGTTCGGCTTTACTACCTACCATAAAACCCGAAACATCCTGCAAAAATATTAAGGGTATTTTTTTCTGGTTGCAGTTCATGATAAACCGGGCCGCTTTGTCCGCAGAATCCGAATAAATAACGCCGCCCATCTGCATTTCGCCTTTTTTGCTCTTCACAATTTTGCGCTGGTTGGCCACAATACCCACGGCCCAGCCATCTACGCGGGCCAGCCCGCAGAGCAGAGTTTTACCGTACAAATCTTTGTAAGGTTCGAACTCCGAATTATCGACCAGCCGTTTAATAATTTCGAGCATGTCGTAAGGCTTCACGCGGTCTTCGGGCAGTAGGCCGTAAATCTCTTCGGGGTTGGCTTGCGGTAGAGCCGGTGCGGTGCGGTTAAAACCCGCTTTGGCGGGCTCGCCCATTTTATCAAAAATATTCCGGATATGGTCCAGGCACTCCTGGTCGGTGCTGAATTTATAATCAGTTACGCCCGATATTTCAGAATGCGTGGTAGCGCCGCCCAACGATTCGTTATCAATGGTTTCGCCGATGGCCGCTTTTACCAGGTAAGAGCCCGCCAGAAATATTGAACCAGTTCCTTCCACAATCATGGCTTCGTCGGACATGATAGGTAAATAAGCCCCACCGGCTACGCAACTGCCCATAATGGCTGAAAGCTGCACAATACCCATCGCCGACATAACGGCGTTGTTCCGGAATATCCGCCCGAAATGTTCTTTATCCGGAAATATTTCGTCTTGCAAAGGCAGATAAACGCCGGCACTATCTACCAGGTAAATAATTGGCAAGCGGTTTTCGATGGAAATTTCCTGGGCCCGCAAATTCTTTTTAGCGGTAATCGGAAACCAGGCACCGGCTTTAACGGTGGCATCGTTGGCCACTACCACGCACTGCCGGCCTTTTACGCAGCCAATGCCCGTAATAACACCGCCCGAAGGGCAACCGCCATGTTCCTGGTACATGCCCTCGCCGGCAAAAGCGCCTATTTCCAGGAACTCCGAATCTGCATCCAATAAATATTTCAGGCGTTCGCGGGCGGTAAGCTTGCCTTTTTCGTGCTGGGCTTTCATGCGGCTTTCACCGCCGCCCAGGCTAACTTTATGTATTTTTTGCCTGAGCTGCGTACACAAAAGTTTTAGCGCGTCTTCGTTCTTATTAAAAGAAATATCCATAGCACTTTTTTTAGCAGAAATATATTTGGTTAGCCGGTTGCCTTTATGGGCTGCTATTTACTAAAGCCAAAAGGAATAAGTACGGAAGCTGTGTATTTTAGCCGCCGTTTCTTAATGGCAGTAGAACAAAAAATCCGCACGAGGCGGATTTTTTGTTAAATACGAATTGGCAGCGGAACGCTACTTCTTTTCAACTTCCTCCACATTGTTGGCCTGCTCCACGTTTGTCGCACTGCGCACTTTGTTAGCCGTTTTTACATTATCGGCTTTTTTAACTTTAGTACCTCCTCCTATTAAAGAAAAATGCACGTAACGTTTCGGATTGGCCTTTAAATCCTGCAACAAGGCATTCAGGCTTTCGGTAGAAGCATTCATGTTGGCGTACAGCGAATCATCGTTCATTAACCGGCCCACCGTGCCATTGCTCTGGGATAAGGTTTCGTTTAATTTAGTAATTCCCGCCTGCGCTTCCTGTAAAGTATTATTTGTATTCCGGATAAGTGCTGCTACCGGGGCATTGCGCAGCGTATCGGTAATTTCGTTCAGGTTAGAGGCCAGCCGGCTAAACTTTTCTTCGGTTTCCCTTAAAGACGTAGTGAGCGCACTAATATTAGCCGTAATGGCATTAACGTTGCGCTGGTTGGCCATCATGGTGGTACGCAGCAGTTCGGTAGTAGCGCTGGTATTGGCAATAATCGATTGAATATTTCGCTTGGCATCAGCATCCAGCAAAGAGTTCAGCCGGACCAGGGTAGAATCTACCTGGCCCAGCACCGGCATGGCTTTTTCGGTGAGCATGGTAGTGATGCTGCGCTCCACGTAGGGTATCAGGGTTTCGCCGCCTTTATACTGCACATTGTTCTTACCCATAAAAAGGGTAATGGCTTTACCACCCAACAAATCGCTGCTGGTTAAGCTGGCAATGGTAGAATCGCCCACCGGAATGCCTTCCTGCACCGTAATACCAACTTTTATCTGGTTGTTATTATCTACCTGCAGCTTCATTTCCTGCACCACGCCTACCCGTATGCCGTTCAGCATTACCGGGCCCGACACGGTTAAACCATCTACATTAGGATAAATAACGTAAAACTTTTTAGTAGAAGTGAAGAAATCAGTTCCTTTCAGGAAACGATATCCAAAAAACAAGGCAGTAATTGCCACAATACCTAGCAGGGCAACTTTTACTTCTTTCGATAATCTCACAAAAACATCAGGGTTAAAGTTTAATTCATGGCTTCCAGTTCTTGTTTGTAATCTTTGAAAGCTTTATATATTCCTGAAGCAATATACGTCTGGTTCGCTTTATCGTTGAGAAATTTTTCCTCGGTGGGGTTGGTTAAAAAGCCGATTTCGATTAAAGAACTCGGCATGGCCGATTTCCAGAGCACCAGAAACCCAGCCTGTTTTACGCCCCGGCTAACCCGGCCCACCTTATTTTTAAAATTATGCTGTACTTTTTGCGCAAAACGCAAGCTGTTATCCATGTAGGCGCTTTGGTACAACGACATCAGGATATGGCTTTGCGGCGAACGGGGATCAAAGCCGTCGTATTTTTTCTCATAATTTTCTTCTTTTAAAATAACAGCGTTTTCGCGGTTGGCTACCTGCAAATTGCTTTCAGATTTGTGCAAACCCATGGTGTAGGTTTCGGTGCCGTAAGCCGCTGCCGGGCCGGCATTGCAATGAATAGAAATAAACAGATCGGCATTATTTTTATTTGCCATACCCGCCCGGTCAATCAGTTCTACAAACGTGTTGGTTTTTCGGGTGTAAATAACCTTTACGTCGGGCATGTTCTCTTCAATTTGCTGACCTAAGGCCAAAGCCACTTTTAAGGCAATATCGGCCTCGCGCGAAATGCGCCCGTTGCAGCCCACATCTTTACCGCCGTGGCCGGCATCAATTACCACCGTACGTACTTTACTGTCGCTTTGGCCAACATTATGGAACCCACTCAGCACGAAGAAAACAACTATAGATAAAGCGCAAACAATATTTTTCACAACATTCGTTTGTTAAGGAGTAATCGTATTAACTTTGCAAAAATATATAAAAAACGGTTTCATTCTGAAAAGATTACCATTCATTTTAAGGATTCTGCTCCTGGGCCAGTTGGTAATATTTTGCAGGCTGGGTGCGCTCGCTCAGAACGCACCTGCGAATACTATTACGCCGCCAGATTCAATTAAAGTAACGCAAGACTCTATCAAAGGTGATATAACCACCACTATCAAATATTCAGCCAAAGACTCTATTGTTTTCCACGTGAACGAGCGGGTGGTAAACATGTACGGTGAAGCTAACATCGATTACGGCGAAATGTCGCTACAAGCGGCTACCACGGCCATTAATTACGAAACCAATATTTTATCGGCCAAAGGGGCGGTAGACACCACGGGTAAGGCGGTTGGCACCCCGGTTTTTAAGCAAGGTTCCGAAATGTATACGGCCAACCAGATGAACTACAACTTTAAAACCAAAAAAGGTAAAATAAGTGGCGTAGTTACCCGGCAGGGCGAAGGTTTTCTGCACGCCGAAACCGTTAAACGCACCTCCGATGAAGCTTTTTACGGGGCAAATGCCCATTATACCACCTGCGATTTACCGCACCCCCACTTTTACATCAATGCTTCTAAAATAAAAGCATTGCCGGGCAAAAAAATATTCTCCGGCCCGTTTAATTTGGTCTTTGCCGATATTCCTACGCCCATCGGGTTTTTATTTGGTTATTTTCCTACGCCTCAGAAACAGCGCAGTACCGGTTCGTCGGGTATTATCTTTCCTACTTTTGGCGAAGCCCGCGAACAAGGCTTTTACCTGCGCAATGGCGGTTATTACTTAGCCTTAAACGAATATATTGGAATAAGTTTACTGGCCGACGTTTATTCTTACGGCAGTTGGGCCGCGCACGTGCAATCTACTTACAACAAACGCTACGCGTACCAGGGCAACTTTAGTATCGATTATAGCGCCACCCGTTTTCCGGATGGCGGTAGTGGGCGTACCGATAATAGTCCGATTGTAGGGCCAAGTCGCTTTCGCCGGGATGAACCCCGCAGCTTTTTTATCCGGTGGTCGCATTCGCCGGCCGCCCGGCCCGGTGGCAAAATGTCGGCCAGTGTGCAGGCGGGTACCAGCTTTTACAACCGGCAAAATTACAGCACGCCCAGCAATAATTTATCGGCTACGTTTAACTCGTCGGTGCAGTACCAGTACGCCAATCCTAACTCGCCGGTAACTTTTACGGCTTCGTTGCTGCACAATCAGAATACACTTACCAAGGTTCATAACTTAACTTTGCCCGAAGCTACCTTTAGTGTAAACCGGCAATATCCGTTTCGGTTGTTCAGTAAGAACGCCGCAGGCGGCAACTTCCTGCAGGATATTTCGGTGGCTTATAATTTAACGGCCCGTAACCAAACGTCGAATTCGCTCCAGAGCGGTACCTTGCCGGGCGTTAATTTAATTGGGGGGGAACAACGCGATACGGTAGTGGCTTTTAACTTCAGCAATCTGCTGCGCAACGCCCAGGTGGGTATGCGGCACTCGTTCCCGATTGCCATGAACAGCATCCGGTTGCTGAAGCATTTTAATTTATCGCCGAGCCTGTATTACAACGCCACCAGCTACCTGAAACAACTGAAGTATACCTATGTAGAGAGCGCCAATGCTGTGCGCATAGATACGCTGAATAGATTTAGCATCGCCAGCGAATACGGTGCCGGCGCCAGCTTATCGACGCGGATTTACGGCATGGCCATTATTAAAGGCAAACGCCTGGAGGCTATCCGGCACCAGATTCAGCCGTCTATTTCGTATAACTACACGCCTAACCTGAGTACCGCCTACGGCCAGTACGTGCAGTTGAGCGATGTGGTAAATAGTACGACCGGCATGGTGCCTTACCAATATTTATCCAGGTACAATGGTTTTATGAATGCGCCATCGGGCTCGGGTTTACAAAGCGCCTTGTATTTTAGCATTCAGAACAACGTAGAAGCCAAAGTAAAAGCCAAAACCGATACGGCCGAGACTTTTGAAAAAGTTAGTCTGATTGATAATTTCAGCTTTACGGGCGGGTATAATTTTGCCGCCGACTCCTTTAAAGTGCAGCCCATTAACGCGCAGTTCCGGACCGTGCTGTTTAAGCGTTTAAATATCTTTACCAGCGCCAACTTAGACCCATACCAGGTAAACGCCGCCGGCCGCCGCATCGATCGCCTCCAGATAAACGAAAGCAGCTTTCGGTTTGCCCGTTTAACCAACGCCAATCTGAACCTGGACATTGACCTGAATCCGGATGTGGTAAAGAGTAAAAAGGAAGCACCCCGCACCAACCGGCCCTCGCTGGAAACAGATGTTAATTTGCAGGAGCAATACATAGACTTTAAAATTCCGTGGACTTTCCGGATAAATTATACCGCCAGTTATTTTGCGCAGGCCAACGGCACCTCTCAAACCACGCAATCGCTGGGCTTCGATGGCTCTCTTAACCTGACGGATAAATGGAAAGTAACCTATAACTCGGGCTACGATTTCCTGAATAAAGCCTTAACCTACACCAGCCTCAATATTCACCGCGATTTGCACTGCTGGGAAATGAGTATCGGCTGGATTCCTTTTGGCGTTTACCAATCTTATTCCATTAATATTAACGCGCGTTCGGCCCTGCTGCGCGACCTGAAACTTAGCCGTAACCGGAGTTGGTATAACCGGTAAGAGCAATTTGTTAAGTTGTAGCTGTTAACTGCTCGAAGTCTTAAATCAAGAAAGCCCCGTCAAAAGCTAATTCGGTACACGAAGCTGCTATTTTGATGGGGCTTTCTTTATTGAATTAACCTAAACGCTTCAAAATATTAGCCAAACTAAACCTAATTAGCGCTTATTCTACTTAAGGCCGGCGAGCAGGCTTTATATTACGACCATAATAAACATCTGCCGGAATATGATGGCCCGCGTACACCCGTTCCAATATTTTGTATAGCGTGGGGTCATAAGCCTTTAAATCGTCCGGCGATTGTACCCGGGTATCTCCATCATAAAATTCGTAGTTCGACCAGAACCACCATTGGCTGCCTTCGGCCCAGTACTCGGCCACCGTGTTAATGGCATATTGTCCTTTGTAGAGGTCTTTAGCTTTAGCCGCTTCGTAGGCAGGTTCAATTTCGGCAAAAAGAGCAGGGTCGGCGGTACGCAGCGCGCCCATAATATTATGGCTGAATTCGTGCACCAGAATATTTTCGCCGTAGTAACGGGTATATGGGTAGCCCAGCAGATTTTCTTCGGCGCAGGAAGTAACCGTTCCGCCCATGCCCCGTGCGCGTTTATTCCAGTACTCCCGGTCGGTCATGCTGGCGATACCACCGGGCTTATCATAATTTTCTCGTTCGGCCGGGGTTAGTCGCTTGTCGTCCCGGGTTGGTTTTTTCCAATCGCTTCGTTCGGGTAAATCGGTTTCCATTTCGGCTTCGGCCATAATCAGTACCCGTGCTTTTCGCGCCATTAAAGCATTCCGAATATCCATCCGCTTTACCAACATATAATTTACAATATCGCGCGCAATGAGCAAGGCACTATCCGGCACTTTCTCCGACGAAATAATCGGAATACCAAAAGCATCGGTATATTTTTTATAGAACGGATGGAAGCCGAACGAAGCCGGCGGCGCCATAATCATGACACCCGCGTAACTCGGTGCTAACCCTCTGGCAGCTTGCATTTGGCTCTGATTAAAAGTAGGCGTAGCCGCTGTTTTTGCGGTGCCGGCCGTAGGCGGCTGGGTACCCGCACAAGCGTAGCACATGATACTCATAATAGAAACAGTGAGTGCATTAATTGCTATCTTCATCTTTTTATGCAATATTTTTCCACAGTTATGCCACGAAACAATCCGGCTAGGAATTAAAAATTAGAAATTAAACCTTAATATTACACCGCTATTAGCCAAGCAGCAGGGCGTTTAATAATAACATTTAATTTTTTAAAATATTAAAGAAAATTTAAGTACCTGATAACTAATATTTCTCCTTTTACCAGTATAACAGGTACGAATAATTTCTAATTTCTAATTCATAATCTCGAAAAGCATGTCTGTACAAAAACGGGACATCAAAATTATTACCACCCACCAACTGCAAGCCATGAAAGAGCGGGGCGAAAAAATATCGATGCTCACGGCTTATGATTACTCCATGGCTTCTATTCTGGATGGCGCCGGCGTGGATGTTTTGCTGGTGGGCGATTCTGCTTCTAACGTGATGGCAGGCCACGAAACCACTTTACCCATCACCCTGGACCAGATGATTTATCATGCTTCTTCGGTGGTGCGCGCGGTAAAACGGGCGTTTGTGGTAGTAGATTTACCTTTTGGCTCTTACCAGGGCAATTCTTCCGAAGCCCTCCGTTCGGCTATCCGGATTATGAAAGAATCGGGCGCCCACGGCGTTAAAATGGAAGGCGGCAGCGAAATAAAAGAATCGGTTATCCGGATATTAAGTGCCGGTGTTCCGGTAATGGGCCATTTGGGGTTAACGCCGCAGTCTATTTATAAATTTGGCACCTATACCGTGCGGGCCAAAGAAGAACAGGAAGCGAATAAATTAGTAGAAGATGCTATGCTGCTGCAGGAAATAGGCTGCTTTTCTATCGTGCTGGAAAAAATACCTTCGGCTTTAGGCCAGAAAGTAGCTTCGTCTTTACAGATTCCCATCATTGGCATTGGTGCCGGGCCTTACGTAGACGGGCAAGTGCTCGTAACCCACGATTTGCTGGGCATTACCAAAGAATTTAAGCCTCGTTTCCTGCGCCGCTACGCTGACCTCCACGAAATAATGACCAGCGCGGTTACCAACTATGTAAACGACGTGAAAACAAAAGATTTTCCACGGGACGAAGAAGCTTATTAATGGCTTACTGCTGATTGTTAATTATTAAAACGCACTTCTAACTGCTGGTGGCTAACCACTAATAGCTACCAGCTAAAACGAATGAAAAATAGTTTTACAATCCAGGACAGGCATGTAGTTTATGAAGACAATCACTTGCTGGTTATAAATAAGCCGGCCGGCATTTTGGTGCAGGGCGATGAAACCGGCGATAAGCCCTTATCGGAGTTAGCCAAAGAATATTTAAAAGAAAAATACAACAAACCCGGCAATGTATTTATGGGTGTGGTACACCGCCTTGACCGGCCGGTAAGCGGCTTGGTTTTACTGGCCAAAACCTCCAAAGCCTTAACCCGGCTGAATGAACTTTTCCGGAACGATAAAATCCGCAAAACTTACCTGGCCATTACGGTCCAAAAACCACCCCGCCCCTCCGACCGGTTGGTACACTGGCTGGTTAAAGACGAGGCCCGCAACGTTACCAAAGCCTTTACTAATAACCAGAAGGGTGGCTTACAATCAGAACTGAGTTACGAACTGCTGGGCCGGGAACAGGAATATTATTTATTGCGGGTAAACCCCGTAACCGGGCGGCCGCACCAGATTCGGGTACAACTGGCCTCGCAAGGCTGCCCGCTCCTCGGCGACCTTAAATACGGCGCCCGGGCGCCGCTTCCGGACAAAAGCATTGGTTTGCACGCGTATCAATTGCAGTTCGAACACCCCATCCAAAAAACTTTAATGCAACTGACTGCCCCTGTGCCCGATACGCCAAACTGGCAACCCTTTCAAAAATTAATAACCGGTTTGGTATAAAGCAAAAGATGATATAAATCAGTTTTACAGATTTTTTAGAGAATACTTGCAACGGTTAAGCCAGTATATAGTAATTTTGTGAACTAAATAACCAAATTGCTGTTTTAATGGCAGCCTTCGGTTGTTTAACCCGGATTATCTAAAATCATCAAAATACTAATTGCTAATGCCTATCCTGATATTTTTTGTTGCCCACTGGTATCTCTCCTTATTTGTACAAACTTTTTACCTGCACCGCTACGCTGCCCACAAAATGTTCACCATGAATAAATTCTGGGAGCGGTTCTTCTTCCTGTTAACTTACATGGCCCAGGGTTCTTCGTTTTTGTCGCCGCGGGCGTATGCCGTTTTACACCGCATGCACCATGCTTTTAGCGATACCGAGCGCGATCCGCATTCGCCGCATTTCTCTAACAATGCGTTTACCATGATGTGGAAAACCAAGGACATTTACAACGATGTACTGAACCGCCGGGTAGAACCGGAAGCACGTTTTGAAGGGAATTATCCGCTTTGGAGTGCAATCGAAAACTTTGGCGATACCTGGATGTCGCGCATTTTGTGGGGAACGGCTTACGTATTGTTTTACATTGCATTTGCTACCCAATGGTGGATGTTTTTGCTGTTACCGATTCACTTCCTGATGGGCCCAATCCACGGCGCTATTGTAAACTGGAGTGGCCACAAATACGGTTACCAGAACTTCGACAACCACGACAAATCGCGCAATTCTTTATTTTTCGATTTTTTAACCGGTGGCGAATTATTCCAGAACAATCACCACAAATTGCCTAACCGGGTAAACTTTGGCGTGAAATGGTGGGAAGTAGATCCTACCTACCCGGTAATCTGGACCCTGGATAAACTCCGGATTATCCGCCTGAAAAAAGTACGGGCTTAAGCTTACAAATAGTTATAAATAAAAAAGTCTCCTGCTTACCAGGAGACTTTTTTATTTATAACCGGGCAGAAAGCAGCATATTTGTTTTCCGAAAAATAAAAGCTTTGTAGGATGCCGGATCAGGCTAGATTTATAAAACTATACTACATCCTGATAATTTTGCTGTGCCTGGGGGCGCGTTATTATCTGTTGCCCCAGGTATGCCTCACCGATTACGATTCTATCCGGAACTGGCAGATTGTGCAGGAAATTGGCCAGGGAGATTTTACCCACGTTTTTCACCACGCCAGCCCCGGCTTCTTTTTGTTTTACAGCCTTTTTACGCCCTTTCTGAAAGGCGTAACGGGCTATATTTTAATAAATAGCCTTTTCAATATCGGGGCCGTGGTGCTGCTCATCCGGTTTATGCGGCGGCATTTGGCCATTCCAGTTCCCGAAGCACACCTAACCGGTTTATTATTTGGTTTATCGGTTTTCGCGGTGAGTACCGGCCGCAATTTCGCCACCGAATCGATGAGTATGTTCCTGTTTATGCTTTTGCTGGAGCGATACTACCAGCGATTGGTGCACCACGATGCGAAAGCTTTTTTACAAGTAGCGGCGTTGCTGGCCGTAAGCTTAACCATAAATTATAAATTTTTATTACTGCTGCCGGTAGCTGTCTTGCTGGAGTTATGGGTATGGGATAAGGTATTAACCTTCAGAAATTTAGTATTTGCCGGCATAATTATTTGCATTCCTTTTGTGCTATTTACGTTAGTCGCGCTGCTCGTTAATTTGCCTTTTTACATTTATACGGCCGCCGTTTTTAATATTAAAAATCCGCTCACACCCAACCCGGCCCAACGCGTCGGTTATTTCAACGCAGATTTTTTGTTTTACCTGCAGTATATCTGGGATTTTGAATTACCGGTTTTGGTGCCGGCCCTCTTTTTATTTCCGGTAGTATACCAGTGGGAGCTTTTTAAACAGCCATGGCGCAGCCTGGATATTTATAAATATCTTTTTTTTATAAATTATGCGGTATTGGCCGGTATGCACCTGCTGATTAAAGCGCCCCGCGGTTTAACATTTATTTACGGCCTGCTGTATTTGCTCTTTTACCTGGTTCTAAAAAAACTAATTCCCAACCGTTCGCTGATCATTGGTTTATTGGCCGCCGGTACCTTCGCGCAAATCTGGAAACTACAGGAAACCATTTATACTTATTCCAGGACTTCTTACCCGGCGGTAGCTCAATACCTCCAGTCCAAAAATATTACGCGCATTGCCACCACGGTTAGTATAGGTTTAGCCCCGGCGGCTACCCAAAACAATATTGTGGTTAAAAGCATTATTTCGGAAACAGAATTGCCGGCCTTAAAAAAACAGGGTTACGAATATGTGCTGCTGGATAATTATTATAAAGTGGCCAACGTGCGTAACTTTAAAAAACTGGAAAAATTACCGGCGCTGCAATCCTGGAAAGAGCCCTCGTTGTTATCGCCGCTGCTTTACTTAGACCATGCCGAGTTTAACAACTTAACTTACAGCCACATTATGGCCAATCAGAAAAAAGCTTTACAGGATTCGGCACAACTACGTTTAATAAAAATACCGGACTAATCTAACTCCTTGGTTTAAATATTATTAAGTCAGAGTTTTCATTATTTCGGAAATATTTCTTACTTTTGCAGACTCAAAAAAGACGGACGGGTTCCGTCGCTTAACAAACGTTATTTAATATGCCTGTTAAAATCAGACTGGCCCGCAGAGGCCGCAAAAAAGCTGCTATGTACGATATTGTAGTAGCTGACTCCAGATCACCACGGGATGGTCGCTTTATTCAGAAATTAGGTACTTACAACCCAAACACCAACCCTGCTTCTATCGACTTTGATGAGCAGAAAGCGTTTGATTGGGTGATGAAAGGTGCCCAGCCAACTGATACGGTTAAGGCCATGTTGTCTTACAAAGGTATTTTGTTTAAAAAGCATTTACAGATTGGTGTAACCAAAGGTGCTATTACCCAGGAACAAGCCGATTCTAAATTTAACGAGTGGAAAGAAGGCAAAGAAGCGAAGATCCAGGGCAAACGCGACCAGCTGAGCCAGAAACAATCTGATGCTGCTAAAGCTGCGTTTGCTGCCGAACAAAAAGTTAATGCTGCCCGTGCCGAAGCTTTACGCAAACGCGCTGAAGATGCCGCCAAAGCTGCTGCTCCGGCCGAAGAAGCCCCGGCTACTGAAGGCGACAACGCTGGCGAAGCTGCTGCTCCAGCCGAAGAAGCACAAGCTTAATAAATTTTAGGCCATGAATATTGACGCCTGTTACCAGCTCGGCTACATCGTCAGGACACATGGTGTAAAAGGCCAGGTAGTTGCATTTTTTGATGTAGATTACCCGCAAGATTACGAAGAACTGGAATCAGTTTTCCTGCAATTAAGCGGAAAGCTGGTTCCTTTTTTTATCCATACCCTCGAAATCCAGCCCAACGGCCGTATTATTATTAAGTTCGAAGATGTGGATTCTATTGTGGAGGCCGAAAAACTCAAAAGCGTTCCACTTTACCTGCCCCTCGACCAATTACCCGAACTCGACGAAGACCAGTTTTACTTTCATGAAGTAATTGGGTACACGGTAGTAGATGAACAGTTAGGCGAACTAGGTACCATCCGGGAAATTTACGAAATGCCTTACCAGGACTTAATGGCCATGGATTACCAGGGTGTGGAAGTGCTGATTCCGGTGCAGGACGAATTAATTCTGCGGGCGGATAAAGTTGGCCGTAAACTTTTTGTAAACTTACCCGAAGGCCTAGTAGATATTTACACCAACCCTACCGGTCCGGATGCCGACGAGGACCGCGACGACGATAACGAGAAAGATGCGGTTTGATATCATCAGCGTTCAGCCCGATTTACTCCTTAGCCCTTTGGGTCACTCTATTGTAAAGCGGGCCCAGAACAAAGGGTTGGTAGAAATCCACATCCACGACCTTCGCCAGTTTGCTATTAACAAATACGGCCAGGTAGATGATTATGCCTTCGGTGGCGGCGCCGGCATGGTGATGATGATAGAGCCTATTGCCAAATGCATCAACAACTTACAGGCTGAGCGCACTTACGATGCGGTTATTTACATGACACCCGACGGAGAAACCTTACGGCAACCGTTGGTCAACCGGCTTTCGCTGCTGCAGAACGTAATTATCTTGTGCGGCCATTACAAAGGCGTAGACGAGCGGGTAAGGCAGAAATACATTACCTACGAAATAAGCATCGGCGATTACGTATTATCGGGTGGCGAGTTGGGAGCAGCCGTTCTGACGGATGCGATTATTCGCCTGATTCCCGGGGTCCTGAACGACGAATCTTCGGCCCTGACCGACTCTTTCCAGGATGGTTTGCTGGCCCCGCCGGTATATACCCGCCCGGCCGATTATGAAGGCATGAAGGTACCCGATATTCTGCTCTCCGGCGATACGCCTAAGGTAGAACAATGGCGCTTTGAGCAGGCAATAGCCCGTACCCGCCAGCGGCGCCCGGATTTACTGGAGTAATAAAGAAATCGAATAAATTAATATACTGTTTGCCATTACCGTAGTGGTTGGGCTACCGGCTGTAAGTTAAATACTTACACAAAAAAAAGCACACCTACTATTTTTCTATAAAAAAAGTTTATATCTTTGCACTCCGAATTTTGAGAAGAAGATACTACAGCAATAATTACAATAGCCATGAGCAATATTTTAGATGTATTAAACAACGAATATCGTGAACAGCGTGCCAATATTCCGAATTTTGCGGCTGGCGACACGGTTAATATTCACGTAAAAATCCGTGAAGGTAACAAAGAAAGAATTCAGCAATTTCAGGGCGTTGTAATTCAGCGTAAAAACCCAAATACAGCCGGTGAAACTTTTACCGTACGTAAAGTTTCTAACCAAATTGGTTTGGAGCGTATCTTCCCTTTGCTTTCGCCAAACATCGAAAAAATTGAACTGGTACGTCGTGGTAAAGTAAGACGCGCTCGTTTGTACTACTTAAGAGGTCTTTCCGGTAAAGCTTCCCGTATTAAAGAACGTCGGAACAAACCAGCTTAATTTATCCTGTTTTTCCTTATCTTTTTTTGAAAGCCAATCCTGTCCGGATTGGCTTTTTTATTGAGTTCAGGCTATGCCGCTGCCAATATTTTATTTCTATATTTCACCTGGAGGTCATCAAATCTTACAGAAGCGCCGTAGTATTTTCTGTTTCGGTTTGCCCGATATTGTTCCGGGCCAATTTAAACCGGCTTTAATGGCATTAATTTTCTAGACTTTTCAAAATATTTGGTAAGCGAAAAAAGCCGCTAAATTTGTTTTAGACAGCGTACGCTCCTACGTATTTACTTATGAAATATTTACTGGTATTCCTTTTATCTTTATTTACAATCTTGGAAGGCTTTACGCAGCATTATTGGCAACAGGAAGTAAATTATACCATAGCGGTTACCCTAAACGATGAGCAGCACAGCCTTACAGCTACCGCCGAGATAGAATATATAAACCACTCACCCCACGAACTGACTTTTATTTATTTCCACCTCTGGCCCAACGCTTATAAAAATAATTCCACGGCCTTTGCCAGGCAGCAGCTCATCAATAAAAAACGTAATTTCCAGTTTGCGCCTGACAGCGCGCGCGGTTATATAGATGGCTTGGATTTTAAGATAAACGGGCAGGCAGCTAAGTTCGAAGTCGATCCGGAAAATATTGATATCGGCAAGCTCATCCTGAACCAGCCTTTGGCCAGCGGCCAGCGCATCCACATTTCTACGCCTTTCCGGGTAAAGCTACCTAACTCCTTTTCGCGCCTGGGCCACGTAGGTCAGTCTTACCAGATAACGCAATGGTACCCGAAACCAGCCGTTTACGACCACCAAGGCTGGCACCCCATGCCTTACTTAGACCAGGGCGAGTTTTACTCAGAATTTGGCCGCTTTGATGTAAGCATTACCTTACCAGCCAATTATTTGGTAGCGGCTACGGGAACGCTGCAAAACCCCGATGAATCAAAGAAGCTGGATAGCTTATCGGCTATTACGGCCGAGAAAAGAATATTCCGGCAAGCCGAAGATGTTTTTCCGCCCTCCGCCCGGCAAACCAAAACGCTGCGTTATACCGGCGACAATATTCATGATTTTGCCTGGTTTGCCGATAAACGGTTTAATGTACGGAAAGGCGAAGTAGAATTGCCGCACTCTAAACGCAAAGTCACCACCTGGCTGTTTTTCCTGAACAAAGATGCTTCGGACTGGGTGCGGAGTATGAAAGATATTAAGGATGCCATTCATTATTATTCTTTGTGGGTAGGCGATTACCCTTACGCGCAGGCCACTGCCGTAGACGGGGCCTTAAGTGCCGGCGCAGGCATGGAGTACCCGATGGTAACCGTAACCGAACCCAGTGCCATTATTCACGAAGTAGGCCACAACTGGTTTTACGGTATTCTGGGCACTAATGAGCGGCAGCACCCGTGGCTCGACGAAGGCATTAACTCTTACTACGAATTTAGAATTGGCCAGCTCACTAACCGCAACTACAGCCAACTGGAACCCTTGCTCACCCGAGACCGCATTAAAAATTACCGCTTACAGAATATTCATAGCACCGCCCTTAATTTACTGATGTACCAGATGGGTGCCAGCCGCGGCCTGGACCAACCAATAGCCGGCCCGGCAGCGGCCTACACCTATACCAATTATGGCAGTATTGTGTACCTGAAAACCGGTGTAATGCTGCAATACCTGGCCAATTACCTTACCCAGGACCGTTTTGATAAAGCCATGCAAGCTTATTACCAGCGCTGGCAATTCAAACACCCTTACCCTAAGGACCTGCAAGCTATTTTTGAAGAATCTACCGGCGAAAAGCTGGACTGGTTCTTTCAAGATATTATCGGAACTACCCAAACCGTAGATGCGGCTTTAACTCACCTAAACACCACCGAGAACCCCCTGCAAGTTACCGTTGAAAATAAAACGAACTTGCTAGCCCCCGTGCCGGTAGCTACCCGCAACGCCGATGCCCAGTTATTGGAAGTAAAATGGACCAAGCCGGGGCAAGCAGCCCAGCAACTAACCTTTAACCGCCAGAACGTACACGATGTAGTAATAGATCCGGGTTATTTTCTGCCGGAACTAAACCGCACCAATAACCGGCTGGCGGTAAACGGCTTCCTGAAAAAAGTAGAGCCTTTACGATTGCAGTTCCTGGCAGGCATAGAACAGTTCGACCGCCAACAGTTGTATGTTGTGCCGGTACTGGGTGCTAATACCTACGACCGCATTATGTTTGGTGGGGCCTTGTACAACAGTTCGCTTTTCCAGAAAAAAATAAATTATTTGTTTATGCCATTGTACAGCGTAGGCCAGGAAGAATTACGCGGCATCGGCAATATTAACATCCGGTTTTTACCCAAAAGGCTGGTCCAATCGGTAATAGTGGGGCTGAATGCACAACGCTTCGGGCGGTTCAGGAAACTAGAATCGTCGGTATTGGTTAACTTTCCAAAGCCGGCGGCTGGGGCTTACCAGCAGCAGTTGCAACTTGGATACACTAATATTTCGCACCAGGAACCTTTAGTAAATAAAGCGGTGGACCACGGCGCTGCGCCACCGTTCGGGAAAAATATAGAATATAATATACCATGGCTGCGGTATACTTACGAGAAGAAAAATGCTTTGCAGGGTTTTCAGGCGGAATTAAATTTTGACTTATTACCTACTGATACCACTGCCGGCCTTACCCGCTCCGGTCAGAACGTTCTGGCAGGCAAATTATCGCTGGCCTTTGAACGTTATTACGCGGCGAAGAAACGTTTGGCCATAAGGGTGTTCGGGGGTAACTTTTTCGGAAACGCCAGTACAATACCGCCTTGGTTCCAGTTAGGGATGAGCAGCAGCCTCGATTACAAAAAAGAAACAATATTCCTGGATCGGTCGCAGCGACAAGATAATCTGGCGGCTTTTATCCGGCAAACCGATGGGCGCGATGGCGGCTTCCGCCATTTTATTCCGGTATTCTCCAGCCGCTGGCTTACCGCCGTTAACTTAGATGCTGATATTCCGGTGGTGCCTGTAACCGCGTTCCTCGATTTAGGTACCGCTCATGGTGCCAAAGAGCTGCTTTACGGAACCGGATTAAGTGTATCTTTGGCAAAAAAATTCCTGCAGATTTACTTTCCGGTAGCCGGTAGCAATTATGCGCAAAATATTCCTCAGAACCTTAAAGAATTCCAGCACAACATCCGTTTCCAGTTGCAACTCAACGCACTTAACCCATTCCGGCAAGTGGCCGACGCCTTGCGTTAAGCCTCGCCTAAATTATACGAGCCTGGTATGGGTGTTGCTTTTTTTGGTTGCGGGCTGCAAAACCGATTACCAGCATTTACCAACTTTTTCGGAGCAGAAGCAATTACAGGTAGTAATTTTAACGCCGGCTGGCAGTAATCACCCGCAGGCCTACGACGCTCAAAAAAAGACTTTTGTAAATATGCAGGATGCCGGTTTACCCGCCAGCATTAAGTTTTTACCAGCTCCGGCCAACCTCGGGTTTATTCCTTCTACCGCTTTAAAAAACGCTGAGACCGCCGAAAGTTATCCCCTACAGGCCCTGGTTCTCGCCGAAAGTGTGGCCACCGGCACAGTAGTAGAAGTTATTCCCATCGGAACCTTAACTTTACAGATTGCCGATGAAACCAATTACGTAATAGTTACCATTCCGGCCAAGCCCAGCGAGCAGGTAGTAGCGGCCGCAACCTTAGCCGAATTAAAAACAAAATACCCGGCCGCTAAAGAAATAATTCAGCAGTGGTTTTTGCATCATAACCCCAATCAAAAAGCCCGTTTGGGCGGTTGGCACGACGAAAAATATACCGAAGATTTAATCCGGCGGTGGTTGGAATAAAGAACAAATATTACCGGAGGTGTTCCTGGCCCGAAACAGTTTACCCGTCCTTATCTTAATTATTAATCTTTTCGGATACAGCTTAATTTAGGAATAAAACGTATCTTAAAATCCTTGTAGCAGTAGGTATTAAAGGTTCTTTAAACTGCTAAAGAAAAATTTAATATCTTTTAGAATTCGCCCATTTGACTTAAGCCTTATCTGTACATACGGCTTTAAATTTAAAACTCAGAACATTAATTCACCTCCGCTTGTTAAATCGTTATGAAGGTTACAGTTTGTAGAAAAGAACACTTTAATGCGGCCCACCGCTTGTACAATCCTGCCTGGAGCAAATCTAAAAACAACGATTTTTTTGGTAAGTGCAGCAATGAGAATTTCCATGGGCATAATTACGAATTAATCGTAAAGTTAACCGGTAGCATCAACCCCGAAACGGGGTACGTGTACGACATGAAGCAACTAAGCGAACTGATTAAGAAGGAAATTCTCCGTAAATTTGACCACCGGAATTTGAACCTCGACACCGAAGAATTTAAGGATTTAAACCCAACGGCCGAAAATATTGCCATGGTTATCTGGAACCGGCTGCGGGAACGCATTTCGCCGGAGTACGCCTTAGCTGTAACTTTATTTGAAACCGAACGCAACTTTGTAGAATATAATGGACAAATATAATTTAGACGCGGAAGATCTCGAACACGAAAATTCTTCGTTGCATACGCCACTGCGCGAAGATGCTTTTAAAATGACCAATGATTTAAAAATCGAACTCATTGAAAAGCATTTCCGGGAAATAATGCACATTCTGGGCCTGGACCTAACTGATGATAGTTTGCAGGGCACACCGCACCGGGTGGCTAAAATGTACGTAAACGAAATTTTCCGGGGTTTAGACCCGGAAAACAAGCCGCACGCCAAGCTTTTTCAAAATCGCTTTGCTTATAACCAAATGCTGGTAGAGCGCGATATTACCCTTTATTCTTACTGCGAGCATCACTTTGTGCCTATTATTGGCAAAGCTCACGTAGCTTACATTCCGGATAAGCACGTGGTAGGCCTCTCTAAACTAAACCGCATTGTGCAATATTACGCCAAACGCCCCCAGGTACAAGAACGGCTTACCATGCAAATTGCTGATGAACTTAAGTCGACGCTATTTACGGATAATGTAGCCGTATATATTGAGGCCGATCATTTGTGTGTGATGAGCCGGGGCGTGAACGACGTAAGCAGCAGCACCATTACCACCGAATATTCAGGTTTGTTTCAGCAGGATCAGTACCGGAATGAGTTTCTGACTTATATCCGGAAATAAGACTTTTATATAATACTAAGCCCGTACCTTAATTTTAAGCTGTACCTTTTGGCTTTTTGCACGTAAAAACCTCTTTGTATCAGATACCTGGAGTATTATACCTAAATAACTACATGTCCGGAAGAATACTAATTACGGGAGGCACCGGTTTAATAGGCAGCCGCCTCTCAGAACTGCTCATAGACCAGGGCTACGAAGTAGCCCATTTAAGCCGGCAAGCCAACCCGCACGCCCGTTATAAAACTTTCCGGTGGGATATCCAAAATCAGTTTATAGACGACAACGTTCTGGGCTATGCCGATTATATCGTTAATCTGGCCGGTACCAGTGTTGCCGAAGGCAAATGGACCCCGCAGCGCAAAAAAGAAATTCTGGAGAGCCGGGTCCAGGGCACCCAATTATTAAGAACCTGCCTGAGTAAAACCAAACACCACGTTAAAGCTTTTATTTCGGCCTCGGCAGTTGGTATTTATGGCGATACCCACGACCGCCTGGTAACCGAGGAAAGTGCCTACGGTGATGATTTTTTAGCCAACGTAACCAAACAATGGGAAGCTGCCGCCTGGCAAATTCACGAATTAAATATTCGTACCTGTATTCTCCGGATTGGCGTGGTGCTCAGCGATAAGGGTGGTGCCCTGCCCCAGATGGCCCGGCCGGTAAAACTAATGGCGGGGGCTCCTTTGGGCTCCGGCAAACAATATATGTCCTGGATTCATATCGATGATTTGTGCCGGTTGTTTATTCAGGCAATAGAAAACACCAGCTACCAGGGGGTGTTTAATGCCGTAGCGCCCAATCCGGTTACGAACAAAGAATTTACCCAGGCTCTGGCCGATGTAATGCACAGACCGCTTACCGGCTTAAAAGTACCAGCTTTTGGGCTAAAAATGGTACTGGGCGAAATGAGCGAAGTGGTGCTGGAAGGCCAGCGCGTTAGTTGCGATAAATTAACTAAACAAGGTTTTACCTTTGAGTACAATACCATTCACGAAGCCTTGGAATCTTTTTATACCACCCAAAAAGCCGAATAAAATCCACAATTACCACTTATACAAAGGCCTTTCTAATAACTCAGAAAGGCTTTTGTATGATAAGGCTATCAGAATTGCCGTTCAGCTTATAACTGAGCGGCCCTAACACTCTAAATGCCGGGTAATGGTATGTCGTTTAATTCTTCCAGCATTAAATCGGTACTAATAGAATCTACTACGGGCGGTGGTGGAGCCAGTCTTGGGGTTGGGCAATGATAATTCTTCCGGATTTTTACAGTGGGTTTCGGGAAAGGCCCCATTTTATAGCCTAAATCTTTGCTTTTATAGACTTTCTCCATGTAAGTTCCAAAAATAGGCAGGGCCAATTTAGAGCCTTCACCAGTATCGGAAGTACGGAAGTGGATACTGCGATCTTCGCCGCCAACCCAAACGCCCGACACTAAATCTTTGGTAATACCCATATACCAGGCATCGGAATAATTAGAAGTAGTACCGGTTTTGCCGCCAATCTGATTGCCGTTTTTCCAGAGGTCGTATTCCCACAGCGCCTGCGAGGTTCCGCCGGGCTCTTCCATGCCGCCTTTCAGCATGTGTACCATTAAAAACGCCGCTTCTTCGCTGATTACCCGCTTTTGCTTAGGCGTAAAGCTTTGAATTATATTTCCGTTCCGGTCTTCTATCCGGGTTACAAACATGGGTTCGCTATGGAAACCATTGTTCACGAAAGTAGCGTAAGCCCCCACCATATCGTAAACCGAAACATCGCCGCCCGATCCCAGGCCAATGGATGGTACTGCTTGTAACGGGCTGGTAATACCTAGCTTTTTGCCGTATTCCGCTACTTTCTCCCAGCCTACTCTTTCGGTTAGCTGGGCTGTTACAGAGTTTACCGAACGGGCCATGGCTTGCCGCAGGGTCATGTTAATACCGGTGTACGAACGGGTAACATTATCGGGCTGCCAGTTCATGGGTTTACCATTCTCCACATAATCAATGCTAACCCGCTGGTCGCGGATGCGATCGCAGGGCGTATAACCATTATCGATGGCCGTTAAATAAACAAAGGGTTTAAACGTAGAACCGGGCTGCCGACGGGCTTGCCGCACGTGGTCGTATTTAAAGTATTTAAAGTTAATACCGCCTACCCAAGCTTTAATGTGGCCGGTAAACGGATCCATGCTCATCATGCCGGCGTGCAGAAAATGCTTGTAATACCGCAGCGAATCCAATGGGCTTAAGGTTGTATCTTTCTCACCCTGCCAGGTAAACACCCGCATCTTACGCGGGGTATTCATTAACGTATCTATTTTCTGCTGGTCGTCGCCGTAAGCCCTTTTCAGCTTTTTATAGTATTCCGTGCGCCTGGCAATATTTTCAATGAAGTTCGGAATCTCATTATGCTTCTCGTCGGTCCAGGGATTCTTACCCCGCCAATGGCGGTAAAACTTGGCCTGCAGGCTCTTCATTTTCTCTTGCACCGCTTCCTCGGCTAGTTCCTGCATTCGCGAATCTATAGTAGTATATATTTTCAGGCCGCTGCTGTAAACATCGTATTTATCGTAACCTGCTTTTTCGTTTTCTTTTTCGCACCATTCTTTCACAAATTCGTTTACCGCTCCCCTGAAATAAGTTGCCGGGCCGTCGTAATGGTTTTCCACGTGATACTTCAACGTAATGGGTAACTGGCTAAGTGAATCGGCCTCGGCCTTGCTGAGAATATTGTACTTGGCTAACTTAGCTAAAACAAAATTCCGTTTTTCTAAAGCCGCTTTGGGGCGAAAACGGGGGCTGTAACGCGTAGGGGCATTTACCAAACCCACCAGCATCGCGGCCTCTTCGGTTTTGAGACTATCCGGCGACACGCTAAAAAAAGTTTTAGCCGCCACTTTTACCCCAAAAGCATTTGATCCAAACTCCACGGTATTTAAATACATAGTCAGGATTTCTTCTTTGGTGTATTGGCGCTCCAGCCGGATGGCCGTAAGCCACTCTTTGGTTTTGGCAATAATGGTACTCACTACGGGTATATACCCCAGCAAACCTGTGGTTTCTTTCCGGCGGGTTTTGTATAAATTTTTGGCTAACTGCTGCGTAAGCGTACTACCGCCCCGTTTATCGCCCTGTAACGTAAAATAAAAAACCGATAAAAGTGCTTTGGGATCAATACCGGCGTGTTCGTAAAACCGGACATCTTCGGTAGCTACCAATGCTTGTATGAGCATGGGCGATATTTTCTGGTAAGTAACCGGGCTGCGGTTTTCGGTGAAATATTTACCAATTAAAACGCCATCGGCAGTATATAATTCCGAAGCTAATTCGGTGCTGGGGTTTTCCAGTTTTTCGGTACTGGGTGTATCGCCGAAAAGAAAAAGAAAGTTAGTGGAAACACAAAAAATATAGATAAAAACGGCCGCTAGCCCTACCGCAAATATTCGCCACATACCCCGGATAAAGGTCCGGTACCCTGTTTGTTTTTTTACCTGTGCTTTTACGGACATTCCTGCAAACTAAACCTGTAAGAACCAAACCAGTGGCTCTTTAAAACTTTACAAATATAACCTATGAGAATTATTTTAAGTTAAGATGCACTTAAATAAAATAGTTCCCAAAATACCTTACCTAAACCCGGCAACTTAATATTTTAGCTTAATAATTAAGTTGTTACGAATATTTTTGAGCCAAATCATCCTTCCTGAACGTAAAAAAGTTAAAAATATTCTTTCCTTTACCATTTGTGACGAAACGATATCAATTATTCGAATTTGAGGATCAGCCCTGGTTCCCGGACTTTTTGCGGCAAAATATGATGGATTTTTTACGCTTCTCCATCAGCAAGTTGGGGGTGTATGAACCCATTGTACCTTTATTAAGAGAATTACTCATCAAAAGCGAACAAACCACAATTTTAGACTTGTGCTCGGGGGGCGGTGGCGGCATTAAAGGAATACAGCAGCTATTGGCAGACCAAATGCAACAACCTGTTCAGGTGATCCTCAGCGATAAATTCCCGAATATTCCGGCTTTTGAGCTGATTCGGCAAGAATCAGGCGGTGCCATTGATTTTGTGCCGGAACCCATCGATGCCACAGATGTACCGGGTGAACTAGCCGGATGCCGGACTATCTTTTCCGCATTTCACCACTTTAATCCCACCCTGAGTCGCTCTATATTAACGGATGCCGCCCAAAAACGCGTGCCTATCGGTATTTTTGAAGGTGCCGGCAAAAGCTACCTCGAAATATTAGCTGCTCTGTTATTTTTCCCGGTAATATTTTTCTTTATTACCCCGTTTATGCGTCCGTTCCGGTGGAGCCGGTTGTTCTTTACGTACCTGGTGCCGCTAATTCCACTTTGTACTCTATGGGATGGTTGTGTTTCAATATTGCGTTTGTATACGCCGCAACACCTGTTGCAACTTACGGCTGCTATACCGGTAAAGAATTATACCTGGCGAGCCGGTAAAGTAAAACATAAAACCGGACTCAAAATAATTTACCTCATCGGCTACCCCGTAAACACTGAGCAGTGATCAGTTAGCAGTTACGAGTAAACAGTTATATTTAACTAGGCGTGTTTATGCCTAGCTGGCTTTAATTAAAGAAAATAGAATGGAATAATAATTTAGATGGGTGAATGCTTTTAAGCTTCTTCATCCCAACGTATCTTTAAAACTACTCTTATTTAATGATTATTAACTGTTCACTGGTTTTTGTTTACTGATAACTGTTTATTGTTAACTGTTCATGCGTGATGCGCTAAAATTAATGCGAATACCTTTTTCGGTGTACCTGATGCCGGTGTTCTGGTTTGCGCTGAGCGTAGTTACTGATTATTCGGTGGGTAAAGTGGTTGCTGTATTTCTGATAATTCATTTGCTGGTTTACCCGGCCAGCAACGGTTATAACTGTTACTTCGACCGCGACGAAAGTAGCATTGGGGGCTTGAAACATCCCCCCAGAGTTACTAAAAGTCTTTTCTGGTTGGTCTCGTTATTCGACGGGCTGGCTATTTTAGGAGCCTTGTTTGTTTCTATACCTTTTGCCGTTTGTATTGCTGTTTACCTGCTGGTTTCAAAAGCTTATAGTTATGATAAAATACGCCTCAAAAAATACCCTTTTATCAGCACAATAGTTGTCATCATTTTTCAAGGCGCTTTTACTTTTCTAATGGTGCAACTGGGCATTGGTGTTGGTACGGCAATAATTACCAGCCCTACTAATTTAATATTTGCCGCCGTTAGCTCTTTATTTTTATGTGGTTCTTACCCGCTCACCCAGGTTTACCAGCACACCGAAGACGCCCAACGGGGCGATAAAACCATTAGTTTGTTATTAGGTATCCAGGGCACTTTTATTTTTTCCGGTCTCAGTTTATTTGCCGGTACCGCCTTGCTGCTATATGCTTTCTTCTCTACTAATCAGCAAATAAATATTCTTATTTTTCTGCTTTGCACGGCTCCCGTAGTGTTTTTCTTTAACCGGTGGTTTTGGCGGGTCCGACAGAACCGCGCCGAAGCTAACTTCGAAAACACCATGCTGATGAACAAAATCTCTTCGCTGTCTATCAGCCTGGCTTTTATTCTGATGATAATATTTTAAGGTTGCCCACTATGTTGCGGAGGTTACTTCCGTACCTTCCATAAATAGCAAAGCGAGCACGGAAGTAACCTCCGCGCTAGAAAAACCCTATAAAATTGGATTGACTAAACAGTTGAGTAAAATAAATAAAAAAGCCCGGCTGCATTGCTACAACCGGGCATCCATAAATATTTGAAAATATTAACTATTCATCGAAATCAGGAACTCATCGTTGTCTTTGGTGCCTTTCATGCGGTCTTTCAGGAACTCCATGGCCTCTACCGAGTTCATATCCGACATAAACTTACGCAGAATCCAAACGCGGTTCAGTTCGTCTTTGTCCATCAGCAAGTCTTCGCGACGGGTACCCGAAGCCGGCACATCAATAGCTGGATAAATACGACGGTTCGCCAGCTTGCGATCCAGTTGTAATTCCATGTTACCGGTACCTTTAAATTCTTCAAAGATAACTTCATCCATTTTAGAACCGGTATCAATCAGGGCCGTGGCAATAATGGTTAAAGAACCACCATTTTCTACGTTACGGGCCGCACCAAAGAAACGCTTGGGCTTGTGTAAAGCATTGGCATCTACCCCACCCGATAATATTTTACCGGAACTAGGTACTACAGTATTATACGCACGGGCTAATCGGGTAATCGAATCCAACAAAATTACCACATCGTGCCCGCACTCTACCATGCGCTTGGCTTTATCTAATACAATGCTGGATATTTTAACGTGGCGCTCGGCCGTTTCGTCAAAGGTAGAAGCTATTACTTCGGCCTTCACGTTCCGCGACATATCGGTTACTTCTTCCGGACGCTCATCAATTAACAAAATCATGAGGTAAACTTCCGGGTGGTTTTCTGAAATAGCGTTAGCAATTTCCTGTAATAACACCGTTTTACCGGTTTTAGGCTGCGCCACAATCATACCACGCTGGCCTTTACCAATAGGGGCAAATAAATCCAGTATACGGGTTGATAACAGCGAAGATTTGGTGCTCAGGTTTAAGCGTTCTTCCGGGAACAAAGGCGTTAAGTGCTGGAACGGAATCCGGTCCCGGATTTCTTCGGTGGTCCGGCCGTTGATCGATTCCACTTTTAACAAAGCAAAATATTTCTCACCTTCTTTGGGTGGACGAATCTGGCCTTTAACGGTATCGCCGGTTTTTAAGGCAAATAATTTAATCTGCGACGGCGACACATAAATATCATCGGGGCTAGCCAGGTAGTTATAATAGGTAGAACGCAGGAAGCCGTAGCCGTCCTGCATCAGTTCCAGTACCCCTTCGTTAATAATTACGCCATCGAATTCTTTAAAAGTAGCAGCATTAGGACCGCCAGCCTGGCCGCTTGCATTGCTTTGGTTAGCACCACCTTGGGGTTGGTTAGGCCGCCGTTGCTGAAAATTAGGATCCCGGTTTTCGCGGGGTTGCTGGACTTGCTCCCGTACCGGCTGGTTTTGTTCGCGTCCGTTCTCCCGGGTTGGTACTGGTGCCTGGGCTGGCACTTCCCGGGGTGCCTGGGGCTCCCGTAACTGCTGGGGTTCGCGTGGTGCCTGGGCCTCCCGGTTTGGTTGCGGTTCGCGGGGTGCCTGGTTTTGCTCCCGCACCGGTGGTTGTGAGGTCGTCTCCCGCGGCTCCCGTAGTTCCCGGGCCCGTGGTTCCCGGGCTGGGCGGGCTTCGTTCGTATCGCGGCGCGGCTCTGGTTGCCGGCGAACCGGCGGGCGGCTGGGTGCTTCGGCTGGTATTTCCGGCGCCGTTACAACTCTTGCCGGTTCCGCTACCCGGGGTTCTTCATCAAATATAACCGAGGTTTGCACGGGGGTAGCCGCGGCTGCAACAGGTTCGGGCGCTGCTTCTACGGGTTCAGGTTTACGGGCAGGAGAGCGGTATTTTTTGGGCAGTTTTTCGGGAGGGGTAATGGCCTGCTGATCCAGGATTTTATATATTAAGTCTTGCTTGCTGAGTTTGTTGAAATTGGTTACACCAAGGTCTTCAGCAATTTCTTTAAGTTCTGAAAGCAATCTGTCTTTCAATTCTTCAATATTGTACATACAGAAATTAGGTAGTTATAAATATTTTGTTCACAGGATTGCAGGAGGCAACAGGAGTGAATGTTTCAGGAAAAGTGGTTATAGTTCGTTAGGATGAACCAGGAAAGACGGTTCGTTCATTATTAGCACTACAATGTTATAGTAATGCAACCTAATTACCAAATAATACGCTTACTTTTATCTAAAATGTTTCAATTTTTTATTTAATATTTTCAGCGTGCAGCGGCACTATATAAAAAAGTATATTTTTGCACGCTTAAAAGTGTTATACCATGTTACAGATAGCGGTAATACGAGAACAAACCGACCAGGTTATTGCGGGCCTGCTGAAGAAAAATTATAAAAATGCGGCCGACGAGGTAGCTGCCATTTTAGAACTGGACCAGCGCCGGCGCACCACCCAGGCCGAGCACGACGAAGTGCAGGCCCGGGCCAATGTTTTGGCGCGCGAAATTGGCGGCTTAATGAAAAGCGGCGACAAAGCCGGGGCTGAAACCCTGAAGTCCGAAACAGCTGAATTAAAAAATAAAGCCAAACAATACCTGGAAGAACTCTCGTCTATTGAAGAAAGCTTACAAGCCGCCCTTTTAAAATTACCCAATACCCCGCATGCCAGCGTACCCGAAGGTAAAACACCCGAAGATAACGAGGTAGTGTTAGAACACGGCTCAATTCCCAATTTACCCGAAACTGCACTACCCCATTGGGAGCTGATTAGAAAATACGATATCATCGACTTTGAACTCGGCAACAAGATTACCGGGGCCGGCTTCCCGGTTTATAAAAACAAAGGCGCCCGTTTGCAAAGAGCTTTAATCAATTTTTTTCTGGATGAAGCCACTAAAGCGGGTTATACTGAAGTGCAACCTCCTATTCTGGTAAACGAAGCATCGGGCTACGGCACCGGGCAGTTGCCCGATAAAGATGGCCAGATGTACCACGCCACCGCCGACAATTATTACCTGATACCTACGGCCGAGGTGCCTATTACCAATATGTACCGCGACGAAATAATTCCGCGCGAACAATTACCCATTAAAAATGCCGGGTATACGCCGTGCTTCCGGCGCGAAGCTGGTTCGTGGGGCGCGGATGTGCGCGGCCTGAATCGCCTGCACCAGTTCGATAAAGTAGAAATTGTGCAGATTCAGGAGCCGGAAAAATCGTACGAGGCGCTGGAACAAATGAGCCAGCACATTCAAAGCTTGCTGCAAAAACTGGAGTTACCGTACCGGGTTTTACGCTTATGCGGCGGCGATATGAGCTTTACCTCGGCTATAACCTACGACATGGAGGTTTATTCGGCGGCCCAAAAGCGGTGGCTGGAAGTTAGCTCCTGCAGCAATTTTGAAACGTACCAAGCCAACCGCTTAAAGTTGCGTTACAAAGGCGAAAACGGCAAAACGCAGTTATTGCACACGCTTAACGGTAGCGCACTGGCTTTGCCCCGAATTGTAGCGGCCATCCTGGAAAACAACCAGACCTCCGAAGGCATTAAATTACCCCAAGTGTTGCATTCTTACTGCGGATTTGATAGGATATAATTTAAAAATATTCATAGCTCATCTTAAAGCAAAAACGCCGTTGGGTTGTACCAGCGGCGTTTTTATTTTAGTACATTTTATAACGGTACCCCTGAACTGAATATTTTTAAAATTAGGGCAAGGTAAACTCAAACTTAATTTCCCGCATACATTTAAAATGCCCCTGCGGACAGGCTGCATAGCCAATTTTAGAACAAGGACGACACAGAATATTGCGGTTTTCCAGCACGGTAAAATCGGTGCGGTACGGGTACATGCCAAATTCCGGTACGGTATTGCCCCAAATACTGAATATTTTCTTCTTAAAAGCGGCGGCAATGTGCATCAGACCGGTGTCATGGCTAAAAACGAATTCGGCTTGCCGCACCAAAGAGGCCGATTGGTTTAAATTATATCTCCCGCAGGCGTTGAAGATCGTTGTTCGTTGTCCGTTGCTCGTTAATCGAGAAGATTGTTCGAAATATTGCCGGATAGCCTCGCCGGTAGCACCGTCTTCTTTGCCGCCTAATAAAATAATGGGGCGGTTAATTTTCTCGCAGAGTTCTATTATACGCGCTACGGGTAAGCGCTTAGTGGCGTGCTGGGCACCAATGGCCAACGCTACGTAGCCGGTTTGGTGGCTGAGCGGCAACGAGGATTTAGTTACTTCATCCGCAGCCGGGATAAAATAATCTAACCCTAAGCCATCGTTCTTAACACCTAATTTAGCGGCGGCGGCTAAGTACCGATCTACAATGTGGACATCGGGTAACAGGTATATTTTTAGATTTACCAGCAGCCATTTCTGAATATTCAGTTTATCGAAGCCTTTGGCCGGCACGCCAAGTTTAAACCGGATGAGGCGCGTACGTAAATTATTGTGCAGATCTACAACGTAATCAAACTTTTCGGCCTTTAACTCGGATACTAAATCGTTCAGCTTTTCGGGCAGGTAGTGTATTTTATCTATATAAGGGTTGTGCGCTATCAGGGCTTTGAAATTGGGTTTGGTGCAATAATGTACTACAGCGCCGGGTACCTGCTGCTTCAGCGCCCGGATGACGGGCGTGGTCAGCACAATATCGCCAATGGAAGAAAAGCGCAGGATTAATATTTTCATCAGGAAGCCAATATTTCTACGGCTCGTTTTTTCCGGGCTTCAAAATGGCTGGCAACCGCTTCCGCCGACCAGGCATTAAAGGTCATCTCGCGGGTTAAGCCGCCTTTGCGGCCCATAAATACGCCGTAGCGCATATCGTCGTAACCGGCCATACTGTGCGCATCTGGGTTTAAACTTAGTTTTACACCTTTTGCTAAAGCATATTCTACCCAACGCCAATCCAAGTCTAACCGCCACGGGTTCGAATTTATTTCAATGATAACTTCGTGCTCGGCGCAGGCATCAATTACGGCTTTGTGGTCGATGGGGTAACCTTCGCGGCGCAGCAGCAATCGCCCGGTAGGATGCCCCAGAATAGTGGTATACGGATTCTCAATGGCACCTATTAACCGGTTAGTAGCCTTGGTAATATCCATTTTTAAATTGCTGTGAATAGAAGCTACTACAAAATCGAAAGTAGCCAATACCGCATTGTCGTAATCCAGGGAGCCATCGGCCAGAATATCGGATTCAATGCCTTTAAAAATAATGAAGGGCGCTAACTGGCGGTTGAGTTTTTCTATTTCGCGGTGCTGCTCTTTTACCCGGAACTCCTGTAAGCCGTTGGCATAAAAAGCGGACTTAGAATGGTCGCAGATGCCCAGGTAATCGTAGCCTTTATCGCGGCAATGAACCGCCATTTGTTCTAGGGTATGCACGCCATCGCTGTAGGTGCTGTGGTTGTGCAAAATACCCCGCAAATCATCCTCGGTTATTAGTTCGGGCAAAGCATTTTCGCGGGCCAGCAATATTTCGTTGGTGCCTTCGCGCATTTCGGGTTGTACAAACGCCAGGCCGGCTCTTTCGTAAATGGCTGCTTCAGAGGTAAACTTCTCCTTTCGGGTCAGCTGCACCAAACATTCCGATTCGTTGAATAAAGCTGATAAATGCGCTTCGGAACCGGTTTGTAAGAATAATTCGTTCGTAAAACATGCATCCGGCACTATCTTTACTTCCAGTGCCAAGCCAGCGGTATTTTCCCGCCCCCGCCAAATAAATGGTCCCGAGCGGTGTTCCTCGAAGGTTAACTCGGGCACGGCGGCCAAGGCCTGGAATACCGGGTCTGGATTATTTTGGCCAATCACTAACAGCAAAGTCTGAATAATTTCGAGTCGCCGGCGCACTTCGCCGGCTGTTTCTACCAGCTCAGTGTTTAAAGTTTGCCGTAGGTAATCGCGCAGGTGCAGCGCCAGGGGTTCTATTTCGGCGTAAAGCACTTTCCCTTTGCTTTCCTGGGTGTAGAGCAAAGCATTCTTGATAGTTTCCTGGGTTTTAGCGCCAAATCCTTTTAAGGCAGCAATCTGGTTGTTTTCGCAGGCTTCCAGCAAGCCTTCGGTGGTGGTTACCCCTAAATCTTTCCAGATAGCCCGGATTTTTTTAGGCCCAATACCTTTAATGCGCAGCATTTCGACCACGCCCGGCGGGGTGGCTGCTACAAATTTATCCAGATCGGCAAATGAACCCGTTTCAGACAACTCCACAATTTTGCCGGCCAGTGCTTTACCAATACCTTCAATGCGCTCCAGTTGGTCGGCCGTTAAGCCCACCAACGGCGATTCCAGCCTTTCGAGCACGGCTACGGCGTTGGTATAGCTTCTTATTTTAAAGGGGTTTTCGTCGTGCAGCTCCATCAGCGAAGTAGCCAACCGGAAAGCCCGCACTATATCTTTATTTTCCAAGGATGCAGCTTAAATCTTTCTACAAATATAGGCAATTCTGGCTTACTCGCTTATGCTTGTTAGGTTAACCAAGGCTTTCCGGCCCAAGTAAGCGCCGCACCTGCCGCCTGAATAAAATTTAAATTACTTTATTATAATTGTATATTAGCAACAGAAGTTAACTTAAACCAGTTATACTTTTTACGTTTCATGCACACTAAATATATCTCGGGCTTAGTTTTAACTTTATTTTGCTTAATGGGTACTACCTGCCGGCAGGCGCCCGAAGCGTTAGATCCGTTTTACGATAAAACCTGGTTACACGCCGTGGAAGAAGACAGCGCGGAGGTAGAAGTTTACCGGCCCAATACTTACGCTTTTCCGCCTTCGCGGGGCCGTACCGGTTTTAGTTTAAGCGCCGACGGCACTTTCCGGCTTTTTACTATTGCGCCCACCGATGGCCTGGAAGAGCACCCGGGCCGCTGGAAAAAAGTTAAAGACGACGTATTACGCATCCGTTTTGCGGCCGAGCAACCCGAAGGCTTCGACTTACAAATAATTTCGTTAGCCCCCGATTTACTTAAAATTAAAAAAGTACCTACCAAAGCTCCCTGATTATCGGCATATTTGCCACCGTTTAAAAATTAATTTTTACTTAGAGATTTATTTAAAACATGCAATACTGGTTAGTTAAATCAGAACCGGAGGCCTACTCGTGGGCCGATTTAGTAAAAGACGGTAATACTGCCTGGACCGGGGTCCGGAATTATCAGGCCCGCAACAATTTAGGCCAAATGAAAAAAGACGATTTAGTACTTTTTTACCACAGCGTTTCGGAAAAAGCCGTAGTAGGAATAGCCCGGGTGGCACAGGAAGCTTACCCCGATAGCACCACCGACGATGCCCGCTGGGTAGCCGTGGATTTGGCACCCGAAACCAGTTTAAAAAAAGAGGTTACCCTGGACCAGATAAAAAAAGATTCGCGTCTGGAAAATATCTCTTTGCTAAAGCAATCCCGGTTATCGGTAATGCCGTTAAAACCAGAAGAATTTGACTTAATACTGGGAATGAGCAACTAAACGTTTATTAGATAAATAACTCCCGGTTTCTTGTTTCCTGTAAATTTCAGGCCCTGGTATGATAAGATTAGCTTTAAAAAAACTAGCCGCTGCTATTGCCTTTATGGGGTTCCTGCTGCCTTATATCAGTTGGGGGCAGGAGACTGAGGGACCAAACCAGGAACCAGACCAATCGGTACGCTTGGAGTTAGAAGAAAAATCTTTCGAAAAAAATATTCATGTTTTTCCGCTACCCGATAGTACCATTTTGGTTTACAAGCAACCCAATTTTGGTTCTTTTAAAGAAAAGCATTCTTTTCAGCGGTATTCCAAGGGCCTGAAACTTCTCTGGACCAGCGACCTGGAGCTGGAAGACCAACCCGACTTTCACCAGTTTTACGCCAGCGGTAATTCCATTTACCTGTTGTATCTCGAAAATGTGCCGCGGAAGTTTTTCATCCTGAAGATGAATCTTAAAACCGGTGCCCACCAAAAAACTAATTTTAATTTAAAAAAACAGGAAGATTTAGACGCCGATATTAAGCTGGACCATTTTCAGGTACTAAACGGCAACTACTTTATATCAGCCCATAGTTCGCGCAACTCGCTGGTTATTCATATAAACGAAGCGACCAAAGATATTAAAACCATACCGGCTTTGTACGACCAGGAAAATGCGTTGGAAGAGTTTCACATGGATACGCTGGCTAACCGGGCCGAATTTATTTTATCGGAGACCAACGGTATAAAAGGCCGGCTGCAGGTAAAACGCTTTACCCCGGCCGGCAATTTATACAGCAATACTTTGTTACAACCGCCATTTGGCCGCAACCTGGTTTCGGCGCAGCTAACGCCCGGCGACAGCCTGCAAAAATTGGTAATTGGTACTTATAGCCACCGCGATACCCGCTACGCCCAGGGCTTTTTTTCAAGTGCTTTAACCACTCCCGATTCGCTCCGGTACATCGATTTTATTCAGACCAAGCACTTTTTCGATTTTCTGAGTAAACGCGCCCACCGCAAAGTTTACCAAAAAGCCGAACGCTTTAAGAGTCAGGATAAAGACTTACGCCACCGGTACCGCTTGCTTTTTCACAATCTGGTGCAACAGGACGGCGTTTATTATTTATTTTCCGAAGTTTTTCAGCCCCAGGGCGGCAGCAATAATTTGTACCGCTGGCCGGGTTACTACAGCCGCATTTATGGCTTCGACCGCTACTTTCCGTACCCCAACGCTTATGGCCGAAATACCCCGGATGCCAGCGAATACCGGTACTCGCACGCGGTACTGTGTGCTTTTGATAAAAACGGAAAATTACTCTGGGACAACAGCTTTGTTTTAAAAGATGTAGTTCGCAATAATTTGGGGCAAACCACCTACTTTGCTTTTACCGGCGAACAGATAGCCATGGCTTATCTGCACGAAGAAGAAATCCGCTACAAAGTTTTTACCCGCGACAGCACTTCGGCCAACGATTTATCGGTGCCGCTGGCCGGCAATAATCCCCAGGAAAAAGTTACCTCGGTAGAAGACGCTGGTTTTGTGCATTGGTACGGTCCGCATTTCTTAGCTTTTGGTTTTGGGCGCATAAAACCTCCTAAAAGCGCCGCCCGCGAAGTTTTTTTCCTGAACAAAGTATCGTTTTAAATCTTGTCCTTGGTTTCATAACCATATTTAGGATAATAGATTACAGGAACAGTATACGGTACAAGTAGTTATATTATACCGAATGAATATTTCTGGGGGCAATATTTGCCCGACCTTAGCAACAGATTAGTTAAAAGCAGCGCGTTTAATCAATCCGGATTCGGTTAATTTTGAATTTAAATTTTGCCCCTGCTATCTAATATTTATATTTGCGCAAGAATACCGCCATGCAGAAAAGACTTATCGTAAGCGATCAATTGTTGGACATTATGCTCCAGCGGCTGGCCCACCAGCTCATCGAAAACCATGTAGACTTTTCTGAATCTGTTATTCTGGGTCTGCAGCCCCGCGGCATTTACCTGGCCGAGCGTTTAACGCAAAAACTACAGCAAATATTGGGGTTCCCCGCCCGGACCGGCCAGTTAGATATTACTTTCCACCGCGATGATTTTAGGCGGCGCGAAAGCCCGATAACGGCCAATGCTACTAAAATTAATTTCCACATCGAAAACCAGAAGGTAATTCTGGTAGATGATGTTTTATACACGGGCCGCTCGGTGCGGGCGGCACTGGATGCCATGATAGCTTACGGCCGTCCGGCTAAGGTAGAATTGCTGGTGTTAATCGATCGGCGGTATACCCGTCATTTACCCATCGAGGCCATGTACGTGGGCAAATATGTAAACTCACTGCCTTCCGAAAAAGTACTGGTGGAATGGAAAAGTCCGGAAAAGGCAGAAGATAACGTCTGGCTTATTACTAAAAACGAAGAATTGTAAGCATGCAACAATTAAGTGTCCGGCATTTACTCGGAATTAAAGATCTAACCCCGGCCGATATTTCCTTAATATTTGAAACGGCCGACAACTTTAAAGAAGTACTCAGCCGGACCATTAAGAAAGTACCTTCGCTGCGCGATATTACCATTGCCAACGTATTTTTCGAAAACTCTACCCGCACCCGGCTTTCTTTTGAGCTGGCCGAGAAAAGATTATCGGCCGATGTTATTAACTTTTCGGCGAGTGGCAGTTCCGTAAAAAAAGGTGAAACTTTGCTGGATACGGTTAATAATATATTGGCCATGAAGGTAGATATGATTGTGATGCGCCATGCCAGTGCCGGTGCTCCGCATTTTCTATCACGCCACATTAAAGCCAATATTGTAAATGCCGGCGACGGCACCCACGAACATCCCACCCAGGCGCTGCTCGATTCTTTCTCTATCCGTGAAAAGTACGGCGAAGTAGCCGGCAAAAAAGTAGCCATTATTGGCGATATTCTGCACTCGCGGGTTGCCCTGTCTAATATTTTTGCTTTAAAGAAATTAGGGGCCGAAGTAATGGTTTGCGGTCCGATTACTTTGCTGCCGCGCTATATTTCGGAACTGGGGGTAAAGGTAGAACTGGATGTCAGGAAAGCCCTGGCCTGGTGCGATGTGGCCAATGTTTTGCGTATACAGTTGGAGCGGCAGCAAATGAAATATTTTCCTTCGCTCCGGGAATACACCTTATATTATGGCATCGACAAAAAATTACTCGACAGCCTGGATAAAGAAATAACCATCATGCACCCGGGCCCCATTAACCGGGGTGTGGAACTCAGCAGCGATGCCGCCGACTCCCAACATTCTATTATTCTGAACCAGGTAGAAAACGGCGTTGCTATTCGGATGGCGGTATTGTATTTACTAGCTTCACAGGTAGCTTAACTAAATTACCTTTTGTTATCGCAAACAGTACGGTTAAATTTAACTTTATTCCTTTTCGTACTTTATTTCCTATAATTTGGTAGCTTACAAGCTTTCCATATTAAGGATATTTGTCCTTTCTGACACTTACCCCTACCTTCTTCCGGCAATTTTTTTTTGCTGATATTTTCAGGGGCTCTTATTTGCTAGAAACCTTAAATACCGTCTAATTTAAGAAGAAGCCGTTTCGCATTTTAAGAATTAGCTCGTCAGTAGCCCTTGCCGTTTGTTTTCACCGGCAATTAGCCGGGCAAGAGCTTTAAGATTGGCGGTGATAACACCACCAATGCCGACCATTCTTGCTTTTAGTTTAAATAAGACTTTCGCAAAATGGTTTTTAACATTGTAAATCCTCCCCCTTGCCCCCTCCAAAGGGGGACTTTGGATAATTTTGCGAAAGTCCTGTTAAATATTTAACAGCTTCGATAGCAGGTTACGACAAATCTGCGTTTCCCTAAATTTTATTTTTAATCCGTTTCCTGCGCTGGTGTCCTCACCCGTGTTTCTTCTTTTTCGGCTGCTGACCGCAATCCTTCAAATTCTAAATAGCGCTAATAAACTGCTTTATTTCCGGTTCAAAAGGGCACAAACCGAGGAGCGTGCATCTCTATGTAATTACATCAAAACAGAATTATTAGTGCGCGTAACATAATATAGCGCTATTGCCGGTGAAGGTTTCCTGCCGGCCTCTGGCCGCTAACTTAAATTATTAAACAATATTTACGATAGCAGTTTTGCCATAGTATTGGCATGGTCTAAATCTTTCTCATTTCCTACAATGCATCCATATTTTATTTAGGCATTAGCGGCAAAAAAACAAGGCGCATCTACGGACACGAACAGCTGCTACTTCTGTTTTGCCTTAACAAATATTAAAATAAAAAAGAGCCGCCGGAGAATCCTCCGGCGGCTCTTCTGTATTAATCCTTAATATTTTACAGGATTAATTTTAAGGTTATTCAACTACGAGTTCAACTTGTGCTCTTCGGTTCAGCGCTCGACCTTCAGCCGTTTCGTTGTCGGCACGTGGTCTGGACTCACCGTAACCTACCGTAGTTACACGTTCTTTGCCTAGTCGGCCTCTGGCAGTCAGGTAACGGGCTACAGCGGCGGCTCTTCTTTCAGATAAGCCTTGGTTGTATTCGTCGGTACCAGTTGCATCAGCGTGACCAGAAACGTTTACAGTAAACTCAGGGTTAGCTTTCAGGAAGCGAACAACTTGGTCTAAAGTTCTGAAAGAAACTTTTCTTAATACCGCTTTGTCGAATTCGAACTGGATGTAAGTAGTATCTTTCAGGGTTCCACGACCAACACCACGTGGGATTGGTTTACGCAGTGGGCAACCAGTAGAATCTACTTGGGTACCAGCAGGAGTATCTGGGCACTTATCAGCAGCATCAGCTACACCATCAGCATCAGCATCAAGCGGACAACCAGTGGCATCTACTTGGGTTCCGGCTGGAGTGCCTGGGCATTTGTCGTTTTGGTCAGCAACACCGTCGCCGTCAGCATCTGGGCAGCCTTGTAAAGCAGCAGTACCTGGTTGGTCTGGGCACTGATCCTGAGCATCAGCTACACCGTCACCATCTTTATCTGGGCAACCATTCAGGTTAGCAACACCGGCTACATCTGGGCAGTTATCCTGGTAATCTGGCACACCGTCTTTATCGGTATCAACCGGACAACCATTTTCATCAACTTTTACACCAGATGGGGTGTCAGGGCATTTGTCTTTTCTGTCAGGCACACCGTCCATGTCGGTATCTTTTGGTTTACCCAAAGCAAAGGTTAAACCAAAGTTGTGCTGTAAGAAACGGTCCGGACGTTTGTCACCAGCACGTTTGAAACCATCGTACTGGTCGGTGAAGGTATAAATCTGGCCAGTTTGGATAAAAGCACCTAGTCTTTCGGTAATACGTAGACCAATACCGGCAGCGCCAAAGGCAACACCGTGGCTTAAATCACCGTCGGTACCGCGGTTAGCAGGCTGGTTTTCGCCGAACAAGCCGTGCGCACCTTTACCAGATACATCTGAAAATGCACCACCGTAACCTAACATCAGGTAAGGCTGAATAAAGGCATCTTCTTTCAGAATCTTGCCATTGTTCATCTTTAATTTGAAAGCGCCAATAATATTGCGCGTTTCACCGTCGAAGTACATGTTTCTTGGTCGGCCGGCAGCATAAACACCACCTTGTACGTTGTTGTTGTAGTCGATGCGAGCGCCACTGAATTGGGCCACAAAGTCAAACGAAGGGCTTAAATAACGGGAAATGCTTAAACCGCCACCCGTACGACCCTGGCCGAATTCGAACCACTCTGTACCTAAGTTACCTTTGTATTGGTAAACGCTGGCAAAACCTGATACAGCCCATTTATTGTCGGCATTTTGTGCCTGGACAGAGGTAGCCAAAAAGGCACTAAGCAAGAATGCCATTGCTACCATTTTGTTTAGAACTTTCTTCATAGTTTGTAGTTTAGTGTGAAAACTGAAAAAATTAATTAGAGTTATAAATAATAAATATTAAGTTTTGCGTATATACCCCGTTTACAAAAAAATGTTGCCTTTATATAGCAATTTCCTTTTATGGTTTTTATGTACGGGTAAAAAAGCAGTAAGATTTAATAATATTATGCCTTTTCTATTTTAATTTTTAAAACCCGGCTTTACAGTTACGTTCTGTAAAAACTTTCCGGCACTTATTTGCCTCCTTATTTTACTTTTAATGGCCGCAAATATAGAAAGATAATATTTACCCGGTAGTCTTTCTGTTAAGTTCTTCTAAAATTACAACTGCAAAAAAATTTCTCATTCGCTGTTTATTTTTAGTCAGGTATTGAAAATGAACCCTTTATCCGGGAGTAAAAATTTATTAAAGGCTAATCTACTCAGCTATTATTGGTTTATTTAACTCAAAATCGTACAACGTTATTTGCCGCAGGTTATAATAAGCCATCCAGAAATTACGGAGGGCGCTTACATAACTACGTGTAGCCTTGTCTCTTTCTTCGGTAGCTACGTTTAAATCCAGAATGCCAATTTGCCCGTCCAGGTAGCGTTCCTTGGTTAAGGTGTAGCGCTTTTCAGCTATTTCATCGGTGCGTTTGGCCACCGCCATCTGGTTGCGCAGTACCTTAAAGCGCTTTACATTCAAATAAATATCCTGGTCGAAGTTAATCCGCTGCTGCTCTACGTTGGCTTTTACGAGTTCCTGGTTGGCCTTGGCCGTACCCAAACGCGCATCCGAACGGCCCCAATCCATTACCGGAATATTAAAACCAATCCGCAAACGTTGCTGTTCGGAGAGTTGCTGGTAAACATCGGGTATATTTTTGGCTTGCTGGGTAAGGCCAAAAGAGGCAAACAAGCTGGCCGTAGCCCCGGTCTCACCTTTGGCCCGGGCCATGCTCATCTCGGCTTCCAGTAACTCGCGCTTAAAACCAATTATGCGCTGCCGGTACTTATGGGCTTGCTCCAGGGCAAATTTCTCGTCTACCGCAAATTCCGGAATCTCCGAGGGTGGTACCAACATAATGGGTTCATCATCGGTTAAGCCCAGGTATATTTTTAGGCGTAAGGTACTACCTTCCACATCCAAAGTGGTTTGCTCCAGGTTTTGCCGCGAGTTTAATAAACTTAGCTCAATCTGCAGCAACTCATTTTCGGGCATGCTGCCTTTACTAAACCGTTCCTGCGCGTTTTTATACAATATTTCGTTTGTACTGACATTTTTTTCGGCAATCTGGAGACTAATCTGGCTGAGTAATAAACTAAAGAAGTGGCTCGTGGCTTCTTCGGCAATGCCTTCCATGCGTTCCCAGTAATCGCGCCGAGCCTCTTCGTAGCGTAAGGGCTGCACCTTATTCTCCCATTTTAGCCACCGGTACCCAAAAAACGGCTGATTAAAAGTAATGGTAGCCGGCACTGCTGTATAACGCCGGGGAATTCGCTCCTTGCCTTCTATAAAATCATCGAACCGGTTAATATTACTGTTGATGGAAATATAGCCGCCGGTAAACCATACCTCCTGCCCCAGCGATAAAGCCAAAGCAGAAGCCGCGCTATGGTTGGGTTGTGGAATTATGCTCCCGTTTGGCTGCAATACCGGTACAATATTTTTATTATACTCCGGTAAATATCCGTTTAGGTTTAACTGGGGTAAGAAATTAGCTTTAAAAGATTTGTACTGCCATTGCTTGTTCTCGAACAAAACTGAAGTGTACCGGTAACTGGGCGAGTTTTCTTTGGCCTGCCGGACCACCTCCGCCAACGTAAAAAGGCGCATTTCCGGTTTTACCTGACCCAAAGCAGGCAAGGCTCCGAAAAAGAGGAAGAAGCAAACTAAGTAAATAAAAACTTTATACATGTAACTTAGCCGGTAAGCTATCCGAAGGGGGTGAAAATTATTTTGTTAAGTAGGCAGCCCCGAACCTGATAAATAAAACTTTATTCCACCCAAACATTTGCTTTATTTACTCGGTAATCCTAGTTTCTCTAAAGAAACCAGGAATGAGGGGCTGCCCCTAAAAGTTAACAATAATCAATACTTAATAAACCAATATTATAATCTAATTCTGAAGCAATTCTGTAGCTGTTAACTCCCCTAAAATTATTTCAATCCTTACTTGTGCAGCTTATAGTTTGCGGAGCTACCAGCCTAAAATAAAAAGACAGGTATCGCGCGGGGCCATATCTGTCTCGTATTAAAGCATTAAAAAAATTGTTCTCTAAAATCAGCTTTGCATGAGTCGCTCAATCTCTTCGGGTTCCAGCGGAATATTCTGCATTAAATCTACGGGGCCGCTGTGGGTTACCAGAATATCGTTCTCCAGCCGGATTCCCAAGCCTTCTTCGCGGATATAGATGCCGGGCTCGCAGGTAAAAACCATGCCGGGCTCAAATGGCCGGTATTTATTGCCCACATCGTGTACGTCTAAACCCAAATGATGCGAGGTGCCGTGCATAAAATATTTCTTGTACAGCGGCTTATCCGGATCTTGATTTTTAACGTCGCTTTCGTTCAGCAAGCCCAGTTTTATCAGTTCGTTTTCCATAACCGTGCCCACAAACGAATGGTACTGGTCTAAAGTATTACCGGGCACCAGCATGTTGCGGGCCGTTTTGAGTACGTGCAGCACCGAATTATATACCTCTCTCTGGCGCGGCGTAAATTTACCGTTTACCGGTACCGTGCGGGTCAGGTCGGCGGCGTAGTTGGCGTATTCGGCGCCAAAATCCATCAGCACCACATCGCCGTCTTTACATTCGCGGAAGTTATCTACGTAGTGCAGGATGCAGGCGTTAGCGCCGGAAGCAATAATAGAACCGTATGCTGGTCCGCGGGACCGGTTGCGGATAAACTCGTGCACAATCTCCGCTTCAATTTCGTACTCCATCACGCCCGGCTTAATAAATTTAAGCAACCGCAGAAAAGCTTTTTCGGTAATTCTACAAGCTTTTTTAATTAACTCTATTTCAATATCGGATTTAACGGCCCGCAGGTGATGCATAATAGGGGCGCTGCGGTGGTACTGGTGCAGCGGGTAGGTTTCGCGGCACCATTTTAAAAAGCGGGCATCGCGGGTTTCTACCTCTATCACCGCCCGCAAATGTTCGTTGGTGTTCAGGTATACGTTTTCGGCTTCGGCCATTAACGCATTAAAAACCTGTTTAAATTCTGAGGTCCAGTAAATGGTTTTAATACCCGATACTTCCCGGGCTTCATCTTTTGTTAATTTATAGCCTTCCCAGGTTAATATATGGTCGTTGGTTTCGCGCACGAACAGAATCTCGTGGTGCTTTACATCTTTCGCATCCGGAAACAACAGCAAAATACTTTCTTCCTGGTCTACGCCGCTTAAATAAAACAAATCGCTGCTTTGCCGGAAAGCCATGGTTCCGTCGGCGTTGGTGGGCATAATATCGTTCGACTGAAAAACAGCCAGCGAACAGGGCTTTAAACGGCTGCAATATTGCTTGCGGTTCTGGACAAATAAGTCGGCGTTAATACGTTCGTATTTCATAGGAGCATCATAAATTTTAGGCAATTAGCCGGAAAAACCAGCAATTTTTCGGCCAAATAAATACCGGTAAAACTAAGTAACTAAGCAAATATTAGCAGCATCTTTCAGAAATAAAAGTTAAACAACCGGTATAAATATTAAATATCAACCAGTAAGCTTAATTTTGCCCGCTTAACCCCGTAACCTCTATGAGAATAGGCCTGGACGCCAAAAGAGCTTTTAATAATACCTCCGGCCTGGGCAATTACAGCCGTTTTGTTATTTCGGGTTTAGCTGAATATTATCCGCAGGATGAATATTTCTTGTTTACACCCCGCGTTTCCGAAACATTCCGGCAATTTTATGCTACCTCCGACCAGGTAAAAATAATAACACCCACCAACTGGCACAAAGCATTGCCGGCCTTGTGGCGTACCTTTGGTTTAGGAGCCGACCTAAAAAAACAAGATATTAAGCTTTATCACGGCCTGAGCAACGAATTACCGGCTGGCCTGCCGCCTAACTTAAAACAGGTGGTTACCATTCACGATTTAATTTTTATCCGGTACCCCGAGTTGTACAAACCCATCGACCGGCAAGTGTATCATTATAAATTCCGGTACGCCTGCCGCCGGGCAAATAGAATTATTGCTATCAGCGAACAAACCCGTCAGGATATTATGCAGCATTATAATATTCCAGAGGAGAAAATTGAGGTTATTTACCAGGATTGTAACCCCATCTTTCATCAATTATTACCCGCCGAAAACCTGCAATTAATTAAACAGAAATATAAGCTACCCGATACTTTTATATTATGCGTAGGCACTTTGGAGCCGCGGAAAAACCAGTTGCAATTGCTCCGGGCCTGGCACCAGGCCGGTCTTGCTGCTGATTTACCGGTTATATTTATTGGCCGCGCCACCACTTATAAAAAAGAACTAGAGGCTTTTATCGGGCAAAACAATCTAGTCCAACGCGTAATATTTCTGCCTTATATTCCCACCGAAGAATTACCGGCGATTTACCAGTTAGCTTATTTATTTGTATACCCCTCGGTTTTCGAAGGTTTTGGTATTCCAATCCTGGAAGCGTTGAACAGCGGCGTGCCGGTTGTCACCTCTACGGGTTCATGTTTTAGCGAAGCCGGCGGCGAAGCAGCCCTTTACGCCGAACCGAATAATATAAGCCATCTTGCCGATTTATTGAAGCAGGCAGCCCAAGACCAGCAATTAAGAGCCGACATGATCCAAAAAGGTGTAGAACAGGCAACCCGTTTCCGTCCCAGAAAAACCATTACCCAAATCCATCGGCTTTACATAGAACTGCTCGCGGGCAAATAAGCCGGTTTAAACGGTTTTCTCTTTAATATTTCGTACCTTTGCCCTCCCAAATTTATATTGCATGCCTGATTATCAACTGCATACTTTGCCTAACGGCATTCGTATTATTCATAAACAAGTTACCCATACCAAAATTGCCCACAGCGGCTTTATGCTGGATATTGGCAGCCGCGACGAAAAGCCGGAAGAACTGGGTATTGCCCATTTCTGGGAGCACATGGCGTTTAAAGGCACCAAAAAACGCAAATCGTTTCATATTCTCAACCGCCTCGAAACGGTGGGCGGCGAACTAAATGCCTATACCACCAAAGAAAAGCTGTGTTTTTATGCTTCGGTATTGGATAACCATTTCGAAAAAGCCTTCGACCTGCTGACTGATATCACTTTTAACTCCGTTTTTCCGGGCAAAGAAATAGAAAAAGAGCGCGGCGTTATTCTGGAAGAAATGGCCATGTACCTCGACACGCCTGAAGACGCAGTGATAGATGAGTTTGACAATGTTATATTTGGCAATCACAGCCTGGGCAATAATATTTTAGGTACCCGCGAAAGCGTATCGGGCTTTAAAAAAGCTGATTTTCTCAAGTTTATTCAGGACAACATGAGTACCAATCGGCTGGTTTTCTGTTCGGTGAGTAATTTACCTTTCGATAAAGTTTTAAAACTTAGCCAGAAATATTTGGCACCGCTGCCCCGCATCGAGAGCAGTCGCGAGCGGCAACCATTTAGCCAGTACCAGCCCAACCGGGTAAACCTGGAAAAACCCATTACCCAGGCCCATTGTATGATAGGCTGTCCGGCTTATGCCCTTGCGGACGAAAAGCGAATTCCGTTTTTTATGCTCTCTAATATTTTAGGTGGGCCTGGCATGAACTCGCGGTTAAACCTGGCGGTGCGCGAAAAACACGGGTTGGTTTATACCATCGATGCCAACTACACTACTTATATCGATACCGGCTTGTTTGGCATTTACTTTGGCACCGAAAAAAAACAGCTAAACCGAACGACCTCGCTGGTATTAAAGGAACTTAAAATATTGCGCGAAAAGCCTTTAGGCACGGTACAACTACATACCGCCAAAGAACAACTCATGGGCCAACTGGCTATGGCCGAAGAAAGCAATATTGGTTTAATGATGATGCTGGGCAAAAGCATTCTGGACCTGGACAAAGTGGAAACACTGAACGAAATATTCGACCAAATCCGGGGCATAACGGCCAAACAACTGCAGGATATTGCCAACGAGGTTTTGCACGAAGACAATTTAAGCTACCTGAATTACATACCGGCTAATAATTAGACATTAAAATACTTGTTATGGATTTTCTCTCCAAAGAGCTTCAGGAATATGTATTGCAGCACACCAGCCCGGAGCCGGAACTGTTGCAGCGGCTAAACCGCGAAACTTACTTAAAGGTGTTAATGCCCCGTATGCTTTCGGGGCATTACCAGGGCCGGGTGTTGGCTATGTTGTCGCACATGATTAAACCCAAGCAAATATTGGAGATTGGCACTTACACCGGCTACTCGGGTTTGTGTTTGGCGGAAGGTTTAGCCCCGGATGGACAGTTACATACCATAGATATCAACGACGAACTCGAAGACTTGGTCCGGAAGTATGTAGCGGAAGCCGGGCTGGAGAACAGAATAAAATATTACCTCGGCAATGCCCTCGAAATTATTCCTACCCTAGATATTCAATTCGACCTGGTATTTATTGATGCCGATAAAATTAACTACAGCCGCTACTACGACCTGATTCTGGAGAAAACCGTTGCGGGTGGTTTTATCCTGGCCGACAATGTGCTCTGGAGTGGCAAAGTAGTGCAGCAACCGTGTAAAAAAATAGACAAAGACACCCAGGCTATCCTGGATTTTAACCAAAAAATACAGCAGGACGACCGGGTAGAGAACGTGCTTTTGCCGCTCCGCGACGGGCTGTTGCTAATGCGCAAAAAGTAAGGCAATAAGTTTTATAAAGCGCTCGTTCAGAAATATATAAGAAAATTATATTGCTATTTTCAGGCTTTACTTCTTACTTCCTATTCTTCTAATTTTAGCATATTTCAACGGCTTTGCTAAAACAACTACATTTGCAACTTATTCATTCTATGCAATTTGGTGTATCAACCTTAAAGAGTTGCTTTGGATAACTTGTGGATAAATTGTAGATAAGTAATCACCCGAAAAATTCCTGATTCGGCACTAAATCTGCTATTTTGTTCTCCGGTTGCGTCTGTTTTTGCGCCAGTTGCGGCAAAAACCGAAGAACCGATTGCTTTTAATATTATTTCTTAATCCATAATTTATTCACTTAAAGCCTGTTGTTATGCGAAAAGGTACCATTTTGTTCCTCCTAAGCTGTATCAGCTTCCTGGCTAATGCCCAAAATATTATTGTTCCTTCGGATATTTATTTTGCAGACCAGCACCTGCGGGTAAACGATAGGGGCCGGCAGGAAATACAAAGACAAGTAGATGCCTTAACCAAATACCCGACTTATTTCCAGGCTAAAGTAGACCGGGCCGATACGTATTTCCCGATTATTGAGCGCATTTTCCGGGAAGAAGGCTTACCCGATGATTTTAAATATTTGGCCTTGCAGGAAAGCGGCCTGGTTTCGGATGCGGTTTCGACCTCCAACGCCGTAGGTTTCTGGCAATTTAAAAAAGAAGCCGCCTCGGACCAGAAATTGCAGATAAACCAGGATATTGATGAACGTAAGCATATTATAGAATCTACCCGAGGTGCCGCCCGCTACCTGGTAAAGCACAACAATGTATATTATAAAAACTGGCACAACACGTTGCTCTCTTACAACTTGGGGTTAACCGGCGCTAAAGGTTACGCCAAGCCCAACGATGTAAATAAAAAAGAAATGGATATTACGGAAAGAACGCATCCGTATATTCTTACATTTTTAGCGCACAAAGTAGCTTTCAGTAATTACGTGGGCCGCAACCCCGCGCCAATGATTTTATTGCAGGAAATGACGGCTTCGGCGGGCAAAAGCTTCCGCGAAATTGCGATGGAAACCCAAACCGATGAAGCCGAATTACAAAAATATAATAAGTGGCTGCACGGTCGGGCGGTACCTTACGATAAAACCTATACCGTCCTTATTCCGGTTACCAACCCCGATCAGCAGTCGGTAATATATGCCTCTAACCGTACCGGTAGCCAGAATACCTACGCCGAGCAAACCGGCAAACGCGAATTCCGGAAACAAAATAACCTGAAAGTAATTATTGCCCGCCGCGGCGATACCAAAGATAAACTGGCCGCCGAAGCCGATATGCCCGCCCGTCGGTTCCTGATGTACAACGACATGTATAGTTTCGACCCGATTGTACCCGGCGAAGCCTATTATTTAGAGATGAAGCACAGCAAAGCCGATGCGCCCTACCACGTAGTAAAACAAGGCGAAACCATTCAGCAGGTGGCGCAGCAACACGGCGTAAAAGTACGCTCGCTTTTGTTCTACAACCGCTTAAAAGCCACCGAAACCTTGGCCGAAGGCCGGTTGCTGTGGATGCAGCGCCGCCGGCCGGCCAATACGCCGGTTGAGTTCCAGAAAACGTATCCCGACAATGCTCCGGCACCCGCTCAACCAGGTATTCTGGCCCAAAACGACGATCCGGCAAAAGCCAGAACCGAAAACAAATCTGCTGATTCAAACCGCGAAGAAGAAAAGTCGATAGCGTCGGCTTTGGAAAAACGCTTGAATAAATGGTTTGGCGTGAAAAAGAAACCAGCGAAAGTACAGGAAGTGGAAGTACCCGCCACCCCTGAACCAGTAGCTGAACCCCAGCTAGCAACCAGACCAGCACCTGCAACAACACCTGCGGCAGAAACCACCATAAATGAGGCTGCAACTACCAGTGCGACCCCGAGCCCAGCTGAGCCATCGCTGGATGAAGCCATTGCCCAAACCAACGAAGAAGCCGAAGAGACCGATGATTCTTTATCTGCCAATATCGACAAGCAAATTGAGCCGGTAAATAAACCAACCGCGCCTTTGGTTTACAGCAGAACTAAAACGCCCGCTCCGGTAGCCACCACAACTGCAACTGAAATTAATACCCCTACGGCTACCGATTCGAATGCGATAACTGAAACTACTGCGATAGAAACGCCGGCTCCCAAACCAGCCGTAATATTAAAAGAACCGGTAGCTGCCGCGCCTACTAAAACTACCGCTCCGGCCTCCGTTTACAAAGAGCCGGCTAAGGCTTTGGCGCAGCCAGCATCAAACCCCGGTGTACACGTGGTAACCAAAGGCGAAACGTTATATGCTATTTCCAAGATGTACCAGGTTTCTTTAGAGGATCTGAAAACCTGGAATAATTTGGGTGAAATGCCATTAGCGATTGGCCAGAACCTGAAACTGGTTGCCCCGCCGGTAACATCGGCCAGTTACCCGACTTCGACAGTAAATAAACCGCAGGCACAAACCGCCGATGTTGCGCCTACTGTAGCCAGTAATGGCAGTTATGCCGCTGGTCCGGTTTCCCACACCGTCTCGGCCGGCGAATCGATGTACCAGATTTCCCGTCGCTACGGGGTTACCATTAAAGAAATAATGGACTGGAATAACAAAGCAGATTTTAACGTGAGTCCGGGCGAGAAACTAAAAATTAAACCCAAAGGCGCTGCCCGTAATTAAAAATCCCCAGTAGCTTAAAAACAAGAAGGCCGAATATTTAATTATTCGGCCTTTTTGTTTTTATGTGATACCTATTCAGCCTCCCGTTGCTATAGCAGTTAGCAGCTTAATTCTGATTGTTCTACTTTGTGCACCCGCTAACACCAGAACAGCAGTTCATTAGATGAGTTTTTATTTGCAAACAGTCTTAAAAATTCTTATATTAACATACAGTAAAAGGTAGTATATTATTTGGAGAGCATGAATAATTCAAGAATAAAATTCGTCTTCCTCTTCCTCCTTTTTGCGTCTGCCTTTCTTTTTGGCACTACTTCACTTTTGGAACAGCCGCCTGAGTCTTTCCTGGGAACGGAATCACAAGTAGGCTGGAAAGCTGCTGTATCTACGATTTTGTCGCCTATCAAAATTATTTTAATTGGGCCGCTGTTGCCTTTTATTAATTTTTTGCACCAAGATCCGGATACGCCGCCACCTTTTTTTCTGGTCGGATTTGCTTTTTACTGGACTATTCTGGCCCTAATTCTTCATTATTTCCTTAGTAAAGTAAAACACGCTAGCTAATTTTTGCCAACAATTTACCTGCTCGTAAACGCTATTGCTATTATTGGTCTTCCGGCGGCGTAGTTAAAGCAGTAGCCGATTGCAGGCCGGTAGCCACCTGGGGTAAAATACCCAGGCGTTCGTAAATAGGGCGCACCATTTTGCGTAAGTTGGGCAATTGAATGGCAAACGGAATAATACTGAGGAAGCACATAATACCACAGCCTAAAAAAGTATAGGCCACCCCAATTCTATCGGCCACAGCCCCGGCGATTAAACTGCCAAAAGGTGCCATGCCCATAAAAGCCATCGAGTAAAAACTCATTACCCGGCCCCGCTTGTCATCATCCACAATGGTTTGCAAAATGGTATTGTTGGCGGCCATCTGTACAATCATGCCCAGTCCGGTCATAAATATAAAAATTAAGGCCAGCCACAAACTTTGGGTAAACGAAAAACAAATAAGCCCCACACTCATGAGTAAAGTAGCCCCAATTATTATTTTACCCAACCCAATTACTGAAGAGCGCTGCGCCAAATACAATGCGCCCAACAGCGCGCCAATACCGGAAGCCCCCATTAAATAACCCAGCGTATTAGCCCCCCCGTGCAATATATCGCGGGCAAAAACGGGCATCAGCACGCTAAAAGGCATCCCGAACAAACTAATTAAAGCAATTAACAAAATAATGGCCCGGATGGGCGGAAAACCGAAGGCATAGCCAAATCCTTCTTTTAACGAACGCCAAATTTGGGCATCTTTTTTAGACTGCACGAACGGTGTTACTTTTATTAAAAGCAAAGACAAAATAACGGCTACGTAACTAATGGCATTTATTAAGAAACACATGCCTTCGCCTACGGCCGCAATTAAAATACCCGCTATTGAAGGCCCCACCAAACGCGCCATATTAAACATCGAAGAATTTAAAGCGATAGCATTGCTCACGTCTTCGCGTTTTGGAATTAAACTGACCACAAAAGCCTGCCGGGCGCTTACGTCGAAAGCGTTTACAATACCCAAGAAAACACTTAAGCCAATCAGCCAGGTAGTGGTTGCTCTTTCGGTTAGTACCAGGGTCGCCAGCACGGAGGCTTGCACCATTGATAAAGCTTGCGTAAATATTAAAATGCGGTGGCGGTTAAAACGATCTGATACAACACCGGCAAATGGACCGAGTAAAAAAGAAGGAATTTGGCTGGCAAAACCCAGAATACCCAATAAAAAAACCGAGTCGGTAAGCCGGTAAACAAGCCAGCTCATGGCAATCTGCTGCATCCAGGTACCAATCAGCGAGATGCCCTGGCCGCTGAAAAACAAACGATAATTTTTGTATTGCAAAGCCCGGAACATCTCTGAAAGAGGCACTTGTCGGCGGGTAGTGGTATTAGGAAGGGTGGAACTCATCCGGAATATATTCTTGTTAAACAATTACCTGTAGCGTAGTAAATACGGTGCTAAAACAAATCTGGTAGCATAAAATTTTATTATGGTTGTAAGCCAGATACAAACATTATTTAGCTTGGGCCTAAGCCTAATTTTTATTAATTTTAATATCCGGAAGCTTGCCCCACGGCCAGCTTTAATTGCCCAAAAGCAATTCATCATTCATAATTTTAATTATTAATTTAAGAAGCGTGCCTGATTTCTCGCATTTACACTGCCATACCCAATATTCCTTACTCGACGGACAAGCCAGCATTAGTGCCCTGATGAAAAAAGCCCAGGCCGATGGCATGAAAGCCGTTGCCATGACCGACCACGGCAACATGTTCGGGGCTTTTAATTTTGTGGCCGAGGCCAATAAATACAACGTGAAGCCGATTGTGGGCTGCGAATTTTATTTGGTGGAAGACCGTTTTAAAAAGCAGTTCAGTAAAGAGGTTAAAGACAACCGCTTCCACCAGTTGCTGCTGGCCAAAGACCAGGATGGCTACAAAAACCTGGCTAAGTTGTGCTCGCTCAGCTACATCGAAGGCTTGTACAGCAAGTGGCCCCGCATCGATAAAGAACTTTTGCAGAAATATTCAAAAGGTTTGATTGCTACTTCTTGCTGCATCGGGGCCGAGGTGCCGCAAGCCATTCTTTGGAAAACCGAAGAAGAAGCCGAAGAAATATTCCGGTGGTGGCTCGATTTGTTTGGCGAAGATTATTACATCGAAATTCAGCGCCACGGCCTGCAAAATATTGATAACACCGGTAAAAGCCAGGAAGATATCAACCAGGTTTTACTAAAGTGGGCCAAGAAATACAACGTAAAAACCATTGCTACCAACGACTCGCACTACGTGGAGCAGGACGACTGGAGTCCGCACGATATTTTATTGTGCGTAAACACCGGCGAAGACCAGAGTATGCCCGTTGGCGATTTCTCTACCAAATATTACCGCTTCCTGACTGACAGCAACGAGGTAATTTACGATACCCTGGATAACGTCCGGAGCAAATATTCCAATTACGCTTCGGTGCGGAGCGCTTTAAATAAAATTGACGAAATGGGTACTAAAACCCGTTTTGGTTTCCCGAATGACCAGTTTTATTTCAAGAACCAGGCCGAGATGAATAAATTATTCATCGACGTACCCGAAGCCATTGACAACACCAACGAGATTATAGATAAAATAACGCCGCCCAAACTACAGCGCGATATTTTATTACCCAACTTCCCGATTCCGGCGGACCACGCCGGGCCCGATGCCTTTTTGCGCCACCTAACCTTTGAAGGCGCCAAAAAACGGTACGGCGACATAACCCCCGAAATTGAGGAACGGCTTAACTACGAGTTGCAGATTATTGAAACCATGGGCTTTGCGGGTTACTTCCTCATCGTGCAGGATTTTATTAACAAAGGCCGCAGCATGGGCGTAGCCGTGGGTCCGGGCCGGGGTTCGGCGGCTGGTTCGGCGGTAGCTTACTGCGTGGGGATTACCAATATCGACCCCATAAAATATTCCCTGCTCTTTGAGCGGTTCCTGAATCCGGAACGGGTAAGTATGCCCGATATTGATATTGACTTCGACGACGAAAACCGCCAGCGGGTAATCGACTATGTGGTTGATAAATACGGTAAAACGCAGGTAGCCCAGATTATTACCTTTGGTACCATGGCAGCCAAATCGAGTATTAAAGATGTGGCCCGGGCCTTGGAATTGCCTTTATCCGATGCGAACGAACTGGCTAAAATGGTACCGGATGCGCCGGGCACTACGTTGGCCAAAGCCTTTGAAGAAAGCCCTGAACTTAAAGCTATCCGGGACGGTAACGACTTACGCGCTAAAACCCTGAAGCTGGCCGAAAAACTAGAAGGCTCGGTGCGCAACACTGGTATTCACGCGGCCGGGGTAATTATTGCCCCCGACGATATCACCAACTACATTCCGGTTTCAACTTCCAAGGATTCTGATTTATTAGTTACTCAATTTGACGGGAAGGTAATCGAGTCGGCGGGCATGCTGAAGATGGACTTCCTGGGGCTTAAAACCCTGACCATTATTAAGGATGCGCTGGCGTTGATCAAACGAAACCACGGCGTAGACATTGATATTGATGCCATTCCGATGGACGATGAGAAAACGTACGAACTCTATCAGCGCGGCGATACCATCGGAACTTTCCAGTTTGAATCGGAGGGCATGCGCATGTACCTGAAAGATTTAAAGCCGACCAATATTGAAGATTTAATTGCCATGAACGCCCTTTACCGGCCGGGCCCGATGCAGTTCATTCCGAACTTTATTAACCGGAAACACGGCCGCGAAGAGGTAGATTACCCGCACGAACTCCTGGAACCCATCCTGAATTATTCGCAGGGCATTATGGTGTACCAGGAGCAGATTATGCAAACCGCGCAAATCCTGGCCGGTTACTCACTCGGGGGCGCCGACTTGCTGCGCCGCGCGATGGGTAAGAAGGACATGAAAAAAATGGCCCAGGAGCGGGAGAAATTTATTAAGGGTGCCAAGGAAATACATAAAATACCAGAGAAAAAAGCCTCCGAGGTATTTGATGTAATGGAGAAGTTTGCCCAGTACGGGTTTAACCGCTCCCACTCCGCTGCTTACTCCGTGGTAGCTTACCAAACCGGTTACTTAAAAGCGCATTACCCCGCCGAATACATGGCCTCGGTGCTGACGCACAACATGAACGACATTAAAAAGGTGACGTTCTTTATTGAGGAAGCGCGCAAGCAAGGCGTACAGGTGCTGGGGCCGGACGTAAATGAATCCATTTATAAATTTAACGTCAACCAGGAAGGCGCTATCCGTTTTGGTTTGGGCGCTATAAAAGGCACCGGCGAAGCGGCGGTAGAAGCTATTCTGGAAGAACGGGAGAAGAACGGCCCTTACCAGGATATTTTTGATTTTGCCAAACGGGTAAACCTGCGGGCGGTAAACAAGAAAACCTTCGAGAGCATGGCCCAGGCCGGCGCTTTCGATTCTTTCGAGAAATACCACCGTGCCCAATATTTAGATTTGGCCGAAGGCGAAACCCAAAACCTGATTGAAAAAGCCGTTCGGTTTGGCAATAACCACCAGGCCGAAGCCAGTGCTGCCCAGCAATCGTTGTTTGGCGGTGGCGCTGCGGTAGCCGCTCCGCTGCCCAAAGTACCCGAAGTTGCCCCCTGGACACCGACCGAAAAACTGCGCCGCGAAAAAGAAGTAGTAGGTTTCTATATTTCGGGTCACCCCTTGGACCAGTTCAGCCTGGAAATTGATTCGTACTGCACCTGCTCTTTAGATAAAGTAACGGAGTACAAGGGCAAAGACGTGAACGTAGCGGGTATTGTGTCGAATGTGGTAATCCGGACCTCTGCCAAAAACGGCAACCCGTTTGCCCTGTTTACCCTCGAAGATTACGACTCTACCCTGAACATGGCTTTGTTTGGCGAAGACTTTGTAAAGTTTGCCCAGTACCTGCGCGAAGGCATGTTTGTGTTTATAAAAGGCAAAGTGCAGTTGCGCTACAAAACCGAAGACCAGTGGGAATTAAAACCTGTAAATATTCAGTTGTTAGGCGATTTAACCGATAAAATGGCCAACGGCGTCCGCCTGGATATTGATATTCGAACGCTGAATGATTTGCTGATTGATCGGATTGAGGAAGCCGCTCAAACTTCGCCGGGCGGCAAAAAATTCGAACTCATGCTAAGCGACCCCACCGAACGTATTTCCATCGAAATGTTCTCCCGCAAGTACCGCATCGACCCGAAAACCTTTATTCAGAAGATTAAAGAAAATAATATCGGGACTTGTAAGTTGTTGTAGAATTTGGTGCTGCCAGTAAGTGTCAGGTGAAAAACACCTGACACGGCGGGAAGCTAAGAAGAGTAATATTAATGATTGTAGGTATTTGTATTTTTTTCTACTGTTTAGTGTCAGGTAAAAAACACTTAACATGGCAGGAATTCATAAAATTTTCTTCATAGTTAAAAATTAATTTGGAGATATGATGAATGGTTCTAAAAAGCAAATTCCCCTTAAGAGTAAAATGAATTCAAATTGTTAATAATACTCAATTACTCGTTCTTCTATACTAACAGGATAAGTAGATTCTTCTGGTACAGTAACAGTAAGTTTTGTCCAATTGCCTTTTTCATCATATTTATATTTTACTTCTTTTACTGTTGCAGGTTCTTTTACTTCAACTATACTACCATTATCATCAGTTTTAAATTTTGTACTTAGCTCAGAAATTTCAATACAATTATTTTTATCATCGTATTTAAATTTACTTATATAAGCACTTTCGTTATCTTTAATATATCTTTCTTTTACATTCCCTTTTTCATCATATGTAAATGTTGCTTTATAGTTAAGGCTTTTACCATCTAATTCATATGATAATTCTTCAATCCTATTTCCATTAGTATCATATTTGAAAACAGATTTACCATCAGGGCTACCATTGCCATCGAATACACTTTCTTCTACTAGGTTATTATTATCATCATAACGTTTAATCCATTTAAAAGTGTTTTTAATATCGTTCCCATTTTTTTCAAAAAATAAACGTTCTAATACATTGCCATTATTATCATATTTAGATTCAGCGTAAGCAATAAGTTTATCACCATTGTATCTTTTTTCCTCTTCAATATTACCATTTTTATCATATTTTAAAATTATCTTAACAGTTGAATCAGTAGATTCAGTAATGTATCCATCCTGATTATATTTAACTTTTCTTACATGTTTAGTATATGCACCAGGTGTATCTTCAAGTTTTTGATTAGTGCTAGTGGTCTTTATTGATTTTACTTGTCCTATAATATTATACTTTTGTAAATCATTTTCTTTTTCAGGTTCTGAATTAAGTTCCATTTTGACATTAGAACAATTGAAAAATAATGTTGTTAATAAAAGGAGTAATAAGTTTTTCATAGGATTTCATATAGCTTTAAAAACAATATAGAAAAAAAAACTTAAATTCCAATATGCTCCACCCATGCCGCAAGTTTGACCGGAGCGATAACTTGTGGCTTTTATTCGGCCAGTTTGAAACTGACGAGAGTTGAAAAGTGGCCTATATCGCTGTTCCAAGTTACCGCTACGCTTAAACTTGAAGCATGTGGAGGCATTTAATGTTAACATTTAGATTATAGATACCGGAACATAAAACAGGACTTATGATTTTTCGTTATATCAGAAAAACCCCTTGACCATGATTGGATTAACTTTAGTAATTGAGAAAACAGAAACAGGTTTGGTGGGGCAAATTAAAGAAATGCCTGATGTGCTAACGCAGGGCGCTACCATAGAAGAAGTAAAAGAAAATATTAAGGATGCCTTAGAACTTTACCTCGATTATGTGCGGGATAAGAATTCTAACACCGGCAATATTGTGTATCAGGAACCGCTTGAGTTGGTTTAGGTGAAGCGCGCTAAACTAATTAAGCATCTGGAAGAACAAGGTTGTTATTTGGCCAGGCATGGCGCAGAAACATGATATTTACGCCAACGATACTTTAAATACCCAAACTACCGTTCCTTGCCATCCGGATATAATTGATTTATTAGCTAAAGCAATTTGCAAGCAACTGCAGATTCCTAAAATATAAGATCTCTTCCATAGTATGGCGCGGAAGTTACTTCCGTGACTTTTTAGACTGGCTTATTTCTTGTTATTGAAAAATAAGCCAGAAATATTATGAATGATGTTAGAGCTAGATTATTGAGAGGCACGGAAGTAACTTCCGCGCCATACTGTGCAGCCTATTATTATACTGAGGATTAAGTAACTCTTGGTCGTATAGTTTATGCACAAGCCACAACAAGGGTTAATGTATAACAACCTGTGTTTCCGGTTCTGCCTCTTTTGATTTTTCAAGACAGTTAAATACAAGTCTGTAAAATTCAGGGTGCGACTGCCACGTTTTCCCGGTAATAATTTTTCCGTCCTGTACCGCCTGGTCTGGTGTAACATAAATACCACCACATACTTCAACTTCAAACTTTACATGTTCATAACAAGCTATCTTTCGCCCATCTACCAGGCCTGCGGTTACCAATATCTGAACGCCATGGCAAATAGCAAAAATATATTTATTGCTGTCATTAAATGCTTTAACAATGTTTATTACTCGTTGGTCGTTTCGTAAAAATTCGGGTGCCCTGCCACCAGGAATAAGAAGGGAATGGTATTCAGCAGGATTTACATCATCAAACGAAAGGTCAGATTCCATCAGGTAACCGGGCCGTTCTATATAGGTATCCCAACCCGGTTCAAAATCATGCATCACCAGGTTCATTCGCTTTACAGCAGGTGCTGCAATTACTGGTTGGTACCCAGCCTCCAACAGGCGGTGCGATGCATACAGTATTTCAAAACTTTCACCTGCATCACCGGTTATAATAAGAATCTTTTTATTGTAATTCATAAAACTTATTTAGAAAAAAACTTTAATTATCTGCAATATGGTTTAATTAAAAAAACTACCAAATCAGAACATTAACATTTTTTTCAAATATTTTGTACCGTTTCAGGTATTATCACCCGAAACTATAATTAAGATTTATCTTATTGGTTTAAAAACGAAACATGTGTTAGAAGAGATAGGCAATATCCGGCTCCACAATCAGCAAATTAGCGGTACCAACTTTACAACCGCTCAGGAACTGGTAAGCTGGATGGGTGCCATGCAAGCCCAGGATTTCGCGATGGCTAAATGGGCTCTGGGCGTCCGGCTACCTAATTCCAATGAAACCGAAATAGAAGCCGCTATAAACCAAGGTAAAATTCTCCGAACGCATATTTTGAGGCCAACCTGGCATTTTGTTTCGGCGGAAGATATTTACCCGCTGCTGGCCTTATCGGCACCCCAAATTAAAAGTGCCCTGAAACCATGGCTTAAAAAGCTGGAACTAACAGAATCCCTGATTACTAAAAGCAATGCCGTCATGGAAAAAGCCTTAGCCCAGCCGGAATGTTTAACCCGCGAAGCTTTAGCAACTGAGTTGCGTCAATCCGGAATAATTACCGATAACAACCGGACTTCGCTCCTGCTAATGCACGCTGAGCAGGACGCTATTATTTGCAGCGGCCCGGTTCAAAAAAGCAAACAGACTTACGCGCTGCTAGCCAAACGAGTACCCCACAAGATAACCTTAACCCGCGAAGAAGCTTTGGCAAAATTGGCACACACCTATTTCCAGAGCCACGGCCCGGCCACTTTACAAGACTTTACCTGGTGGTCTGGTTTATCCGTTACCGATGCGCGGAAAGCTTTAGAATTGGTGAAAGCCAATTTTATTTCCGAAACGGTTAACGCTGCTACTTATTGGTTTAATCCGGACCCTGCCAGTTTCACCAACAAACCAACCAGCCCCTATTTTTTACCCGCCTTCGACGAATTAATCATTAGCTACAAAGACCGGACGGCGGCGTTACTGTCAGAACATCATAAAAATGCTATTTCGAATAACGGTTTATTCCGGCCAATGGTGGTTAAAGATGGCAAAGTAATTGGCTTATGGAAGCGCACTATCAAAAAAGATGCTGTCATAATAGAAACCGAATTCTTTGGAACACCCCTTAACGTTACCCTCCCGTTTTTGCAGGAAGCAGCAAAAAAATACAGTAGCTTTCTGCAGAAGAACCCGGATATACGGTTTTAATTTAAAAACCAGATTCAGCAATGTCCGGTGAAAGGATTACGATAAAGCCAGGCAAGCGGACAATTATACCCATCAGGCTAACGGCAATTGCTTTTAACTTAAATCGGTTGTTTCCCTTCTTGCTTATTACTACTTTTCGGGTTCAATGGTATCAATCAGCATCCTTTTAACCGCCACCAACCCATGGGCAAATTTCACGATTCTATTAAGGCAGCGCACCAGGAATTTATTCAGCAGCAGCATATCTTTTTTGTAAGCTCGGCACCTTTAAACCCGGAAGGGCATGTTAATCTATCGCCAAAAGGGCTGGACTGTTTCCGGGTGTTTTCGGAGAGCCAGGTAGGTTATATGGATTTAATCAGCAGTGGCAACGAAACCTCGGCGCATACTTTAGAAAATGGCCGCATTACCTTTATGTTTTGCTCCTTTGCGGGGGCACCACTAATTTTAAGATTGTACGGCAAAGGCAAAACGGTGCTGCCGGGTTCCGACGAATGGGATATTTTTGCCCCGCATTTTAAAATTTACCCAAGCACCCGCCAGTTAATTATTGCCGATATACATTTGGTGCAAACTTCCTGCGGTTTTGGCGTACCCTTGTTCCGCTACGAAGGCGAACGCGACATTCATTTCGACTGGGCCGAGAAAAAAGGCCCGGCCGGATTGGAAGCTTACGTACAGGAAAAGAACCTGGTTAGCCTGGACGGATTACCCACCAACCTGGGCTTACCAGGTTAAATAGTTATCCTAGGCAAGCTGTAATACTTGGTTGGGCAAGGCCCTGTATTTACCATTACCATCACCCCTGAATAATTACAATCGCAACCAGGCCAACCGCTTACAAGCTACTTTACAGCACTTTAGCTTATCCTACCCAAAAGAAATAATACCTTAGCCTCTACATAGGCTTATTTGGCCGGGATTTTGTTAAGTTTGTATTGTGCTGCTAAGAGCGTATACTTGAAGTTTGCATAGGCAAAACTTAGTTTAGGGATTTTAATATAAAAGCTGGCAAAAAATAATTGTTATCGCCGGCACAGGTTTAGCCAACTGCGAGAAAGGCGGTAATTTAGCCTGGCAAAAAATAGAACCGGCAGCGAAATGCATCGGAACTTATGCTAAACAACCCAACCTGCGCGTTTAGCTAGTTAAAGCAAATAACAGGAGTTATTTAGTTGGGCAAGAAAATAATAAAGAGACTGGCAAACGCCGGCATTAAGACAGATTGGCAGGAAATTAAAGTTGGCGGCGTTTTTGTATAAATTGTAAAAGTTAAAAGTAAAATGGTAAAACTATTTCAAACAAAAGGTAAAAAGGCAGGTTTAGTAATTGTATTGTTGGCAATTAGCGTTAGTCTGGTTTGGGCGCAGAATTTTTCACGGCAAGGCATTTCGTTTATGCTGTATGATAAAACCGGCAAACCCTTAACCGATGCGGTCATTAAAAACTTCCAATACCGCGTTTATTCGTTGCGTGACCCCAAAACAGTAACCGACCCGCACCTGAGTTTTGAAAAAGATACCAATCTGTTTACTTTTACCGAATCGGCAGTATCGCCGGGCATTAGCCTGGCTTTTATTAGCCCTACCGATACCATGTATGTTCAGGTGTTTGGCCGTTCGAAGCCAGACAAAGTAATAGATGGTATTACGGTACAAAAAGGTAGTTATGTATTAACGTCGAATGAGTTTTCTGGTAACAAACGACTAAAAGTTGAGAACTGGAGTGACTTTCTGGAAGACGAAGAATCGGTAGATAAACAGGATTTGAATAAGTTTTCTCATATTCTGCGTGACAAAAAACCCGTTTCTATCGTAAAACATAATCATTAATTTAAATCTTGGGCCCTGGCGCCCAAGTTTTTTATATTTAGTTAATAAACTTTAAACTGTAAATGTCATGGGACACAAAGCAATCGAAATAACCGATGCTAATTTCGAAGAAATAATAAATTCTGATAAACCGGTTTTAGTTGACTTCTGGGCAGAGTGGTGCGGACCTTGCCGCATGGTTGGTCCGGTAGTAGAAGAACTGGCCGGCGATTACGAAGGCCGGGTAGTAGTGGGTAAGGTTGACGTTGATGCCAACCCCCAAACTTCTGCTAAATTCGGTATCCGCAGCATCCCTACCCTGCTGGTTTTCAAAAACGGCCAGGTAGTAGATAAGCAAGTGGGCGCCGTTCCTAAAAATGCCTTGGCGCAAAAACTGGAAGCTCAGTTAGCTTAATAATTGTTGCATATTTTATAAAAAAGCCCTTTTGGCGTAAGCCGAAAGGGCTTTTTTATGTCCGGTCTGTGCGCCAGGCCGGATAGGTCTGGCTTAAAAACATACCTGTTTTGTTTGCGGCGAAAAATATTTACCTTATCCAGCAGAATTCCGCCTAACATCTATTCACCCCTAAATGAAGCCTGTATGCCTTATTCTACCCACCACCTGTTATTATGCTTCCTGCTTTCTTTTTTGTTGCTGATACCGGCTGTGATTGGCCTGGCCCAGAAGCCCACAAACCGCACCTACGCCGAAAAACTCGGCTGGAAAAAAGGCGACCGGGTGCTAATCCTGCACATCGACGATGCCGGCATGTCTTACGACTCGAATATTGGCACCATTAAGGCGTTGGAAGAAGGGGTAGCCAATTCGGTAAGCGTTATGATGCCTTGCCCCTGGGTGCCGGACTTTGTAAAATACCTGAAGAAAAATCCGCAAACTGATGCCGGCCTGCACCTGACCCTCACTTCCGAATGGCAGAATTACCGCTGGGGGCCGCTTACCGGTCAGCAAGCCGCACCGGGTTTGGTAGATGCCGAAGGCGCTTTGTGGCCATCGGTAAACGAAGTAACCCGGCACGCCAGCCCCGACGAAGTAGAAGCCGAAATCCGGGCGCAGTTGGCGCGGGCCCGCCGCATGGGCTTCGAGCCTACCCACCTCGATTCGCACATGGGTACTTTATTTGCCCACCCCCAGTTTACAGAACGTTACCTGCGGGTAGGTATTCAGGAGCGCATACCCGTTATGCTGCCGGCCGGCCATAATACCCTGCTCATTCGGGAAATGGAAGAAGAAACAAAAGAACGCCTGGTGCGCGAAGGCAAATGGAAGCCCGGCATGACAATTCCTACTCTGGCCGGCGGTACAGAAATTAAACAATTGGGGCAGCAAGTTTGGGATGCCGGCTTACCGGTACTCGACGATTTGCATAACACCAGTTACGGCTGGAACTTGCCGGCCAACGTACCACCCACCGACGAAAACCTGCGGGCTTTAAAAGTAAAAAACTACGTGGCCGCCATCAAATCTTTAAAACCCGGCGTTACCATGATGATTATGCACTGCACCGATCCCACCGAAGTTTTCCCGCATATTTCTACCTCGGGGCCTACGCGCAAAGGCGACTTATTGGCCATGCTAGACCCAGCCGTGCGGCAAGCCCTCCGGGACGAAAAAATAATTTTAACTACCTGGCGGGAATTAAAAGAACGCCGCACCAAGGTAGCAACCCAAGCCCCAATGCAAAAAGCTAAAAACTAACTAATCGGGTTTTTTCGTGCTAAACAGTTAAATTTTTTACCCCTGATAATGAGACACAAAGCCTCAGCCTGCCTTACATAACTCTTGCAAGGCCAATTAATATTTATAAATGGCCTCATTTTTGAATATTCGTAAAACACAATATTAATTAATAAGAATATTTAAAAACGTGCTGCTTCAGGCATATTCAATTTAACTGTTAAAAGAATGAAAAAACTTATTCTGGCCGCTTCCCTGCTTGCGCTTTGCTGGGAAACCACTCAGGCCCAAAATTTGAATTTAGGTATTAAAGGTGGTTTCAATTACACCAACGTTAATGGCAACACGGGTAACTACCAGGAATTTGACAAAGCCTACAAACCCGGATTTCAGGCGGGCATTTTTACCAACATTGGCATTTCGCCTCTATTGGCTATTCAACCCGAAATTAGTTATTCTACCAAAGGGTTCCGGATTGATGATGAACGCACCAGCGGCAACACCACTACTAAAACCGAAATAAATAACCGGGTTAATTACCTGGATGTGCCGGTGCTGGTGCAGGTAAAAACCGGTACCCTCTATTTCGAAGCCGGTCCGCAGGTTGGATTCTTATTGAATCAGGAAACCGAGCAACGGCGCACCCTTACCCAAACCGGGTTAATCACCGAAAACACCACCAAAGAACCGGTAATCCGCGAGAAGAGCACCAACCATTACCGGAGCACCGATTTGGGTTATGCGGTTGGCATCGGCTTCCAGGCCCCGGAAAGTCCGCTTAGCTTAAACTTCCGGTACGCCAACAGCATTAATCCTTACCTGAAAGACAGCAGCACCGATGCCCGGCATTCAGTTTTCCAGGTTTCGTTAAGCACCTGGCTTCCGTTGGGTAAATAGTATTTAAATTAAAGTAATAAAAAAGCCGGCTGTAAATATTTGCAGCCGGCTTTTTTCTAAAGGTTGCACAGGTTTAGCCACTGTAGCAGCCGCACAGGTTTTTCTCGCTCGTACAAATCTCGTTAAAGCCGTCTTCAATCTGCTTCATCAGCACTTCCAGGCGGTTGTTGTAATCCGTAATATTTTCGAGTTTTTCGCCTTTGAAGCCTTCTTTTAAGAAGGCATTCAGTTCTTCGGTTTGTTTGCCCAGGTCGTTATTTTTCTCACTGAAACGGGCCACAAAAGCCGGCACTGCCTCGGCCGGGAAACTGCTCTTTATATTATTATCAATGCAATATTTCTTTTTCAGGAACTCGGTAACTTTTGCATCGGCGAGCTTCCGGAGTTCCTCGGTTTTCTTGCGTGCTTCCTGGGTTTTGGAGGCCTCGTAGCGTTTGTTAAAACTCAGCACCGCTTCCCGGACCTGTTCCCGGCATCGCACGCATTTGGTAGCACCGGCTCTTTCCATCAGGCTGTTCCGGAAGGCCAGGTTCTCGTCGGTACCAGCCAAAGTAGCCAGCTTATTTACATCTTTCTCAAACAGCTCTTTGTACTGCATGTCTTCGAGCAGAGTAATGTACCGGTTAATGGCTTCGCCCTCGATGGTAGTGGCTAAATATTCTTTGTTGGGCAGCTCCACTGCGTTTAGTTTGGCCAGGTAGGCCTCGCGCTTGGCGGCATTCAAATTATTTTTTATTTCGGTATCGAGTTCCAGTAAGGTAAGTACCAGTTCTTTCGAATTTTTCAGGTTGTGATCGCCTTCCAGGTACAAATCGGCACTGGCGGCCACGGCCTGGTACTCGGGTTTAAATATTGTCTGGAAAGTGCTGTTTTTGGCAAATTCTTTCTCGCGCTGCCGCTGCAAACTTTTGATGTTGCGGTAACTTTGGATAATCGAGAACAAGGTTTTGGAATTAGCCTCTGAAATATTGTTGCGGTAATTCAGCTTGTAGTGGTTTAGGTTTTGCTTCAGCTCGGCAAAGGTGCGCAGGTACTCGATGTAAAACATTTCCTGCTTAAAGGTTTCGTCTTTTACCAGGCCGGCATCGTGGGCATTGGTTATTTTCTGCTTGCGCTTTTCAATCAGTTCGGTGTTTATTTCGTTGCCGCTGAGTACATCGGTTTTGTATAACGATTTGTAATTGGCAATAATCAGGAAAGGATAATCTTTGTAATTAACCAGTTCTTCTATTTTCCGGCGATCGAGGTTGGCGTGGCCGCCGCCTAAATATTCGGCAAAGCGGGCCATGCGCAGCGTGGGCTGTTTGGCATCGGGCGGAACCAGTACGTACATGCGTACCGAGTGCAGGCGCGTATCAAAATCCTGGCCTTCGTAGAGCCGAATGGTAGAACTGAACCGGTACTCTTTCTTTTTAGAAGTAGTTCCCAATAAATTACCAAACTCCCCTACCAGCGACAACAGCGCCCCGGAAGGGTTGGTTAGCTTCGAAATATTCAGCAACTGCGACGACACAATATTAAACATATCGCCGGTTTCGTCGTTGGTAATGGCTTTGGCCTGAATAGTGGCTTCAATATTTTTGCTTTCGTCGGAAACCGGCAGCTTATCTATAATCCGGATGACCTCTATATTATCACTTACCTCGGTGGTATACTCTTTTTTATCGGTGCTGATATTAAAATTATACAGCGGATAAATAACGTTTTCGTTACCGAATATTTTAATATTTTTTAGCTGGGCCGAAATAAACATGTACTCCAGGTCTTTGCGGTAATTCTTTTTGTCGCGGCCGGCCCCGTTCTCCAGCTCGTTTACCACCCGGGTAAATTTGCTGCCGTTAAACAAATAGATGTCCGTAGACAGGTACTGCCACTCATCCGAAAAAGTGAATTTATCCGTGAAATTGTACGCCAGCCGGGTCTGTACTGCGTTTTGCGCCAATGCCCCATAACAGAGCAGCCAGAACAGGAAAAACGGAGTAAAACGTTTGAATTGCATAATTTAAATAGCGATAGCGGCATTACTACCTGAAGCGATACAAAAATATGGTATATTTTAGATTATATAAAGAAAACCTGCATAATTTATTACATAAAAAAACCAGGTACCGGCAAACTACCGCTGCACCTGGTTTTGCACTTTTCTGTATAGTATTTTATTTATATATCAGTACTTCACTTTTGCCGTCGGCTTTTATATAACCGCGGTACATTCCCGCCGAATTGAAAGGCATGGCAAAATTACCGTTCTGGTCCAGAGCAATCACGCCGCCTTCGCCGCCCAGTTTTACCAGTTTTTTCATTACCACCTCTTCCGCGGCATTTTTTACCGATAAACCTTTATACGCCATTAAAGCGGCAATATCGTGCGCGACCACCGACCGGATAAAATATTCGCCGTGGCCGGTAGCCGATACCGCGCAAGTCGCATTATCGGCGTAAGTACCGGCTCCTATAATGGGCGCATCGCCTACCCGGCCGTAGCGTTTGTTCGTCATGCCCCCTGTAGAAGTAGCCGCCGCCAGGTTACCAAACTGATCCAGGGCTATGGCACCTACGGTACCAAATTTCTCACCTTCGGTAAATATTAGTTCGGCCAGCGCATCCGGGTCTTTTACTTTGGGCGTACGGATGCTACCGCTACCACCCGAATGGTCGAGTTTCGTCTTTTCTTCGTTCCGGATTTTTTCTAACTGTTGGTAGCGCGTTTCGGTGCGAAAATAAGTGGGATCTACTAGCTCTAGGCCTTTCTCTTTCGCAAACTGCTCGGCGCCTTTACCAATCATTATTACGTGCTCCGATTTTCCCATTACAGCCCGGGCAGCCGAAATGGGATTTTTAATGGTGGTTACACTGGCTACGGCGCCGGCTTTTAAGGTTTTGCCATCCATAATAGCCGCATCCAGTTCGTTCTTGCCTTCGTTTGTAAAAACTGCGCCTTTACCCGCATTAAACAACGGCGAATCTTCCATTACCCTAATGGCAGCCTCCACGGCATCCAGGCTGGTACCACCTTTCTTTAAAATAGCATAACCCGCCTGCAAAGCCTGGTTCAGCGCTTCGTTGTAAGCTTTTTCCTTTTCGAAGGTCATGTTCTGCCTGGTAATGGTACCGGCCCCACCGTGGATAACCAAAGATATTTTATTTTTATCAAGGGTAGCATTTGGTTTGGTTTGTCCGGTTGCTATGAAACTAACCAAATAAAAAATAAAGAGCAGGCAATTTTTGAGAAGAGTCATAAGATAAGTGCCAGGGTAAAAAATCATATGAAGATAAGAATATCACCACCCCTACCCCTCCTAAAACAGGAGGGGAGCTTTCTGTATATTTTAAGATGTATTTATTGGTCTGGGAATATTTTATTTAAGCGCCGAAATATTGCCGTTGGTTGCCATTTTCTGCTGATACTGTTTTTTACCTGCGTCTAAAAAATTGGCAAACTCCTGTACGTTCAGGTTGTAAGCCATGGGTTGCACCAAGGGTTTTTCGGTGGCCGGATCCATTAAAATATAAAAAGGCTGGGCATTATTCTGAAAACGGGTAATCTGGTAATCGGCATTTTTCTTGCCAATGGTGCGCTTTTCTTTTTTGTCGTAGGTAGATACGTACCACTCGTCTTGCGGCAGTTCGGCTTTATCATCTACGTACAGTGCTACTACCACATAATCGTTTTGCAGGCGTTTGAGCACCTCCGGGTCCGACCACACATTGGCTTCCATTTCGCGGCAGTTTACGCAAGCATGGCCGGTAAAATCAATAAATATTGGTTTGTTCTGCGCAGTGGCACAGCGCTTGGCTTGTTCTAAATCGAAGTAGCCTTGCAAGCCGTGGGGCAAATGCAGGAAATCGGCGTATTTGGGTTTCTCGCACAACTCGTTCGCCGGCGCGTTTGTCACGGCTCCGCCCTGGTTGTTCTGCCGGATTATGGCGTTTAAATCAAAATCGTGCGACGACTGCGGCGGCAGATAACCGGCTAAACCCTTTAGCGGCGCCCCGAACAAACCCGGAATTAAATACACCACAAACGAGAAAACCAGAATAGCCAGCAAAATGCGCGGCACACTAATAAATTTCAGGTCGGAATCGTGCGAAAATTTAAGCTTGCCTAACAGGTAAAAACCCATCAGGGTGAACAATACAATCCAGATAGCAATGTAAATATCGCGGTCCAGCAAACCCCAGTGGTACGCCTGGTCGGCCATGCTCAAAAATTTAAGTGCCAATGCCAACTCAATAAAACCAAGACAAACCTTAATACTGTTGAGCCACCCACCCGAACGGGGTAAGCTTTTGAGCCATGATGGGAAAGCCGCAAACAAAGTAAACGGCAAAGCAAAAGCCGTAGAATACGCCAACATGCCCGCAATCGGCTTTAAAGTTTCGCCGCCAGCCGAGGATACCAATATACTGCCCACTAACGGTCCGGTGCACGAAAAGGATACCAGCACCAGGGTAAAAGCCATAAAAAACACCCCGTACCAGCCACCTTTATCGGCCTGGGCATCGGCTTTATTCACGAGTGAACTGGGCAATGTAATCTCGAACATCCCCAAAAAAGACATGCCGAACAGCAGGAAAACCAGAAAAAACAAAATATTTGGCAGCCAGTGCGTGGAAATAAAATTAGCCGCCTCCGGTCCCGCCAGTTTCGAGAAGATAGTGCCGATTAAGGTATAAATAACCACAATGGACAAGCCGTAAATAAAAGCTTTAAAAATAGCCTGCGCCCGGTTGTTGCTGTTGCCGGTAAAGAAAGAAACGGTCATGGGCACCATCGGGAACACACAGGGCGTAAGCAAAGCCAGCAAACCGGTAAAAAAAGCCAGCACCATAAAGCTACTCAGGTCCGAACCGGCATTTGGCACGCTGCCCACCGCTAGCAGGGGCGCTGTTTCGGCAGTAGCGGGCAGGTTAGTGTCGGCCGGAGAAACGGCTAAAGTTCCGGCTTTCCGCGTCGAATCAACCCGGGCCGAATCTACTTCGGCAATCAAACCCTGAAACGTAGGATCATCCATCAGAATACCCGTTTCTTCGGCGGGGCGGGGCGTTTGATTATTTATAACGGGTGCTTCTGTCGGCGTAGTGGTGCCCACAGCAGGTGCTGCCGGCTCGGGCTGGGCAACACCACTCACGCTTATCTGGTTAAATGTAAACGTATCGTCAAAAGGGATGCACTTGCCGTCTACATCGGAACAAACCTGGTATTCGTAAGCACCTTTAATATTTAAATTCGGGCTTAAGACCTTGATGCGCTGCCGGAACTGGGCATTTTTAATAAAATAAGTATATTCGCCGTCGAATATTTTATCGTACTTCTTTTTGGGGTTAATGGGTTTTATTTTGCCTACCAGGGCGTACGAAGGATCTTTCTGAAAAGTGAAAGTAGTAACCATGGGCCCTAAATCCGGATCGAAATCGCTGGAATATAAATACCAGTCGGGCATAATATTTACGTTAAACACCAGCTCTACTTCTTCGCCCACCTTTACTTCTTTGCTGCTGACCTCATAGCTCCAGCGCGCCGGCTTCAGGATCTGGGCCTGCCCGGCCTGCCACCCGAACGCCATAACCAGGAGCAACCCTATTATTTTTATATATTTCATCTGAAATTCTGACCTGATTAATATTTACTAAATCTTTACAAAATTAGCACAATTAGTCGCACAATCTTTAAAAAAGGTAAACCTACCTATTCAGCGCTTTAAGTGCCGGTATATTCAGGCAACGATTTCTAAAATCTATAACTTATTTTTCCTGTTTACATATAATAGTACCACGGGTAAAATAAGGCAAAACTTAGGTGCCTTGCTTTGATAATAGGGCCTTACTTTTATCTTTGAGGCATATTACGCAAAGCTTACCAGCGTTTGTAAGCAACAACTATGATCCTAAACATCTTATTAACCATTTTTCTGGTATTCCTGAATGGTTTTTTTGTGGCTGCCGAATTTGCCATTGTTAAAGTGCGGGCTTCACAGGTAGAACTCCGGGCTCAGGCCGGCAGCCAGTTAGCCAAAGTAGCCTTGGTAATGATTAATAATCTGGATGCTTATTTATCGGCCACCCAACTGGGTATTACCCTGGCCAGCTTAGGGCTGGGCTGGATTGGCGAAAGCGTAGTGTCCGAGATAATTATTAATATTATGCACGCCTTTGGGTTTGCCGGCGACGAAGCGCTAGCCCATAAAATTGCCTTACCGGTTTCTTTTGCCGTTATTACCATTCTGCACATTGTTTTCGGCGAGCTGGCTCCCAAATCGCTGGCCATTCAGCGGCCCGAGTCTACTAGTTTAGCCTTGTCGCTGCCCTTGCGGTTTTTCTACCTGCTCTTTAAACCCGCCATCTGGTTTTTAAACGGTTTTTCAAATCTTATATTACGCGGCATTGGCATTACGCCCATGCACGGCTCCGAAGTGCACAGCTCGGAAGAGTTGCGGCTTATTTTTGAGCAAAGCAAGGAAAGCGGGGCCATGCAGGATTCGCAGCACGAACTCATCGAGAACGTGTTTGAGTTCAACGACCGCATGGTGAAGCAAATAATGGTGCCCCGCACCAAGCTGGCTGCTCTGAATATAGACTCTACCGAAGATGAAATTCTGGATATGGTGTTTAAAGAAGGATATTCCCGGATTCCGGTTTATAAAGATACCATTGATAATATTGTGGGCATTTTGTACGTAAAGGATTTGCTCGTTGTCATCCGGCGGGGTGAGCCCATTAATCTCGAAAAATTAATCCGGCCGGCTTACTTTGTACCCGAAACCAAAAAAATAAACCGTCTGCTGCAACACTTCCAGCGCAGTCACCTGCACATGGCTATTGTTTCGGATGAATTTGGTGGTGTTTCGGGCATTGTTACCATGGAAGATATTATGGAAGAACTCGTCGGTGAAATTCAGGACGAGTACGATGAAGAAGTGCCCATTGTAGAAAAGCTATCGGACTTCCAGTTTAAGGTAGATACCGCCGCTTCTATTCTGGATGTTAACGATTACCTGCCCTACCCGCTTCCGGAAGGCGAAGATTACGAAACAGTAGGGGGTTTGATAAACGTTATTTACGGCACTATTCCGGAAATTGGCGACACCGCGGTTTACAATGAATACGAGTTTAAAGTGCTGGAGAAATCGCAGCGCAACATAGAAATGGTTTTACTAACCGTTACCGATGATAAAAAGGACGATGTTTTGTAATAATATTTAATCTTACCCTTGCGCTTCAACTTCTGCCCTGGCCGTGTCTGCTGACCGGCCAGTTGCGTTTTTAAAATAATTACTGCGGGCAATATTTAAAGGCTACTTAAGTCCGTCTTTAAAACAAGGTTGCCGAATCAAATACATTATTTACCCGGCGGCAAATTTTAATACGGCGAAGGACTGATAGAGGTCCAGCCACCATCGATAACCAAACACTGACCAGTAACATGACGGGCTTTGTCTGATACAAGAAACAGGGCGGCTTGCGCAATATCGGCCGGGGTAGCGGGCCGGCCCAGCGGCGTTAACCGCGACCAGATTTTTTCATAATCTTCATCCTGTGCCGTTCTTTCGGTGAGGGTAGCACCTGGCGCCAGGGCATTAACCGTAATACCGAACGGCGATAATTCGATTACCAGATTTTTAGCCAGCATTTGCAAAGCCGCTTTGGTCATGGCGTAGGCCGCCAGATTTTTATGCGCCTGCACGCCCGTTACCGACGACATAAACAAAATGCGGCCGCCACTTTGCTGCGCTATAAATTGCCGGGACGCCGCCTGGGCTAGAAAAAAGCTCCCGCCAATATTGGTTTCCGTTACTTTGTGCAGGGCTTCCGGCGTATAAGTCAGAAAATCGCCGAACAACGTTATACCGGCGTTGGCAATAGCAATGGTTAATTGCCCAAATTCCCGCACGGCCGCGGCTACCATTTCCTGAATAAAGTTTAAATCGGCCGCATTGCCGGCCATGCCGTAACAACGGCCGCCCTGCTCCTGGTTAATTTTCCCAGCTGCATTGGCGGTTAATTCGGGGTCAACGTCGTTTAGGATAACGGATGCCCCTTGGCGGGTTAATTGCCGGCATATTTCGAAACCGATGCCCTGGCCAGCCCCGGTTACAATGGCAACCTGGTTTTGAAATTCTCCTGAAATCATAAATTTATGTGGTGGATAAATATTGCTTCAAGTAAGCACAATGCTTTTCTATTTTTTGCTCCGGTGTAAGTTATAGAAAATTACCGAAGTATCGGTAAAGGCCTTTACTTTCTTATTTTGGGCATCTACCGGGTATAAAATGCCATCGGCCCGCAGCTTTTCCAGGGCTTGCCGGTAATTACTTTTAATATAATTAGTACCCACGCTGTGCTCTTCGTAAATGGCCTGCAGGTTTTTGTAATGAAACTGGCTGCGGCTTCGGGCCAGATCTTCGGTGAGGTTGTCCAGGGTATACTTACTCAGGTACCTGAAAAAACCCGGCAGCAGCGGTACGGGCGGATTGTTTGTAACCCGAAATAAGGGCACGCCATCTTCCTGGTACTCGCTGTAAACCTGCATGAAATCTTTCATGCCCAAATAGGCCGGCAACGATTGGGTAAGGAACAGCAAATATTGGCTGACCGGATTTTTACCCGGCGCCAGCATATTAAACGCAAAGGTGTAAAAACCGGCATCTTTAAAAACAGCCGCCAAAGACTGCATAAAACAACTTTCCCGCTTCTTGGCACTGGCTTCGGTCCGATTAATTTCTGTAACTTCCGCCAAGCGGCGACCCCAGAAATCGGCTTCCCAGTCGCCCGTTTCATCAGCCAGTAAAGCTTGCCGTAATTTATTAAAGTTAAAAATTAGCAGCACATCGGTAGCGGCGCCTTGCCGGGCTTTTAACAGCAATTGCCGGGTTAACCCAGGCCGGCTGGGATCCAGAAAAATTAAAGTTGGTTCATCGGTTGGTAAGGCATTCATATATTCCGCCTGAAAAGCAATTTCGGTCCGGACCACGGGTGCTACCGGCAGCGCCGGCAGATACGGCAACTGCTCCAGGTTAGCGTTTAATTTATCGGCTAAGGCTTGGGTAGGGTTAACAAAAAAAGTTTTTACCGGCACGTCCGGTGGTATTTCTGACGAAGTGTTTTGGTGAATATTTTCCAGGATGGCCAAAGGGGCCGTTGGTTGCCCTGCAGCGGTATTACCTTCGCCGGCGTTTACATCTATAAAATATAAAGCTTTCGACGACTGGCTACTCAGCGCTTTTAAATAAATAGTGCCCCAGGTTCTAAAGTACGCGGGCAATATTTCGTCTTTTATTTCGGATGTAGTACGTTTTTGTTTAAAAAAAATATCCGGTTCTGCCGCCGCCATTAGTACTTAATATTCGAATAGGGGTACAAGTTATAACAATTGCCTGGTTTTAGAAAGTACCGGTTCCGGTTGCTTTGCCTCCCAAAATCAGATCAGGCCATTTACTACCAACTGAACCAGTCAGCGGGTGTTATAACTGTTTATTCTTTAATTTCGTTTATTTTGCATGAAACAAGCAACCGTCAACCTGAACAATTATTTGTCCGCAAAGGTTATATAAATAGTCTGTTTGCTTATTTAAATTTATGAAGATGAATACCGGAGAAATAAAATATAATAAACTAACGCCCGAGGAAGAACGGGTTATTCTGCGCAAAGGCACAGAGTTTCCTTTTACTGGAAAATTTAACAAACACAAAGAGCCCGGCACGTACGTATGTCGCCAGTGCAATACCCCGCTGTATCGCTCCGCCGATAAATTCGACTCGCACTGCGGCTGGCCCAGCTTCGACGACGAAATACCCGGCGCCGTTAAACACGTGCCGGATGCCGACGGACACCGCGTAGAAATAGTTTGCGCCCATTGCGGCGGGCACCTGGGTCACGTATTTGAAGGCGAACGCTTCACGCCCAAAAACACCCGCCACTGCGTTAACTCGGTTTCCCTGGATTTTATTCCGGATGCGCAGTAACTAAAGAAAATCAAACCCATAGAAAGGATGGCCACCAGGTCATCCTTATTGTTTTTATGCCTGAATGATTCAGCTACCCGCAGGCTTTTAAAAAGTGCTAACCTGATTAAAATCACCGGATAAGTTAATTATCGTCATTCTCCAGACAAAGCTGCTCCTGTAATTTTGCCACACTAAACTTCCTGATTACCTGATAAACAAACAACATTGGGGTTTAGAAATAATAATTACCGAAACAGCGGTAAATAATTCGGGCAAAAACATGAGCTTAACCAACGAATATTTAATCCAGAAATACAACGTACCGGCTCCCCGGTATACCAGCTACCCCACCGTTCCGTACTGGGACACCGACCGACCGGCCGCCAGCCAATGGTTTGAGGTAGTAAAACGCACCTTTACCGAATCGAACCAGCAGAAAGGTATCAGCTTGTATATTCATTTGCCCTTTTGTGAGGTGCTTTGTACGTACTGCGGCTGTAACACCCGCATTACCAAAAACCACGGTGTAGAAGCCGGTTATATTAATACGTTGCTACTGGAGTGGGAGCAATATCTGCAGCATTTTCCGGAGAAACCAATTATCCGGGAATTGCACCTGGGGGGCGGCACGCCTACGTTCTTTAGTCCTGAAAACCTGAGGTTATTACTCGAAGGAATATTTGCCCAGGCCGAAATTCATCCGGAACGGGAATTTAGCTTTGAAGGACACCCGAATAATACCACCACCGAACACCTGCAGGCTTTGTACGATTTAGGTTTCCGGCGGGTAAGCTACGGCATTCAGGATTTCGACGAAAAAGTGCAGCGCACCATTAACCGCATTCAGCCCTTTGCCAACGTAGAAAGAGCAACTTTAGAAGCCCGCCGCATTGGCTACGAATCGGTAAATTTTGATTTGATTTACGGTTTGCCTTACCAGACCTTAGAAAGTGTGGGCAGCACCATTGATAAAGTAAATTTACTACGGCCCGACCGGATTGCTTTTTACTCTTACGCGCACGTGCCCTGGCTAAAACCCGGCCAGCGCAGCTACACCGATAAAGATTTACCCGATAGTGCTGCTAAACGCGCCTTGTACGAACTGGGCCTGGAAAAATTTAAAGCGCTGGGTTATACCGATATTGGCATGGACCATTTTGCTTTACCCAAAGACCCCTTGTATACTGCCCTGCAAAACAAAACCCTGCACCGCAACTTTATGGGCTACACCACTTGCCACACCGATTTGTTAATTGGCTTGGGTTGTTCTTCTATCAGCGATGCCAAGTACGCCTATTTACAAAACCAGAAAAAGGTAGAAGATTATAAGCTGAATTTGCAAACCGGTGAGCTACCCATTTTAAAAGGTCATTTTTTAACCGATGAAGATTTGCTGGTAAAAGAAGCTATTCTGGCAATTGCCTGCAAGGGCGAGTTAGTTTTTACGGATGCGTTGCTGGAAATTTTACCAGCCGATGCCTGGGTTAGTTTATTAAACATGGAAACGGAAGGCTTGCTGCTACTACACGACACTGGTTTAACCGTTACAGATTTAGGCAAAGCTTTTATCCGCAATATTTGTATGGTTTTCGACCGCCGTCATCAGGCCCAGGCTACTGCCGGTCAGCAGGTGTTTAGCAAAGCAATATAATATAGGCAAAGCCGTAGATAAAGGGCCAGTGAATAATATTAAAACTATAATGCTTTACGCCCAGGTTAGTCTATATAGTTGAGGTAATAATTTAGGTCTAACAACTCCCGGTCTTCGGCCAGGGCTTCTACATCTTTCGTAAAATTATAATGCAGGTGCCGGACAATATAAGTATGGCTGTTTTCTTTAAGTAACTGGCAGATTTGTTCTAAATGGTGCAAAAACGGATTTTGCTGCGTCCGGTCAATCGGAATATGAATTATCTTATCCTGTAGCTCCTGCAATTCCGGAAATTTTTTTTGGTTTACAATAATGGTTCTTTGCAGCTTTCCGGCAATATGAATATACTTGGCAATAGTTTCTACACTCTTTGGACGCATAAATAACCCTAACAGGTTTAAGAATTATTTTTTAGGTAAAATTAAATAATTTACCTCATCATACTCATTCGTTTTGCAGGCTTGGGCTTTAATTATTTTTAAATAATATTCAAACTCCTGTAGTACCTGGTCCGGAATAAACAATTTTTTAGATTTACGCAGATCGAGGACTACAATATACGCCTTTGTTTCCATCACCTTTATAACCTGCTTCAGAAACAAGTGAGACGGCTGAATTAAATAATTATATACTTGCTCTTTTGTCCTCATTCTAATAATCTCCCAACCCATAACAAAGTAATTACAATACAACTGTTCTCTTTCAAGCGCATGCACTTCGCCTTTTTATACTTACAATATAAATTTTATGTTATACCAGATTTATATTTTTTCTCATAAGGAACTTACCATAAGCCATATATAAAATATAAAAAGCAGCACAATTATATAAAATACAATTTTATTCTCATACCCTTTACACTACTCAGGAGACATTATCGGGTATAAAGTCAATAATTTCGGCAGGAAAAAATAAACTCCCCGGCCGTTCA
>NZ_BJYS01000035.1 GCF_007991635.1 Adhaeribacter aerolatus | reverse complement strand
TTTTGGCTATCTGCTAAATAGGTTCCTCCTGAATGACAATTATGGATTTCTTAAGCGTTAATCATTTTTGTTTTTTGTATTTTCAGGTATTTAGAATTTTTATCTATTTAAAATCTCCTGCCTGCATAAACCCGATTTATTTCGTTGCTTATTAAATCGGTTTGGTTGGAATATTAGCGGGATTGGTCGATATTTCTTCGGATTAAAGCAGAATAAGGTTAGCCTTGTTTAAATAAACTGCTTTTCCGGATGATAAAACTAGAAAATTTTTATTACCGCTATTCCCGGAACCAGGAGTTATTTCGGGGATTAAACCTGGAGCTGCTGCCGGGCCAGATCTACGGTTTGCTTGGTAAAAATGGCGCGGGCAAATCTACTTTAATCAAAAATATTGGCGGCATTTTATTTCCTACTACCGGCACTTGTCACGTTTTTGGGCTGGAACCCAAGCAGAGGCAGGTAAGCTTTTTGAAGGATATATTCTTTATTCCGGAAGAATGCTATTTGCCCAACCTAACGGTTAAACAATTCATTCGGGTTTACGCGCCTTTTTACCCAAATTTTGATTTAAACCAATACCAATCCTACCTGGATGCATTTGGCATAGAACCCAGCCGGAAATTACTTTCCTTGTCTTTCGGCCAGAAAAAGAAAACCTTAATTGGTTTTGCCTTAGCTACTAATACCCGGGTGCTCATTCTGGACGAACCAACCAACGGGCTCGATATTCCGGCGAAAGTTGTTTTTCGGAACATGATAAAAGATGCGTTTAAACCCGATCGACTGGTAATAATTTCTTCGCACCAGGTCCGGGATTTGGATGAACTGATTAGCGCCCTGATTATTCTGGATAAAGGAGAAGTGTTGTTGCATGCCGCTAAGGACGAAATTCTGAAAAGGCTTTACTTTGGAACCTCGGCCATTCCTTTGCCCAATTCTGCTGTACTTTACCAGGACAAAGCCCCGAATGGGTGGCCTTACATCGCCGAAAATACCACCGGAAAAACTAGCTACCTGGATATGGAACTGCTATTTAATGCCTTGCTGGAGCATAAAGTTGCTTTACAAAAAGTTTTTTCAGCCACCCAAAAACAGCCGGAATATGAAATTAATTAATGTATCGCTGCTCCTGAAGCGCCAGCTTAAAGAGCATTACCAGCTTTACCTTTTGGGTAGCGTGGCATTGTTCGGGTTACTTTCTTTATTGTTTTTGTTGGTGCACCAATGGCGCGATAGTTTCGCCGGCGCGGTGCAAAACGGAGTATTTTTGATTGGGCTTTTTCTAAGCGGGGGCATTTTCACAGCTACCATGTTCCAGGAGTTTTCTGTGCCAGCAAAAGGGATCTGGCTATTAGGCATTCCCGCCACTGCCGCCGAGAAAGTTATAGCGGCCATCTTTTTATCGGGGTTTGCTTTTTTGGTGGTGTACTTAAGTATATTTTACCTGGCCGATTGGTTGTTTGTGTGGTTAACCTATAAAGAATACAGTACCACGCCGCTGAATCTATTTCGGAATGGATTTTACTGGTTAATTTTTACTTACTTTTTGTTTAACGGCATTATTTTGCTGGGCAGCGTTTACTTTTACAAGCTCAGCTTTATCAAAACCCTACTGGCACTTCTGCTGGTGCTAATAAGCTTAAACTACCTGAATAATTTTTTGATGATGGTTATTTCCGGCATCGAAAATATTAATTCCAGCACTCCCCTGAGTGGTTTCCAGTTTGAACACCAAGGCGAAAATGTTTACGTTACCCTCCCCGAAAGTCTGGATAACCTGAGCAATTTTTTCGTCCGGTTTGTTTTACCAGTTGTTTTTTGGGGCATTACCTGGCTGCGTTTTCGGGAAAAGGAAATTTAAAACACCAGAAAGATGAAACAAAGTAATATAGCCCTGCTGCTACTGGCCCTGGTACTGACCGCGGGCATGGTAACCACCGGCTTTATCCTGAAAAAAGAAGCTGCTAAAATAGATTTAAACGACCCGTTGCGGAATTATGAAACCAGTAATATTCCGGCTTTTAAAGTATTAAAGATAAGCGGCAGCAACGGCTACCCCATTGACATTCAACAGGATTCCAGCACCAGCCTAACCGTGTTGCGCCGGAGAAAAAGTTTTTTGAAAACTAAGCGGCTAGGAGATACTTTAGAAATAATATTTTCGGGGGCAAATATTCCGCTGGAGCAAGCCGAGAAAAATACTACCCCGGCTGGCATCATAATTAAAACCAATTCGGTGGCGAAAATAACTAATCAAAACACCTTTGTCCGGATTATGCATTTTCAGAAAACCAATTTGGATTTAGAATTAACGGGCCAAGCGGTGGCTAATATTAGTAACTGCCAATTCCCGGTACTAAATATCCGGGCCGCGGAGCAGAGCCGGTTTAACTTTGATGGTAAAAATATGGCGGAAAACTTTAACTTAAACCTGCAAAACGCTACTGTTGGCTTCCTGAAAAATATTCACTTTTCTGCTTTAAAACACCAGGTCGGCGATAGTGCGGTAGTCGTTTTATCGAACCAAACTTTGACACAGCTTTTTAACCGGCAAGGCCAAATGTCAGCGCAACCAACCGAATAATTTTTCTACTATCTTAAGCAAGGCTTTCTAAAACTTAGGCGGCCGATATACCATTTAAATTATTTTACGGCAAACCGGTTTATGCGCCTGTCCCTGGACACCTTATTACAGCAAAGACAAAGTAAGCTTGGCTGGCGAATTGCGTCGCATGTGCTTTTCTGGCTAATATTTTTTGGCAGCATCTGGTATTTTAATTCCATATCTTTTAACCCCTATCGCCATACTCCACTAGCGTACATGAGTCCTTTACGGGGTACCCTCAGTATCATTCTTATTTATTACCCGCTGGTTTACTTGGTTGGCTTAAAACTAATCTCTAAAAAAAAGTGGTTAGCGGCTTTAGCAGCGGGGTTAGGCTTATTAATTTTATTTACCATTTTAGATTATGCCGGCGAAATGCTCATCTTAAACCTGTGCCAAGAGTGCCGGGAAGCGGTAATAAAAACGCAAGAAAATTATTACGGATATTTACAGCGGGGTTGGTTGCCGGTGGTATCGTCAAGGGTGGTAAGTTTAGGCGTTTTGTTTGGGCTGATTGTATATATTATGCCAGCCATTGCCCTGAAAGCGGGCCTGGAATATCATCGTCAATATATTCAAAACCTGAAGCTGAACCGGGATAATATTCAGTTGGAGCTAAATTTTCTGAAAGCCCAGCTAAATCCGCATTTTTTGTTTAATACCCTAAATAATTTGTATGGGCTAATTATGCATGGCCGCAACGAGCAATCCGCCGAAACGGTAGCCCGGCTTTCGGATTTTATGCGCTATACCTTGTACGATTCGGCGGAAGAGAAAATAGCCCTGGACAAAGAAATTGGGTTGATTAAAAATTACCTGGAACTGGAAAAACTACGGCTGAATCATACTCCTGTAAATTTTGAATATATCACTGATAATAATAAATATTTTATTCCGCCCTTGTTGTTTATGCCGGTTATTGAAAACGCTTTTAAATATAACCTGGATGCCCCGCAATCGTCGGAAATCCTGATTAAGCTGGCCGTTCAGGACCAAATACTGCATTTTTGTAGCCGTAACACTTTTGAGCCAAGGCAAAAAAAAAATAAAACCGGCGGCATTGGCTTGGTGAACCTGCAAAAACGGCTGGCTATCTATTATCCGGGCAAGCATACTTACCAGGCCCAAATCGAAGGAACGGAATATATTACCAGGCTAACCATAAACCTCACATGAAACTAATTCGCTGCCTGATTGTAGATGATGAGCCGCTGGCCCGCGAAATTATTCAGACGTACCTGCGCAAGGTGCCGGGTTGGGAACTGGTAAAATCCTGTATCAATGCCGAAGAAGCTTACGAAGTTTTAGTGCAGGCGGAAGTAGAGGTGATGTTTCTGGATATTCAAATGCCCGTTATCTCTGGTATTGATTTTCTACGCTCCCTGAAGAACCCGCCCTTGGTAGTTTTTACCACGGCTTACAGCCATTACGCCGTAGATGGTTTTGCTTTACACGCTGCCGATTACCTGCTGAAACCTATTACCATAAATCGGTTTTTTCAGGCGGTGGAAAGGGTACAGGAATTGTTGGCCTTAAAACAAAATCCTTTAAAACCCGCCGAAGAAAAACCTGCCTTTATTTTTGTAAAACACGATGGCCGTTTGTTAAAAATTCACCTCAATGATATTCAATACATTCGGGCCGAAAAAGACTTTAGTACCCTTTACCTTAGGGATAAAAAAATATTGATCAGTATGCATTTAAAACTTTTAGAGGCCGCTTTTCCAACCGATTTATTTCAGCGGGTACACCGCTCTTATATTATTAATTCGGCAAAAATTACTTCTATTTACGGGAACATGGTATTCATTGGAGATACCGAAATTCCCATTGGGGCCAACTATAAAGAGGAGCTATACCGGAAACTACACATCAGCAATTGTTAGATCTAATGGAGCAGTTGTTTTGTAAACAGGGTAATGGCAGCTTATTGTTTCGGTTTGATAAATTTATTCCCGGTAGTTATTCCTGGCAAGTAATTTTTATCTGCCAGAAATAGCTCCCGGGAATAAGCAGAAAAATTTCTTACTGTTTAATTCCTTCGAAGTTCATGCCCTGCACTTTCAGGCTAAGAGTAGAAATTTTCTGATCAGCATTCCGGCCAAAACTAATTACCGAATCATTGGCTCCTGAAAAAACACCGGCTGCTGCGGCAGGGGTAAGGTCCCCTTCGTTACCGCCGGCATTCATGCGCAGTGCGCCATCTTTAAACGTTACCTCGATAAACTCAAAAGGCAGTCCGGTCATTTTATACTTTCCGGTAAAAGCTTCTAATTCTTTAGCCGAAACTTTGCTTTGCGAAGTGGCTGGTTTAGCGTTAGCAGATTGGCTGGTTTGAAACTCCAGATCCATTACCACAAATAAGGCTTGTCCGGCCGGTGCTTTATCATTTTTAAAGACAAAATAAATGTCGTGCATGCTGGTTGCGGCCGCGAGTTTCGCTATTACCGGCGCATTGCTGGCGCCTGGTTCCGGCGGCGAAATCATAGCGGTTTGTCCCACTAGTTTTCCGGTAGGTGCATCCAAACGAACTTCAATGATTCCGCCTGCGGCATTCAACTGAGCTTTTGGCGCACTAGCGGTAAATTTAATCTGTTCAATGCCGGTTAAATCCAGGTTATTAAAGCCAATATGAGAATTCTTTACGGAAGCAATAATGACGGTGCCGTATTTCATAACACCGTCGGTTTTATCAGCTTTTCCCGCCTGGATTTTAGCACTGCGCAAAAGCATGGTTTTTTCGGCGGTAATAGCCGGAATGCCCTTACTGCCCTTATCTTTATAGGCTGCCCGCACAATAAACCGGCCATCTCCTTTTTCACCGGCTGGAATTGTAATAGGATAACTGCCTTTTACCGGAAGCGTATTTACCGCTTTTTTCTCCTCAGAAAGGCTTAAAATATACTTCACCATTTCTGTGGCATCTGTTGACGCTAGTTGCGGATGGGCACTCATGGCTACTTCGCCCCACACCCCGCTGCCACCAGAAATAACTTTCTTAGCCAGCCGTTCGGTGGCTCCAACGTCATTTTTGTACTTCAAGGCTACCTGTTTGTAGGCCGGCCCCACTGATTTCTTATCGATACTATGGCAAGCTTTGCAATCGCTGCTTTCGATTAAGCTCTGGCCTTTCACCACCCCGGCGGCGGCATCGGCACTCCGATGGCCCTGGGCAATGGCTACTAAATCAAATCCTTCCGGTAAGTAATCAATGGTAACTGCTACGGCTTCTGGTTTTATTTTACCATTCGCAAGGCTGCCATCTTCCTTATCGCTTACCTTTACTTCGTATTCAAATGGCTGATTAGGAAAGAAAAACGTCTGGTTGCTGGTTTTGGATTCGAAACTGAGCACCGGTTCTTCATTGCCGGCCATAATTTCCAGCGAGCGGGAACTGCTGCCGCCTTTCGCATCCGTTACCGTAAGCGTGGCTTTGTAAACGCCCGGCTTATCAAACAACATGGTCGGGTTAGCTTCGGTAAAGGTTTTGGTAACACCACCGTTTTGAGCCGTCACTTTCCAAGAATATTTCAAGGCATCGTTATCCGCGTCTTTGGTTCCTCTGGAAGAAAGCTGCGCTTTGAACGGAACAGCCCCACCTCTTTTACTCGAAGCTAGCTGCACCACTGGTTTGCGGTTGCCGGCATTGTACTCGATTCGAACCAGCCGGGCATCGTCGTTTTGGGTAAACCAGCCACTGCCGTATTCCAGCATATACAAATCACCATCCGGACCAAACTCCAAATCGGTAGGATTGGAGAACTTATGGCTAGGCATAATCCGCTCCATCGAAACGTAATTACCATCTTTGTCTAAGGTAACTGCCATTAGCCAACCCCGCATCCACTCGTAAGTTAGGAGTTTGCCGTCGTAGTAGTTCGGGAAAGGACGCTTGGCGTTTTTAAACTGGTCTTGGTAATAAACCGGCCCCGCCATTGCGGAACGTCCACCAGCGCCCACTAACGGGAATTCTTTTGAATCGGCATAGCTGTACCAAATGAAAGCTTTCTGGGCTGGTGGTAATTGGTTTAAACCGGTGTTATTAGGTGAGTTATTTACGGGTTTTGCCGGGTCGTATAGTTCGCCGGATTGATTGGTAGTAAAATCGTACTTGTAATAAGCTTTGTTATCGCCCACAAAATACGGCCAGCCGTAATTACCTGCCTTTCGGGCCTGCCCTACTTCATCTTGGCCGGCCGGTCCACGTTTTTCACCAGGTTGGGCGGCATCTGGTCCAATATCTCCCCAATATAAATAACCGGTTTTTTGGTCAATCGAGATTCTAAAAGGATTCCGGTGGCCCATGGTGTAAATTTCCGGCCGGGTTTTAGGCGTGCCTTTTGGGAATAAATTTCCTTCCGGGATGGTGTAGGAGCCATCTGCTTCCGGATGAATCCGCAGAATCTTACCGCGCAAATCATTGGTGTTGCCCGAAGTCATCTGGGCATCAAACGGCGACCGGCCCGGACGTTCATCCGAAGGGCTGTAGCCATTAGAGCCATGGGGATTAATATTATCGCCGGTAGACAGATACAGGTTGCCTTTTGCATCAAAGGCCAGTGAACCACCAGCGTGGCCGCTGATTTCCCGCTGGGTAGCTACTTCCAACATTACCTTTTTGGAACTCAATACCAGTTCATCGCCTTTCATTTCGTAGCGGGCCAAAATATTTTTGGGCTCCGGGCCTTCCGGCGCGTAATACAGGTAAACCCACCCGTTTTTAGTAAAGTTGGGATCTTTGGTTAAACTGAGTAAGCCTGCTTCATCGTTACCTACTTTTCCTTCTTTATCGGTTACTTTGGTATTCACCGGAATTTTAGTGATTACCTTGGTTTTGCCAGTCGCCGGGCTATAAAGCTTTACATTGCCGCCTCGTTCTATAAACAGTACCCGGTTATCTGGCAGCACAGTTAACTCCATTGGTTCATCTAGCTTTTCTTCCAGTATCACTTTGGCAAAGCGATTTTCTTCCGGCATTTTTTTGGTTTTAACCTTGGTGTAATCTAAAGGCTTGGGCGTACTACCACCCATTACATAATTTAAACCAGCAGACAAATGCTTCAAAAATAATGGTTCCGAGAACGAAGCATCGGTGTGACCACCGGCGGTGTAAAACGAGCGGCCGCCATCAAATTCCTGGTACCAGGCCATGGGATGGTTATCGCCGTTGGTACCGCCCCGGTAGGTTTTTTCATCTATTTTTAACAAAACCTTTATGGCCGGGCTGATATTTTTGTAAGAATAAAATTCATCGGTCCGCTCCCAACGCTCCGGTAAAAAGCTGGTGGCTGGGTGGCTTTTATCTATCACCACAAACGTACCTTTCTGCACGTTATCCGGGTTAGGATGATTATCGAACCATGCGCCGGCCAGTTTATTGTACCAAGGCCACTCGTATTCGGTATCGGCGGCGGCGTGAATACCTAAGTAACCGCCACCCGCCTGAATGTAGCGCTCGAAGGCATTCTGTTGCTGCGCATTTAGTACGTCGCCGGTCGTATTTAAAAATACCACAGCCTGGTAACGCTTCAGATTGGCTTCATCAAACTGATCGGAATTTTCGGTTAAATCTACCGTAAAGCCGTTTTGTTTGCCTAGCTGCTGAAAAGCTTTTTGGCCTGCTTCAATAGAGCCGTGCCGGAAACCGGCGGTTTTGCTGAACACTAAAATGCGCGGAGGGTCTTTCACAACTACATAAGACCACAAACCAATGGTTAGCAGGCAAAGTAATACCGCTCCGAAAATTCTCCGGAGCGGTAAAGAGAAATATTGCATCATATATAAAAGATATTTATCCGATTACAGGACTGAATGGTCTTACTTGGCTTTCGACCCTTCCATGTTGAACATGTCCATAATGCTGCCTTTCACCGCAGTATCATCTTTCTTTTCTAAGTTCAGGTAAACTTCCATATTGTGTTCCGGAGCCATAAAATAAGCGGTTACTTTATTGCCGGCCAGTTCCACCTTCGTGAAAGGATTGGCAACTTTTTTAGTAGCAGGATCCAAAATGCCGCCGGTGAGTTTACCGTCCTTTTTCTCAAATAATAAAATCATTTCGGTATCACCGTCGGGTAATCCAAAAGCCTTAACATTCCAGGTACCGGCAAAATAATCGGCAGGAGCAGTTTGGGCCTGCAAATTGGTTGCAAAAACCAGTAGAGATAAGAAACTAAGAACGAAAAGGGTGCTTAACTTTTTCATGATTAATAAGGGTTTTAGGTGAATGGATAAGTAAAAAGGATTAAGAAATGAGTGCTTTAGAAGTAAGTAACTTCAAATTGTAAATTTTACGGAATAAAGATAAAGAACTTTCTTTTACAATGCGTAAATTTTACAGAATAAAATTTTAATTTTGTTTTATGAACACGCTAGAAGAAGTAAATGACTTTGTGCATAACGGCCACCAAGAATACCTGCCGCATGTGAGCATCGACCCCGTAATATTTGGCTACCACCAGCAGAAGCTTAAAATTTTATTGCTTCGTTGGAAGGGACTTGATGGGTGGGGACTACCTGGCGGTTTTATTAAACGCAGAGAACTTTTGAGCCAGGCTGCTTATCGCATTCTGCATGAGAAAACCAGCCTAAGCGACTTATTTTTACAGCAGTTTCATGTTTTTGGCGATTCGCCATACCGGGTTCAGGAAAGAAATGCCAGTGAATACAAAGAAAAATTTGGGTTAGAAGTTGAGCCAAATAATTGGCTGCTGGAGCGAACCTTATCGATTGGCTATTTTGCCTTAGTAGATTATTCGAAGGTTTCCGTTACGACCGACTTTTTTACCGAAGATTACCATTGGTTCGATGTAAGTGATATTCCTCCAATATTATTTGACCAGAATGAAACGGTGGAGAAAGCTTTATTAACCCTCCGGCTTCAGATTTACCACCAACCTATTGGCTACAACCTATTGCCCGAAAAATTTACTATTCCGGAAATTCACACGCTCTACGAAACCATTCTGGGCAAAGAGCTGGACCAGCGCAATTTTTCTAAAAAGTTAATTGCTTTAGGATTGATTAAAAAATTAGATGAACGCCGGTCGATTGGCGCGCACCGCTCGCCTTACTTATACCAGTTTGAAAAAGAACAGTATGAGCATGCCTTACAAGAAGGAATCGTGCATACTTACTAGTTTTCTTATAGTCTAGCGCGCTACGGTATAAAAGCAAATTATTAGCTTTTAATTTAGACTATAAAACAGCAACGCCTACCAGATTGGTAGGCGTTGCTGTTTTATTTTGTGAATATTTAAAACCTTGCTTAATAGCTTACCAGATATTCAGAATCATGGCTGCCCCTAGTGCAGTTCCTTGCGAGTTTTCCGAAATAACAATATTCAAATCCGGGAAGTTAGCCTGTAGCAGGTGCATGAATATTTTATTTTTGCTAAAGCCGCCGTCTACTAATAAATATTCGAAACTACTCAGGTTGTATTCACCAGCCAGGCGAATGGCTTCTACCTGGGGCTCGGTAATTTTTTGCATGAGCACATGATAAGCCTCCTCGTAAGTTTCGAATTGGGCAAAATCTAACTGAATATTAAGCTTGGTTGTTTTAGTAGCCGTTAAAGTGCTTTCATCCGGTGTCACAGGCTCATCAGTCAGGGGCTTGATGTAGGCCGGATTGTAGGTAACTATTTTAAAATAATCAGCGGGTTTGTTGTAATGGGTGGCTAATTTTTTAACCTGTTCTTCGTGTTCGTTGCCAATAAACATACGCGATGCTTTTACCCGCTGGCCGTTGTAGGTTAGAAAATTTAAACAATCCTGCTGCAACTCTTCCTTGGTTAAATTTTCTTTGGCAAATGGGTTTAAGGTAATGCCCCAGGTACCGGTTGAAAGCAGTAAAAACGGATCAGTGTATTTATACAGGTAAGGAATCAGAGCCGAAGAGCTGTCGTGCAATCCAATGCCGGCCGGTATTCTTTTCTTCCGGAAATTGGTACTGAAGGTATTGCGTTGTTCGGTAATCCGGGGTAAGAGGCTAATAATATTTTCTTCGTAAACCCAGTTATGGTAGCATTTGGTTTCGAAGTTCCAGAGGCCGGTGTGGCAGCCAATGCTGGTATATTCCGATACCATATTGCCCGAGAACAAGAAAGAAACGTACTGGGGCAAATGGAGCGAGGTTTTTATTTTGGCGAAAAGCTCTGGTTTTTTGTATTTCAGCCAGTACAATTGCAGACCCGAATTGAGCATACCCAGGTTAGGCGAAGCAGTAATGGTAGCAAAAGTTAATTTATCACCGTAGCGGTCGTAAAATTGTTTTTCTAAATCTTCGGGATACGGTTTTAAGTAGGAGTAAAGCGGCGTAGCGGGTTTAAGTTGCGCGTTTAAATGCACCATGCTGGCGCCGTAGGTGGTAAAGTTTACCCCAATTACATCAAACCGTTCGTCAGCTTCCAGTTCTTTCCAGGTAGCCAGCAGCCAGGCGGTAAGCCTATCTACATCTTCGCAGGGATAGCCGTCATCATCCTTAATTTCAGATAACCGTGCTTCTATTTCATGAATAATATTAAAATAATGGTCGAAAAGAATACACTTTTTATTTGTTTTGCCAATATCGAAAACTGCCACACAAGATACCATACGCAATCGGGTGTTTAAAAATGGTGGAAAATTAAGAACGGGATGTTAATGGCAGCAGCCCCAGACACCCAGGTGCCTGAGGCTGCTGTTTTTGTAATATTTCTTTAATATAGAACTTTGCCGGGAAATTACAAACCAGTAGAGTAGGTTTTTTCGCCCCGCTGTTTTATTAACTCTTTCCGGATTTTCTGCTCGCGGTAAAAACCAACCGGGTTTAAAGCAGCGCCGGCCTTAAAACGGGCCTCAGCCAGCAAAGGTCTTACATCGGTGCGGTAAGCGTTTTGCAATATTTCCTGGGCCAAAGTAGCATCATTCTGAAGCTGTGCTTTTTCCAGCGCCGGCCGATTAATAATCAACGCTTGGGCATAGGCAATCATGATGGCTTCTACCGACTGCATTAAATCTTCGAGCGGATCTTTTATGTTGTGGCTGGCATCTATCATCCAGCTTAGTTCCGGATTTTTAATCTCGCTGCTGGTCATGCCGTCTACCAGTTCGTTAAATATTAAGAACAACTGGTAAGGTCGCATGGCGCCTACGGTTAAATCATCGTCGCCGTATTTAGAGTCGTTGAAGTGGAACCCACCTAATTTGCCTTCCATCAAAAAACGCGATACAATTTGCTCGATATTAGTGTTGGGTAAATGGTGACCTAAATCGACCAAACCCAATGCTTTTTCGCCGAGTTTCTGGCAGAAAAGGAGCGAAGAACCCCAGTCGGCAACTACGGTAGAGTAGAAGTGCGGCTCGTAAGGTTTGTACTCGATGAATACTTTCCAATCAGCGGGTAGCTGGGCGTAAATCTGCTCAAAAGAATCTAACGTACGGGCAAAAGAACGCCGGAAATTCTGCTGACCCGGGAAATCAGTGCCATCCGAAAGCCAGATGGTTAAAGATTTGGAACCTAGTTCTACCCCGTGCCGGATAACTTCTACATTATGGGCAATGGCCTGATCACGCACGGCTTTATCGGTATGCGACAACGAACCAAATTTATAAGAGTAATCCTGGTTTTCCTGGTCCTGGAACGTATTTGAATTAACGGCATCGAACTTCAGTTCAAAAGAAGCGGCCAGTTGCTGAATGGCTTTTGGGTTTTGCGGAATATCCCAGGGAATGTGCAGCGAAATAGCCCCACTCGATTGGTTCAGGGCGTGGAGCAAACCCACGTCTTCAATCTTTTCTTCGAGACTGCGGGGCTCACCGCCACCGGCAAACCGGCCAAAACGCGTGCCACCCGTACCCAAAGCCCAGCTCGGAATGGCTACCTGGAAGGCGGCTAAACGCTCCAGAATAGTATTCACGTTGTGCCCTTCGTCCTGCAGAACAGAAGCTAACAACCCATACTTTTTTTGGTGCAAGGCATTTCCCTGGCTGTTATGCTGATCGAGGAGCGATTTATCTAAAATCATTATTTTAAATTCAAAAATTTGTGGTGAATAATATTAGGGTTTACTATAACTTTGAAAAGAGATAGCGGTACCGCGGGTGGCTTTTCCGAGTTAGCTCAGAAAAAAGTTAAAGTTAATAAACCACCCAAATTTTTAACCAAAACAAACCGGCCCACGGTTACCGACTATTTCTGCAAATTAGCGTACAAAAGCGGCTGGTACGCCACCATCTACGTTTATTACGTTGCCGGTGCTCTTGTGCAGCAAGCCGCCTACGCATAAGAATACCGCGTTGGCAATATCTTCGGCTAATATTTCTTCGTTTAACACAGTGCGTTTGGCATAATAAGCCGGCAGCTCTTCAATGGAAATACCGTAGGCTTTGGCCCGACCGGCAGCCCAACCGCTTTCCCAAATTTTGCTACCCCGGATTACAGCATCCGGATTTACTACGTTTACGCGAATTTTTTCGGGTCCTAGTTCCGCAGCCATTAGTCGCGACATGTGCAACTGGGCAGCTTTGGCGGTACCATAGGCTACGTTATTGGGGCCGGATACCAGCGCGTTTTTGCTCACAATATTTACAATATCGCCGCCGGTTTGCTGCTTGCGCAATATTCCCAAGCCTTCTTTAGAAACCAGGAACTGACCTTTCACCAAAACATCCTGTAAAATATCGTAATCGGCTTCGGTGGTATCGGCAATAGATTTAGAAATAGATAAGCCGGCGCAGTTTACAATAATATCAACCCCGCCAAAGCTTAAATTAGCCGTTTTAAAGGCATTTACAATGGCGTTGCCATCGGTAACGTTTAATGTAGCTGTTACAGCAGTGTCTTTGCCAAATGCTTTTTTGAATTCGTCGTTTACCTCATTCAAGGCCTTTTCGTTCATGTCGGTAATAACCACGCAGGCACCTTCCTGGGCTAATTTTTCAGCGATGGCTTTACCAATCCCTCCGGAACCGCCAGTTACCAGGGCAATTTTCCGCGAAAGTGGTTTTTCTTTCGGCATGCGTTGCAGCTTGGCTTCTTCCAATAACCAGTATTCAATGTTAAAGGCTTCCTGCTCGGGCAAACCCTGGTATTCCGAAATGGCTTCGGCACCGCGCATTACGTTAATGGCATTAATATAGAACTCGCTCGAAACCCGGGCGGTCTGCTTATCTTTCGCAAACGAGAACATGCCTACGCCAGGGTACAAAATAATTACCGGGTTGGTATCGCGCACGGCCGGGCTGTTGGTGTGCTTGCAACGCTCGTAATATGCATTGTAATCGGCGCGGTAATCTTCAAACTGCTGTACCAATTGTTCTTTCAGTTGCTGGGTATCAGATAAATCGGCATCAGGGGTTAAGTTTAGCACCAGCGGACGGATTTTGGTACGCAAAAAGTGGTCGGGGCAACTGGTGCCCAACGGCGCCAGTTTGTCTAAATCGTTGCTGTTAATATATTCCAATACCCGCTCATCATCGGTGAAGTGGCCAATCATGCGGTTCTGGCTGGAGCACAAACCCCGTAGCAAAGGAATTAAAGTATTGGCTTTTTCTAAACGCTGTTCCTTGGGCAAGGACTGAATTTTAGCTCCACCAAATACCGGGCGGTTTTTGCCGTAGTTTTCGTTCAGGTATTCCGAAGCGCGTTCGATGGTTTCTAAAGTATTAATGTAGCTTTCGTAAGCCGTATCGCCCCAGGTAAATAGGCCGTGGCTACCCAAAATTAAACCAGTTATGCCGGGATTTTCCTGTACCGTTCTTTCCAGAATTAAACCCAAATCGAAACCGGGCTTTTGCCAGGGAACCCAGGCCAGTTTGCCACCAAACAATTCTTTGGTTATCTGCTCGCCGTTTTTAGCAGCCGCAATGGCAATAATAGCATCGGGGTGCAGGTGGTCGATGTGTTTAAAAGGTAAAAAAGCGTGTAAAGGCGTATCGATGGAAGGGGCTTTGGAATCGAGGTCGTAGATGCAATGGTTAAACAAACCTACCATTTCGTCTTCGTTTTCTAAACCCCGGTAGCGTTTTTTCAGGCTGTGCAGTTTATCTACGTAAAGAGCGGCCAAACCGCTTTTCTTTAACGTCCCCAGGTCACCGCCCGAGCCTTTTACCCACATTACTTCTACATCCTGGCCGGTAAGCGGATCAGTTTCCATTACTTTACAACTAGTATTGCCGCCGGCGTAGTTGGTTAACCGTAAGTCGGCACCTAACAGGTTAGAACGATAGATTAAAAGGGCTACTTCGTCGTTACCCAACGAGCTTGCTACTTCTTCGTCCCAAAGATAACTTACATACTTATAAGAAATTTTATCTACCGTATTTTCCATGTTATTAATATGAATATTAAAAAATTAATTTGCTCTTACTTATGCGTTTGATTATGTAACCGGTTGCCGAAAACTTAATTTCAGGAAGCGGTAGTTAACAAATCTAAAAACCCGGAAGGGGTAATCCATCCTGTACTATCCTGCGATCGGTTATATTTTTCTTAAAAAAGATCGCTTTTTACAACTGTTAACGGTAATTTTTTTAATGGTAGCTAACCTGGCAGCTAAATTTTAATGTTTAAGAGGCGAGGTAATTACCATAACCCACCACCATCGTCGATAAAATAACCGTAGCAATGCCCAGTATAATCACGCGCATGGTCTTGGGGCTGGCGCCTTTCCATTCGTTAAAATAAATACCCCAGATATTACTTACGATAATAATGAACGCCATGTGTAGCGTCCAGCTCGAAAATCCTAAACCATTAGCCGAAAAAAGACTCTCGCCCATGCCATAAAAGAAAAACTGCAGGTACCAGGTAGTACCCGCTATAGCCGAGAACATATAATTACGCGCCAGCGGGGTAGCTTTGTTTACATAATCGCCGCCGGTTTTATTTTTAAAGTTTAAATAAATACACCAGATAAAGTTGGTGGTTAACCCGCCCAACAATATTACTACTAATACCGGATTGTTTTGCCACAACGGGTCGATGCCTTTGGCTACAGTGGCTTCGGCAATAGGCTTGCCGGTTTCGTACCCAAACGACATAAAAGCACTTAGCACGCCGGAGAAAATAGCCACCAGCAAGCCTTTCGGGAAATTAAATTCTTTAATATTCTCGGTTTTTTGTTCGGGCGAAAGTTCTTTTTCTTTCATGGTGCCGGCTTTACCGCAAATGGCAATGCCTACCAGTGTAAGCATAACACCCCCAAACGTAACCAGGCCGGAGGTGGTGCTTAATAATTCGGAGATGGTTTTGGCATTGCCGGATCGCCCGAAAAATTCATAAAATATTGGCGGGATGAGGGTTCCGAAAGCCGCGCAGAAGCCCAGTACAATGGCCATACCCAGCGACAAGCCCAGGTAGCGCATGGTTAGTCCAAACGTTAAACCGCCAATACCCCACAACAAACCCATGAGATACGTATAAAACAAAGTGGTGGTGTCGGTATTAAATAAAGTTTCCAGGTAGCCCGGTGCCGTAAGAGCCGCTCCTAAAGGTGGCACAATCAGCCAGGAAAAAATGCCACCTACCAGCCAATAACTTTCCCATGCCCATTTTTTTACTTTATTATAAGGTATATAGAAACTACCGGAAGCGAAGCCCCCAATAAAATGATAAAATAAGCCAAAAAGTACTTGCATGTTGGTGGTTAATTGTTGATTGATTTAAGATTTATGTCTGAATAGTGTTAAAAACAGCATCCAAACCACAAGGCAAATAAATGTATATAGTGTTAAAGAAACATTTATGGCCTAATGTAAATAGGATTTATATTTAGCGTATCCTGTGGTATCCTTTTCTCTTACTATTTCTTTTGTATAAATATCCTGTTAAAAAATAAGCGCTGGTTAGGCGGGTAAAGATGAGTAATGTTTAAATATTTTGCTAAGAAAATATTTAAAGGAACAAGTTGGTACCGGGTAAAAAAAATGAAATAAAGGGAAATTAGCAAAAAGCCATTGCCGCGGCAGGATAGTGCAGGATAGCTGGTTTGGCTTAATATTGCCTGAATTTTTACTTCTGCTTAATTATGAAAACTAGCCTTAAAACCGATTTATTCAAACCAATCAGCAAAACTTGTTTGATTAAGGCACCTCTTCGGAACTAATGTGTTCACGTGATTTTACTTTATAAAAGTACAAGTTTATCCCCAATTCATTTTGTTCTAGTCTGTTCCGGCATTCAATCGACAATTTGCCGAATTCAAAGAACGTTTTCCGGTATTCAGCCACAATGATTTGTTCATGGCTTCGGATAGCTGCTATATTTACAGCAATAAAACAAAATAAACCTAAACAGAAAGGAGTTTAATGATAGACTGAAAAAACTTAGTTAAAACAACCTGAATATAACCTGACTCACCTGGCGCTTAAGCCGCCGGATTTAACCCTGGAAGATCAATTTGCTTCTGCGGGCGCGAACTTAAAATCTATTAATCTCCTTTTTTGAATGGCTGATTTTTAACTATTCAATTATAAAACGAACTGTATAACTAATAAAAAAACGAACCAAAACTATGAAAAAAGTTACTTTACTCCTGGTGTGCCTCTTCTGTTCCTTTGCCTTGTTCTCTGCTCAAGCCCAAGATGGTGGACGGGGCATAAATGTTAATGCCGGTATCGGCCTTGGCGTTTACAATGCCGGCGGTTTGCCAATTGGCGCTTCGGTAGAAGTGGGCATTAAAGATAATATTGCCGTGGGCGGCTTTGTAGATTATGCCCGTTACGCCCGTAATTGGGGCGGTTACCGCTGGAGCTACAACTTCCTGTATTTTGGTGCCCGCGGCTCTTACCATTTAGGCGATTTGCTGAAAGAGCTGGGAATGGCCGATGAAAAATTTGATCCGTATGCCGGTTTATCTTTGGGCATCAGAACCGCCTCTTACAAAGATAATGTTGGTATCGAAAATTATGATAGCCCTTATTCTTCAGCCAGCGTATTTTTAGGCGGCCATGTAGGTACCCGCTATTATTTTAACGAAAAAGTGGGAGCCTTTGGTGAAGTAGGTTATGGTGTATCGGCCCTGCGGTTAGGCGTTACCGTGAAACTATAAAGGTTTAAGATATAGTGCGGCTAAGTAAGAGTGGAACTTCTGATTTACGTTGCGCTTCAAGCGCCACAATTAGAATCTTTAACCTTACATTCCTTACCTCTTAAGATAAAATTAAACCTAAATTTAACCAGACCGAAAATTTCTTCTATTCATAAAAGTGTGAAAACCGGCAAAAGCCTTTCTACCCGTAAGTAGTCAGGCTTTTTCCTTTTATTAACCTGCCAAGGTGCAACTCAGCCAGTATTTAATCGGCAGATAAATTTATCCGGCAGTTAATTAGCTTTTGCGGCTTAAATAATTTTATTAGAGCCAGCCTGTTTCAAACCAGATTACTTTATCAAGAAAACAATATAAGAGAGCTAGCGCCTGGAAGCAGTATTTGTTTCTACTTGTCCCGGGTAAACGGAACAAATATTACCGGCATCAGATTTTTGGAAACAGCTTTGCCATTTTTCTTTTCTATCACTTTCAGCGTTTGCGTCCTGTTGGGCAAGCCCACCGGGATAACCATTTTGCCACCTTCTTTCAGTTGTTCCAGCAGCGGAGGCGGCACCGATTCGGCACCGGCCGTTACAATAATGGCATCAAAAGGAGCATAATCCGGCCAGCCCAGATAGCCGTCGCCTACCTTTACCTGCACATTGCGATAACCCAAGTTTTTTAATCGTTTGGCCGCGAGCTCCCCATGTTCCGGAACAATCTCGATGGTGTAAACCTGCCGGACAATTTCGGCCAGAACCGCCGCCTGATAACCTGAACCCGTACCTATTTCCAAAACTTTCATTTGCGGATTGGGTCTGAGTACCTCCGTCATGTATGCCACCATATAAGGCTGCGAAATGGTTTGGCCGTGACCGATAGGCAAGGGGGAGTCGGTATAGGCTTCGTCGGCCTGGGATAGCGGCACAAACAAATGCCGTTTAACGGTACGCATGGCCTTTAGCACCAATTTATCTTTAACTCCCCGGGCTTTAATCTGTTGCTCCACCATTGCTTCTCTTTTATTTAAGTAAGCATCTTCCTGGGCAGGCGAATTTATAAGCATAAAAAGAAGCAGAAGAGAAACAGGGAGTAACATACATTTACTAGAATTTTCTTACCAGTCAACTACATAACTGTGAACACTATACGTTCTTAAATAAACTGACGGGGGATCAGTTTTTATACTTTTACTTATAGAATAAGTTCTTCTGGTTCAGACAAAAAAATTAAAGGACAAGCAGATTATATTATGATAGGATAATTCTAATCCAGCCGATATTAAATTTATACCCAAATATTAAATCGTTAGTAATCAATATACTAGATAATATTGTCTGTTTAATATGTTATAGTTTATTGTAACTTGCTAATATTAATTGTTAACAGAAATTTTTTGTAACCTTAATTTATTTAAAACGTAAGGCTTGTCTCGTATTTTCTCCCGGTTTTATATTTGCTTTCCTAACCGATAAAACTGGCAGATGAATCAGAAAGACTATTTGGTTAAGGCCACGAACAACAAAGATTATAATATCCGTCTTTGCGAAATTCTGGCTACGGGCAGTGAGACAGAAGCCTGCGATAAAATTTATATAATTTACAAAACTCCCGAAGGCGAATATCTTAAACGGGTAAAACATTTTCACCCGATGTCCGGTGCGCCGGATGTTACCTACGAAATAATTTCCAGCAAAGAATTTGCACATTACCAACAGCAAAAGCTTATCTGATACTTCATTTCTCTCTCCGTTGCTTCTCTATGTATTTAATTAACGGTGCTTAATATTAGCAGCTAAGGTATATTCCTGCCGATTTATAAAACCGTTTTCCTTTCGGCGTTAATAATACGTACTCACCTTAGTACAGCTAAAGATTTATAGGTTAAAATACGTAAATTGTATTTTATCTGTATGTTGGCAAAACAGGCTGCCCAGCCTTACGTAAAATTACTCCTTTTATGTTTCTGATTATAAAGCTGTTTTCTGCTTTGTTTAAGCAGGAAAAGTTAGTTGGAGGCTATTTATTTTTTGAAATTTTTTATTTGCATTGAGGCGGTGAAGGAGGAAAAAGTGATGAAGAAAGCATTGCATTTAAAAATATATATTTTGCTATTTTATGTTCTGGTTGGCTGTAGTGGCGATAAAGAAGAGAATGCTCAGCCAACTGGAACAGCAAATGGGCTGAATATTCCGGAAAATAGTATCTCTAAGCTGGAAACCGAAGCCGATCTGGATCCGTTGCTAAACCAAATAGGTAATGCGCGTTACGTTTTGCTGGGGGAGGCTTCGCACGGTACCTCTGAATTTTACACCTGGCGGGCCGCTATTTCTAAGCGCCTCATTCAGGAAAAAGGCTTTACAATTATTGCGGTAGAAGGCGACTGGCCGGCAGCTTACCAGCTTAATCAATATATTAGAGGAAATAGTGCCGCCGGTTCGGCAGCCGAAGCCTTGCGAAAATTCAACCGGTGGCCTACCTGGATGTGGGCTAACCAGGAAATAGCTAATTTAGCTACCTGGCTCCGGACCCACAATCAAAATATATCAGCAGCCCAGCAGGTCGGTTTCTACGGGCTAGATGTATATAGCATGTGGGAATCGGTTGATGCAATTATGAATGAATTTACGGAAGCAGATGAAGCTACCCGACAGGCTGCTCGAAGTGCGCAAGCTTGCCTGGCTGGTCACGCCGAAGAACAGGTTTACGCCCAGGCAACCCTTCGCGGAGATGGCTGCCGCACCGCCCTTGAGCAATTACTAGCCGCAGTTCAGAACCGGGCAGCACAACTGCCCGCCGGGCACGAGGGGGCTTTTAATGCAGTGCAAAATGCTATGGCCGCCCTGAGCGGTGAAAATTATTACCGAAACATGGTTTTTAGCGATACGGAATCCTGGAATGTGCGGGATAAGCACATGGCCAGTACCATTAACCGACTAATAGAGCACCAGGGAGCTAATGCCAAAATAATTGTGTGGGAACATAATACGCACGTGGGAGATGCCCGTTTTACCGATATGGCCCCTAGTGGTATGGTTAATGTAGGGCAATTAGTACGTGAGCAACACGCCAATCTGGGCGTTCACATTGTAGGTTTTGGTACCTATACCGGCTCTGTCATTGCCGCTAACAACTGGGGTGGCGCCATAACTTCTATGTCGGTTCCAAAATCCCAAGCCGGTTCCTGGGAAGCAATCCTCCACGAAATTGCGCCACCGAACAAAATTATTAACCTAAAAGCCTGGCGGAATATTCCTGAGTTAACCCAAAACCGCGGTCACCGTGCCATAGGCGTACAGTATAGTCCGGCTAATGAAGCGGGCAATTATGTGCCAACCAACCTGCCGGAACGATACGATTCCTTTATTTTCATCGACCAAACGAAAGCATTGCAGCCGTTAAATGTGCCGGCTACCCGGCAAAAAGCCCCGGACCTAAACCCGGGTATGCAGCGGTCTAATAACTTCTAGAACAAAGATGCTACTTCTGGGTACAGAGAAGTAGCATCTTTGTTTATTAATACTATATTAAATTAAGTTACAAGGGTAGGAAGTAGATTTTCCGGGAGCAATTAGATAAGAAAAATGATCTTGCTTAAAGCTGAAACGTGATAATAACCGACAGTTTAGCTTTTGTTAAATATACGTATTTATAGGTTATAAATACTTACTTATTCTTTATTTTGCTTTTTTAAAGTTTTTGGATTATATTTTTATTTTTAATGTAAATAATTTATAATCAAGGAAATATTATGTAACAAATTAAAGAAGTATAAAGTTATATATCTTAGTATTGTAATATCGAAGCTTCTTCTTCTATAACCCCTTAACTTGTTTTACGTTTAGGGGGATAATTCAGGAATATAGCTATATGGCTATCGGAATTGCTTATTGAGAACGCCTAAATTACATACCATCGCGGGCCGAAAAGCCTTTATTGCCGGAGAATATTCCGGTGGCGGGTTAATAGTTAATAAAAAAGGTAACAACTCCCGGCTTTTTACCGGATTAGCATCGGTGGTTCCCAATGCTGGTGCAGCGTCTAGCAATTCTTCTTTCCCCTGCAGCATTAAGGCGGCTAAAAACAAAATTTGCTTCTGGCCCAAAAGAGTCAGACAACAGCCTGTGATACTGCGTTTAGTAAAAAGTATCCGCTTTCCATAAATCTTAACTAGCCGTTATGATCGAAGCGGTACCATTTGTGAGTTGGCTGGCGAATAACGTAAACTTTTATTTAAATAATTGTTTCCAACCACAAAACCATTAAAATCAGATTATATCGACATAAAACCATGAAGAAGAAAGTGTTAATTACCGGCGGAGCAGGGTTTATCGGATCCCACTTAGCTGATGAATTACTTAATTTTGGTTATGAAGTTCGGGCCCTGGACAACCTCTCGGAGCAAGTGCATGGCAAAAATTGCGAACGTCCGGATTACCTGAACCCCGAAGTAGAGTTAATGGTGGGCGATGTGCGGGATAAAAAAATGGTAGAGCGGGCGTTGGCAGGCGTAGAGGCGGTATTTCATCTGGCCGCTATGGTAGGCGTAGGCCAAAGCATGTACGAAATTAAAGAGTACACCGATGTCAATAATACTGGTACGGCGGTTCTGCTCGAAGCATTGGCTAAAAACCCGGTTCAGAAACTGGTGGTGGCCTCCAGCATGAGCATTTACGGGGAAGGTTTGTACCAGAATGCCGCGGGCAAACCGGTTATTGCCTCGGAGCGGCCTCTGGAACAGTTAAAAACCGGCCAGTGGGAAGTGCGCGATGAAAACGGCAAAGAGTTGCAGCCAGTACCAACCTCCGAATCCAAAACACCGTGCCTTTCATCGGTTTACGCCTTATCTAAATACGACCAGGAACGGATGAGTTTAATAGTGGGCCGGGCCTATAATATTCCGACGGTAGCTATGCGGTTCTTTAACGTGTACGGCACCCGCCAGGCTTTATCTAACCCTTATACTGGGGTGCTGGCCATATTTGCTTCCCGGTTCCTGAACGATAACCCGCCTATGATTTTTGAAGATGGCAACCAGCAACGCGACTTTGTGCATGTACGGGATGTGGCATTGGCTTGTCGGCTGGCGCTGGAAACCTCCGAAGCGGATGGTCAGGTATTTAATGTAGGCAGTGGCAATAATTACACCATTACCGAAATAGCCGAAAGGCTGGCCCAGGTAATTAACAAAGGGCACCTGAAGCCGCAGATTACCGGCAAGTACCGGGTAGGCGATATCCGGCATTGTTATGCCGATATTTCTTTGGCTCAGAAAATACTTGGTTTTTATCCGCAGGTAGATTTTAACAGTGGTTTATCCGAAATGGCAGAATGGCTGGAAGGCCAGATTGCTTACGACCGGGTAAATGAGGCCAGTGCCGAATTAGCGGCCCGGGGCCTGACGGTTTAATGCGTCATTACTGTTAATCATTTATAAAGATACTACCATGTCAGAGACACTAAACCATAAAAACACACAAATAGACCGGCAACCTACCATCGGGTTAGTTCAGAATTTTCGGCTAGGCGATTATGCCGGCGTAGAGAAGGTACTGGCCGATTTAAAAATATTAAGCGTGAAGGACCTTCGAACCCAGATATCCTGGGCCGAATACGAAACAGTTAATGGTAAAGATTGGTACAATTGGTTAATTCCACGGCTGGCAAAAGAAATTAACTTATTACCTTGTTTCCTGGGTACACCAGCCGAACTGGGAGTAGCCCCACGTACCAGCTCACCGTTGATTAACCCAAATGCTTTTGCCGATTTTCTGAGCAATATTATTACGGATTTAGGTGCATATTTTGATTGGGTTGAGCTGTGGAACGAGCCAAACCAAAAAGCCACCTACGATTACACCCTCGATAAATCTTTTTCGGCTTTTACCGAAATGATAAGCGTTGCGGCGGCCTTGGCCAAACAGTGCGGTAAGAAAATTCTGTTGGGAGGCATGCGTCCGGTAGACCCTAATTGGTTACAGTTGCTATTCCAGAAAGGAGCTCTGATAAATATTGATGCTGTTGGCATACATGGCTTTCCGGAAGTGTACGATCAGCAGTGGGAAGGCTGGGCGGAAAATATAGATAAAGTACGGGAAGTGTTGCAGGCCAATAACAGTAATGCTGAAATCTGGATTACCGAAGCCGGTTTTTCTACGTGGCAGCACGATGAATACAAACAACTAGAGGAATTCCGGCGGGTGCTTGAGGCCGATGTAGCAAAGGTTTACTGGTCTAATGTACAGGATGGCAGCCCGGAATTTCTTGGGGAAAATAATTATACAGATGAGCGGAAATATTGCTTTGGTTTAAAAGGCGCGGACGGCAGCCCCAAATTATTGTACCGGTTATGGGCCGAGCACGGTTTGCCTGGGATAGGTAAATTTACCTGCATCCGGCGTAAAACTTATTTTAATTCCGACGAAAAATATTCATTAATTACCGGCGGGGCTGGTTTTGTGGGCACTAACCTGGCCAAGCGTCTGCTCGAAGAAGGAAAAAGAGTTTTAATCCTGGATAATTTGTCCCGGGCAGGTGTAGAGCAGAACCTGCAATGGCTGGAGGATAATTACGGCGACCGGCTGGAGGTGTGTGTAGCAGATATCAGGAATTTGCAGGTGGTGAAAATGCTCATGAAAAATGCGAATGAAGTATTTCACTTTGCGGCCCAGGTAGCCGTTACAACCTCGCTGGATTTTCCGATAAACGATTTTGAAATTAATGCCCGCGGCATTGTAAACGTACTCGAAGCCATCCGAGCCCAGGATAATCCGCCTCCCTTAGTATTTACCTCTACAAACAAAGTTTACGGCGGTCTGGAAGATTTGCAGTTTATCTCCAACGGCAGCCGCTATAACCCTTCGGATAAAAATATTCTGAAGAATGGCATTTCGGAAGCACGTCCGCTTGATTTTCATAGCCCTTACGGCTGTTCCAAAGGCGCCGCCGACCAGTACGTAATTGATTATGCCCGTACCTATGGCATCCAGGCGGTGGTATTCCGGATGAGTTGTATTTACGGGCCACACCAATATGGTACCGAAGACCAGGGCTGGGTAGCCCATTTTGCCATTCGGGCCATCGAACATAAACCCATTAGTATTTACGGCGACGGTAAACAAGTGCGCGATGTGTTGTTTGTAGAAGATTTGGTAGATGCTTTCCTGCTGGCGCAAAAACACATGCCTAAAATATCAGGCCAAGCCTTTAATATCGGCGGCGGACCGGAAAATACCACCAGTTTATTAGAATTACTCGCCACCATTGGAGAGTTCCAGGGGCATAAAATTCCGCTGAATTTTGATAACTGGCGGCCCGGCGACCAGCATTATTATGTATCGGATATCCGGAAATTCCGCAAAGCCACCGGCTGGTATCCGAAGCACTCAGTGCAGGAAGGCGTTTCTAAACTCTACCGCTGGCTTTGCGCCGCCCGCGGCCTGGATTTACCCGCCGATTTTTCCATAGTAGAAGAAAACATTAACACCAAAGTAGCTTTAGCCTGATGAACCCGGATTTAGTAGCCGAAACAACCGAAACCAAAAGAACAAAAGTAAATACCATGCGGGCAGCGGTAATTACCGCCCCCGGAACCGTAGAAATACAAGAAGTACCTTTACCCGAACCAGGCCCTACGCAAGTCCGGATAAAAATGGAAGGCTGCGGCTTATGCGCCTCCAACATACCGGTATGGCAAGGTCGGGAATGGTTTAGTTATCCAATTCCGGCCGGCAATCCCGGTCACGAAGGCTGGGGCGTAGTGGATGCGGTAGGAACTGAGGTAAAAACAGTAAAAGTTGGCGACCGGGTAGCAGCGCTTTCTTACAACGCTTACGCCGAGTACGATTTAGCCGAAGCGGATGCGGTGGTACAGATACCCGAGGTTTTAGCCGGCGTTCCTTTTCCTGGTGAGCCTTTGGGTTGTGCCATTAATATTTTCAAACGTTCCGATATTCAGGCCGGGCACACCGTAGCCATCCTGGGCATCGGGTTTTTAGGCGCTTTGCTGGTGCAGTTGGCCAAAGAAGCGGGAGCCCGCGTTATTGCCCTTTCCCAGCGGGATTATTCCTTAAATATTGCCAACGAGGCCGGTACCGATAAATTAGTAAAACTGGACGACCATTACCAAATCATCGAGAAAGTGAAAAACCTGACCGGCGGCAATTTCTGCGAGCGGGTAATTGAGTGCACCGGAAAAGAATGGCCTTTAAACCTGGCCGGCGAGTTAACGGCCGAACGGGGTAAACTGATCATTGCCGGCTTCCACCAGGATGGCATGCGTTCGGTTAACGTGCAGCTTTGGAACTGGCGGGGCCTGGATGTAATTAACGCCCACGAGCGCGACCCTAAAATTTATTTAAGCGGCATTTCCGAAGCAGTAAAAGCCGTTATAACTGGTCGCCTGACTCCGCAACCCTTGTATACCCACGAATTTCCGTTGGAAAATATGGCCGAAGCTTTCCAATTGCTGAATAGCCGCCCGGATGGGTTTATGAAAGCGCTGGTTAAATTTTAGAATCATTTAAAGAGGTTTCCGCCAGCATTTAAAATTAGCTGTTTGCTACGCGCATCCGGCTTGTTTATTAAAGTTCAGAAATAATAAATGCCAGGTGAAACTGTAAACCAGAATATTAACTAATGCCCGAAGAACTATTACTCCAAAATAATATTAATACCGAATCAGAGAATAAAAAGCCCCGCTTGGGGTTTTTGGGTGTAGGCTGGATTGGCCGCAACCGGATGGAAGTGATGGCAAATCACCAGGCCGCTGAAATTACCTACATTGCTGATACAGTACCGCAGAATACTGAGGCTGCCCTGCTAGCAGCGCCTCAAGCCCAATCCGTAGCCACCTTAACCGACATGCTTACCGACGATACCGATGGTGTGGTGATTGCTACGCCCAGCGCATTTCACGCGGAGCAAAGCATTCAGGCGCTGCAAGCCAATAAAGCTGTATTTTGCCAGAAGCCGCTGGGCCGGAATTTAGAAGAAACCAGACAGGTGGTGGAAGCCGCCCGCGCAGCAGATAAGTTACTAGGCGTTGATTTATCTTATCGCTACACCCAAGCCATGCAAGCGATATACCAGGTGGTGCAATCCGGGGAGTTGGGGAATATTTATGCCGTCGAGCTTACCTTCCATAATGCTTATGGGCCCGACAAACCCTGGTTTTACGATCCTAAATTATCGGGCGGTGGCTGTGTGATAGATTTGGGAGTTCACCTCGTAGATTTAGCCTTGTGGACTTTAAACTTCCCCGAAGTTGAAAAAGTAACCAGTAGCTTGTTCTCTAAAGGCCAACGCCTGGCTAATTCCCAGGATATGGTAGAAGATTACGCCAATGCTAGTATTGGCTTAGCCAATGGCGCCCACGTTTCTTTAAGTTGTTCCTGGAATTTACCAGCCGGGCAGGAAGCCATTATTAGCGCGGTATTTTACGGTACCCAAGGCGGAGTCGCCTTTAAAAACATCAACGGCTCTTTTTACGATTTTGTGGCCGAACGATTTTATGGCACCCGCACCGAAACGCTTACTGCGCCACCCGACGATTGGTCTGGCCGGGCCGGCGTTGCTTGGGCCAACCGGGTTGCAGCCGGCGAAAAATTTAGCCCGGAAGCGGAAGAATTTGTAAAAGTGGCCGCCGTACTAGATAAAATTTATGGAAAATAAAAAAAGAATGCCTTCCCGGATACTCATGACCGCCGATACAATGGGCGGTGTCTGGACTTACACATTAGAATTAATTAAAGCGCTGGAACCCTTTGGCATGCAGGTGGCGCTGGCTACCATGGGACATAACCTAAGCTTTCGGCAGCGGGAACAAGTAGCCGCTTTGCCCCAGGTAACCCTTTACGAAAGCAACTACAAACTGGAATGGATGGATAACCCCTGGGAAGATTTAAAAGCAGCCGGAGACTGGTTGTTGCAAATAAACCAGGAATTTCAACCCGATATTATTCACCTGAATAATTTCTGCCATGGTAACCTGAATTGGGGCAAACCGGTGGTGATGGTGGTGCATTCGTGCGTAAGTTCATGGTGGCAGGCGGTAAAAGGGAAAACCGCGCCGGCTGATTGGGCTAAATACCAGAAAGTAGTGGCCGAGGGCTTGCAAGCGGCCGACCTGGTAATAGCGCCAACCGCCGCCATGCTGCAGGAAGCCCGGGAATTGTACGGGCCATTTCAGCAAAGCCAGGTAATTTATAATGGGCAGGATACGGCTAAGTTTAAATACGCGCACAAAGAGCCTTTTGTGTTTAGCATGGGCCGGGTATGGGACGAGGCTAAAAATATTTCCTTACTAGCCCAAGCCGGCGCTAATTTAGACTGGCCGGTGTATATTGCCGGCGATGCCCGCCACCCCGTAACTGGCCACATTCTGGAGTTGCCCAACGTCCACTTTTTAGGGGTTCTCTCCGAATCCGAAATAATAGACTGGTTAAGCCGGGCAGCCATATTTTGTTTGCCGGTTAAATACGAACCATTTGGTTTAGCCATTCTGGAGGCTGCTTTATCGGGTTGTGCCTTGGTGGTGGGCGATATACCTACCCAGCGGGAAATCTGGGGAACTGCGGCTACTTACGTGAATACTGATAATGCCGGTGATTTAACCACGGCTATTTCTAAATTAATTCAGGATGAATTTATCCGGAACATAATGAGTTTCCGGGCCATGCAACAAGGTTTGGGTTACAGCACGAAACAAACGGCTTACGATTATCGGCGGGCTTACCACCTGTTACAAACCGCAACCATCCACCAACAATCATCAGAAGAAATATTTAGCTGAAAAAACTATGAAAATAGTAATGTTTTACCATTCCCTGCTGTCGGACTGGAACCACGGGAACGCGCATTTTTTGCGGGGCATTGTGCAGGAATTAAAGCAGCGCGGCCACGAAGTGCAGATGTTTGAACCGGAGCAGGGCTGGAGTTTGCAAAACCTTGTTAAGGATTACGGAGAAGAAAAAATCCAGGAACTACAGGAATATTATCCAGGCCTGGAAACTAACTTTTATAACCTGGAAAGCCTGAACCTGGATGCAGTTTTAGCAGGTGCCGATTTGGTGCTGGTGCACGAATGGAACGACCACGATTTGGTTAAAAGAATAGGGCAGCACCATATAAATAAGGATTATAAATTAATTTTCCACGATACCCACCACCGCGCCGTAACCGAAAAAGCCAGCATGGCGCAGTACGATTTGCAGCATTACGATGGCGTGTTGGCCTTTGGCGAGGTAATCCGGCAAATATATTTGAAAGAAAACTGGACCCGAAAAGCCTGGACCTGGCACGAAGCCGCTGATGATTCGGTGTTTTACCCGCACGAAAAAGGTGAGCTGGAAGGTGATTTGGTTTGGGTGGGCAACTGGGGCGACGAAGAGCGGACCGCTGAACTCCACGAATTTTTGATAAACCCGGTAAAGGAACTAGGCCTGAAAGCGAAAATATACGGCGTGCGCTACCCGCAACACGCGCTAAAATCGCTGGCCGAGGCGGGTATTGAATACGGCGGCTGGCTGCCCAATTACAAGGCCCCCGAAGTTTTCGCCAAATACAAAGTTACGGTGCACGTGCCGCGCCGGCCTTACGTCGAAGCTTTACCCGGTATTCCTACGATTCGCCCGTTCGAAGCCCTTAGCTGCGGCATTCCGCTGATATCCTCCCCCTGGGAAGATGCCGAAAACTTATTTACCCCCGGCAAGGATTTTCTGGTTGCCCAAAACGGCGAAGAAATGAAAAAACACCTCCGTGCTATAATAAACGAACCCGAAATAGCCGAAGAACTAGTGCAGCATGGCTTACAGACCATCCGGCAGCGCCACACGTGCCGCCACCGGGTAAACGAGTTGGAGCAGGTTTGTTCTGAATTGGGTATAGTTAACTCCAAAATCTACTTAAACGCAGAAATTACGGATGAAAAATAAAAAACTGAAAATTGCTTTTTTCGGCTCCAGCCTGGTTTCGGCATATTGGAATGGGGCAGCTACTTATTACCGCGGTATGGTGCGGGCGTTACATGCACGGGGGCACCAGGTCACTTTTTACGAACCGGATGCTTATCAGCGGCAGGAACATCGCGACATACCCGATCCCGATTGGGCCAAAGTAGTGGTTTACCCGGCCACCGAAGAAGCCGTTTATAAAGTGCTGGAAAAGGCTACCGATGCCGACTTAGTGGTAAAAGCCAGCGGGGTAGGGGTATTTGATGAACTCTTGGAAGCCGAGGTGCTGAAGTTGCAAACGCCCGAGCGGATGGTGGTATTCTGGGATGTGGATGCCCCGGCCACTTTAGACAGGGTACAGCATAATCCGCAGGATCCTTTCCGGCCGCTTATTCCGCAGTACGATTTAATATTAACTTACGGCGGCGGCGACCCTGTAGTACAGGCTTACGAAGCGTTGGGTGCGCGACAATGTGTGCCGATTTATAACGCCCTCGATACCGCTACCCATTTTCCGTTAGAACCCAATCCGCGTTTTACCTGCGATCTGGCTTTTTTGGGCAACCGCTTGCCCGACCGCGAAGCCCGCGTAGAACAATTTTTTCTGAATGTTGCCGCTCAATTGCCGGGAAACAAATTTATAATTGGTGGCAGTGGCTGGGGAGATAAACCCATGAGTAGTAATATTAATTACATTGGCCACGTGTATACCCAGGATCACAATGCCTTTAACTGTACGCCCAAAGCCGTTTTAAATATTAGCCGCGAAAGCATGGCCCGTTATGGTTTTTCGCCGGCCACCCGGGTATTTGAAGCGGCCGGCGCCGCCGCCTGTATTATAACCGACTACTGGGAAGGTATCGACTTTTTCTTTCAGCCGGATACCGAAATATTAGTGGCCCGCGATGGGGAGGAAGTAGCGCAAATTATGGCCGAACTTACCGATGAAAAAGCCAAAGCCATTGGCCAAGCGGCTTACAGAAAAGTGCTGGCTGCGCATACCTACGACCACCGCGCGGACCAACTGGAAAAGCTGTTATACACTAAAATCGCCAAACGTCCGGAGGAACTGGTATGACCCAAAGTAATCCTTTAAATATTGTTATCCTGGGCTTATCCATTACTTCTTCCTGGGGAAATGGGCACGCTACTACCTTCCGGGGATTGGTGCGGGAACTGGCTGCCCGCGGGCACCAGGTATTATTTCTGGAACGCGATGTACCCTGGTACGCTTCTAACCGGGACCTGGTTAACTCGGAATATTGCACCACGGAACTATACCAATCACTCGAAGATTTAAAAGCGCGGTTTACCGAACAAGTACGCGATGCCGATTTGGTGATTGTGGGTTCTTACGTGCCGGAAGGCGTAACGGTAGGGCAGTGGGTTAATCAAACGGCCCAAGGCATTAAAGCTTTTTACGATATCGATACACCCGTTACGCTGGCCAAACTCCGGCGCGAAGATTACGAGTACCTGCATCCCAGCTTAATTCCGCAGTACGACTTGTATTTATCTTTTACCGGTGGCCCCACGTTGGAAGTTTTAGAAAAAGAATTTGGTTCGCCGATGGCCCGGCCGCTTTATTGCTCTTTCGATCCGGAATTGTATTACCCGGAAGAACAGGAAATTCAATGGGATTTAGGTTACCTGGGTACTTACAGCGATGATCGGCAGCCACCCTTAGAAAAGCTGATGCTGGATGCCGCCCGACAGTGGCCCAAAGGGAAATTTGTAGTGGCTGGTCCGCAGTATCCGGCTTCGGTGCAATGGCCGGCCAACACGCAATATATTCATCATTTGCCGCCCGCCGAGCATCGGCAGTTTTATAACCAGCAGCGGTTTACCCAAAATATTACCCGGCAGGATATGATTCTGGCCGGCTATTCGCCGAGTGTACGTTTATTTGAAGCTGCCGCCTGTGGCACACCAATTATCAGCGATTATTGGGATGGCCTGAATACTTTATTTACCTTCGGTTCCGAAATATTAATCTCCCGGAGTGCGCAGGAAACTTTAAGTTATTTACAGGATATTTTCGAAACCGAACGCCAAACCATAGGCGAAAAAGCCCGGCAAAAAGTTTTAGCGCACCATACCGCTGCCCACCGGGCATTGGAAGTAGAAAACTACGTACGGGAACTGCAAGGAGCGCTTAGTATAAAAAACTAAATATTACCCAAAAGGGGCAGAAGTAAAACCTGTTTTGCAAAGTGCAGGTATAACTTCTGCCTTTTATTTATAAATCCAAAAAAATATTCATGAAAGACACAACCCGGCAGGAAATTGAACAATTAGGTCCCTGGTTTCATAATATTCATTTACCCGATGGCACCCAAACCGCACCCAACCATGCTTTCGGTGATTTTCCGGCCTTTAAATGGCAGGATATCGCCCCGTATATTCCAACTGATTTAACGGGGTGGCGGGTGCTGGATGTAGGATGTAATGCCGGCTATTATACCATTGAACTGGCGAAAAGAGGTGCCCAGGTGTTAGGCATCGACGTGGATCCGCATTACCTCCGGCAAGCCGAATGGGTGGCCAGGCAGTTTGGTTTTGAAAACCGGATAGATTTCCGGCAGATGCAGGTTTACGATGTGGCCCAACTGGACCAGGAGTTTGATTTAATCTGGTACATGGGCGTGCTGTATCATTTGCGTTATCCGCTGCTTTCGCTCGATATTCTAACCCAAAAATTAAAGAAACTAATGGTGTTTCAGACCCTGACCATGCCGGGCGAGGAGAAGCTGGAGATACCCAAAGATTTGGATATTAACGACCGCGAAAAAATGTTGGAACCGGGCTGGCCCGTTATGGCTTTTATTCAGCACCGGTTAGCCGGCGATGTGACCAATTGGTGGGCACCCAACCACGCCTGTATTGTAGGAATGCTCGAATCCTGCGGCCTTAAAATTACCGGGCAGCCCGCTCACGAAATTTACCTCTGTGTGCCGGACCCAACTAGCCAAAACCCGGTTCATACCTGGAACAAATCCGAATATTTATCGGCTACCGGGCAAAACTGGTCGCAGGAAGTGGAAGCTAAAGTCGAAAACAAGAACCGCACATTAACCCGCTGATTCATTATTTGAATTTTTTAGGCAGCTATTTAATCCGGGTAAGATTAAATAGCTGCCTTGTATTGCTTGATTAAAGATTAAGAATATTTAGTTTTTCAGTTTTATGTTATTGAAGGATTTGGAACCCGGCTACGCAGTAGTTAAGGAGGAGTTGGAAAAAAAGCAGGCCGGTTTACCCTGGATTCAGGTATCGCCCGATAGTCCTTATTTTATTACCGAAGAAGGAACCCCCTGGACGCCCATTGGACAGAATGATGCGATTACCTGGCCTGAATTTGCGGGTTTGTTCCGGCGTAAAAATATGGCCGCTGTAGAAGAACACCTGGTTTACCTGGCCGCGCACGGCGTAACTTGTTTGCGGTTTATGCTGGAATATTGTCAGACCGAAAACCGGTACATAGAACGGCCGGTTGGTAAGTTTCAGCCTAATATGGTAAAGCTTTGGGACGATTTATTCGCCTTGTGCGAAAAACATGGCTTACGTATTTTACTAACGCCCTACGATACTTTCTGGATGTGGATTCGGTGGAAACACCACCCATACAATAAAGCGCAGGGTGGGCCCTGTAAAAGTCGCTCGAAATGGGTGCTTTGCCCGGATACGTTAGCTGCTATAAAAGGCCGGTTAACGTTTGCGGCCAAGCGCTGGGGCGGGAGCGGCGCTTTATTTGCCTGGGATATCTGGAACGAAATTCACCCGGCCCATGCGGGAAACTCCACCGATGGCTTCTATAATTTTATTAATGAGCTAAGCACGCATTTACGGGAAACCGAAACCCGCTTGTACGGTAAAACGCACCTGCAAACCGTTTCTTTATTTGGTCCCGTGCTGCAGGAGCATCCGGATGTAGCCGACGTAATTTTCCGTCACCCGCAACTCGATTTTGCCACGACCCATTTTTACGATGCCAAAACCATCAACCACCCCAAGGATACCATTGCCCCGGCTATTTGTACCGGCGCTTTAATCCGCGAGGCCATCGACCATATTCAGAAGCCGAAACCATTTTTCGACAGCGAACACGGACCGATTCATGCTTTTAAAGATTTGCACCGCACCTTGCCCGCACCATTTGACGATGAATATTTCCGGCATATTCAATGGGCGCATCTGGCTTCCGGGGGAGCTGGCGGCGGCATGCGCTGGCCTAACCGGCACCCGCATACGCTCACCCCTGGTATGCGCGTGGCGCAGCAACACCTGGCCGGTTTTATGCGCTACATTAATTGGGTAAATTTCCGCCGGAACAATTTAAACCACGAAATACAGGTTTCCTCACCTGCACTGGCCGTTTTTGGGTGCGGCGATACACGCCAGGCCATTGTATGGCTGCTTCGGAAAGAAAAACTTAAAATCGGGATGGTGGCCAAGCCAAGCAACCCGGAGAAGGTAGAGATTAAAATACCCGGACTGGAAGCAGGAAATTATATGGTTTATTTCTGGAATACCAGCCAGGGAATAGAAACCAGGCGGCAATTAGTAGAAAATAATAATGCTGATTACTTAACGCTACTAGAAGTTGAAATAGAAGCCGATATAGCTTTGGCGGTGGTTAAAATTTGATGAGTATTAATGCGGAATTGAAAGTAGCTAAAACGAACTGATAGCAGTTAATCTGCTATCAGTTCGTTTTGGGCTTTTATTACCTGCTGAAAATTAAAATCCTGCATTACCTGGTTCATTAATACAATAATATTATCATTATTCAGGTTGCCAATGCTGCCTTCATGTGTGTGGTTAACCGCATCCGGGGCCACAAATGTACCGTTGGCAATAGCGCCGCCTACATTCTTGTATGCTTCCCGGAAAGGTACGCCTTGCAGCACTTCATTATTTACCGCCTCTACGCTAAACAGGTAACTGTACTTTTTATCTTGCAGAATGTTTTCTTTTACAATAATATTTTTGAGCATGTACGTCATCATGCGGAGGCAGCTTTGTAATTCCCGGAAGGCCGGTAAAAAGCTCTCTTTTACCACCTGCAGATCGCGGTGATAGCCCGAAGGAAGGTTGGTCGTAATAAGGGCGATCTCGTTGGGTAAAGCTTGTAGCTTGTTGCACTTACCCCGGATAATTTCGAATACGTCCGGATTTTTTTTGTGCGGCATTATGCTGGAGCCGGTGGTTAGTTCTTCGGGCAGGGAAATAAAGCCAAAGTTCTGGTTCATGTACAGGCAGGCGTCCATGGCCAACTTCGCTAAGGTGCCGGCCACCGAGGCTAAAGCGCTGCTCACGTTCCGTTCCGTTTTGCCGCGGCCCATCTGGGCGTAAACCACATTGTAGTTCAAGGCATCAAAACCAAGTAAATCAGTGGTCATTTGGCGGTTAAGCGGGAAAGAAGAACCATAGCCGGCCGCCGAACCCAATGGATTTTTATTGCTGATTTTATAAGCTGCCTGTAGCAAAATCAGGTCATCTACCAAACTTTCGGCATAAGCACCGAACCACAAACCAAAAGAAGAAGGCATGGCAATTTGCAGGTGCGTATAACCGGGCAGTAGCTTATTTTTATGTTCCTCGCTCAGGGATATTAACTGATAAAACAGTTCCCGGATATCTGCCACCGTTTCCTGAAGCTGGCTTCGGATAAACAGTTTCAGATCCAGCAGCACCTGATCGTTGCGCGAACGGCCGCTGTGAATCTTTTTGCCGGCTTCGCCAATGCGGCGGGTGAGCAACAACTCCACCTGCGAATGCACATCTTCCACACCATCTTCAATCGTAAACTTACCTTCCTGAATCTCCCGGAATATGTTCTTTAATTCCCGCTGTACCAATGCTAAGTCTTCGGCGGGCATCAGGTTAATGGAATGCAACATGCGGGTATGCGCCAGAGAACCCAGCACATCAAAAGGCGCCAGAAATAAATCCAGTTCGCGGTCTTTGCCTACGGTAAATTCTTCTACTTCCTGTTTTACTGCCGTTGCTTTTTGCCAGAGTTTCATGTTGTGAGGTTGAACGTATTACGTGGTATGTTTTACGTTGTAAGTAATCGGTTTAAAAATAGTTATATTA
>NZ_BJYS01000034.1 GCF_007991635.1 Adhaeribacter aerolatus | reverse complement strand
AAAGTCCTGTATATATTAAATGAGCGGGCAATTTAGTTAAATATTGGTTCTTTCTAATTATACAATTATGGTAACGTATCTCGTTAAACGTCCAACATACAACTTAAAATACCACCTGACTTAAAAGCCTAATGTATAAGTCAATTCCTTCTTCCAGTTCGCGTAAGTAAATATATTCATCGGCGGTGTGGGAGCGGGCCGAGTCGCCGGGGCCTATTTTTAAAGATGGAACCGGCATTAAAGCTTGATCGGATGTAGTAGGAGAACCATAAGTTTTACGGCCGAGTGCCAGCCCCGCCTGCACGATTTTGCTGTCTTTGGCGATGCTCGAAGAACGCAACCGGGTAGAACGGGGCGTTACTTCCGAATCCACCTGCTCCTTAATAAGAGCCAATACTTCTTCATTGGTATAACTATCCGTTACCCGCACATCTACCGTAAAGTTGCAACGGTCGGGAACGACGTTGTGCTGGGTACCGGCCTGAATAACAGTTACACTCATTTTTACCGGGCCTAAATATTCCGATACCTTCGGGAATTGAAAAGTTTGGAACCAATTAATATCCGGCAAAGCTTTATAAATAGCGTTCTCACCTTCCTCCCGGGCGGCATGCCCCGATTTGCCGGTCGTAACGCAATCCAGTACCATTAATCCTTTTTCGGCAACAGCCAAATGCATTTCGGTAGGTTCTCCCACAATGGCAAACTGAATATTCCCTAAATCGGGCCAGATACGTTCGATGCCATTGCGTCCCGAAATTTCTTCTTCGGCAGTAGCTGCTAAAACCAAATTATAAGCCAGGTCTTTTTGCGGGTAAAAATATAAGAAGGTTGCAATCAGCGAAACCAGGCAACCACCGGCATCGTTGCTGCCCAGTCCGAACAGCTTGCCTTCTTCTTCCAAAGGGAAAAAAGGATCCTTGGTCCAGCCTTTATTCGGTTTTACAGTGTCGTGGTGCGAATTTAGCAGCACCGTAGGCAAACCCGGATTATAATGTTGGTTAAAGGCCCATATATTATTTAGTTGCCGCTGGGTAGATACGCCGTGACGTTTCAAAAAATTGTTAATCAGGTCGGCCGTCTGATGTTCCTCACGGCTAAATGAAGGCACAGAAATTAAGTCTTTTAACAAACCCAACGCTTCCTGGTAAAGAAAACTGATTTGCTGATTTGCTGCCTGCCCAATATTCTGATTAAAAGAATCCGCTCCGCTCATGCCAATATTGTTGCCAAAAATCTAATCGTTTACGTAAAGGTTACCGGCTTTAATGGATGATTGCCGGATGCCTTTAATTAGCGCCGAGCTAAAGCCCGAGTGCTCCATTTCGTTCAGCCCGGCAATGGTACACCCTTTGGGCGAGGTAACTTTATCAATTTCGTTTTCCGGATGACTTTTGTTGGTCAGCAATAACTCGGCGGCACCTTTGGCCGTTTGGGCCGCCATGTGCAATGCTTCTGCCGCATGAAAGCCAATCTCGATGCCGCCCTGGGAAGCCGCCCGGATAGCCCGCAGGAAAAAAGCAATGCCGCAGGCACAAAGCGCCGTAGCCGAAGTCATTAATTCTTCGTGGATCTGCACGGTTTCGCCTACGGTATTAAACAGCTCTATTACCTTGGTAATATTTTCGGAAGAAGCATTCTGAGAGGCGATACAGGTCATGGATTCCTGAATGGCAATAGCGGTGTTGGGCATCGCGCGCACTACCTGTACATCTTTGCCCAGGCGGTTTGTAATATCACTCACGTTAACGCCCGAAGCTACTGAAATCAATAAATGCTTAGCCGGATCAACTACCTCCTGGATGGCATCGAGCAAAATATTTAATTGCTGCGGCAATACGGCCAGAACCACTATGCTGGCATAACGCACCGCTTTTACATTGTCGTCGGTAATCTGATACCCTTCTTCGGCCAGCTCGGCAATGGCCCGTAAGTTACGCCGGGTAATAATTATTTGGCCGGCTTCGTATTTGCCGGATTTTACTAATCCTTTGGCCAACGATAGCCCGATATTGCCACCGCCTAATATGGCGATTGATTCGTTTTGAGTACCCATTACTAATAAGTTAAATATTTAAACCGGGTTAAAAGTAGAAAGGACAGGGATTTTCCCCAAGTGAAAGACTTATCTATCTGTCGCCTTTAATTAATTTGGTACCGGCCGTCGCTTGCTTTTTCAGAATACGCAATAATTCGTCGGCGTGGCATATAATAACGGAGTTAACGCCGGCTTCAATGGCCCGGAAAGCATTATCGAGTTTCGGAATCATGCCCTGCGCGATGGTACCATCATTTTTAAGCGACTCATATTGATTTGGGGTTATCTGATGAATGACCGAATTATCATCGTTGATATCTACCAAAACCCCTTTTTTCTCGAAACAATAAGTAAGCTGCGTCGGGAAAATATGGGATAAAGCTACGGCCAAAGCCGAAGCAATGGTATCGGCATTGGTATTTAATAAATTGCCTTGCCCATCGTGCGTAAGCGGGGCAATTACCGGCGTTAAATTATTATCGAGTAGTAACTGCAAGGTAGCGGCTGGAATTGCACCTTCGGCAATATCGCCCACAAAACCATAGTCAATATCCTTCACCGGACGTTTGGTAGCCGGAATTATATCTGCATCGGCTCCGGTTAAACCCAAGGCATTGCAATTATTAGCCTGCAGTTTGGCTACAATATTTTTATTTACTAAGCCACCGTACACCATGGTAACAACCCGTAAAGTTTCGGCATCGGTAATGCGCCGGCCATCTACCATGCGGGCTTCAATGCCTAGGCCTTTACTTACTTCGGTAGCTATTTTACCGCCGCCGTGCACCAATATTTTAGGGCCGGTTAACCGGGCAAAGTCTTTTAAAAAAGAATTTAGTTTGGCTTCGTCGTCGATGATGTTACCACCAATTTTAACTACCTGCAAAGCGTCTTTCATCGGCTTGTTTAATATTGGCTTCCAGCATTTTTTTTAATACTATCTGGGCGGCCCACACCCGGTTACCGGCTTCTTTTATTACCAGCGAATCAGTACTATCCAGGATATCGGCGCCTAATTCCAAATCGCGGCGCACCGGTAAACAGTGCATTACTTTGGCGTTATTTGTAACCCCCAGCCGGTCGCGGGTCAGCATCCAACTTGGGTCGGTGGTAATAACTTTGCCGTAATCCTGGTACGACGACCAGTTTTTGACATAAATAAAATCTGCGTCTTGCAGGGCTTCTTCCTGGTTGTAGCTAATATTCGCGCCGTTGGTAAACTGCATATCCAGTTCGTAGCCTTCGGGGTGGGTAATGGTAAAATCTACATCGGCTTTACACATCCACTCGGCAAAAGAATTGGGTACGGCCTGCGGTAAGGCTTTTACGTGCGGAGCCCAGGTTAATACCACTTTCGGCCGACGGCCCTGCGGCGCATGTTCGGTAATGGTTATTAAATCGGTCAGGCTTTGCAGCGGATGCCGCGTACCTGATTCCAGACTTACCAAAGGCAAACCCGAGAATTTTATAAATTTATTTAAAATATCTTCGCTGTAATCTTCGTCTCGGTTTTGCAGGCTCGGAAAAGAGCGGATGCCCAGAATATCAAAATATTCGCCCATTACACCAGCCGCCTCCCGGATGTGTTCTACGGTGGTATCATTCATCACCACACCATCGCGGGTTTCTAGCGCCCAGCCTTCCTTATCAATATTCATTACAATTACCTCCATGCCCAGGTTTAAGGCGGCTTTTTGGGTACTGAGACGGGTACGCAAACTTGGATTTAAAAATATTAAACCCAACGTTTTATTTTTGCCAAGTTCTTTATGCGCGAAAGGATTTTGCTTTAAGTGTAAAGCTTCCTTCACCAACCCGGAGATGTCAGTAACATCATTAACAGACGTGAATAATTTCATGCTTATACTAGAGATTTCGTCAGTACATTTGAAAAAGCTTCGAGGAAAATATCGGCTTCTTCTTTTTTCAGGTTCAGGGCCGGCAAAATACGCAACGTATTTTTATTAGAAGCCGAACCCGTAAATATCTTGTATTCGTTCAGTAGTTCTTTCCGCAAATCCGCCACCGGATAAGGCATTTCTACCCCAATCATCAAACCCTGGCCGCGCACTTCCAAAACACCTTCGGTCTGGCGTAACTTCTCGATTAAATAATTGCCAACTTCTGCCGCATTCTCCACTAAATTCTCTTCTTTCAGCACATCTAATACCGCAATAGAAGCCGCACAGGCCAGGTAGTTTCCGCCAAAAGTAGTGCCCAACATGCCGTATTTCGCCTCAAACTTCGGACTCAATAAAATACCACCCACCGGAAATCCGTTGCCCATACCTTTGGCCATGGTAATAATATCGGCTTGTACATTGGCATATTGGTGGGCAAAGAATTTACCCGAACGGCCATAACCCGATTGAATTTCATCGAGAATTAAAATAATATTATGCTGGTCGCAGAACGCGCGAATCTGCGTCAAGAATTCAGCATTAGGGGTATAAACGCCGCCAATCCCCTGGATACCTTCAATAATTACCGCACAATATTCCTCCGGATTCTGTACTTGCTCAAACGCAGCAGCATCATTCAATGGTAAAAACAATACCTCGTGCCCCTTGTTGATGGGTGCTTGAATTGATTTATCGTCGGTGGCCGCAACGCCCGCAGAAGTACGGCCGTGAAAGGATTTACTAAATGAGATTACTTTTTTCCGACCGTTGTAAAACGAGGCCGCTTTCAGGGCATTTTCGTTCGCTTCGGCTCCGGAATTTATCAGGAATAAACTGTAATCCGAGTAGCCGCATTGTTTCGCTAATTTATCGGCTAATTCTTGTTGTTGCGGAATCTTAACGGAGTTAGAGTAAAACCCAATCTGGTTTAGTTGTTCCGTTAGCTTTTGAACATAGTGGGGGTGGCTATGGCCTATAGAAATTACCGCATGCCCGCCGTACAAATCCAAATATTTAATGCCTTTCTCATCCCAAACGTAAGAGCCTTCAGCTTTTACCGGCGTGATGTCGAAAAGAGGATAAACGTCAAATAATTTCATGTTGTGGTAAGTTTAACGTTGTTTAAACTACGTTGTAAGTTTGACCATGCAAGCAGCGTTACCTTTTTTCATTTTTAAAAAGAGTCTAAGCTGCCAACTTTTGTCATTCAGGAGGAAACTATGTAGCAGACAACTACAAAGTTTCCTCCTGAATGACAGATTTTGCTTACTTTTAGGTTTAAAATTTAGAAGCCTGATGGTTTTAATTGCAACCCAGCCGTCTCTGCCAAACCAAAAATAAGGTTCATATTTTGCACGGCCTGGCCGGAAGCGCCTTTAACCAAGTTATCAATCATGCTGATAATAACTAACTGGTCGCCCACCTTATCTACGTGCAAAATGCATTTATTTGTATTAACCACTTGTTTTAAGTGTGGATTAACGTCTGATAAATGCACAAACGGATGCGCCTGATAATAACTGTTGTAAAGCGCTCTGGCTTCTTCCAACGTTAAGTTACTTTGCAAATAAGCCGTAATCAATATTCCCCGGGTAAAATTGCCCCGGTAAGGCACAAAATTAATAGCCGGAATTTCAGCGGTTTGCAACTGACCTAAGCTTTGCCTGATTTCGTGCAGGTGCTGGTGGTTAAATAATTTATAGGTCGAAATATTGCTGTCACGCCAACTGAAATGACTGGTTTCGGATAAACTTTGGCCGGCTCCCGTAGAACCGGTGATACCGCTGATATGTACCGGCGCATTTAGTTTGTTCTGGCTGGCCAATGGCAATAAAGCCAGCTGAATGCAGGTAGCAAAGCAACCGGGATTAGCAATATTTTCGGCGTTAACAACCGCCTCTTTCTGTAACTCCGGTAAACCGTATACAAAGATGCGGCCATCAAAATTAGCAGTAGCCGCTAAACGGAAGTCCTGGCTTAAGTCAATAATTTTTACGGTTGCCGGAAATTTTTGTCCTTCCAGAAACTTTTTAGCTGCCCCGTGGCCCACGCACAGAAATACGACATCTACCGCATCGGAATATTCGGTACTAAAAGTTAGTTCGGTTTCGCCGAGTAGATCGGTATGGACTTCGTAAACCGGGCGGCCACCGTTGCTGGAGCTGTGCACAAAGCTGATGTCGGCGTTGGGATGCTGCAGCAAAATGCGTAATAACTCGCCACCGGTATAACCAGCGCCCCCAACAATGCCCACCCGTACTTTCTGGTCGGAGGTTTGGTTAGCGCTCATTTACTTTCTGGTAAATCATGGTTTGGTTACCGAATATTTTCGAGAAGCCTTTCACGTCTTCGCCGGTCCAGGCGTTGTTCATTTCGCCGTAAGAACCAAATTTAGATGCCATTAAATCGTGCTCCGATTCAATACCAACCACGTAGAAGCGGTAAGGCGCCAGCCCTACGGTTACCGTGCCGCTAACGGTAGCTTGGGTATCTTCTAAAAACTTCTCAATGTTCCGCATTACCGGATCTAAAAACTGACCTTCGTGCAACAAGTTACCGTACCATACCGCTAACTGATCTTTCCAGTAAAGCTGCCATTTGGTAAGCACGTGTTTTTCCAGGGCATGGTGCGCTTTAATAATTACCATGGGTGCCGCGGCTTCAAAACCAACCCGACCTTTAATACCAATAATGGTATCGCCCACGTGAATATCGCGGCCTACGCCGAAAGGCGCGGCAATTTCGTTTAACTTTTGAATAGCTTCTACCGGGTTTTCGAACTGCTGGTCGTTGATGCCTTTCAGTTCACCATTTTGGAAAAGCAGTTTTACTTCCTCGGGGTTTTGTTTGGTAACCTGAGTAGGCCAGGCCTCTTCGGGTAAGTAACCGTAAGAAGTAAGGGTTTCTTTTCCGCCTACCGACGTGCCCCACAAACCTTTATTTATAGAATAAGCCGCTTTCTCAAAATTCATTTCCACCCCGTGCTGCTTCAGGAAATCAATTTCCTCCTGGCGCGATAATTTCAAATCTCTTATTGGCGTTAATATCTGAATATCCGGAATCATGATATTAAATATCATGTCGAAACGTACCTGGTCGTTACCGGCGCCGGTGCTGCCGTGGGCTACGTAATCGGCATCTATTTCTTTGGCGTAGCGGGCAATGGCCAAAGCCTGGTACACGCGCTCGGCACTTACCGAAAGGGGATAAGTGTTGTTTTTTAAAACATTACCAAAAATCAGGTAACGAATACAGCTATTATAATAATCTCCGGTTTCGTCCAGGGTCAGGTGTTGCTTTACGCCTAAGGCATAAGCCCGCCGCTCAATTTCAGCCAGTTCATCGGCAGAAAAACCGCCGGTGTTTACAATAGCCGAATAAACTTCCAGGTTTAACTCTTCGGAAAGATATTTAACGCAATACGAGGTGTCGAGGCCGCCACTAAAGGCTAATACCACTTTTTTCATGTAGAAAGGTTGATAGGGTTTTGATACATGTAATAACGCCTTGGGGCGCATTACCTGTACCTAAAATATTTTTTTAACTAAACGCAAATATAAACCACTAAAACAAACTGTTCAAAACAGTACGCAACGAGTGCATTATGCCTTTGTTTTTACGTTCGCGCAACAGCACGTGCTGCTTAATCTGCATCCACCGCTCATAAAGCTTTGAATTCTTAACAAAATCCAAAAGACCTTTATCTTCTTTCTTATCCGGCTCCGAGTTCTTAATGCCGTTTTTAGCCTTATTTTTTGCTTCTTCCGCCGGGTCGTACAACATGGCCGTACACAGGCAGTTTTTTCGCTCTTTGGCCGTTAAAATATCGAAGTTAACACAACTGCGGCAGCCTTTCCAGAACTCTTCGTCGTTGGTAAGTTCCGAGTAGGTTACCGGTTTATAACCCAGGTCGGAGTTAATTTTCATAACCGCCAGCCCGGTGGTTAAACCAAATATTTTAGCGTGCGGATATTTCTTCCGCGATAACTCAAATATTTTTTCTTTAATCCGCTTTGCTAAACCGCTTTGGCGGAAGTTGGGCGAAACAATTAAACCCGAATTGGCCACGTACTCGCCGTGGCCCCAGGTTTCGATATAACAGAAACCCGCCCACACGTTATCGTGGCTTAAAGCTATTACGGCTTTGCCTTCGAGCATTTTTTCTTTAATATATTCCGGCGAACGCTTGGCAATACCGGTACCGCGCAGCTTGGCCGATGACTCCATTTCATCCACAATAATCTGGGCAAACTGGGTGTGGTTGGCGGTAGCTACCTGTATGATAAAATCTGCATCAACCTGTGGTGGTACAAGTTGTTCGGCATTAACAGATTTATTATTTTGGATCATCTGATCTAAAAAAATTTAAAAATGAATAAAAATCCTGCTTCAGGAATACTTAAAAAACAAAAAGAAGTTGGAAAGAAGGCAACTACGTAGGTCGCCCGGAACAGACTACGCCCGCAAGGGGTAGACCTGTCTATACGCAGGATTGATAAATGGAGACGACACGACCTTAGGGCAAGGTGCGGCGGCAAAGAAGTTGCGATATGTGGTATATTTCTCCATTAAATTCGCGGCAAATGTAATAAATTTACTCAATTAGAAAATCTTTGTTTTAAAAAATTTAAAAATTAAATAATTATTAAGTTCTACCACTTTGTTTTTCTTTTAGAAGCCGGGTAAAAGCTTTCTAGTACTATAAAAAAAAATCTTCTGCTATAGTTCAAAAACCGCGCCTAAATTATTTAAACCCATTTCGTGGCCAATGCTTTCGGAAAAGATATTTGGAATTTAAGAAAGAAACTTGTCATTTAGCGGTATGAATATTTGTATTGTGGGCCTGGGCCTGCTGGGCGGGTCGTTTGCTTTAGGATTAAAACAACTGCCATATCATTATCATTTTATAGGGGTAGACAACAACCCGGAACATGCGGCTAAAGCCTTGGAATTGGGCTTGGTGGATGAAATATCGGACCTGGAAGCGGGAGTAAAAAAAGCTGATTTAACGGTGCTGGCGGTGCCGGTTAATGCTTTAATAGCCATGCTTAATCCGGTGTTAGATATGCTCCCGGAAAAGGCCACTTTAATAGATTTTGGTTCTACGAAAGAACTTATTTGCGGCGTGGTGCAGAACAACCCCAAACGCGCCCAGTTTGTAGCGGTGCACCCCATTGCCGGTACCGAAAATTCGGGGCCCGAAGCCGCTTTTGCCGGGTTGCTGCCCCGCAAAATAATGATCATCTGCGACAAGGAAAAAAGTCGGCCCGAATCGGTAAAACTGGTGGAAGACATTTTCCGGCAACTGGACATGCGCTTGAGTTACATGCCCGCCGATTCGCACGATTTGCACCTGGCTTACGTGTCGCACCTGAGTCACATCAGTTCTTTTGCTTTGGGCGCTACCGTCCTGGAAAAAGAGAAAGACGAAGAAAATATTTTTAATATGGCTGGTAGTGGTTTTTCTTCCACGGTGCGGTTAGCCAAAAGTTCGCCCGAAATGTGGGCGCCTATATTTACCCAGAACAGCCGCAATATTTCTGCCGCCCTGGATAGTTACATCCGGAAGTTGCAGGAATTTAAAAACATGATCGATAACCAGGACGAAGCGGCCAGCTTTGAACTCATGAAAAAAACGAACGATATCCGGCGGATTTTAAGCGGAATCGATCAGTAGGAATATTTTGTGACGCGGCTAATCTTCGTACACCCGCAAAGTGTCGCCGGTTAAGGTAGTTTTGTATTGTTTCAGGGCAGTAGCAGCCGGGCCATTCAGCACCGAGCCATTCTCGTTAAAAGCCGAGCCGTGCACCGGGCAATCAAATCTTTTGCCGGTAGCGTTGTACATTATAGTGCCGCCCTGGTGGGTACAGGTAGAAGACACTGCCACATACGTAGAGGTATTGGTGAAAGCCACGATTACGCCGCTGCTGATCAAGGCATTGCCCGGTGTTTTGAGGCTGGCATTAGCGGGTAAAGCTAAGTTTAAGGTGAAGTCTTTTTTGGGCTGATTCCCGCCACCCGGCTGCGGATCCTCCGAATCGGAGCTGGAACAGCCTCCTAAACAACCAACCGCAAATAATGCTGCTGCACTCGATCCCAATAGCGATAAGAATTCTTTTCTTTCCATAGTTGATTTATTTCCTCGTTATTAATTTCTTGATTGTGCCGCCTGCACGGAAATAATTATGGAAGGGTTGCCTGCTGCTGAATAAATATCTCTTTCTTCTTCGGCCGGACAGTGCGCACGACTCCGGGAAATATATTTAACGGTGATAAAATTGGAGTTTAATATTTTTAAAAATTTTGCAGACGAACGGCAAACAACTGAAATGCTGAAAAGCTGAAGCAGCTTTTCTTTCTTATTTGGTTTGTCAGCAACTGATTTACTAAATAATTATTTAGTTTTAAAGATATTTGATTTAACCTTTAGAATAAACTTTTAATAATTTCGTTTATACAAAGGATCTTGAACCTGCTCTGGTTGTTCTTTTGCAGCCTGGAAAAGCCGGATCATTTTCTTTAAAATTTATGCATAAGTATATTTTAATATTTTTCGTTTCATTATTAAGTTTCTCGGCTTGCAAACCGGCTTGCAAAATTTATTCCTGCCACATTCGCAAACAGCATTTGCACGGCAAAAAAGCCTATCGGGGGCAACCCATCTGGAAAAAACAAAACCCGCGCATTGGCGAGAAACTACCCAACAGGCCCGCCCAGGACAATCAAAAATCGCAACGGAAGGACCGCAAGAAGCAGAAATAAAGCTAGGGAAAACGGCAAAAAATGCGTAACTTGCAGCTTTTATTGTAAATAATTAAATAAATTTTTGAGCTATCTCTATGGCTGAAGGCGAAAAAATAATTCCTATAAATATTGAAGATGAAATGCGCGGCGCCTACATCGATTATTCGATGTCGGTTATCATCTCACGGGCTTTGCCCGATGTGCGCGACGGCTTAAAACCAGTGCACCGCCGGGTTCTGTACGGTATGTCGGAACTGGGGGTGTCTTACAACAAAGCTTACAAAAAATCGGCCCGTATTGTGGGCGAAGTACTGGGTAAATACCACCCGCACGGCGATGCCTCGGTTTACGATACCATGGTGCGGATGGCCCAGGATTGGTCGTTGCGTTACCCGCTGGTAGATGGCCAGGGTAACTTTGGTTCTATCGACGGCGACTCACCGGCTGCCATGCGTTACACCGAAGCCCGTTTGAAGCGGATTGCCGACGAACTGCTGGCTGACCTCGAAAAAAATACCGTTGATTTTGTGCCTAACTTCGACGACTCGCTGAATGAGCCCAGCGTAATGCCGGCTAAAATCCCAAATTTATTGATAAACGGTACGTCTGGTATTGCAGTGGGTATGGCTACGAACATGGCGCCCCACAACTTATCGGAAGTAGTAAATGGCATTATAGCTTACATCGATAATAATGAAATTACCATAGCCGAGCTCATGGAGCATATTACTGCGCCGGATTTTCCGACCGGTGGTATTATTTACGGCTACGAAGGCGTGCGTACGGCTTTTGAAACGGGCCGCGGCCGGGTTATTATGCGGGCCAAGGCCACTTTCGAAACCACCCCAACTGGCAAAGAACAGATAATTGTTACCGAAATTCCGTACATGGTAAACAAAGCTGCCATGATCGAAAAAACGGCCGCTTTAATCAACGAAAAGAAAATAGAAGGAATTTCGGACTTACGCGACGAATCGGACCGCGATGGCTTACGCATTGTGTACGACCTGAAACGCGACGCCATGCCGAACGTGGTGCTGAACAACCTTTACAAATATACCCAACTGCAATCTTCTTTCGGGGTAAACAACGTGGCATTGGTCGCAGGACGGCCTATGACCCTGAACCTGAAAGACCAGATTAAATATTTTGTGGAACACCGCCACGAAGTAGTTATCCGGCGCACCGAGTACGAACTGGCCGAAGCGCAGAAACGGGCGCACATCTTGGAAGGATTATTAATTGCCCTCGATAACCTCGACGAAGTTATCAACCTCATTCGCTCTTCACGCGATCCGGAAATTGCCCGGGCCGGTTTAATTGAGCGTTTCAGTCTGAGCGATATTCAGGCGCGGGCCATTCTGGATATGCGTTTGCAACGTTTAACCGGCCTGGAGCGCGATAAAATTGTAAAAGAATACGAAGAGATAAAAGCTTTTATCGCCCGTTTACAAGAGATATTAGCCAGCGAAGCCGTCCGGATGCAGATTATCAAAGATGAGCTCCTGGAAATTAAAGACCGCTACGGCGATGACCGCCGGACCACGGTAGAAATGTCGTCGAGCGATTTCTCGATGGAAGATATGATTCCGGATGAGAGCATGGTTATTACCATTTCGCACGAAGGCTATATTAAACGCACGGCTTTAACCGAATACCGCAGCCAAGGCCGGGGAGGCGTAGGTTCGCGGGGAGCATCGGCCGGCAAGCAAGACGACTTTACCGAGCATTTATTTATTGCCAGCACGCATAATTACATGCTTTTCTTTACCGAGCTTGGCCGGGTGTTCTGGTTAAAAGTTTACGAAATTCCGGAGGGCGGCAAAACCACCAAGGGCCGGGCTATCCAAAACCTGATCCAAATAGAGAAAGATGATAAAGTACGCGCCGTTATTAACGTGCACGATTTAAAGGATCCGGATTACGTTTTAAATAATTATCTTATTTTCTGTACCGAAAAAGGTATTATCAAGAAAACACCGCTCGAAGCTTATTCGCGGCCTCGTTTAAACGGTATTAACGCTATTACCATTAACGAAGGCGACTGCCTGCTGGATGTGCAGTTAACCAACGGTACCAACGATATTGTACTGGCTTTAAAATCGGGCCGGGCGGTGCGGTTTAACGAAGACAAAGTACGCTCCATGGGCCGGAACGCCGCCGGTGTGCGGGGCGTAACCCTGGCCAACGACGACGATAAAGTTGTTGGTATGGTTTGTGTTAAAGATGAGCAGATGAATTTGCTGGTAGTTTCGGAAAAAGGTTATGGCAAAAAATCGGCTATTGAAGAATACCGGATAACCAACCGGGGCGGCAAAGGCGTAAAAACCTTAAATATTACCGAAAAAACCGGCCATTTGGTAGCTATCCACGGCGTAATTGATACCGATGATTTAATGATTATAAATAAATCCGGTATTACCATTCGCTTACGGGTTTCCGATTTACGCGTTATTGGCCGGGCTACCCAGGGGGTACGGCTAATTAAAATAAACGAAGGCGATGAAATATCTTCGGTAGCTAAAATAGAAAACGAAGAGAAAGCCGATGAATTGGCCGAAGAAATAGTGCTGAATCAATCGGAACTGCCCGCCGATGAATCGTTAAACCCTGATTTAATTGATCCGGATTTGATTAATGAAAACTAATTTTTAAACTTAACCCAAACACACAAAAATTAATTTATGAAAAAGCTCTTATTAACAGCAGTTGCGGCGTTTAGTATGCAACTTGCTTTTGCCCAAAAGTCGGCTGTTACTAATGCATCTTTACACCTCAAAAACGGGACCTTAGATAAAGCAAAAACGGAAATTGACAAGGCCGTGGCACACGAAAAAACTGCCAATGACCCCAAGGCTTGGTTTACCAAAGGTGAAGTGTATGCCGGTATGATAAGCAATCCGATTTACGGCACTTTGGCTCAAGACCCTTTAACAGAAGCATTAGCTGCCTACGACAAAGCCATTGCCTTGGATAAGCCGGACGGCGAATACGCCAAGCAAGCCAAAGAAAAGAAAGCGGCACTAGGCGAAGTGGTTTACGTTACGGCGCTGAACGAAGGCGTAAAAAATTACCAGGAGCAGAAATATGCCGAAGCTTTCACCGCTTTTACCAAAGCGCAGGCCGCTCGTCCGCAGGATACCACCGCCTATTTATATGCTGCTACCTCGGCCGAACAGTCTAATAACTTTGCCGGGGCCAAAGAAAATTACCGCAAGCTGATTGGTATTAATTATACCAAGCCTAACGTTTACAACCGCTTGTATTACATTGCCAAAGAGGTTGATAAAAACGAAGCAGAAGCCATGAAAGTGCTGGAAGAAGGTTTAAAAGCCAACCCGAACAACAAAGAGTTGATGCTGGAAGAACTGAACGTTTATATTAGCTCAGGTAAAAGTACCGAAGCCATTTCTAAGCTGGAGAACGCCATTAAGGTAGACCCCAAAAATATAAACTTATACCTGGTGTTAGGTCAGGTGTATGAGCAAACCAAGCAATTTGATAAGGCAGAAGACAATTATAAAAAGGCTTTGGCATTAGAGCCGGCAAATGCTACCGCAAACTTTAATCTGGGTGTGGTTCACTTTAACCGGGGTTTTGAGATTAATAAAAAGCTGCGCGCTATGAACTCTGCCACCTACTCTAAAAACGCACCTAAGATGGAGCCCGAAATGAAAAAGCATTTCAATGCTTCACTGCCTTTCTTTGAAGCTGCTTTAAAGGCTAACCCGAACGATGCCAATACCATGGATACTTTAGCTAAAGTTTACCTGGCCTTAGGCCGCAACAAAGATGCTGACGCCATGAATAAGAGAGCCGATGCTGTTAAGCAGAAATAAGGTTTTTAGTATGTAAATAAAAAAAGGGAAGCAATAGCTTCCCTTTTTTATGTCCAGACTACACCAATTAGAATAATCACTTATCATCCTATAAAAACTTCCTGGTTGTCAGGCTGAAAGCATCTATTGTTTAGAAAGTAAAGGAGGTGATTACCGCTTTACCGGTTTCATCTGTAAGCCGTTTTAACCAATAGTTTCTTCCAGGATGACAGAACCGAAGAATCTCTTTTGGAGGAGCGTGAATACTACTTGGTATTCGAATCAAATATTACGTGCAGGCGGCCGATTGTTTGAAAATAGAAAGGAATATTCTACTTTTAAATAGAGAATGCCGCAACATCGTTGGGGATTTTCCAGGTTCTGAATAATTACTCATTATCCATTCAGAAATAAGTTTTGCGCCAGTACCTTTATACCTTTAATTACGAATTTTGAATATTTACCAAGTGCTTGCAGATAAAAATAACCCCACCATAGCGCTCGAAATCTGTACCGATTCGGTAATATCTTGTTTGGAGGCGCAGCAGGCAGGAGCCGCCCGGGTAGAGTTATGTTCCGGTTTGTTTGAGGGTGGATTAACCCCCAGCCAGGGCTTAATAGAAGTAAGCCGCCAAAGTATCAGCATTGGCCTGCACGTGCTAATCCGGCCCCGTGGTGGCGATTTCTGTTATTCCGATTTGGAGTTTGAGGTAATGCTGCGCGACATCGCTTTGGCCAGAGAAGCGGGCTGCGATGGCGTGGTAATAGGTATTTTAAACCCCGATGGTACCATCGATGAGGAACGGACCAGTGCATTATTTGCGGCGGCCCGCCCCATGTCGGTCACTTTTCACCGGGCGTTTGATATGGTGCCGGAGCCTTTAGCTGCTTTACAGGAATTAATTTCCATGGGAGTGGATCGGTTGTTAACATCAGGGCAGGAAAAATCAGCATTGGAAGGCTCGGAGTTGATAGCACAGTTAGTACAGCAAGCCGCCGGCAGGATTATTATTATGCCGGGTGGCGGTATTACCGAACGCAATATTGCCCGTATTTGCCGGGAAACCGGCGCCCCTGAATTTCATTTATCAGCCCGCAGGAAACAACCGGGCAACATGCAGTACCGCAACGAGCGCGTGTCTATGGGCGGCGAACTGCGCCTGCCCGAATACGAATTAGCAATTGCCGATGCCGGCAAAATTAAGGCAGCCCTGCAGGCGGTGAATGTCCGCGCTTAAACAATATATCATGAATAGCCGTCGTAAATTTATTCTGAAGTCTTTTTTGGGGGCAACCGGCCTGAGTGCTTTGGCTGGCAAGCTTCCTTTATTTGCCCAAATCCGAAAGCCATTATCCGCCATAAAACCCATTGTAATTTCTACCTGGAACCACGGGTTGGCGGCCAATGAAGCCGCCTGGCAAGTATTAAATGCCAAAGGCCGGGCCTTGGATGCCGTAGAAACCGGCGTGAAAGTAACGGAAGCTGACCCGAAAGTAACTACGGTTGGTTACGGTGGTTACCCCGACCGGGAAGGGAAAGTGACGCTGGATGCCTGCATTATGGATGAAGAAGGCAATTGCGGCTCGGTCGCCTTTTTGCAAAATATTAAACACCCAATTTCGGTGGCGCGGCTGGTTATGGAAAAAACGCCGCACGTGTTTATGGTAGGCGAGGGGGCACAACGGCTGGCCTTGGCGCACGGATTTAAGAAAGAAAATTTGCTAACGCCCCAGGCCGCCAAAGCCTGGAAAGAATGGCTGAAAACCTCTAAATACAAACCAGTAATAAACGCTGAAAACCACGATACAATAAGCATGTTGGCCATTGATGCCCAGGGTAACATGTCCGGGGCCTGTACGACCAGCGGTGCCGCCTGGAAAATGCATGGCCGGATTGGCGACTCACCCATCATTGGCGCTGCTTTATTCGTCGACAACGAAGTAGGTGGGGCTTGTGCTACCGGTTTAGGCGAAGCGGTTATTAAAATGGTGGGCAGCCATTTGGTAGTGGAATTAATGCGGCAGGGGCTTTCGCCGCAGGATGCCTGCCGGGCGGCCGTAGAACGCATTGTAAAAAAACAGAAAAACTATAAAGAATTACAGGTAGGTTTTCTGGCTATGAATAAAGCCGGCGAAACCGGCGCTTACAGTGTGCAGCCCGGCTTTAATTATGCCGTGCATAATGGCCAGGAAAATAAATTAATCGACGCCCAAAGTATGGTGAAGTAGCAAGTACTACTTACAGGTGTTACGAAATTTGAACTTAATAACTTTAATTCTTAGCTTCTGAGATTAACAAACCTGCTTTCTATAAAAAGTTTTGTTTAATAGTTAGCAGCTTTAAAAGAGCATTCCTTGTTCAGTGGCTTCGCGTACCTGCTGCTGTTGAATAAAGTTCTACCCTAAATAATATCAAAAGTATGCTGCGTTTAATGCGATTGCCGTCTTGCTATTAATAGTCATTTGCTGGCCAATAGCCTTCAAAAGCCCAAGTAGTTTAAAAGTAGCGCAGGTTTGGAATAATTTAGGAAATAAGATGCAATAATCACCGGGAAAAGCTTGTCCGTTGATTTCCCCCCAAAAGTACCAGAAAATATTTTAGAAATAGGTTCGTTCAGAAAGCTGTAAACGCGTTTTTGCCGATAACTGGTATTAGGTTAAATAAAGGTTATTTCTGGCTTTTGTCCTAATTTACTCTAGACACTTCTGGGTGAAAAATTTTCTGCCGGTGGTTTAATCCCCACTGCTTCAAAGCATCAATAATAGGCGTCAAGGTATCGGTATAGGGTTCTGGTTTATACAAGATTTTAACCGGGTAATCCTCTACTACCACACGTTTAATCAGTTGGTGCTGCTCCAATTCTTTTAGTTCTTTGGCCATAACTTTCGGGGTAATACCGGGAATACTCTCCTGGATATCGGTAAATCGTTCATTACCCACTGCTACCGAAATGATGATGGGTAATTTCCACTTGCCATTAATTACTTCCAGCGCATCCCGCACCGGCTTAACTGTGTCTAGGCAGGATAAGTATCCTTTTTTTGCTGCCATAAGTCTTCGTTTTAAAATATTCTACTATCCTTTAGGAAAGTACTATACAAAGTAAAGTAAATAGTCTTAATTTTGCAACCCATTATTAACCTGTTATTTATCCATCCGGCATCCAGGAGGCCATTCAGGAGTCGATTCTAAAACAATTCTCCTGTTTTAAGTTTGGTTAAAAATAAATTAGTAGAAAAGTATGAAAATAGGAATTATTGGCGTCGGCCATATTGGTAAAACGTTAGCCTTGACCTTGAGTGCGGCAGGACATGAAGTACATGTTGCTAACTCGCGCGGTCCGGAAAACATCGGGGCTGATGTGCTGGCTACCGGGGCAAAGCCGGTTACCGTTCAGCAGGCTATTATAAACAAGGAGGTTATTATTATATCCATACCTCTAAATCGCATTCCCGAGATTGCACCCCTTTTTACGGGTGTTCCGGAAAATACGGTTGTGATTGACACCTCCAACTACTATCCGGCCCGGGATAACAAAATTGCCAGCATTGAGGCCGGTCAGGTCGAAAGTCTATGGGTGCAGGAACAGTTAGGGCGTCCGGTGGCAAAAGCCTGGAATGCCATTGGTTCCGATTCCTTTGCAAAAAAAGGTAAACCGGCCGGAAGCCCTGACCGAATTGCTATCCCTATAGCCGCCGACCGGGAACTTGACCGAAAGGTAACTAGGACGTTGGTAGAAGATACTGGGTTTGATGCATTCGACGCAGGTGCCTTGCAAGAATCTTGGCGGCAGCAACCAGGTGCGCCTGGCTACTGCACCGACCTTTCGTTAAAAGAACTACCGGCGGCTATTGCCGCAGCTGATAAGGCGCGATTACCTAAAAGACGCGATTTGGCCGTAGCAGCATTTCAAGAACGGTTGGGAGATGCCACCACGAACCCGGATGCCGATTATGGTGTCCGCTTAAGCCGGGTGTTATTTATGTAATTTTTAAAATTACCAGGATGGACTTATCCCAAGAAAAAATAGAAAATAGCACCAAGGTGGATAAGAAGATGCTTATCGGCCTGCATTTAGGCAATGGATACGGTTCTCAGCCCGGAGCATGGCGCATGCCGGGTGTTGATCCGACCAGTTATACCAGTTTTGATGCGCGGGTAAAACAGGCTCAGTCAGCGGAGCGTGGGAAGTTTCAGTTTATCTTTTTGCCGGATGGTCCGGGTGCGATGCTGGCGGACATAGAAAATGAAGCGCCAAGTTTTAACCTGGATGTGATGCTCACGCTGGCTGCGGTTGCCCGCGAAACCAAGCGCATCGGATTGGTGGCCACCGGCTCTACGACATTTAATGAGCCGTACAATTTAGCCCGGCAATTTAAAGCACTGGATGTTATGAGTCATGGTCGTGCCGGCTGGAATGCCGTTACCTCCAGTGGTGAGGCAGTCGCAGCAAACTACGGCAGAACTATCCCGTCCAGTGAGGAACGATATGGACGGGCACATGAGGTTATCCAGCTCATCCAGGCACTTTGGGGCAGTTGGGAAAAAGACGCCTGGGTACATGACCAGGAGAGCGGACAATTTGCCAAGAGCGAACAAATCCTTCCAATCAATTTAAAAGGAAAATATGTGGGCTCTCGGGGACCACTCTACATTCCTCCGTCGGAACAAGGTCAGCCTATCATTTTTCATGCCGGTGGCAGTCCTAATGCGCATGAACTGGCCGGTCGTTTCGCCAATGCCGTTATTGGCGCCGCTTTTACCATTGAAGATGCACGTGCCCAACGTAATGCTTTCCGGGAAGCAGCAGAACGTTACGGTCGTAATCCGGATGAGATAAAATACATTCCCGGCCTTATGACCACCATCGCTAAAGATAGACGCACGGCACTCGATCGCCGGATTCAACTCACGGAACACCTTTTTCCGCAACGCGTGGCGTATCTTCAACAGATGCTCGGCGTACGCCTTGATATTAACCGTCTGAACGAACCGCTCTCAAAAGAACAATTGGAGGCTGCCCGCCCATCTCCGTTTGACCCTCGCTCACGTCATGCCCTGAAGATTGCAAAAGAAGGGTGGCGCCTGCGAGATGTCCTGGCCCACGGTGTGATTGATTATCACCCCGTGATTGTGGGGCCGGGAATGGAGGCAGCCAATCATATGCAAGCGTGGTTTGAAGCTGGAGCCGCCGATGGTTTCTGGATTTCCGCCGACGTTAACGCAGATGGCATTGATGCCTTTGTGGATGAAGTGGTTCCTATCCTGCAAGAACGCGGTCTCTTTCACCAGGATTATGCAGGCAAGACTTTACGCGAACACCTTGGTGCTCCGGAACAGTATGGAATTGACCCTCGCGTTTCCTCGCCAAGTAAAGTTAGCGTAGTGTAATAAGTAATATTTAATAAATTAAACCAAAATAGATACAGCTATGGAAATAGGAATTATTGGAGCCGGTAACATAGGCAGCACACTCGCTCGGTATTTGACCAATCTGGGACACCAGGTTATGATTGCGAACTCGCGAGGCCCGGCCTCTTTAAGCAAAGTTGCGGCGGAAACCGGCGCGACTCCCGTGACGACAGAAGAAGCGGCCGGCGCTAAAGACCTTATTATTATTTCTATCCCTGAGAAGGCCATTGTAGACCTTCCGATATCCATTTTGGCCGCTTCCCAGGCCATCATTATCGATACGGGTAATTACTATCCTTCTCGCGACGGGCGGAATGCTGCTATCGAAGGTGGACTAACGGACAGCGAATGGGTAGCCCAGGTGCTTGGCCATCCGGTGATCAAGGCTTTTAACAACATCGTTGCCCCCAGCTTAGCTGCGAAGGCTGTTCCAGCCGGAAGCCCGAATCGAATTGCCCTATCTGTTGCCGGTAATGAGGAGCGGGAAAAGCAAGTTGTCATGCGACTCATTGAGGAGATTGGCTTCGACGCCATTGACGCCGGCTCGTTGTCGGAGTCATGGCGACAGCAACCGGGTGAGCCGGCCTATTGTCAGGATCTGGATAGAGAGGCGTTGAAATCTGCGTTGCAAAAAGCCGATTTAAGTAAGCGCGCAGCTAACCTGGCCATGGCAGACGAAATAGCACGCCCCTATTTTTAGAGGTATATTTATGCTTCTAATTCGGAATGCCGCTGCTGCATAAAACTGGGTCAATAGTTGGCTTATAAGTCAAGTTATGTTACATAAATGCCTTTCTTGAATTGATAATATATCTGCAATGTGAAAAATAAAGTAAAGGAATGGGACCATTGTTCTATAAAAAACGCAAGCCTACTATCGCGCAATTAAAATATAGGTTTACCACCGCTGCCAAGGTTGGAATCCTTCGGCTTTCAACCTGTTCCGGAGTAGGAATAAATAAATAATATCGTAAGAGAATATGGCAAAATAGAGCAGCAGGAGCAGGTACGATTTGGGAAAGTACAGGTAAAAAGTAATGGAAGCCAGGATGGTCCCCAGCATTTTAAATAAAGCAATGTAAACCGACTGGCCTCTCACATTATTTCGCTTGAATAACATGGCGATGAACAACACCGACATGAGCAGGTTTTGACCAAAAGCAGCGTAATAACCGATGTATTCCTCAAATTCCACGGATATAAAAGCAATTATTAAAGACGAAAATACCAGCCCCAGAAGAAAGTTTAAATAAAATACGGGGGAAGAAAACCCTGCCGGGAATTCTTTTTTACCGAACTTCAGGTATTGCCACATAATACCTAAATCGAAGGTAAGCCAGATATAATTTACGACCCGTTGCGGATACGGATGCGGGAATACAAAGGCAAAAATAAACTCCCAGGCCAGGTTTGCACATAAGGCGGCCACCGGCATACCATATATCTGGTCTTTAGTCCCGCGCCGCAAAATAAGCAGGTAAGTCAAAGTCCAGAATAGGCCTGAGCCGATGAGTAAAGAATTTGCCAACGTAGGTTCTACCGGTACCGGTTTAGGAATCATGAAATTATGTTTATAAAAAAAGTAGGCAGAAACAAATTTTTATGCTCTAATGTAATACAGCGTTAAAACCGGAATGTTTAGTTTAGTGTTTTCCTGTTCCTATTCAAATTATGGGATAGCAGTCAACCTTATTTAAAAATAGTTTCTTACACTATAACACCGTGGCAAAAATAGGCCACGAGTTAAGTTTAGCAATACTAATTTAAGAAGGTGGCAAAGATGAAAAAGTAAGGGAATATTTACGGCTGTCTTCAAGGCGCAGGTTGCTTTGGGAGCGCTTAAAGAGCAGCAAACACTGTCGGCTGTAGCCGGGATGAGCTACAGCCCAACCAAATATCACAGTAGAAGCAGGCGTTTGTAAAGAAGCCTAAACTGGTATTTGGCAGGAGCCTTAGCTTAAACTACAGCGTGGGGCTGGATTATTGCTGCTATCTATTTCCCGTACAAGGTGGCCAGGTTTATTTTACCAGGGCATCCCAGAGGATTTCTACCGGGTGTAAGGCCAAACGGCCGGTGCCGTCTTTAATCTGGTGGCGGCAACTGGTGCCTGGCGCTGCTACCAGAACCTCGTCGGACATTGCCCGCACCGCCGGAAACAATACCAATTCCCCAATTTTCATCGACACCTCGTAGTGTTCAGCTTCGTAACCAAAAGAGCCCGCCATGCCGCAGCAGCCCGACGGAATAACGGCTACATGATAGTTAATAGGTAACGACAATATTTTAACGGTAGCGTTTACCGAAGACAAGGCTTTCTGGTGGCAATGGCCGTGAATTTGTATATTTTTTCCGTCGGTGGTAAACTGCTCTGGTTTAATCTGGCCCCGGCTGATTTCGGTAGCCAGAAACTCATCGATTAAAAAGGCTTGTTTGGCGATAGCCTGGGCTTGCGGCAATAAAGCATCGGGTACTAAATCCAGGTATTCATCCCGGAGGGTTAAAATAGCCGAGGGTTCCAAGCCCACTATTGGCGAGCCGTCGGCGAGTACCTGGCTCAGGAGTTCGGTGTTTTTGATAGCCAGCTTTTGGGCCTCCCGCAGCAACCCTTTCGATAGATACGTGCGGCCGCTTTCTTCGTGTTTGGGTACCAGTACCTCGTAACCCAGGGCGTGGAGCAATTGTACAGCTTTCTGGCCGACGGTTACATCGTTAAAATTAGTAAATTCATCGGCAAATAAGTAAACCCGGGGGGCATTAGCTGGAGCCGGCGTTTGGGCGCGCCACTTCCGAAACCAGGCGATAAAAGTGGTTTGGTGCAGGCGGGGCAGGGAGCGCTCCGGGGCAAACCCCATCATTTTTTTCGCCAGTTTGCCGGTAGCGTTATCGCTCATGAGTAAATTGTAAGCGCCGGGTAATATGGAGGCGAGCGAATTTAATTTTGTAAAATTCCCGATAAGCCGGGTACGCAAAGGCACGCCGTTGGCATCGTAATAATGTTGCAGAAATTCGGCTTTCATTTTGGCCACATCTACCCCCGACGGGCATTCGGTTTTACAGCCTTTGCAGCTGATGCACAAATCCATAACACTCCGGATTTCTTCGTGGTCGAAGTGGTTGGGTTTGGCAGAGTGGGTGAGAAACTGACGCAAAATATTGGCGCGGGCGCGGGTAGTATCGTGCTCCTGGCGGGTGGCCATAAAGCTGGGGCACATGGTACCACCGGTTAAATTGGTTTTGCGGCAATCGCCGGATCCCGAACATTTTTCGGCCAGCCGTAAGATGCTGCCTTCTTTCGTAAAGTTAAAAACGGTTGCGTGCTTGGGTGTTTCCTGTTCTGGCGTGTACCGCAAATATTCGTCCATGGGTGGCGTATCCACAATTTTGCCGGCGTTAAAAATATGCTGCGGGTCAAAGGCTTGTTTTACCTGCCGGAACAACTCATAAACACCCGGTCCCATTATTTCGGGAATAAACTCACCGCGCAACCGACCGTCGCCGTGCTCACCACTTAAAGAGCCGTCGTATTTTTTTAATATTTCAACGGTATCGGCCAGTACCTGCCGGAATAAATTTTTTCCGGTGGTCGTTTTCAGGTTCAGCATGGGCTCGATGTGCAGTTCGCCGGCCCCGGCGTGGGCATAATAAGAGGCTACCAGGTTATGCCGGCGGAGCATGGCGTCTACATCGGCTACGTAGGCCGGCAAATCGGCGGCATCTACGGCACAATCTTCGATTAAATTTACCGGTTGGGTATCGCCGGGCATGTTGCGCAGTAGGCCTAAACCACCTTTTCTTACATCCCAGGCCCGGTTGGCATCGGCCCCCACCAATATCGGGTAAGCGTAGCCGATATTATTGTTTTTTAAATCCGCCACTAAATTTTGGGCACGTTCCTGTACGGCCTCTTGGGTGTCAGCGAAAAATTCTACCATTAAAATAGCTTCCGGATCGCCCTGGATGAAGAAACGGTTGGGTAAGTGGCCCGGATTGTCTTTGGTAAAATCCATAATCCGCTTATCTACCAGTTCTGAGGCTGTGGGGTCGTGTTGCAGAGCTACTAAGTTTGCTTGTAAAGATTCCTGCAACGTTTCGCAATGGATGCAGACGAGCGCATTTTCCTTGGGCGGTAAATCCAGCAGGTTAATTTTGAGTTCGGTTAAAATGCAAAGCGTTCCTTCGGACCCTGCCACCAACCGGCATAAATTAAACGGTACCAAGGGGTTTTCAAATGGCTGGGTATCGAGCAAGGCATCCAGGGCATAGCCCGTGTTACGGCGGGTGATTGTTTTTTTAGGAAAGTTTTGCCGGATGAGTTGCTGGTTTTGCGGTTGGTTTAATAAATGACCCACCGCCTGGTAAATAGCTTTCTCCTGTGAGTCAGCTCCTTGGGAATTAACTTCTAACTCGGTCGGGGTTAAAGCTTTAAAAGTGGCCTCGGAACCATCGCTTAATAATACCTTGGCTTCGAGCAGGTGGTCGCGGGTGCTGCCCCATTTAATGCTGTGCAGCCCGCATGAGTTATTCCCCACCATACCGCCAATCATGGCCCGGCTGGCCGTGGAGGTTTCGGGCCCGAACATTAAGCCATAGGGGAGCAGGTGCTTGTTTAAATCGTCGCGGATAACGCCGGGCTGTACCCGCGCCCATTTTTCGGCGGCATTAATTTCCATGATCTGGCCGAAGTGCGTAGAAATATCCACTACAATGCCGCGGCCTACTACCTGTCCGGCCAAAGAAGTACCCGCTGCCCGCGGAATGAGCGTTACCTGTTGCTGCCGGGCAAATTGTATCAGGGTTTTTAAATCTGCTATCGTTTTAGGTAAAGCCACGGCCAGCGGTTTTTCCTGGTAAATGGAGGCATCGGTGGCGTAAACCATCCGCATGGCGTTATCAATGCCGGTTTCGCGGTAATAAAAATCTCCTGACAAGGCAGTTTTCAGGGAAGCCAGTTCTTCGGTCATGGGATAGTAAGGCAATATCTAAAACACTAATTCCGGCAAGCTGTAGGGCTGTTCTGAGCCGCGACCTGCAGGAACAAGGGTAAAAATAAAACACTAAACCGACGGAAAAAAGTATAGTAACACAGACAACTTTTTAATTTTAACGGCGCCATTATTTTATTCTTAAAGGAAGGACAGGTTCGGTCATTTTTGTTGGTCAATAAATAAAGGTAAATTGTTGATAATGACAGGTTTATTTTGCGTATTTAAAACGCGTGATTAAATATTTAGCTACTTTTACATAAATACCCGGGTGAGTATTTTACCGGAAATAAATTAATGATATATTTCAAGCCGGGTAATTTTTGTAGCGCAGGAAATCTGGTATGTAAGTTGTTTTATAAGTCTGAATCTTTAAATTTTTCCACCCACAATCCATAATAGAATATTACATGAATTTAAATCGTAGAGCCTTTTTAAAGCAGGCCGGTATGCTTACGGCCGGGGCCTTAGTTGCACCTCATTTGTTAAAAGCAGCACCTGGCCTGCCTGCACCCGGCCTGCAGCTGTATACCGTACGCACCCTCCTGGAAAAAGACCTGAAAGGCACCCTGCAAAAAATTGCAGCCATCGGGTATAAAAATATGGAGTCGGCGGCGGGTTCTAAAGGTCATTATTATGGCCTGAAGCCGAAAGAGTTTACCAGTATGCTGGCCGATATGGGTATGAAGTTGCGCAGCTCCCACGTAATGGTAGGTTCGGCCGGACCTAAAATGCCTTTTGCTACTTTGCAAAACGATATGCAGAAACTGGTAGATATGGCGGCCGAATCGGGCCAGGAATATTTAACCTGCGCGTATTTAATGCCGGATGAGCGGAAAACCCTGGATCAGTATAAAAGCCACATTGCCTTGTTTAACAAAACCGATGAGGCCTGTAAAAAAGCCGGAATTAAATTTGCCTACCACAACCACGATTTTGAGTTCGAAACTTTGGAAGGCCAGGTACCTTACAATCTGCTGCTTTCGCAAACCAAAGCCAAAATGGAGTTGGATTTATACTGGGCCGTAAAATCGGGCAACGAACCGGTAAGCTTGTTTAAAAAATATCCGGGCCGGTTCGAGATGTGGCACGTTAAAGACATGGATAAAACCGAAAAGAAATTTTTTACCGAAGTAGGCAACGGTGTAATAAATTTTAAACCGATTTTTGCCGCCGCTAAAACTGCTGGTCTTAAATATTATTACGTAGAGCAAGACCAGACCCCCGGGAACCCACTCGACAGCATTACCACCAGTTATAAAAACTTAACCAAAATACTGGCGTAAGTAGAACCATAAAGACAAACCAAAAACGGCCTGATTAATTTCCGGCCGTTTTTTTGTGTTATTGGTAGCGGCTGGCTTCAATATTTGCAGGCTGTAAATACTATTATCAAACAGAAACTGCGCCTTGAAAGGAATTATTGCAGGGGAAAAGATTCTTTGTAGTCCGTCCAAGGTTATTTGCTATTCTTTAGCGTGTTTGCTAGCTTTCGTTTGTGGGGCGGCACTTGCTTTCTCCTAAAAGCGTTTAACCCTTCCGCCCTCCGGGCACCTTCCCTGATTCAGGGAAGGAGTTCGGCCGAACCGGAACATCGCTGAATAGCTTTGTTGGGAAGGTTTAGTATTTAATAATGATTGAACCTGGTAATGCATTATCTACTGGCATATTACAGCAGTTTGGACAATGAGGGCCTTTGGGAAGATGCTCTTCCGGTGCTTTAGCATTGCGAGGTACGAGCAAAGGAAAGATGAGCAGCCCGAGCGGCCAAACGGGGGGCGCCAGCCCTGAGGCTTCTTAGACCTCTCAATACAGTTAGCACCTGAACATGGAAAGATGGAATCTTTCAAAAGATAGACAAATAGAACTGACCATTATAAAACCGACCATTCATGTAATATATTAAGAAGAGGCAGTAATATATTTAAGATGATTGTTATTAAAGATACCACTTTTTTCAATTAGTGCCTTTGTTGCGGCTTAATACCAGCAAGTGGTGGGCGAAAATACATCTCAATTTCAACCAGCGCCTTTATTGTTATATCCAGTGGGAATATTACCAGCTGTATACAACTGAATTAAAATGGTTCAACGGTACGCCAGGTAACGTTTTTCAATTTACCGGGCTTAATTACTTGTCCTTGCCAAATTAAGCTTTAATATTAAGGCCGAAAAAAAGTTAAAGATGCGCATACCAATCGCTACCCTGCAAGCTGAATTACAACGAATTCTGGAAAAAAAAGGCATTACGGCAAAAAGGGCTACGCTTTGTGCCCGGTTATTTTCCGAAACTGACCGCGACGGCATCTATTCTCACGGCCTGAACCGTTTCCCGCGATTTATGCAGTATCTACAAAAAGGATATGTGATTCCGGATGCTGAACCCTTACTAGAACATAAACACGGGAGTTTTGAACGGTGGAACGGACAGCAGGGGCCAGGAAATTTAAACGCTTTTGCAGCCATGAACCAGGCTATTGCGCTGGCCAAAAAAGCGGGCATCGGTGGGGTGGCGCTCCGCAACACCAATCATTGGATGCGGGGAGGAACGTACGGCTGGCAGGCGGCCGACGCCGGCTGCGTGGCTTTTTGCTTTACTAATACTATTCCGAACATGCCGCCGTGGGGCGGCAAAACCCCGGCCATTGGCAATAACCCCTTTGTAGTGGCGGTACCGCATTCCAGCGGGCAGCACGTGGTATTGGACATGGCCATGAGCCAGTATTCGTACGGCAAACTGCGGAAGTACGCCGAGGCCGGACAAGAACTGCTGGTACCCGGCGGCTACGATGCAGCCGGAGATTTAACCCAGCACCCGGCTGCCATCGAGGCCACCGAAAGGGCATTGCCCATTGGCTTCTGGAAAGGATCTGGCTTAAGTATTTTATTGGATTTAGCCTTAGGCATATTGGCTGGCGGCCGGACCACCGCCGATATTGCCGGTTTAGAAGAAGAATACGGCGTGTCGCAGGTATTTATTTGCCTGGACGTAAGTCAGTTTCAGGATAGTGCATTTACCGATGACATTATCCGGCGAACCGTAGATTTTATTAAAAGCAGTACACCGGTAAGCCCCGGTAGCGCTATTTTGTACCCCGGCGAAAATACCTGGCGCACCCGTCAGGAAAATATTAATTTAGGCGTACCGGTGGATCCGGTGACTTGGGAAAAAGTGCTGCAGATGTAAAACATAGGATAAGAAAACCTGTAATTCAAAAGTTTTAAAACAGGGCCGTATGTTATTTCCGACGCAAAATAACCATTCTGGTTTTCCGAAGCTGCCGGGTAGTAATAAAATGTAACTTTTCGTTATACAATATCCAACCGCCCACGGCACCAATTACACTCCCGGTCAGGATGTCCAGAAAGCGCGTAAATATGAGATCATTGGGGCTATTAGTTAATGTTTCGCCGGATTCGGCCAGGAATATAGTAAGAATGGTAATGAAAACTACCGCAATGCCATAGTTCCGGACCACCAGCAATTCAACTACGCTTTGTAACAGAATGATGCTGATACAAATAGCCAGGAGAGAGGGTTGCAGGTACAAAATAAGCCAGGTTAAGCTTAATCCAACCAGTGTGCCGATAACGCGCTGTAAACTCCGTTGCCAGATATGTTTGGTACTAACTCACTGCATAACGGCGGCACAGGAGGTAGGAGCCCAGTACGGGCTGTCGAGCTTTAATAAATAAGCTACCAGCAAAGCCAATCCAACAAATAAGCCGAACGTTAGCGATTGAATAAAATTAATGTATTTGCCTGGCGCCAGGCTAATTACTTCCTGAGCGGGTGGCATTCTACGGAGCGTTACCAGGCTATAGAGCAGGCCCAGAGTGCAGGAAATCATGGTGCCAATACCTACAAAACCTATTTTTTCAGGAATGGTTTCTATTTGATAAGGCATACTAATAGCCACCGAAGCCACCATAATAAAGAAAAAATTACCTGGTGGCCGCACCATTTTTAAGTAATACAAAGCCAGGTGCACCGCAAAAGCATACAAGCCCAAAACAAAGGAAGCTACGTAAGGGTTAAACCCGAAAAATATTCCGACCGAAAAGGAAACCATAATGCCAAAGGAACAAGCCATCAGGGTAATCATCCGGTGGGCCAGGTTTTGGGAATGAATATACAAAATCACCAATCCGGCCAGCGAGGCCAATTTAACGGCCGGCATATTGCCGGTATAGTAGCCAGCCAATAGTGGAATACCCACCGATAAGCCGGCCAGCACCCCGAAATGCCATTTCCGGTCGGTTTGTTTAAATTCCAGAAGCTGTTTTAGCATCTTTTTAATTTTATGCGGCGGGAACAAGTGCAAGTCCGCAGCCAAACTGTGGAACGGGTAGTTTCCGTATCCTATTCCCAATTCTGCATCTTTGAAAACGTAATTCAATAATATTTAACTGGTAGAATCTACTTTTAAAGTTTTATAAGTTTCCAATAAAGCCTCATGGTCGTCGGTTATAATTAATAATATATCGTGCTCCTGAATAATGGTTTTTCCTTTCGGTACAAAATATTTATCACCCCTTTTTACCATTACGGCCAGGGTTTTATCCGGTAGCGGCAAATCCATTAATCGGTTGCCAAAGGCCAGTATGTTCCTGCTAATTTCTATTTCGGCCGTTATAGATTTTATCTCTTCCGAGAATTCAACATCAAAATCCCGGAGCTTTTTAATTTCACGTGGTTTCTCTGCCAGTCCCAGCCATTTTGCCATAATAGGCAGCGAGGTGCCTTGTACTAACAGCGATACCAGGGTACAGAAAAAAACAATATTAAAGATGAGTCTCGCGTGGGGTACCTGTTCCGCCAGGGGTATGATGGCAAAAATAATCGGAACCGCTCCTCTGAGTCCGACCCAGGAGATATAGGTTTTATCTTTATTAGCCATTTTACAGAAAGGAAGCAGGCAAAGAAAAACAGTTAACGGCCGGGAAATAAATATCATAACAAAGCTGATTATCAGGCTGGGTACAATAATGGGTATTAACTCGGCAGGATTAACCAGCAAACCTAAAGTTAAGAACATCAATAGCTGGCTCATCCAGGCTAATCCATCAAAGAAATTAAGTGAGGATCGTTTGTGCACAAACTTGGCATTTCCGATTACCAATCCACCAATATAAACAGCCAGGTAGCTATTGCCTTTAATAAAATAGGTTAGGGAGAATATAAAAATACAGAAGGTAAAAACTAATATGGGATATAGCGAGTCGTTGCCGATGCGGATCCGGTTTATAACATACACGGCTAATTTACCCAGCGCAAAACCGGCCAGGGCCCCAATAATCAACTGTAATAATAACTGAAATCCAACCAGCCAGTAATTAGGAACTGCTTCCAGTTTAATAATTTCTATCAAGGTAATTACCAGAATATAGGCCATGGGGTCGTTACTGCCGCTTTCCAGCTCCAGCATGGGCCGGAGATTATTCTTTAAGTGCAACCCTTTTGAGCGAAGAATTGAAAAAACAGAGGCCGAATCGGTGGAAGACATGGTGGCAGCCAACAGCATTGCGGTTAATAAACCTACCCCGGCCGATTGCATGGTCATTCCTAAAATCCACCAAATAAGAACCCCGCTGATAAGGGCCGTTAAAAGTACCCCAATCGTAGCTAATACTACTCCCTGGGCAAAAATGGGACGTATTTCGGCAATCTTGGTGTCCAGGCCGCCGGAAAAAAGAATAATACATAAGGCAATGGTGCCAATGATTTGGGCCGCCTGAATATTTTCAAATTGTATACCCAGCCCGTCGCTTCCACTTAACATACCTACCGACAAAAACAGTAATAAGGCAGGCACCCCAAATTTAGAACTGGCTTTACCCGCCAGAATACTTAGAAAAAAAAGAATTGATAAACCAATTAAAACTAATTCTATCTGTATGTTCATTAATATTTATTTTATTCGAATGATGACCAGTGATAGTGCCGGTAATAAGTAGTGGACGATTATTGGTTTCGGTATATGAAATTTTAAGGCAGGTTACCGGCTTCAGATACTACCCAAGTGCTTTGGGCTAAATGGCTTTTTGGGGAACCTGGCTATTTAGTTGTTGTCCTTTACATGTTTTGATATTCCTGCAATAATGGTGTCCCAATCTTCAAAATGTAATTCGTGTCCTGTTCCATCTAATTGAATTAATGTAGCATCTTTGATTTTATCTAATAAAACGCCTGTGTGTTTAAAATGCCAGATAAGGTCATCTGTTCCATGAATTATTAAAGTGGGTTGTTTAATCTCCTCTAAACGGTTGTAATATGTTTCACCGCCCTGTAAGGCGGCATGATTAAACATACTTAAATAGTTGTTGGCTCTGTTAAATTCTGCTCTTATTAATTTCTCACTTCTTTTCTGGTCGAATTGTTTTCTTCCGCTCATTAAGGCTGCTCCTTCCACCAAATATTGCACAACACTATCTTCATGCGTCCAATCAACCGTTCCCGATTTATTGTGAAAGTCTATAATTCGGGAGTCCATTGGGGGAATATTGGGCTCTGAGTCACCCCAAGGTCCAGTTGATAGGAGGGTTAAGGATTTAACCCAGTCAGGATATTTTATGGCGGCTATTTGTGCGATTAATCCACCTAATGACATGCCAACCAAATGTGCCGTTTCAATTTGGTAACCGTCTAAGATAGTTATAGCATCATCCGTTAAATCAACAATGTCATACGGGGTTGAACCTGGTTCATAATAGGTCGATTTTCCCACATCTCTGTTGTCATACCTAATTACGAAAAATCCATTGTTGGCTAATCGCTGACAGAAATTTTCGTCCCAATAGAGCATAGAAACTGTTGCACCTGCTATCAGTAAAATGGCTGGATTACCTATATTGCCATAACCTTCTGTATAAAGTTTAATGTTGTTCGCTTCTATTACGCTCTCTTTCATTAATACATAATTTGGATGACAACAACTAAATGTCAGTTATATAATTAAAATAAAGCTTTGTATTTTTTATTTTGAATTCTTTGGTTACCTAAATATTGCTTTATAAGGTGCGCCGACCCGTCATGAAAGCAGCGGAAAGATTGGCAATTGACCCTATTTATAATTATTAATAAGAATTTTCAACTTAGATATTTTCAGTTTTTTAAATAATTGCAAATACTTTAAATCATTTTTGCTATCATACATCAACTGAACCTCAAAGTAATTTATATGTTCCAGTATGGCTAAAATTAAAAAAGCAATTGCCCCAACCTGTTCGAAAGTACTTTTAAATTGATTAACAACGATTAAATTCAGCGTCAATATTATTAGAAGTAAATTGATAAATTTGAAAAGTCGTAAAATACTAATGAAGTCAGTATTAAGCTTGGTGGTGAGTTTACGATAAATGCTATACCAAAGAAAGGAACCTTCAAGAAGAATTATTCCATTCAGAATAAATGCCGCTATGGAGTTAATTCCAATAGGTTGTTTATGAACAATGCTGTTAAGAACAAATAAAAAAGGTAAGCCGAATGCATTAAAAAATTCAAGGCGATAATGAGATCTTAGCCTACCTAGTAACTTTTCCCTTTTATTCTGCATTTTCCTTTGTATTAAATCTTATAAGATATTATATAAATGATACCACTTGGTGCTGGTTAAATATGATTTTTAGAAAGTTATCTTGCAAATAATAATAGCCTTAATTTTAGTATAGATGATTTCTGAATCATTTTTATCTAATTTTAAGCTGGCGGGTCACTAAGGTAAATTAAAAATTGTTTGGCTCTGTTAAATTCTGTTCTTATTTAATTCTCACAATTTTTATGGGTGAAATGTTTTCCACCATTTATTAGGGTTGCCTGGAAGCAAAATTATTATCACTAACTTGTCTAACTCACTTTTATCCATTTGGCATTATTAATTAATTTCTGTGGTAATCTAAGGTTTGCTTCTAAGGATTTGCAGCTATACGCAGGCAAAGATTCTTAGCACTTAATTTCTTATGAAGGACTGAACATTAAATTTAGCATTTTCTGGCGCTAATAAGCACTGAGCCCTTGCTTGCCTATAGGTACTGTTATGCTTTTCTTGTTTTTCTGTCGTTAGTTTATTCTTAATTTTATATTTTCATTTATCAAAAAATTTTCCACATTAGTCCACTTAATATTGGAGTATCTTTCATTGTCATATTTCTGAAATACAACTCTTCCTTCCATCATATCTCTCATATATTGCATTCCTTGCCATGCTGGATATAAATCATTTTTAGATGGTGAAAAAAATCTGGTTACCTTAATTAGAAAATTTAAAAGAGAAATACCGCCAGGTTTTAATAATTTAAATTTTTTTCCTGTCAATTTAGTTAAGAGTTCTACAAAGTCATTACAGGTTAATTTATCGCCGGCAATGTATAAATTTCTTGGTGTTTCCTCATCCATAGCAGCTTGGGCAGTGAAGTCAGCAATGTTTTTTGTGGTGGTAAATTCCATCATTTGATTAGGATTGCCCCAACAAAGTATTCTCTTATGTTTAAATAATATCAATGGCATATCCGTTGTCAATAAATCCATAAATGGTCCATTGAATATTGTTGTAACATTGATAGGTTTGTCTTCTATATATTTATGAAATTCCCTTCTTAAATCTAAATTTCTGTTTTGACCTTCCATAAGGTTAGTAAAGTCAATTGCATAATCGCTGGGAATAAATCTCTTTACATTTGCTCTAATTGCAGCATCTACTAGTATTTTTTGGGCATCAATTATAGTTTCCCTTAAGCCAGATAATGCTGAAACTACACAGTCTGCTCCTTTACAGCACTTTGCTATTTCTGGAATACTTGAAGTATCAATTTGAAAAACGGTAACGCCTTTCTTTTCTAATGCATTAATTTTGTTTTTGTCTGTTTTCAATCGGGTAATAGCAACAACTTCTGCACCATTTTTTAATAATGCATTTACTATTTTTCCTCCTAAATTGCCTGTTGCACCAGCAACGATAATTTTTTTTGACATATATTATTTCTTTACGGCTTCTACCAATTAGGCATAACTGTTAAAGGCCGCAAAAGTTTTTTCTCAACCAGAACAGGCGTATATCAATAACAGAATTTATGAATATATTATATTATTCTGAACTGTATAAGAACACGTTTCCTTTTTTAGAATTAACAGTTACCCCTATTTTCCTGAATTAACTTAGCTTTTTATCAAAAATCAATACCAGCTTTAGCCCTTGAATTTACTTTTGCGTATGACTTTATAAGCTCTTTAAAGAACAACCGAATGCGGTGGTATTTGAATATTTTGTTGTGCTTGTAAACAGAGAATTTACGGTTCTGCTATTATTCCGGAGATGAAAAGGTCAGAGGTTAACGCGGCAATCCGGCACGCGGCCGAATTTCTGGAGGCAAATGGCTGGAGCCTGCCACCCAGCCCCCAATGGGATGTGACAGATTTTGGTCTGGATAATTTTTTGCAGGAAGGGCAGGTGGGCATTATTTTAGCGAATGAACCGGAATATTGCGAAAAGTTGGTGTTTGTTACTAAAAGCCAGCGCACGCCACTGCATTACCACCAGCACAAGAAAAAAGATATTGTTTGCCGCAACGGTTCTTTAGCCATACAGGTTTGGCCCGGCCTATCCGATGCCGCCGCACCAGTTCCGATAGAGGTTCACCTAAATAACCAGAGACAAACTGTTTTGGCCGGGCAAAATATTCATTTGGCTTCCGGGGAGCGCCTCACGCTCCTGCCGGGTTGGTATCATTCTTTTTACCCGGAGTCGGATAAATGCCTTTTCAGCGAAATATCAACCGGTAACGACGACCAGCACGATATATTTTTCCTGAATGCGGCCGTAATTCGTTTTCCCGAAGTAGAAGAAGATGAGCCGGCAATCGCCAAACTTGTCTGTGACCAATAATTAATTATTCTAATAACCGGCTTTATATACAATAATTAACTTCAGAATTCTTATGCAGCCCAAGTGTTGGCGTAAGGTCTAAGATTTTGATAAGCCTGGTATATAACTTTACGCAGCGAGGCTTTAAGAGAAATATTACTCCGGCAATTGGCCCGGATTAAGCATTCCGGTAACGTTGTCGGAATAATTTTTAAGATTTTTTATTTAGATCCGGGTAAACTCCCCTTAATTTATAGCCGGAATCAAATTCACCACTATAATTCTGAGAGAATAATGTTAAAAAATTTAGCTACGGTTACTTTGCCAGGTTTAGCTTTATGCCTGCTGTTTTCCTGCTCTTCTAAAAATAATACGGCTAACTCCGAAACCGACACTGCCAGTGCTGACTCGACATCAGTGGCGGCAGGCGCCGGCAGTATAAAATTAATTACGTTGGATCCGGGCCATTTCCACGCCGCGCTGGTACAAAAAACCATGTATAACCAGGTAGACCCGGTGGTACACGTGTACGCCCCGGCCGGTGAAGATGTGCAGGAGCACCTGAAAAAAATAGAAGCCTATAATACCCGTCCGGAAAATCCGACGCAGTGGAAAGAGGTAGTGTATACCGGAGCCGATTACCTGCAAAAAATGGTATCTGAAAATAAAGGCAACGTGGTGGTAATGGCCGGCAACAACGCCCGCAAGACCGATTACATTAAAACGGCGATAGATGCGGGCTTTAACGTGCTCGCCGACAAACCCATGGCCATTAATACCCAGGATTTCGCCCAATTAAAAGAGGCCTTTGCCTCCGCCGGACAAAAGAATATTCTGCTATACGATATCATGACGGAGCGGTACGAAATAACCACCATGCTGCAACGCGAGTTTTCGCGCTTACCGGAAGTGTTCGGCACCTTACAGAAAGGTACGCCAGCCGACCCGGCCATTACAAAAGAGAGCGTGCACCACTTCTTTAAATATGTATCGGGGGCGCCCATTAAGCGGCCGGCCTGGTTTTTTGATGTTACCCAACAGGGCGAAGGCATTGTGGACGTAACAACCCACCTGGTAGATTTGGTACAGTGGGAGTGCTATCCGGAACAAATAATCGACTATAACAAAGATATCGCTATCAACTCGGCCCGCCGCTGGAAAACGACATTAAGTCCGAGCCAGTTTAAAAAGGTGACGGCTTTAACTTCTTATCCGGAGTTTTTGCAAAAAGGCGTAGAAAAAGATAGTATGCTGGGCGTTTATGCCAACGGCGAAATAAATTATAAGTTGAAAGATACGCACGCCAAGGTGTCGGTTATCTGGAATTTTGAAGCCCCGGAAGGCGCCGGCGATACCCATTATTCTATCATGAAAGGCACCAAAGCCAACCTGGTTATCCGGCAGGGAAAAGAACAAAAATACAAACCCCAGTTGTATATAGAACCGGCTAAAGGTACCGATATGAAAGCCTTTGAGGCCAGCCTGAAAGGGGCTTTGGCGAAAGTGCAGGCCACTTACCCTGGAATTGAAGTAAAGCAAATTAAAACCGGCTGGCAAGTGGAAGTGCCCGAAAAATACCACAACGGCCACGAAGCGCACTTTGGTCAGGTTACGGAAAAGTATTTACAATATTTAGGCGAAGGCAAATTGCCTGAGTGGGAGGTGCCCAACATGCTGGCCAAATATTATACCACCACCAAAGCCCTGGAAATGGCCCGAGGAGCGAAATAAAAAAATAAATTCTTGTAAAAAAAAGGCCTTGCTAGTAGTAGCAAGGCCTTTTTTTTAGGTGAAAACAATGTTATTTTCCAAGCTATTACTTTGGTTAAGCATGAATAAAAGGGAGTGGATTGGCAAAATCCACTATTGTCATTCAGGAGGAACCTTGTTAACAGGCAGCCAACAAGGTTCCTCCTGAATGACAAGATTTGGATCAGGTACAGAAATTTTTCAGACCCAAGGCTGATTATTATATATTATCAGGCGATGCGTCCTCTCCTGTACTTAAACCCAAGAAGGAATTAAATATATTGGTTAATAATATTTTCCAGTAATTCCTGCTTACCGCTAATTTGTTTAGGCTCGCCGTTCTGAGAAGCCAGTTTATGCAAATCTTCGAAAGATAGTTTACCCTGCTCAAAAGCCTGGCCGTCGCCGCTGTCGAAAGAGGCATAGCGGTTTTCGCGGATTTTGCGGTAGTCAGATTTTTCCAGAACATCGTGGGCCACCATTAAAGCGCGGGCAAAAGTGTCCATACCGCCAATGTGCGCAATAAATAAATCTTCTAAATCGGTAGAGTTCCGGCGCAGCTTGGCATCGAAGTTAATACCACCCGTGGTTAATCCACCGGCTTCCAGGAACACCAGCATGGCTTCGGTTAATTCGTATAAATCAACCGGAAACTGATCGGTATCCCAGCCGTTTTGGTAGTCGCCACGGTTCGCATCCATCGAACCCAGCATACCGGCATCGGCAGCAATCTGTAATTCGTGGGCAAAGGTATGGTTGGCTAAAGTGGCGTGGTTGGTTTCGAGGTTTAATTTAAAATCTTTATCCAGGCCGTACTGACGCAGGAAGCCAATAACCGTAGCGGCATCAAAATCGTACTGGTGTTTCGTAGGTTCCATTGGCTTTGGCTCTATCAGGAAAGTACCGGTAAAGCCGGCTTTGCGGCCGTAATCGCGGGCCATCGCCAAAAAGCGGCCTAAGTGGTCAAGCTCCCGTTTGGTATTGGTGTTCAGCAAAGACATATAACCTTCGCGACCGCCCCAGAATACGTAATTTTCGCCGCCTAAAGCTATAGTGGCATCAATGGCACCTTTTACCTGCGCCGCGGCATAAGCCAGCACGTTAAAATCGGGGTTGGTAGCGGCGCCGTTCATGTAACGCGGGTGCGAAAACAAATTGGCGGTTCCCCACAGTAATTTAATGCCGGATTCCTGCTGTTTTTGTTTTGCGTAATCCACAATGGTTTGCAGGTTTTTTTCCGATTCGGCTAAGCTTTGGCCTTCGGCTACCACATCAAAATCGTGGAAACAATAATAACCGGCGCCCAGCTTAGAGGTAAACTCAAAAGCTGCATCCATTTTTTCTTTGGCGCAGGTAATCGCATCGGAGCTGGTAGCCCACGGAAAAACGCGGGTGCCCGGACCAAACGGGTCGCCGCCGGTGCCGGTAAAAGTATGCCAGTAAGCCACCGAAAACCGGAAATGGTCTTTCAGGCTTTTACCGGCTACTACTTTGTTTTCGTCGTAATATTTAAAGGCTAAAGGATTGTTCGATTCGCGGCCTTCGAATTTTATCTGGTCGATGCCGGGGAAATAAGTTTTGTTTCCGGTTACTACTTTAATGGACATAGCTGGATAGTTTAGGTTTTATTTTGACAATGGCTATAATAAAATTTTGAATTAGGTGGTCTTGGTGAGCCGCAGCTGGTTTTCTAACAAGGCGCACCATTTCCGGTAAACTTCTTCGTAAAAATCTTGGCGGCTGGTTTCCGGCTCGATGGTACGGGTACAGGCCAGCCCCACAAAAGCGCTTTGAAAATCCGGATAAATGCCGGCTCCTACGCCGGCCCCGCGGGCTGCCCCCTGCGACCCATCGGTGTTGTACAGTTCTACGGTAGTATCGGTAACGGTGGCAAAAGTCTGGGCAAATAAAGGGCTTAAAAACATATTTGCATCGCCGGCCTTAACCGTTCTGGCCTGAATGCCAATGCCGTTCATAATATCAAAGCCGTAGCGCAGGGCAAAAATAATTCCTTCCTGCGCCGCCCGGGCCAGGTGCCCTTTGGTGTGGGTAGTTAACGATAAGCCGCTGATGACCGCCCCAATTTGCCTGTTTTGCAGAATACGTTCGGCCCCATTCCCAAAAGGTAAAATCAGCAAGCCATCGGCGCCGGCCGGTGCCTGGGTCGCGATTTCGTTTATTTCGGGGTAAGAATACTGGTAGCTATATTTTTCCGAAGAAAACAAGTTTTTGCGCAGCCAGGAGTTTAAAATACCGGTGCCGTTCACAATCATCAGGGTGCCGGTTACCGGGTTTTCGGCGGTGCCGTTTACGTGTAAAAACGAGTTTACCCGCGATTGCGGATCGTAATTTATCTGATTGTTGATGCCGTAAATTACGCCCGAAGTGCCGGCCGTGGCGGCTATATCGCCGGGGCTTAATACATTAAGCGAGAAAGCATTATTGGGCTGGTCGCCGGCACGGTAACCAATTACGGTACCCGGCGCTAAACCCAGCGTTGCCGCCGCTTCCGCCGAAACTTCTGCCTGAATCCCAAAGGTTGGTACGATTTCGGGGATTAAATCGGCGCTGATTCCGTAATATTCCAACAGCTCGTAAGCCGGCCGACTTTCTTTAAAGTTCCACAGAATTCCTTCGGATAAGCCCGAAGCGGTGGTCTGGATTTTACCCGATAATTTCATAGCGATAAAATCGCCGGGTAGCATGAATTTATAAATTTGGCTGAATATTTCGGGTTCGTTTTCCCGTACCCATTTCAGTTTAGAGGCAGTAAAGTTAGCCGGCGAGTTCAGGAAGTTAGACAAACAAACTTCTTCGCCCAGGCCTTTAAAAGCCTCGTTGCCAATGGCTACGGCCCGGCTGTCGCACCAGATAATAGATGGGCGTAATACCTGCTGGTTTTTATTTACCACCACCAGGCCGTGCATCTGGTAGGCAATGCCAATGGCTTTAATATCGGTGGGGGCCACGTTGCATTTAGCTAAAACCTGGCGGGTAGTTTCGGTAACGTACTGCCACCAAAGTTCCGGGTCCTGCTCGGCCCAGCCTTCCTGTTTCACCAGCATTCCCATTTCGTTGTTAGGGGCAAAAGCCGAAGCCAGCGCCTTACCGGTAGCGGCATCGGTTAAAGTAGCTTTTACCGAAGAACTGCCAATATCATATCCGAGTAAATACATGTATCAGGGCTTATTGTAATTTTTACAATAATAGAGGGTTTAAATTTATGATTCAAATTTTTTGTGCTTAATTTATCTTTTAAATGGTCCAAAGAATCAGCCAGTAATTAATTATACTTTTCAGGATAAATTTTGGAAAACATTTTAGTGTACTGACTGCTAAACAGAAAGGTTAAAGGATTTAACTTTTACCGGCTTCGAAAATCTACCGTTTAGTCGTGTATATTTGAAAATTAAAAAAGAAAAAGTGCAAGTGAAAAGATTTCTTTTTTACCTTGCTGGTCGGATGAACCTAAATAAAACATCCTTTTAATTAATAATTATGGATTACAGGCCGGAAGATATACTGCCTTCCATCTCGACGGATAATATTATTTTTGGATTAGATAACCGGAAACTGAAAGTGTTGTTAATCCGGCGGAATATTGAGCCCCTAGCGGGTTCGTGGGCATTGCCGGGCGGTTTTGTGCTGTACAACGAAGATTTAGATATGTCGGCGCGGCGTACCCTGCAAAACATGACCGGTATGTCGAACGTGTATATGGAGCAGGTGTATACCTTTGGCGCGGTAAACCGTTTTCCGGACAGGCGGGTAGTTACGGTAGCTTATTACGCCCTTATCAATTACACCCTCGAAAACCTGAAAGCCGGCCCGGACGCTACCGATATTAACTGGTTTGATATTCTGGAGTTACCCGAACTGGTATTTGACCACCAGCACATTTTAGATACAACGCTGGAATTTCTGCGGGCCAAAGTAAGAACCGAGCCCATTGGCTTTGAATTATTGCCCCAAAAATTTACCTTAACCGAATTGCAGGGTTTGTACGAAGCCGTGTTGGGAACTGTGTTTGATACCCGGAATTTCCGGAAGAAAATATTGAAGATGAATCTGCTGATGCCCCTCGACGAAACCCAGGTAGGCGTGGCACACCGGGCGGCTCGTTTATATAGTTTTAATAAAGAAACGTACCACAAGCTAAAAGATAAAGGTTTTACCTTCGAGCTTTAATTCTAAATTACCGGCTGGTTTGTATGAAAATATTGGTGGTAGAAGATGAACCCAAAGTATCGGCGTTTATAAAGAAAGGATTGGAAGAACAGGCATACGAGGTTGATGTGGCCTACGATGGATATTTTGGTAAAAAACTGGCGACCGAAAACGAGTATGACCTGGTAATTCTGGATGTGATTTTGCCCAAGCAAAGCGGGGTAGAGGTTTGCCGCGAAATCAGGCAACAGAAACCGGCTATCCCCATCTTAATGCTAACCGCCCTGGGCAGTACCGACGATAAAATATTAGGCCTGGACTCAGGCGCCGATGACTACCTGGTTAAGCCTTTCGTATTTCAGGAACTGCTGGCCCGCATACGGGCCTTAACCCGCCGGGCGTACGAGGTTCCGAACAATGAAATATTAAAGGTGGCCGATCTGGAGTTAAACCTGACGAAGAAAACCGTTATCCGTTCAGGCGTGCCGATTAGTTTAACCGCCCGCGAATTTTCCCTGTTGCATTATTTACTCCGGAACAAAGAGCGGGTGGTGTCCAGGGTAGATATCATTGAGCAGGTTTGGGAAACGTCTTTTGATACGGGCAGTAACGTGATAGACGTTTATATTAATTTCCTGCGGAAAAAAATAGATAAGGATTTTTCGCCTAAATTAATTCATACCCTGGTAGGGATGGGTTATGTGCTGAAAGAAGTTTAGTTGGTATGAAAATCAGGACCCGGCTTACTTTACAGTTTACTTCTATTTTTGCCATTATCCTGGTTTTGTTTTCGCTTACCGTCTATTTTTACACGGCTATTACCCGCAGCATTTCTTTTTATGATAGCCTGGCCAACCGGGCCAATATTGTGGCCCATGTGTTTCTGGATGCCGATAAGGTAAGTGAGGCCACCTACCGGCGTATCCTGCAGAAATATTACCAGACCTTACCTTACGAAATTGTGCAGGTGTATAACTTGCAGGGAAAAGTAGTTTTCCGCGAAGGAGAAGGCACCTTCAACCTGTCACCGGTAATTTTTGACAAAATAAAGCAGAACCGCCTGCAAGAGTGGAAAGAAGGACGACGTCATTTTACGGGTTTAGTTTATAAAGACGTATCCGGCGAATACGTGGTGGTGGCTTCATCGATAGATGTGATTACCCTGGAGAAACTGGGCGACCTCAGGCTCATTCTGGTAACGTGTTTTCTGGGATCCATGCTGGTTGTGTTCGTGGGTGGCTGGTTTTTTGCGAAACAGGCCTTGCGACCCATTCTGAAAGTAGTGCAGGAAGTGGAGAAAATCAACGCTTCGGATTTGCATTTACGTCTGAGTCAAGCCGACGGGAAAGACGAGGTTTCGCACCTGGCGCTTACATTTAATTATATGCTCGACCGGCTGGAAAGCGCGTTTGACATGCAAAACACCTTTATTTCCAACGCCAGCCACGAACTTCGTACCCCGCTTACAGCAATTATCGGCGAACTGGAAGTGGCCTTGATGAAGCCCCGAGAATCCTACGAGTACAAGCAGGTACTGCAATCGGTACTCGACGAAGCCCGTCTGTTAGCCCGCCTTTCGAACGGAATGCTCCAGATTGCGCACGCCAGCTTCGATATTTCTAAAATTAAACTGGAGCCGCTCCGTTTCGATGAGTTGGTTTTTCAGGCCATAGAAGAAGCTAAAAAACGCCAGCCCCACGCCCTGATTGACATAAATTTTGAAAACTTACCCGACGATGAACGGCGACTGAATTGCCGGGGCAATGAATCGCTGCTGCTGATTGCGTTATTAAATATTATCGAAAATGCCTGTAAGTTTTCCGGGCGGGGCCAATCCATCAAGGGTAGTATATCGGCGCACCGGAATTTTGTGCAGCTGCAAATAAAAGACGAGGGCCGGGGCATGTCGCCGGACGATTTAAAAAAGGTTTTTGTGCCCTTCTGGCGTGCCGATAACGTGCGCGATATTTCGGGCCACGGCATTGGCTTGCCGCTGGCCGAAAGAATAGTAAAACTACATAAAGGCACTATTCAGATAAACTCTAAACTGGGTGTTGGTACCGAAGTAGTCGTTACCATTCCGGCTGCCGAAATTTTAATCTCATTTTAATTTCAGTTTAATACCCCCTTAATGTAGTGCTGGTAAGTTTGCAGCACTAAAAATAAAATAGAACAATCCTGCAGTTTCCTGTTTAAGTTAAATGCGGTGATATATAAGGGGAAAACTGAAATTTTATGAAAGAAAATACTTACAACCCAAGCTACCTGGCCAATCTGGGGAAAGATATACCTGCCGGATTGGTTGTTTTTTTTGTGGCGCTACCCCTTTGTTTAGGTATTTCACTTGCCTCGGGCGCGCCGCTCTTTGCGGGAGTGGTTACCGGTATAGTAGGAGGTATAATAGTAGCCTGGCTAAGTGGCTCCGAGCTGAGTGTTAGTGGCCCGGCCGCCGGTTTAACGGTTATTGTACTCAATGGAATTGAAACCTTGGGTAGTTTTGAGTCTTTCCTGCTGGCCGTAGTGCTGGCCGGTGCCATTCAGTTGGTACTGGGCTTCTTAAAAGCCGGCGTTATAGGTCTTTACTTCCCTTCCTCGGTAATCAGGGGAATGCTGGCCGCTATCGGGCTTATTCTTATTCTAAAACAAATACCTCATTTTTTAGGGGCCGATGAAGATTTCTTCGGAGAAATGGATTTCTTCCAGCCGGATGGGCGCAACACGTTCTCAGAAATTGGTTTTGCCTTTTCTCAATTAGAAGCCGGAGCCTTGATAGTAGGTGTTGTATCGCTGATTATTGTATTGTTATGGGATAAGCCCCAGTTAAAGCGGTACTCCTTTTTTAAATTAATACCCGGTGCTTTGGTTGCGGTTGGACTGGCTATTGTTCTTAACCTGATTTTTAAGAACTATTTTCCTGCGTTGGCTATAGCCCCCAGCCACCTGGTAAACTTGCCGGTAGTAGACGGTATTGCCGATTTAAAAAATGAACTCCGCTTTTTGAGCTTAGAAAAATTAGCGGATCCTTCGTTGTATATTGTTGCTTTTACCATTGCCATTGTGGCCAGCCTGGAAACCCTGCTGAGTGTGGAGGCCGTTGACAAACTAGACCCGCATAAGCGCCGCAGCCATACCAACCGGGAGCTTCGGGCACAAGGGGTAGGCAACATAGTGGCAGGTCTATTAGGCGGTTTACCCATGACAGCCGTAATCGTGCGCAGTTCTACCAATGTGGCAGCCGGCGGACAAACCAGGGTTTCGTCTTTTGTGCATGGTATTTTTCTGCTTTTGTCGGTACTTTTTCTGGCCAGCCTCATGAACCAGATTCCGCTTTCGGCGCTGGCCGCTGTTTTACTGGTGGTAGGGTATAAACTCACTAAACCCAGCTTATTCAAGGCACAGTTTAAACTCGGGTTCGAGCAGTTTTTCCCCTTCATCGTTACCGTAGTGGCCATTCTGTTTACCGATTTGCTCATTGGTATATGCATCGGTTTGGCAGTAGGTATTTTCTTTATCCTGAAAGCCAATTACAAATCGCCTTACTTCTATCAACGCGAAGAGAGCTCTGATCGCCAGACTATCCGCCTCCGGTTAAGTGAGCACGTATCGTTCCTGAACAAAGCCAGCATCATTCTTACCCTGGATAAGTTACCGGCTAATTCGCATGTAATTATTGATGGTGAAAACTCGGAATACATAGATTACGATGTTCTGGAAGCAATCCAGGAATTCAGGAAAGCCGCCCACGAGCGGAATATTAAAGTAGAGCTGCTGAATGTGCCCGAAGTAGGTGTACTGGAAATGCACTAAAGTAACGAATACAGCAGTAGTTAAGAACACGTAAAAAAAAGATGATGGAAAAAATATTTGAAGGAAACCGTAAATGGGTAGCCGAAAAGCTTTCTGAGGATCAGGAATATTTTAAGAAACTGGCCCTGGGCCAAAAGCCGGAATATTTATTTATAGGCTGCTCCGATAGCCGGGTACCGGCCAACGAAATATCGGGTACCAGACCCGGCGAAATGTTTGTACACCGCAACATTGCCAACATGGTGGTGCATACCGATATTAATTTATTATCGGTTTTACAGTATGCGGTAGAGGTTTTAAAGGTAAGACACATTATTGTGTGCGGGCATTATGGCTGCGGCGGGGTGCTCGCGGCCATGAGCGACAAATCGTACGGGCTGATTGATAATTGGCTAACGAATATTAAAGACGTGATGCGCCTGCACGAAGTAGAATTTTTACGGCTGAAGGACGATGCGGCAAAAGCCCGTCGGCTGGTAGAATTAAATGTAATTGAGCAGGTCCGCAACCTTGCCAAAACCTCTATTATTCAAACCGCCATGAAATCGGATAATCCACCGCAATTGCACGGCCTGGTTTATGACATTGGCGAAGGCATTCTGAAAGATTTAAACTGGAAGGAAGATGATTTGAAACGGTTTGAGCATATTTACAACATGGAGCCGGCTCCGGTTGAAAGCCCGGCTTAGATACCTGTTGTTTAGTTTTTTGTTTTGTCTGATTATTAAAAAGCCTTGCCGAAGAAATCAGCAAGGCTTTTTTGTAATTAAGTTTAAAAGGTAAAAATTGAAAGTTAAAGACACGCTAATTTTTTAACGTTCAACTCCTTTTCCCTTACCACTCATAATCGCGGCGGGAAGAGGAACCATAGTTGTAAGGTGGTCCACTGTTGCCGGAGGTGCGGTTATGGCTGCGGTTGTCGTCATCGTTCCAGCTATTGCTCCGGTTCCGGTTAGCGCGTTCCTGATCATCGCGTTCTTCCTGGGTTATATTGTGCCAGGCATTGCTGATATAATTACCTACCCGGTCAAAGAAACCTTCGCCTTCATGCTCATCGCGGCGATTATCTTGGTCGTAATTGTTCCGGCGTTGGCTGTAGCGGTTTTCGTCGTAGCCACGGCCCTGGTTACTGGCGTTATTATAGCCATAATCCGAGGAGTACCTACGTTGATTATCACCCGAATTTAGATTACTCCGGTTCTGGTCGTAACGGTTGTTTTGATAACGGTTTTGGTCGTCATCGTTGGTCCAGCGGTTCCAGGTTTGGTTCATCTGGTCCCCGGCCCGTTCAAAGAAATTCCGATCACCGGAACGGTGGCGGTCGTAATCCCGGTCCTGCGAGTGGTTGCCGTAATTATTTTGGTACTGGCGGTTATCCTGCGGCCAGCGGTTCTGCTGGCCAGCTTGCCAGTTGCTGGATTGATTAGACTGCCAATTACTTGATTGCGAAGATTGGCGGTTGTTGTAATCCCGGTTTTGGTTTGACTGCCAGTTATCGTTTTGATTCCGTGGTTCGTTCCAACTCTGGTAATTAGATTGGTTCCGATCGTTTCGTTGATCTTCGTTGCGATGCTCCCGGTAATCCTGGGGTTGGTGCCAGACGGAGTTGTCCTGAAAATGGTCGGCTGTACCAAAAGTAGAGCCGCGCCGGGTTACCGAAGCCGGGCTACCATAGCCGGTCCGGCTGGAAAGTTCTCTTCTGGGATTTTCGCTCCCGGAGCGGTAAGTATTGAAGGACGACGTGTCCGAATTCTCGTAATCTCTCATAGTTTTTGCATTTAGGTTAAAAATAAATCCTCTCTAAAAAAACTAAAAAGGCCTTCCTATATTACGAATACAGCCCTTTTTGGTTTGTCCCTCCGCTAAGTGGACGTTTTTTTTAGACCTCAGAAAAATAACAAACCATAATGATCGTTTACAAAGTTATAAGCGCGCCTTTAACGAGTTCTTTTACGCTAATGTTTCAAGGTTTGTTAAAAAAGTTATAATATTTAAGTTATTTTATTATTAAAGTACAAAACTTTATAGGTTAATATAAATGTTGTGTTCCTTTAAGCAAAATACCCAAAAATAAGTTTTACCATATATTTAGATTATGAAGTATACTAAATTTGCTTTCGTGGCCCTAGTAGCTGTATTAACCGGTTGTGAAGAATATTTTGCGAAAAAAGACAGCGAACCCGATGGTTCTAAGCCCTATATAGCTATTTCGGCACCGGCAGATAATAGTGTATTTTCAAGTAACCAAGCCATTAAAATAGAATCGGTTATTTCGGATAAAGATAAAGTTAAAGAGTTAGAAGTGCAGGTGGTAAAGCTGGGCGAATCAGCTACCGGAAACGGTAACCCCAACGCAAACCCCAATAATAAAGGCTTGGGAATCGGCCAGGGAAATGATAATAGCAGCAAAGCTTTGTGGAGCTTTAAAGACTTCCCGGTGAAAAATCCGGTTGTTATTGATACGGCTTTCTCGGCCGCTACCCTGCCCGCCGGCGAGTACTTGTTAACCCTGAATACCGTTGATGGCCGGACCAATGTAGGCATCAAAGAAGTTCATTTTACCGTAAAATAAAGATATCCTTTTTCCCTGGTTGCAAATGTATATTTGCGGCCAGGGTTTTTTATGGCCTTATCCACGCGTAGCTTTTAAAGTCACACCCCACCTTCCTGCAGCTTTCGGGCATCAAAATTTAATCTTTCTTACCTGCCATCCAGGCATGTACCAGCTGGCACTTTTACAACCTGTTTTATTTAAAGCGGAAAATCGGTCAGATACCCTTATTTTTGTACCGTAATTAAGTTTAACCTAGCCCAGCAGCGTTGAAAGTTTGTATTGCGGAAAAACCCAGTGTGGCCCGGGAGATTGCTTCGGTAATTGGGGCGAAAAATAAAAAGGACGGCTACTTCGAGGGCAATGGCTATCAGGTAACCTGGACTTTCGGTCATTTCTGCCAATTGCGCGAACCCGACGATTACCGCCCCGAATGGAAGCGCTGGAGCATTCATGATTTGCCCATGATACCCGATCAGTTTGGCATTAAACTGATGCAGGATAAGGGTGTGCAGAAGCAGTTCGGCATTATTAAAACTTTATTACAAGGTGCTACAGAGGTTATAAACTGCGGCGATGCGGGGCAGGAGGGAGAAGTGATCCAGCGTTGGGTGCTTACCGAAGCCAAATTTCGCCGCCCCTTCAAGCGGCTTTGGATTTCTTCTTTAACCGAAGAAGCCATCCGGCAGGGCTTTGCGCAATTGCGCGAAGGTTCGGAATTTGATTCTTTGTATCAGGCCGGTAAAAGCCGCGCCATTGGCGACTGGTTGCTGGGCATGAATGCCACCCGGCTTTTTACCTTAAAATATGCGCAAGGGCGGCAGTTATTATCTTTAGGCCGGGTACAAACGCCTACCCTGGCCATGCTGGTAAACCGCTACCACGAAATCCAGAACTTTAAACCCGAACCTTACTGGGAGCTGAAGACCCTTTACCGCGAAGCAATATTTTCGAGTATTACAGGTAAATATACGGCCGAAGAAAAGGCGGCGGCTGTTCTGGAAGCTATTAAAGGCCAACTGCTTACCATTACCGATATAGAGGTAAAAAAAGGTGTAGAAAGCCCCCCCCGTTTATTCGACCTGACTTCGCTGCAGGTTGAATGCAATAATAAATTTGGGCTTTCGGCCGATGAGACCCTGAAAACAGTGCAGAGTTTGTACGAAAAAAAAGTGGTTACCTATCCCCGGGTAGATACCACTTTTCTGCCCGACGACATGTATCCGAAGATTTCGGGCATTCTGCAAAACCTGAACGCTTACCAGACTCTAACTCAGCCTTTGCTGCAAAATAAAATCCGGAAAACTGCCAAAGTTTTCAATAATAATAAGGTTACCGACCACCACGCCATTATTCCCACGGGTGGTTCGGCCGGTTTGGCGGGTTCGGAAGGGCGGGTGTACGATGTTATTGTCAAACGCTTTATTTCGGCTTTTTACCCCGACTGTATTGTGAGCAACACCACCGTGCTGGCCGATGTGGCGGGACACGGTTTCCGGGCCAAGGGCCGGCAAATATTAGAACCAGGGTGGCGGGTAGTTTACGACAAAGAGCCCAAAGAACAAAATACCAAAGAAGCCGAAGGCGAAGACAAAGAAGAAAATGCTATTCTGCCTATTTTCGAAAAAGGTGAACAAGGACCGCACGAGCCGGTATTAGATAAAAAAATGACCAGCCCGCCCAAAGATTATACCGAAGCGACTTTGCTGCGGGCGATGGAAACGGCCGGTAAGCAAATAGAAGACGAAGAACTGAAAGAAGCGTTAAAAGAAAATGGGATTGGCCGGCCTTCTACACGGGCCGCCATTATCGAAACCTTGTTTAAGCGGCAGTATATCCGGAAAGACAAAAAGAAAATTATTCCTACCCAGATGGGCATCGACCTGATCGGGCTGATTCAGAACCCTACTTTAAAATCGCCGGAGCTAACCGGCCAATGGGAACGAAAGCTCCGCCAGATTGAGCAAGGTAATTTTAACGCTGATGCTTTTCTGCACGAATTAAAACAACTGGTTTCCGAAATGGTGCAGGAGGTAAAAGCCGATCGCCAAACCATGCACCTGGAAGCCAAGCCAGCTACACCGGCTGCCGCTCCCGAGCCTAACAAAGCAAAAACAGCGGAAAAAAAAACAACGGCTAAACCAGTCTCCAATCCGGCTTCAGAAGGTTATGGTCCTTGTCCGGTTTGCCAAACCGGCCGGGTACTAAAAGGTAACCAGGCTTTTGGTTGTTCGCGCTGGAAAGAAGACTGCAAATTCCGGCTGCCACTCATGTATAAAGAAAAAACCTTGACCGATGCCCAGGTAATTACTTTGCTGCAAAAGGGAAAAGTAGTGGTAAAAGGCTTGACCGAGGACGGCGGAGGAACGCCTTATCCGGCGGAGTTAACGTTTGATGAAAACAAAAACTTAACCGCTAACCGCGTAGAGAAAACGCCTAAAGCTGACACGCCGCTGGTGTGCCCCAAATGCAAACAAGGCCAGATGCTGAAAGGCAAAACAGCTTACGGTTGCAGCCGCTTCCGGGAAGGTTGTGGTTTTTTGGTTCCTTTTGTGGTTAGCAGTAAAACCCTTACCGACAAACAAATAGAAATGCTTTTACGGAAAGGAAAAACATCCAAAATAAAAGGCTTTGTATCGCAGAAAACGGGAAACGCCTTTGAAGCAGCTTTGCTGATAAATGCCGATGGGAAGGTAATATTTGGGTTTGATTAACCGAAAACAAAATATCCGGTGCATCGGTTTTAAAACTAATGAATAGAACTATGGGTAAACCTTGGTTTTAGCTAAAGCCCTTACTGCGTAACTTAGGGGTAAGTTAAGGTTCCCGTCGAAATCCCGTGCAACTGAATCCGCCACCTCCCGGTATACGCATTAAAGTATTTATTTTTCTCTACCTAACTATGAAAAACGATTACTACCGAAAGCCCCTGCTGGTAGTTTTAATGGGGTTATTGCTGGTATTTAATTCCTGCGAATTAGTTGAATATAGCCCTTATCAGGTTAAGCTGAAAGAAAGCGAAAAGGATTTGAACCGGAAGAATGCCGAGAAAATTGCTGCTTTGGGTTTAAAACCAACCGACACTTTACGCATTGCCCTCATATCGGATACCCAGCGCTTTTACGACGAAACCGAAGATTTTGTACAGGCCATCAATCAGCGAACGGAGCAGAAAGGCCATAAAATTCATTTTGTACTACACGGCGGCGATATTTCGGATTTTGGCTTACTGGAAGAATACCGGTGGCAGCATCAGATTTTAAAGAAACTAAAAATGCCTTATTTGGTAGTTTTGGGTAACCACGACTGCGTAGCCAACGGCGATAAAGTTTATGCTAACATGTACGGTCCTTTTGAGCAGGTTTACCAGTTTGCCCGTAACCGCCTTATTCTGCTCAACACCAATACCATGGAGTTTACCGAAGACATTGTGCGGCTGGATTTCCTCGAAAATAATTTGCGCGATACCGAAAATTACGACAATGTTATTGTGCTTGCCCACGTAAGCCCGTTTGATGAGGATTATGACAGAAAGAAAGAAGCGCCTTATGCGCAATTAATCCGCCAATACCGAGCCTACCCGCTGCATGGGCATAAACATACGCACCGTATTATGCAGCCTTACAACGATGGCATTAATTATATGATTATTGGCAGTGTATCGAACCGGCGGTATGTGGAGCTAACCATTGTTGGCAAAAAGATTACCCACGAAGTAGTAGATTTTTAATTGGGTTGTCATGAATAAAATCAGAAAAATATTACTCGTGGGGCTATTGCTGCACATGACTATCCTGGGCAAAGCGCAGGATTCGCATACTTCTAATACCAGCCGGCCCTGGTATTTGCCCGACCATGCGGTAATGCAGTTTGCCGGCAATATTGGCCTGCTTTCTGCCGGACCGGGTTATAGTTATGCGCGCGATAAAATGCAAACCGATATTTTATACGGCTTTACCCCAGGCTTCGAAATTAACACCAGTATTCATATTCTTACCGCCAAAACCGCTTACCACCCGTTTAAGGTAGAACTAAAAAATGGTTATTTACTGGAGCCGTTACGGCTGGGCCTGGGTATTAGCTATTCGGTTGGGCACCAGTTTTATACCACCTGGCCGGAGCATTACCCCGACGGCTATTACTGGTGGACCACCAGTTTTCGGTTAACACCTTTTTTAGGCGCATCTATTAGCCGGCAGGTGGGCAGCGGAAATGCAGCGATTAAGCGGGTGCAATTGTATTCCGAATTAGGCAGCCATGATTTGGCAGTGGTTAGCTTCTTAAACAACAAAAAATTGCCGGTAGGCCGTATTCTGAATCTAGCCCTGGGTACCAAACTAATTTTCTGACGTAATAAACGCACCTTTTTGAATATAAGCAGGTGCCAAATCGAGTTATTTGCTTGGCAGACGATTGGTATTCCGGTAAAGAAGGAAGCGGTACCCATAGCTTTATCTGCAAATAATCTTATCAGGACTTTTGCAAAATTATCCAAACTTCCCCTTCGGAGGGGGCAAGGGGGAGGATTTACAATGTTAAAAAACCATTTTGCGAAAGTCCTACTTATAACACTTATATAATTGGTATTTGAAAACCTGGAACTGATTACTTAAAACTTACTACTTCTTTATAATGCAGCCAATCGGGAAAATATTAGTTTTAGTTGGTTTGGGAATTGTATTCATCGGCTTATTAATCTGGCTGTTCGGGAATAAATTAAACTGGTTTGGCAACTTGCCCGGCGACATCCGGATAGAGCGGCCTAACTTTAAGTTTTATGCCCCTATTATGAGTATGCTGTTGCTGAGCATATTCATCAGTTTAGTGCTTTGGGTAATCCGGCGTTTATTTTAGGCTAACCTTTACCGCGGGCCTTTCCGTATCGGCCTAAGTATGCTTTTCAGCTCCCGATATGAGAAAATATTTACTTCTGCTTTACTGCAGCCTTTTACTTTTAATATTTATTTCCCCGGCCTGCCGGAATCAGGAAAAAACAGAAAAAATTTCTGAAGAAGATATCCAATTTACCGAGTTTAAAGACCGGCTGGTCCTGAAATTTTGGAAGTTGCACCCGGACTGGGCCACTGCCGTAGGCTTCCATAAATACGATAACCTGTTGGTAATTCCGACACCGGAGCGGCGGGAAGCCGTTATTCGTTCGTACAAAGCATTTACAAAGGAATTAGATTCGTTTTCGCCCCGGAAATTATCGGAAAATAACCAAATCGATTTTTGGATGTTGCATAATTTTCTGGAAGAAGGTATCTGGCGCTTGCAGGAATTTAAATCTTACGAATGGGATCCTTCGGAATATAACCTGGGAAATCCGGTAGCCGAAATCCTGAACGGGCGTTATGCCGATTTAAATACCCGCTTACGGGCGATATCGGAAAAAATGGCTGGCAGCGTAGATTATTACGAAGCCGCCATTAAAAACTTGCGCCGACCCACTTTGGAGCATACCCAACTGGCTATTGATCAGAATTTAGGTGCGTTGCCGGTTTTTCAACCTGCCCTGACCGATTCGCTGGAAAATAGCAACTTGCCGGATTTAGAAAAAATGTTACTGCGGCAACGGATAGAAACCACCCGCCTCGCCATTGAAAATTTTGTAAGTTACCTCCAGGAAAAAGAATTGCCTAAGTTGCAACAGGAGGGTGGGCGAAACTTCCGGATTGGTCGGGATGCGTTTGAACAGAAATTCCGGTACGAAATCCAATCGGGTTACACCGCCAGCGAAATTTACCAGAAAGCTATGCTGCACAAGCAGGAGTTGCATAAACAAATGCAGCAGGCAACGCGCCAACTCTGGCCCCAATATTTTCCGGATCAGCCTATGCCCGAAGGTTTGGCCGCCGTTAAACAAATGATTAACCGGCTTTCCCGGAACCACGTTCCCCGCGATTCTTTTTTAACGGCCATAGAAAACCAAATTCCGCAACTGGTAAAATTTGTAAACGAAAAGAACCTGCTTACCCAGGACCCAACCAAGCCGCTAATAGTCCGGCCAACCCCGCTTTACATGCAAGGTGTGGCCGGCGCTTCTATTTCGGCGCCTGGCCCTTACGATAAAGCCGCTCCTACTTATTATAATGTTGCCCCGCTAGATAAATATACCCCCGAACAGGCCGAGAGCTATTTGCGGGAATATAACCGCTATATGGTGCAGATTTTAAATATTCACGAGGCCATACCGGGGCATTATACCCAATTGGTTTACAGCAACCGCTCGCCGTCTATTATCAAAGCCATATTGGGCAATGGAGCGATGGTAGAAGGCTGGGCGGTGTACGCGGAGCGGATGATGCTGGAAAACGGCTACGGGCAAAACAGCCCCGAAATGTGGCTGATGTGGTACAAGTGGAATCTACGCGTTACCCTCAATGCCATTCTGGATTATAGCGTGCACGTATTAAATATGAGCCGGGCCGATGCCCTACGTTTGTTGACCGAAGAAGGCTTCCAGGAAACCGCCGAAGCGGAGGCCAAGTGGAAGCGGGCCACTTTATCGCAGGTGCAACTGTCGAGCTATTTTACCGGCTACACCGAAATATACGACCTCCGGGAAGAACTGAAAAAAACGCAGGGAGCAGGTTTTAACCTGAAGGCCTTTCACGAGAAGTTTCTGAGCTACGGCAGCGCCCCGGTAAAATATATAAAACAAATGATGCTGGCGGAGTAAAAGCGGAGTTTTAAAAAGAACCGTAAGTTCTTAACTTGCCGCCCAAATACGAATAAGCACCCGTGAAAATAAAGCTGCACAAAGATATAATTGCCTTATTGGTAATGGCAATACTGCTGCTGGTGCTTTTTACCTTCTTCTAGTATTTATGTTTTTTATATTATCGAAAGTGCTTTTTTACCTCATTATGCCTATCATCTGGATTTTGGGGTTCTTTTTGTACGGCCTGCTTACCAAAAATCAGAAAAGAGGCCGGGTTTTCTTATGGTTGAGTTTGGGTTTGCTGCTGTTTTTTTCTAACCCTTTCTTAATAAACGAAGCCTGGCTGGCTTGGGAATACGAGCCGGTACCTTTAAAAAAAATAAATCAATACGATGCCGGCATTTTGTTAACTGGTTTTACCTCCCTCGAAAAATCACCGCACGACCGGGTATACACCAATAAAGGTGCCGATCGGCTGCTGCACACCGTAATGCTTTACAAGACTGGACATATAGATAAAGTATTGGTTACCGGCGGTTCGGGTGCTTTGCGTAAAGTTTATGCTTCCGAGGCCGAAGAAGTAAAAAAACTGCTGCGGTTGTCCGGCGTGCCTTCAGCCGACATCATATTGGAAGATAAAAGCCGTAATACTTACGAAAACGCCCGGTTTACCAAAAAGCTGTTAGCTAACCATCCCGAACTGAAACGCTTCATTGTCATTACTTCTGCTTTTCACATGAGGCGTTCCACCGCGTGCTTCAGCAAAGCCGGCATTCCGCACGATGTATTCCCCACCGATTTCAACTCCACCGACCGGCTTTTCCGCATCGAAGGTCTAATTCCCGCCGAAAGCGCACTGGCTGGCTGGCACAAATTGTTTCACGAAATTAGTGGGTATATTATTTATAAGCTAATGGGGTATTGTTGAAAAACATCCTGTGGCAATACTGCTCGGCTTGAATTTCTTAATCCGAACAGCCATCCATAAATAATTGCTTACCTGAAATTTACTAGCATCCTTAAAAAATTATATTGATCCTTTTTGGGACAATTATCATGTAGTATTAAGGAATCTGTTTTTAGCTATATGCAACAAAAATAGTTTGTTTTTGTGCGCATATAACTCGTTTTATAGAAAGTACATTCAGCTAAAGTGCCTGTAATTTAAATTAAGAGTTGGTATAATCCTATTTACTTATAAATTTATAAATAATCAATTAGATAAATCTGATAAAATATCTTGTGTTTTTATTGCTTTCGCGATAATATATTTGTAAGTTTAAATGTAGTTATTGAAATCCATAAAGTCTTAATATCTCATTTTCTGAGAGGCATCTAACCAAAAAGTTAGAATTTTTTGCTGATTAATAGCCTATTTTCCGTCTACTTAGAGGCTAAAAAGCCTTTTGCTACCAACTAAAAGTAATATTTTTTCTGACGCTCCACTGATTTAATTATTACGCGTGCCTATTTGGGTTTAAGTTAATAGTTGGTGATGTATTTTCGGCTGGTGTTATTATCACCAGTGCCTGTTGTTGGTTTAAATACCTAATTGGTTGCTTTTTAATTAAGTAGTTCCTCTGCCCCTTACGGTTTCCTTACTGTTCTACCCACTCAAACAAAATTCATTTTATGAAGCAGTTCTCCTATTATTTAAACCAAATTAATAATCTAAAAGCAATTAGCCATTGTAAAAAGGTGCTAAACGTTATAGGATTAACCTTTAAATCAAGGTTGAACTTTTTAGATTTATATAAAATTTCAGCGCTAAGTGCCCGAAAGGTTCAACCACTACTGCGGGTTGTTTGGATGTTAGTAGTGTTAGTGTTGCTGG
>NZ_BJYS01000033.1 GCF_007991635.1 Adhaeribacter aerolatus | reverse complement strand
AGACAAACTCCTTTGAAGTTTTTTACCCAAAGTAAATTTCCATCTTTAAAGTAAAATGGTTGGTCATCCTTGATAATATACGAAACTCCAATTGTACCAACAGCTGAGATAAGAATATCTCCTTTCTTAGGAATTTCAAATCTGCTTTTAATATCTTCATATTTATCATGTGAGATAAATAGTTCGATTGATAACTCCTTTCCTTCACTTAATTCTTTAACTTCCTTAGTTCTATAAAATGGAATGCCTGCATTTACATAGTCATTTTGGAAGATTCGTTTACTTGAAGTAACTTCTGCTATTTCCTTTAGCTTTTTCACTTCCCAATGCTCTGGAATGCTATTCTTATCAATCATTCTACGCCGCTAACTCCTCGTTTAATTCATTTATAATTTCATCGGTCTTATCGCCGAACAACTGCCACATTTTACCCAAACCACCGTGGGCATTAAAAGGGCTTAAATCAAAATCGTCGCGTTCCAGCCGGAAGCTGTTAGCTACGTAGTCTTTTATCATCCGGAGCCATTGCATCTGGGTTTCGGTAAACTTGAGCGTACCGGCTTGCTTTTTAAATACCCACTCCTGGAAATTGCGGTCCACGGTTTTGTCGTAGGCAGTCAGGGTTTCGTCGAGGCCACTTACTTTCCGGATGAGCGCCACCAGGGCCATGAGTTCGTTTTTGGGCTGGCCGTTTACTTTTTCCAGTTGCTCGTAAGCCCGCCAGATGTTTAAAGGGGCTAAGTTAGGTCGGGCGGCTTTAATGGTTTCCACCAAATCCTTCATCATTTTGTAAGTGAGTTCCCGGCGGCCGTAAGGCTGCCCGTAAAATAGCTGCAAAGCCGTAATTTCGGTTTGGTGCGTTTCTATCCAGCTCCGGAAATCCTGCACCAGGTTTTCAGCCTCGGCTTTGTTGTCTTTTACCCAGCCAATATTTACCAGCTCATCAGGGTTTATGTGGTCGATTACCTGGTCGTACTTTTTGCGGATATCAATCACATAATTCCGGAGGTCGTAATCGTTAAATATGGCCGTGGCCTGCTCAATAATTTGCTCGTGTTGTTCCTTTACCTGGGCTTCTATAACATCGGGGGCTGCACCGGGGTTTTGCCCCTGAACCTGTAGCTTGGTGTTTTCCAGCGTGTCCGGGTCGTAGGCGTGCAGCAATTGCTTTACCACCTGGTTAATGGTGAGGCCGCCGGCTTTTTCGGCAAAAGCTATTTTCTCTTTTTCGTTTATCTGCTTATTGAGCCGAATGAGACGGTTGGCCAGCGTGGTGAGCATGTCTTCGTCTTTGTTGCCCATGGCAATGCCTTCGAGTACTTCTTTCAGCGAGAGGCCCGGTTTTTTCTCCAGCGGACGACTGTCGGTTTTCCGGCTTTTCTCTACGCCAATGGCATCAATAATCACAAAATGGTCTTTGGTGAACTTGGCGGCCGGGGTACCGGTGGCTTTGAGTTCTTCTAAACTACAGGTGCGGGTGCCGCGGCCTTTCATTTGCTCGTAATAGCTGCGGCTTTTTACGTCGCGCATAAACAGCAATACTTCCAGCGGCCTTATGTCGGTGCCGGTGGCAATCATATCCACGGTAACGGCCACGCGCGGGTAATAGCTGTTGCGGAACTGTTGTAACACGCCTTTGGGGTCTTCGGTCCGGTAAGTTATCTTCTTGCAGAACTTGTTTTCTTCGGCAAATTCTTCCCGCACAATATTGATAATGTCGTCGGCATGGCTGTCGCTTTTGGCAAAGATGAGCATTTTGGGTACTTCAAACTTGCCGTCAGGTCCAAGCCGGTCGGGGAACATTGCCGGTAAATTATCTTTCACGGCTTTAGCAATGAGCCGGATTTGGTTCGGATTTACTACTTTCTCGTCGAGCTGCTGGGCCCGGTATTCTACTTCTTCGTCCAGAGTATTCCAGAATTGTTTGCGGGTGAGTTTTTCGCGGGTACCCACGTATTCGCCTAAATCTATTTTGGCGCCCTGTAAGGTTATTTTAGTGACAATCTCGAACACGTTGTAAGGCACCAGTACGCCGTCTTCCACCGCTTTCTGGTAGCCGTAATCGCAAACCAGGTTCTGGTTAAAATAGCCGAAGGTGCGGTTATCGGGCGTAGCGGTTAAGCCAATCTGGAAGGCATCGAAATAATCGAGCACCTGTTTCCAGAGGTTGTAAATGCTGCGGTGGCATTCGTCAATCACCACGAAGTCGAAAAACTCCATGGGTATTTTTTCATTGTACACCACCGGCAACGGTTCTTTTGGTTGCCACTTCCCTTCGTTCGGGTTTTCTTCTTCGTCGCGTTCATCGAGCGGTGTGCCTTTTAAAATAGAATACAGGCGTTGGATGGTGCTGATGTATACTTCGCTGTCGGTGGGCACAAAGGCACTGTTCAGGCGGGTAACGCCATAGAGTTCCGGGAAGAGCCGGTTATCGTCCTGTGGTTCGTAGCGTTTAAATTCCTGCTCGGCCTGTTCGCCTAAGTTTTTGGTATCGACCAGGAATAAAATGCGCTTGGCTTTAGCAAATTTAAGCAGCCGGTAAATAAAGGTAATGGCCGTAAACGTTTTACCGGAACCCGTGGCCATTTGAATGAGCGCCTTGGGCCGGTTTTCCCGGAAAGATTTCTCCAGGTTAGTAATAGCTTGTATTTGGCAGTCGCGTAAACCTTCGGTAGGCAATTCCAAAATATCATTGAACCGGCCGCGTAAGGTTTTTGCTTCCTTCACCCATTTCTGAAAAGTTTCAGGACGATGGAAAGTAAACACCGGCCGGGAACGCGGCTTGGGGTCGCGGTAATCGGTAAAGCGGGTTACTTCACCAGTACTTTCGTACACGAACCGCAAAGGACCATTGTTGATGTATTTGAGCTTCGCCGTGGCATAATCTACGGATTGGTCTTCGTGTACCGTCAGCTTAACACCTTCTTCCTCGCGTTTGGCTTCAATAATGCCAACCGGCTTCTTATCCAAGAACAACACGTAATCTGCCGGACCCACATCGGTTTGATATTCCCGGATGGCAATGCCCGTGCCGGCGCTTAAATTTACCTTCTTTTTATCCTGTATAATCCAGCCGGAAGCAGTAAGTAATTTATCTATTTCGTCGCGGGCTTTTTGTTCCGGATTTTGATTCATGAATAAAGCGGGCAGGGAATAAGTTTTAGAGTTATATCGCCAGCCTTAAATATAGAGACTTTTATTGATTGACAGGTTAAAGAAATGGACGAAGGTTAAAACCTATAAAAAAATACCTAAAAATAGGTATAGAAGCAGGTATTTTACTGGCCTAATATTCCCATCTTATAAATTGTTTTTCTTTTCCTGTTCATACCTCCAGCGGTAATATGCTTCATCGTCGCTCAGGTCTTTTGTGGGTTTAATGGGAGCGGCAGGGGTATAATCGTTTGTTAAAGCCCAAACTAAAGCAACTACCCACCCAATTATTGACCATCCTAAAAATAGATTAAGAGCGAAAATAGCCACGATGTTTCGCTTGTGCCACCCAAGAATAGTAGGTACAAAATATATTATACCTATCATCAAGAAGAATAAAGCTACCTCCATATATTTAGTTTTTAGTTCAGGATAAATCTAATAAAAAATTTAACAAAACAACTAACACTAATATATACATTAAATATTGTATTTGAAATATTAAGTATAATATCCTACCTGGCGCGCGTTCATCGAAGTGTAACGCATGCCCAAGTGAGAACAAAAATTATAGCCTTTAAATACTGCTTTTATCCAGCATAGAAATTTAGTCTATGTCAGATTTTAATACCTTGGGTCTTTCCTAAAAGGCAGCTTGGCCAGTTTCTCCACTTCCATGCTCGGGAAGCCGAATTCTTCTACAATTTTGCCGTAGAGCAAATACACGCCGTTGCCTTTAAAGGGCCAGTATTTTAACGATTGCGGAAAATGCACCGTATCGAAAAAATCGCCGGCTACATCCAGGAAGGTACCAAACTGCATAATTTCGCCTTTAACCGTGCGCACGTATTTGGTGGTTACCAGCACGCCCATCATGCGTACTTTCTGGCCCAGGTACCGGCCCATTTCTTTAGTTTTCACGTCGCCGCGGGCAGTGGTAATAAGTAAATCGAAGTAAGAATGGGTAACCGGGAAGCCTAGCAGTTCCATTTCGTCGTAGGCATCTTCTACGGCGGTGTGGCACAGGGTGGGCAAGGTAAATTGTTTGGCCGGTTCCCGGAACAAGGCCGGTGCCCCGTGGGTATTTACTTTGTGGCCCAGCAAAAAATGGGCTTCCCAGAGCAGCTTTTTTTTGTCGTGGCCGGTAAAGCGCAGCGCCTGCACCCGGATTAAAATTAAAAGCGGTTCTAAGGTGAGCCCCGTCCGCTGAATAAAATCTTCGAGGCTGATGTAAAGGCCGTTTTGTTCGCGCTCCGTTACAATACTATGGGCTAGCTTCTGCTCCAGGTTTTGCACGTGAATAAAGCCCAGGTAAATATCCCGGCCGATAATGGTAGTAGTCAGCCGGCTGTGGTTGAGGCAGGGCAAATGAATAACGCCCCCCGCTTTTTGCGCCTGCTGCACGTAAATCCAGGTTTTGTAAAAGCCACCGAAGTTGTTGATAACGGCTACCATAAACTCCAGTGGATAGTAGGTTTTGAGGTACAAACTCTGGTAACTTTCTACGGCAAACGAAGCCGAATGGGCTTTAGAGAAAGAGTAACCCCCAAAAGATTCTACTTGCCGCCAGACTTCTTGCGTGAGGGTTTCGGGATAGCCTTTGGCGCGGCAGTTCTCGAAAAACTTATCTACTAGCTTCTGAAATTCTTTTTTTGAGCGGTACTTGCCGCTCATGGCCCGGCGAAGCACATCGGCATCCGATAAATCCAGCCCGGCAAAGTGGTGGCATACTTTAATTACGTCTTCCTGGTACACCATTACGCCGTAGGTTTCTTTTAGCTGCTCTTCCATAACCGGGTGCAGGTATTCTATTTTATCGGGCGCGTGAAACCGCTGAATATAGGCCCGCATCATGCCCGACTGCGCCACGCCCGGCCGGATAATAGAGCTGGCCGCCACCAGGCTCAAATAATTATCGCAATGCAGCTTTTTGAGCAAACCCCGCATGGCCGGACTCTCGATGTAAAAACAGCCAATGGTATCGCCGGATTTGAGTTGTGCTTTTACTTTTTCGTCTTTCTTAAACCGCTCTACCTCGTGGGCATCTACTTTTATTTTCTGGTTATGCCATACCAGGTGCACCGTTTCTTTGATGTGCCCAATGCCGCGCTGGCTCAAAATATCCAGCTTTTCGAAACCAATATTTTCGGCGGTGTACATGTCCCATTGGCTCGTTGGGAAACCTTTGGGCGGCATATCCAGGGCGGTGTAGTTGGTAATGGGTTCTTCCGAAATTAATACCCCGCCGGCGTGGATGGAGCGCACGTTCGGAAAATCCGTCAGCATCTGGCTGTAGTGTAATATTTGTTTGGTGAGGTGGTCGGCGTGGCTGGCGGTATGCGGGTTGGTAACCAGGGCATCCAATTCGGTTTTGGGCAAGCCGTACACTTTGCCCAGTTCGCGCAAAATAGAGTTTTGCTGAAAAGTGCTCATGGCGCCCAGCAGGGCGGTATAATTTCTGCCGTAGCGTTTAAAAATATAATCCAACACCTCGTCGCGCTCGTCCCAGCTAAAGTCAATGTCAAAATCGGGCGGACTGGTGCGTTTGGGGTTTAGGAACCGCTCGAAATACAAATCCAGCTCAATCGGATCTACATCGGTTAAGCCCAGGCAATAGGCCACCACGCTGTTGGCGCCGCTACCCCGCCCCACGTGGTAAAAATTGCGTTTGCGGGCGTAACTGATTACGTCTTCGGTAATTAGAAAATACGAGGCAAAACCTAATTTATCGATAATGGCTAATTCTTTTTCTACCCGTTGTTGGGCTACTTTGTTGGGCAGGCCGTAGCGTTTTTGTAAGCCATCGCGGGCTAATTTTTCGAGTAATAATTTATCGTCGTAAGCGGTGTTGGTAAAGTTGATTTTGTTTTTACGGGTATTAAAATCAAAAGTAAAAGCGGCTTGCGTTACTAATTTTTCGCTGTTGCGGATGAGTTCCGGAAAGCGGGCGTATTGCGCCAGCAGTTGCGCCGCGGGTATAAAACAAGCACTTTCGGTGAGGCCGTGGGCGGGGGTTAGCTGGCTGAGCAAAATATTATTATCGATGGCGCGTAAGTGCCGGTGCAGGGCATAGCCTTCTGCGTTTTTACAGGTAAACAGCGGGTGCATCAAAAGCTTCTCGCCCTGCTGCCGCAAATCCGAAAACAATAATTTATTTAGGTCGGTGGGGGCAACGCCAATAAATTCGTTTTCGCGTAGCTTTAAAATATGGCCGGCGGCAAACGGGTAAATAATTAGCGCGTACGCAAAAGCCGGCGGCGCATCGGGTAAAGGTTTATGGATTAATAAATGATCGCTTAAAAAACTGTTCAGTTCCTGGAAACCCTTTTGGTTTTGGGCCAGGCCGGTATACAGCAATTGGTTGTCGCGCCGGAACTGGATACCTACCAGCGGTTGAATATTTTGCTCCAAACACGCCTTCATAAAAGGAAATACCCCGGACGTGTTATTAATATCGGTTAAGGCCAGGGCTTTGTAACCTTGCGCCACTGCTTCCGCCGCCAAATCTTCTACCGAGAGCGTCCCAAACCGCAAACTATAATACGAGTGTCCGAAGGCCAGCATATTTTTAAGCTAAGCCCGACTTTAAACCCACGGCTCTTTTCACGGCATCGTCGCCATAACGGTGCCGGATTTTGTCCATGGCCTGGTAGAGGTTGGCCATTTCGGCGGTGTCTTCAAATAAATCTATCTGCTGAAAGCCTTGCACCAGATTACTCAGGCGTACGCCCAGCATCCGGATAAGCATGCGGCGGTTGTATAATTTCCCGAACAGCTCTTTTGCTTTCCGGATTAAAATATGGTCGGCGGCGTTGTACGGAATAGAGAGTTGCTGGGTGTGCGTATCGAAGTTGGCGTACCGTATTTTTACCGTAATGCAGCCCGTAAGTTTGCCTTGTTTGCGCAGCTCAAACGCCAGGCCTTCGGTCATGGATACGAGCAGGTTGTTTAGTTTTACTAGGTCGGTGGTATCGGCGTGAAAGGTTTGCTCGGTGCTGATGGATTTCTGCTCGGCGTAGGGAATAACGGGGGCACTGTCGATGCCGTTGGCTTTTTCCCAGATGTGCACGCCTTCTTTGCCCAGTACTTTCTGCATCATTTCCACCGGAATCATGGTTAACACCTCAATGGTTGGGATGCCCATGTTGCGCAAAAGCTGGTAATTTTTCTGTCCCACGCCCGGTATTTTCCGGATAGATAAAGGCGCCAGAAAGGGCTTTACTTCGGCCTGACACACCTGTATTTCGCCGTTGGGTTTGGCTTGCCCGGTCGCAATTTTAGAAACCGTTTTGTTCACGGATAAGCCAAATGATACGGGCAAGCCGGTTTCTTTAATGATGTTTTGGCGCAGTTCTTTCGTCCATTGCCAGGTACCGAAGAATTTATCCATCCCGCTCACATCCAGGTAATGCTCATCAATGGAGGCTTTTTCGTAAACCGGCGCGTGGGCCGCAATTACTTCCGTTACGTCCCGCGAATATTTGCTGTAAGCCTCCATGTCGCCGCGCATTACCAGGGCTTCGCTGCACAACTGGCGGGCCATTTTCATAGGCATGCCGGCGTGTACGCCGTAAAAGCGGGTTTCGTAACTGCAACTGGCTACTACGCCTCTATCGGAGCTGCCACCAATAATAATGGGTTTACCCTGAAGCTGGGAATTGCGCAGGCGCTCTACGGAAACAAAAAACGTGTCTAAATCCAGATGGGCAATGGTACGGTTTTCGGTCAACAGCATAGGCACGAGCGATTTAAACAGCTTACATAAATGCTTTTTAGCAAAATGATTAGTTTTTAAGCAAATATTTATAGCAAAATGTACGGAAATTAATATATAAACAGTCTATATTTGGCTAATTATTTTAGCAATTACTAAATTAGTTGGGGAGATGTTTCTGAAATCAAATCTGAAGTGGCTGCGCAAACGGAAGAAACGGACGCAGGAAGAGGTAGCTTTTGCGCTGGCATTGAAACGATCGACGTACAGTGGCTACGAAAATGGGGTGGGCGAACCCGGATTGGAAAAGTTATTGGAAATAGCGCGGTATTTTGGAATAAGCCTGGATGGATTGGTAATGACTAATCTGAGCCTCCTCACCGAATTCCAGTTTCAGCAATTATTGGCGAAGGAGGTTTTGTCCGGACAGAAGAAAGATCCGGAAAATGTAATTATGCAGTTATCGAAGCAATATGTACAGCCACCGTCTTAACCGCTTAAAAGTTAACTGCTGCCTGCCACTATTTAAGCTTTATTATAACCTGGACCGTACAAAGGTGATGGCGGTTATCAATACCTCGGAACTTTCCCCGCTGTTGCAAGCATATTACTCGCGCTTACATTATTCAATTTATCCGGATACGAGCTACAAGCTTGCAACAGCGGGGAGATAGCTTAAATGAATTACCAGTTCCAGTTAGGCGGTGTTAATAAAGGAAAAAATTGCCCTTCCATTTTATGACCTTTGGTTATAACGGGTACGCCCTCTAAAAGTGTACTATCGGTGTTGGAGGTGGTGCCATCGGCAAAAACATTCAGCACAAAAGCCCGGCGGGGCCGCTCCGATCTATTTTCGTAGGAGCCGTGTACGAGTAAAGGATGGTGAAACGCGCCATATCCTTTCTTCATTTCGATAGGAACGGGCTTAAATTCTTCTTTTTGTTCCGGCGTTAAATAGGCCATTAAGCCTTCCATGTCGCCGGCCAGTTCGGGTTTGTCTAACAATCCCCACTGGTGGCTGCGCGGTACGTAATACATGCAGCCATTGTCTACGGTGGCATCGTCGAGGCCGGTCCAGCAGGTGAGGTGCTGCATGGGAATGGTGCGGGTCCAGTAAGAATAATCCTGGTGCCAGGCTACCACACCGCCGTGTTTGGCGGGTTTATAAAAAAGCTGGTCGTGCCAGAAACGCACCGGCTGGTTACCCAATAGCTGGCTGGCGGCCATTACAAAAGCCGGGTTCCAGAGCACATCGTGAAAACCGGGTGTCAGCCGCCACGCCCCCAGCGCATGAAACAGTACGGCATTGGGGTCGGTAGATTCATTCGAATGAAATTCGTAAAATAAATCGTTATCCGGATGGTGCGGATCGAGGATGGCAGCCAGTTCTTCGTTTAAAGCCGTTACCTGCCATTCCTCCATTAATTTAATATTACTTAAATAGCCCTCCTGTTTAAAAAAAGTAATCTGCGCATCCGTTAATTTATAGGTTTCCCATTCGGCAGGGGTGGTGGGGTACCGAAACAAATCAGATACCAGTTGGTGTAGTTTCGATAAATCTCTTTCCGTAACAGTTGGGTGGTTGGCTGTGGTGAACATAGGCGTGGTGGTGGTTTAAGGGTTAAAAATTATTCATCCCGGATTATGTCAGGAACCGGCACTTCCGGGTTGGTATACATAATGCCTCATTTATAAGAGACTGTTTTGGTATCATGTCAGGCGTTTACCCGGGCAACCTTAAAAGCAGCATTTCTTAATTATCTAATGTATTTAGCTCGTTAATTTTTGCTTTTTCAGTTTATTAGGGTAAGTTCCTACTTTCCAAATTAAATAAAAACAACTTCTCAGGAAAATAAAATTTAAGCTGCTTCGGCTGTTAAACCTCAATATAATCTCAGACCTTGAACCGGTAGGAAAATATAAGCGCCGCAGGGGGCTGACTTTGGTGCCGCCAATGGCTAAGTTTAGCAAGATAGGAAATGATTTTGCTGCTTTTTACCTTTATGAAAAGTGCTTATACCAAATCACTTAAAGATGCTTCCATAAAAGGTCAAGAAACATCAGAATAAATATTTAACGAATCTAACTCCATTATTCTGAAAGAATCTTCTGTTTAGACCAGGCAGAAGATTCTTTCAGAATGACGGAGTATGGCGCGCGTAGAACGCTTTGCAGGCAAGCTATCAATGCTGCCCAAGGGAACGGTTGCGCTGTAATGACTCCCATTCTTGGTAATGATGAGGCGTTCCTGGTTTTTCTCAGGTAGCGCTATTTTCGGGTTTCTTCTGTACTGGAGCAGTACCACCAGAAAAGTTTAATCATTATTGTTTGATTCTAGAGATTCGTTCTATCATGAAGGATAGCAAAACGTCTTAAACATTTCTACACCTATTTAAACCCGGGAGGGTAGAAATTTAATGATTTCACCAGCATTCAGGTTTGCTTTGCGGCTCTTACCTTCCCCCACGCTGCATCTTACAGCGTTGGCTAAGGAAGTACTCCCGAATGGTACGCCCATACCGGACTGCAGCACATAGTTAGGCTTTGCCGGGTCTTTATAGACTTATAAATCATAGTTTTCTTTTAAAGTAAACGCACCTTTTTTCGTGAATGGCAAAGGCGCTTACCCCATTAATAACCGGTGCCCGGGCAGATATACCGGTTTAAGTATGTATGATATTTTTTTTGATGGATGAAGAACATTTATTTTTTAGCATCCATTTTAGCTGCAATAACTTTTTCGAAATTGTTGATTAGTTTTAGCTCTTGCGGTTTTAAGCTGTTTTTGCTAAGCGGCTGTAGTTCGTCCAGGTCTTTTTGCAGGTTATAAATCCGGCCATCGGCGTATAATTTAAAGTCTTTGTTGTGCACGTAGGTTTGGTGTTTAAACGTGCCCCATTTGGGGTTATAATCGCAGAAAACCCATTCCCGCTCTTTAGCCGGTTTGCCAAGAAGCTGCGGATAAAAACTGATGCCATCTAGTTGCAGCGTTTTGGCGGCGGTAGTATTTCCGGCTATTTCGGTTAAAGTCGGGAAAAAATCGGTAAAATCGACTAAGGCTTTGTTCTGGCTGCCCGGTTTTATTACGCCTGGCCAATTTACAATTAAGGGTACGTGCGTTCCGCGTTCGGTTGTCTGGCCTTTATTGCCCTGGTAAGTCCCGCCCCGAAACCGGGATTTTATTTTCGGACTGGTACCGTTATCGCCGGTAAAAATAATAATGGTTTCTTCACGTAATCCTAACTTATCTAATTTGGCCGTTAGTCTTCCAACCGTGTGGTCCATGTATTTAACCATATCCTTAAAATATTTCGGGTCGTCTTTTTTTGCTTTCGGGTCGAAGTTCTGGTAATCGTCGGAGAAAGGGGTAGGAGTGAAAGGGTCGTGGGTTAAGCACATGGGGTAATAAACCATAAACGGTTTTTCCTTATTCTCTTCCATGAAATTTTCAATATATTCCACAAACACATCTTCGCCGTATTTACCGGTATGGGTTTTATTAGTACGGTTATCAGAATATAACAAGGGGTCTTTGTACCGGGAGCCCACTTTATCTACCTGCCACACCTGAAAGGCATTGAAACCGGTATTTTCGGGACGCGAGCCTTTGCGCCCGCCCGCCAGTTCCCACTGTTTCTCGTAGCCGTAAAGCTGCCATTTGCCCGTAATAGCGGTTTGGTAGCCTTGTTTTTGGAGTTGCTGGGCAAATGTAGTTTCGGCGGGGTCTAGCAACCCGAAGCCGATGTAGTTGCGGTTGTTATATTTTCCGGTCATGAGTTGCACCCGCGAAGGCGTACAAAGCGGCGTTGAATAGCAGTTCTCGAATAACATGCCGGTAGCCGCCAGTTTATCTAAGTTAGGCGTTAATTTATCGTCGTTGCCATAACAGCCCAAAGTTTCGTAGCCTAAATCGTCGGCCATAATCAGGATAATATTGGGCTTGTCGCGGGCCAAAACCTGGAAACTAATATTTAGCAAAACGGTTAAGGCAAGACATACTTTAATAAAAGCAGAAAATTTCATTTTAATTTTATTATGATGACGATTGATGATTTATAGTTACAAATGCGGCCTGTTCTGGGGAAATAAATATTAACTATCTGCCTGATTAAAATATAATTACAGTTTTTATTCGCAGGCCAGGTTGCTGCTACCGTTATAATTTAGCCACAGCTTTTGTAAATTTTCTGCCAAACTATTTTTGGGAAGAAATTTGGTTTATATCCCAGTTTACCGGTGGTTGCCATCCTTTTGGTTGGCTAATGAGAGGATTAGGAATAACCAGCTTCTGAAACCCGGCCAAGGCATTTTTCATTTTTGAATATTCCTGCGGAAATGCTTTGGCAACATCAGTTGTCTCGGAAGGGTCTTTGCTTAAATCGAATAATTGGCCTGCGTTCAGTTTCCAGCGTTGCGATACAACGCCCTGCTTGCCCAAAAATAAATAGCGCTCGGGTAGCTTTTTCCCTTTTAAGCCGTTCAGCACATCGGTACCATCGGTTGCCGTAATATTTTTTGCTCCGGCTAGTTTACTTAAAGTGGGTAAAATATCCACGTAGCCCATTAATTCGGTTGCTTTTTTGCCGCCTTGTAGCTGGCCTTGCCAATATACCACCGACACGGCTCTGACGCCGCCTTCCCATTCGCTGCCCTTCATGCCTTTTAAAGGTAAATTGCTGCCGCCAAAAGTGGTAGAGCCGCCATTATCGCTTAAAAACCAAATAATAGTATTATCGGCAATGCCTTTAGCTTCTACGGCTTTCAGAATTTCGCCGAAAGCATCGTCCACACCGGTTACCATGGCCGCATAGGTTTGCCGCAAGGTATTTCCCTGGCCTTCTTGTATTTTATTTTCGCCATTTACTTTATTTTTCTCCCCTTCGTCGCCGGGCATTTTGTCGTGCGGCTTGCTGGCATCGTACCCGTTTTTTAATAAATCCTGTTGCCGGGCTTGCATAGGCGAGTGCGGTCCGTTAAAAGCGACATAAGCAAAAAAAGGCTCGGCAGCTGATGATTCCCGGATAAATTTAGCGGCTTCTTTGCCCACCAGTTCTACCGAATAGCCGGTTTCGGTAACCGGCGTAAAGTTGCGGTGCCAATCGTGGGCGCCGTACCGGTAATGGGTAAAATAATCGATAGAACCCGTGTAATGGCCGTAAAAAGAAGTAAAGCCCCGGTTTAAAGGGTGATATTTTTTATCGGACTGGCCTAAGTGCCATTTGCCAAAGATGGCGCGGTGTTTATAACCGGCCGTAGCTAGCACATCGGCCAGCGTTTTTTCTGCTGTTGGTAACCCGCCAACATGGTGGGGCCTGATTACCTGTTCGCGTAGCCCAAACCGGTCGGGGTATTTGCCGGTAAGTAAACCAATGCGGGTTGGGCTGCAAATAGGAGCCACATAAAACCGTTGCAGTTCAACGCCCCTGGCAGCAAATTTATCTAAGTTGGGCGTAATCATTTCGGGGTTATGGAATCCAACATCGTTCCAGCCCAAATCGTCGGCAATTACAATAATAATATTGGGCTTCTTGTTTTGGGCAAACGTATTTAGGGCCGCCAGTAATGCCACGAGCAGCAATAATTGTTGGGGTACTTTAATTGTTTTTTTCATTTTATTATTTCGGAAACCGGCTGATAATACCGGGGCTGTTTTGCTGGTATATATTATTATTTCCCGGCTCTAGTAAAAGTAACAATTTTCGACTGGCTAAAGGATAGCAAATTAATCCCTTTTATAACTTGTCTGCCGGAAAAATCTCATCGGTTAATCACCAGTAATATTCTTCGGGCAAACAGATTTAAATTGCTGAATTGAAAGTTAAATGGCCTATTTAAGCCATAGCTACTTACCTGGCTTTATTTAATATTAGTTTGGCCAACCCGGATTTTGTTTCAGGTTCGGATTTCTTTCGATTTCTACCTGCGGTATAGCCCAGTTATATAGGTGGTCGCCGAGGTAAGAGTAGGTATGCACATTGGTTTCCCACACCATGCGGGCACCATTGCCCGTAGCAAACACTTTTTCTTTTAGGGTTTTCCAGCGCATTTCATCAAAGAAATTAATGCCTTCGTTCGGGAATTCTCGCCGGCGTTCATTACGGATGCGCTCGCGCATATTAACCTGGGTATTTACATAAGTGGGCAGGGCGGCATTGGTGGTTTGCAAAGGGGCTACCCCGGCGCGGGCCCGTACCTGGTTAACCAGGTTCACGGCATCCTGGCTAAAACCTTGCTCGTTAATGGCCTCGGCCCACATTAATAAAACATCGGCATATCTTATAATAGGCATATCGGTCGGGGAGGCATCGCGGGTAAGTAATTCGGAGTTGCCTTCGTACACAAATTTACGGTGCAGGTAATTAAACCGGTTTACGGGTTCCGCATTCAGGTCTTGTACATTTAACGCATCGCTGCGGTAAGGCCAGCGCGAAGTTACGGTGGAGTTAACCGAACCAAAAACACCGTTGTAGGTGGAATAAGGCGTAATTACATTATGCGCCAAACGCGGGTCGCGGTTGGTGTACGCTTGTCTGATTCGTTGTTCGTTGCCAGTGGGTAAATAAAGGCTTATATCCAGGCCCCGGTTAACAGCTGCATTCCGTTCGGCGGTAGTTATGTTATTCCGTAAAAAGAAAACTTCCCTTTTTGCCGGAGCCATGGCGGTATAACCCGGAATTATTGCATCCCAGTTGAAAGGTGAGCCATCCACGTTTTCGTATAAATTAACCAGATTAGGCGATATGAGATAACGGGCAAAGCCAGAACCGAAAGAAGAACGGGAGCCGGCATACCATTGCGAAGAACTGCCGTAACCCGCCAACGACATATTCTGAATAGAAAAAATCATTTCGTCGGCTTGCTCATTGGCTTCTTTAAACAAAGCCCGGTAATCGTTAAATAGGGTATAACCGGCATCTTTTACTTTACTAAAATCGGCAGCAGCCAAAGCCCATTGCTGGGTATAAATATAAGCTTTGCCTCTTAGCGCGTAAGCCGCTCCTTTGGTAACGTGGCCGTAATTGGCATTGCCTTTTGCATATTTCAGGGGTAAATTTGGTTCGTTTATGGCATCGGTCAGGTCAGAAATAATAGCACTCCAAACTTCGGCTTCGGTAGAGCCGGGCTTGGTAGCTTCGGCATCGCTGAAAGGTTCTAAATAAATGGGCACGCCTTTCCATAGCTGGTTTAACCGGGAATAAAAGTAGGCGCGTAAAAATTTACTTTCGGCCATATACCGGCCTTTCTTTTCGGCGGAAGAAGGTGATTTTGGAATATTCAGGATAGCATCGTTGGCCCGTTGAATGCCTTCGTACAAACCCTGCCAGTTGTCGCGGAACATGGCGTGCGAGGGCGTAATGGTGGCCATCAACAAGGGTTCTGCATTCCGGTGCTGCCCTACAAAACTGTAAACATCCATCATGTAAACTTCGCGCCCGGCTACCGTAGATTCGTTTAACGCGGCATATACCCCGTTTACGCCTAAATCAGTCAGATTGTCGGTGGTCCACATGTTAGAAGACGCAATAGAATCGTAAGGCGAGGTATCGAGTAAATCTTTTTCGCAACCGGTAAAGAAAACGGCCGCTATGAGTAAACTATATATCTTTTTCATATAATCTCTATTTAATTTAGAAGGTAACATTAACGCCCAATGAATATTGCTTCATGGTAGGGTAGCCTACGGTGGGACCGGAGGTTGCCGGCGCAATTTCCGGATCAAGGCCGGGATATTTGGTGATGGTTAACAGGTTTTCGCCGGCAAAATAGATGCGGGCCCGGCTTAGCAGCGCTTTTTGTACAATGTTGTCCGGCAAGGTATAGCCAATTTGTAAACTCTTCAGCTTTACATACGACGCATTGTACAGGTTAAATGTGCTGGGCAAAGTATTTTGGGCATCGGTAACGGCTTTTAACCGGGGATATTTGCCGTTAATATTATTGCTGGGATTAGCGGGGTTGGTTTCGTCGTAATAATAATGGTCATCGGCAATGTGTTTTAAAACCCCGTCGCCGAGTTCTACAATTGAGTTATTGTACCGGCCGTTCCAGAAATATTTCATACCGGCACTACCGGTCCAGAGCATAAACATATCCAGGCCTTTCCAGCTCAGGTTGCTTTGTAACCCGAAATTATAGCGGGGAGTAGCCGATGCGCCGGTAAACTGCAGGTCGTAGGTATTACCGTAAGAGCCATCGCCGTTTGCGTCGGCATAAATAAAATCACCGTAATAAATATTGCCTTTGCCAAGGGTATTGGCTGGTAAAAATTTATAGCCGGCCGCCAGCATCGCGTTTACCCATTCTAAATCTGCGGGAGTTCTGATCATGCCATCGCGCGGGCCGCCATTTATCGCAACAGTGCCATCGGTATTTTTGTAGGTGCCGTTGCCCTGATACAGGTTGTAGAGGTAATATTCATTAATCAGATGCCCTTCGGCAATGCGTTGGTTGCCACCAGTCGTTACATCGCCCAGGTTATTCGTATACACCCGGTTACCTGCTTCATCGGTGGTATAGCCTTCGGTGAATTTACCTTTGTACTTGGTCACGTTATTATAATTATAAGCGAAATTACCGGTAGCAGCATATTTAAACTGACCGGCCTGGCCCTGGTAACCTAAAGAAACTTCAATACCCCGGTTTACAACTTCAGCAATATTGCGGGTAGGCGCACTGGCTGTGCCCACGGTAATCGGAATATCGGGCCGGAATAAAATACCATCGGTAACTTTATTGTACCAATCGAGTTCGAAATTTATGGCGCCGCCTAGCAAGCCGCCTTCTAAACCAATATCGGTTAAAGTAGTGGTTTCCCATCTTAAGTTACGGTTGGCAATTCTGTTTTTGGCTAAAGCGGTAACGGCAATATTGTTAAACGAGTAATTCTGACTCGTATAGGTAGACTGGTACTCGTAATTACCGGAAGCATTGTTACCGGTTTTACCGTAAGAAGCACGTAGTTTTAAATTGCTAACGTAGTTATTAATGCCTTGCATAAAGCTTTCTTCCGAAATTCGCCAGCCCGCCGACATAGCCGGAAAGAAACCCCAGCGGGTTTCCCGGTCAAAGCGGGAAGAACCATCGTAGCGGAACACGCCTTCCAACAAGTACCGTTCGTTAAAAGCGTAATTTAAACGGCCAAACCAAGACCGGATGGCCCAATCGTTTTCTTCGCCGCCGGGAGCCAGCGGGGTGGTAGCTGAACCTAAGGTGGTAATAGTAGCATCTATCAGACCCCGGGCACCCGCATTAAAATTATAATTATTAAAATAGTTCTGGTTATAACCGGCCAAAACGCCAATTTCATGTTTTTCGGCCAGAGTGGTATTATAGTGTAAAATATTATCGAATATTAAATTGTAGTTTTTCCCGAATGCATAATTGGTAGTTAAGTTAGCGGGGGCTGCTTGCGGGGTTCTTAATATATTGGCCCCAAAGTCCCAGCGCTCAGTCGGGATGGAATGGGTGTTTAATTCGGTAAACCGGGTCTGGTAATTTACGCGGGTTTCAAATTTTAAGCCTTTGTAAATATCTGCATTGGCAAAGAAGGTTGTATTAAAATTGGAGGCCCGGTTCTTGCCGCCGGTATTGCGTAAAGTTTGCAGCGGATTATTCGTTAATACTTCTTCGGGCGTTTGCGCATAGCCATATTTGCCATCTAAATAAGGATATTGTCCCGGAACCGAAGCGTATAAAATATCAAAAGTACTGCCCCCGCCCATGCCAAAGGTTTCGGTAGAGGCAAAGGTGTTGGTGCCGATGCTTAAAAATTTACTCACCTTAGCTTGTAAGTTGGCCCGGAACTGGTACCTGATATTTTCCGAATTTTCCATAGTGCCGGGATTATTTAAATAGCCACCCGATAACAAAAAAGAAATATTTTCGCTGCCGCCATTTAAAGAAATATTGTGGTTTTGCAGGGTTTTGTTTTGAAAAATAACATCGGCCCAGTCGGTATTGGGGTAAGCAATATAATTGGGTACGCCTAAGTCGTTCGTGCCATTTGGGTTTTGTTTGGCGTTTGTCCAGGCATCGATGGTGCTTTGGTTATAGCCTTCGTTCAGGCCGAGGTTCCGGAACCCTTCGTTTACCAGCTGCATGTGCGTTATATAATCCGAAACCATTTTGGGCATATTTAAAGGCCTGGTTTGCGACAGAATGCCGTTGTAACTCAAGGTGGGTTTCGTTCCTTTTTTGCCTTTTTTGGTTGTAATTAAGATTACCCCATTGGCCGCCAGCGAACCGTAAATAGAAGCCGAAGCGGCATCTTTTAAAATAGAAATGCTTTCAATATCGTTCGGGTTTACGGCATCCATTCTGCCCTGAATGCCATCAATAATTACCAAAGCATCGTTATTATTTAAGGTACCTGTGCCGCGGATGCGGATGGTAGCGCCATCGGAACCCGGCCGGCCGGAACTTTGCTGCACCGAAACGCCGGGGCTTAAACCCGCTAACGCCGACGACACATTGGTTACCGGCCGGTTTTCGATGGCTTTGGCATCGATAGTAGCAACCGAACCGGTCAGGTTTACTTTCTTCTGCACACCATAACCCACCACCACTACTTCACTCAGGGCTTTACTGTCTGAAACTAAGGTAATATTCTGGGTAGCATTTGCCCCCGCAACCACTTCCTGGCTTTTAAAACCAATAAAGCTAAATATTAAAACCGCCGATTCGCCGGGTACCTCTATCTGGTAATTTCCCCCGGCATCGGTCGAGGTGCCCAGTGAAGTGCCCTTTACTACAATTACTACTCCGGGTAGCGGGTCGCCGTTTTCATCGGTAACTTTACCTTTAATTAGCTGGGCCAGATTTGTGGCTGATGTACTGGAGGCTTCGGCCGGCTCGGTAACTGTTTTATTTTGCCGGGCATTAACCAATATTCTGGTATCAATTTGTTTATAGGTAAACCCGTTGGGCGTGAGTAAATTATTTAGCAAATCTGCTACAGTGGTGCGGGTTTGCGCCAGGTTTAAATTTCTAATGTATTGTACATCTTCTTTCCGATACATAAACCGGAAGGGCGTTAGTTTTTCTATCTTTTGAAAAGCATCTACCAGGGTTTCGTTTTTCAAAGATATTTTAACCTCAACCGCGCCAATATTCTGATTTATGGAAGTGGCGTGAAGTGTTTGGCTGCTGCCTGCAAAAATTAAAACGAAGCTTACGACAAAACTCAAAACTTTCCTTAATCTGATTTTATAATAATGCCTACTGGCTAAAATCTGCCTGTTATTTTTTTGTAATAGTTTCTTCATTTTATTATTTTATTAATAATGGCTCTGCAAAAGAACATAAGTTGAGAATGTGCGCTACTTATAAAGGTTTACTTGAGACGTAGGTACTTTTTAGCGGTTTTCAGGCGGGCTTCTTTTCATTAGGCAATAATTTATTTAGGAGAAAAGGTAACTTGTTTGCGATCAAGGCTATAGGTGTAGGTGGCGTTGTTAAATTCGGCAACTCCTTTCAGGAAACTTTCCAGGCTTTCGGTTGCCCCTAGGGTAGAGGTAAAGCGCCTGTGTTTTAACTGCTCGTCAGAAATCAGAATATTTATACTATATCTTTCTTCTAGCAATTGGGCAGCGTTGGCAAGGGTAACATCATCAAAAAATAAGTCTTCGGCTTTCCAGGCAACAACTTTATTGGCATTAACTTGTGTTCTGCTGGCCTTTTTATTCTGTTGATTATAAGTTAATTGCTGATTAGGTATCAGGGTTGCCAGCGTGCGTTTCTGATTGCCAACGCTTACCTTTCCCCGGGTTACTGTTACCGAAATGCTTTTTTCCTGCGGCCAGGCCGTAATATTAAAGGCTGTTCCTAAAACCGTAGTTTTTACTTCGCCGGCGTGTACAATAAATGGTTTAGCCGGATTATGTTTTATATCAAAATAAGCCTGACCTACCAGGTATACTTCTCTTTTAAGATGGCCATCAAAAGTAGTGGGGTAATCGATTTTACTATGAGCTGATAATATGACAGTGCTGCCATCTGGCAACTGAACCAATTTATTAGGCATAACAGCTGCTTGTTTTACCGTAGTTAAACCATTTGGCTCAGCAGCATATTTATTTTTAATAATAAAAAAAGAAGCAAAAGCCATAAACACCACCGATGCAGCCACTGCCAATTTGGGCCACATTTTTCTACTTTCTTTCCGGAAAACGGCTGGTGGCAGGTAGGTTATTTGTGCATCAAGGTGGGCTTTAATCTCGGCTTCCAGTTTGTTTTCTTCTAATTCTGGTATTGTTTCGAGTACATCCGGCTCAAATTCAAATGCTTTATAATAGGACTGAATTAATTCTGTTTCGTCGGCCGAAGCATTTCCCAGGCGGTATCTTTCTAAAATGGCAAGAAATTGTTCTTTGTTTATTTCTTTCATAGAATACAATAATCTGGGCCTAATTATTAGCCTCTTTGCTGATACCTCTTAACAGAATAAGCTAATACCGTTCTAAACCAAGCAGGCTACAGGGGCAATAAAAAATTACGGCTATCCTTTTGGCCCGAAAAGCAAAAAGGAAGTCTGATTAAAATAATTGCAGGTTCTTTAGGGCTTGGTTTATTTACCGCTATAAGGTTTTGTTATTTATAAGACCGCTAAAAAGGAATTTAGCCCACGCAGTTAAAAAATATTTTTAATAATTTTTATAAAGGCAGGAAAAGCGGCTTAGTTTAAAAGAGTTAAGGCTGTGAGGGTTTAAAGGAGAGAAGGAAGATTTGCGAAACTGCTTAGAAAGTTTACTAGCTGTTAAGAAAGACCAGGCTAACAAAAATTAAGGTAGCTTTAAGCTTGGTTAATGCCCGTCCTAGCTGATTGCGGACAGTTTTGGAAGTAATATTAAGTTGGGAAGCAATATTGGCACTGGAAATATCTTCTTCGTAGCGCATTTTAAATATTTGCTGTTGCTGCGCAGGCATATTTGCTACCACTTTAGTATACGATTGTTGCAGCTCCTGATAGATAATTTCAGCATCGGCATTGTCTTTAATTTTACTTAAATTAGAAAGAAGCTCGGGAATGGGGGTATATTTTCTTTCTTTTTCCAGCCATTTTAATACGTTGTTCCGAACGGCAATGTAAAAGTAGCCGGTTAAATTCTCAATCAAACTGGGAGAATTGTTGACAGCCAAAAGTACCCAAAGTTGGGTAAATACATCTTGCGCAATATCTTTGGCCTGGTCAGAATTTTGCAGCCGTTTGTAAGCAGCTGCATATACATAACGCCAGTGTTTCCGGTACAAAGCATCAAAGGCCTGTCTATTTCCTTCCCTTACCTGAAGGAGCAATAAGCTATCTTCTGTTTCCCGCATACAATTTAATGAAGTGCTATGTAATATGGAATTCTTAAATATAAGGAAAAAGGTATAAACTATTATTGATATTGTAGTCTTTTATTTATATCCATATTTTGTATTAAAAAAATTATAATTAGGATGTGGCGTTACAAGGTAATTTAAATAAAAAGCTATAGAAAAAATTAAGAGGATTAACTACCTTAAAATACTGATGATGGATTATATGTGTGCATAAAATAACCGGCAGGTTATGGTTTAAACTTAGGAGTTTTTAATTTCTGCCTGCTGACTTAAAAGGGAATTTTAAGGCTCTTTCTGATCTCTTTTGCTCTTGATTTACTCGTGGAATAACCAATGTCAGGTAAAAACATTCTGGATGCTTTTACCTGACATCGGTAAATTAATGAAAGAATTACCTGGCGCTTAGTTGTGCACTTCAATATAAGTACGGGCATCTCTGTTTTTAATTACTGCTGCGCTTCTGGCTCTTTTTATTCTGCCGGCACAATCCGCCGCACAAATTAACCCCGCCGCCAGCATAATCACATCTTTTAACACCAGCCGGCCCGCGCCCGAGAGGTAAGGAAACCCGTGGTGCGGGGTAGGAAAGTCGCCGCCCAGGTTGGGTACATACACTTCGGGGGTAGTAATCAGGAAAGACAAGGTTACCAGCGACATGCCGAAGGTGAGCAAACCCCCGAGCAGGCCCGCTTTGGCCGACCAGATACCCGATAAAGTGAGCAGACCAATGAGAATGATGACCGTACCCAGGGCATAAGAATACAGGTAAGTGCCGTTTTGGTGGTGCCAGTCGATGTTTTTCTGCACGGTTTTACCTTCGGGGTTTTTATACTCCTGGTAGGCGGGGGCTTCCTGGGTGTAAAAAAAAGACATCACCGGGCTATTGGCCACAAAAGCCACAATGCCTTCAGCTTCGTAAGGGAAGGCTTTCAGGCCGCCAATCCAGGCCATTACTATAAATATTGAGATTCTGGCCAGGTTTAAAAACTGTTTCTGGCTGTCGGCTAATTTATTTATGAGGTTATCCATGTTTAATAAAAAATTAAACACAAAATTAAGACCTCTGGCTTGGTGGGAGAATGGATAAATAAGGCTAAAGCATAGATTATTTGGCCACAATAGAAATACCAACTGCCTTGCGGTAGTGCGCCGGCGACACGCCTACCTTGTTTTTGAAATACCGGCTGAAATAAAACTCGTCCTCAAAATTAAGGGCTACTGCTATCTCTTTTATAGTTTTATTCGTGAGGTGCAGTAATTTCTTCGCTTCCAGCACCACCCGGTCCTGCAGGAGCTGGGTAGGGGTTTTGCCAAATTGCTTCCTGATTTTTTTGCTGAAAGCATTCGTAGATAAAGATAAAGCCGCGGCGTAAAAAGCAATTCCTTTCTCTTGTAAGAAATGTTGTTCTAACAAATCCTGGAACTTAGCAATATCTTCCAGACTTGGCTCGTCGGGGGTAATATTTTGGAGTTGGTTGTTTTTCTCTTTGCTGCACAAGGCCAGAATAAGCTGCAGATAAGCTTTTAATACGGCCGTAGAACACCAGTCACAGGCATCTTTTTCCTGGCCGATTTTCCGGAACAGCGCTAATATTTCGTGAAAATCGTTTTCCGGAACCGTGATATGGGGGAATAAATAGATGTTGTTGAAGAGTAAACCATTGCAGGCTACTTCTTTTTTATGGTACTCAATGCAATAAAAATCGCCGTGGAATTCCAGAACATTAATTTCCAGGTCTTCGGGGCTGAGCCACTGAAGGTGCTGGTAAGGTGAAAGGAATAAAATGGTATGGTCAGAAAAATGATAAGGGGTGAAATCGATCTGAAAAGAACCCGCCCCCTTAAAAAGCAATATTTGATAATACGCCGAGTCGGCGGGAAGCTGGAAGTCGGTGCTTCTTTTTGTTTTCAGACTGATAAGGACCTCTTCCATGACTATATGCGTAATCTAACTGCCCGTGCGTAAACAAATTTCCGGCCAGATTTGCCCCTTTGGATTTGCCAAAGCCTGGGAATTGGTTTCTGAAAAGCCGGCTACCTGTATCTTTTACTGCGCCTGAATATTTTCTGGCATAACAATATTTAAAATAAGCCAATCCAAAAAAATCCGTCAGGGTAGCGTCCGCGGCAATGGCCTTCTTCACTTTACAGGAAAGCCAATCTTCCGCCTGGACCATCTAAATTTATTTAGCCTGCCTGATGAATGGCCTATTGGTTCAGCTAATCCCGGCGGTTATAAAAGTTCCACCGGGTTTAGCTGAACCAAAAATGTTGTTCGGAAAACAATTTAATTATATTTTCTTCAATTTTTTTCTACCACCTGTTTTAACGTAGCCAGGCTGATTTCCAAATCTTTGCCCAGCAGATTATCGGTAAATAAATGCATCAGGTTGAGCGGGTAAGGATTGCCGCCGGTCATGCCCCAGGTCACTTTGGTTTGGGTCGGCGAAACCGTTTCGGTGGTCATCGGGACTTGGGCTACACCCGCAAAAGGGCGGATAAACCGTATTTCAATTTCCAGTTTTTCGTTTTCGGTAATGTGTTTAATTTCCTGTTCGCCCTGACCGGCTTTATCGTTGCCGTTCCAGGCATACACAAAACCGGGGGTGCCATCGGTGCCGCGGTAAGTTTTTTTCATGTCCGGATCTGCCATTACCCATTTGCTGTAGTGCTCCTGGTTTTTCAGGTGCCGGATATAGGCAAATACTTCGCCCTGCGGTTTGTTAATAATTATCTGGCGCGCAACGGTATATTCTTTTTTAACGAACAGCGCCAATATCAGTAGCAAGGCGATAAAGCCGGCTACCCCAATTAAAATATTTAACAGCATTTTCATCGTCTTTATTTTATTAAACATTCGCTGACTAACCATTCTGTTCGGCCAGGTCCTTTATTTTTAGCAGAGCCGTATCCCACGCGCCCGCCATCATTTCTAAATATTCCTCGCCCATATCAGCTTCCACGTGTAGCTGCGTGTGGCCGCCTTGCCCGGTTAAATAATAAGATTCGCGGCCTCCTTTTACAGCCTGCGCTTCCGGGGTGTCGTATACTTCTTTTCCGCCGCTTAAAAGGCCTTCGTATTCTACTGCCAGCACTTCCTGGGGCTCGTGCCGGATTACTTTTGCTACAATGCCCTCGCCGGAATTGTCTTTAAATACCGCCTTGCTGCCGAGTTGCCAATCGGTTTCGGCGTGCGCGCCTTCGGAGAAAGCGGCGTACCATTGCCGGGTATAAGCATCGCGGGTTAATATTTCCCAAACTTTTTCTTTCGGGGCGTTTATCCCGATGTTTTTTTTGATTACTTGTGTTGCAGCGTTCATTTTTATAAATTTTAAGGTTAATAATCATTTTACCAGTAGTGTAGTCTGTATTTAGCGGGTGTCGGCCACTCTAAAATATTGGGTTGCTTTGGCTTTGATTTAGTTATAAGTTATAGTACAAACATAAAGCAAATTAGCAGAAAAGAGCGGGGGTGAATCCGGCAAAAAAAGGGTTGGTTGCGACAATTTTTCTAATTATATTGGCAATAAATTAACCCACCGGCTGGTAAACCAGATTTATGGACGAAAATAACCAACGATTTTAGCAACAGGTGTGGGCTTAAGCCTTAATACTAATATAAGAAAGTTTGTTTTTATGAAACACATCTCTATTCTGGTACCCCGCGGAGCCATTCTGGGCAGCATCGAAGGCCCCCGCCAGGTTTTTACCGAGGTTAATAAGTTATTAAAGAATATGGGCAAGCCGGCTTTGTTTAAAGTGCAGTTGGTGGGCCTGGCCGGCGAAGTGCCGGCGGCGGGTGGAATTTACACCGTTTATACCGATGCGGTAGTGAATGATATTGTAAAAACCGACCTGATTATAATTCCGGCACTGGACGGCGATATGCTGCGAAACCTGGAAATGAACCGCGACTTTGTGCCCTGGATTGTCGCGCAGTATAAAGCCGGAGCCGAAGTAGGCAGCCTTTGTGTGGGGGCTTTTTTGCTGGCTTCTACCGGGTTAATATCCGGCCGCAAGTGTGCCACCCACTGGATGGCAGCCAACGATTTCCGGCGAATGTTTCCGGAGGTAAACCTGGTAGAAGATAAAATTATTACCGATGAGCTGGGTATTTATTCCAGTGGCGGCGCTTTCTCTTACCTTAACCTGATTTTATACCTCATCGAAAAATACGTGGGCCGCGACGTAGCCGTTTTTATGTCAAAAGCCTTTCAGATTGATATTCAGCGCAGCAGTCAATCGCCGTTTATGATATTTAAGGGGCAGAAAGAACACGAGGATGAACCTGTTAAAAAAGCCCAGGAATTTATCGAGCAGAATTTCCAGGAAAAAATATCGGTAGACCAACTGGCGGCCATGTTTGCGCTGGGCCGCCGCAACCTGGAGCGCCGGTTTAAAAAAGCAACCTCCAATACCGTGGTAGAATATATTCAGCGGGTAAAAATAGAAGCGGCTAAAATGAGCCTCGAAACTTCTATGGAAAATATTAATGAGGTAATGTATTCGGTGGGCTATTCCGATACCAAAGCTTTTCGTTCGACCTTTAAAAAAATTACCGGCCTCTCGCCGGTGGAATACCGCTACAAATACAACAAAGAGATAATGGTAGCCTAGTTAGCGTCGGCGTTGTTTTGGCTGGCCAAGCGTTGCTCCTGTAACCCGAAAACCGGTTAGATAGGCAGGGCTTCGCCGATAGCCGGTTGTAACAACTGACCATTCATTTTGCCGGCTGCGGCGTATTGCTGCATTAACCGGATAGGCTCACCGGCAGGCTCGTCCGATAAATCGAACGTACCAAAATGCATCGGAATAAAGAACCGTCCGCCTAAATCGTTAAAAGCCTGCACCGCCTCGCCCGGGTTCAGGTGGCTTTTTTCCATGATAAAGGCGGGTTTATAGGCACCAATTGGCATCAGGCAAAAATCCGGCTCCCCAAAAAACCGCTTTATTTCGGTAAAATGATCTTTGTAGCCCGAGTCGCCGGCAAAGTAAATGCTTTTTTGCGGCGTCCGGATGAGGAAACTACCCCACAAAACCTGGTTCATATCGGTCAGGCCACGCCGGTGCCAGTGCGAAGCGGGTAAATAAATAATTTCGATGCCGGTGTCGGCGGGCAAGTTGTATTGCTGGTACCAACCGGCTTCCTGGTACGCCATTCCCGGCGCCATTTTCTGTAATAATTTGCCTAAACGCAGCGGAATCAGGGCTTTTAAACCAGGATTCTGCCGGAACAAAACTTTAATTGATTTTTCGTCGAAGTGATCGCGGTGGCCGTGCGATAAAAGCAGGTAATTTAAATTTTGCAGCTGGCTGGTCGGGAAGGGCAGGGGCGTTCTTCTTTTGAGCATCGGCAAATCGAAGAAAACCGGGTCAATGATAAAGGTAAAATTATTTAACCGGAGGAGGAAACTGGCGTGACCCAGCCACACGAGAGCATCTTCTGCCGAACTAAAAAAGTCCGGGTCTGGCTTAACCGGTGGTGTATAGTCGTCGGCTGCCTTTTCTTTTTTCTGCGGATTTTCGGCCAGTTTCCATTTAAGCACATTCACAAAAGCAGGCTGGTACAATTCATCCCCGTTGGCAAACATACCGTCTATAAGCTTGTTGCCGGGCCAGTTTTCTTTTAAAGTCTGGAGTTCTGAGTTTTGGAGGTAGGCTGTTTGCACGTGAGTAGCTTTTTGGTGCTTCATACGAGAATAATTTGCTCCTGTTAAATTGATTTTAGCTGTTGAAATATTTAAATGTAAAACACAAGGGCCCGGCTACTAAAGCAACCGGGCCCTTTGTTTTGCTCAAAGGCATTCGCTATTTCTGAATTAATAACTCCAGGGCGATGCCGGATTGTACCACATTTGGTTGTAAGCGTTGCCATTGGAATATCGGACACCACCCGATACCGAAAAATTCTCGGTTACTTTGTAGTTGGCCCGTAAAGACAGGCCATTGCGGCCGCCCGGTATATATAAATTTAACAAAGCCGGCATCGGGTTTTTCGAGAAGTCGCGCCACACGGTACCAGTCAGGTTTAGGCGGTCGTTAACCAGGTAATTACCACCGGCATTTAATATAAAGCGCTGGTTGTAGCCGGGTGTGTAGTTCGCAGCAAAAGCATCGTTCCCGTACAAGTTGGCATTAGCGCCAAAAGACGTTACCAGGTTAAGGCTGGCAAAACCGCTGAACCGTTTAGTGACCGGAAACAGCACACTAGGCTCTAAAAAGGTAGTGGTTCCATATAAGCGGCTAAATTGTGTACCAGCCGATAAACCATAGCTTATTTTCCGGGGCGGAATAGCAACCGGGCTTTTTGTAGTTCCCGCTGGGTTGATTTTTTCTGCCGGTGGCGCTAGTGCCGGCGGCGCGCTGTTTATTTCGGCTTTGCCTTCGCCTGGCGTTTGAGCCCGGGTATTTAAACAGATTAAAAGCAAAAATGCTGCTGATATTATATGTTTAATCATAAGGTGTTTAAAGCTAAAATGATACCAGGCCATTGGGTAGCCGTTTAAATTTACAAAATAAGGTTGATTGTAACTAAATATTAAACTCTAAATTTACTGAAATAGTATTTAGCCGGGGATAAAAGCAAGGCTTTCTATTCTATTTTCGGCCGGTATTCACCTGGGAAGTTAGCCAATTGTGCCGGAAAGCCTTAGCTTGTTTGCTTAGTTTTAAACCCGCTGCTTCATAAGGTATTACTTCCAGTTGCGGGTCTTCCGCTAGTTTTATCATGGCTTCTTTGGGTTTGCCTATCCGGGTAATAAACGTAATTTCTACTTGGTCGCCGGGTTTATGAGCGGCTAAGGCTTTGGATAAATCTCCGGAAGCACTTATTTTTTTACCGTCCAGCGTTTGAATGATATCTTCGCGGTTCAGGCCGGCCTGGTACAACGGGCTTCCTGCGAAAGTGTTGGTTCCGATGACGGCGGCGTTGTTCCGGAAAATAAGCGGCGTTAAACCCAGACTGGCTTTGCTGGCATTGGTTTTACGCAATAAAAAACCAGCTTGCGCCAGCAAGGTCTGGTAATCGGCTAACGCTTGACCGTAAATGTGCTGCCGGAAAAATGCGGCGGCAAATTTTGGGTCGCGGGTAAGGGCACCCAACGTATTTTCCAAATCGGTTAACGTATAAGGTATTTCGGGCTGGCCGTGCTTTTGCCACAAAGCCTGCATGTAATGGTCGAGGGTAATATTTTTGAATTTAGAACGTAAGGTCAGGTCGAGGGCCAGGCCAATAACGCTGCCGAAAGGGTAGTACGAGATGTAGGTATTGATGCGGTTTACCGGATCGATTGACTGCGCCGCATCCACGAAAGGCGCCTGATAACTCATTTGTACCGGGGAGAAATAACGGTGTCCCGGCGAGTTAAGCACGTGGTTTAATTCGGCCGAAATATTCTGCGCATATTCCGCTGCGGTATTTACCCCGCTCCGGCACAATATTAAATCGCCGTAATAACTGGTGAAACCTTCGGCAAACCACAACTCCCCGGACATATTGGCTTCGGCAAAATTAAAGGGCTCCAGCGATTTAGGCCGGAGGCGCTCTACGTTCCAGGAATGAAAATATTCGTGCGATAAGGTGCTAAGGTGGTTGTTTACGTTGCTTTCTAAGGGCTGGCTGCTGGTAATAAAAGTGGAATTCCGGTGTTCCATGCCATCGCCGGTAGCTTGTAGGCCGTAACAAGCCAGGAAAGTGTAAGTGCCAAAATCATAATCCGGGAACTGCCCGAAAACCGCGCCGGCTTCGGCAACAATCTTTTTGGCTTTGGCGGTGTAGTCGGCAAAGGCATTATCGCCGTCGGGGCCGTACAGGGCAATCTGGATAGTTTTACTCTGCCCCGGCAACTGCCATTCCGAAAATTGCAAACTGCTTATTTCTACGGGGCTATCCATTAAATATTGCAGGTGCGGGGCCGAGTAGGTATTGGAGGCCGTTTCTTTTTTAAGCTGGGTGGCTATTTGCCAGTTTTTACCCGTGGGTAAATTAAACTGCACCAGGCGCGGCCGCTCGTCTAAACCTACACCATACATTAAGGTGGCCGGCATATTTAAATGCACGTGCTCCTCGCTGATGCCGTTGTACGTACCATCGGCCCGGTCGCCGAACAAAGTATAGGTAATGATAACGGTGCCGTCGTGGTTGGCTACATCCCACTGGTGCGGATTGGGCCGGGATAAGGTTATTTCCTGCCCCTGTCCGTTATAAGCCCGCACCTGGTACACGTTCTTGGCAAATTCGTGCAGGGCGTAACGCCCTGGCGAAGAACGGGCCATCCGGAAAGAAACGGAGCCGGCCGGTAGATCCGCAAAAATTACTTTTATCTCGGCTTCGTGGTGTACCGCGCTCGGAAAAGATAAAGCATAACTAATAGGTTTCTGGGCCGCTGCGGCCAGTTGAAAAATAGAAAAAATTAATACCAGAAAGGAACGAGCTAAAGTCATCAGGAATTTAAACCGGGTTATTTGGCGTTGGGTAACAGCATTTATTTACTTTTTCTGATAAAGAACAGCTTTAATCAGGTTAAGGTAAAAATAAGCTGATTTTTGCGGAACCAGGTGATAGCGACCCAGGATTTTTTGCCAATCGGGCAGGGTGGTGGCACTAATACTGCTTACCACCCGGAAAAACCGGTACATCGTGCGGGTTAATAGTTTCGTCCAAATTTGCCGGAGGCCCGAACCGGGCGTTTCTACAAAATCGGCAATTAGCCAGTAACCGTTGGGCCGCAAACTGCTGTAAAGAATGCTGGTGATAATTTCCAGTTCCGATGGCCGAAACAAGTCTAAAAAGAAAAAACTGATAACTACCTCAAATTCTTCGGCCGGATGAATATTTTCTTCGGTTCCTAACCGGAATTCTACCGGAATGGCCGGGGTCAAATTATTAATTTTTCCTTTAGCCAGGTGCAACATGCTAGCGGAGGCTTCTAAATACACAATCCGGGAAGGAGTAGTGCGGGCAAAAAGTTCGGGTAAAAGCCAGCCGGTACCGCCGCCAATAATTAAAATCCGGGCATTGTGCGGAATATTTTCCAGATGCGTTAGCTGCGCTTTTTTAATAGCCCGACCAAAAACCAGCCCGGCTAAAAAATCATAATAAGGCGCTACCAGGTCAAAGCCGGATTTAATCATCTGTATAAGTCATTCAACCCTCAAAATTGGGCATTCAATATAGTTAATTGTATAATATATTGATTTTATAGGACTAAGGTATATTTTTGTGCTAATAAGTGATGATATACCGCCCTGTAAAAACACCAAAACTATGAAAAAATTTTTAAAATGGACCGGCTGGGTGCTGGGTTCGCTGGTTGTAGTGCTCTTAATAGCTTACATCATTATTTATTTTATGTCGGAGAACCGGCTGAATAAAACTTACCCTTTAGCGGTAAAGCCGGTTAAAGTGCCCAGTGGGCCAGAGGCGGTGGCGGCCGGCGAAAGGGTGGCTAAAATGCGGGATTGTACGGGCTGCCACAACGAACACTTTGAAGGCAAGGTATTTATCGAAGATCCGGCTTTAGGGCGGGTAATAGCCCCTAACTTAACGGGCGGCCAGGGAAGCCCCACTGCCAACTACAACGACCAGGACTGGGTACGCGCCATCCGGCACGGCCTGAACAAAGAAGGTAAACCTTTGAAAATTATGCCGTCGGAGGTATTTTATGCTATCTCTAACCAGGATTTAGGAAACATGATTGCCTACCTGAAAGCCTTGCCGAAGGTGAACAGCAATTTACCCGAATCTAATTTAAAACCGCTGGCCCGCACGCTGCTTACCTTTAATGTAATCCCGTTACTGCCTTACGAAAGAATCGATCATCAGGCGCCTATCCAGGAGGTAGTGCTGCCCAGTGTTTCGGCTGAGTACGGTAAATACCTGACTACCACCTGTTCCGGTTGCCACGGCGCCAATTTTAAGGGCGGCGAACCGCACGGCGAAGGTGCTCCCCGCATTGCCAATATTACGCCGGGCGGCAATTTAGGTAAGTGGTCCGAAGAAGAATTTAAAAAGGTATTGCGCACCGGTGTCACTCCGGAAGGTAAAAGGCTCGAAACCAAGTTTATGCCCTGGAACATGACCAAAGACATGACCGATGACGAATTAAAAGCCATTTTCCTTTATCTGAAAAGTTTGCCGGCTTAACTATTTCGTTTATTGTGCTTCGCAAGAAATATTGGTAGAACTTCAAAAAGTTATAATGCAAAGACACTTGACTTTAGAAGAAGAGCGAAATAAACTGGCTTAAGTAAAAAAAAGATAATATTTTTCCTTTATTAATTTAGACTTTTTACCAAAATATATTTAAGTAATTATATGTATTATCTGATTTAATTTTTTATTTTTAACGGTAACCATTTGGTTAAAAAGGGTTTATGTTTCAACTACACACCATTTATCTCTATGAAAAAATTCTTTAAATGGACAGGTATTGTCCTGGGTTCTGTTATTGTACTGCTGCTCATCGGTTATGCTTTCATTTATTTTAGTGTAGAGAGCCGTTTTAACAAGAAGTACGAAGTGGCTGAACAGCCGATTACCATTCCTACCGATGCTGCTACAATTGCCCTGGGAGAACACATTGCGGCAATCAAGGGCTGCGGCGATTGCCACGGCCAAGATTTTGGGGGCAATGTGGTAATCGACGACCCGGCCCTGGGGTTGGTGACCGCGCCCAATATTACCATGGGTAAAGGCGGTTTAAGCTCGCGCCACGGTACCTTTACCGACCAGGATTACGTGCGTGCCATTCGGCACGGCCTGGACAAAGAAGGCAAATCCCTGAAGTTAATGCCATCTTACGAGTATCAGCCTTTATGTAAAAAAGATTTAGCAGCGCTCATAGCTTATTTAAAGAGCCGACCCGCCGTAGATAAAGAAATGCCGGCAATAGCCATGGGCCCGGTAGGTTATGTATTAGCCAATTTCGACAAATTGCCGCTAATAGTAGCCGAGAAAGTAAACCATTCGGCGCCGTTGGAAGAAGAAGTACATCCGACCGTAACGGTGGCTTACGGCAAATACATGGCGGTTTCTTGTCAGGGCTGCCATGGCAGTAACTACCAAGGGGGCGCCCCAATAATTCCGGGTTCACCGCTGGTGCCAAATATTACTGGTAAAGGTAAGTTAAGTAATTGGACCGAAGACCAGTTTATTCAAACTTTACGCACCGGCGTTACACCCGAAGGTAAAAAATTGGATCCGAAATATATGCCCTGGCCCATGGCTAAAGAATTTACCGATACCGAAATCAAAGCACTTTACCTATTCCTGAAAGCGCAACAGACCAGTTAATAATTTATTCGTGTTCAAAATGGCGGTCGAGGGTATTTTCGATTTTTTCGAAGATAAAAGCGGCCGCCTTTTTACGGATATCTGTGGCATTCCCTTCAAATAACTCCCGGTACTCTTCTACCTTGTTCCGGCATAAAATAGAGAAGAAGACCGTGCCCACCGGTTTTTCTTTATTTTCGGAGGCTCCGCTACCACCCAAACCGGTTACGGCTACACAAATATCGGCTTTCAATAATTTATGAAGGCCCATTACCATTTCGTTGGTTACCTGCTGCGACTCGGCCGTATATAATTTAAGCGTCTGTTTTTTTACCCCCAGCACTTTTTGCTTTACTTCTTCGGCGTAAGTAACAATGCTGCCCAGCAATACATCGCTCGTGCCTTTGGCTTTCACAAATTCCGAAATTAACATGCCGCCGGTAATGCTCTCGGCAAAGGCAATGGTCATTTTTTTATCTTTCAGTTTAAAGGCCAGCCGCGATAAGTCAGATTCGTTCATGTAAGTAAAGGATTAAATAATTTAATGCTTTTACTCGGGTTCGGCCTGTATGGTTATCTCTTAAACTAGTGCCGGCAAAAGTTTAAACTCATTTAAAATGCGATAGCGCGGGTGCGGACTGCCTAATTCTGATTGCCAAATACCAAAGCTATTAACAGGGAAGTCCGGAAACGCGATGCCCTGGCTAACCGGCAAAACCAGGTTACTAAGTTTATCTTTTTTTAGCCGGGCTATGGTAACATGCGGAATATACTCGCCGGGGTGATCAGAAGAGGAATTTAATTTTTCCTGAATGGTACGGGCCAGTTGGGTAAAGGCTGGATGATCGTGAAAACGAGCCCAAACCAGCCGTGGTGATTTTAACTTGGGGCCGGGTGCCGTTTCTTTAAACGTAAGGGTAAAAGCCGGCAAGTATGCGGCAATGTTTTCTAATGGTTGAGTTAAATTCATTAATTCTGATTCGGGTGTTTCGCCCAGAAAATGCAACGTGAGGTGCAGGTTGGCAGCGGGAACCAAACGCACGCCTTGCTGGTGGTACTGTGCCTGTTGGGTTTGTAAAGCCGCCAGTACGTTGGCCGGTAAGGGAGCCGCAATAAATAAACGCATCTGGTTTGTTCTGTTTGTTCTTGATGCTTTTCTCTAACGCGGACCAGGTAAAAATGATTTAAAACCCAAGGCCGGTTGCCCGAATATCTGGAAACAGCAATTTTGCGTATAGGTATTTCTGTATGACCAAGATATTCAAAAAAGCGCTGGCGTTGTTCGCCTTGTTTACGGTTGAACTGCTGTTTATATGGGTGGTTTTTATCAGTTGTTTGGTTTTGTTTTTATTACTGGCCCGCCAAATTTTGCAGGGCGGCGACTTAAACTTTGACCAGGCGGCTTTTGCTTTTGCCGATGGCCTGCATACGCCGGTTTTCGACAGCTTTATGCGAAATATTACCTTCTTCGCCTCGCGCGATTTTATTACCGGTGCTTCGCTGATGTTAATCTTTTATTTTTTGTTTATCCGGCGGCACAAGTGGTATTCCATAAAAGTACCGGTTATCGCCTTAGGCAGTATTTCACTTAACCTTATTCTTAAATTTCTGTTCGATCGCGAACGGCCCCTCATTCCGCACCTGGTGCAATCTTATGGTTTAAGCTTCCCAAGCGGCCACGCCATGATAAGTGCTTCTTTCTATGGTTTATTAATTTACCTGGTGTGGGTTAATGTTAAAAACCCGGTAGGGCGCTGGGCCTTGGTTATAGCCTTGGCTTTATTTATTTTGCTAATTGGTTTTAGCCGGGTTTATTTGCACGTGCACTATGCCAGCGATGTTTTAGCAGGATTTGCCGCCGGCTTGCTGTGGGTTATCATAGCCGTTTATGCCCTCAGAAAAATAGAGCGGTATTCCCGCCGCAAAATAGCCCCGATAGTAGAAGAACCGGCCTGAAAAAATATTCCGGACGGGTTTGCAATATTAAATCTAATTCTGCTACATTTGTGTCCCGATTGTCAGACGCGATATGCCGGGTTTGATTTTACCAGAATAGGCGCACGTGGCGGAACTGGTAGACGTGCAGGTCTCAGAAGCCTGTGGGAGTTGTCCCGTGGGAGTTCGAGTCTCCCCGTGCGCACTTAACCAACTAAATAGCCCCTCTACGCCTTAGTAGAGGGGCTATTTTACTTTTGGCACTTGCTTTTTAATTTCTATTTTAGCAGGCGCAAAGTTTTAGCGTAATTAATAACTAGTCTAGCGCTAACGTTGTAATATAGGTTCTGCTGAAATAGAAACTTATATTCTTTTGTATGAAGGCATTCCTTTTTGATATCCAAGCTGGCCCGGCATCGGCTGAGGCAGCGCTAGGGTAAATGTTCCAGATTAATAGAATCACGCTATGCCCTTATATAATAAAGCAAAAAACTTTGATGAAGAGGAACTGGAAAACATGTCCTTTGATGAGTGCTATGAACTGCTGCTGATTTTCCGGTACTTGCAATTTAGAGAAGATGAAACCATTGATAAAGAATTAATAAAAGTGCGTATGGAGCAGTTGCGGAAACGGATGTTGGAACTGAATGAAAACTCCACTCATTTTAAAAACTTTCTTTAAAAGTTTTTTTGATCTAACTCGGTCTTAAACGAATTGTTCCGGTAATAGCGCTGTTCCTGAAACTTACTTTCGTGCATTTGGGCCCGAGGGAGATGCCAGTTGAGAAATCAGCGGAAACAGTTTAATAATTTTTTTGAAAACTGCCTTTAATTTTAATTGCTGCCCTCCAATTTCATTAAATCTTCATCTTCGATAACTTAATTATAACATAAATAGTTAGGCAGCAAAGACCGTAGTTGGTATGTATAATTTTAACATTCATTCCGAAGAAGAGTACAAAACAGCCGAAGCCAGGCTGGAAATAATGGCCGGAGCCATTCCGGGGACGGTAGAAGCATGCGAATTAAAATGCCTGACGAAAGCCGTGGTAGATTACCTGAAAAAACAAAGCCTGCCAACCCATTTAAAGCAAGATTCGGCGCCTTCTAAAGAATAGAATTGGGCTTATTAGCTTAACCGGAGGGAGAAAATTCACAAATATTTTTTCGTAAAAAAGAAGCTCGGTATTTTTGATAAGCTAATGGTGCCACCACTAACACCGGATATTCTTCTTTAACTTATTTATTCCTAAATCAAAACCTGTTTATAAACAGTATTAGGCTTTAGAATTACTTTTTTAAGAGATGACAAATCTGGTAAAAAAGATTTTAGCGCTTTTTACATTAATTGGGGCAGAACTGGTTATCCTGGGTGGCGTGGCCTTTATTTGTGTTTCCCTGTTTTTATTAATGGCCAAATTGGTTTTTCTGGACCAGAACCAAACCCTGGATATGGCCGCTTTTGCCTTTGCTAAGCGACATACCACCCCGGGTTTTACAGCTTTTATGCGCTTCGTTACTTTTTTTGCCTCCAAGGATTTTCTAATTTATGGGTCGCTCAGCTTGGCTTTTATTTTCTTCTTTATTAAAAAGCACCGTTGGTATGCTGTAAAAATACCTGTAATAGCGGCCGGTAGTTCTCTTTTAAACCAGGGCATGAAATTCTGGTTCGACCGACCGCGGCCCGAAACGGCTTTTTACGAGCAATCCGGCTTTAGTTTCCCAAGCGGCCACGCCATGATTGGCGGCGCCTTTTACGGCTTGTTTATTTACCTGGTCTGGACCAATATAAAGTCACTTTTCTGGCGGTGGTTTTTCACGCTGCTGTTATGTCTTTGGATAGTATTAATTGGCTATAGTCGCGTTTACCTCAATGTGCATTATGCCAGCGATATCCTGGCCGGCTGGTCGGCGGGGTTTGTTTTTTTAATTATTTCCTTGCGGGTTCTCCGGAAATTTGAACCTACTAACGCCCGCAAAGCAACCGAAGTAATACAGGAAGAAAATGCACCCGAAAACAGAAAGCGTAAGAATGCTTAAATGAAATATTGTCAAGTTATCGGGTCTGCAACCAGTAGCACCATAATTATTCCTCCTGAAAGCTCCGATAAGGACACCAACCATAAACCTAATCTGTCCTGCTGAAAGCATCTATTGACTAGCAAGGGAGTAAGTAAAAGAAGCTATTGCTCATTTACCGGTAAGACTTTTTAACTAACAGTTCTTTCCAAGAGGAAAAACTTAAAATACGCCCTATCGGCAATATAGTATTCACTATCTTGTGTCCTACCCAGCTCATAATGACTAACTACTAACTTCTCCCTATCACAGCTTTACTTTTACCCGGATGGCTTTCAGGCCGCTGACGCCTTGCATCTCTTCCAGGTCCAGGTATTCTACTTCGCGGGTTAGCAGGTTAATATTCTGGAGGTAATCAATATAGTCTTTGTATTCGTTGGCTTCGCGGCCCTGGGAATACACAATGGCAATGCTGCCGGGTTGCGTCAGGCGTTCGCGGGTCCCCACCACGGTGGCTTTATCTATCCGCTTTTTTACAATCTCGTACCGGATATTATAGGCACCATCCACATCAAATTTACGTTCGTCGCGCCGGAACCGGATGGCTAATGGTTGGCTGTAAATCAGAATAAGCTGGGTCGTTTCCAGGGGCATGGGCAGCTTTGGTTTTAACTCTGCCGCTTTGCGGGCGATACCGCATACGGTCATTAATTGCCAGAGGCGCAGATTTCTTAAAAATACAAGATCGAAATGCCGGTTTTCGGCAATGGAGGCACCTACATAAATATTAAACTCTACGCCATCGGTTTTATATTTCTCGAAATAATGCGGGTACATCTGCTGGGCTTTGGCTTCTTCGGCCTCCAGGTAATCCGAAATGGTTTCGTTAATAAGAGTCAGGCTGGTTTCAAAATCTTTCCGTCGCTTGTATAACACGCCTAAATGCGGATCCATGGCCGCGCGGTAAGCCTGAATGGCTGGACGCAACGTTGGATTATTGCTTTGTAAATATTCGAAAATAGGCTCGACATGTTTTTGAATTACTTCGAAGATGGCGGCTTCGTCTTCGGACAAGACGTTCCGACGCAGCTTACGCAGATTTTTTGAAACGTAAAATATTAACTCTTCCAGAATAGGCAGCGGCTGTAAAGTAATGGCCTTTTTCAGCACTTTTTCTACCATGCGCAGGTGTTCTATTAAGTCACCCTGTATGGCTTTATTGCGCTCTGTAGAAGAACTCCGGATATCCGATACGGCAAAAAGGGGGTAGACATCCTGAAATACAATCGGCTCAATTTCGGTTTGGATGCCGCTTTCCTGGAGTTCCAGTAAATTAAGGGCCGCCTCTTTAAACCGCCATTCCATTACCGGGTGAATGGCCGTAAACTTTTCTTTAATTACGCTTTGAATGCGGCTTTCCAGGTTCTCGGCGTTGCGTTTTACTGCCGCTTCAAAGTGGGGCAGAAATTGCTGCATTTTAGCCAGCGAAAAGCTGTTTAAATCGCCGGCATACGGCGAACCTAATTCAATAATGCCGAAAACCTGGTTTTCGTAACGGAGCAAAGCCAGAATAATGCTGCGAATACCAATTTTTGAAATTTCGGCGCCCACGCCATCCGGCAGCGATGCCTTGTCAATATCTTCTGCCACCAACGGATCACCCTCGGCCAAGAGTTTATCATAAACCGCTTTAAACGTAACCGAGTTGGTAGGCCCATCGGTCTGCGGAATCAAAAAGCTGTGGTTGATTTTCCGGCCCAAATTTACAAAAGTATTTTTGCGGCTATGAAAAGCGGCTAAACCTAACTGCAAGTGGGGCCGGTTAAAAAATATTCTGATTTTTTCCTGCAGTTGTTCAAAGCGGTCGGGTGCTATTAAAACGTCTTTTTCGAGCAAATCCAGTTTTATTGACGACAAAGTTTCCTGCTCCGTTACGTCAACCAGTTCCATCACGTAAAATCCTGCGAACTCAAAATTAGCCGGCGGAATAAATTGCCGCCACAAGTCCAGATCTTCCACGTTGCTTAACAACAGGCGAATATCCGGATCGGAAAGCTTGGGGAGATCACCGTTATGTTTTACCTGCAGAAAAGTATTATTTAATGATACCCGGTAATGCCGGTACAAGCCCAGCGCATAATCGGGCACTGTGAATATTAAGGGTTCCTCGGCGGGTACGGGAAAGTGGTAGCATTTATTTAAAATAAACAAAAAAGCCAGCCGGATATTCAGGTTTAGCATTTTTTGCTTATCTATATTAAGCGGTCGCTTTAACTCATTGTTCTCGCTGATAAATATTTCCCGGAACTTTGGTGTTTGGTAAAAGCTGGTATTTAGGAAAGGCGTAAGGGCACCGCTGATTTCGGATTCCCAGGTGGCCGGCGGGAAGATCGCCGTCATCATAATTTCGATAATATCTTCGTGGGCAGCCAGAAAAGATTGGTTGAGAATAGGCTCCAGCAGTTCCGGTGATTTTTCGAGTTGCTTGGTAATGGCCCTGGCAAAAAGCGAGATACCCCGGTTGTCGTCGTTTATTTTTGATTCCCAATACCGGATGAGCGGCACAAAACTTAAAGAAGTCCGAAATGGAAAAGTTTTAAAAGGTAAACGGGCATCGGGGTTTTTCATACAGGTTTAAAAGTCTTCAAGACAACAGGCAACGGTGTGATAAGTTATCGAAAAGGAGCAAGTTTTTTGCACAACCACGCTACATTGCAAATCAAATATGAATTTGGTTGATAACGGGCTATAACTTACTGGTAATCCTTTAACGCTAAACTAATAGGTTCGTTTCTGGGCCGCCGCCATTAAAAAAGCCGGTTAATTTACATAACCGGCTTCGCTTAAAAATGTAAATAGTAATCTTATTTTTTGAGGAAGCGCTCCGTCGCACTACCGGAACCACTGGTAATTTTATAGAAATAAAGTCCGCTTTTCAGTTCACTCAAATTTAGTTCTAGAAAGTATCTGCCTGGTTCGCGGTTTAGGTTCAGCAGATTACGAATGGTTCTCCCTTGTTCATCCAGCAAATCAATGGTTACTTTCCCTTTCACTTTAACCACATATTCCAGGGTTGCTTTGGCAGTAACCGGGTTCGGATAAAGCCGGTTTTCACTTGTGGCAGCGTTAAAATTATCAGTAATAGGTTGGTTTACCTCCCAAAGCAGGAAAGTTACTGGCCGGAAATATCCCTCTAAAAACCGGTTGTGGTAAGGGTGTGGCACATCTTTATGTAACCGGTTGGAATTTGGTTTAGACGGGTTATTTTCGTGGTATTTCCGGGTAATAGCCGCTAATTCTTTTCGCCAGGCTTCGGCCGGAGCAGCTACTTCTTTATACAAAGCCTGAATTTGGGTGTTGTATTTCTGCGCTAAGGCGCGGGCTTCGGTTCTTATCCTTTGGGATTCTGCCCGTAAGTTCTGCAATTGGGTTTTCTGCTCTTCGGTCAGGCTGCGGTTACCGGGTGGCCGCTGCGCCCGAAAGTTATCGCGGTATAATGCGGCTTGTTTGCGGGCGGCTGCCGCTTGTGTTCTTAATTCGCGAATTTGCTTTTTATCGCCGGAAGAAAGCTGTTGTTCCAGTTTTTGGCGTTGCTGCTGCATTACCGGGGTAATATTTTTCTGCACGTATGCTTTTAACTCAGCATGCATTTCCTGATTTAAACGGTGGTGGCCGCGTCTGCCGGTTTGGGCAAAACTCAGCCCTACCCAAAGGTTTAATAGGAATAACAAGGGTAATATTCTGTTTCTCATAGCAGTAGTTTTGGCTTAAGAATTAATTTAATCTTTGATGAATTTAGCAGGAAAAGGTTTAAGCCTGCTGGCGAGATTTTGTTTGGTTTATTGGTGGCTAAAAGGCGGGTTTGTTTAGCTACTGCAATTTTCTCTAATCCTACGGGTAAACGCCAAAAATCAAAAAATATCAGTTGCCAAGTTCACTACCTGAAAAAAATAATCAGGCAAGGTAATTTTGATTACAGCCCAACCTAAGGTTAGGATTATAACACAAACAAAGAACCCTGTTATGATAGAAAAATCAATTGTATAGAAAGGGAAGTAGGTAAAAAAAGCTATTACCAATAGAGGTAGAACAGGCTATTAATGCAGTCGAAGCCGCTAAAAAAGCTGGCGTAAGTAAAATTATTATCAATGTATCCGCCAGGCTCGGCAGGGTGCCTATATAGTACATTTTAGACCAATATTACCATCGAAGAAGCCATTATCACTTCCCAAAATAATATTCACTAAAATAATTTTTGTTTAAAGAGGCTATTACCAATTAAAGTTATCATCCGCTATCACTAAAATGCCTTTAACCGGACCAATCAGTGCTGTGATTGCTTATAAACAGTTTAGCTTTTTATAAAGCTGCAGCCGGTCCAGACCAGAAATATTTAGGGTTAACCTGTAATTCCTTGTCCGGAGCGGCTGCAGCTTTTTCAAATGAAAGCGCGGGTCTTTTTACCCCGACTTATTACGTATACTCTAAACCAATTTATTTTAACGGTTTACGGGCCACGCCTTCGTTGGTAATTTTAATTGGTTTAATCAGGCCCTTTTCATCAAAATACATTTTATCGATGCAGGTTACGCGGTGGTTGGCGTCGGTTTCGCCGAGTGGCCGCCGGTGGTACACCATGTACCAGTCATCTTTACCAGGCGTTTGAATAACCGAGTGGTGACCGGCGCCGGTAGCAATCTGCGGATCCTGCTGCAGAACTTTCCCAACCCGCTCAAAGGGGCCAAACGGTGAATCGGCCACTGCGTATGCCACCGAATAGTTAGGACCGGTCCAGCCGCCTTCCGACCACATAAAGTAATATTTACCATTGCGGACAAACATAATCGGGCCTTCTACATAATTGGCCGGGGTAATCTCTTTATATATTTTGCCGTCTTCAAAGGGCAGGAAACCGGTAAAATCGTTTTTCAGCTTCGCAATATTGCAGTGCCGCCAGCCGCCGTAAATTAAATAATATTGTCCGTCTTTGTCTTTAAACACAAATTGATCGATGGGCTGGGCACCGTTGTGAAATTTATCGACGAGCGGTTTACCCAGCAAATCTTTAAAAGGCCCGGCCGGATTGTCGGCTACGGCTACGCCAATGCCTCCTAACTGCTGATCGTTCTGAATATCGTTTGCTCCGAAAAACAGGTAATATTTCTTGTCTTTCTCTATAACGGCCGGCGCCCATAGCGCTCTTTTGGCCCATTTTACCTGCGTTGTATCAATAATCCGGCTGTGCTTCGTCCAGTTTACCAAATCCGGCGACGAAAACGCATCCATCAAAACCTGTTGGTTATAAGGGGCAGAATAGGTGGGATAGATCCAATATTTTTTACCAAAAATTACGCCTTCAGGATCGGCGTACCAGCCCGGAAATACCGGATTGCCCGAATAGTTTTTCTGGGTTCCGGTTTTTGCTTTTTTAGGCTCTTTGGTTGCCTGCGCGTTACTCGGGTGCCAGGCTATGCCGCTTAAAATTACAGATAATCCTAAAGCTGGTATTAATTTTTTGAGGTGCATAATAGAGAAATATATCAGAAGTAAACTTAATGGTTGTTCTTAAAACGCGACAAGTTGTTAATTTATCTGCCAATATTAAAAGTTACGGGCTTAATTTTTGCCTTTTGTTTATAGTCAAAAATTATAACCGATAATTTTACTTTGCGCTGTCTGGTACCGTAAACAATATATTATTAATAATAGTTGGTTAGTTAGCTGGTTCCGGAAAATACTGGTTTGAATTCATCGGGCATAAATTCCTGCGCAAAAACGGAAGAAAAAATCTTCTTATGGCTGAATTTAAAATATTGGTTTACTGTTATTTGGACAATAAGCAAAAATAGATTATTTTTAATCTGGCAGCATCTTTCATCCTGTAAACTCATTTTTAATCTGTTTACCGCGTTTTATTTTTAAATTTTTATAATTTAGCTAAAATTTAACTACCTCATTATTATGGCCCAGTATAAGTTGCAGATTAACGGCCGGACCTACCAGGCCGATGTAGAGCCGGATACCCCGCTTTTGTGGGTATTGCGCGATAACCTTGGTTTGGTTGGTACCAAATACGGCTGCGGCATTGCCCAATGTGGTGCCTGTACCGTGCACATTAACGGCGAAGCTACCCGTTCGTGTGTTTTACCAGTATCGGCAGTAGCGGCATCCAAAATAACGACGGTTGAAGGCTTGTCGGAGAAAGGAACCCACCCGGTGCAGGTGGCCTGGGACGAAGTGGATGTGGCCCAGTGCGGTTATTGCCAGGCCGGCCAGATGATGACGGCGGCGGCTTTACTTAAAAAGAATCCGAAACCAAGCGCCGCCGAAATAGACGCAGCCATGAATGGAAATATTTGCCGTTGCGGTACGTACCACCGCATTCGCGAAGCCGTTAAGTTAGCCTCCACTAAAATGTCTTAAGCCATGTCCTCGACTATAAATAATAACAGCAGAAGGAATTTTTTGAAAGTTGGCGCATTTGCCGGTGGCGGTTTGCTGCTGGGCTTTAACTGGAGCACCGCCGAAGCCGCCGGAACCGCAGTACTGAATGGTACCTCAGTAGCTGCCGGTGGCGTTGAGTTTAACAGCTATTTATCGATTGCGGCCGATGGGGTAATTACCATTTTATCGCCGAACCCCGAAATTGGCCAGAATATTAAAACCTCTTTCCCGATGATTGTGGCGGAGGAACTGGATGCCGACTGGTCTAAAATAAAAGTGGTGCAGGCTGCTTTGGATAACAAGAAATTTGAAAGGCAATTAACCGGCGGGAGCGGGGCCGTACCCCACTCCTGGAAACGTTTGCGCAACGCCGGGGCCACCGCACGTCATCTACTTGTAGAAGCGGCGGCCAATCGTTTAAAAGTACCGGCCTCGTCGTTAACCACCGATAAAGGTATGGTTATTCACGCCGCCAGCGGCAAAAAAATCAGTTACGGCGATTTAGCCGTGGACGCATCTAAATTACCCGCACCCGCCGAAGTAAAGCTGAAAGACCGCAAAGATTTTAAACTGATTGGTAAAGCCGTTCGGAACGTAGATAACAAAGAAATATTAACCGGTAAGCCGCTTTACGGTCTGGACGTTTACCGCGAAGGAATGCTGATTGCCATGATCCAGCGCCCGAAAGCTTTCGGCCTGAAATTAAAATCAGTAGATACAGCTGCGGTTAAAGCCATGCCGGGCATTGTGGATGTGGTTACGTTTAACAACAACGTAGCGGTGGTGGGGAAATCTACCTGGCAGGTTAAAAAAGCCAAAGATGCATTAAAAATTGAGTACGAAAAAGACGGTAACCTGGAAAGTACCTCGGACCACGACCGGATTTTTCAGGAATTATTAAACAAACCGGATGCGACCGTGCGCCGGAAAGACGGCGACGTGGAAGCGGCTTTTAAAAATGCTGCCAAGGTGATTAAGAGCGAGTACCAGTGTCCGTTTTTACCGCACAGCCCGCTGGAGCCCATGAATTTTTTTGCGCACGTAAAAGAAGACAGTGTTGAACTTATTGGCCCTACGCAAACCCCGGACCAGGCGCGCAATGCGGCATCTAAAATAACCGGTATTCCCGCCGAAAAAATTACCCTGGAATTAACCCGGATGGGTGGCGCTTTTGGCCGCCGGCTGATGGCCGATTTTGTGTCCGAAGCGGTAGAGGTATCTAAGTTGGTAAAAGCGCCCGTAAAGTTAATGTGGACCCGCGAAGATGACCTGACCGGTGGTTATTACCGGCCGGCCGTTCGTTACCGGTTTGAGGCTGCTTTGGATACCAAAGGTAATTTAATCGGCTATAAACTGCGGGGCGTGGGCATGAACACCGGCAACTCAACCCGTGAGAATAACTTTCCATCCGGCGCCGTTGACAACCTTTTGATTGATTCGGTAGAACACAAATCGCCGATTTCCACCGCACCGTGGCGGGCACCAATTACTAACTTTTTAGCTTTTGCTGAGCAATCATTCCTGGACGAAGTAGCCCAGGCCGCCGGGAAAGACCCCGTGCAGTTCCGGTTAGAACTACTCGATAAGGCGAAAAAAGCTCCGGTAGGAGACATTAAATACGACATTGACCGCATGAAAGGCGTTATTAATTTAGCAGCCGAAAAGGCAGGTTGGGGTAAAAAGAAAGGCGTTTACCAGGGCTTTAGTGTTTATTTTTCGCATGCTTCTTACGTAGCACAGGTAGGCGAAGTGGCTCTGGTAAAAGGCAAACCCGTATTGAAGAAGGTTTATGCCGCTGGCGATTGCGGGCAGGTAGTAAACTTAAGTGGTGCCCGCCAGCAGGTAATGGGCGGCATTGTAGACGGTATCGGCCACGCCATGTTTGGCAACCTCACTTTTAAAGAAGGGGCACCGCAGCAAAATAACTTTCATAATTACCGTTTAATCCGGCTGACCGAAGTACCGGAAGTGGAGGTGCATTTTGTTGATAACGGCATTGACCCAACTGGCTTAGGCGAACCGGCTTTGCCGCCAACCGGTGCGGCGGTAGCCAACGCTATTTTTAAAGCCACTAAAAAACGGTTGCGAAACCAGCCTTTTATCGAGCAGGAGCCTTTTAAAGGTGTTTCTTAATTTACATTAAAAATAACCAGGAGCCCGCAGTAATTTTACTGCGGGCTTTTTCTTTTAAACCCACCGGTAAATTACCAGTATAAAGCTTTTTCAGGTTTGACTCCTGAACCTGAAAACATAATTATCAGGCGCAGGAACTTGGTGCTATCTGAAATATTGATTTGCTTTTAAAATCAGCTAAATTATTGTTTTGCTATGTCCGCAAATATCCAGTTACCAACCGATACAGGATTGTATGTTTTTGTAAACAACCAGATTATTCCTTCTACCGAAGCTTATTTGCATATCAGCGATTTGGCTATTCAGCGGGGATACGGCATTTTCGATTTCTTCAAGGTAAAACAGACACATCCTTATTTTATAAATGATTATTTAGACCGATTTTACCATTCGGCGACCCAGATGAATTTAATGGTTCCGGTGGCACAGGATGTACTGAAAACTATTATTCGGGAATTAACCACTAAGAATAATTTAGCTGAATCCGGGGTAAAAATGGTGCTAACCGGTGGCTATTCGGCGGATGGTTACCAGCCTGGCACTCCGAACTTAATAATAACCCAGCAGCCTTTTTCGCTGCCCACCCAGGCGCAGTACCAGACCGGCATTAAAATAATAACCCATGAATACGTGCGGGAATTACCGACTGCCAAAACCATTAACTACACCATGGGTATCCGCTTAATTCAAGAGATAAAAGACAGTGGCGCCGATGATGTTTTATACCACCAAGCTGGTGCAGTTTCGGAATTTCCCCGCTGTAATTTTTTTATTGTGCGCCAGGATGATACCGTGGTTACGCCGGCCGAAAACGTACTCTTGGGCGTTACCCGGAAGAATGTGTTAGCCCTTGCTGCAACGCGGTTTAAATTTGCAGAAGAACCGGTGACTCTAAAAGATATTTATGAAGCCAAAGAAGCCTTCCTGACCAGCACCACCAAAAGAGTGTTACCCATTGTGCAAATAGACGATAAAATTATTGGGAACGGCAAACCCGGCCGCGTTACGCAGGCGCTGTTACAAGATTTAATTTCCTTGGAAGATAAAGAGCTAGCAGAGACCGGAGGGAGGATGAAATAATTCCTGCCCTTTCTTTAAATAGGGTTATTTTATATTTTAATTGCCGGCCAAAAGAGGAAAAATAAAGCTTTATTTTTAGCTTGGTAATGCATTGCGCTTAATCTTTATTCCGGATTGCCAACACCGGCTGCCCCATTGGCGTTGATTTAGCTTTTGGACATTAGTTACTGGTCTTTTTTATATTGATGTAATCCCTTTTAGTATTTACTTCGGTCCGCGAAAATTGGTGAGGCGGTATTATTCTAGGCCAGCGGTTACTAATAGCGACTCATTTTAAAATGATATTAATTATTCTGGTTCAAGCGTCCGCTTAGACTTTTTCTACATCTTCTAAATAAAGCCTCCTTACTCTTTCTCCTAATACTATCAGGTGCATTCCTGTCTATTCTGCTAGTGCCAATATTCTGCAAGCACCTTTCCTAATCCTGGGGAGAAATTACCTAAATATTTGTAAAAATTTTTACAGCCGGGCAACCCTTCTGTAATCCGGCTTGTCTTAGCCGCAAAGACGAATATTAAAACCAGATAACATGATTGTAAAAACCAGCATACTCGAAGGCGCGGTAGTAAAACAATGCCGGCCGCAGCGGCATATCCGGCAGCTTTTGCAACCACCACGACCTCAAATTTAAAATCCGAGTTAAACACCAAAACCTAACCTAATAAAACTATGAAAACACCAAAATCTTTTTCGCTGGCTGGTTCTCCAGCCAAGCCCGTTACCATTATACCATTTCAAGCTCTAAAAATTAGCGATCGATTCTTTTCCCTGACCCGGCAATGGCGGTTTGTGCTACTGGCATTTCTGATTAGTTTAGTTAGTTGCGAAGAGCCGGAAACTGAAATTCCAAAACCAGTCCCGGAAAAAGGAACCGTAACGGCCCAGGCCGGACCGGATGTAACTATTCCGTTGAGCCAGCAGGTGTTAAACCTGGATGCCAGCGCCTCTAAAGACAGCCAGCAAAAACCGCTTACTTTTGCCTGGGCAGTTACCCGGCAACCCCAAAACAGCCATGCCAGTTATTTAACTAATCCAAACCAGGTAAATCCAACTTTTAATGTAGATGTGGTGGGTGAGTACGAGTTAGAAGTTACGGTTTCCAGCGAAAACGGGCAAAGTAAAGATAAGCTGGTGGTAACGGTAACCAACAACGGTACCCCGCTGGTGCTGGAAAGCTATATTCCCGGCGACCGCACCCTTACCAATATTGAGCCCGACCCCACCAAAGCTGATTATTTTGTGCCAAAAAGTGTAGAAGTTTTTGGGAAATTAACCATTGAACCCGGCGTGGTAGTAGAATTTGAGGCAGATACGGAGTTACACCTGAAAGGCGCCATTATTGCCAAAGGTACCGCCACCCAAAAAATTGTATTTACGGGCAAAATCAAACAAAGAGGCTTCTGGAAAGGACTGCTGATAGGCTCGGGATTCCAGACAAATGAGTTGGATTACGTAGAAGTAGCTTATGCCGGCAGTAGCCCGATGCAGCAATTTCATTCCAATATTAAAACCAACGTAGGTATAGGTGGCCTGGCGCTTACAAAAATCACCAATTCGTCGTTTGTAAGTGGGGGCGGCTACGGCATGTATGTGTCCGGCAATTTAATGGTATTCGCTCATAATACTTTCCGCGATAATGCCTCTTTGCCGCTTTACATTACCGCTACGCAAGTACACAAACTGGATGCCGCATCTTCTTACAATACCGGTGAAAACCGGAAAACTATCGGCATCGGAGGCTCCATTCCTTTTAATTATGAAGTTACCTGGCCGGCCCCGGCCGATGGAACCCATTACTTAGCTTTAAGCGACTTAGAGTTTGAGGGTGGAGTAACCATTTCGCCGGGTGTTACCATTGAATTTACGGCCGATAAAGGTTTATACGTCAGGGGAAACAGCGGCTACCTGTCGGCGAAAGGTACCCCTACACAGCGGATTACCTTTACGGGTTTAGTTAAGAATAAGGGCTACTGGAAAGGCATTTCTTTTGCCGCATCTAAATACGAAAATCAATTAGATTACGTGGATGTAGCCTATGGGGGTAGTAGTAATTTAACCAATATGTCTGGCAATTTAAAAACAAATGTGTTGGTTTACGGCAAGCAGGGGAACGGTGTACCTGGTTATTTGAAGGTAGCCAACTCCACGTTTAACCACAGCGGTGGTTATGGCATGTACGTCGATTCCCCGTCGGGTTATTTACATGCTTTTGCCAATAATAGCTTCGGCCAGAATGCGGGCTCAGCGCTTTTTGTGCATGCCAACCAGGTGCATAAACTAGATGCCGCTTCGCGCTTGAACGACAATAATGGTTATAACGGAGTAGAAACGGCTGGCAGGGTTTATCAGGCAGAAGAGGTAACCTGGCCTATTTTTAACGATGGCGCAGCCTATCAGGTAACTGATGATCTGATATTTGAATCAGGCGTAAACATCCGGAATCACCGGAATGTGCTGACCGGATTTGCTTTTGCGGCTGATAAAGGGTTATACGTGAAAGGCGATGGTTACCTGAATGCCCATGGCAGCAGCAAAGCTGCTTTATTGGTTTTTAGTAGTAAAACCGGCGCTCCCTGGAAAGGTATCAGTATTGAATCGAACAGCGCCCAAAACCGGTTTAATTATGTTGTTATTAACCGGGCCGGGAGCAGCAACTTAAATGGTTTCGGCGATTTAACCAGTCTGGGCGTGCGCGGAACGGTAACCATCCTGAATTCAACTATTAAAAACAGTGCGGGTTACGGTATATTCGTTAAAAGAAGCGGGTCTGTTAACGCCGATGCTGCTACTTCGAACAGTTTCGAAAACAATGTAGAACCTAACTTTTATAAAGAGCAATAATTAATTGCTGGACTGTAAACCGAATTAAAACTGCCATCCTTAAGATAAAATAGAAGCAAACGTTAACCTGGGATATTTGAGGTTGAGCGGTTCCTGAAGTATTCTGGGTTAAGAGGGTTACTTTTTCTGTGGGCACTATTAAGGTAAACTTTCGGGTTATCTTAATAGTGCCCACAATTTATGTATCAGCCCAGAGCACCAGAAGGTAATATTTTTATAAGCTTTTAACATACCGGTTAACCATGAGTAACCTGTTTAAACTGAGATTTAATAATTTAAGATGGAAAGCCAATATACCGTGAGTGGCTTAAAATATTTAATACCTAATTATGCAATTCTTTTAAAAATTACAAGGGAGCAAGTTTAGCGTATCTCCGGTATTGCTGGTTTAATCGAACGGAATTTCGGCTAAGGACAGAAAATTTAGTTATAATTATGTAAGGCAAGTTATTACTGACTTGTTAACAAGATAATATAGCCCTATTAGGTTATTTAATTCTTTATTTATTCCGCAGTTTACTTTTCTTAACATTTAAAAACTGACTATTTTTAACTTATATACTTGATTGTCAATAGATAATTCCTAATAATAAATTTATTATTTTTTTAGTTCATAAAATTATGAACTGACTGAACTATATGCTACCTTTGCGCCGTTAATAAAGGAAATACATGGAGAAGGAAAATGATTTTTAATTGTAAATCCAAAATAGTGCTGACGGATAAGCAAAAAACTTTAATTGAGAAGATAGGCATTAGCTACGAAAAAGAAGGTTTACAGCCCGTTGCAGCCCGTATTTCGGGTCTATTGTACGTGGCAGATAACCCGCATCTTACTTTCGACGAAATAACCGAAGCATTACAAATAAGCAAAAGTGCTACCAGCAATGGCATAAACCTGTTGCTGCAAATGCAGCGCATCGAATATATAACCTTTTCTGGTGACAGAAGACGCTATTTCCGGCTAAAGATTTCTAACTGGCGGGAAGAATTCAAACATAAAATTGAAGTGATGGCCGGTTTTAATTCGCTTATGCGGGAAGTACTGGCAATACGTACCAAAGAGACTCCTGAATACAATGAACGCATTAAAGAATTAGCGGATTTTCTAGACTATGTTTTCCAGCAACTGCCCCTGCTATTGCAGCAGTGGGATAAAGAAAAAAATAATAAGATCTAATTTTTTTGCTTTCCTAGTTCTTTTAATTCTGAACCTTTTATAATAAACAAAACTATTTTAAAACCAAACGTGAAAAAGAAAATTTTTTCCCTGGCCTTGATGCTAACTGCTTTTTGGCCGGCATTCTCACAGAATCAGCTACCAGCCGGTCGGCTTTCGATGCAGGATGCTATTAAGTTTGCCCTGGCTAACAACGAGAATATTAAAAAAGCGGCTTTGGATGAGCAAAGCGCCGAATACAAAATAAAAGAAACCAAAGGCTCCGGCTTGCCACAATTAAATGGCACCGGTCAGTTAAATACTTTTCCGGCATTAGCTACCCAATTATTGCCCGGCGAATTAGCCGGCCAGCCGGGTACCCTTATTCCGGTGCAGTTTGGTACCAAATACAACGTATCCGGAGGCCTGGACTTGCAGCAGTTAATTTTCAGTAAGTCGTTTTTTGTAGGATTGGAAGCGGCCAATACTACCCGCGAATTGTATGCTTTGCGCAAGCAGTTGAGTGAAGAACAAATTATTTACAACGTGGGCTCGGCGTATTTACAGTTGCTGCAAACGAAAGAGCAGTTTAATACCATTGATGCTAACTTTAACCGGCTGGAACAACTGGAAAAAATATTAAACCTGCAGTACCGCAACGATGTAGCTACCAAAGTACAGGTAAACCGGGTAACGGTTAGCAAAACCAATCTCGAAAACCAGCGCCAGACCCTTAATGCCGCTTTCGAACAACAAAAAAATGCCCTGAAGTTTTTTATGGGTTTACCCATGGATCAGGATATTCAGATTTCCGAGTCGGCTACGGTTTTAAATGAAGCCGTGCCGGTGCAAGACGATGCCAATGCCATTCTGGCCGACCGCATCGACTTTAAATTGCTGACTACCCAGAAATCGCTTTACAACTTAAATGTAAAGAATATTCAGGCCCGCTATTATCCGTCTCTTTCGGGTTTTGGTTCTTTCAGCACCAACGCGCAACGCAACCAGTTTAACTTTTTTGATAACAGCCAGCCCTGGTTTAAAGCGGTTACTTTAGGCGTACGTTTAAATATTCCTATTTTCGATGGCTTCCAGCGCCGCAACCAGATGCGCCAGGCCCAGATAGAAGTAGACAAAGTAGACCAGGATATTCAGTTGCTGACCCGCAATACCCAAATGGCGCTACTGAACGCCAATACTCAAATGAAAACCAGTTTATCTTCTATTCAGGCCCAGGAACGCAATGTGGCCCTGGCCCAGGAGGTTTACCGCAATACCAACGAATTGTATAAAGAAGGCTTATCGCCGCTGACCGAGTTACTCGATACCGAAGTGAACTTACGCGAAGCCCAAACGAATTTAAACAACGAAAGATTAAAATACCAGCTGGCGCAGCTGACCTATTTACAAGCAAAAGGAAATTTAAGAACCCTAATTAAGTAGTACATAACCCAAAATGAAAAAGATTATTTATATCATTATTGCTGTAGCCATTGTAGGATTTGGCGCTTACACGCTGGTAAATAATAAAAAAGAAATGGCGGCCGAAGCTGCCGTGGCCGAAATAAAAAGCGAAGCTATTTCGGTGCAGATAACCCAGCCCGAAGTTAGCAAACTCGACCGTTCTTTTACGGCTCAGGGTAATTTCGAGCCTATTCAAACGCTGGCTTTAATGTCAGAAACTTCCGGCCAGGTACAACGCGTACTGAAGCGCAAAGGCGACCGCGTAAGAAGAGGCGATTTGCTGTTGCAGGTAGAAGCCAATACCATGAGCGCCGATTTAGCTACCGCTCAGGCCAATTTCGAGAAAGCCCAACGCGATTTAGGCCGTTTCGAGAATTTAGCTGCCGGTGAAGCCATTACCAAACGGCAGTTAGAAGATGCCCGCTTAAATGTAAAAATTACGCAGGCCCAATTAGTAGCAGCCCGTCAGCGGGTAAACAAAACCCGTATCACTTCGCCCATTAACGGTGAAATAAACGAAATATACGTGGAAGTAGGATCTTACCTGGGTATGGCTACCAAGCTGTACGACATTGTAAACGTAGATCGCCTGAAGCTGAATGTGAAAGTAGACGAAGCCCAGGTATTGCTGGTTAAAAAAGGCGATAAAGTAAACGTGAAAGCCAATGCCGGCGCCGGCGAAGTACAAGGTACCGTAACTGCTATTGCCGCCCAAGCCGATAACTCTCTGAAATACGACGTGGAAATAGAAGTGAAAAACCCAGATAACAACAGCCTGCGGGCCGGTATGTACGGTACGGCTGCCTTTGATATTGCCGATTCCCGTGATGCGCTTTTATTGGCCCGGGAAGCACTGGTAGGTAGCGTACAGGACCCGGCGGTTTATGTGGTGGAAAATAATGTAGCCAAACTGAAGAAAATTAAAATTGGTAAAATTACCCAGGATAAAGTGGAAGTGCTGGAAGGCTTAGCCGCCGGCGAAAAGGTGGTACAAAGCGGCCAGATTAACCTGCGCGATGGCTTAAAAGTGAGCATTCTGTAAGCTGGGTTTTAAACCCAATATCAAGAGAAATAAAACAAGATGAATATTACAAAAGTATCTATACAACGGTCTACCCTGGTGGTGGTAGTGTTTACCGTTCTAACCTTACTGGGGGTAGTGTCTTACAACTCGTTAAACTACGAGTTGCTGCCTAAGTTCAGCCCCCCGGTGCTTACCATTACTACCCTTTATCCGGGTGCTTCGCCTTCTGAGGTAGAGAACTCGGTTACAAAGGAAATTGAAGACGCAATTTCTTCCCTGGAAAACGTAGAAAATATTAAAAGTACGTCCCAGGAAAGCTTCTCTATTATTGTTATCCAGTTAAAACAAGGTACCAACGTAGACTTAAGCTTACAGGATGCCCAACGGAAAGTAAATGCCATGCTGGCCCGTTTGCCCGAGGATGCGGATGCCCCTGCCCTGGGTAAATTCGACTTTGATGATTTACCCATCATGAACCTGGGTGCTACGGCCAACATGCCCGCTACCGAATTCTTCGACTTAATTGATAAACAGATTAAACCGCAGTTATCGCGGGCCCAGGGGGTAGCGCAGATTAAAATATTAGGTGGTCAGGAACGCGAGATTAAAGTTAACATGAACGCCAATAAGCTGGAAGCCTACGGCATCTCGGCGCTGCAGGTTATGCAGGCTATTCGCACATCTAACTTAGACTTCCCGACCGGCGAAATAAAAGATGCGAATGGCCAAACCCAGATTCGTCTGGCCGGTAAATTTCAGTCTTTAAATCAGTTGCAAAACCTGGTGGTGCGTCAGGATAACCGGGGTATTGTGCGCTTAAGCGATTTAGCCGAAGTACAGGATTCACAAAAAGATATTGATATACTCAACCGGGTAAATTCGAAACCTTCGGTAGGTATTACCATTCAGAAGCAATCAGATGCCAACGCGGTGGAAGTAAGTGAGCAAACCCGCGCCACGCTGGCTCAGCTCGAAAAAACCTATGCGAATGTGGGCCTGAAATTTAACATTGCCAACGATACCTCCATCTTTACGCTGGAGGCTGCCGATTCGGTAATGCACGATTTATTCCTGGCGGTAATATTAGTAGCTGTGGTAATGTTGTTGTTTTTGCACAGTTTACGGAACGCGATTATTGTAATGGTGTCCATCCCCGCCTCGTTGGTAGCTACTTTTATTGCCATTTATTTGTTCGGTTTCTCCCTTAACCTGATGTCGTTAATGGCAATTTCGCTGGTAGTAGGTATTCTGGTGGATGATGCCATTGTGGTAATTGAGAATATTTACCGGCACATGGAAATGGGTAAAAAGCCGGCGCAGGCTGCTTACGATGGAATCCGGGAAATTAGTGCTACTGTAACTTCCATTACCATGGTAATTGTGGTGGTGTTTGTGCCGCTGGCGCTTTCTACGGGTCTGGTTTCGGATATTCTGCGGCAGTTTGCCGTAGTGGTAGCCGTTGCAACCTTAATCAGTTTGTTTGTAGCCTTTACCTTAATTCCGTTACTGGCCAGCCGTTTCTCTAAGTTAGAGCATGTTTCAGACAAAAACTTATTTGGCCGCTTTATTCTGGCGTTTGAACGCTTCCTGGACCGGGTAATCGATGGTTTTACCAGTACCTTAAAGTGGTCTTTTAACCACAAAATTATTGTAATCGTCCTAACCATTGCGGCTTTTATTGGCTCGGTTATGCTGATTCCGGGTGGATTTATTGGTAGCGAATTTATTGGCGCCGGTGACCGCGGTGAGGTTAATTTCCAGTTAGAATTACCTAAAAATGCGACGGTAGAACAAACCAACCAGGCCACGATGCAATTTGAAAAATACTTAGGAAAATATCCCGAAGTAACCCGGGTATTTACCACGGTAGGTGCTACTGCTGCCTCGCAGCAAGGCCAGGGTACGGCTTATGAATCGGAGGTGTTCGTGGCTTTGGTGCCGGTAGAAAAACGTGGTTTCAGCACCGAGAAGTTTAGCCGGGTGGTGAAAGCCGATGTAGAAGGTCTGATTCCTGGCGTTAAAGTTACGCCGGTTCCGGTTGGTATGGTTGGTAACGCGCAAGCGCCTATCCAGATTGTATTGTCTGGTCCGAACCTGGATACTTTACTTTCTTTCTCCCAACGCGTAATGAACGAAGTAGTGCAGGTACCGGGTACTTCCGATGTAGAAACATCAGTTGAAGGTGGTAACCCGGAAATTGAAGTGCAGGTAGACCGCGACAAAATGGCCAGCCTGGGCTTAACCCTCGAAAGCGTGGGTGCCGGTATGCAGATTGCCTTTAGTGGCAATACCGATGCCGAATACCGCGAAGGCACGAACAACTACGATATCAACATCCGGTTAGATGAATTCGACCGCCGCAACGTAACCGATATTGCGAATTTATCATTCGTGAATAATACCGGACAAACCGTTCGTTTAGGTCAGTTTGCCGATATTAAACAATCATCGGGCCCCTCTAAACTGGAGCGTACCAACCGGGTAACTTCAGTTAACGTAAATTCGCAGGTAGTAGGTCGTCCGTCTGGTTCGGTAGGTGCCGAAATTCAGCAACGTTTAGCGGCTATTAAAATGCCACAGGGCGTAGGTATTACCTACGAAGGTAACCTGAAAAACCAATCCGAAGGTTTTGGTACGTTGGGAGTTGCTTTATTAGCCTCTATTATTTTCATGTACCTGATTATGGTGGGCTTGTACGACAGCTACGTGTATCCGTTTGTGGTATTGTTCTCAATTCCGCTGGCGATTATCGGAGCATTACTAGCACTGGCCTTGTCTTCCGAAACCCTGAGTATTTTCTCTATCCTGGGTATTATCATGATGATTGGCTTGGTAGCGAAGAACGCCATTATGGTGGTAGACTTTACGAACAAACTGAAGTCTGAAGGCGTGCCGGTAAAAGACGCGCTGGTTGAAGCCATCCGCATCCGTTTCCGCCCAATTCTGATGACCACGCTGGCGATGGTGATAGGTATGTTGCCGATTGCCTTAGCCGGTGGTGCCGTAGCGGCTTCTAAAAACGGTTTGGCCTGGGCCCTGATTGGTGGCTTGAGCAGTTCGATGTTCTTAACCCTGATTGTAGTGCCCATTATTTATTACCTCTTCGACCGTGTATTGGCGAAGTTTGGTTTAGATAAGAGCACCAAAATTGAGCTGGAAGAGAAAACCATGGAAGAACTGGAGCACGAAACTGCCCTGTTGGAAGAAAAGAAAATGGCGCATAGCTTTTAATCAGTAGCCTCTGTTTAAAGCAACCCGGTTGCGGCAATCGTATTAGTGCTGCAGCCGGGTTTTTTAAGGGTTAAAACTTATTTCCAACAAGTTATTCCAAAGCCACAAAACACATAAATAATTACAATAAGTAAGTAGCGGTTGTAGGGCCGTCGCACTAATCCGGCTAAAAATAAAAGCTAAATAAAGAACACATTATAAGTAAATGGAAGCAGGGACAGAAGTGAAGGAAAGAATAGTAGCGCGTGCTTTTGACTTGTTCCGGCAATACGGCATTAAAACCATTTCGATGGCCGATATAGCCGTGGATTTAGGCATTTCCAAGAAAACGCTTTATAAGTGGTTCTCCGATAAAGACGAATTGGTGGCAGAAACCGTTACGGCCTACCTGCAGGAAGTAAAGAATATTTGCACCGGCGCTGCCGATAATCCCGTGGAAGAATTTTGCAGCGCTATAAATTTATCTATTCAGCGGCTTTTGCATTTGCATACCGCCTTCTTTTATGATTTAAAAAAATATTACCAGCCGGCTTACCAAATCTGGCTGCAATATAAGCAGGAGCATATTGTGCAGCTTTTTCAGGATAATTTTTTACGCGGTGTCCAAAGTGGGTTGTACCGTTCCGATTTAAATCCTGATGTTACGGCCCGGCTATACGTGGGGCAATTGCAATCTATTTATTATTCCGATTTATTCCCGCCGGCGGAATACAACCGGCAGGAAACTTACCAGCAGAACTTAAAACATTTTGTGCTGGGCCTGGTTTCTAAAGAAGGCTATAAAATTTTAAGCCAGGTTCAGTTAAAACACTGTAATTAATATTTTTTTAAGCCAAATTGACCTTTTACTTAAAGCGGTTCAACAATTAGCCGTACTTTTGAAAAAATTTTTAAAACAGATTTTTATCAATCCCAATGATCACGCATAAAACCAATTCGCTTCGTCAAAATATTGCCCAGCTAATTCAACAACAAAAAGGTATCCGGACTTCCCGTATTCTAACCCAATCTTTCGAGCAGCTCGGTTTCGATTTAGTAGATTTAATTGATATTATTCTGGCCGTAGAGCATAAATTTGAAGTTACCATACCAGACGAGGTTCCCTTAAATTCGGTAGATGATTTTGTCTCTTTTATTAAGGGAGAGGGTGCCGCCGCGCCGCTGGCCGTTCATTAATCAGGATTTACACCTAATGCATCTTCCCACGCGGTAGATGCTAATTCCGCTTGTTTTCGCCCGACATTGGTGGGCAGCAGATACCGCCGGGGCAGCTATCGAAGCAAGGCGCGTAATTCCTGAAAATATTGAAATTGATAACAAGTTTTTCCGGCACCCAACTGCCAAGGCGGGTGCTTTTTTATGAAAAAGCTATTTAAATATATTTTGTTAACGTTTCTCGGATTAATATTTTTAGTCTTTCTGGGCGGTGCCGTGTTTATGAATATTTCGCCGCAGTTTGGCGGGAAAGCTACCGGCGACCGTTTAGCAGCTATGCAGCATTCGCCGCTTTACCAAGATGGCAAATTCCGGAACCCGGTAGAAACCAATATGGACTTAGGCTTCTCGGGTTACCTGAAAGTTATCGCCAAAACCTTTAACAAAGACAAAAACCAGCAGCCTGATTGGTCCATTCCGGTGCAGAAGATAGATCCCCATCGGTTTACTGCTAAAACCGATTCCCTTACCAAAATTACCTGGTTTGGCCATTCGGCTTTTTTAATAGAGATAGACGGCAAGCGTCTTTTACTCGACCCAATGCTGGGAAATGCGCCGTCGCCGATTTCGTTTTTGGGTACGCAGCGGTTTAGCAAAACACTGCCCATAGCCATCGCAGATTTGCCCGCCATCGATGCGGTTCTGATTTCGCACGACCATTACGATCACCTGGATTATGGTTCAATACAGGAGTTAAAAGCTAAAACCGGCCATTTTTACGTGCCTTTAGGCATTGGTGCGCATCTGGAAGCCTGGGGTGTACCCGCTGCTAAAATAACGGAGCTGGAGTGGTGGCAGGAAACCGAATTTCAGGGGCTGAAATTAGTGTCTACCCCGGCGCGGCATTTTTCCGGCCGGGGCCTGACCGACCGGATGAAAACCCTTTGGACTTCCTGGGTAATTCAGGGAAAACAGGATAAAATATTCTTCAGCGGCGACTCGGGCTATTTCCCGGGTTTTAAACAGATCGGCGACAAGTACGGTCCTTTTGCTATAACTTTAATGGAATGCGGCCAATACAACGAACTTTGGTCCAATATTCACATGATGCCCGAACAAACCGTACAAGCCCACCTCGACCTGAAGGGAAAAGTACTCATGCCCATTCACTGGGGGGCTTTTACCTTAGCCATGCATAGCTGGACCGAGCCCATCGAAAGATTGCAAGCCAAAGCCAATGCTTTACAGGTACCCATTACCACACCGCAAATCGGGGAAACCATTACTTTAAATCAGGACCTCCCAACCAGTTCCTGGTGGCACAAACAGCCCTGATATTTTCTTGCTTTACTATACATCTTCATAACTTACAGTAGTTCCGTACAAGTAGCTAATCCGATTTTAATAACCCATGCTGATGCTCAAAGGATAGCTGCAAGCTAGTACCTGACAGCAAATAGCCGTTAAATATTATTTATTAATGACAACTTCGGCGATAACCGCCAGATGATCGGAGAAGTAGCGGCCGTCCTGCTGATCGGTTAAAATAGCATGTTGTAAAACTTGCACGGGCTTATTTACAAAAATATAATCTATTCTGGCCCTAACCGGATTCTTTACCCAAAAGCCGCTCGAAGAGCCGGCCGGGCCATAATGCGGCGTTTTGGAAATACTCTTGGCATCAAACAAACCCGTATTGTTTACTAATATTTGGTAAGGCTTAGAAGTTTCGGTGGTATTAAAGTCGCCGGTAATCAGTACCGGTAAGTTCCCGGCTATTTTGGCCACTTGCTTTACCAATATTTCTGAACTTTTTTCCCGGGTAAAAGAGCCCCGGTGGTCGTAGTGGGTATTAAAGTGAAACAAGGTCCGGCCGCTCCGCAAATCTTTTAGCTTAACCCACGACGCTACTCTCGGAAAATAAGCATCCCAGCTCTTGCTGCCGGGTATATTGGGGGTTTCGGAATACCAGAACGTACCCGAATCTAATAATTTAAAACGGCTCTTGCGGTAATAAATAGCACTGAACTCACCGTCTTCTTTCCCGTCCATCCGTGCAACTCCATACCAGGCAAAATCCGGCAATCTGGCTTCCAAATCTTTTATCTGACTGATTACGGCTTCCTGTACTCCAATTAAATCGGCCTGGTGGTATTTCATTAAAGCGGCAACTTTGTCTTTGCGGTTATCCCAAACGTTAATACTATCTATTTTATTCAGGTAGCGGATGTTGTAAGACATTATCCGTAAATTATTCGTGTTTTTTACTTTTTGAGCAAAATTCGGGAATCCCAGCAGGACTAATAGCATGAGAAAGAGTAGGCTGCGCATAGGTAGTATTATTAGTGTTTAGTTCATGATTTAACTTTAGCAAGTAATTGAAAAAAGCCTGCCTTTACCAAAATGGATTTTTGTACCCTAAAACGTTGTTAAGTTTCTTTTGAGCTTGTACTAATGAGCTATTTAGGCTTAAAACAACAACCCGAAAGTTAAAATAACAAACACGTACGTGAATTGGTGAAATTAATTAACCTGATAATTTACCACAAATAAAATTCTAAATAATTGCTTACCTGCCAACTACTGCTGGCTTACAGGGAAACACGTTCAGGCGCGTAGCTGTGATGAGAGTTATAGGCTTGGTCAGTCCGGTAAGTAACGGCTAGATATTGCGGAGAAGATCGCTTTTTTGCTCACTTCAGGTGACAGCAGCTTACTTTGCTTTGAGCAGGAGGGAGGTTCCCCATATACCTAGCCGGCAGTGATAAACGTAGCTTGCCGGTTAGTGGTTAACTGCTGGTTTAAGGAGAAGGTATAGGAGAAGTAATAATTGAACACAATGCCGGTGAGTAAAATAGCCGGCGTAAGCTACTCTCTAATTGAATCTGAAGAATTCAAGTTATATATATTGTGTAGAAATTTTAATTTTATTAGCTTGAAGTTTCAAATTTTTTTAAATAATATAAATTTTATACAAAAGAAGTAATCTATTCTGCAGCAGTTAAGAATTTAAAGTAATTATTCTTTGGGAAGAATAATCTTAAAAGAAAAGAAATGATAATTAGCTCGGTTGACACGGATTTGGAAAGTTTATTTAATACCTACTTTAAAAGGTTGGTTTATTTTTCCTATCAAATTGTGGCTAATAAAGAAACGGCAGAAGATACTGTGCAGGAAGTATTTCTGAAATATTACAGGAATAAGAAGGAGGTTGATGCGGAAGTTAACGACCTGATAAGCTATTTATATAGTTCGGTTAGAAATGCTAGTCTTAATTTCTTAAGGCATCAGAAAGTAGAATCAAAATACAAAGAACAATTGGCTGTTTCGGAAGTAGATGAAGACTATATTATGGCCTCTATTACGAGGGCGGAGGTTATAGCTGAATTATATGCGGCCTTGGAAACATTACCCGAGGGCTGCAAAAAGATTTCGTATTTAAGCTTTATCCAAGAAAAGAAAAACCAGGAAATTGCCCAGGAGCTGGGTATTTCTGTTACTACGGTTAAATCACAGAAGCAACGGTCTCTGCAATTGCTCCGGCTCCGGTTAAACCCCGAAATATTCGGCGCTATCTTATTAATTTTACTTTCAGAATAAACATCGTTGAGCCTTATCGGCATTTAATACTTACCTTTTCCGGATAAGCCAGGCTTTATAATCCTAAAAACTGCCTGCATTTGCCGGCAAAATTCAGAAACTGTTTTAAAACCTATTGAACATGTCTTTATGATAGTTTACATTAAATAAAAAAGCCATTTTAAAGCTGTAAAGCCAGTTCTTATTAAACCTGAATTTATTTATTTTCCTGCTTAAATAGGTTTTAAAACAGTCTCTCAGGTTCATCAGTCTTTTCTAATAAATAAAAAAATACTTTCAGTTTATTCCATCCGATGAGCAAGGGAGTGTGTCCTATATTCAGAAGCACACTTATGGAAAATAATTTAGACCCCTTCAAAAATGCTGATATTGTATTAAAGTACCTGCGCGGGGAATTAAATTCTTCTGAAGTGGAGGCATTTGAGAAATGGTTGAAGCAGAATAAAGCAAATGAAGCGTTTCTGCAAAAAGTGCAGGATGAGGAGAAACTGCAGCAGGAGCTGGACTTTTATGCTGCCATCAATACTAAAAAGAACTGGCAGGAATTGGTTGGCAAAGCACAAACAGAACCCAAAGTAATTAAGCTTTGGCATAAACCGGCTATAGTCAAATATGCGGCTGTCTTCCTGCTTTTCGCTTTAACTATTTTAACGATTTATATCGATAATAATAAAGAGCCCACAATTGTCTCTTCACCCCCCTCTTCTAACCAGCCGGAAATTAAGCCCGGTAAGGACCAGGCCAAACTTACCTTGGCCGATGGAACGGAAATAATTCTTGATGAATCTGAAAATGGGTTATTGCAGGCTAACGACCACGTTAAAATAAATAAACAAAACGGAAGGGTCGTTTACCAGTTTACGGGTAACCCGATGGCCGTAACAGCGCTAGAATTCCATACTATTTCAACCCCTAGAGGGGGGCAATATCAGCTTTCACTTCCCGATGGCACCCAGGTTTGGCTGAATGCCGCCTCCACCTTACGGTTCCCGGTTGCTTTTTCAAACTACGAACGCAAAGTTACCTTAACTGGGGAAGGGTATTTTGAGGTGGCAAAAAACAAGGAAAAGCCTTTTAGAGTGGTTGCCAACCATACTACCGTGGAAGTACTCGGCACCCATTTTAACATCAATGCTTATTCCGAGGAAAACTGGACCAAAACTACCCTGTTAGAAGGTTCAGTTAAAGTAAATAAAGAAAACGCGGGCGTAGTATTAGAGCCTGGCTTTCAGGCAATAACGGGTGAAGCCGGTAAAATAAAATTGACAGCTGCTGACCTGGATCAGGTAATTGCCTGGAAAGAAGGCTATTTTCAGTTTGATAAGGAAGATTTTAATTCTATAGCTACCCAGCTCGAAAGGTGGTATGATGTAGAATTTATCTATCCGGCTACCATGAGCTCCTGGGAATTTGCCGGTGCGATTCCGCGCAGTACCAGTCTTAATCAGGTGCTGCACATGTTAGAATTATCGGGTTCCATTAAATTTAAGCTGGAAGGAAGGAGGATTATGGTAGAACCTAAATAATGAATACACCCTTGCCGCTTTAAATAAAAATACCGGCAGTGCGCCAACACCACCGGTACCAAAAGGCTGCGGGTTAAATACCCTTGCGAAAGAATACTATTACCTCACCTTAAAAACAAATTTATGCAATTAAATCGACTCTTCAAGAGTGGAAGGCGCCTCTGTTTTTATCCACCCAAACCATTTTTAATCATGAATCTTGTTATTTTACTTACAGTTATCTGTCTTCAGGTAAGTGCGAGCGCAGTTTCACAACAAATAACCATAACGGAGAATAATATACCCTTGGAAAAGGTATTTAAATCCTTGCGGAAGCAGACCGGCTATTCTTTTTTTTACCGGGTTAATTTGCTGCAAAAAGCCAGGCCGGTAAACCTGCAATTAAAAGGTGTAACCCTGGACGAAGCTTTAAAAAATTGCTTTGAAGGGCAACCTTTTACCTATGAAATTTTAAATAAAACAGTCATCATCAAGCCCAAGGAAATAAGTAAAAATGAAGGACAAAAATTCATTTCAGATACCAGGATAGATTTAACTATTTCGGGGAAAGTAATTTCTGAAGCCGGGGAGCCTTTAATAGGGGTAACAGTTGTGCTGAAAGGAACCACCATGGGAACCAGTACTGATGTTGCCGGTAGGTATTCTATGACTGTTCCGGATAATGGAGGCACTATTGTTTTCTCTTACATTGGTTTTTTAACCAAGGAAGTCGCCGTTGAGAATGCAACTACAGTTGATGTAACAATGGCCCCGGATGTAAAATCGCTGGAGGAAGTAGTGGTGGTGGGTTATGGTACCCAGCAAAAGAAAGACATAACGGGAGCGGTTTCTACCATCGACGCCAAGGATGTAGGGGAACGCCGGGCCATGCAGGTATCGGAAGCCCTGCAGGGAAGTGTACCAGGGGTAACGGTTACACGCAACTCCGGAGCGCCGGGAGCCACTTCTACCATCCGGTTACGGGGTATTACCACCATCGGCGAAAATAATCCACTTATCATAATAGATGGGGTACCCAACGACAATATCAATAATGTAAACCCCAATGATATTGAAAGTATTACGGTGTTAAAAGATGCGGCTTCAGCGGCTATTTACGGATCAAGAGCGGCAGCCGGCGTAATTCTGGTAACCACTAAACGGGCCAAAGCCGGTCAGTCGAGCCTGGAATATAATTACGAATACGGCGTACAGACCCCAACCCACTTCGGAGTATGTAGATGTAGTCCGGTACATGCAGTTGTTTAACGAATACCAGACAAACGATGGCGGTGCGGCATTGTATTCGCAGCAACATATAGAAAATTATAGAGAAAACAACCGCCAGGATCCTGATAAGTTTCCGGCTACTGATTGGCAGCAAACAGTGCTGAAAAGCTATGCACCACGGCAAATGCACGATTTGTCTTTTACAATTGGTACCGAAAAAATCAAAACAAAAGCTTCTTTGAGTTATGCAAAAGTAGACGGCTTGTACGACAATCGGGCTTATTACCGGTATACCGTCCGGATAAACAATGACATGAACATCAATAAAAGCCTGAATGCTAATTTAGACCTGTTCTACAAGCGTACCCACAACCAGGAAGTACCCGGCGAAAACCCAATTTACGCTTCTCGGGTGTTGCCGGGCTTTTACGACGATAAGTACGAAGATGGCCGCTGGGCCCCCGGCAAGGATGGCCGTAATCCCCTGGCTCAAATTTACGACGGCGGATTTAACGAGGCTTTTTACAACCAAATGGGCGGCCGGTTAGCTTTTAACTTTAAGCCGATCAATGACCTTTCACTTACCGCTATAGTTTCGCCAACCCTGAATTTTGACAAAACAAAAGTTTTTTCGAAAGTAATTCAGTTTACCGATGTAGCCGATCCGGGTAAAATATTAAATGCCAACCAGGCCAATACTACGTTAACCGAAGGCCGGCCGGAGTCTCGCTATATAAACGGACAACTTTTGGCTAACTACTCTAAAAATATAAGAGAGAGCCATCAACTGGATGCTTTGCTGGGTTACGAAGAAAACTACTATTACAGCGAAGGTTTATCCGCCTCGCGCGGTTCCTTTACCATTAACAATTTCCCTTTTCTCGATGTAGGTAATCTGGAACTCCGTAATAATAGCGGTGGCGCTGCTGAGTCGGCGTTGCGTTCGGTTTTCAGCCGTTTAAAATATAGCTTCCGCGATAAATATTATGTCCAGGGTAATGTACGCTACGATGGTTCGTCCCGGTTCCACCAGGACCGCCGCTGGGCGTTGTTTCCATCTTTTTCGGCTGGCTGGACCCTCTCGGAAGAAAGTTTTCTGAAAAATGTCCGCCCGCTTTCTTTTCTGAAAATACGTGGGTCCTGGGGCGTAGTAGGCAACGAGCGGATTGGCAATTATCCATACCAGTCCTCTATTCAGTTCTACAATGCTTTATTTTACCGGGGTACCCAAATATCCACCGAGACCACCGGTGCGCAGGTGAAATACGCCGTGGAAGATATTACCTGGGAAACTACTCAATCGGTTGATTTTGGCCTGGACGCTGGATTCCTGGGTAACCGTTTGTCCTTGACGGCCGATGTATACGATAAGAAAACGCGCGATATTTTACTTGCCCTGGATATTCCCCGGTATCTGGGCTACGATAACCCTAATCAGAATGCCGGCATGGTAAGCGCCCGGGGCTGGGAACTGGCAACCGGCTGGCGCGATAGAATTGGCGTTTTAGGCTACTCGGTAAACCTTAACTTATCTGATGCGAAAACCCAAATTGTGGACCTGAAGGGTACCCAAATGCGGGGCGACCAGGCCCAGTTAGAAGGCGGTGAATTTAACGAATGGTTTGGTTACAAATCGGCTGGATTATTCCAGACCGCCGAAGAAGTAAAAGATTCGCCCGTGTTAAATAATAATACCAAGCCCGGCGACATCCGGTACGTGGATATTAACGAAGACGGAAAAATTACCCCCGAAGGTGATAAAGTACTCTTGGGCGGCTCTTTGCCCCGGTACATTTATGGCGGCAACATTCGGTTAGATTTTAAAGGTCTGGATTTTACCCTGGTGTTGCAAGGGGTCGGTAAAGTAAAACGCCAGTTGGGCAGTAATGTCATTCAACCATTCCTCGAAAACTTTGGCAATGTACCGGCCGAAATCGATGGTAATTTCTGGAGCCTGACCAATACACCCGAGCAAAACTTAAGCGCTAAGTATCCGCGGCTTTCCAAAGCCTCCGAAGGCAATAATTACCAGATGTCGGATTATTGGCTGATGGATGGCTCTTACCTCCGCGTTAAAAACCTGACTTTAGGTTATAACCTGCCCGAAGTATTAACCAGCCGCCTGCGGCTACAAGGCTTGCGGGTTTATGTAGCGGCCAACGATCTAAAGTCCTTCAGTAAATTCCCCAAGGGCTGGGACCCCGAAGTAGATGGTTCTACTTACCCAATTGTAACTACCCTGATGGGCGGAGTATCTGTTAAATTTTAAAAGCGCATATCCCATGAAATGTATAAAATTTATAGCTGTTGTTATGCTGGCGGGTTTGGTCGGTTGCAGCGACTTGGACCTGAACCCCTTATCCGAAAGTTCTACCAGTACTTTTTATTCGAACCAAAAGGAGTTAGAATTAGCCGTAAACGATTTGTACCGGACAGGCTTTTTTGGCAATGACGATGAGCTATACACCGATAATTATTGGCACCGGGCCCAGGGCGGGAATGCCGTTACCTACGGAACCCTTAACGCCGATGATGGCGCCGTGCTTAATTTCTGGAACAATGCTTATAAGCAAATAGCCCGGGTAAATAGTTTTCTGGCGAATAAAGACCGGGCTAAAAATAATACGCCGGCCAACATCATGACCCGCCTGGAAGCCGAAGCCCGGTTTGTGCGCGCCTACCAGTATAGCCGTTTAATTACGCATTTCGGCGATGTGCCCTTTTTAAAGGACCAGGTAAGCCTGGAAGAATCGTATAAGCTTAACCGCGCCAGCAAAGACGAAATTTTGCAGTTTATTTTTAGTGAGCTGGACTGGGCCGCCGAAAATTTACCGGCCACTTATGGCTCCGGCGAATTGCGGCGTTTTTCTAAAGGAGCGGCGCTGGCCATTAAAGCCCGTACGGCCTTGTACATGGACAAATGGGCCGAAGCGCGGGATGCCGCTAAAGCCGTAATGGATTTAGCAGGCACTGGCGTATATGCCCTGCACCCCAGCTACCGCGATTTGTTTTTAACCGCCGCAGAAACCAGTAAAGAAATTATTATCAGTGTGCCGCGATCGCAGGCTCAAGGTGTTTTCACCGAAACGGCAGCTGTTAAAGATCAGATTTCCCGGAATGCAACCGGTTTTGGCGCTCAGATTCCGACCTGGGAATTAATGGATTCTTACGAAGCGACCGATGGTTTGCCCATTGATGAATCGCCGTTGTATAACCCCCGCCGGCCTTTCGCTAACCGCGACCCCCGACTGGCTGCTTCCATTGTAGAAATCGGTAGTACCTGGTTAGGCTTCCGGTACCAGCCACACCCGGATACGCTGCGGGTAAAAAATTATAAAACCGGGCAGCTCGTGAATAACCTGGATAGCCGCGCGGTAGCAACCTTTGCCAGTTATACCGGCTTGTTATGGAAAAAAGGCGTTGACCTGACCTGGGCCGACCGGTTAGTGGAAGATAATGACCAGATTATTTTACGCTATGCCGAAATGCTGCTTACCTATGCCGAAGCTAAGATTGAACTTGGCGAGATAGATGCAGCGGCCCTGAATGCCTTAAACCAGGTAAGAGCCCGGGCTTACAGTGTAAATGTAAACCAAACCGACAAATACCCCGCTGTTACCACCACCGATAAAAATGGGTTAAGAACCATCATCAAGCGGGAACGCCGGGTAGAATTTGCGAAAGAGGGGCTGCGGTACATGGATTTAATCCGTTGGGGAATTGCTGAAAAAGCTTTAACCAAACCCGTCGTAGGTTTACCCGACCCGAATAAACAAGACCGCACCAAATGGCCTTTCCCGGGCGTACCAACCATCGACGAAGATGGTATTCCAGATTATTCGGCTTTACTCTCCGATGTTAAAGTTTTGGCCATACGCAATTTCGATAAAACAAAACAATATTTATGGCCTATTCCGGCAACCGAAAGACGCGTAAATACCAATCTCACACAAAATACTGGTTATTAAAAGCTAAACAAACTAATACCAAAGCTGATTTAAAAACAATATTTCAGAAAACAGAAACGCCAAATCAGCATAAGTTTAATAAGGCTGTGTCGCCGGAAGTGTCGTTTTATGAATCGCACTTCCGGTTGCCAAGCTTGTACCTAAAATCGATTTTTCCATTAATTAAATAATGTAATTAACGCATGAAATTATCTAAGCTTTCCTGCATAGTGGCCTTTATCATTGCTGGTAGTTCTATTCAGGTTTTAGCCCAGCAAAAGGAGCCCTCTTACAGTGGTATTTATCCCCATTTAGCTTATTACAACAACGAGGGCGAGTGCGGTACGGGCGCGGTGGTGCCCTGGGCAGGCCGATTATATGTAATAACCTACGGCCCGCATTTACCTTTTGGTTCTTCTGATAAGTTGTACGAAATAACCACCGATCTGCAGCAGGCTGTCCGGCAGGAGAGTATTGGGGGCACCCCGGCCAACCGCTTGATACACCGAGAAAGCAGCCAGCTTTTTATTGGACCCTATGTAATAGATGCCAACCGCAAGGTTAGGGTAATTCCTTACAAGGGCGAAGGAGCAGCTCCGGGCCGGATTACGGCTACCGCCAGGCATTTAACCAATCCCAAAGAAATGGTTTATAACGCCACCATGGAAGAAGGTTTTTACGAAATAGACGTAAACACTTTAAAACCCAAAACCCTGTATGTAGATGGTAATACAGTTAGAAAAGAAAGTGATGCCGGCCAATTTAGTCCATTGTTGCCGGGTGCGCACGGCAAAGGTTCTTATTCGGGCCAAGGGGTTTTGGTTTATTCGAACAATGGCGAAGATTCCCCGGAGGCACTGAAGAAATTTGATATTAAAGCCGGTTCATTGGCCGAATGGAACGGGAAGGACTGGAAAATAGTACGCCGCAACCAGTTTGTGGAAGTAACCGGACCCGGTGGCATTTACGGCAATGCTAACCCAGCTACTGATCCTATTTGGGCCACCGGCTGGGACCACAAATCGGTACTGTTAGGGGTGCGGGATAATGGTGGTTGGTCTTTTTACCGTTTACCTAAAGCCAGCCACAGCTACGACGGCGCTCACGGCTGGAACACCGAGTGGCCCCGCATCCGCGATATCGGCACCACTGCCCAACCTGACTATTTAATGACGATGCACGGCATGTTTTGGCGGTTTCCCGGCACCTTTACTTCTAAAAATACGGCCGGTATTCGTCCCCGGTCGGCTTACTTAAAAGTTATCGGCGATTTTACCCGCTGGCAAGATGGATTGGTATTTGGTTGTGATGATTCGGCACAAAAGGAATTTTTAAATAAGCGGAAAGCCAAAGGCAACATAGAAGGTACGGGTCAGTCTAATTCCAACCTCTGGTTTACTTCGGTTGACCAGCCAGATAAATTAGGTCCGAATACCGCCGAAGGGGCCGTGTTGTTATCGGAACAAATCGCCGCGAACAAGCCCTCTGAACCATTTTTATTTGCGGGCTGGAAAAACCGCATGGCTTGGGTATTAAACGAAGGCAATACCGCTGCTGCTTTTAAATTTGAAGTAGACCGTGCTGGCAACGGAAAATGGAGTACCCTAAAAACCATAAAAGCTGAACCAGGTAAAGCCGTGGCCTTACCTTTTGAACCTAACGAAAAAGGGGAGTGGATACGGGTAAGCAGCGATAAAGGCACGAAAGCTACGGTTCATTTCTCCTACACCGATGAAAGCCGCTTTAATACCCCTGATAACGCTTTATTTCAGGGCCTGGCCATTGTAAGCAAGACAAATTATAACGGAGGTTTAATGTTTGGGTTAGGCGAAGATCGCCGCGCCTTGGGCCTATTGGCTGGAAATATTACTAATGGCAAGTTTGAAGAGAGCGGTTACTACGAACTGGATGGAAACATGAATCTCGTAAAAAAAGAAGATTCCAAAACCGCCCAATTTATCCGGGAAAAATTTGCAATTCCGGGTAAAGTCATGACCGTTGATGAATCCTCGGTGCTGATGGTAGATGACCAGGGCCGCCGGTGGCGCCTCCCTCTTGGTAACGCCAATTATACCAACTTAACCAATAATAGCCTGCTCCGGGTTTGCCGCGAAGTAGCCACCGAACGCGATTTACTAAATGCCCACGGTACCTTCTATGAATTACCGGCCGAAAACGCGGATGGGTTTGCCAAAATAAGACCGGTTTCATCGCATAATTTAGCTATTCATGATTACGCCTCTTATAGGGGCTTATTAGTCATGACCGGGGTGGAGGCAAATTCTAAAGTGAACGCGGAGCATATCATCCGTTCTACCGACGGCAAAGCTAGTGTGTGGGCCGGTACTATTGACGATTTGTGGAAGTTGGGTAAACCCAAAGGCGAAGGTGGTCCCTGGAAAAACAGCCAGGTTAAGAAAGGTATTGCCTCTGACCCTTATCTGATTGGATTTTACGATAAGCGTAAACTTAGCTTGTCGCATGATGCGAAAGAGCCGGTAACTTTTACGATGGAAGTAGAGCCTATTGGTCATGGGCCCTGGATGACCTATAAGGAAATAACTGTACCAGCCGGAAAATCCATCGACTATACTTTCCCTGATTCATTCCAGGCACGCTGGGTCCGATTCAGTTCGAGTAGGGATTGTAAAGCAACGTCCTGGTTAAAGTATGAATAAGGATAAAGTGCTTATCAAAACTATATACCTATGCGTTGCTTTGGTTACAGGATTATCACTTAGCTTCCTTCATTGCCCAAAGCTTACAACTCTACTGTTTTTTTAACAGTTTTAAAATAGCCCCAATTAAGGTTTTCGGCTACTGGGGTTATTTTACCTATAGTTCGACAAAAGACGATTTTAGGATTTAATAATAAAACTAAATTTAACGAATGTCTTGGTTCAGGGATATCAGAATTAATAAGGGAAGTAGAATTGATTGATGGTACAAAATTTTTCTTCGATGAATATCCTGTACAAGCAGACCTTAAATAATGTAGCCCCAATCTCATTGGCATATGGGTGAGGTATCTTCTTTAAAGGATGGGACGCTAAAGCCAGACATGAAAAAAGCCTGCAAACTTTCATTTGCAGGCTTTTTAATTTTCAGCAGAGAGAGAGGGATTCGAACCCCCGGACCTGTTACAGTCAACGGTTTTCAAGACCGCCGCAATCGACCACTCTGCCATCTCTCTAAGTGGGAACAAAAGTATACGATTAACTTAAATATTCAAAATGATACGGAAAAAAATTATCAGGTTTTTTAGTTAAACATTTGGGTAAATATTACGGGAGGTCGCTCTGAATTCATAATTCCTTATCGTTCAAATCGTTTCGTTACCGAGTCGATGCTCACGTTAATTTCGAATCCCAGAATTAAAATCATCGACACAAAGTCTAACCAAATCATTAAACCCACCAAAGCCCCGATAGAACCGTAAAAATGGTTATAAGTATCGAAAATGCTGATGTATAAAGAAAAAAGCCACGAAACCAGAAATATTAAAAGGGTAGCCACCACGGCCCCGGCCGAAAAGAAGGGCCACTTGTCGTGAATGGCGGGCACGTAATAATAAATAGAGCAGGTAGCAATCAGGAACAGGAAGATTACCGCAATGTATTTAAGCAGAACAATAAGCGAGTACGTGAAACGCTCCGTTACTACCTCGTAAAACACCAGCACATCCAGAATATACGTGCCGAAGAATATTGCTGCAATAGCCGTTATCAGAATAAAGGACAAAGCAAAAGTTAACAGCGTGGCAATAATGCGTTTGCGCAGGTAGGTTCGCTTCCGAAAAGTTTTGTATTTTTTGTCAAAAGCATCCATCAACGACATAATGCCGTTGGTAGAAAGCACCAGAGCAAACAGAAAGTTGATGGATAACAATCCCCCCCGAGGAATATTTACAATATCGTTGATAGTGCCGGCCGTAGCTTCGTACATCTCTTTCGGCATAAAATCTTCCATAAAGTTGAGGATGCTCACGTTTAAATCCGGAATAGGAATATAAGGAATAAGCGTAAACAGGAAGATAATGGTCGGGAACATAGACAGCGTAAAGTTAAACGCCATGTAGGAAGCCCGCTTGGTAATGGAATCGAGTTTTAGTTCGTTTAATAATACATCCAGCACATCGTAAACCGAAACCTGCCCGTTCTGAAAAGTCAGCCGTTTCAGAAACAGGATAAATTTACGGTAGGAGCGCCGCTTTTTAACGTATTTTCCGGTTATACCCATTAATTGTAGTACCTATCCATTTGCGTAAGGATGCTCTGGGGCAAAGCAATAGGCCGCCCGGTTTTTACATCTACGAAAACCAAAGTAGTTTCGCCTACATTTAATAATTCCTGGGCTTCGTTCAGAACATCATAATGAAAAACGATGCGGGTGCCGTGGGGTTTATTTTTAACCTGTACTTTAACCGTTAGTAAATCGTCGTAGCGGGCCGGTTTGATATATTTGGTGCGCATTTCCAGTACGGGCATAATAATGCCTTCTTTTTCCATTTCTTTGTACGAAATACCTAAACTCCGGAATGCCTCGGTGCGGGCAACTTCGTAGTAAGCGGCAAAATTGCCATAATACACATACCCCATTTGGTCGGTTTCGGAATACCGCACCCGTATTTGTACTTCAGATTGAAACACGCTTTTTTTGAATTAGAAATTATAAATATAGAATTAGAAATTTTATCTACAGCAGGAATTTAAAAAATCAAATTAAAAGAGAGGCTTTACGCTTAGTAAAGAAATATTGCAAGCGCCTTCCATATTTTAATTTTTGATTAAGAATTCTTACCGCAAAATATTACGCTCGTTTAGAGCGGCCTGGTAGCGGCGCGCATTGCGGATGTGCTCCGTTTCGTTGCGGGCAAAGCTGTGGTAGCCCGAAAAATCTTCTTTTGCGCAGAAATAAATATAGTCGTGGTGTTCCGGATTCAGCACCGCATCAATCGAGCTAATGGAAGGCAGATTGATGGGGCCGGGGGGCAAACCTTTATATTTGTAGGTATTATACGGCGAATCGGTACGCAAATGCACGTTCAGCACCCGGCGAATGGTAAAATCGCCGACCGCATAAACCACCGTCGGGTCGGCTTGCAGGGGCATTCCTTTTTCCAGGCGGTTCAGGTACACGCCCGCAATGCGGGGCCGCTCATCGGCGTGCTGCGATTGTTCGGCCTGCACAATAGAAGCCAGGGTAGAAACTTCGGGTTTGGTTAAGCCCAATGCCCGGGCCCGGTCTTCGCGCTGCGTGGTCCAGAAAGCATCGTATTCCTTTTTCATCCGCTTCAGCAAATCGCGGGCATTGGTATTCCAGTACAATTCGTAGGTATTCGGAATAAACATGGTAAGCACCGTGGTTGTATCAAACCCCAGGCTTTTTACATATTTTTCATCGCTTAACAGCGAGTCGAGCTCGGTTTGGGTAGCCGTTAAATCTTCGCTCAGCTTCTTCGTTAAATCTTTTTTAACCCTAATATTGGTAAAGGTGAGTTTTACCGGCGATTGGCGGCCGGCCCGCAAATCGGATATTAACTGGCGGTTGGTATAGTTGTCTTTCAGCTCGTAATGACCGGCTTTAACCAGCTCCGGGTAATCCATCAGTTTGGCCATAAACCGGAACGACAGCTTATCTATTATTACATTTTTCTTATCTATGGAGTCCATCACCTGTTCAAACGTGGCTCCTTCGGGTATCCGGATGTAGGTCCGGTCGCCTTTGGTATCTACGTTGGGCGTATAAACAATCTGGTAGGCGTAATAAGAAAAGCTGACAAATAATACGGCAAAAATGGCCAGGAATATCCGGAATTTACTCGTGGGTTGTTTTTTACTTTTTTTCTTAGAGGTAGTCATGCTACAAAATTAATAAATAAGCCTCTTCCGGTAAGCGCCCCGGAAAATTATTTTGGCCGGCGTTTTGGCTGATTAACAATTTTTTAATTTAAACTATTCAATCGGGCGTTTTATTTTGCTGCGGGGTGTAATTAAGTCCGGCTATTATTCCGGAAGTGGGGCAGCTGCCGGAATAACCTTCCGTTGCGAATGCGAGTATCATTAAAGCATTTACCTTTAACTTTATGAGCAACGCCCTTTATTTAAAAATTCACCCGGAAAATCCGCCTTTAAATAAAATATTGCAGGTGATTGATATTCTGCGGAAAGGCGGGATTATTATTTATCCCACCGATACCATTTACGGTATGGGTTGCGACCTGCACAATGCGCGGGCCATGGAGCGCTTGTGCCAGATAAAAGGTATTAAACCCGATAAAGCAAATTTATCTTTTATCTGCAGCGATTTAACGCATATTTCGGATTACGCCCGGTCTATCTCAACCCAAACCTATAAAGTAATGAAAAAAGCTTTGCCGGGTCCGTTTACTTTTATTCTGGAAGCCAGCAGCAAGGTGCCCAAGCTGGCCGGTGCTAAGAAAAAGACGGTCGGCATCCGGGTGCCCAATCACCAGATTCCGCTGGCGCTGGTAAAAGAACTAGGCAACCCAATTATCAGTACCTCTATCCGCGACGAGGACGAAGTAATTGAATATTCAACCGATCCGGAATTAATATTCGAAAAGTTTAAAGGTTTGGTAGATGTGGTAATTGACGGCGGTTACGGGCATAATATTCCGTCGACGGTGGTAGATTGCCAGAACGACCAGTACGAAATTATTCGCCAGGGCGCCGGCATTTTAGAAGAGTACGTGTAATATTTTTTCTGATAGCAATTTCATCTGGTAAGGGTTACCCAAAATTACCCGCAGGCATTTATGGTATAACCCTTACCGGATGTTGTTTTTTTATCTTTTCTTAAGTTAAATACTGGAATTAGATTTAAAATATTTTAATGGGCCTGTACCAGCCAAATGGTGTTACTGGCATCGTCGGCAACCAGCAAACCATTGCTGGGTGAAACCGCTATTCCTACCGGCCGGCCGTAAACTTCCCCTTTTTCTAAATCAGCCATAAAGCCGGTTAAAAAATCTTCTGGTTTGCCGCTGGGCTTACCATTGTTAAAAGGCACAAATACTACTTTGTAACCTACCAGTTGGGAGCGGTTCCAGGACCCGTGCTGCCCAATAAAGGCGCCGTTCTGGTATTTGGCCGGGAAATTTTTCTGGTCGTAGAAAGCCAACCCTAAAGAGGCCGTATGCGCGCCCAGCGGCACATCCGGGGCAATGGCTTTTTTTACTAAATCAGGGCGTTGGCCTTTCAGGCGCGGGTCTTCGTGTTGGCCAAAGTAGGAGTAAGGCCAGCCGTAAAAGGCACCTTCCTGCACACTGGTTAAATAATCCGGTACCAAGTCATCGCCCAGGTTATCGCGCTCATTCACAACCGTATACAGGGTGTTGGAATTAGGTGCCCAGTCCATGCCAACCGGGTTGCGCAAGCCGCCGGCAAAAATGCGTTCGCCGGTTCCATCGGGGTTCACTTCCAGAATATTGGCCCGGCGAACTTCGTGCTCCATGCCGTTTTCACCAATGTTGCTGCCCGAACCCACCGAGATATATATTTTAGACCCATCGGCATTGGCGATAATATTGCGGGTCCAGTGGTTGTTATAACCCCCAGCCGGCAATTCTAATATTTTTTCGCCTTTACCGGAAATTTTGGTTTGGCCGGTATTGTACGGATAACGCCAGAGCCCATCGGTGTTGGCTACATAGAAATAATTATTTAAGGCTAACATGCCCAAGGGCTGGTTCAGGTCTTCCAGAAATATTGCCCGCACTTCGGGTTTTCCGTCTTTGTCGGCATCGCGGAACAAGGTAATGCGGTCGGCGCTTTCGCCCATGTTCTGCGATTTAGCTTTGCCATTTAACTGGGCTTTCACTTTTTCTTTTAAGCGGGGCGCCGAATTCGCTTCCGCTACCAGAATGTCGCCGTTGGGGGTTACATAAATCCAGCGCGGGTTCTGCAGTTCGGCGGCGAATTTGGAAACCACAAAGCCAGCCGGCGCAGTAGGGGTTTTGCCCGCAGGCCAGCCAATTACCTTACTTATTTTGGCAGTTGGTTCGGTAGCAAATGGAGCAGGCAACGAATCGGAAACAGCAGCAGTAGTATTGGTCTCATGCTGCTGACCCTTTTCGTTTTGGTTTTCGCTTGTTTTGGATTGGCAGCCAGCCATAGCCAAAAACACAGCGCCACTTAAGAGCAAAGTATTTCGTTTTTTCATAGTAGTAAGATTAAGGTTGGTTCAATAATATTGCATTTAACCGCTTTTGGCCGGTTTTGTTTTAAGGACTATAATGCAAAGTAGGTTTTAGATCGCTTCAGGACAGATTAGCCAATATTTATAAACAAAAAACCAGTAAAGCAGACCCTCTATCAGACAGGTGCCGGCTTTACTGGTAAGTATGAAATCAACGCAGCTAATGCCGGCGTTTTTTTTCTAATTTTTCTAAAGAGTAGCTTTTAATTCCCAAGAATATTTACCGAAATAAATATTTATCGAAATAATTACTGCCAGCCCTATTTAAACAGATTAGAAGATAAATAGCGGTCGCCGCGGTCGCAGATAATACAAACAATAATGCCTTCTTCCAGTTCTTCAGCCAGTTTTAGGGCAGCCGCAATGGCGCCGCCGCTGCTCATGCCGGCAAAAACCCCTTCTTCACTGGCCAGGCGGCGGGTAGTGGCGGTAGCTTCGGCCTGCGTTACGTCTATAATCCTGTCTACGCGTTCCCGCTCGAAAATTTTGGGCAGGTAAGCCTCCGGCCAGCGGCGGATACCAGGAATCTGTGAGCCTTCCAATGGTTGTACCCCCACAATCTGCACGGCCGGGTTCATTTCTTTCAAGTACCGCGAAACGCCCATAATGGTACCGGTTGTACCCATCGAAGAAACAAAATGTGTAATTTGCCCGTCGGTATCGCGCCATATTTCCGGACCGGTACTTTGGTAGTGCGCCCAGAAATTATCGGGGTTACCAAACTGGTTCAGCATTAAATAACCACCCCCGGCTACTTTGGCCAACGTGTAATCAATGGCTTCTTCCATCGACCCTTTTTCGGAAGTTAATATTACTTTCGCGCCGAAGGCTTCCATGGTCTTCACCCGTTCTTCGGTTGAGTTTTCCGGCATCACCAACTCAATTTCTACGCCAAACAAACGGGCAATCATAGCCAGGGCAATACCGGTGTTGCCGCTGGTGGCTTCTATCAGTTTCATGCCGGGTTTTAACTCTCCGCGGTCCAGGGCGCCTTTAATCATGCCATAAGCCGCCCGGTCTTTTACGCTGCCCCCCGGATTGTTACCTTCCAGCTTGGCTAATAATTTAACTTTTGGTTTTTGAATAACATTTTGCAATTCTACCAAAGGGGTATTTCCTATAAGATCTAATAATGTCGACACTTTTCTAATTTTTACGGGCTTCTGTTCGGTTATTATACCTAATCCAAAATTCCATGTGATACGCTTTTTATTAAGTACGGTATATTTTAAATAGGACGTAAAAGAACAAACTTTTACTTTACTAAAAAATACCAGCATTAGCTGAACACCCAAGGCCAGCCACAAGTTTAAAAATAAAGTATGCCTGCTAAATTAACGGCAGTAAAAAATAAATAAGTTATCAGGATGCTGCCTGGTTGTTTTATTCAGGTAAAATCAATGCCTCTCCTGCAAGTTTTCGCCGGCAAATAATTAGCCAGGTAAAGTAAATAAAATGCAGCGCATAGATGTAACTAAAAAGCCCCGATAAACGAAAGAATGTAAATCTATATTAATGTTTAAATGCGGGGATTATTTCATAACCAAACCTGCTAAAGAAATTATATCTATGTCAGAAGCGCCTATTTTAATTGATGCGGTAAAAGCCGGTGATATTGCTCAGGTAAAAAATATGCTGGAAGCACAACCGCATTTGTTGCAGGAAGCTAAAGGAATAAACGGCGAATCGCTTATCCTTTTATCGGTGTACCACCGCCAGCCCGATATTACCCAGGTGCTGCTGGCCAAAAGTCCGGATATAACCATTCACGAAGCGGCCGCCACGGGCCAGTTGGCAACCGTGGAAAAGCACTTGCAGGAAGACCAGACCGCAGTAAACGCGCTTTCGGCCGATGGTTTTACGCCCCTGGGCCTGGCCTGCTTTTTTAATCAACCCGAACTGGCGAAGCTTTTAATAGAAAATGGTGCCGATGTGAATGCCCCCTCGCAAAACGGGCTGCGGGTAAGTCCTATTCATAGTGCGGTAGCGGCCCGCAATACCGAACTGGTTAAGTTTTTAGTAGACCACGGCGCCGATATAAATGCCACCCAGGCCGGCGGTTATACTGCCTTACATGCCGCCGCCCAGAACGGCGACGAAGAACTGATTAAATATTTACTCGAGCACATGGCCGACATAAACGCTATGACCGAAAGCGGTAAAACCCCGATGGAACTCGCCATTGCTAGCGGCCACGATGCGGCTAAATGGTTTAGTTTATAAATATTTGAAAATATTTTAAAAACTTTGCGTCTTTCGGGCAGGCTTGGCGTCTTCGGGGTATAAACAAAACTTATACCGCTAAAACCCAAGAGCCATGAAAAGATTACACGTGCATGTCCGCGTAAAAGACCTTAACCAATCGGTAGCTTTTTACAATGCATTATTTGCCGCTGCCCCCACTGTTTTAAAACCCGATTATGCCAAATGGATGCTGGAAGATCCGCGTGTGAATTTTGCCATTTCGTTGCACCCGGATAAAACCGGCATCGAACATTTAGGTATTCAGGCCGAAACCCCGGAGGAGTTAAACCAGGTTTACGGGCGGTTAGTAGAAGCCAAAGGAACCATCCGGGAAGAAGGCCAGACCACCTGTTGTTACGCGCAATCCCAAAAATCATGGATTACCGACCCCCAAGGCATTGAGTGGGAAGCTTTTTATACCTTTGGCTCCGCCGTTACTTACGCAGCAGAAAAATCACCAGCCAACACGGCTTGCTGCGGGCCCGCTTGCTGCAAAAATTAACTTTCAACAACTTACTTTATCCTGTATGAAAAAATTATTTTCTTTTCTAAACTGCGCCTGTTACTTAAACCAGTTAAACCAGATGCTTTCGGCTATTTATCATAAATAAATATTTATTACTTTAAAGCAAAAATGAAAGTTTAATGGCTGCCCTAATCACCGCGAACCTAACCTTAAAACCCCTTCTGGCAAACCACTACGAAGCCGTTTCCCGGATTTACCGCGAAGGCATTGCGACCGGAAATGCTACCCTGCAAACCGAATCGCCGGATTGGCCCACCTGGGATAATAGCCACTTGCCGCACTGCCGGCTGGTTGCTTTCATAGAGGAGGAGGTAGCCGGTTGGGCAGCCTTAACGCCCGTATCGGGCCGTTGTGTGTACCGTGGCGTGGCCGAAGTAAGCGTGTATGTGGGCGCCCAATACCGGGGCTGGGGCGTTGGTAAATTCCTGCTGCAAGCTTTAATACAGGAGTCGGAAGCCAATAGCCTGTGGACCTTACAAGCCGGAATATTTAAAGAGAATGCAGCCAGCCTGGCTTTGCACCGAAATAGTGGTTTTCGGGTAGTCGGCATCCGCGAAAAAATAGGGCAGTTACACGGAGTATGGCGGGACGTTTGCCTGCTGGAACGCCGGAGTAAAGTAGTAGGCGTTTAATATTATACAAATGAATAACCAAACGGAAAATAACTGCTGCCAAACCGCACCGGCGCTCTGCGGGCAGGTGGCACCCTTTTTTTTAGCTTACGAAGAAAAGTTAAAAGGCTTTATTCAGAAACAGGTCCGGGATACGGACGCCACCCACGATATTGCCCAGGGGCTTTTCCTGAAAATATACCAGCATTGCGAAAGTTTACCGGAAATTAAGAATCCGAAAGCCTGGCTGTACCAGGTTACCCGCAACGCCGTAATGGATTATTTCCGCATGAACAAACCCGGCCTGTCGTTGGAAGTGGCCGAAGAAACACTGTCCGAAAACGATGGTAATTTTGCGCAAGACGTGCTGGAACTGGTAGCGCCTTTAATTTCGATGCTGCCCGAAAAATACGCTCAGCCGCTCTACCTGAGCGATATCCAAGGCTTATCACATAAAGATATTGCCGCCCAATTAAACCTTTCTCTTTCCAATACTAAATCCAGAATTCAGCGGGGCCGCGAAAAACTAAAGGTTTTGTTCCAGGAGTGCTGCTACCTCGAATTAGACCGGAGCGGCCGGATTATGCAAGCCGAGGCCCGGCCAGATTGCCTGCCTTTGCAACAGTTATTAGATAAAAAGCAATAAGCCTTCTGCTTTTCCCAACTCTTAACCAAGCCTGCTCCCTGCCAGCAGGCTCTTTTTTCGTCCTATAAATTAGCTATTCTGCATTCTGGCACGGTTTTCCTGGTAAGGAGCATCGCGGCTTTTATTTAATTAGCCAAATATTATAAATACATTTGTGTAACAAATGTGTATCGCTGCTCCTGAAATTACGTATCGGCAAATACTTACTGCCACCAATTATTTTAAATAGATTTTAAGGAGTACTGATTCATGGCCGGAACAATTGACAAAATAGCTAAAACTTCGTTTCAGATAAGACTGGAAAAAAATTTACTCGAAAAGGGAAAGTCGCTGGCCGATAAAAAAGGCATTAGCTTAGCCGGATTATTCCGGCAATTGCTCCTGGAAAAACTGGAAACTGAAGAAGCCAAGAATTACCCCGGGCTTTAACCGAAAGAAAATATTACCATGAATTTTAAACGTTGGCTCAGAGAGGAAAAAGGAGGGGGAGGCCTGGGAGCTATTCTGATAATTGTAATTATTGCGGCGGCCATCTACGCGGTACAATACGGGCCATCTAACCTGTTATACGAACCCGAACCGGCTTTTGCGGAAGCAACCTATATTCCCCCCGAAGAAACTTACGAAGCAGAAAGCCAAAATTACGGCCGGGATTCCGCGTCGCTCCATCATAGCGTTCATACCTCCCGCGAACCTGAAGCGGCAGAGCCCGATTCGCCGGACCGGGTGGAGCCGGAACCGAAACCAGTTGAAAACCGGGACGAACCGGCTGTTGCTTCTGCTACCAAAAGTAAAACCGAAGTAACCACCAAGGCCAAAACCAAACCTAAGACCAAACCCAAACGGAGCCGGTTATCGAATGAGCAGCTGGTTAAAAGAAAGCTGGAACAAGGCAAAACCGTTAAGCAAATTGCCGATGAAACCGGTTTAGACCGAAAATATATCCGGGAGGTAAAACGCCGGTCCCAGCAAGTGGTTTGGTAACCTCAGGTATTAGCAGGTTTATAAGAAAATATGCGTACCAATTGCTCGGCAAAGTTTTTGGTGGCGGCGGCAGTGGGCCCTTTAAAATGCTCCTCTACCGCTTCGTGAAACAAATGTACCCATTCCCGAACTTGGGCCTGGTGGGCAGGCAGAAAAGCGTGTAAAATTAAAGGGTGCCCGGTAAAAGACGCTGATTTCAGTACCACCGATTGCCAGAAGCTTTTCATCTGGAATAAATGCTGGTTCCAGTCGCGGGAAGAGAGGTCTTCGAAAAGCGCTAACAGGTAAGGTTGAGATTTAAGTTTTTGGTAATAAGCATCTACTAATAACTGGATGTCGGCGGCGCTGGCTATATCTTTTTTAGGTAAGTTCATCTTTTATTCTTTTAAATAGTAAGCGGTTGCAGGCGCATTAAGCGCCAACTTATCCGTTTCATGATTAAAGCATATGCAAATTTCACTCCTATTATTTAGTTTAGTTAGGAGGAAAATCAAAGCCTTGCGTGATTTATATCACTATTTAAACGAATAGCCAGCTAGGTTTATGATATACCCAAAGGGCTGCCTTAGAATTGTCCAGTTCTATCAGGGGTTAAAAATAGAATTAATGCTTAGTAAAGCTTTATTTAAAAAGCTAGCGATCGGGTTTAGTGCTATATAGGCAATATGAGTGCTGACAGCTTTAAGTGGAACTATTAAAGGCATTATTTTGGATTATAGAATTATTGCGGCATATTGAAAGGATGAATGATTATTAATAAAGGGCTTTGCCATAAAAATCGCCTTTCAAAATAAATATTGTTTCACGAGTTCAGCTTATTCTAATCTAAAAACCAAAACGGCCAATAAAGACATTAAAGTTTTTAAAAGACGAAGTGAAAAGAGTTGTAAGTAGATAACTGTCAGATCGGCTCCCCTTCGCCCAAAGGAGAAGGGGTTGGGGGATGAGGTTCCTTAATCACCCACGTGGTTGAAATATTTTACCCAGACGCTTTTGGGTGCCAGTTTTACGCCTTTCGGAATGCCGCTGTGCGAGTCGTGGTATTGATGGCTGTCGTACCAAACTTTAAAGCTTTCTTCGTTTTCCCAGTAACTCATCAGCCAGAATTCATTAGGATTTTCATGGGCTGTAAAAACTTCCATCCGTATAAACCCGGGAGCCTTATCTACCAGGTGCGGGCGGTTAATAAAGGCTTCTTTGGTGGCCTGGCCCATGTCGTTGGCCACGGTAAAAGAACTTAAGGATATAAACATATTTAATTTTCTACTTTCAAAAACGTCCAGGTGCTGCTTGCCCGGATAAAATTAATTTTCTCTAAAAAATAGGCTAAAGGTGGTGCCCTGGCCTTCTTCGCTTTCTACTTCAATTTTGCCGCCGGCATTATCCATCATGCGTTTTACTATGTAAAGGCCCATGCCCGTACCACCTACGTGCGAGTGGAACCGCCGGAACAAAACAAATAATTTAGAGACATTCTCCTGGCTCAAACCCAGGCCGTTGTCGGCCACTGCTAATTTTATATAATTATCCTGCCGCTGGGTTATAAGGGTAATTACAGGATTACGTTCCGGGGACCGGTATTTAACCGCATTGCTGAGTAAATTATAGAAAATACTGTACAAATTCTTACGCGAAAAGTTTAGCTGCGTAACCTCAAAATTAATGTGAAATTGTACGGGAACTTCGGAGATTAAATCCTGGATATTGGCCCGCACCTGCCCCAGAATATCATATAAATCTACCAGTTCGGCCTCGCCGTCCACATCGCGCTGAACCTTGGCAATATCGGTTAAATCGTGAATAACCGTTTTAAAACTATTGATAGATTCCTTAATCATCGCGAAAATAGGCTGTGTGCTTTCGGGCGTAAGATCATCGGAATTAATTTCTTCTTCCAGGAGCAACACCAGGCCCTCTACGTTGGCTACCGGCGCTTTTAAATCGTGCGAAGCTGTGTACACAAACATATCGAGATCTTCGATAACCCGGACCAGGTGTTCGTTGGTGTTTTGCAGCTTTTGCTGCGCCTGTTTTAAATCGGTTAAATCAATAAAAGAACCTAAAACGCGGTACGGAATTTTGTATTCGTTGTGTAAAATATAGGCCCGGTTAAACACATACACGTACGAGCCGTCGGCTTTGGCAATCCGGTATTCGTCCATCCACTGGTCGCGGCCCAGGTTTATGGCCTGGTTAATGCCTTTTTTAATTTTAGCCCTATCCTCCGGATGCACTTTATTAAACCAGCCGTCTACCCCTTTTTCCATGTGGCCGGCCGGGTAGCCCAGCATGGCTTCAATGGTTTCGCTCCACCAAATCTCATTCGATACCAGATCCCAGTCCCACACCACATCGTTGGTAGCCATAGACACCAGCCGGAAGCGTTCTTCGCTGGCGGTTAGCTGCTGGGTACGCTCGGCTACCCGTTCTTCCAGTTTGTTGTTTAATTTTTTTAATTCACCCTCGGCTTTTTTCAGCTCTTCGTAGGCTAGTAATATTTTTTCTTCACTGGCTTTTTTCTGAGTTATTTCGGCCATGGTAATGGTTAAACCATCGCCTACCTTGGCCCCCGATATTTCGTACCATTCTTTCCGGCCGTTTATTTCCAGGTTGTGTTCGGTATGTAAGGGTTTGCCGGTTTCTACTACGTCGGCAAACTTCCGGAAAAGCCCGGTTTTCTTTAAAATGGGTAGTTCAGTGAGCACGCTGCTATGCTGCAGTTGGGCCTGTGGTTTACGGATTAATTCTTCCGCTTTCCGGTTTAATAAATTCCAGCTGAAGTCGGTAATTTTATGGTGTTCGTCGCGGATGGCGCCAAAAGCCATAATATTATTAAAGGAGCTGTTTAGTACGCCCTGCACTACGTTGCTTAAAGTGGTAAGGGCGGTAACATCCACAAAGCTCAGCACCACGCCGTCTTTGTTGCCGTCTTGTTTCAGGTACGGGATTATCCGCATCAAAAAATATTGGCCGGTGGTGGTTTCTACTTCCTGTTCTACTTCCCCCGATGAATTATTAACCGCTTTAATATTTTCCAGAAGGGTATTGTTGCGCAGGTTATGCGACAAATGGTGAATCGGCCGTCCCACATCGCTCTGGATAATGTTAATCAGGGTTTTTACTGAGGGGGTAAAACGGCGGATGACGAGTTGGTGATCGAGGTAAAGCTGGGCAATATTGGAGCTCCGGATATAATTATCCAGGTCTTCGTTCAGTTCTTGCAGCTCCTTTATTTTTAACTGATGCTCGGAATTTACGGTGTGCAGCTCTTCGTTTAACGATTGCATTTCTTCGTTGGAGCTTTGCAACTCCTCGTTCGAAGACATAAGCTCTTCGTTAGACGATTGCAGTTCTTCGTTGGCCGTACTTAAATCCTGTACGGTCAGGTGCAGGCTTTCGTGGGCATCTTTTAATTCCAGTTCCAGGGCCGTTAGCTGCCGGTAAAAATCCGACTCGGGTATTTGCAAGGTTTCAATGGGCTTCTGGGTAATATCGCTTTGCCCGATTTCCTGCAACAACACCAGGATTACCCGGGGCTGGTTTTTATCTAGTTCGAGGGCCCGGACATTAATTTGCATTAACTGGTTTTTCTGACCCAGTTTTAAAACTACCTGACGGGTTTCCGGCTCCTGGTTGTGTCGCAGCACTTTCCGGATATCGACACTTAGGATTACAGCCAGCTCTTTGGGGACTACCTTTAGCAGGTTAAACTGCAGGCGCTTGTTCGGGAATTTTAAATATTGGTTTATATCGCCAATGCCGTGAAGCAACTGGTAATTTTCATCTACGTACAAAGCCGTTATTTTAAAGGTTTCGCCTACGGCATCCATAAAGGATTCGTTAAATTGCGAAATCTGGCTGGTTTTAACCTGAAAATGGCTGTTACTGCCTAAAGTCGGGACCAAATGATTAAAACCGTAGCTGGATTGTGGCCGGGTACTTTCTTTTATTTTCCGGTAGACTTTCCATTTGCGGTTTTCTTCGTTAAAAAACGGCTTTATGTCGCCGAGTTGTTCACTGGGACCTAAAAACAAGTAGCCGTTCATATTCAGGGCGTACGGAAAAGTGGCCATCACTTTCTTCTGCAAGCCCGGATTTAAATAAATCAGCATGTTCCGGCACGAAATAATATCCAGTTTACTGTAGGGTGGGTCTTTCTGCAGATCGTGCTTCGCAAAAACCACCATTTTGCGGACCTCGGCATTAATAATGTATTTATTGCCTTTGGTGTAAAAAAAGCGTTCCAGCCGCTCGGCTGATACATCGTTGGCAATAGAAGCCGGGTAGATGCCTTTGGAGGCCCGGTCCAGGGCCCGCTGGTCGATGTCGGTGGCGAATATTTTAACCTTGGCTTCGTGGCTGGCTTCGGCGCAACATTCCTGAAACAGCATAGCGATAGAATAAGCTTCTTCGCCGGTGCTGCAGGCCGTTACCCAAACCTTGGTGGTTTCGTCGTTGGTTTTGGCGGCTATTATTTTAGGTAGAATCTCGTGTTTCAGCAGCTCAAACGCCTCCGGGTCGCGGAAAAACCGGGTTACGCCAATTAAAATTTCCTGGCATAAACGCTTAATTTCGGCCGGATGGTTATGCAGGTAATGCAGGTAATCTTCCAGGGAGTCTACCTTTACCTCGTTCATGCGTTTAGTAATGCGGCGGTAAAGGGTAGCTTCTTTGTAATCTTTAAAATCGGTTTTGGTATGGCTGCATATCAAATCCAGTATTTCGTGCAACAACTGGTGTCTTCTGTCTTCTTCCGGGGTTTCTACCAACGCTTTTACCAACGGAATCTGCCTGACGTATTCCAGAATTTCATGGGCCATTAAATCCGGTCCCAGCACGTAATCAGCGGCGCCGGCTTCGATGGCGCTGCGGGGCATGCCATCGAACCGGGCGGTGCTGGGGTCTTGTACCACCACCATGCCGCCGGCTGCTTTTATGGCCTGGCTGCCTTTGGTGCCATCGGTGCCCGTGCCCGATAAAATAATGCCAATGGCGTAACGGCCCCGGTCTTTGGCCAGCGATTCGAAAAATACATCGATGGCAAAATTGGGTTCGCGGCTGCGCAGTTTTTCGGTAAGCCGTAACCGGCCCTTTTTTAAAGTAAGTTGCTTGCCGCTGGGCAATACATATATGCAGTTGGGCCGGGTGCGCATGTCGTCTTCTGCTTCCTGTACCTGCATGCGGGTGTGCTTCGATAAAAGCTCGGCCATTAAACTTTTGTGATCCGGCGATAAATGCTGTACAATCACAAAAGAGAAGCTGGAGTTGCTCGGAAAATGATCGAAAAGGTTATGAATAGCTTCCAGGCCACCGGCCGAAGCCCCAATCCCAATTAAATAATGGTCGGTTTTTGCTTTGGGCTGCTTAAAATCGGGCAAGGAGGATGTTGTATCTTTACTGGGTAACGACATTTTTATTTCAAAAACCTGCGGGCTCTTAGTAATTTTCTTTAATAATTTTCTCCAGCACGGCACTGCGCAAGGCTTCAGCGGCTTCTACTTCCTGAGGTATCCAGGGCAAAGAGGTATCCTTTACAATTTCCTGGTAAGTAGCAAAAGAATTACGCGGGTGGTAAGCTTTGCCGTCGGGCTCCATTTGTATGGCCTGGTTCGGGTTGCCGCCCCAGGCAATGGTTTGCAGCACCTCGGGCCGGAAGCCCAGGATATATTCGCCCTGGTCGGGGTTGATAGACAAAGCGATTAAACCGCTGGCGATGGCTTTGTATTCCTGGCTGCGGGCATAAACCGAGGGCAAGGTATTGGTGATGTATAATTTATTAGACTCGTGCCGGCGCAGCCAGTAAGTAAGTTCTTTTATTTCCTGCTCGTTGGGTGTGTCGCCAATAACCGTAATGCCGCCATCGTATACAACCGCTGCCCCCGATAAATGGAGTAACTCCAGCAGACTGGTTTCGCCGGAAAGTAACCCTTCGGTAAAACTTGGCTGGTTATACATTTGCTCCAGCAAATTGGCGTAAATGCGCTGCAGGTGTACCCGCAACGTCATGGCGGCTTCTTTTTCTTTGGCGGCCAGCTGCGCCGAAATAATACCTGACAGCAGTTCCAGTGCCGATCTTAATTCATAACTCGGATTCAGCGGGGTTTTGTTATGACACGAAATTAACCCCCAAAGCTTGTCATCGATAATAAGGGGCAAAGACATGGAAGTCATTACATTCAGGTTGCGCAAGTACTCTAAATGAACGGTGGCTACGCTGCGTAAATTGCAATCCGATAAATCGGTAAACCGCATGGTTAACGGATTAATAACCGGAATTAAGCCAACAGGTTGGTACGACCGGCTGGGAATTAACCGGTAAGGGTTGCGAAAATATAAATCGCGGGCCTGCTTGGGAACGTCGGAGGCCGGAAAACGCAAATCCATGTAATCGTCCATATCCGGTTCTTTGGCCTGGCCAATGACAATGCCGTTCCACTGCGGATCGAACTGGTAAACCAAAACCCGGTCGAAATTGGTCAGGCGTTTTAATTCGGTGGCCGTTAGGTGAGCGGTTTCGGCCGTATCGGTGGTTTGTTTCAGCAGTGAGGTAATATATTTAATTTGCTGGTAAAGTCCGATAAATGAATTTTCCGGGGTAGTAGGCGCGTGTTCCTCCAGTTCAATTAAAATATATTCTTCTTTGGGGTGCACCAGGGCGGTAAAGGCCGTGGACCGGCCGTTTGCCGTAAAGTCAAGGCTAAAGGGTATTTTCTCCTGGCTGCTTTGGCGATGAATTTTAAGCTGGAAATCCTCGAACTGTGCGGCCGGCAGAAACGCCGCAAAAGGTATCTCTAAAATGTCTTCGATGGGTACGGCAAATTGCCGGCTTACATTTTCGCTCGCTTGCACAACCCGCAAATCAGTTTTGTCGAGCACCAGCAACAGGCCGTGCGGCTGAATTAAATTAACCAAATGCAACGGAATGGAACCGCAAAAATCAGAATCGTAATTTTTTTCTATGGTAATATTTATTGGGTTGCTGTTCGGATTTCTCATCTGGTTAAAACAGGTTTAGCCGCATGGGCAATGGGGCAGAAAACTATAAATAAAGAACCGGTTATTTTGTTTAGCCCGTAAACGAAATTATTTAGCTGCCTAACTTTCATTTGCGCTTTAATATTAGAGCAACACTCCTGAAATTTAATATGAATAAAACGGCCTCCATTACCTGGGCCTGATTTACGTTGGCTGCTGGTACTTAGTTAAATAAATTAGCTCATAACGGGTTTTGCCCGGCAGCTAAAAACCGGGTACACCTAAGTGCAGCGAAATATTAAACTAAAATTTCTTTCAGTTTGGTAGTGGTTAACGGCTTGTTTAGGAAATATTCAATGCCTTCGTCTTTTGCCTGTTTAAAATCGGAGGGAGCCAAAGACGTGGTAAGCATCACGACTTTGGTGTTCGAAACTTGTTCCGGGGTAAAAACCTGCTTGTAGTGCCGGTAAAATTCTATCCCATCCATCACCGGCATTTTAAGATCAACCAGAATAATATCCGGAAACCGGGTGCCTTCCTGGGCGAGTTTCTGTAAAAGCTCCAGGGCAGCTTTGCCATCGGGGGCAGTATGCAATTCAACCGCATTTTCAACTTTGGCAATCAATAACTTGTTCAGACTTATCGTAGTCAGGTTATCATCTACCAACAAAATATTATGCAATAGCTTATCCATTCACTAAACTTATATGCCCAAAGGTAAATAATATTTATAATTTAAGTTTAATCTCATCCTTTCCTTTGCCTGAAAATCCAGCCTAAACACTCCCAGACCAGTTTTATCAGAGATGGTACCGGAATTTACAAAATACGCTTTCCGGCAAAGCTATTCGGGCCTTTTACGGAGGAATACAACCTATACGGGAGAAATAAATTTTATTGCAGCCGCCGGTTGTTTTTGACATAGTTATAAAAGCTAAGCCAAAAGCAAATAAGTGGCCAAAATGTTTTTCGGAAATAAAACTTAATGGTAGCAATAGCCGAAAATGCAAAAATTGTTCTGTTATTTTACCACCTATGGAAACACAAGGTAAATGGACGAGAGATGCGGAAGGTTTTATGGAATTCGACTCATCGGCTTTGCAGCGCTTATACGAAACAGTAACCGACGCTTACCACCAGGTTTACAACAATTACCTCGACCAATCTGACGATGAGGAAGAAGCCCATCAACAGGCTCTGGCCGACGGTTACGAAATGGTAACGGATTATAAAACTATAAACGGTAGCGAAGAATTTGTAACCTCCTATACAACTCCCACCCACGTTGCAGATATCTGGTATGTTTTTGATGCGGTTAGCGGCAAACGAATTTACGACCGCGGCTTTATCCGGATTAAAAGCAAATAAATAAACCCTAAGCATTATTATCCTTCATTACCATTATTTCCCGGGCTTAGAAGCAGGTATCAGCCTATAAGTATATAATTCGTAATAAAGACTCTCTTTACGATCATCGTTTTACCATAACCTTAATCCGGATGAAAGACTGGCACCTGTTAACCCCCGACGATACCATTGCAGCTCTTAAAACCAACCCTAATGGTTTAACGACCGCTGAAATTGCCCGCCGCCTGGAGCAACATGGCTATAACCAGATGGAGGAACAAAAACGGAAACCCTGGTGGCGCATGGTGCTGGATCAGTTGGCCGATTTTATGATTTTGGTGCTGATTGTAGCTTCTATTATTTCGGGTTTACTCGGCGAATGGACCGATACCTTTATTATTCTGGCTATAGTTCTGCTGAATACCATCATGGGTTTTGTGCAGGAATACCGGGCCGAAAAAGCGATGGAAGCCCTGAAAAAAATGACCTCGCCGGCTTCCAAAGTAATCCGGAACGGCCAGACTGTTACCATTCCTTCGGCAGAATTGGTACCCGGCGACAAAGTTTTACTCGAAGGAGGTGATATTGTGCCGGCTGATTTACGGCTTATAATAACGCACCAGTTAAAAGTAGACGAATCGGCTTTGACCGGCGAATCGCATAACATAGATAAAGATGTTAAAGCTTTGCCGCCCGGCGAATACCCACTCGGCGACCGGATAAACCTGGCATATAAGGGTACTAATATTACGAGCGGCCGCGGTGTAGGGTACGTTACGGGTACGGGTATGGGCACCGAACTGGGCAATATTGCCAAAATGATTCAGGGCGAAGATACCACCACGCCGCTGCAAAAAAGACTGGCGGCCTTTGGTAAGCGCCTGACCATTGTGATCATATTTATATGCATCATTGTTTTTGTGATGGGGGTATTGCGGGGCGAAGCTGTACTGGTTATGCTCATGACGGCCATTTCGCTGGCGGTAGCGGCTATTCCGGAGGCCTTGCCGGCAGTGGTAACCATTTCGCTGGCTTTGGGCGCTAAACGCATGGTTATCCAAAATGCCCTCATCCGGAAACTGCCGGCTGTAGAAACGCTGGGTTCGGTTACTTATATCTGCTCCGACAAAACGGGTACGCTTACGATTAATAAAATGACGGTGCAAGCTGCCGTAGCCGTAGCGGTAAACCTGCCGGAGGTTCCTTACGCCAAAGAAGAACTGCTATTAATTTGTATGGCCCTGAACAACGATGTTACCCGCAACGAAGAAGGTAATATTTTGGGCGAATCGACCGAAACGGCGCTTTACGAATATGCGGCGGCCAAGAACTTTCTGCGGCCCGATTGGGAAGTAAAACTGCCTCGTTATACCGAATTGCCTTTCGATTCGCAGCGGAAACTGATGACGACGGTGCATGCTTTTCAAAACGGATATTTAGTTATTACCAAAGGCGCCACCGATGTACTTTTTAATAAACTGGCCCCCGAAGATGAGCCTAAAATTGGGGTGTGGCAGGAAGCGGCTGATAAGTTGGCCTCCGAAGGCTTGCGGGTGCTCGGGTACGGTGTTAAATTAATGGATACCCTGCCGGAAAAAATCACCGCCGGTCAGGTAGAAAACGATATCCGTTTTGTGGGCTTTGCCGGCTTAATCGATCCGGCCCGCGAAGAAGCCAAAGATGCCGTAGCCCAATGCCGCCATGCCGGCATTATTCCGGTAATGATTACCGGCGACCATCCGCTTACAGCCAGCGCCATTGCCCGCACCATTGGCATTATTCAGTCGGAAGACGACCTGATTTTAACCGGCACCGAACTGGCTGCGCTGAGCCAGGAGGATTTTGAAAAAATAGTGCTTAAAGTAAAAGTGTATGCGCGGGTAAGTCCCGAACAAAAATTAAAAATAATAAAAGGCCTACAGGATAAAGACCAGTTTGTAGCCATGACCGGCGACGGCGTAAACGACGCCCCGGCTTTAAAGAATGCCGATATTGGCGTTGCCATGGGCATCAACGGAACCGAAGTTTCGAAAGAAGCCGCCCACATGATATTGCTCGACGATAATTTTACCACCATAGTGAAGGCGGTGCGGAGCGGACGCAAGATATTCGATAATATTCTACGCTTTATTAAATATGTTTTAACCGGTAACTCCGGCGAAATCTGGACTATTTTTTTAGCACCGTTTTTTGGCTTGCCCGTGCCGCTGCTGCCCATCCATATTTTGTGGGTTAACCTGGTAACCGATGGCTTGCCTGGTTTGGCATTGGCATCGGAGCCGGCCGAGACCAATATTATGAACCGGCCGCCCCGCAATCCTACCAAAAATATATTTGCTGGTGGTTTGGCTATACATATATTATGGGTAGGTCTTTTGCTCGGATTACTATGTATTGGTACGCAGGCATGGGCCATAAAACACGATCCGGAGAACTGGCAAACCATGGTTTTTTCGGTGTTATGTTTTAGCCAGATGGGCCACTTGCTCGCCATTCGCTCCGATGACCAATCTCTCTTCCGGCAAGGCTTATTCAGCAATAAACCTTTACTCGGGGCGCTGCTCCTCACCGTAGTGCTGCAATTACTTACTATTTACGTGCCGGTTTTAAATCCCATTTTCCGGACCAAACCTTTAAGTTTAGAAGAATTAGGTCTGGTGCTTGCCGTTTCCAGTATTGTTTTCTTTGCCGTTGAAATTGAGAAATTATTTAAAAGGTGCGCCCGCGCTAAAGTTGCCCTTGCAGTAAGCACCTCCGAGTTGTAAAAGACTCACGTTTACAGAACGCCTTAAATATTAGCAGGCCATTACTTTCCTTGGAATCACCGCCCCGGAAGTAATGGCCTTTCTGTTTTTCAGTTAAGGCGAAACAAACTAAGTAAGTTTTTAAGGTATAAACATGTCAATCAAAAAATAATATAGTTTCGAGTAGGTTGATAGAATTTAGATGTTGTATGAAAATACAGGTGGGTTATGACTTTTCGTCTGTATTTTAAATTAAATGACCTTATTCATAAGGTTAATTATTCATTTGTTTACAATATTTTATAATATCCGATATAAATCTTAGGGTGTTTTAAAAATTATGAATATTCAGATGGTATATATATCATTAAAAAATTTTAATATATGCTCCTGGATATCTGCCTCCCTGTCAGTCTGACCTTACAGATTTTTCTACTATTTAACTGTATTGTAAATTTTTAAATTGTATTGCCTTTATAGTTAAAATAATTTAACTATGTAGATATATATTTAACAAATTTTCAAAAAAAAATCTGTTCCTCTTACAAGCAAACAAACCTATTATTTAGTGGGGTAGTAAAATCTATTGCCCTTACGCCTTATCATCTTTAAACAGTTTCAGGACTAAAAAGTGACTTTATGAAAAGAATTCTATCCCTGTTCCTTGTCATGTTATGCATATCGCAGGCAATGGCGCAAAATTCAAAAATTACCGGCAAGGTTACCGAAGCCGGCGGCGGTGCTTTGCCTGGGGTAACCGTATTAGTGAAAGGCACCAATACCGGTACCGCTTCCGATTTGGAAGGTTCCTTTGCCTTAGAAGCTCCCGCCAACAGTACCCTGGTATTTTCTTTTATTGGCTACGCTACCCAGGAAGTAGCATTAGGTAACAAAACAACCCTGAACGTGGAAATGGCCATGGATGCCAAACAACTCGGCGAAGTGGTAATTACCGCCTTTGGTATTGAAAGAGAGAAAAAAGCGCTGGGCTATACCATCCAGGAAGTGAGCGGCGAGAAATTAGCCCAGGTAAAATCCTCCAACGTGGTAAATAGCTTGTCCGGCCGGGTAGCCGGGGTGCAGGTAAGCTCCAACGGTGGTCCGGGCAGCAGCTCTAATATTGTAATCCGCGGTATGGGCTCTGTAAGCCGGAATAACCAGCCGCTGGTGGTAATAGATGGTGTTCCGATTCAGCAATCAAACAATAACCGGTATGGCGGCGGTATTTCGGAAGTAAACCCCGAAAATATTGCCTCTATGTCGGTATTGAAAGGACCAAATGCAGCAGCTTTATACGGTTCGCGGGCAGCCAACGGAGTAATATTAATTACAACTAAAAACGGTGCTGGCACTAAAGGAATTGGGGTCGAAATTAGTTCGAGTGTAACGGCCGAGCGGCCTTTGGTAGAGCCTGATTTTCAGGATATTTACGGCGGCGGTAACGGCTACCGCACCTGGTACAACAACGGCCGGAGCGGATCTATAACCGACCCGCTGGAAATTGAGCAATACCGCGCCGCTTACGGGCCAAATGCGCCTTTATCGGGTACGGAAGGTACCGACGAAAGCTGGGGTGCCCCAATGGACGGCCGTTTGGTACGCCAATGGTGGACCGGAACCGGGGTGGCACCCTTAACGCCGCAGCCCGACAACTGGGAAGAATATTGGGAAACCGGCCAGACTTTTGTGAACTCGGTGGCCCTTACAGGTGGCAACGACAAAGGCAGCTTCCGCCTATCCTTAGGTCGCCTCGACCAAACTGGTATTATGTACAACAACGATTTCCGGCGGAATAACATCAACCTGAGCTCGGCTTATAACCTGACACCCAAGTTAAAAGCCACCGTCAGCGGCGAATATATTAAATCTGGTTCCGACAACCGGTCTTTCCAATCCGGCCAGCAGTTTATCTGGTCACACCGGTCTGTTTCCTGGGATCAACTGAAAAATTGGCGCGATTACACCGGAGTGCATATTCAGCGGCCCGGCGATAACCTGCCACCTAACTGGCAACATACTTTTTTTAGCAACCCTTTTTACCAGCAGGATTATTTGCCTAACAGCAACGATAAAGACCGGCTGCGGGGTAATATGTCGCTTAGCTACGAGATTAACAGCAACTTTAGTTTAATGTTGCGGAGCGGAACCGATATGTGGTCGGATACCCGGATAAATGTGACTAACTGGGAGCGGGTTTCGAACGGCAACCGCTTGTTTGGGGCTTACAACGAAGAGGTGCTCCGGAACCAGGAAACCAACCACGATTTAATGCTGACTTATAAAAAGGATTTTGGTGAAAATTTCTCCATCAACGGCCAGGCCGGTGGTATTTACCGCAACAACTATTACAAGCGCAATTATGCTTCGGTAGCTCAATTGGTAATTGACGGGCTTTATACCCTGAACAATAACGCCGTGCCAAATACCAACGAAAGTTCAATCGAAGAATTTAATGTGCAAAGCTTGTTTGGCGCAGCACAGTTTGGTTTCCGCAACGCCTTGTTTTTGGATGTAACCGGCCGAAACGACTGGTCCAGTACGCTGCCGGCTAACAATAATTCATTCTTCTACCCGTCGGTTTCCTTAAGTGCGGTGGTAACGGATTTAATGGGCATGAACAGCAATACCTTGTCGTTTGCGAAATTAAGAGCCAGCTGGGCGCAGGTAGGTAACGATGCTGATCCTTACCAGTTGTATCAGTTGTATGAATCCAAAACGCCCTGGAACGGCTCCTTGCCGGCCTTCGGTGAAAGCACCGATATCAACAACGCGGCTTTAAAACCCGAAATAACTACCGGTACCGAGTTTGGCGCGGATGTGCGTTTCCTGGGTGGCCGGATTGGTTTAGATGCTACCTATTATACTAAGAGCACGAAAGATCAGATTCTGGGCGTGGAAATATCGAAAGCCACCGGTTATAACCGCCGGTTCCTAAATGCCGGGGAAGTAACCAACAAAGGGGTAGAGTTAATGCTGAGCGGTACACCTTTACAATTACCTAACGGTTTCCAGTGGGAAGTATCGTTGAACTACGCGCGCAACCGCAGCATGGTAGTAGAATTGGCCGAAGGTTTAACTACTTACACTTTATATACCACTCGCGGCCTTTCGTCGGAAGCACGCGTAGGTCAGGCTTACGGTACATTCTACGGCAATGCTTTCATGCGCTCACCCGATGGCCAGATTATTTACGACAAAGTTTTGGGTACGCCTAGTTTAGCCCCTGGTCAAGCCGTTCTGGGTAATATTCAACCCGACTGGATTGGCGGTTTTTCCAACTCCTTCACCTACAAAGGAATTACGCTGAGTGCTCTGATTGATATTCGCAAAGGCGGTGATATTTACGACGAAGGAACCGGAACTGCCCGCTGGACCGGCCAGTACGAAGAAACCGCGGTAGGCCGCGAAGAAGGGGTAATTGGCAAAGGCGTTAAAAATATTGGCACCGCCGATGCGCCCGAATATGTGCCAAACGATGTAATTGCCGATGCCAAATTATTTTACAGCTACAACAACCCGCGCACTTACCACGAAGCCGCTATTATTGATGCCAGCTACGTGAAACTGAGGGAAGTAAGCTTAGGCTATCAACTGCCAGCGTTCCTGACTAACCGCATCAAGGCGCAATCGGCAAGGGTATCGTTAGTTGGCCGTAACTTGGCTATCCTGTTCCGAAATAATCCGCACATCGACCCCGAAGTAGACTCACAGGGCGGTAATGCCCAGGGCTTTACCTACGGCCAGTTGCCAAACAGCCGCAGTATGGGCGTGAGCTTAGATATTAAGTTCTAAACGGATTCAGCCAGAGGATTATAGATTTTTAACATCAGATTTATCTTTATGAAAGCAAATATAAAAGTAAAGCAATCCATTTTTTTAGCCACCGGGGTTTTGCTGGCTACAGCCTGTACCAAAGACTTCGCCGAAATGAACACCAGTCCGAACAAGCCCACCGCGGTAAGTTCAGCGGTGCTCTTGCCCACCGGCATCGAAACCAGCATTGACCGTTATTGGGGCCACCGCGAACGTTTTGAGCGGATTAACCTGGATGGCGGTATGTTGTGGGTGCAATATTTAGCCCGGAATATTTATTCCGACGAAGGTGACAACTACAACATGAGCCCGGCCTACTACACCAACAACTGGAAAGGTTTTTACAACGATGCCCTCCTGAATTTTCAGCGGATTGTGGTGCAATCTGGGCCGGAAGGAACGGCACCTAACACCAATTACGAAGGTATCGGGCTAGTGATGCGTTCGTGGGTATTCTCGCTGCTGACCGATATTTACGGGGCTGTGCCTTATACCGAAGCCTTGCAAGGAACCGGCTCAGCGCCAATTTACACGCCTAAGTACGATTCGCAGGAAGAAGTTTATGCCGGCTTGCTGAACGATCTGGCCTTGGCTAACGAAAAGCTGGTAGTAGGTGGTCCGGCCGTAACGGGTGATATTTTGTTTAACGGCAATATTTTGCGCTGGAAAAAATTTGCCAATTCGTTGCGCCTGAAACTGGCCAACCGGCAGGCGGCCAAAAAGCCCGCCGAATCCAAAGCCATTATGCAGGAAATATTAAGCGATGCCGCAAAGTACCCCATCTTTACCAGCAACACCGATTATGCCGTGCTGACGCATTCTACCGTAAGGCCGAGCAACAACGAATGGCACGAAGTAATGATTCAGGGCGGCCGCACCGACTGGAACCTGAGCAAAACCCTGGTAGATAAATTACAATCGTTGAATGATACCCGCTTAACGGTTTTCGGACAAGCGGTAAACGGTAAATACGAAGGCGTGCCCAACGGTTTGCCGGATGCGATTGCCACTACCTACCTGGCGAATAGCGCTAAAATTGGTACTTACTTTACCGCACCTACTACCCCCAGTGTGGTTATGACTTATTCCGAATTGCTCTTTATTTTGGCCGAAGCCGCCCTGGACGGTGATATTGAAGGCGGCACCACTAAAGCGCAGGAATATTATGAGAAAGGGATTGCCGCTTCTTTCGGGCAGTACGGTTTAACCATGCCGGCTGATTATTTAACGAATGCTGGACCCGCTACGAAAGAAAATATTCTAACCCAGAAGTGGATCGCTTTGTTTGGCCAGGGTATTGAGTCCTGGACCGAATATCGCCGGACCGGGTACCCAATTCTGCCAACCCCTGATGCCCGGGCTATTTTCCTGAACGATGGCGTGCTGCCAACCCGTTTGCAATATCCTTCTTCAGAATATTCTTTGAACAAGGCAAAATTAGAAGAAGGCATTACCCTTATGGGCGGCGCCGACGACAAGAAGACCAAAATGTGGTGGATAGAAAAGTAAAATTCAATTTTCAGAACCAAATATGTAAGCAACATGAAATCAAAATATATCTCTAAATTATTTTTAAGCCTGGTAGGGTCAGCCTTTTTGCTGATGAGTTGTGAAAAAGAAGACGCCATGGTGGTAGATAGGGTGGTATCGCCGGTGCTGGTAACCGTAGCAGGCTCTTCCTTTACGGCTGCCGAACCGGTAAATTTATCCGCTACTATTTACGAATTAAATAAAAGCGGCCTCCTGAACCACGAAGTAGGCATCGATTCTATTCCGCTTTCTAATTTAGCCATTAAGGTAAAGTTAAACGCAACCACTTTAGCTGACCTTACCACCGACCAGGCGGGCAAAATAATTCTTTTCAAAACCTGGTCTGAATTAGGGTTGGCCGCGCCAAAAGCAGGTAATACCGTGAACATAGAGTTTTCGGGCAGCCACAAAGGTCAGGCTTTTACCAAGTCCGCGCGGGTACAGGTTAAGTAGGTTTAATATAAACAGGATTTTCGCAAAGTTATTTAAAGGTTCCCCTTTTGAGGGGGTAGGGGGAGGATTTAAGATTGAAAGGATAAATTTGCGAAATTCCGAATTTAGTTTCTCAAGATGGATAGAAGAACTATTCTTAACAAATTCTTTTTAAAGTAACTGGCCTTATACACAGGCCATTACCTCGCTTAAACCGGAATTATCCGGGGCCATTTCCACCTTTGCCCTGAAAGGAATTGCCCCCGGCGATTTAGCCTCCGAATTATTTAAAAGAGCCCGCATTCATACCTCGGCCACGGTTTGGGAAAATATTGCCGGCGTTCGCGTTACCCCGCACGTGTATACCCCTTTAAAAGATTTAGATAGGCTGGTGAGTACCATCCAGACCATTGCAAAAGAAACTACCTCAGCCACCAACAGCAGTAGTTTAAAATAGTATTTTTACTTCTCACTGAAAAGGAGCCTGGAATATTAAATCCAGACTCCTTTTCTGTTATATATTTTAATATTTATTGTCTTTCTTGCTTTTGAGAGCGTCCCGCTTGTGTATAATTATAATGAAATTAAATTATGAATGAGACTAATGTATAAATTTAAAAGGAGAATATTAAATGGGTTAGCTCTCAATTATACTTTAAAGAATTTGCTGAGAATAATTTATGGATTTTATAATACTAAAAGGAAGGTTAGTGGCGTAGAAGTTGAAAGTATCCAGATTAGGTTACATGAATTACCTTGTTATGTTATCTCATTAAATTTTAGGAATGACAGAAGGAGGAGAATCATAAACATATTGCAGAATAAAGTAAATTTTATATTTGTTGATGCAGTACATGGCAAGTCTTTGCATAATGATTATTTTTCAGAAAGCTTAATTTCCCCTAGGTCTAAAAAATTTTTGACAAAGGGCAGTATTGGTTGTTTGTTTTCTCATTTTAAAGCATGGGAAATAGCACAGCAAAGTGGCAAAGAATATGGGCTCTTTTTTGAGGATGATATTACTATTCAAGTTGAAGTAGAAGAAGTAAATAATTTATTTAAAGAAATACC
>NZ_BJYS01000032.1 GCF_007991635.1 Adhaeribacter aerolatus | reverse complement strand
TATTATAACATCCGGTAAAATAACAAAACTGTTTAAACCATTCTCTAGTTAGGTGTTAATTAAGAATAACCAGATTTTAGTAAGAGCTAGTTCCTGCCTGGTTTAGCAAATTATTTGGTGGTACGGTCTGTGTCTTTCTTGCGAAAGATGGGTACGTAAAATCTGTTAGCTGGTCTTGGCAAAATACTGCCATCATGTTCCTGGTTGTCATCCGAATTTTTCCACTGAACTACGGTTTGCATTTCTAAGTGGATAAAATTTAACGGAGCAGGTAATTTAAAAATTATAAAAAAACCGAATGGGAAGGGAGCGAAAGGCGAGATATTTAAAAGTTATTATTGGCTTTTGGTTATGTAGTTACTTGCCCAATTTGTTGCTTAATATTTAATATTTAGCTCTAATGTTTGTTAAAATAGCAGTAAGTAGCTTATGTGGTTAAAGTATGTGCCAAACCAAAGAAGCTTATACATATTTTAGAAACCGATAAAAAATTAAAAAATTTTAAAAGTATAAGAACAATTGAATATAATCCTGACGAACGGCTGTTAGGCGATTGTTAATTCAAAATATTTTATAATATGAGCACTTACATTAGATATTGTTTAATCAGAAGACTTATACTAAACTAATAGATAATTGGGGCCGTTTTTTTTATATCCAATATAGTTTTAAATTTGATATTATGTATTAACTATCCAATAAACTTAAGTACAAATTATGATTTTAAAAGTAAAAACTGATTTTCCCCGTCTCTAACAGCGCTTGTCTCCAAAAAAGTTATATACCCAAGGGTTTAGCCTGCTTTAAAACCAAAAAATGCTCCAACACCTGGCTGTTCAACTAAAGCTGATGAGGTTGTTTTTTACCTAGCCTGATAAAAACAATCTTTGCACTTTATTGTTAATTAGCTCATTACTACGCGATTTTCAGAATAATACTAATCTGATTTTCCCTAATTATCTCTCTGAATAAGCAAAAGGTTAGTTTTTAAATCAGCCTTCTTGTCTATTTAATTTTAACAACCCATACAAACAACAAACAAATCTTATGGCAAAATTTTTATTAATGAAGTGTATGCTTCTGCTTTTCTTAATAAGCGAAGTAAATGCACAGTCGCAGGCCATATCCGGTAAAGTAACGGATGGTGCCACTAACCAGGGCCTGCCTGGTGTAACTGTTTTGGTAAAAGGTACTTCAACGGGTACCAGTACCGATGTGGAAGGTAATTATTCTATCAATGCCCCAGCTTCCGGCGTTTTATCCTTTAGCTTTATTGGCTATACTACTGTGGAGCGAACCATTGGTAGCGCTACAACCATAAATGTTACCTTAAACGTGGATGCCGCTCAGTTAAGCGAGGTGGTTATTACGGGTTATTCTACCCAAACCCAGCAATCATTTACCGGTTCGGCCAAGGTGGTTAGCAGCGCAAACTTAGAAAAAAAGAATGTTTCTAACGTTACGCAGGCCTTAGCCGGCGAAGTAGCCGGGGTGCGGGTAATTAATACCAGCGGCCAGCCTGGTTCCACCGGAACAATCCGTATCCGGGGTTTAGGTTCGGTAAATGGTAACCGCGATCCTTTATATGTGGTAGATGGAGTGCCATTTTCAGGAAACTTAAATTCCATCAATCCGGCTGATATTGAGTCGGCTACGGTGCTGAAAGATGCGGCTGCAACGGCTATTTACGGTTCGAGAGGGGCCAACGGGGTAGTGGTAATAACTACCAAAAGCGGCCGGGGTAAAACTTCTTATATCGAAGCCGATGCCAGCACTGGTACCAACATGGCTTTATTGCCGCGGTACAGCACCATTAAGTCGCCGGAGCAATATATAGGCTTAGGCTGGGAAGCTTTGTATAACCAGGGGGTTGCGCTGAACAATGCCAATCCGACTAACTATGCCAATACCCGGTTATTTTCTACGGCTGGTATCCGTACTAACTATAACTTATGGAATGCCACCGCCGCCCAGTTAATAGATCCGGCTACCCGCACAGTGAGACCAGATGTTACTCGTAAATACGACCCGGAAAACTGGGAAGATTACGCGTTCCAGAATGCTGCCCGGAATGAGGTTAACCTGAAGTTTGGCGGCTCGAATGGTAAAACCAATTATTATTCTTCTTTCGGTTATTTAGACGATCAGGGTTATATTATTAATTCTGATTTTCAGCGCTTATCAGCCCGTTTAAATGTTACCCAGGAAATTAAAAAATGGTTAACCGGAGGGGTAAACTTTGGTTATGCCAGAACCGAAAGCAATAACAACGGCCAGAGCGAAGACTCCGGTAGTATTTTCTGGTTTGCCGATAATATGCCGCCGATTTATCCTTTGTTTATGCGCGATGCCGAAGGTAAATTATTGACTGACCCGATTTTTGGTGGTAACCGATTTGATTACGGCGGGGGCTCTAATGCTACTTCGCGGGGTTTTGGTGGCTTAACCAATGCTATTTCGGATGCTACGTACGATGTTAACCGCAACAACCGGAACGAACTGAACGGTAGTGCCAATTTAAACTTTAATATTCTGGATGGTTTAACTTTCGAGAACAGATTAGGCGTTCAGTATTACAACGACAAATACGTAAACAGAGGCAATAAATATTACGGTGGTTCTGCTTCGCAGAATGGTAGCATTTATACCGAAAGAGAAGAGTTAACCACTTTCAACTTATTGAATCTGTTAAGATACAACAAGTCCTTCGGGCAGCACGGTATTGAGGCGTTGGCCGCACACGAAGCCAGTAACTGGGGCCGTAGCCTCTTAATAGCCTCGGGTTATAACCTGGTAGATCCGGATTTGTTGGATTTAAGCAATGCCGTGGTATTTAACCCTTCTAACTCTTACACCAACCGGTATTCCTTAGAAAGTTATTTTGCGCAGGTTAACTACGACTTTTCTAAAAAATACTTCCTGTCTGGTACTATTAGGAGAGATGGTTCTTCCCGGTTCCGCGAAGACAAATGGGGTACTTTCGGTTCGGTGGGGGCTGCCTGGTTAATTTCCAGCGAAGACTTCATGAGCAGCCTGCCGCTACTGAACAACTTAAAGTTAAAGGCCAGTTACGGCTTAATCGGCGACCAGGCCGGTGTCGGTTTCTATCCGGGGTACGATTTGTTTGATGTAGATAACTTGAACGATGCACCGGCTTTTGCCTTCTACTCTAAAGGTAACCCGGATTTAACCTGGGAAACTTCTAAGATGTTCCAGACCGGTATTGAATTTGGCTTAGGCGAATATATTGATGGTTCGATAGATTATTATATCAAAAATACCGACAATTTAATATTCGAAAGAAGAGTTGGCCCTTCGTTAGGGTATGCCTTGCTGCTGGTAAACGACGGCAAGCTAAGAAACCGGGGTCTGGAGTTTGACTTAACCGGCCACGTGCTGAAAACCGAAGATTACCGTTTGGACCTGAATGTAAACGGCGAAATGTTTAACAATGAAATCACCGAAATGCCTTTAGACCCGGTTACGGGTAAGCAGAAACCAATAGACGTTCAGGCACCTTTCGGCTGGTCAGTAGGCCACTCTATCTTTGATTTTTATATGAGAGAGTATGCCGGTGTAGACCTGAAGGATGGCCGGGCTACCTGGAATGTGGTATACAACGATGCTAATGGCAATGATGCGTTAGATGCCGGCGAAGGAATAACGGACCTGAGCAATTATTTAGCCAGCAATCCGGATGTACGGGAAAGTGAATTGAAAACCACTACTACCAAAACCTATACCAGTGCTACGCAGAAATATGTTGGCAAATCGGCTATTCCTAAAGTAAGAGGTGCTTTTAACCTGGCTGGCGGTTATAAAGGTTTTGATTTAAGCGCGCAGTTTATCTACAGTGTGGGTGGTTACGCTTACGATTACCGCTATGCTTCTTTAATGGGCAATGGTTTAATTGGCAGCAACAACTGGCATACCGATATTTTAAACAGATGGCAGAGCGCTGACAGCCCAGGCGATGGCATTGTTCCGCGGCTTTCTAATAACGCCGATGTAAATGCTGCCGGTGCTTCTACCCGCTTCCTGACCAAAGCCAATTACCTGGGTCTGAACAATGTTCGGCTGAGCTATACCGTACCGGAAAACATAACCAGCAAAGTGGGCTTGGGTGGCCTTACCGTTTGGGTATCCGGCGATAACTTATGGATTAACACCGCCCGTAAAGGCTTTAATCCGGCTATTTCGGAGGCAGGTAGCTCTAACCGGGATAATAGCCAAAGCAGATACCAATATAATCCTTTATCTACCCTCACCGGTGGTTTAAGAGTGAAATTTTAATTAAACAGAAATGAAAAGAAGTTTATATATAATAAGTGCAGTTGCTCTTTCTTTTATGGTGAGCAGTTGTAAAGATGATTTCCTGGAAGAAGAGCCAACCCAGCGTTTATCGCCGGAGCAGATTGCCAAAGCCGCTGAAAAGGACCCTTCTTTGTTGAATGGCAGTATTGCAGGTTTGTACGCTACCATGTACAAAACCGGCACCGGCGGAACCACTAACCACGACGATTACGGGCAGAAAGGCTACGACGTTTACAGCGATATGCTGGTATCGGATGTGGCGCTGGCCGGAACAAACTACGGCTGGTATACCGGCGTAGTGCGCTATCAGTCTACCAAAGATTTTACCTCTAACCCGGCTTATCAGCCGTGGCGGTACTACTACCGGCTGGTGCTGGGTGCCAATACGGTAATTGATGCTTTGGGTGGTACAGATGAAGAGCAAACCGTGCCGCAAAACCGTTACACCATGGGGCAGGCCAAAGCTATCCGGGCTTACGCCTACTTTTATCTGGCCCAGTTTTATTCAGCCGGTTACGGCGATGGAACGGAAAAAATATTGCCAATTTACAAAGATACCAAGTCGCCGAACCAGCCAAAAAGCACTACCGCCGAGGTTTATGACTTTATTATAGCCGATTTAACCCAGGCAGTAGCCTATTTAGATGGTTTTAACCGGGCTTCTAAAGACCAGATTAACCAGCAAGTAGCAAAAGGCTTATTGGTTTATGCTTTATCGGCACGGGGTACAACCGCCGATTTAAATCAGGTGGTAAAACTGACCGATGAGATTATTTCGACCGGCGGATTTAAATTGTTAGAGAAAAATGAAGTGGTAGCTCAGCTGGATCCGGCTACCGGCCGCGTATTAAATCCGCAATCCGGCTTTAACAATGTGGCTAGCTCAAGCTGGATGTGGGGCGTTGATTTAACCCTGGCCATTAACCTGGACCTGATTTCTTGGTGGGGACAAATGGACGTATTTACTTATAGCTATGCCTGGGCCGGTGACCCCAAAACCATCGACAAAGGATTATACAATGCTATTCGGGCCGATGATGTTAGAAAAGGCCAGTTCGACCCGGAAAATGGGGGAATTGAAAAGTTCTACGAAGAGGACGGCTACGCCGAAGGTGACCTGGACTTAATGCCGGTAAATAAATTCTTCGATCCGGCCCGGGTTATTGGTGGTCAGCGGAATGTTACCACCGACTATGTGTATATGCGCTTAGAGGAGATGTATTTGTTAAATGCAGAAGCGAAAGCCAGACTAGGTCAGGATGGCGCTGCCAAAGACATGCTGAAACAACTGTTAGCCAAAAGGGTAACCAATGCTGGTTATGTAGATGCGTTAAGCGGCCAGGCATTGTTAAACGAAATTTATCTCCAGACCCGTATTGAGTTATGGGGCGAAGGTAAAGCTTACTTAGCCATGAAGCGTTTGAAGAAAACCGTTACCCGCGGATCAAACCACTTGTTCGAGGCCGGTAAGTCGTTTGCGTATGATGCCGACGAATTAACCTTCCCGATTCCACAAGCAGAGGTACTGAATAACCCGGTGTTAAGCCAATAAGTAATAAGTACCAATCAATGTTTTCTAAGTAAGGCTTTTATCTCCTGATTAGAAAGTACAAATTAATTTAATACAAAAGGGCTGTTCGCAAGAGCAGCCCTTTTGTATTTAGAGAATACCGGCGCTACTACTGTGTTTTTTCAGAATTTTATTAAATCTTGTGCTGAATTTATTTATCCCGGACATGCTTTCTTCGATTCGATTATTTCTTGCTGTTTTTGCGTATTTAGCTTTTGTAGGTGCCCAAACTGTTTATAGCCAGGTTAAGCCTAATGCAGGCTTAACCATCGACCAGATTATGCAGGGCACCGCTTTTACCGGTACTTCGCCCAGCAATATTTCTTGGTCGGAAAATGGGCGGCAAATATATTTTCAGTGGAACCCCGAAAACAACCGGCGCGATTCTTTATACACCGTAAATGCCGACGGCAAAAATATCCGGAAAGTAAGTGCATCGGCAAGCCGGTTATTGCCAACTACTAACGGTGCTTACAACCGCAACTACACCCAAAAAGTATATGAAAAAAACGGCGATATATTTTTGCTGGATGTTAAGTCCGGTAAAATACAGCAACTCACCCATACCGTAGAACGGGAATATTTACCGGACTTTACTTTCGACCAAAAGAAAATAGCTTTCCTGCAGAAGGATAATTTGTTTTACCTGCACCTGGGATCCGGCCAGTTGGTGCAGCTAACCGATTTCCGGAAAGGCGCCAAACCCGTTGACCCAGAAGCGCCCAAAAACGAACAGGAAAAGTGGCTTCGCAAACAGCAAACCGTACTGTTGGATATTGTGAAGCTCCGCGAAGCCGATAAAGCGCTCGCAAAAGCCCAAGTCAGGCAAATGGGGAAAAACCGTCCTGTTGAAGTTTATCTCGGTGATAAGTCGGTTGATAATATGGTGCTAAGTCCGGATGAACGCTACATTACTTACCGGGCTGCCACCTCCGTAACAGCAAACACTCAAATAGCGCAGGTACCTAATTTTGTAACTAGTTCGGGCTTTACCCAAAATATTCCAACCCGTTCCAAGGTAGGTAACCCGCAGCCTGTTTACGAAATGGCTGTTTATGATCGCCAGCAGGATACAATATTTCAGGTTTCCTTTAAAGAATTGGCGGGCATTAACGAAGTACCGGCCTACCAAAAAGATTATCCGGCTAAACAAGCTAAAGCCGCTAATCCGCGAGCTGTAATAACTTACGGACCGGTTTGGTCGGATAACGGTAAAAATGCGTTGCTGGTGGTGCGCTCCCAAGATAACAAAGACCGCTGGCTGCTGCATTTCGACCCGGCTACCCGCACCAGCAAATTATTGTACCGCCAGCACGATGATGCCTGGATAAACGGCCCCGGTATTGGCTACGGAGCCGGCGAAATTGGCTGGCTGCCCGATAACGAGCACATCTGGTTTCAATCGGAAGAAGCCGGTTATTCGCACTTGTATACCGTAAATATTAATACGGGCGCTAAGAAAGCCTTAACCCAAGGCAACTACGAAGTATCGAACCTGCAAATGTCTAAAAATAAAAAGCACTGGTATTTCAACGCCAACAAAAATCATCCCGGCGATGTGCAGTTTTACCGGTTGCCGCTCGGGGGCGGCGAGGCCGTGGCTTTAACTTCTCTGCCCGGCCACCACGAGGTAACCTTATCGCCGGACGAAAAAAACCTGGCTATCCGGTATTCCTCCAGCAACAAGCCTTGGGAACTTTATATACAGGATAACCGGCCGGGGGCCAAACCCAGGCAGGTAACCAATTCCTTAACCGCAGCCTTTAAAGCCTATAACTGGCGCGAACCCGAAGTAATATCGTTTAAAGCTACCGATGGCGTTAATATTTTTGCCCGGTTGTACCGGCCATCGCAAACTGCTGGCAGAGGCCCGGCGGTTGTTTTTGTACACGGTGCCGGCTATCTGCAAAATGCGCATAAATGGTGGAGCCAATATTTTCGGGAGTACATGTTCCATAATTTTCTGGCAGATCAAGGTTATACCGTACTGGATATTGATTACCGGGGTAGTTCGGGCTATGGCCGCGACATACGTACCGGCATTTACCGGCACATGGGCGGCAAAGACCTTTCCGACCACGTAGATGGCGCTAAATTATTAGTGGATAAATATGGCGTAGACCCAAAACGCATTGGTATTTACGGTGGCTCGTACGGCGGCTTTATAACTTTAATGGCCATGTTTACCCAACCCGATGTTTTTGCCGCCGGTGCGGCCCTGCGTTCGGTTACCGATTGGGCCCATTACAACCACGGCTATACCTCCAATATTTTAAACGAACCTTTTACCGATAGTTTGGCTTACGTGCGGAGCTCACCGATTTATTTTGCCGACGGATTAAAAGGCGCTTTACTCATGTGCCACGGCATGGTAGATACCAACGTGCATTTCCAGGATATTGTGCGCTTATCGCAGCGGCTGATTGAACTTAAAAAAGAAAACTGGGAATTGGCTGTTTACCCCGTAGAGGATCATGCCTTTACGGAACCCAGCAGTTGGGCCGATGAATATAAGCGTATTTTTAAGCTCTTCGAAACCAATTTAAAACCACAACCTTAAATAAGCGCATCTGACCTTAACTGCTTTTTCTTCCGGCTATTTATTGGCAAAAGCAAGTAGAATAAAGATTTTGCGGAGAACCAACGCCGCGCCGGGTTAATAATCATTTAAAGTCAAGTAAATGCCAGTAGAATATACCAAAGGCGATTATATTATTTCGTCCGAGCCAACAAAACTGCAAGTGGAGGTGATTCACGAATATTTGGCAAAAGAATCTTACTGGGCCGAAAATATTCCACTGCAAGTTGTAACGCGGGCGATTGCCAACTCTTTAAATTTTGGCTTGTACACATCTTCGGGTAAGCAGGTTGGTTTTGCCCGTGTAATTACCGATTATGCCACTTTTGCTTATCTGGCCGATGTTTTTGTACTAGCCGAACACCGGGGGCAAGGCTTGTCGAAATGTCTGATAGAATGCATTTTGGCCCACCCGGATTTACAAAACCTGCGGCGGTTTATGCTCATGACCCGGGATGCCCACAGCCTGTATACCCGTTTTGGTTTTACGCCGGTAAAAGATGCCGCTAATTGCCTGGAAATAGCCCGGCCCGGCCTTTATAAAATAAAAGCCGGGCCCACCACATCGTTTAAGGATTAAGCTGTGAGTGTTTATTTTATAAGCAGAATCAAATCCAACTTAAACAACAATCCCCGCTTATTCAAAACTAATTCCTGATAACTAACCACTACCAGCTAATTACTAACAACTCAGCATCAGAACTTATAATTCAGAGCTACCCCGTTGGTAACACCATCTAAAACCGGAATGGTAACGGGCGTAATAGAAAGACCGTTGGCATCGCCCTTTTTATGTAATTGCGGCACCAGAATTCCCACCGTAGTACCTATAGTGTACCCAGTTATTACATCGCTTAAAAAATGTTTACCGGCCCGCAGGCGTAAGTAGCCTACAGTGGCCGGTACGGCGGCGGCAACTCCCCACACAAACGGACGGGCCGGCGAATCGGGATTAAAATCATGAAATACTTTGGCCAGGAAAAATGTAGCCGATGCCGTAGCCGCCGGGTGCCCGGCAAAAAAAGCATTGCGGGCGTTTTTGCTGGTGCGCTCCTTTAAAGGCGCTTCCGTGCCATACACCAAAGGTCTTTTCCGATCTACCAGGCCCGCCGTCATAGCAAATAAAGTACCTGTAACCGACATGGTTTCGGCGTAAAGCAGAAAAACCTGGGGCGCATTCTGGTACACATCTTTGTCGAGGAGCAAGGCCAGCGGCGCTACAAAAGAACCATAGAACGGAATATCGCTCGTTTTTTTAGCCGATTCGCTGTAGTAGCCCGCCGAAAAGCGGTCGAAACTGTTTACCTCGTTTTTAGACCGGGAAAGCGTTAAGGCCTGGGCATCCGGAATGCGGTCTTTCTGACTGATAAAATATACGCCTAATCCGCTGAGCCCCATGCCCGCAATGGTAACCGGTAAATCTACTTTCAGGTTGGTTTTGTACGGCGAGTTGTTTTGACCATAAGTAGTAATAGAAATCTGAAATAAAGTAAACAGAAGTAATAATTTATTTTTCATAAACCAATTTTCGTTTTTAAGGATTTTGAGTGGTTTTGAAACGGTAAACCCAGGGTAAAAGTTTTTGTGTTGCCGGACTCATACGGCCTGGAACGCTGTGTTGGTAGTAAGAAGCATTAACCTTATCTTTGGCAACAGAAACTGACCTGAATGACACCAAACAAAATATCGAAACCCGAAGCCGCTATTCTTTACTTTACCTTTGGGTTACTTTTTTTTGGCATTGTTCTTTCGCGCACCGACCGGTACTGGTTCGATTTTACCTACACCGCCGAAGACGGTTTTATTGAATGGATGACTTTGCTGCCCCTGACAGTCATGATGGTGATTAGCGGGTTGCGTCTGGCAAAATTATTTCGGTTGCGGCGGCCCTTGTTCTTAAGTGCTTTGGCCGGCATAATCCTGGTTTGTGTTTTTTTAATTGGTGAAGAACTGAGCTGGGGACAGCGGTTTCTGGGTTTGGAAAGCTCCGAGTTTTTTAAATCTAATAATTCGCAGAAAGAAACTAACCTGCATAATTTGGTAATAGCCGGTCGAAGCATCAACTTAATTATTTTTTCGCGGACGCTTATTCTGGTTATGGCCTGCTACCTGGTAGTTTTGCCCATTTTGTACCCGCGTAAACAAAAAATTAAGAACATAGTCGATTCCCTGGCTATACCTGTGCCGCAGCTCTACCAGATTATTTCTTTTTTCCTGGTTTTTGGCCTCATTGCGCTTTGCCCTTCGGGCCGCAGGTCCGAATTGCTGGAGTTTTGCAGTTGCTTTTTGCTTTTGCTCATCTTTAAATATCCCCGGAACAAAGAAATATATCTGGCTGAATAAAAAAAATGCCTCCTGCCGGCTTTGTTTAAATATTCATTATTCTTTGCCGAAATACTGTTTAAAATTCTAAACCTCTTACATTTTCTTAAAAATTTCGTAAAAGGATGCGGAGTATGTTATCTTTGCAGCGCTAAAACCCAAACTATCCCGTTTTATTCTGGCGAGATGGCTGTTCGGCTAAAATCAGCTGTACGGAAGCAACCAAAAGATAACTTAAAAATCATAAACCCCGAGCCTTGCAAAAACAGTATAAACCAGAATGAATAAAGGCATGGCTCCCTTAGCAGCATATTTTTATTATTAATACATGACAAGAAAAAACAATCCCTGGCACAGTGTAAAATACGGCGAAAACGCACCCGAAGTAGTTACTGGCATTATTGAAATTCCGAAAGGTTCGAAAGCAAAATACGAGTTAGATAAAGAAAGCGGACTATTGAAACTGGACCGCGTGTTATTTTCATCTATACATTATCCGGCTAATTACGGGTTTATTCCGCAAACATACTGCGACGACTCCGACCCCCTCGATATTCTGGTAATTTGCTCTATTGATGTGCAGCCCATGTGTATGCTGGATGCCAAAGTTATTGGCGTAATGCAGATGATTGATAACAACGAAGAAGATGACAAAATTATAGCGGTAGCTAAAAACGACATGTCGGTTAACCACATTAACGATATTGCGCAGTTGCCGCCGCATACTTTACTCGAAATTCGTCGTTTCTTCGAAGACTATAAAAAGCTCGAAAATAAAGAAGTGATTGTAGAGCAGTTTTTAGGCAGAGAACAGGCTTACGAAATTATTCAGAAAAGCATTGACTTATACAACAGCACTTTTAAAAGTCAGCCTAAAGAAGTTATTTAACAAAAAGTTAAGTACCGCTGTAATATTTTCAGGTACGCTGGCCAAATATTACCCAAAATATTACTTAGATAATAAGCCTGTTAGTAGTGGTGCCCTGGGTACTACGGCTACCAGGCTTTTTTTAGGCGCCGAGCGTTGCGCAGGAGCAAGCGGCCCCACCGGTCTCATTTATCTGTTCCGGTTATTTAATATCCGATAGCCTGATAACCACGTAAAAATTTAAGTTACAACCCTTGCTATTTTTATTTAGTTGAGCTTACCATCCACAGGGCTAATCAGAAGCGCACGGAACTATTTATTTTTCGGAAATATTTTTATTTCCGTGTGCGCCTTTTGCCAAATCTGGACTACTTGTTTGTTGTGGGATTTGCCGTTGCCGGTCGCGTTAAGTTTGTTTGTGTTTTTTTCCACCTTTCTGCTGTATAACTTCGATAGCTTACTACCCTATAAATTACGGCAACAAGTTTCCTTTTCGGAGCGCCGGGCGTGGGCGGCACAGCATAAACCTATAATAACGGGCTTAATGGCGGTAGCCGGCGCAGCGGCGCTTTATTGCTTCTTCACGGCGGGATTTTACCGGTATAATATTTTACTGCTGGGGCACCTGGCTTTGTTATCGGTGTTATATTCTTTGCCGGTGCTGCCCCGGCGCGGCGAGTTGTGGCCCCTGCGGCATGTTCCCTTGCTCAAAATATTCCTGATTGCCTACGTCTGGACTTGCGTAACAGTGTGGTTACCGTTGCTGGCGTATAACCAGGATATATTTTCTACGGAGGCCTGGCTGTTTTTCCTGCGGCGGTTCCTGTTTATCCTGGCTATTACCATTATTTTCGATATCCGGGATGTGGACCGGGATCGGGCAACCGGCACCGTAACGTTACCCGGTACCATCGGGATTAAGAAAGCCAAATACATTGCCTGGATAAGCTTAGCCTTTTTCGCTTTGCTGGTAAGTTTAATACCCCTGCAAAACTACCGGGCAGCTTTGTTGCTCTCGGCCGGCATTACGGCTTACGTGGTGTGGCAAACCCATTCTACTAATAACGAATATTTCTTCTCGGTAATAGCCGATGGCATGATGGTTTTGCAGTTTCTGCTAGTCTGGCTGCTCTGAATAAACTTCCATATCCACGAAATTAACTCCCAAACTGCCGGAAAGCAGCTCCCAAATTCTCAATTAAATCCGATGCAATCAGAGCGGTTTCGCCTACCTGGTCACGGGCTAAATCGCCGGCCAAACCATGCAAATACACGCCCAGGCGGCAGGCATCCAGCGGCGAATATTTTTGCGCTACCAAAGCGGTAATAATGCCTGTAAGCACATCGCCGGTACCGCCGGTAGCCATACCGGGGTTGCCGGTAATATTAAAATAAAGATCGCCCGCCGGGGTACCAATGCAGGTATGGCCGCCTTTTAAAACCACAAAGCATCCGTACTGCCGGCAAAAATTCTGCAGTAGCTTCAGCCTATTATAGTCGTCGGAAGCCGGACCGGCCAGGCGTTCAAATTCTTTCGGGTGCGGGGTTAAGATGGTATTCGGGGGCAAAGCCGGCTGTAGGTTTTCTTCCGCAATAATATTCAGGGCATCGGCATCTATTACGAGCGGTGCTGGGGTGGTTTGTAATAGTTGGCGTACCAGGTGGCGGGTGGCGGGTTCTTTGCCCAAGCCGGGGCCAATACCAATAGCCTGGTAGGTGTTTAAATCCGGCAGTTGCGTCAGGTGGGTTGCTTCGGTATCGGGCAGGGTCATGGCCTCGGGAACGGCTGTTTGTAAAATGGTATAACCAACTTTGGGGCAATGCACCGATAGTAAACCGACACCGCTCCGCAAACAAGCCCGCGCCGCTAAAGCCGCCGCGCCCATCTTACCGTAACTGCCTGCCAGCAGCAACGCGTGTCCGTAGGTGCCTTTATGCGAAAATTTCCGACGCGGTTGAATTATTTGGGTTACCTGCTCCCGGGTAAAGATAAATTTATCTGTAGTAACATCTGCTAAAAATGCCGGGCTGAGGTTAATGGCTACCAGGTACCATTCGCCTACATATTTTTCGTTCTGGGCCAGTAAAAAGGCTAATTTGGGTACTTCAAAACTAAGCGTATAGTCAGCCTGCACAATCGCATCACCCAGCTGGTTAGGTGCTTCTGTATATAAACCCGACGGCACATCAATGGCTATTACCTGTGCCGGCAAATGATTAATATGCTGAATTATTTCGGCGTAAATTCCGGTAACCGACCGGCTTAAACCCGTACCAAACAAACCATCCAGCACTAAATTAAATTCGGAAGCTTCCGGGAAATCTGATGTTTGCTTAATATTAGTAACCGGAATAGCGGCCGGCAAACGTTCCTGATTGGTCAGGAAATCCGGAGAAAACTTATTTTCCGGCGCAACAATCCAGACAGTAGCCGCATAATCCAACGCGTGGAGCATCCGGGCAATAGCCAGCCCATCGCCGCCGTTGTTACCCGGGCCGCAACAGATCAGAATATTTTTACCGGTATCCGGAAATTTACGGGTAAACCATTCGGTAAAAGCATTGGCGGCCCGCTCCATTAACGCAGCCGAAGGAATATTTTCTTCCGCAATTGTACGCTGGTCAGCTTCGCGAATCTGGAGAGCAGTAAGTATTTTCATAGGTTTAGCGGGTGGCGGTAAAGTTGTAAGTACTACGTTTATCAAAATCAGATTAGATAGTATATAATAATGGTACTTAGGAAACTTAACATAGCTCTTAAGTTATTTACCTTGGAATTTACTTACTACTGTACGTAAAAGAGGATTGTAACACTTAATTTAGGTCATTGAGCCCACTCCTGTCATTCAGCAGGAATCTATTTAGCAGGCAGCTAACAAGTTTCCTTCTGAATGACACGTTTGGATTGCTTAAACTTATATTTATTACTTATCTCCACAACAAATTACCGGTCCAGTTCACCCAATACAATATCTACCGAACCTACAATGGCGATCATATCGGCCACCATGCAGCCCCGCGAAATTTCGTGGAGCACTGATAAGTTAGAAAAACATGGCGAACGGCCTTTGCACCGGAACGGAATATCGGATTTACCCGTAGCCCGGAAAAAGTAGCCTAATTCCCCGCGTGGTGTTTCGGCCCGGAAATATAATTCCTGTTCTTTGGGCCGGATTTTTTTCGGACACATGGCCTGCGGGTCAAAATCGGGGGTGCGTTTGCAATCGGTTTCCAAATGGTCGAGGCACTGGCGAATTATCCGGGACGATTCGCGGCATTCCAAAGCCCGGATATAGTTGCGATCCCAACAATCGCCGGTAGTACCCATAATGCCCTGGCCCACCGGAATATCAAATTCCAGTTCGGGATACACCGAGTAGCCATCCACCCGCCGTAAATCGAATTTAAGACCGGAGCCCCGTAGCATCGGGCCGGAGCAACCGTAATTAATGGCCACATTCAGCGGCAGAACGCCAATGTTAGCCGTACGGTCGATAAATATTTTATTTTTGAGCAGGATATCTTCAAACTCATCCAGTTTGGGCTGCAGGTAATCGATAAACTCACGGCAACGTTCTTCAAAACCGACCGGCAAATCGTAGTACAGGCCGCCAATCCAGATGTAATTATAAAGCATGCGCGCACCCGATACCCATTCCAATAAACGCTGAATGTGTTCGCGGTCGCGGAGCATCCACAAAAAAGGCGTGTAAGCCCCAATATCGATGGCGTAGGTGCCAATAGCCAGAAAATGGGAGGCAATGCGGTTTAGTTCGGCCACTAACACCCGGATAAATTCTACCCGGCGTGGTAACTGTCCATCAATCCCCAGCATTTTTTCTACGCCCATGGCCCAAACGTGTTCTGAGTTCATGGCTGCCAGGTAATCCATGCGATCCACAAACGGAATGGTGAGGTTGTAGGCGCGGGTTTCGGCGTGCTTCTCGAAGCAGCGGTGCAGGTAACCAATATGGGGAACCACGTCGGTAATTATTTCGCCATCGGTAATTACTTCCAGGCGCAGCACCCCGTGGGTAGAAGGGTGCTGTGGGCCCATATTTAAAAGCATTTCACCGGCTTTCAGGTTGTCCGGGTTATGCAAGGTGGGCTCCGCCTGAATAATGTAGTTAGAATAAGGAGAACTTGTTTGCGACATATTTTTTAATCCGCTGTCCAAGGGTATTATTTTGTTGAACAATATTTAATTTGAGCCTGGTAGCGGATAAGCTCCCGGCAATTGTGTATTCTTTTCCTAATAAATTTTTATAGGTTAATCTTCAAAAGTTTTGAAGAATTCGCCTTTAAAGCCGTTTACCTCGTTGTGGTTGTCGTAGCGAACTTTCAGGCCGTGGTAATATTCCGGCCATTCGTAATCGCGGCGCAAAGGGTGACCTTCCCAATCGTGGGCGCATAAAATGCGGCGCAAATCGGGGTGGCCGGTAAAGTTAATGCCCACCAGGTCGTAAGCTTCACGCTCATGCCAGTCGGCGGTGCGCCAGATGTGGCTTACCGTGGGTACGGTGGGCAGGGCACCGGTTGGGGTTAAACGCTCGGTTATTACTTTTAAGGTTAAGTGGTGGTCGTAAGGAATGGAATATAAATTGTAAATAACTTCGAGGGTGCCCACTTCCGGGCCGTTATCTAAACCGGTAATACAAGCTAAATAATCAAAGTAAGTTTGCGGGTTCGTGAATAATTCCTGGCAAACGTCGGCCAGCCGATCGGTTTTAATATTTAAAAACGGTTGCGGATTCTGCGTGTTTTCGCCAGTGATTATTTCAGCGCCAAACTTTTCGGTTAGCAGGTCTTTTAATTCGTTGTAGGTCACGTTTTAACTTTTATTTTTTACCGAAGTCAAAATTTATCTTAACCTGACGGTAATATTTATCTATTGGTATTACGCAAGTTTGGGCTTAAGACCCGTTAATTTTTTAGCTTTTGAGATTTATGATCCTGCTCATTATAAAGAATAGTTCAGTTTTGTGTCCAGTCAGGCTTAACTGTAGTTTCTAACGTACCGCTCAATGGAATATGAAAAGAAATGCAAGAGAAAGTGATAGACCTTATATTCAACGTCTCTGTTTAATGGCGGCTGGGGGTTGAACCACAGGTCCCCGTCCACTAAACCAGCGCTATTAAGAGGCGATATAATGCTGGCTGAAGGAAAACGCATCTGACGTTTAGGTGTTGTTATGCCTTATTCTATAGACAAGGTTATCTTCCGTCCAAGGCCGATTTCTAAGATTCGGTAGAGTGTTGAAAGCTGGATATCACTATGCCCATTTTCGATTCTGGATATAAAACTCTTTTTTGTGCCTGTTTTCTCGGCTAATTGTTCTTGGGTCATATTTGCAAGCCTTCTTTCCTCTTTGATAACTTCTCCAATGGCAAATGCCTTAGCTTTGATTTCAAACTCAGTTCTCTTCAAAGAACCTTGCTCACCGTAACGTTTATCAAGATGTTCCTCGAATGTGGTGGTATTTTTATTCTTGGTGCCCATAACTTCTTTATCGCCGTATTGTATGAGTTGCCGCCTCCTTAGGATTTGAGTACTTACTTTTGTCCGAAGTATTCTGCTTTAAGTTTCTCTGCCCGCTCTATTTCTGCCTTTGGCGTTTTTTGTGTCTTTTTCTGAAATCCGTTGAAAAGTACAACCAGCTTTCCCTCGTCAAAGCAGCAGAAAATCCTATAAATATTGCTTCCTAATTCTACACGAATTTCATAAAGCCCATTAGTTCCTTCCATATACTGTAAGAACTTTTTAGGCACTCTTTCTACAATGGTTATAAGAAAGAGTATTTCGTCGATCTTACCTTTTACTTTCTCTGTTTGTCTTTCATAAAATTAGAGAAAGTGATTCTGGTAGAATACAATCTTTCTTATGTATTCCATTTCTCAAAGTTAACGAATAATGGAACAAAAGAAAATGGTTTAGGATAAATGCAAGGAAATATTAGCGAAGATAGGTTGTAATGATCAAGATTACGGTTCTTCAAAGCGGCATTGTAGCTTACGTTGGCCTTTATTAGTGAGTTCTATAAGCTGTTCTTTCCCAATAAATTTTGCACAGCTTTAGGCGCCAACAAGCTTTCATTCCGGATTTTTTCCTGCAGTTTCATAAAACCGCCAATCAGGGCCTCGGGCCGAGGCGGACAACCCGAGATGTAAACATCAACCGGAATAATGCGGTCGACGCCTTTTACCACATGGTAGCCTTCTTCCCAGTAAGGGCCGCCGCAGTTAGAGCAGTTACCCATCGATATCACATAACGGGGCTCCGGCATTTGCTCGTAAAGCCGCCGGATGCGGTCGGCCATTTTAAACGTAACCGTGCCCGAAATTATAATTACATCGGACTGCCGCGGCGAAGCCCGCGGAATAATGCCCAGCCGATCGATATCATAACCCGAAGACCAGGCGCCCATCATTTCGATGGCGCAGCAGGCCAGGCCAAATTGCATGGGCCACAATGCCGAAAGCCGGGCGTAATTGAGGAGGTCGTCTAACTTGGCAACCACAATACTGCCTTCTCCATCTTTTTCGCGCATAAAACTCATAGGTAGTGGTTAGCTGATAGTTATTAGTTATTAGTGTTTAGATTTGATAATTTAGTTTTAGAAAGCTTTTTACTGGCGCAGGTTCGGTAGTTAAACGGTTGTTTCCTCTTTTTTCCGGACGGTGTATTGCCGCTCGTTTACGCGCTGGTACAAATCGGCGGGAACCGGCGAATGGCTCGTTGGCAGAATAGGTTTGGGTTTAATCCAGTCGAGGTGCCCTTTTACCCAAGCGTAAGCCAAGCCCAAAGCCAGAATAAAGATAAATATGACCATCTCGGCTAAGGCAAACCAGCCCCACAACCCGTCGGTAGCTTCTACTAAATCGCGCCGGCCAAAAACCACCGCCCACGGAAACATAAAAGCCAGTTCAACATCAAAAATGATAAATATGAGCGCAATTACGTAAAACCGCGGGTTAAACTGCACCCACGAACTGCCCACGGCTTCTTCGCCGCATTCGTAGGTGGCCAGCTTCTCGGCGTTGGGCCGGTGCGGCCGGATTAAGCGGGCGGTAAATAACCCAATTAATATAAAGATAGCGCCGCCAATCAGGAATAATAATATAGTGCCAAAGTCCGATAAATAACCTGCTGCCATAGCTTACATGTTGTAAATACAAAGATACGTCCTATTTTACGTTTTTTGTGCAAAATTATTCCTGCTTACCCGAAGCCGGATTCAAGCTGGTTAAATAATGCAAGGCGGCACACAATAGCGGCAGGTGGTTTATAGTTGAAATATTACACGCAAAAATTTAGAGCAGGGCGTAACATTTAAACGCCGAAACCTGTTGAATATAGCCTTATCTATTAATATATTATTATTTAGATTAATTCCGCAAACCTTCATAAACCATGATAACCGGACGTGTACGTGCTCCTGAAATAAACACCAGGCACGGTTGGCTGAACGCAGATAAAAACTATACTTTAAAAGATTTTCGGGGTAAAATTGTGCTGCTCGATTTCTGGACCATGGGCTGCATTAATTGCCAGCACATTATTCCGGATTTAAACCGGTTAGAAGCCGAATACCCTGAAGAACTGGTCGTCATTGGCGTGCATTCGGCCAAATTCGACGCCGAGAAAAACCAGAACAGCATTCGGAAGGCCATCTTAAAATTTGGTATCAACCACCCCGTGGTAAACGATGCCGATTTTGAAATATGGCGGCAGTATGCCATTAACGCCTGGCCTACGGTAGTATTAATAGACCCGGATGGTAACGTAATTGGTCAGAAAGCCGGCGAAGGCATATACGAAGTCGTTAAACCTAACATTGACCAACTGATACGAGATTTCGGACATAAGCTTAACCGCCAGATATTTCCATTTCAGCGCGAAACCAGCCTGGATACGCCTTTGCAATTCCCGGGCAAAATGTTGGCGGCCCCGGATGGTACTATTTTTTTATCGGACAGCGGACACAACCGTATTTTACAAATAAGCGCCGACGGACAAGTATTAGCCATTATTGGTAACGGCGAAGCGGGCTTCCAGAATGGAACTTACGAAGAGGCCACCTTCCGGGAACCACAGGGCTTAGCCTTAAAAGGTCATGTTCTGTACGTAGCCGATACCAAAAACAACGCTATCCGGCTGGTAGATTTAGTAGAAAGGGCGGTAGTTACCGCCGTTGGTACCGGCGAACTCGAATATTACTTTTACCAGGATAAGCTGGGGGAACCCGTAAACCCCAACAGCCCCTGGGATTTGGCTATAGCCGGAGAAGTAATGTACATTGCCAGCGCCGGTAACCACCAGCTCTTGTGCATGGATTTAGCAACCGAAACGGTAATGCGCTTTGCCGGCACGGGTCGCGAAGCTTTGGTTAACGGCTCTTTGTCTGAAGCTAGTTTTAACCAGCCCAGCGGCCTGGCCTTAGCGGGTAACTTATTGTACGTAGCCGATGCCGAAGCCAGTGCCATCCGGGTAGTAAATCTGGAAGCGGGCACGGTACACACCTTAGTGGGCCATGGCCTTTTCGATTTCGGCGATCTGGACGGTGCGGCTGAAGTGGCCCAACTGCAGCACGTAGTAGGCCTGACGGTGGTGGATAATAATTTGTATATAGCCGATACCTACAACGGCAAAGTAAAAGTACTTGATTTGGAAAAGAAGCGGGTACGTACCGTAATTGGCGGTTTGGATGAACCCAACGATGTCAAATTTATCGATGGCTATTTGTGGGTAACCGATACCAACCATCACCAACTTTTAAAAGTAAATCTCGAAACCAGCGAGAAGCATCTGGTACCGATTACCTTTTAAGGCAGCCTTGTATTATTATCCTGATTAAAGGGCAAGAGCAATTTTAAATTCGTATAATCGTATAATATAGAACGTGGTGCTATAACCACTGTTTTAACGATTTATATTTAAAATATACCCATGTCGTTGTTATTTCAGGATTTTGTTAGTTGGGAAAAGCATTGCCAGGAAACCGGAGAACTGCTGTACCAGCCGGTATTGCAATACGAGATAGAACAAAAAGGCCGGACCGAAGCCTACATCTGGGAAAATATTGCCCGCGCCTATGACGTGATGCGCGATGCCGTTAAAACCGGCTTAACCCAGAACATGACTTCCCGATCGGGCATGGTAAACAATGGTGCAAAAAAAGTAGCGGCTGCTCCGGTAACGGTGCTTAGTACCGATTTCCAGTTGCTGGTAGCCCGGGCATTAGGCGCCAAAGAAGTAAATTCCTGCATGGGCCGGGTGGTGGCGGCACCCACCGCCGGCGCATCGGGCATTCTGCCCGGCGTTCTAACCACCTTGCAGGAAATTCACCAACTCGACGACCGTAAAATTCACGAAGCTTTGCTGGTGGCAGCCGGTATCGCTTTAATTATAGAAGAAAATGCCTCGCTGGCCGGAGCCGTAGGCGGCTGCCAGGCCGAAACGGGTAGCGCTGCCGCTATGGGAGCCGGGGCTATTGTGTATTGCCTGGGCGGTACCGTGCCACAGGTATTTAATGCTGTAGCTATTACCATTCAGTGCATGCTGGGTTTGGTATGCGATCCGGTAGCCGGGTTGGTAGAAGTGCCTTGTATTGTACGTAACGCCAGTGCAGCCGCTATTGCTTTTTCGTCGGCGCAGATTGCCATTGCCGGCGTAGATCCTGTAATCCCGGTAGATCAGTGTGTAATGGCACTTGGGGAAGTAGGCCAGAGTATGGAAACGCGCTACAAAGAAACTGCCCTGGGTGGTTTGGCTAATACCCCTATTGGTAAGGCTATTGAAAAACGGGTATTAATACAGGATATCCAGATACTGCCGGACACACCGGCCGAGTAGTTTATTTTTTTGGATTTACTTCCGGTTGTTTTTTATAAAGCAGGTAAGAATAAACCACCGGCGCCACTACCAACAGCCCCAGATAAACAAAGAATGCCCATGGGTAACGTTGGTGCCAGAAATCAAAAATAAGTAACAGCAACGAACTCAATACCCAAACCTGGGCAGTAAACCGGTGGGTTTTGTGCCAGACGTAATCACTGCTGATTGTCCAGGGCGTTTTAATGCCGATAAAGCTGTTGGGCCGGACGGTACCTAGGTAATTCCCTACTAGCAGGAACAAGCCAACTAAACCGTACTTAATAGTTAAAATTACCGGTAACCCATACCCCAAAGCCGTTAAGCCTACAATAAAAAACAAATAAGTAATAAACAGGTGAAGAATGACTTGTATGATATGCCATTCGTTCGCGAAATGGACATAGTTTTTGCTTTTGGGATCCAGGTGGGGCAGGATTAAGAATAGCCCGAATAATAATACGTTTAAGCCGGCTAAACCCAGGAAAGCCCATTTGCTGCCATAACCATCGGCCTCGCCCTGTAAGTTCCAGTGCAGCGGAATGCGGCTGGGTAGTTCGGGCCAAAATAAGCCAAGGAAAACAAAAGGGAGGGCAATAATTATCAGGCGCAGGCTTTCCTTCTCCAGCCAGTTAGTCTTTTTTAAGCCACTCATTTATTCAATTTCCAGGTGCGAAATGGTATTGGTAATAACGCCGTCGGCCCCCAGGGCCAGCACCCGGTTAATGGCCTGCGGGTCATCTACGGTCCAGGGGTAGGTTTTAAAGCCATTGTTATGCAATTCTTTTACAAACCCCTGGGTGGTAAAATACTGGTTGGCATTAATGGCTATGGCCCGGTCATACTTATCAAAACTGCCCCAGCGGATGCGGTGGTCAAAATAAAGCGGCAGGAAAGGAATTTTGGCTACTATTAATTTATGCGTCGGCACGGCTAATTCATTTTTCCAGATATTCTCCAGAACCGGGTCGTAAAAAGTTTGTAAGATGCACCAGTTCTGTGCTTTGTTTTCTCTGATAATAGTTAATATTTTATGCTCCAGGCCTTTGTAAAACCCATCTCGGCCTTTTTTAATCTCTATCAGTAACTTTTTCCGGCCCCGCACCAACTGCAACGTTTCTGCCAGGGTTGGCACTTTCTCGTGCCGGTATGCTGAATCGTACCATAAGCCGGCATCAAGTTTCTTAATTTCGGCAAGGGTAAGTTTGGCAATGGCGCCATGCCCATCGGTGGTGCGGTTTACCGTGGCATCGTGCATCAATATTACTTCCCCGTCTTTCGTCTGGTGAACATCCACTTCGATATAATCGGCCGGGCCCTGCAACGCTTTTTTTATGGCGGCCAGGGTGTTTTCGGGAGCAGCATCGGAGGCGCCGCGGTGGGCAATCAGGCTTATTTTTCGGCGAAGCTTGGTCAATTCTATTTTTTCGCTGCTGCCGGAATCACACGAGGCAAAATATAAAGAGATGCAGGCCATTACTACCAGGCCCAATACAAACCGGTTGTTCCTTAACCGGCGGAGGTAAGTAAATATTATAGCCACGACAATACAGATTATGCGAAGCTAATTTACAATAATAAGTGGCATTATAAATAGTTAAGTTTAGCTAAATTTTATAACCAAAAGCGGATAGATTGGGCTAAAATTTACCTGGAGAGGAGGAGTGAACAAAGATTAAAAATTTCTGCTAGATGCTGAATTAGCATCAGGCCCGCTTTTGAAGTAATGCTCAGATTTAGCGGCAAATAAAAAGCTCCCAGGGTTGAACCCGGAAGCTTTTATCAGGTACTTATACGAAGAAAGAGTAATATTTTATTTCTTAATTATCCTTTAATTTCATCTTCCACAATAGCCGCCAGGTGCTGGAGTACGCGTTGGTCGGCTTCGGTAAATTCACGGAGCTCCTTATCTACCACGCAAATGGAGCCAACTGTATAGCCGTCGGCAGTTTTTATTGGAGCGCCGGCATAGAAGCGGAGGCCAAACTCGCCCACAACCAATGGATTGGCCAATAAACAGGATTCGGTGGTGGCATTTTTGAAAACGGTCATGTCCTCGTTCAGGATTACCAAAGAACAAAGACTTACGCCCCGGTTCACTTCTTGTGTATCTTCCATGCCCACATTAGCTTTAAACCAAACCCGGTCTGAATCGACAAAAGAAACCAGGGCAATCGGCACATTAAACATATGCGCCGCCATAGCCGCTACGTTATCAAAAGATTTTTAGGCAGGTGTATCCAGAATCTGCAGTGCTTTTAAGCGGGCCGTTCTTTCTGCCTCGTTATCTGGTATAATAGGTATGCCAAAAGTATTATTCATAATATAAATTTAAAATTCAGGGGCAACCGGTACCGGAACGCAGCTTTATATAGCTATTACGTGTTAAACCAGCTGATAAGTTTGCCAAACCAAGCGCGTGGCTGATAAAAAATAATTTCTGGCTCCATTGTTCCGGATAAAAGAGAAACGGGGGCAGGATAATGAAATAACTTGTATTCGAAATTAATGTTTAAAAACAGGGTAACTTTCCGCCCGGCAGCGAAGGCCCCATTAATCTGCATTTGAATATTTTATGAGGAGAAGTTTAAACAAATAAGCCTCTGCAAACAGAGGCTTATTCTTTACTTTTTCTTCTGGTGCTCGTTCCACAAATCTTTAAAAGTTTTAGACGGAACGGTAAGCGGTTCCCGTTTTTTGCTCCAGGAGTCTTTCAGGATTAAACGCAAGCCGTAATTTTTCAGGCCGGTTGGTACCATGTTTACCCACGACTTGTGTTTCATGGCGGTTTCCCAAATCCGGAAAGCCATTTTCTCTTGCTTATCTACGTGGCCTTCGGCAACGCTTTGCTGCCGGTTTAACAGCAATAAATTATGCAGATTGATTTTTACCGGGCAAACCGAGGTGCAAGCCCCGCATAAGGAGCTGGCGTAACTCAGGTGCTTGTTCTCGGCCATGCCTTCGTAGTGCGGCGAAATTACCGAACCAATGGGGCCGCTGTAAGTGGTTTCGTAGGTGTGGCCGCCTACGTTCTTATAAACCGGGCAAACATTCAGGCAGGCCCCGCAGCGGATGCAGTTCAGCGCTTCGCGTTTTTCGGGCAACGCCAGTAAATCGGTGCGGCCGTTATCCAGCAAAATAACATACATTTCTTCGGGACCGTCTTTTTCCTGAGGTTGCCGCGGGCCGCTAAAAATAGTGTTGTAAACCGTTACATTTTGCCCGGTACCACTCGTCGCCAGCAGGGGCCAGAATAAATCCAAATCGTTTACCGATGGTATTACTTTTTCAATGCCGACAATGGCGATATGCGTTCTCGGGAAGGTGGTAGACAGGCGCCCGTTGCCTTCGTTTTCGGTTAAGGCCACCCCACCGATATCGGCGATCAGGAAGTTGCCGCCCGTAATACCCACCTCGGCCGAGGTATATTTATCGCGGAGCAACCGCCGGGCAGTTAAAACCAGTTCCTGCGCATCGTCGGTGGGACGGATACGCAGTTTTTTTACGAACAGTTCGGCAATGTCTTTTTTAGACATGTGCATGGCCGGCGTTACAATGTGGTAGGGTCGCTGGTCGGCTAACTGCACAATATATTCGCCCAGATCGGTTTCTACGGTATCGATGCCATGCTTACCTAAATATTCATTCAGGTGAATTTCTTCAGTAGTCATCGATTTTGATTTTACCACTGTTTTCACCCGCCGGCGCTGCATAATCTGCCCGATTTCGCGCAGGGCCTCGTCTTTGTTCTGCGCCCAGATAACCTTCCCGCCGCGTTGCGTAAAATTCCGCTCAAACTCGGTCAGGTATTTATCCAGGTTATTAATTACGTTGGTTTTGATATAAGATGCCCGCGCCCGCGCCAACTCGTGATCAACGTATTGGTTCAGGCCATTTTTGACAGCAACATTATACTTGCCAATATTAAATCTTATTTTTCGCCGGTGCTCCAGGTCAAATGCTTTGGCTTCGGAGTCCTGCAAAAATTGTTTTAATTTAATGCTCACCTTGTATATTTTTATTTGTAGCCTGCTTGGGCAGACTATCACCATTTATATCAAACTAACTAAAGCGGTTAATTTCTTTTACGATAAATATTAAACCGTTTCTTAAAGGAACGTAATTAGCCGCTCTTTATGTCGCAAGGGCAAAATTGTTTTCGATTGCACTGGCATTAGAAAATATAAAATTCCGGTCAGAAATTAACAATAACAACTACCCGCTAATCCCTGCCAGCTACTGCTTATTGCTGTCTACTTTCAGGCGTTCGTCGCGGTTAGCTATTTCCCAGGCCGTGTGAAAAGCCAGGCGGGTTACTTTTTCGGCGCTATCGAATAATATTTTATCTACTTCGTCGCTGGGCTGGTGGTAATCGTCGTGCACGCCGTTAAAGTAAAAAATAATCGGAATCCGGTGCTTGGCAAAATTATAGTGGTCGGAACGATAGTAGAACCGGTTGGGATCATTTTCGTCGTTAAACGTGTAATCCAGCTTTAAATTAACGTATTTCTGGTTGGCCTGCTCATTTATCTGGTGCAGTTCCGACGAAAGCTTATCGGCGCCAATCACGTAAATATAATTGCTGTCTTTGGTGCGCTCGTACTTTTTATCCATGCGACCAATCATATCAATATTGATGTTAGCTACCGTGTTTTCCAGCGGGAACAACGGGTTATTGGCGTAATATTCAGAGCCCAGCAAGCCTTTTTCTTCGGCTGTAACGGTCATAAACAATAAGCTGCGGCGCGGACCAGCCCCATCCTTTTTGGCTTGGGCAAAAGCTTCGGCCATTTCAATTACGGCTACCGTACCGGAACCATCGTCGTTGGCGCCATTGTATATTTTATCGCCGGGCAGGTCTTCGTCTACCCCTACGTGGTCGTAGTGGGCGGTAATTACCACAATTTCGTCTTTTTTATCGGTGCCTTCTATAAAGCCCAGTACGTTTTCGGTAGGCAGCGGCTCTATCAGGCGGGTAGTTTTAACTTTTACGTTTTTAGCGGCCGAAAAATTACTGGTTGCTGGTTGGTTGCCGTTACCGGCAGCCGGCCGGTAAGCAAAAAGTTTATCGGTGGTGGTATTCAGCAAAGCCGCTCCCAAAGCCGGCGAAGCGTACAGCATGCCGGTGTTGGTTTGGCCATCTGTTCCGCTTTTCAAGCCAATGGTAGGGCGCTTGCCGTGGCTTTTGAAGCGGTTGGTCAGATCGTTAAATTCTTCGGCGTTGGTACCGGTAATTACCACCAGGCTTTTGGCGCCATGTTTCATGGCAGCACTCCGTTTGGTACGCGGGTCGTTGCCCCAGTCCGAGGCTTTGCCGTTTCCGCTTACCAGGTAGTTGCCATTGCTGCCCCGCGGCTCACCGGCCAGTACCACCACCATTTTGTCTTTCACGTTCAGGTTGGTGTAATCCGAATATTTAGGGGCATCTATGCCGTAGCCGGCAAAAACAACTTCGGTGGTTTCTTCGGTCTGGTAAGGCGAGCTACCTATAACAAAGAAATCCTGCTGCATGGTAAATTTGCGGGTGCCTACAGTCAGGTAGCCTTCGCCCCAGGCGCTTTTTTCGAGATCAAAAGTTTGGTAATAAGGGCTGGTACTACTGTTTTTTACCGGTCCCTGCAGGCCATCTTCTTTAAACTCTTTCGAGATATAAGCCGCCGCCATTTTCTGACCTTTCTGGCCGGTATCGCGGCCTTCGTATTCGTCGGAAGCAATAATATGCAGGTGTTTAGATAAATCGGCTGCCGTAATGGTAGCGGCGTATTTAGCAGCAGATTCTGATATATTACCAGCATTGGCAGGTAGCTGGCTGGTGTTGCCGCCGCTCTGCGAAATATTTTTGGGTGCGCAACCGGCACCCAAGGCCATTAATAATATAAAAGGATAATATGATTTATTCATGTGAACGCTCGTCTTTCGTTTTCGGGTATTTAAGGCTTTAGTTTTTGTAAATCAGTACGGTTGCATACGCAGCAACGCCTTCTTTGGTGCCTACAAAGCCTAGCTTTTCGGTAGTAGTAGCTTTAATAGAGATATCATCTTCGGGTATGTTCATCACCTCGGCCAGGCAGGTTTTCATAGCCGGAATATGCGGGTTTAGTTTAGGCTCCTGCAAACAAACCGTAGAATCGATGTTCCCAATGGTATAACCTTTTTCGGCTAATAAAGCTACTACCCGCCGCAGCAATATTTTGGAATCAATGCCTTTGTACTGCGGATCTTTATCGGAGAAATGATAACCAATATCGCGGAGGTTGGCTGCTCCCAGCAAAGCATCGCAAATAACGTGTATTAATACATCGGCATCGGAGTGGCCCAGGGCGCCGTGCGTATGCGGAATGGTAATGCCGCCTAACCAGAAATCAAGCCCTTCGCGCAACTGATGCACATCGTAGCCGAAGCCTGTTCTTATTTTCATTAAATCGGTTTTACGTTGATAAAATTTAACCTACAAAAGTACGGATTACCCCTGACAATGACCGAATACGGGTAAAATATTTAAGCTTCGGGGGAGAATGGAAGAAGATATATCGGGCTAGGGCCTTTTCGAATATTTATTTTATTTTAACAAACCTAACCTGCAAGCGGAGGCATATAGGGCAAGTCTAGAGTAAGAACGCTTAGCCATCAGGTTGGCTAAATAAAAAATCTTCCTTTTTAGGGAAGACCTTTTATTTGATAGCACTAATGCCGAAAAAACAGAAAATAACTATTTGCCTAAGCTTCTTTTGGTTCGGCGTAATAAATTAAAGTGGCGCAGTTATTTGGCCGCAGAATATTTTGCGCCTGCTGCAGAATGTCTCCGCCCGTTACGGCCTGTACTCTTTCCGTTTCCTGGTTTATTAAGTTGGCATCACCCAAAAGCTTGCTGTGGGCCAGGTTCATGGCGCGGTTCAGTAACTCTATTTCGGAGAAAACAATAGAAGCTTCGGCGTGGTTTTTTACTTTCGTTAATTCCTCCTCGCTTATCAGGTCTTCCATTAAGGCCTGGTTTATTTCTTCGATGGCGGCATTGGCCTCCTGCGCATCCACGCCTTCGTTTAACTTCCCCTGAATTACAAGCAGACCTTTTTCGTTGGAACCGGTGCAGGAGGCACTAATCGAGTTGAATAATTTACGCTCTTTCACCAGTTCGCTGTACAACCGTGATGATTTTCCCCGGCCCAGAATATCGCTTACCAAATCGGCAGCATAATAATCGGCATCGGTGCGGCCGGGCATCAGGTAAGTTTTGTAAATACCGGTCAGCGGCACATTAGCCGTATGCTCCAGTAATTTAGCTTCGGTACGAACAGGTTCGGGGGGCAGGTTGCGTACGTATTTTTCACCCGATGGAATCGGGCCAAACCATTTTTCGGATAGTTCGCGGGCTTTATCAAAGGTAATATTACCGGCAATGACCAGAATGGCGTTAATTGGGGAATAATGTTTCCGGAAAAAGCTGCGGACATCTTCCATTCTGGCATCGGCTATGTGCGAAATTTCTTTGCCAATGGTCGGCCACTTATACGGGTGCACGTCGTAAGACAAAGGCCGTAGCTTCAGCCACACATCGCCGTAAGGCTGGTTCAGATAATTCTGTTTAAACTCTTCAATTACTACTTTGCGCTGCACTTCCAGGCCGTTCTCGTCGAAAGCCAGACCCAGCATGCGGTCCGATTCGAGCCAGAAACCGGTTTCGATATTCTGCGCCGGCACCGACAGGTAATAATTGGTAATATCGGGGCTGGTAAAAGCATTGTTTTCGCCGCCTACTTTTTGCAGGGGCTCGTCGTAGCTCGGAATATTTACCGAACCGCTAAACATCAGGTGCTCAAACAAATGCGCAAAGCCGGTTTGGGATTCGGCTTCGTCTTTCGAGCCCACATCGTACAACACGTTTAAAACGGCCATTGGGGTGGTAAAATCTTCGTGTACTACTACCCGCAGGCCATTATCTAAGGTAAATTCTTTATAATCTATCACAGGCGAGTTATTTCTTTTTTAGCTGAAAAATTATTTCTGATGCTACCGCTATGGCAGAAGCATACGAAAAACAGATTCCAAAAGGTAAATCTTCTCAAAATTCGACATTTAAAACAAGAGATTCAATAGATGTTAGTTTTTACCTTAATTTTGAATAATTTTTAGTCATTTAAAATGAATTTCAACCGCAAACAATATACCGAAGACGATTTACTGGCTTTGTACCGGGGCATTTTGCTACCGCGCCTGATTGAGGAACGCATGCTGATTTTGCTGCGGCAGGGCAGAATAACCAAGTGGTTTTCGGGCATCGGACAGGAAGCTATTTCGGTAGGGGCTACGCTGGCGTTAAACCCTGACGAATATATATTGCCGCTGCACCGTAACTTAGGCGTTTTTACCGGCCGCAATATTCCGCTAGACCGTTTATTTGCGCAGTTCCAGGGCAAAACCACCGGTTTTACCAAAGGCCGCGATCGGTCGTTTCATTTCGGCAGCAAAGAGCACCATATTGTGGGCATGATTTCGCACCTGGGGCCGCAACTGGCCGTAGCCGACGGCATTGCTTTGGCCGATTTGCTCGACCGGAAACAAAAAGCTACGCTGGTATTTAGCGGCGACGGCGGGGCCAGTGAAGGCGATTTCCACGAAGCCTTGAATGTGGCGGCGGTATGGGGTTTGCCCGTTATTTTTATGATTGAAAATAATGGCTACGGCCTTTCTACCCCTAACAGCGAACAATTTAAATTCGCCAGCTTTATCGATAAAGGTCCGGCATACGGTATCGATACCCTGCAGATAGACGGTAATAACGTATTAGAGGTGTACGATACGGTGCGGCAGGCAGCGGCCAGTATTCGCCAGAATCCCCGGCCCATTTTAATCGAAGCCATGACTTTCCGGATGCGGGGCCACGAAGAAGCTTCCGGTACTAAATACGTGCCGCAGGAACTCTTTGAAAAATGGGTAAAGAAAGATCCGGTTGAGAATTTTGAAAAATACCTCCTGGACGAAATGGTTCTGACTTCCCGTTCCCAGGTTGCCATTCGGGAGGAGCTTAAAAGTTTAATTGAAGAGGGCCTGGATAAAGCCTTTGCGGTGCCGATGCCGGAACCAAATGTGGCCGAAGAACTGGCCGACATGTACCGGCCTTTTGCCCCAGCTTTAATTACCCCAACTTCACCTAACACCACCGAAAAACGTTTTGTAGATGCTATTTCAGATGGCTTGCGGCAAAGCTTGGAGCACTACCCCGAACTGGTAATAATGGGCCAGGATATTGCCGAATACGGCGGTGTGTTTAAAGTTACCGAAGGTTTTGTGGAGCAGTTTGGTAAGCAGCGCATCCGCAACACGCCTTTGTGCGAGTCGGCTATTGTGGGCATTGGCCTGGGTATGTCGGTGAAAGAAAAAAAATCGGTGATTGAAATGCAGTTTGCCGATTTTGTGACGAGTGCTTTTAACCAGGTGGTAAATAACCTGGCAAAATCGCACTATCGCTGGGGGCAGAACGCCGATGTGGTTATCCGAATGCCTACCGGCGCGGGTACGGCCGCCGGGCCTTTCCATTCCCAATCGAACGAAGCCTGGTTCTTTCATACCCCTGGCCTGAAAATTGTGTATCCATCCAGCCCCTACGATGCCAAAGGTTTGTTAAACGCGGCCATCGCAGATCCCAATCCGGTCCTGTATTTCGAGCATAAGTTATTATACCGCTCTGTTGCGAGCCAGATTCCGGATGAATATTATACTTTAGAAATAGGAAAAGCCAAACTGGTTACCGAAGGCGACGATATTTCGATAATAACTTACGGCATGGGTGTGCACTGGGCTACACGCTTATTGCAAACCATGCCCGAAGTAAGCGCCGATATACTGGATTTGCGCACCTTACTGCCCTGGGATCAGGAAGCTGTAGCCCAGACTGTTAAGAAAACCGGTCGGGTGCTTATTTTACACGAAGATACTTTAACCGGCGGCATAGGCGCGGAGATCAGTGCCTGGATTTCGGAGAACTGCTTTAATTACCTCGATGGACCAGTTATACGCGTAGCCAGCCTCGATACGGCAGTGCCTTTTTCGCCGCCTTTAGAACAACAATTTTTACCGGTACAGCGCCTGCAGGAAAAAGTAGCGCAATTACTTAAATATTAATGCTTTCAAACCAAAAGCAGGTAAAAAAATATTTTTAGGACAGCTACTAATTCAGCTTAATTTTTCGTTCGAGCTACCAGTCGGGCTAGAGGGGTAATAATTGGGTAAATATTAAGTTTCTAAAAAGTTGATGTGGTACCTGTAATGCTTTTTACCCATGCTTAATTTTTTAGGCTAGAAAGTAAGTAGTTCGTTATTAATTTATTAAATTATGGATATACTTTTATTTAGTAATTTTGGCAAATTAAATAAACCCGAATTGTTTTGGTAGGCGTTAGAAATTTGCTTGTAATTATGGTGGTTGGGAGCCTGGCTCTGACTAGTTGCCGGAACGGCAAAATTCCCTGCCCCAAATTTGGCACTGATAAGAACTTTGGTTTGTTTAAGGTTAAATCGGCGGCAACTAAGCCCGGCGAAGCGCCACTGGGCGAAAGAGTTGCTTATGGGAAAGACGGTTTACTTAAAAAGAATAAATATAAGTATTTGAGAAACAAACCGAAACGCAAAAAGTATAGAAATAGGTAATAATTATATTCGGCTGATATGGAGAGAAACTTTACACTTGGTAAAAATATAACTTTTGCGTTGGCAGTTGGTTTGTTAATCATGGTTTGTTCGGTGAGACCGGCCTGGGCGCAAACTTCCTATTCAACGCCGGCCAGTATAAAGGCCGAAACCCGGAAAAGTAAAAAAGCCGCGGCGGCCTACAAAGCCGAACACAAGGAAACGCATTTGGATGTGGATCAGTTTAACTATAAAGTTGGTCAATCCGGGCGCAAACCAGTGCCGGTAGAAGAGGAAGCCACCGACTATAGTAACGACAAAGAAAAAAATGCGCTTTTCGAAAGCCGTAAAACGTTGAATAAAAAGAAAAAGCTTTTGAAAGAGCAAAAGCAGCAAGAGAAATAAAGCTTAATCGAATTATGGTAAATTGGAATAAATTAACCCAGCAAAATCAAATACAGGAAATAATTTCCGAATCGAAGGAAACGCCGGTTATTATATTTAAACATAGTACTACTTGTTCTATCAGCGCGACGGCTAAAAACCGGCTGGAGCGGCAGTGGGCAGATGCCGGCCTGAAAAATGTTAAAACGTATTACCTGGATTTACTGGCCTATCGCCCGATCTCGAACCTGGTGGCGCAGACTTTTGACGTAGAACACCAGTCGCCGCAATTATTGCTGATAAAGGATGGCGTTTGTCAGTACGATGCCTCGCATTTGGGTATAAATCTGAACGAAGTAAAAAAGAATATAGCGTAGCGCTAAAACGCAGGTAATTAACGAAAGGCCGGATACTAAGTAAACTGGCCTTTCGTTAATAATGCAGCCTATACCTTGGTAGAAAGGCTGTTGCCTGCTGTTTGGAATTCCGGTAAGGATAGTTATTCACAGATAAACACAAGGCAATAATCGGGTATTCTTTAAAAATAATTATAAGGTTCTCCGTTCCGGCAGCCGGATAAGTGGCCGGAGATCGCCAAGGCGAGAATAAAAGATTAATTTTCAGTATTTTCAGGTATAAACCTGGTTTTGTACCTTTCGTAATATTATATATATTTAAGTAAATATTAACCGTTTGTTTTGTGTTGAGAATAAATCTACTCTTTTGTGCTTTCTTTTTGTTCGTTTCTACGGCTTGGGCCCAGCAACAGGACGAAGAGGCTTACCGGCGGGAGTTTAACTACGGCATTAATTTTAATTCCAACGGCGGTCTGATTGGCGGCGGCATGATTAAAGCTTCGCAGTACCTGAAGCCTAACTGGTCTAAGTTCTGGGGCCTGGAAATAGTAGAAGTGAAGCACCCAAAAGAAAAAGGTAACCGGGTTTTTAGCCAGGAAACCGGCAACTCCTTTATTTTTGGTAAAAGCAATTATTTATACGCGTTGCGGCCGCATTATGGCCGGGAGTATGTATTTTTCCGGAAAGCGCCAGAATCGGGGGTGCAGGTAAACGGTATTTTTGCCGGCGGGCCAACCATTGGTTTACTGGTACCCTACTACATTGTGTACGACTATAGTTCTTACACCGGACCCCGGCCAGGTGGGCAAACCGATTACCGCACCGAACAGTACGACCCAATCAAGCATGATAGTAATGAGCGTATCCGGGGCAACGCCGGCTTTTTGTCAGGTTTCGGACAAACTAATTTTAACCTGGGGCTCCACGCCAAAGGCGGCTTAAGCTTTGAATACGGCCGGTACCGCGAGGACGTAACCGGGGTAGAAGTAGGTTTTTTGCTCGAAGCTTATCCTAAAAAGATGATACTGGTGCCACGTGCCAACAACACCAGTTTATTTTCATCGGTTTATTTAATCTTGTATTACGGCCGCCGGAAGTAATTAATATTTAAAATAAGCGGTCCAAAGCTCGGGCAGCACAACGTAGTCCTTACAATTCTACTGGTTATTCACTGCTTTTTCAGTAGCGTTATTTCATCCACCTCAAAATTAGCCTCAGCTGTAATCTTTCCGGCCCTTTGGCTGTTGTATATTAGCTATTAACAGATATTGCTTATCTTTGTGTTATGGATGAAATGGTATTATTGCCGGTAATTCAGCCGGAAGCCGCGCAACCAGCCCGGCCGCGTAAGCCAGATTGGCTCCGGGTAAAATTGCCCGTCGGAAAAGAATATGCCCAGGTGCGTAGCCTGGTAGATCAATATAAACTACATACGATTTGTGAGAGTGGCAATTGCCCCAATATGGGTGAATGCTGGGGTGCCGGCACAGCTACCTTTATGATATTGGGTAACGTGTGTACCCGGAGCTGCTCTTTTTGCGCCGTAGCCACCGGCCGGCCGAATGAATACGATACCGATGAGCCCCGCCGCGTGGCTGAGGCGATTAAATTAATGGGCGTAAAGCACGCCGTTATTACCTCGGTTAACCGCGATGAGCTGAAGGACCGCGGTGCCAGCATCTGGCACGAAACGGTGGTGCAGGTAAAGCAACTATCACCCGAAACGACTATCGAAACGTTAATTCCGGATGTAAAAGGTAACTGGGAAGCGTTGTATACCATGATTTCGCCGGGCCAAGAGGTGGTTTCGCACAACATGGAAACTGTAGAAAGTCTTTACCGCATGGTGCGGCCGCAGGCCAAGTACGAGCGGAGCCTGGAGCAGTTAAAACGCATTAAAGAGTACGGTAAACGTTCAAAATCCGGTATTATGCTAGGCCTCGGCGAAACCAAAGAAGAAGTATACAAAGCCATGGATGATTTGGCAGCGAATGGTTTGGATATTTTAACTTTAGGCCAATATTTACAGCCTACCAAGCGCCACCTGGAAGTAGCCGAATTTATTCACCCAGATTTATTTGCGCACTACCGCGAAGAAGGATTAAACCGGGGCTTGAAATACGTAGAGTCAGGACCTTTGGTGCGTTCTTCGTACCACGCTGAGCGGCACGTGCATATTTAACAGTAGTGTATAACCATCTGAAAAGGAGAGCCCTATATAATAATAGGGCTCTTTTCATTTTCAAGCTGCATTAAAATATCTGAAAGTTGTCAGAAGAGGTAGGGCAACTTCCTGTCCGGGAAATATTCGGGATTTTGTTTAATTTTTTTTGATTTTTTAGTTAGAAGCTAAGCTTGCGATTGGAATATTTGATCCATTAAAATCCATTTCTCGCCTTCTTTAGCCCAAGGCAGCGGTACCTGGTATTTCCACATAAGCTTTTCCCATTCCTGCACTTTGGGTTGAGCGGCATCCATCGCAGCTTTTCTTTCAAAAGTAAAGTCATCGTCCGTATCCATAATCATAAACATACGGTTGCCGGTGCGATAAATTTGGAGGTTTATAATACCCGCATCCAAATCATGCTGCGTTATCTCCGGCCAAGCATTGCCTGGGGCGTGGTAATTTTCGTATTCCTTTATCAACTGCGGATCATCTTTTAGATCAAGGGCGAAGCAAAATCTCTGCATTTCTTTTTATAAAAATAGCTGTGTTACTAATTATTAAAATATTGCTTAAAAGACTCGATGGTTTGTTTAGCGGCTTCGTCCGGATTAGGCCAGGGGAAAGCTTCTGCCGATACATAGCCCTGATAGTTAATTTCTCTCAAGGCAGCGGCAATATCTGTTATGTTGGTATGCCCCAAGCCTACTGGTCGCCGGTTACTGTCGGCAAAATGGACATGACCAATAGAAGTACCATACGCCCGGATACTTTCGGGCAAGGAGGCTTCTTCGATATTCATGTGAAACAAATCAGCCAATAACTTGACATTGATGGTAGCTAAAGCATTAATAAATGCTGTTCCTTCCTCTAACCTGTTGATCAGATTGGTTTCATAACGGTTGAGGGGTTCGTAAATGAGCGTTACTCCTCTAGCTTCAGCGTATATGCCAAGTATTGTGAGGCCTTCGGCCAGCCATTCCAAAGCTCTCTCTCGTTCTACACCCGGTACCACATTGCCTTGCATGGAGCCAATAATTGCTGGAGCACCAAACTGAGCGCCAAAAGAAATCATATCAATAATGAAGGAGATGGACTGTTTCCTTATTTCCTGGTTTGGATCAGTCAGGGTTAAACCCTTGATTACCTTGCCGGCGCCGGTACCTACAGCAGCTAGTGCCAGGTTATATTTTTGGAGCAAGGTGGTTAATATTTCCGGCTCGATGGCATCGGCCGAAGGCGTGAAAAGTTCTATCGCGTCAAAGCCCAGATCAGCCGCTTTGGCCATGCTGGTTTCCATATTTTCCCAGAAAATCCAGGGACCAGTTTTTATTTCGGGAACTAACGCGATGGTAACACAGGATTTAATCATGGTTCTTTATCTATCAAAATCAACCATTATTTTGGTAATTGGTCCGGGGTTATCCGACCATTCGGCCAGGGCAGCGCCGGCTTCCTCAATCGATACTACCTTGCTGATAACTGCCTCTACCGGGAATTTGCCCGATTCCAGATAACTGATAACATCTTCAAATTCGCCGAGGCAATTGCGGGAACCCAGGATTTCAATTTCTTTCCGGACAAAAACACCGGTGTTGAATTCAGCTGGCTTTTTGGCGTAACCAATACAAACCACTCGACCAGTATAAGCCACTTCTTCCACAGCGGCCCGGTACGTGGCCGGGCTGCCTACAGCTTCAATAATTACGTCCGGGCCATCGCCATCTGTTATTTGGGCTAGCGCTTCGTGCAAATCTACTTGGGTGGTATTAATGGTATGCGCAACGCCAATTTTTTTGGCAATTTCCATTTTGGAATCGTCAATGTCGATGGCAATTACCTCGGCTCCCCGATTTACCGATGCTGCTAAGGCACCCATGCCCACAATGCCGCAACCAATTACCGCCACCCGGTCTTTATCGGAAACCCGTCCGCGGGCAGCCGCATGAAAGCCTACTGTCAGGGGTTCTACCAAGGCTAATTCGCGGAGTGATAATTTTTCGGAAGTAAATAAATTTTTCCAGTTAATAGTAATATAGTTAGTCATGGCACCGGGGCGCCTGACACCCATGGTTTTATTATCCTGGCAGGCATTAGGCCGACCTTTGCGGCAGGAAACGCAGGTGCCGCAGTTTAAGTAAGGATAAACCGTAACCCGCATGCCAGTTTTAAAATTATCCGGCACTTTATCGCCCACTTGTTCAATAGTAGCGCCTACTTCGTGGCCTAAAATATTCGGGTATTCCTGCAATTCAAACAATCCCCGGTAGCCGTTCAGGTCGCCGCCACAGAAACCCACCATGCCTATCCGCAACAACACTTCTTCTGGTCCGGGTGCCTGCGCCTCAACTTCCCGGACTTCAGTTTTGCCGGGTTCAACTAAAAATAATGCCTTCATAATTATTTAGTTAGTTTTTCTTTTTTAGGAATATTATTCGCCGGGTTGCCCTCAAACCACATCTGGTTTTTAACGGGTGCCACTAAATCTTCTATTTCGGCTAAAAGCCCGTCGGGTATCCGCAAAACTACTGCTTTCAGGTTTTGTTGCACGTGGGTAGGGTTAGACATGCCCACAATGGTAGTGGCAATATCCGGGTGATCCATGGCGTAACGCATCGCTACTTCGCTTAAGTTTACGCCGTAATTTTTGCATAACGCTAATAAACGAGGCTGCATGTCTTTCACGGCCTGAGGTGAACGGTGCCATTCGGGCAGGGGGGCGTCCGATAAAATCCGCTGCAGTAAAGGCGCCGCGTTCATCAGGCCAAACCCTTTTTCTTTCGAGAGCGGTACTAATTCGTCGTTAACTTCATCTTCGAGCAAATTATAGTGCGCCCACGAAAGTACCGTGTCTATTTCTACTTGCCGGGCAATATCGGCGAGGTAGCGCACGGGCAAACCGGTAATACCAATGTAGCGGGCTTTCCCCATTTCCTTTACTTTCAGGGCAGCCGGAATAGCTTCGTTTAATATTTGTTCCCGGTCAACAAATTCAATATCGTGCAATTGTAAAATATCAACGTAATCGGTTTTAAGCCTGGTTAGCGATTCGTCGATGCTTTGCAAAACCCGGTTGTAGGAGAAATCAAAATCATCCAGGCCGTAGCGGCCGCATTTGGTAGCTAAAAATATATCTTTTCGTTTGCCGACCAGTGCTTTGCCCAGCCGCTCTTCGGCTAAGGTAAAGCCATAAAAAGGAGCTACATCAAAAAAGTTGATACCTTGGTTAATGGCATCGTTCACGGCCTGAATGCCTTCCTGCTCAGTGGCTACATCAAACACATTTCCCATCGGCGAGGCGCCGAAGCCCAGCACCGAAACGTCCATATCGGTTTTACCTAATCTGCGATATTCCATTTTTTACTCTAACAAGGTTGATTTTGGCCTTTATTACAAAGACCGCTAGTAAGAACTTAATATAGCCAATATATTTTTATCAGAATTTAAGCTTTGAGCTATAAGGGGTTTAATATAGGTAATTTTTTCAGGTGAGTACCTATGCAAATAAAAAGCCTTAGCAAAAAATTGCTAAGGCTCTCCTGTTTAAACGAAACTAATAAATATTACCGGTTATCGGGCCGCGGTGGATATTGCCGCAGAATATTCGTAACAATCTGGTGAACTTTCTCTTCGCTGATATTACGGTTACCAACTTCCGTTTCGCCTACCCCACGCCAAAGTAATTCTTTTTTGTTGGCGTTAACCATGTCAATGGTAATGGTTCCTTCTTTGTATTGCTGTACGGTGGTTCCCATGCCGAACGGGTAGCCATAATAGCCATATCCATAAGGCGAGTTGTTACGGTAACGCTGCTGATTCGACACATTAACAGAATAGTTAATCAGCACATCCGGATTGTTATCGGTATAGGTCATACCAAGGCCTTTCAACTGGGTTTCGATGGATCTTTTCATACGCTTATCGAAGAAGGTATCGTACCCTACTGAATCGGATTTGGTTTTAACTTTATCGGTATACCAGCCAAAAGTTTTAAACTCCCGGAAGTTCGTGGCAACGTCGTAATCGCTGCTAACCTGCAAACCCGGCGAACAGGAAGCCAGGAGTACAAATAAGAATAATATTAAAATACTACTATATTTTTTCATCTCTGATTAGGTTTTTGTTAATTAAATGCTATTTACCTATAGCAATAATGGGACCATTTTTTCTTAATTTTTACGAAGTGGTCAAGCAGGAGTTATATTCTATAACGATTTTGATATACCGGAAGAATAGGCATTACCTTCATATGTATACAAATAGAAAGCCCGGTTACCTAAGTAACCGGGCCTCTTAAAAAAGTAAGAATTATTAAATATTACTCAATACCCGTAGCAGTTGTAACTTCTTCGGGTTGCGCATAGGCTTCCAGCGGTGTACAGCTACAAATTAAGTTACGGTCACCGTAAGCGTTATCTACGCGGCTAACGGCTGGCCAGAATTTAGCAATACGGGAGAACTCGTAAGGGTAAACGGCTTTTTCGCGGGTATAAGGTTTGTCCCAGTTTTCGGCCAACGCAACCTGAGCAGTGTGCGGGGCATTTTTAAGTACGTTGTTTTTCTGGTCGGCGCGGCCTTCTTCTATTTCTCTTATTTCTTCCCGGATAGAAATCATGGCATCGCAGAAACGATCGAGTTCTTCTTTTGGCTCGCTTTCAGTAGGCTCCACCATTAAAGTGCCCGGTACCGGGAACGATACAGTCGGGGCGTGGAAACCGTAGTCCATCAGACGTTTGGCAATATCTTCTACTTCTACCCCGGCTTTTTTGAAAGCCCGGCAATCCAGAATCATTTCGTGGGCGCAGTGGCCGTTGGTGCCAGTGTACAATACCGGGTAATGATCCTGCAGGCGGGCTTTAATGTAGTTGGCGTTCAGAATAGCAAACTTGGTGGCTTCGGTTAAGCCCTCGCCGCCCATCATCGAAATATAAGCGTAAGAAATAGGCAGAATACTGGCACTGCCCCAAGGAGCTGCCGATACCGCTGAAATAGCTTTTTCATCACCAATGGGCACTATGGCGTGGCCTGGCAAAAATGGCACCAAATCCGCTACTACGCCAATCGGGCCCACGCCCGGTCCGCCGCCACCATGCGGGATACAAAAAGTTTTATGCAAGTTCAGGTGGCACACATCGGCGCCAATATTAGCCGGACTGGTCAGGCCTACCTGGGCGTTCATGTTCGCGCCGTCCATATAAACCCGGCCACCGTTCTCGTGTACCAGTTGGCAAATTTCGATGATGCTTTCTTCGTAAACGCCGTGGGTAGACGGGTACGTTACCATCAGGCAGGAGAGGTCGTTTTTATGAGCTTCGGCTTTGGCACGTAGATCGGCTACATCAATATTACCGCTCTCATCGCATTTCACCAGCACTATTTTCATACCGGCCATAGCGGCACTAGCCGGGTTGGTGCCGTGGGCCGAAGTGGGAATTAAAGCTACGTTCCGGTGGTGGTCGCCGCGCGCTTCGTGGTACGCCCGGATAACCATTAAACCGGCGTATTCGCCTTGCGCACCGGAATTAGGTTGCAGTGAGATGCCGGCAAACCCGGTAACTTCGCATAACCAACCTTCCAGATCTGCGAATATCTGTTGGTAACCTTGGGCCTGGTCGGCGGGCGCAAAGGGATGCAGGTTGCCGATTTCGGGCCAGGTAACCGGTATCATTTCGGCGGTGGCATTCAGTTTCATGGTGCAGGAGCCCAGCGGAATCATGCCGTTGGTTAAAGAAAAATCTTTGTTCTCCAGGTATTTCATGTAGCGCAACAGCTCACTTTCGGAATGATAGCGGTTGAAAACTTCGTGCTCCAGGTAAGTGGTTTTCCGAATTAATGCCTCTGGCCAGTTAATGTCGGCTTCGTTCGGCAATTCCGATAAATTAGCGGCTTCGGTAGTTTTATTCATTACTTTCGAGAATACTGCCACCAGTTCCTGTAAATCAGCTAAATCAGTATTTTCATTAAGCGAGATACCGATAAAATTATCTTCGAAGTAACGTAGGTTTATCTGGGCGGCCTCGGCTTCCTGGCGAATCGCATTTTTAAGTTCCGCACTTTCCACCCGAATCTTTAAAGTATCGAAATAATATTCGTTTACCTGCTCCAGGCCTAAGTCCTGTAAAGCTTTTTCCAGGAGTTGGGTAAGCAGATACACATTCAGGGCAATATATTTTAAGCGGCGCGGACCGTGATAAACCGCGTACATACCGGCCATAACCGATAATAATACCTGGGCCGTACAAATATTAGAAGTAGCTTTTTCGCGGCGGATGTGCTGCTCGCGGGTTTGCAGCGCCATGCGATAAGCTTTGTTGCCGTGTGCATCTACCGACTGCCCAATAATCCGGCCCGGAATATTACGTTTAAAGGCATCTTTGGTGGCAAAATAGCCCGCGTGCGGACCACCATAGCCCATGGGTACGCCAAAACGCTGGCTCGAACCCACGGCTACATCGGCACCCAGTTCACCCGGAGGAGTTAATAAGGTCAGGCTTAATAAATCGGCGGCTACGGCCACCATAATATCGCTATCGTGGGCCTGCTTAAAGAAATTAGTATAGTCAAAAACTTCGCCGTCGGCACCAGGGTATTGCAGCAGCGCTCCAAAAATGGTTTCGTCGGTTAAGTCAGCTTCGCGGTGATTGCCTACTATTAGTTCAATGCCCAACGGCGTAGAACGGCTTTTAAGTACATCTAAAGTTTGAGGCAATACCTGCTCCGACACAAAAAAGCGGGTTGCGTTTTTGCGGGTGCTCTTGCGCTGGGCGTAAAACATACCCATGGCCTCAGCGGCGGCAGTAGCTTCGTCGAGCAGCGAGGCATTGGCAATTTCCATCCCGGTCAGGTCCATTACCATGGTTTGGTAATTTATCAGGGCTTCCAGACGGCCTTGCGCAATTTCGGCCTGGTAAGGCGTATAGGCGGTATACCAACCCGGGTTTTCCAGAATATTCCGCTGAATTACCGGAGGTAAAACAGTATCGTGATAACCTAGGCCAATGTAGGAACGGAAAACTTTATTTTGCTGGACAATTTTCTTAAACCTCTTCAGAAAATCACGCTCGGTTAAAGCCTCCGGAATATTTAACGGTTTTTTCAGCCGGATAGCCGCCGGTACGGTTTCATCAATCAGTTGGTCCAGCGAATCAACTTTAACGGTTTTAAGCATCGCCTGAATCTGACTTTTTACCGGGCCGTTGTGGCGCTCTTTAAAAATATCGGCAGGCTTAATTTTATAGGACATATAAGAATATTATGAGCTGAGAATTAGGATGAATCTGGTCTTAATAACCTCTTAACACAAAAGTAACGGGAATAATTTAGAATTTTAAACCAGTTGTATTATTTTCCCAAAGCCCTATCAGTATAACCCAATGCTATAGATATTTAAAAGTAATAGGCTGGTATTTGAAGGTTTGCTATTGTTGTTTTTAGCGCGCACCAAAAAACTATAAGCTACCTTATTACACTTAAGACTTGTGCCGACCCAATTGTATTTTACCGGAAGATTCCTTATTTTACCTGACTAAGCGCGGCAACTGGTTTTGGGATTATTATTCGGTTCTGAATTAAAGCTGCAAACACGCGGCAACTGCTGTTGTTTATTCTGTATATGAATAAAATAAAATTAGGCATTATCCGGGAAGGGCGTATACCGCCGGATAAGCGTGTGCCCTTAACCCCTTTAAAGTGCCAGGAGACTTTAGCAGCTTTTCCGGAAGTAGAAATAATTGTGCAGGCCAGCCCGGTGCGCAGTTACGCTGATGAGGAATATTTAGAACTAGGCATACCGGTGCAGGAAGATTTAACTAGTTGCCATATTTTGATGGGTGTAAAAGAAGTGCCCGTAGACCAACTGATTCCAAATAAAACTTATTTGTTTTTCTCCCACACCATTAAAAAGCAGCCGCATAACCAGAAGTTGTTAAAAGCCATTCTGGAAAAAAATATTACCCTCATCGATTATGAATTATTAACCACCGATAAAGGCGAGCGCATGGTGGCATTTGGCTACTACGCCGGTATTGTGGGCGCTTACAACGGAATAAAGACTTACGGTAAAAAATGGGGCCTTTTCGACTTGAAACCAGCCTGGCAATGCGTGGACATGGACGACATGGAAGAAGAATATTTTAAAGTAAAAGCCTTGCCGCCAATTAAAATTGCTGTAACCGGTGGCGGCCGCGTAGCAACCGGCGCCATGGAGGTGCTTACCCGCATGGGCATCCGGAAAGTGAGCGTATTTGATTATTTGTATAAAGAATTTGCGGAACCGGTTTACGCGCAACTGCACTCGTCGGATTATAATGCCCGCCGCGACGGCAAAGTATGGGATACGCCGGACTTTTATGCCCACCCGAAAGAATATCAATCTACGTTTGGGAAATTTAGCGAAGTAACAGATTTATTAATGGCGGGGGCTTACTGGAATCCGGCCGCGCCTGTATTATTTACCCCAGCCGAAATGCGCCACCCTAATTTTAAGATAAACACCATTGCCGATATTACCTGCGATATTGATGGCTCGGTACCCAGCACCAAACGGGCTTCTACCATCCTGGACCCGGTTTACGATTACAACCCCCAAACGGAATTACTGGAACCAGCTTTTAGCCGATCGAAGAATATTACGGTAATGGCCGTAGATAATTTGCCTTGTGAATTGCCTCGCAACGCTTCCCGCGACTTTGGCCGGCAGTTAATAGACGTAGTATTTCCCCATTTGTTCCGGAACGATGCGCAAGGCATTATTCAGCGGGCTACCATTGCCAGTCACGGTAAACTATTGCTCCGCTACGAATACCTGCACGATTATGCAACCGGTAAGTTGCTGGTGCCTTAAGAGCCGCCTTGCTATATAAATACTTTAAATATACCAGCTAAGAAAAGAGACTGGTTATTCCAAGTCAATTTCCTGAATAATATAGTTGCGGGCTATTCCCGGATTTTCCAGTTGCTGAAGACGGTTAAGTAATTTTTCGTGTTCGCGGCGTAATTTTTTCAATTGTTTGCGCATGCGCAAAATCACCTCAATCCCCTCTTTATTAACATCTAAATCCCGAAATAGCCGCAAAGTGCGTTCCAGGCGGGTAATAGCTTTGTCCGGCAGAAACTCGCGGTTGTTCTCTACGTGCAAGGGTACCAATCCAAAAGCGGCGAACTCCCGAATTAAGGTAATTTCTACGCCGTGGTGGCTACAAAATTCTTCAATGGCAATATATTTCATAGCGGTCTATAGTGATTAGTTGTTAGCTATTAGTAATTAGGAAACAAGAATCAACAACGAACAAACAACACTAATCGAATAACGGACAACGATTAACGAAAAACGAATTACTCCCCCCGGGCTTGAGCCAGTTGCTGAAATAAATCTTTTTCTTTCTCGGTTAAATTTTCGGGTAATTGCAAATTTATTTTTACATACAAATCGCCGAACGTGTCGGGCTGGTTATAAACCGGGAATCCTTTGCCGCGCAGCCGCAGCAGGGTGCCGTTCTTCGTTTCGGGTTTTACTTTAATTTTGAGCTGTCCGCTCATGGTATCTATAAAGGCATCGCCTCCTAAAGCGGCTTTATAAACAGGTATATCAGCATCTACATACAAGTCGTTTCCGCGGCGGGTAAAGTGCGGGTCGGGTTCAATCCGGAAGGTAATATATAAATCGCCGGGTTCGCCGCCGTTGGCACCGGGGCCACCATTTCCTTTCAGCCGGATGGTCTGGCCATCTTCTACGCCGGGCTTAATGTTAATGCGCAGGTTTTTACCGTTAACCGTTATGGTTTTGCGGCCACCGGTATAGGCTTCGTGCAGCGGTAAGGTCAGTTCAGCGGTATAATCCTGACCTTTAAACGAGCGGGTGCGCCGGGAACCAGCCTGTTGTCCGCCACCGCCACCCATGCCGCCAAAAATATCCCGGAAAAAATCCGAGAAATCAGCACCTTCAAAATCGCCGCCCATGTTGCTGTAGGTGTAGCTGCCACCCGGCCGGCCGCCTTGTGCGTACTGCGACCAGTCAAATCCGCCCGCACCACCACCGGCCTGTTCGTAACGTTTCCAGTCAGCACCCAGGGTATCGTACTTCTGGCGTTTTTCATCGTCGCTGAGTACTTCGTGTGCCTCGTTTATAGCTTTAAATTTTTCTTCGGCCTCTTTGTTGCCCGGGTTTACATCCGGGTGATATTTACGGGCTAATTTCTTGTACTGCTTCTTTATCTCCTCTTTGGGGGCTTTCTTGTCAACTTCCAGTATTTTGTAATAATCTTTGTAGTCCACGGTCGTGTCAGATCAAAACAGGTTGCGTTCCAGATTGGGTAATAATACGAAAAACTTAATCTGATTGGTTGAATTAAACTCCTCAAAATAAGTATTAGACAGCGAGCCGGTAAATAAACACGAGTGGATTACCAGATTAACCCGAATAAAAAAGCCTTTGCCCAATTAAGAGCAAAGGCTTTAAATACATTTTTTAGTGCTTATTGAGCTTTCATCGAATCAACTACGCCATCCTTTACGGGTTGGTCCTGAACAGTAGCGGTATCACCTTCGGTGGCCATACCTACCGAATCCATCTCTGCTTCAGCGGCGTCTACAGTGCTTTCGGTAGCATCTTCTGCATTTTCAGCGGGTTTAGAATCGCAGGAGGCAAAAGTGAAAGAAATGGCGGCAAAAGCCAGGACGGAAATTTTTGCTAAATTTTTCATAACTTTATTTTTCTATTTTGATTTAATACCGGATTTAAGAAAAAGTAACCCAACTACTTAAGAAATTGCGTAGTGATATCCGTAGAAGGGCTAACGTAAGTTACTTCTAAAACAAACAGCCCAACCGGTATAAGCGGTCGGGCTGTTTTAATATTGCAATTATCTAAAAATTACTGAGCAACAGTAGTAGAGTCAGTAGTGGTAGTAGTGGTGCTATCAGTTGTAGTTGCATCGGTTGCAGCTGCATCTTCAGTAGCTTCAGTACCTTCAACTGTAGTTTCAGTTTCAGTAGTTTCAGTAGTTTTAGTTTCGCCACCGCAAGAAGCAAAAGTGAAAGAGATAGCAGCAAAAGCTAATACAGTGATTTTTGATAAGTTTTTCATTGTTGTTTTAATTGGGTTTTAGTTTCTGATACCGTTAATACCGGGTGCAAAAGAAGGTAACCCGCTTTTTCAGAAAAATTTTATCTGTTTTTTGTTCAAGCGGGCTAAAGAACTTATTATCAGATAGGTTATCCGCTAAAAAAAATATTAAAAACCCTGCTTTGTGTTGGCGGCCATCTTTAAACTGCCCGCGTATTTCGGTCCGGAAAAGATATTTTTGGAAATACCTAAAGCTTTGTAGTTTTGAAAAAATACCAGCTTATAAATAATGCAGCAAATTATGTTTTTCCAGCGGTTTGGTATCCTGCTTTTTATCTTTTCCGGGCTGGTCCGGATGGTTGCGGCCCAGTCGCCGGCACCGGACAAAGCTTTCGTGCAGTTTATTCAATCGGCTTACCCCGATTTAGCTAAATTATACCAGCACCTGCATGAGCATCCGGAGCTTTCGTTTCAGGAAAAAAATACGTCGGCCCGGATGGCTGCCGAGTTAAAAAGCCTGGGCTATGCCGTTACGCAAAATATTGGTGGTTATGGGATAGTAGGGGTTTTAAAAAACGGCAGCGGCCCCACCGTTTTAATCCGCACCGATTTAGATGCCCTGCCTATTCTGGAAGAGACCGGGTTGCCGTACGCGAGTAAGGCTTTAGGTAAATCCGACGATGGCAAAGACGTACCAGTTATGCAGGCCTGCGGTCACGATGTGCACATGACCGTTTTTACCGGCGTAGCCAAAACCCTGGCGCAGTTTAAGAATAACTGGAAAGGCACGCTGGTTTTAATTGGTCAGCCTGCCGAAGAACGAAGCGGTGGCGCGAAAGCCATGCTGCAGGAAGGTTTATTTACCAAGTTTCCGAAACCGGATTACGTGGTGGCGCTGCACACCAATGCCAGTATTCCGGCCGGGCAGGTCGGCTACACCGAAGGCAATATTATGGCTAATGTAGATGCGGTAGATATAACGGTACGCGGCATTGGTGGCCATGGGGCCGTGCCGGACAAAGCTAAGGACCCGGTCGTGCTGGCCTCGCAACTGGTAATGGCCCTGCAAACCATTGTTAGTCGCGAGACTTCGCCGTTTCAACCGGCAGTTGTTACAGTAGGTTCTATCCACGGCGGTACTTCTTTTAACGTAATCCCCGACGAGGTAAAGCTGCAACTTACTTTGCGATCTTACAGCGACGAGGTGCGCAACAATACCATTGCTAGTATTAAACGCATGTGCGATGGCTTGGGCCGGGAGGCGGGCCTGCCCGAAAACCGCCTGCCCCTAGTTACTGTGCGCGATCAGTTTACTCCTTTTACTTATAACGATATTCCACTGACCCGCCGCCTCACGGCTTCTTTTAAACGCGTTTTGGGGCCCGATAAAGTAGTAGAAACACCGCCCTCCATGGTGGGCGAAGACTTCTCTTTCTACGGCCGCACCGAAGCTAAAATTCCTGTTTGCATGTTCTGGCTGGGTACCGTAGACCCTAAAAAGATAGCCGAAAGCAAAGCCAAAGGTGCCGAACTGCCAGGTTTACATTCGAGTAAATTTGCGCCCTTGCCGGAGCCTACCATTAAAACCGGTGTGCTGGCCATGAGCACGGCCGTACTGGATTTATTTAACCGGAAATAAAATTTAATTAGCGATGAAGACTGTTTCCCGCCGAAAGAAATCATTAAGGCCGGTTTAGATGCGTTTTCCGTTAGGCTTGAAAAGGAAACAGAATGAAATTTAACGCTTATGACAATATTCCGCTCTAAGGCAATACTTTTAATTAGCGCTCATTAATCTACCGGTTAAATGTAAAGCTTACCGGCGTAGCCATCGGCCGAAATCGATAAGCATATTTTTAAATTGTTTTCAAGGTTAATATTTACAGGACTTTCGCAAAATTATCCAAAGTCCCCCTTCGCAGGGGGCAAGGGGGAGGATTTACTAGGTTAAAAAACCACTTTGCGAAAGTCCTAATTTATTCTATGCCCCAAAATAATTGCTGTTCTTTATTTTTTTACCTGGTAATACCGGTGTATTGATGATAAGGGTTAACACCTCCATTTTCAAATCAGCTTCGGGCGCAGATTAAACAATTAATAAGATTTTTGGTACCTTGGCGGTAGCATTTCGCGGCCTAAGAGCAGGATAGAAATTTTGGTAATTAGCAGCTTAAATATTGCGGCAATCCTAATTAGCGTAACAGGTTTATAACGTTCAACCATCAAAACTTTAAAAATAAATATTATGCTTAACTTTTTTTCGGTGTTATGGGGTATTATTACCCTGCTGCTGGCGGTAATCAGTTTTATTCCGTTACTGGGTTGGGGTAACTGGTTTGTTATTCCGCTGGCGGTAGTCGGCGCCATTATCGGTGCTTTCTCTTCTAAAAGAAGCGGCCTCTATTTAAATATTATTGCGCTGTTATTAGCCATGTTTAGGTTGATGATTGGGGGCGGATTTATTTAACAGGTTAAAAGCTGTTTCATATTTCTGATTCGAGCAGCATAAGCCGCCATTGGTGGTGTTATCATCGCCATTTGTAAAGCTTCTGCCGATCTATTTGTTGGTGAAAACATGCAGCAGGGCAGGGGTTATTCTGATTTAGAAAATGATAAACAGCTTCTCTGTTTAAGGAGTAAATAGGCACTGAACAATACCAAATTTTTGTAAAAGAAAAAAGCGTCTCTGAATTATTTTGAGGACGCTTTTTAATTATTTTAAATGTCATTCTTTCCATAGCAGGTTTATACTACCAAATAGCAAATGTAGAGTTCCATAGCAATCCGGCGCATGACTTTCCCTGTATGTCATTCTGTTAAGAATCTTCTGCATGAGCTGGAAAAACAAGTAATTAACCGATTCGGGTATTTGCCTGTAATGCCTTCTAGGTAGAAGATTCCTGCGGAATGACCGGTGGGGAGAGGATGATTTATATCTTTAAATATGGATGCTCTTCTATACTAAGTGGTTTAAAGCCTAGAAAAAATAGGTAAAAAGTTCGTTCTTACAGCAGAAGAGCCCAATCCACGTCCCAAGCTCATCTTTTAAAGTTAATCTATTGTTGCAGTTACTGTTGGGGCTGCAGCATTTTCTCGCGACGCTCTTTAAATTCAGTGCCGGGTTTCCATTCGGGCCAGTTATTGCCCTGGGCTACCTGGTAACCTACTCTAAAATAAAGCTGCAAATCTTCTACGGCCCCGGAAAAATCCCAGTCGGGTTTTACCTCGTCCGATACTTTGTGGTAATTCTGAGCGGTATAAATGTCGGCTTTTTCCTGTAAATATTTAGCCTCGTGGTTTCTGGCTCTTATCCCGGATTTGGCGTAAAGTGCCGGAACGCCTTGCTTGGCAAATTCAAAATGGTCGGAGCGATAGAAGGAGCCTTTCTCGGGGGTAGCTTCCGGTACTATTTCGCGATTTTGGGTGGCGGCAGCCCGGGCCAGCACGTCATCCAGAGTAGAGTTGCCGTAACCTACAATAATGACGTCTTCGGTGCGGCCGTAGGGGTTCAGGCCATCCATGTTAATATTTGCCAGGGTTTTATTTAGCGGGTAAAGCGGGTTATTGGCGTAATATTTTGAGCCCAGTAAACCTTTCTCTTCGGCGGTAACCGCTAAAAACAGGATAGAGCGTTTGGGCGGCTCGGGCAGCCGGGTATAAGCTTTGGCCAGTTCGAGTAGGCCGGCCGTGCCGGAGGCATTGTCTAAGGCGCCGTTAAAAATCTGGTCGCCCTGTAACTTCGAATCGCGGCCCAGGTGATCCCAGTGGGCAGAATAAATGACGTACTCGTCTTTCAGTTCCGGGTCGGAACCTTCGAGTTTAGCGATCACATTTTTCGACTGGACATCGCGCAGTTTATTGTTGATGGTAAAGTTAGCCTGAGCCCCTAGCAGTACGGGTTTAAAGTTTTTATTGATAGCTTGTTTTTTTAAGGCGTTAAAGTCTTTACCGCTGGCCCGGAATAATTCTTTGGCTTTGGTGTCCGTTATCCAGGCTTCCACCGGCACGCGGTCCATGTTTTTGCTCGGGTTTTTAATATCGAAATTTTCCTGGCTCCAGCCGCCCGAAATAACTTCGTAAGGATAACCGGCCGGACCGGTTTCGTGTATAATAATACAAGCGGCGGCGCCTTTCTCGGAGGCTATTTCGTATTTATAAGTCCAGCGGCCGTAATAGGTCATGGCGCGGCCTTTAAACATACTGTCGTCGAGTTTTGAGGTATCCTGCGGATGAGGAATGGGTGGATCGTTAACCAGCATCACAATCGTTTTGCCTTTTACATCCAGGCCTTTGTAATCGTCCCAGCCGTACTCGGGCGCTACAATGCCGTAACCCACAAACACTATATCCGAATTATTTACCTGCACCTGCGGTACAAACCGCCGGGTTACCGCCACGTACTCCGATGGAAAATTCAGATTCGTTTTTTTGCCGCCGATGGTTACCGACGCGGTGGGCTGGGCAATATAGCCTACCAGGGGTACCTGCTGCACATAGGTGCCATCGGGGTTGCCGGGTTTTAAACCCATTTGGGTAAACTGGCGGGTCAGGTAAGCCACGGTAGAGTCTTCGCCCCGGGTGCCGGGGCTGCGCCCCTCGAAAGCATCTGAAGCTAATATTTTAATGTGGCCGAGTAAAGAATCGGCGCTAAAACTGGCCAAGGCGGGCTGAATGGCTGCAGTGGCAATGGTATCGGTAGTGGTCGCGGTGTTGGTTTGGGTTTCAGCGGTTTTACGGGCTTTTTCGCTGCAGCCGCTGAGCAGCCCCAGGAGCAAAAAAGCATAAGAAAGATATTTCATTCGGGTTTCATAGTTTTGGTACGGCTCTAATTTAAACTTTTATCCGGACCTAAGCTAACGAAAAAAGCCGGCCCCCAACAAAGGGCCGGCTCCAACACAAACACTAAATAAACAACAACTATTCTATTACAAAACTTACTTCTACGGCCGCTTTTACCAAAATCTGGCCAACTGCCAAAGTAGGGCCGCCGGAAGCCATATCAGCCGATTCCATCATTTTATTGGCCATTTGGAGGCGGGCATAAGGCCGCGGCGTATATTCCGAACTGGATTCGGTAATGCTATAAACCCGGCCCGGTTTGGCCCCCAGTTCTTTCGTCAGGACCGTGGCTTTTTCTTTCGCCGACTGCACCGCCAGTTTCCTGGCCTGTTCGCGGTATTTTTGTAAATCCGAAGTACGGTACTCGATGCCTTCTACCCGGTTGGCGCCGGTGTTATAAATACCAGTTAATATTTCGTCGAAGCGGTTAATTTTTCGAATCAGCACCGATACCGACCGCTGGGTCATGTAAAATTCCGGCGTGGTCTGGCCGTATTCGCCCACGTACTGCGGGTACACGCTTATATTCGTAACCTGTATATCTTTCTGGTCGATGCCGGCTTTTTTCAGGTAATTAAGCAGTTCTCTTACTTTGTTATCGCTTTCCTGACGGGCCGCTTCCAAGCTTTTGTTCCGGATATCAATGCCCACATTCAGCATTACTTCGTTGGGCTCTACCTTCACTTCGCCTATGCCCGATACATTTACCAGGGGCGGTAAAACCGCCGGCGCTTGCAGCTGGGCTTGGGCCGAAACGGCAAAACCGGAGAATAAACTTAAAAAAAGAATCGGGTACAACAGGAGGCGTTTCATAGGGGTAAAGACCTTAGTATTTATAACCCGGCTTATCCAAGTATCATGCCATTTCTATATACAACCTGTTAATATACCTAAATATTTTAACTGAAGCAGCTTATTTTTTGTGGGCCTTGTTACTGGTAAGCTTTAACGGTTATAAGTTATCTTTGCAGGAATTAATATACTGGCTATGATTTCTCTTACTTTATATGATCCTTTCGACCGGATGCAGTTTGGGTCTGATATTTGTTTTTTATGCGGCACGCCAACCAGCGCCACCGATACCATACCGGTATTTCCGGGGTGGCTGCAGCAGCGTTACAACTTAACCAACAAGCAATTACAACTATTAGATAAAAGCATTATTACCTATCCCGATCTGACGATTCCGTGTTGCCCGGTTTGCTGGGAGCAGCACTTGCAGCCGCTGGAAGACAAAGTAGAAGCGGCACACGACCAAGGGGTGGCCGGGTTTAAAGCCCTCGACGAGAAAGATGTTTTTCTGTGGCTGAGTAAAATATTTTACGGGATACTGGTGCGGGAACTGATGAATGAAAAAAATCCGCTGATAATGCCGGAACACGCTGTAGGCGAAAATCCTAAAATGTTTATCAAATTTCAGGCTTTTTATAAATTATTGCAGGCGTTGCGGGTACCCATTGTTTTCGACGATTTTACGCCGTGCAGCTTGTTTGTGCTGGAAGTAGCCGAAACCGATGATACTGTACCTTTTGAGTACCGCGACGAACTAACCACCATGATGTTTAGCATTAAAATGGGTCGGGTGGTTTTAATTTGTTGCCTGTTAGATAATGGTTTGCTGCAACAAGCCCTGCAAAGGGTTTACGATACTATAAATGACAAGCCGTTGCACCCGATACAAGTAGCTGAGTTTACCGCCCGCGTTTATTATGCCGCCTATCTGCTGAATATTATTCCGGAATATTTTGAACGCAAAGCTTCTCCTTCCGATGATTTCCTCACTTACGATACTCTAATAGATGATATAACCATGGATATTTTTAACCCCTGGGAAAACTCGGCTTACGCCAAAGTGCTGGAAGAAATGTGGAAGAAATGGCAAATTACCCGTGAGCAGATTTTAAAAAATCCGCAGGAACCCATGACGATGCTATACGACGAAACCGGTGCTCTCCGGAATATTGTTAGCTTTCCACCGGTTATTTGAATAAGATGATTTTTTTGTGAGTATAGTCGAATATTATACTGGTAGTTGGCTTATATTGAGAATTAATAATTGATCAATCCATAGTAATTTCTATTTTTGTTAGAATAGCGGCATAATATTGAAGTTAGATAGATACCAACTCAAAGCAGAAAGTACATTAATGGTTTTTGAGTTTGTTAGTGAGGGGCCACAAGGACAAATAAAAAAACTGATACAGTACAGCGAGACTAACCTAAAAGATTTTTATAATCTTGGCTTTGGTGACAAAGACGAGCGGACCGGGGAAATTGACGACACTATTATTACCAATAATGGTGATAGCCAGAAAGCATTAGCAACGGTTGCAGCAACAGTTTATGCTTTTACCGAAAAATATCCTGATTCCTGGATTTACGCTACTGGCAGCAATATTATTCGTACAAGACTATATCGAATGGGAATAACAAATAATCTCATCGAAATTCAGAAGGACTTTGTAGTATATGGATTAAAAGGAAACCAATGGGAGGTGTTTGAAAAAGAAATTACATACGACGCTTTTCTTGTGAAACGTAAAAAGAAATAGTTTATACTGACATGAATATAAAAAAATTAAATAACGCTAAAACCCCAATTATTACCATCGACAAGACACTTGAAAATTACAAAGCAAAAGTGCTGTTTAAGGAGAAACTGGATAATGCAAATGAAATTTTAAAAACAGTTGGGCTACCAAAGAAATAATATTTGTTCTTTACAACCCATAAAAAATCCTGTATAGTTAAAAACAATTCTATACAGGATTTTTCACTTTAATATAAAAAATATTGCCTAGCTGTCTTCGCGGGCAAATTCGCTTAACTCATCATTCTTATCGTGGCGGGGGTTTTCACCACCGTGTGGGGTCTGGTTACCACCCTGGCCGCCTTGCGAATGGCCGGCCGGCTGACCGCCCTGGGCAAATTTGGCCTGCTCGTCTGCTGATTTATTTTTAAGTCCTTCGGTGCTGTTGTTTTCGGCTTCCCGTTGGGTGGCCTGATCGTTTTTATCTTGTGGTTCCATTGTTTTTAAGTGCTTTAAGTGTTTTTAAAATACTCTTGGATTATTCTTTTACGGCTGGTTCGGGGAAAAGTACGGATAGGATTTAAAATATTCTCTTTTACAATTGTGCGTTGCACCGAAACTCCTTTGGTAATTATCGTAAAAACAGAGGGTAGCAAAAGAGAGAAATTATGGCAAATATTCCGCATTATCCCCTGCAAGGAGCCCATGACTTAGACTTATTAACTCAGGAAATTGGCGATACCCGCATTGTGTTATTGGGCGAAGCTTCGCACGGCACTTCCGAATATTATACTTGGCGAACGGCTATTTCCAAGCGCCTGATTCAGGAAAAAGGCTTTAACTTTATTTCGGTAGAAGGCGACTGGCCGGATTGTTTTGAGGTAAATAATTTTATTAAAAGCCACAAGACAGATAATGCTACGGCTTTGGAAGTATTGCAAACTTACAACCGCTGGCCAACCTGGATGTGGGGAAACTGGGAAGTAGCCGCCCTGGCCGACTGGCTGAAACAGCATAATAACGGCAAACCCGAAAAAGAGAAAGTAGGTTTTTACGGACTGGATGTTTACAGCCTCTGGGATTCGCTGCAGGAAATTCTGGCTTATTTAGAGAAAAAAGATGGCGCGGCCGTAGCGGCCGCCCGCAAAGCTTTCCGGTGTTTTGAACCCTACAGCGAAGACCCGCAGGAATATGCCCGGGCAGTGGCCTTTGTGTCGCAGGACTGCGAGGACGAAGTGATAGAGATGCTGCATACCTTACGTACCAAAGCCCTGGGTGCCGGTATTACCCGCGAATCGGATTTTGATGCCGAACAAAATGCGCTGGTAGCCGTTAACGCGGAGCGCTATTACCGGGCCATGGTCCGGGGTGGGGGCAATTCCTGGAACGTACGCGACCGCCACATGATGGAAACCCTGACCCGCTTGCTGGATTTGCATGGGCCTGATTCAAAAGCCATTATTTGGGAACATAATACGCACGTGGGTGATGCCCGGTATACCGATATGGCTCGCGCCGGTATGGTAAACGTCGGGCAATTAGCCCGCGAGCAATACGGCGAAGAAAACGTGTATATTGTCGGATTTGGCTCTTACAAAGGTTCGGTAATTGCCGCCGATGAGTGGGGCGAACAGATGGAAGAAATGGAAGTGCCGCCCGCCCCGCCGGGTACCTGGGAATATATGCTCCACGAAATAGGCGCCAACGATAAACTTATTTTCTCCAAGGACCTTCGCCACCTGAAAGAACTGGAAAAAACCATCGGCCACCGGGCTATTGGCGTGGTGTATCATCCGCGACGGGAACGATTTGGCAACTACGTGCCCACCATTATACCGCGCCGTTACGATGCTTTTGTTTACATCGATACTACCCGGGCGCTGCATCCCTTGGCCATTCACCAGGACCATACGCAACCGCCGGAATTATATCCCTGGGCAGAGTAGAATTGAATGAGTAAGTGTGTTAAGGAGTGAATGAGTGAATAAAGGAATAATTAGATTTTATTTATGGAAGGTAAGTGAATCTTACTACTCACTAATCTGGAAAACCTAAAACTGTTTTTATATCACACAAAACTAATCTGGACCAGAAACCTGTTTTACCTCATTTAATTATGAAATATAACACCTTCAAAATTCCATAAATATTTATTTCTTTAAAATTCACTTATTTACTTATTCTAATCAGGTAGTGGTATAATGGCGGCGGAGCCATTGGCTCAGGCCGGCCAGGCCCGGAAACAGCACGCGTTCGGTAATATTCGCCTGGTCCAGTTTATCGCGCACTTCCCATTTCAGGCGGGCGGGTATAATTATCCGGAAATATAAATTAGTATGGTCGGCCAGCCAATCGTTTAAAACCGCGTGAGGACTCGACATCATCGAAAACAAGGCAAACTGGTGCACAATGCGGGCGTCGAGCGAAGGCGGCTCCAGAAAAATCACAAAATCATCTTCCTGAAAAGTACCCAGCTCTTTTAAAGAAGAACAAACCGGTTCCAGTATTTCGGGGGTAAACACATTAGAGCCTTCGGCGTAAATGGTTTCCCGCAGTATTTCCGGAATATAATTGTTGGTTTTTACATAGTTAATGCACCAGATAGCAGCATCCTTGTCAAAATTATTAAAATCGGCGGTGGCAAAATGCAGGGCTACGTACGGCGAATAAGTCCAGTCGAGGAGTCGGGTTGGCAAACCATGGTGTTGGGCTACCGCCAGCCAGTTCCAGATAGAATTGCCCGGCGAGGCATCTTCGTGGGCGTATTTCTTAAAATTCCGGAGTAAGTGATGTTCCAGCTTGCCATAATCACCACCCAAACGGATCAGGCTGGTTTTTAAGTCGTATTTTTTGCTGCCCAAACCCCGGTAAATATACGGCGACCGGAAGCGGTTGATGCGTTCGTCCCAGGAGTTATGGAATAAAGCTTTTTGTAATTCTTCCCAGGATTGAACCACAATGTCATTGTCTAGCTCCATAAAGGTGCTCTTTTATAATAGATTCAGAAGTTTGTTGAGTATACGGCAACAACTGCTCTTTTTAACGGTGATATGTACGTAAAATAGCCGCAGGTTTATACGTAATTCTGCCGGGAGTTTAAACAGAAATAAAGGTATGCGTATGGCTTTATAGGTTACCCACGACAATTGCCGGTGGGCTCGGACACCAGCAAAGCTACTACATGCGGTATGAATAAAGCACTCCTGATCTTAATATTAACGGCATGGGTGGGTGTCCTGGTGGCTACTTATATCCACAAAAACTTCTATCATAAAAACATGACCGCTAAAGAGCTGCTACCGGTAAACAAAGACCGGCTTTACGCCGATGTAGAATTTCTGACCCAAGTTACACCGCCGCGCAATGCTTTTAACGTGGCTTCGCTAAACAAAAGCGCCGCCTATATTTACCAGCAGTTCGGGAAGATATCTGACCGGGTAATTTACCAAACCTTTAAAGTAGGGCCACAGGAATATAAAAATATTATTCTTTCGGTAGGCCCCGAAACCGGTGAGCGCATTGTGGTTGGGGCACATTACGATGTATGCGGCGATCAGCCCGGCGCCGATGATAATGCCAGCGGTGTGGCCGGCTTGTTGGAAATAGCACGGATGGTACACGAGCAAAAGCCGGACCTGCGATACCGGATCGATTTTGTGGCCTTTGCCCTGGAAGAACCCCCGTATTTTAAAACCGACGACATGGGCAGTGCGGTGCACGCAAAATCTTTAGCCGCTGCAGGCGTTAAACTAAGAGGGATGGTTTGCCTCGAAATGATTGGGTATTACTCCGAGAAAAAGAATTCGCAACGGTACCCGGCGGCTTTAAAAGCTATTTACCCCGATAAAGGTAATTTTATTTCGGTAGTAGGCAACATGGGGCAGGGCAATCTGGTAAAGCACCTGAAAAAATACATGCAGGCGGGCAGCCAAATCGACGTAGAATCTTTAACTGCGCCGGCCTCGGTACCAGGGGTAGATTTTTCGGACCACCTGAACTACTGGCGTTACAACTACCCGGCCGCCATGATAACCAATACCGCTTTTTTCCGCAACCCCCACTACCACCTCGAATCCGACACAATTGATACCCTGGATTTCTCTAAAATGGCCGAAGTGGTAAAAGGCGTTTATTGGGCAATTGTGCATTTATAAGGTTTTTATAAGAAGCGTATATAATATAAACTAAAGAGCATATTTGTGCGTAACTCTAAGTTAACATGCGTCGATAACAGATGCAGACCTCTTATGTACCTGTAAAAGAAAATATATGCAGAGTCACACTAAAGCAATTTATCAGAACCTCAAACGCAACGACTTCCTGACGGTTGCCCCCGGCGTTAGTTGTTTACAAATAGTAATGGTAAATGTTTATCTCATCAGCGACCCGGCCGATACGAACGGCAATTGGGTACTGGTAGATGCCGGCCTGGCTGGTTCGGCCAGCCGGATTAAACGGGCCGCCGAAAAATTGTACGGCAAAGGCACCAAACCCCGGGCAATTATCCTCACCCACGGCCATTTCGACCATATAGGGGCTTTGCGCCAGTTGCTGGAAGAATGGGATGTGCCGGTTTATGCTCATTTGCTCGAATTACCTTATTTAACGGGCCGCTCCGCTTATCCACCCCCGGACCCAACGGTAGGCGGCGGCGCCATGGCCTTTATGTCGCGGATTTATCCGAATAAACCAATCGACATCAGCCGGCACGTGCAAGCGCTGCCAAACGACGGCACCGTACCGCATTTGCCGGGCTGGACTTACCTGCACACGCCGGGCCACACGGCCGGGCATATATCTCTTTTTCGCGATAGCGATAGTGTGCTGGTAGCCGGCGATGCCTTTGTAACCGTGAAACAGGAGTCGATGCTGGCCGTGATGACCCAGAAACAGGAAGTGCACGGCCCGCCGGCTTATTACACACCTAACTGGGAGGCCGCCAAACGTTCGATTGAGCGGCTCTTACTGCTGCGGCCCAAGGTGGCTGCAACCGGCCACGGCTTGCCCATGTACGGCGATGAATTATTAGACCAACTAGGCCTTTTATTCCGCGAGTTCGACCAACGGGCGTTGCCGCACCAGGGGCGCTACATCCATCAGGCCGCCGAAGCCGATGAGAGCGGAGTAATATCTTTACCGCCGCCGGTGCCCGACCCCGTTCCTAAAATAATGGTAGGTGTGGGATTGGTGGCGTTGGCCGGTATGGCCGTTTTAGCTATCCGTCGCCGCAATAATACCATCGATTTTATAGATAAGAGTTTTCTATCCGGTATTGCTAAATTCTAAGCATCCGCTCAAGATACTTAAAATAAAAAAGCCGGTTTACCCGGCTTTTTTATTTTAATCAGTACTGGGTAATCTATAAATACCCAAGGGGTGGTTGCGGTGCCGGCAGGTATTCAACGGTAGCTGTCTAGGTACTAGCCTGTCGGTTCTGCTAAAAACTACCAGTTAGTCATCGTAGCGGCGGCGGTTACGCCGTTCGCGGTCATAGCGGTCATCTTCGTCGGCCCAGCGGGGCCCGGATTCGTAGCCCCGGTTAAAGGGGCGGTTGTGCTGATTACGGTCACGATTCTGGTAATTATCATCATCGTCGCCGGTCATGCGGTTCCAGGTATTGCTGATGCTATCGCCTATCCGGTCAAAAAAACCGCGGTCCCGGTCCTGATCGTAGTGGCGGTCGGGGCGGTAATCTTTCCGGTAGCGGTTCCGGTCATTTTCATCCCGGTCGTTGCGGCCAATGCCGGGGGCTTCCCAGTTGCCACGGTTGCCGCTGGTATAACGGTAATCATCTTGCTTATAACCTTCGCGCTCGCCCCAGAACCGGGTACCGGCATGATCGCCTTCCGGCGGGTTGTTGTAGTAATTTTGGTTACGATCGCCGTAGGTGTTCTGGCTTCGGTAATTTTGATTGTCGTTCGTATTCCGGTTTTGGTTCCGGTTCCAGTCCTGGTTTTTATTATAATTCTGATTTCTGTCCTGGTACCGGTTCTGGTTTTGCCGGTTATCGCCGTAATTAATGCGGTTTGGATCGCGATAGGCGCTATCAGGGCGGGCACCGTAATGGGTCTGATTCGGTCCAAAACCTTCGTTGCGGTTATGGTAGCTCTGTCCACTCCGGTACTGGTCGGCCGGATTCTGATCGCCGCGATTGCGGTAAATATCTTTGCCTACCCGTTGGTTTTCTGGTAAGTTCCTGCGGTCGGGGTGTTGGTTTTGATCATCTTCGTCTGAATATCTTCTGTTATAATCCATAGTTGTATTTTGTTAAATAGGTTAAATATTTCTTCTAAAAAGATTGTCTTTTTTACGGGAATAACTTTAAGAGAGTTGATAAATAAACTGAACTAACCAGACACTCGGGAAATTAAAACCAAATCGAAAATTCTCCTGCCCACGTAACCGGCCTTTAATTTTTCCTGAAAGAAGAATATTTAAGAGCATCTGACAATAATGTTATTCTGGTGGGGCAGGGGAGAATGGTGGTTTAGTGTAACGGTTTGTAAAACAAATCGGTATAATTATTATAAGTGGCTTTCTTGCGAAAGGCTATTAGATTAATGTCATTTTGTCTTATTATTTGGCTTGTATCCGCAAAAACCAGCCGTTATTACATTGTGGTATAAGATTTGTTCTTAAAAAGGCATAAGAGCTAGAAGGGAAAAGACGATGTATATCATAAAAAATAAAAAAATATTAAAAAGCTTTGGTCAGCAGATTGACCAACTGAACACTTTAAGCGGGGGCGTGAGTATGGCCCAGTTTAAAGTTTCGAATAAACCGGATAAAATGGTGGTAACCGTGGTGGCCCCGTCTGTTAGTCCGGAACTGATACAGGTACAGGTAGAATACAACAAGCTAATGGTATATGCTACTTTACCGCAGAAAGATGAAAATGGTACCGACCAGGCCAACGTAAACTTTCCGTTGTTTGCCCAGGTAATCCAGATACCGTTTCACGTAGACGTAGAACAGATCTACGCGGTTTTTGAAAACGGCAAATTAAACATTAACTTACCTTTTGCCGAAGGCCGGTTAAACCACCGGAAAACTATTAGTATTGAGCGGTCATAAAAAGGCATTAAATAAAAATAGATAGAAGGGGCTATGATAAATGGCCCTTTTTTATTTACTTTATAAATAGGTAATCAAAAGTATTTGCCCGTTGGTACGTTGTTTTAGCCGGATTATCTGGCCGGCCCGGAACAAAAATATTTTTATAGGAGTTTTAAGAGCATGGTTAATTTAATATTTCCTCCCAAATACATGGCCGTGTATGCGCAGTGCATCGACGACTCGTTGCCGGCCTTTGAGCCCCAGGAATGGATTCAGGAAGGGCGCATCTATCAGGTAAAGCATTATACCGAAGCTTTAAATAATAGCGAAGGCTTTGCCGTTACTATCCTGGACGCCGACGGCGAAGAGATTCATCCGTCGCCTTCACACTGGAGCTTTGCCTCCGACCGTTTCGAAATTTTTAGCATCTGTTTGAATTAAATTCTCGTAGGTGCAAGCATCATTTTTATTTTAGAGCAGGGAGAAATGCTGGCACAGGAAGAATTTAAAGTTTTAACCACCCCCGAACAAGTAGCTGTTTTGCAAAATCATGGCAATTATATTCATTACCGGTATAAGGGCTGGTGCAAGATAGAGCTTTACTGGTTCTATAAATTTTACGTCGAAGTCTGGTATCTGCATAACGACCACACTGTGGGGCTGATTCGGGTGCTCTCCGGCAAACCATCGCTGGAACCCTACCTCGATACCATTCAGTTAAAAGAGGTTTGAGTGTAAGGTGCGTCAGTTTACCTCAGCCCTGAAAGGGCAAAATCCTATATCTGGTATTAATTATTACGCCTTTCAGGGCTTTTGTGGAGTATTTCGATGGGCTGCACCTATCGCTGAGATATTGCGTCCCTTCGGGACTTTCAAATATTTTTAGGCGAGGGTCTGGGAAATTCTTATGTGAATAAGAAATTAGGAAATTCAGGTTATTGATGGATAGTTGTGGGGTAAAGAAATAAGATTTTATGGTGCTTTGCCTGTTATAACCAACTAAAAAATTAGCTTATAAAAGATAATAATAAAGAAAGGCTGCTTCGGTTAGAGGCAGCCTTTCTTTATTCAGGTTAATATATTTTTATTAAACCATTTCCTGTTGTATGCGATCCAATAAGGCTTTGGTAGCCCGGATTCCTTCTTCCTCACCCAGGCGCGAACCTTCGTATTCGATGCCCACAATGCCTTTCCAGCCGGCAGCTTTTATCATTTTAAACATGCGCTGGTAATCGGTGCCGGTTTCGTTGCCGCTGGCGTCAAAATCGTGCGACTTGGCACTGATACCTTTGGCGTAAGGCAATAATTCCTGCACGCCTTTGTACCGGTCGTAGTTTTCGGTGGCGCTAATTTTAAAATTACCAAAGTCGGGCAACGTACCGCAATATTTGTTATTAACGCCTTTCATTACGCCGGCCAGCCAGGCACCATTAGAAGAATAACCGCCGTGGTTTTCTACAATTACATTAATCTTGTTTTTTTGGCCGTATTCCGATAGCTTACCCAGGCCCTCAATGGCAGCTTTCTGCACTTCTTCGGCGGTGCCGCGGCCCGCCGCGTTTACCCGAATGGTTTTACAGCCCAAATATTTTGCCGCATCTATCCACTTGTAATGGTTTTCTACCGCCTGCATCCGTTTGGCCGCATCGGTGTCACCTAAATTGCCTTCGCCGTCAACCATTATTAGGTGGTTGGTAATGCCGTTGTCATCGGTGCGCTTTTTTAGTTCTTTCAGGTAGTTCGGGTCTTTTTCCTGTTTCTTAAAAAAAGGACTCACGTACTCCACAATGGTAATCCCAAAATCATTTTTGGCTTTCAGCGGAAAATCGAGGTTATCGAGCTTGCCGGCAAACAGCGTTTTGTGCAGCGACCACTCGGCCAGCGAAATCTGGAAGAAAGGTTTTTTAGCCAGGGTGCTGGCTTCGGCTAAACCGGCTGCTTCGGCTTGGCCCAGCGAAAAACCGGGTATTGAAGAAAGAAAGCTGTAACTGGCGGCAGCCAGCCCCAAATTTTTTAAAAAATCACGTCGGTTGGAGTGCATAAAATTTATAATATATTGAACTAATAAGGTAATGTTTAGAGTTGGGTAGGAGAATGCCCTTTTAAAAATATTCAATAAAAGCCTGAATGTTACAGTTTTGTCGCCTATAAACCCTACTTTATTTCAAATATAATAAAACTGAAATAGAAACCGGTTAACATTTTGTGTTTTTTACAATATTTATTTAATTTCGGATTTAATTGGCGTAAAATCAGTAGTAAGCTTTTAAATAAAATAATGGTAAATAACGGGTGGCAAAGTAAAGGTAAAAAAGGAATTGTAGCAATAATCGGGCTTTTTATGCTGGTAGCCGCCCAGGTTAAAGACCCTTCTAAAACCGATACCCCTGGTTTTGAAAAGTACACCGAACAAATACCCGGTACCAAAGTTTCTTTCGGGATGGTGCCTATTGCCGGCGGCGAATTTCTGATGGGCAGCCCGGCCTCCGAAGCCAAACGCAAACCTGACGAAGGTCCGCAACATAAAGTAAAGATTGAGCCTTTCTGGATGGGCACCCACGAAGTTACCTGGGACGAATTTGAAATATTTGTGTACCGCGAACTTGAAAAGCAATCGATGAGTGCTTCGTCGGCCACCGGTAAAACCGGTTCCGATGCCGTTTCACGTCCCAGTCCGCCTTACCTCGATATGACCTTTGGCATGGGTAAAAATGGTTTCCCGGCCATCAACATGACCCAGTTTGCTGCCTTAACTTATTGCAAGTGGCTTACCGCTAAAACTGGCCATTTTTACCGCCTGCCCACCGAAGCCGAATGGGAATATGCCTGCCGCGCCGGTTCTACCACGGCTTTTGCTTTCGGCGATGACGCGAGTAAAATAGATGAATACGGCTGGCACTACAACAATAGCCAGGCCGGTACCAAAAAAGTAGGTAGCAAAAAGCCAAATGCCTGGGGCCTCTACGATATGCACGGTAACGTAGCCGAGTGGACCATGGACCAGTACGACCCTAATTATTACGCCCAGTTTGCCAAAGGTACGGCTACCAATTCGTGGCTGAAACCTACCAAACTGTACCCCCACAGCTTACGTGGTGGCTCCTGGGACGATGATCCTGACGCTTTGCGCAGTGCGGCCCGCCAATTTTCGAAGCCTGTTTGGAAGCAACGCGACCCACAAATGCCGAAAAGCCAATGGTGGTTTACCGATGCCCCGTTTATCGGGTTCCGGGTAGTACGGCCTTTGAAACAACCATCACCAGAGGAAATAGCCAAATACTGGTCGGAGCCAATTAAAGATATTTAAAATATTCACCACCATAAATTTCATTATTACCCAAACTAAAAGAGCATGAGCGAGAAAGAATACAACGAAAAAGCACTAGCCAGCGGTGGCTTCTCCCGCCGGGATTTTGTAAAAGGATCAGCTGCCCTGTTGGGTGGGGCCCTGGTTAGCCAGATACCTTTTAGCAGCGCCAGCGCCGGCGCTTACATTGCCGGTAGCGATACCCTGAAAGTAGCCGTTATTGGTTGCGGTGGCCGTGGTACCGGTGCTGCCATTCAGGCCCTGAGCACCAAAGGCAATGTAAAGCTAGTAGCCATGGCCGATGCCTTCCGCGACCGCCTCGACGACAGCTATACCAATATTCAGAAGAAATTTGAAGGCGACAAAAAGCGGGTAGATGTACCTGAAAAAAACAAGTTTGTCGGTTTCGATGGTTATAAAAAAGCGATTGCCTTAGCCGATGTAGTTATTCTGGCTACACCGCCGGGTTTCCGCCCGATTCATTTTGAAGAAGCGGTAAAAGCCGGCAAGCACGTATTTATGGAAAAACCGGTAGCTACCGATGCGCCCGGTGTCCGCCGGGTTCTGGCGGCAGCTGAAGAAGCCAAAAAGAAAAACCTGAAAGTGGTTATGGGTTTACAGCGCCGCTACCAGAATGCTTACCTCGAAACCATCAAACGTATTAACGATGGTATGATTGGCGATGTATTGGGAGCCCAAGCTTACTGGCATAATGCCGGGGTGTGGGTACGTCCGCGGCAGGCTGGCCAAACCGAAATGGAATACCAGATGCGTAACTGGTATTACTTTAACTGGCTGTGCGGCGACCATATCAACGAGCAGCACATTCATAACATCGACGTGGTAAACTGGGTGAAAAACGGTTATCCGGTGAGTGCCCAGGGCATGGGTGGCCGCCAGGTGCGCAACGGCATCGACCACGGCGAAATTTACGACCACCACTACGTAGAATATACCTACGCCGACGGTTCTATCTTGAACAGCCAGTGCCGTCATATACCCAATACCATGAACCGGGTAGAAGAAACTTTCTCCGGCTCCAAAGGCCGGGTTACCCTGTCCGGCGACGGCAAAGGTATTATCACTGACCTGACTGGTAAAGTCCTTTACAATCACCGCGGCAAAGACGATCCGAATCCGTACCAGACCGAGCACGACATTTTATTTGCCGCTATTCGGGAAAATAAACCTTACAACAACGCCGAAATTGCAGCTAAGAGTACCATGACGGCTATCATGGGCCGCATGGCAACTTATTCGGGCCAGGTGATTAATTGGGAAGAGGCGCTGAATTCTGAAATCAGCATTATGCCAAAAACTTTTGCCTTTGATGCCGAAACGCCAACGAAGCCCGACGCTAACGGCCGGTACCCGATTCCAACGCCTGGTGTTACAAAAGTAGTTTAAATTAGTATAGATATTAAAAATAGCACTTCTGGATAAACTTGAAGTGCTATTTTTAATATAAAAAAGTAAGGTTTAGATCTTTTGAAAGATTGCATCTTTCAAGGTATAGGTGCTAACTGGTAGTTACTTACTAAGTTAGCTCCAGGCCGCGCGGCCCCGTTTGGTCATTCGGGCTGCTCATCTTTCCTTTCCTCCTCCGTCGGAATGCTGCGCACCGGAAATCTGAAAGGCCCTCATTGCCCAAACTGATGTAGTTTCCCTATAGTTGTCGCCTTTACAAACTATTCCTTTACTATTTTGCTGGACTTCCTAATATTTTCCTGTGGGTAATTAAGACGAACGGCCAAAAGCCTGTGAGAAACTATCATTAGCGGCACGCCAGCCATAGCAATTAATTAAGTGCACAGTTGTTTCTATTTTTTTATAAGTTAGTGCACAATCAGGCGGGATTAACCGCCAGCTTGGATTGGTAAGTAGCGGGCTTGGTTTTTACTGCCAATAACGTAAAGACAGCGGCCAGCAACAACGAACCAGCCATGAAAATATAGGAAGCACCGAAGCCACCAGTATAACCATTTAAATACCCCACCAGATACGACCCGGCAAATGAGCCCAGGGCACCCATACTGTTAATTAAAGCCATGGCTCCGCCGGCCACATTGCGCGGTAATATTTCCGGAATAATGGCGAAGAACGGACCGTATGGCGCGTACATGGCGCCACCCGCCAGGGTAAGCAGCCCAAACGATAACCAGAAATTACTCGTGCCCAGTACGTAAGAACCATAAAAGGCCAGTGACCCAATTAACAGAAACGGCCACACAAAGACTTTCCGATTCAGGGTTTTATCCGAGAAATAAGAAGCTCCCAACATACCAACAATAGCCAGCAGGTAAGGCACCGAAGACAGCCAGCCGGTTTCTATCATGCTCATGTTCGGCGCTGCTTTAATGATAGAAGGCAGCCACATTACAAAACCATATACGCCAATGCTCCAGAAAGCGTACTGCAAACTAAGTAATATTACGGTCCGGGAGCGGAAAGCTTCGGTATAATTTTTTACTGGTTTCAAGCTTTGTTGCTCGGCGTGCAGTTGGTCGGCTAAAGCTTGCTTTTCAGGCTCGGTTAACCAGGTAGCAGCGGCGGGTTTATCTTCTACCAATCGCCACCAGAAAAAAGCCCATATAATAGCTGGTAATCCTTCCAGAATAAACATCCAGCGCCAACCCATCGTTTCTACTAAATAACCCGACAAAATAGACATCCAGAGTACCGTGGCCGGATTGCCCAAAATTAAGAAAGTATTCGCCCGCGAGCGTTCGGCTTTGGTAAACCAGTTGCTGAGCAGGATAAGCATGGCCGGCATAACGGCACTCTCTGCTACACCCAGCATAAACCGGATAATTATCAGGAGATTTACGTTACTAATCAGGCCGGTAGCCGTGGCTAAACCACCCCACATAATCAAAGACCAGAAAATTAAACGTTTGGCGCTGTTATGGGCGGCATAATGGGCTCCCGGAATCTGGAAAAAGAAATAACCCAGAAAAAACAAAGAGCCTAAGAGCGAAGACATGGCCGGGGTAATTCCCAGGTCGGCGGCCATGCCACTGGCGGCACCAAAGCCAAAGTTAGCCCTAGCCAGGTAAGCCAGGCTGTAGGTGATAAAGGCTAACGGTATTAGGCGGTACCAACGCGCTTTGGCAATTAATTTTTCCATACTGGCAAATGGTTCTTATACTGGTTTTACAAGTTTTTAATCTTTCCCGTACCAGCCCCTTTGATAAGCAATTTGCCAGTCTCCCCGAGAAATTAAATATAAAGCATAGCGTTTATTTAAACAGAAAATTTTTAATCCGGATGAAGTTTTTGTGGTCTGATTAAACGGCCTTTTATTTTAGAATGGCGGTGCCAAGGAGATTTAAAGCCATTGTTATTCTGAAAATAAATTGTTTCTGTGAATTAGGCCCTTATAGTTGGTGCTATGCCGTAGAATTCGCAAAATGCTATTAGAATCTTATGCTTGAATTAGGAAAACAGGTAATAAACCAATTCTGTTATTTGCTTGTAACGCCCTCTAAGCAGAAGATTCCTTCGGAATGACAGGACGGAAGTATGTAGATATAAAAAGATAGGGCTTTCGCAAAATTATTGAATGTCCCCCTTTGGAGGGGGTAGGGGGAGGATTTTCAAGGTTAAAAAACTACTGTGCAAAAGCTCACAAAAGATATATTAAATATTAGGCCATCAGCGCATAGCCGTCAGGCTAAGGAATATTTGTGATTTTTATCTTCCACTCGAACCAGCTTTTAGCAAGTGGGTGCCGATTAAGGAAGTTTCGGACAGCCTGCCAGTTAAAAACTGACTCTTATCTATAGGTCCAAGTTACACTTCGTTAATACAGAACCAGATAATGCAGCAAGGTGAGTTTTTCCGGATTCTTATCTTATTAACTGATGTTACGCAAAACGAAGGTCAGGTTGAAAGAAACTCATGAAGGGGTAAATTATTGTCATGCAGGCGGAAACTTGTTCGTGACCTGCTAACAAGTTTCCGCCCGGAATCCTTGGATTCCCAGAATAACAACTCTGGATTAGATATTACCGCTTAACTTAAATTTGCGTAATAGCAGTTACCAATCAGAAGCCTATATGATATCTGAATCAAATATTAATTTCTAATATCTCTTGCCAATGCGTAGTGTAACGGGGACTGCGGCGCGTAACGATCATTTTCCAATCTTTTTCAATACCGGCTGCAGCGTAACCTACTGCATTTATGGCCCACTCGTTCTTGCTCATTTTGGTGTTCAGTTTGTCCAGGGCCTGCATTAGTTTCTGGCTTTTACTTCGGTCGGTGGTATGGAATAAATCGGTTTGTACTTGGTGTTCCGGTATAATCTCCGACAAAATAACGCCGGCTTTTTTATAGGAATAGCCCGGTTGGTAAATTTGTTGCAGGCCTTGCAGGGCATACCGAATCAGCTCGCCGGTATCGGCGGAAGCAAGGGGTAACGAAACCGTGGTGGCCCGGTGGTATTGAGGCGCTTGTACCGAAAACTTATTCGTCCGGATAAAAACTGTAATGGCTTTGGCAGCGCTGCGTTGTCGCCGTAATTTTTCGGCGGCACGGGAGGTGTAGGTAGCTACGGCCTCCTGCAGGTCGTTGAGGGTGGTAATGTACTGCGAGAAAGAACGGGTGCAGGCGATATTTTTACGTACGTGTTCTTCCTTAAAACTTAGTTCCTGACAGGGTTGACCTAATAATTCCTGCCGCAATCGCACGCCTACCACGCCGCCCAGGTGTTTGTACACCCAGCCCGAGCTGCGATCTACGAGGTCGGCGACGGTATAAACCTGGTGCTGGTGCAGTTTGGCGGCATAGCGGCGGCCTACGCCCCAGATGTTTTCTACCGCCAGATGGCGGCGGGCAGCGGCCTGTTTGGCGGGTGTATCGAGCAGCATAGTACCGTTGTAAGCGGGGTTTTTCTTGGCCAGGTGATTCGCGGCTTTAGCCAGGGTTTTGGTAGGAGCAATGCCTACGCATACCGGCAAGCCCAAATATTGGTAAATAATTTCCCGGATGGTCGCAGCGCATTTTTCCAGATTAGCCGCTGGCACATGCGATAAATCAACAAAGGCTTCGTCGATAGAATAAACCTCTACGGCTCCAAATTTTTTTAGGGTTTGCATCACGCGCTGCGACATATCGCCGTAGAGCATAAAGTTAGACGAAAATACCCGCACGCCTGCCTGTTCGATAATGGGCCGCGCCTTAAATAAAGGTTCTCCCATTTTTATGCCTAAATCTTTGGCTTCCTGGGAGCGCGAAATAATGCAGCCATCGTTATTCGACAGCACCACCACGGGTGTGTTTTTTAGCCCAGGTTGAAATACACGCTCGCACGATACAAAAAAGTTGTTGCAATCAATCAGCGCCAGCATAAAACTTATACTTTATGCAGTACATGAATAACCACGCCCCACACTGTAAAGCCCATGTCGGGTAATATTTCCAGGGGTTCGTAGTGTTCATTTTCGGGCCGCAGAAAAACTTTTTTACCCGCATAGTGCAGCCGTTTTACAGTAAACTCACCGTGTACCACTGCCAGCACAATATTGCCGTGTACAGCTTTCAACGACTTATCTACCACAATAATATCGCCTTCGTAAATGCCGGCGTTTTGCATCGAGTCGCCGCTTACTTTTACAAAAAAGGTAGAGGACGGGCGTTTTACGATAAACTCATTTAAATCTAAGGTGCGTTCGGTAAAGTCGGCGGCCGGCGAAGGAAAGCCGGCCGGTACATTGTGCTCGTACAATTTTACCCGCACCTGGCTGGGCTGACCAATAGGGGAATAAGTAGCTAGTAGTTGCATTCGGGTTTAGCATTAGAGATATTTATGCTAAATATACTGGCTAATTTTAAATATAGTTTATTTATATGCTAAATATTTTAGTAAATATATTCAAGTGATTACCCGGTGAAGTTTTTCTTACCACAAAGCTGAACAATATTTAAGGATAACTGGATTTAACATGGCAACCCTCAAAATGGCGGATTAAAGCCTAATTCAAAATTTGAGAAAATCTTTTGATGATTCGCAATTCGCGCAAGTGCATTTAAGGATACTAAAATATTACCCGAAGGCTTACAATCCGAATTACCTTCCTCCCATGAATTAGAAAATAACTTAAACAACCTGCAAAGGTAAAGCCGCTGGTTAAATTGAGGCATACACGGCGAGGCCTTCCGGTTTATTGCCTTTCTTCTTCACGTAATCAATTAATTTTCTCCGGAGCGCTGCTTAAATAAAAACGGGTTAGTTGCCTGGTAATTGCAATTGTATTTTTTGGATGCCCGATGGCTTATTTTGCAGATTATGCGTAGTAGGTTTATAACCTTTAAAGAAATGAAAAAACTATTTTTTGCCTTAATTGCAGGCCTGTTTACTTTATTAAGTAACCATGCTATTGCCCAAACCACCGAGACCACCCCGGCGCAGACTGCGCCCGTGCAGACTTCTGACCCCCGACAGGATAAAGAACGCTTATCCGATGCCAAAAGAAGCGCCCGGGAAGCCAAGCGCGAAGCCCGGAGAACCGAAGAACTGGATGATGCCGCCGAGAAAGTAGCCAAACAAACCAAAAAAGCAGCCAAAACCGAAGCCCGGGCCCAGCGTGCCCGCAAGAAAGCCGATAAAGCCGCCCGCAAAGCCGCTGATAATTAATAATTACGAATTTTCTGGCTTGTAAAAGCAAAACGGCATCTTAGTTAAGATGCCGTTTTGCTTTGGGTTTTAAATCATTAAAAGCTTTCGCCAGGTTGCTGTTTACGCTTTAAATCCTCCCCCTGCCCCCTCCGAAGGGGGACTGTCCGATAATTTAGAGGGACTTTTAAATAACTTGGCGCAAGTTCTGTAATATTAGTTTAAATGTTGGTAGGCCTGTTGCGGTTTCGCTCCTCGTCGGTCAGGTAAGTATCATCGTCGTCGAGGCGGGGCCGATTGGTATCAGCATCCAGGTTTTCTACGTCTACTTCGGTTTTGCGCACGGTGTCGCGGATTACTTCGTCGCGTTCGGTTACCTCTTTGTCGAGGGTTATTTCTTCTACCACGCGGGCTTCCTTGTTTACCACCGGTACTTCGGCATGTTCGGTCAGTTCAATTTCACCTTCTCTAAAAGCATTAATATCGGCATTGGTGGCCGGACGGTTTACCGGCGTACGCTCCACGTTTATGTGCTCTTCCCGGAGGGTAATATTTTCCTCAACATCTTCTTCCACAATCCGGCTGCTAATACGAGCGCCCCCGGTTTCTACTTCGCGCTTACCTATTTCTACGTCTTCTTCTATTATCGGAATAGTAGTATCACTGTCGGTTAGGTCGCGATTGGTGTTGGCAGTGGTATAATCGCTATCGGTGAGGTCGCGGGTCGTATTGGCATCGGTATAATCATCGGTTAAGTCCCGGCGATTACGGTGCAGGCCGCGGTCGCTAAAGTGGTTGTGTTCGTAAAAGTCATCGCGGGTATCGGTGTCGCCGGTGATGGCATCGCCGGCCCGGTGGGCAGCACCGCTAATGGCAGCCCCGGCAGCTCCGGCCGCTGCCCCCAGGCCGCCAAATATCGAGCGGATAGATGTTTCGGTATCGCGGCCAATCCGATTTTTCTCGTACACGGGTAAAGCGCGTAACTGGTCGGCGGTAACGTTGGGCAATATTACATCATCGTCGTCTTCGTTTAGTTGGGCCAGGCCAATGGGTACCAGTACATTGCGCGGTTCCAGGTCCAGCACACTGTTTTCCAAATCCACTACCATGTAGCGTACTTTCCTGGATTGCACATCAAATATAAGTTCTTCTACCTCGCCAATGGTTTGGCCCTGCGGGTTTTTGATGGTCCAGCCTTTAATATTGGGTTGGCCGTCGGCAATTTCGAAATCGCTGCCGCCTAACTCCTGCAGGCGGTTGGTTTCGTTATAATTATTATCTCTTTCCATAATTTTTTAGTTAAGGGCGCCGGGATGGGCGCTGGTTAAAACATTGTAAACCAAAGGTATCTATTGTTTACGTACTAGCCCGGAAAGGTTATTCCGACCGGCGGGCAACAATTTCTACGCGGCGGTTTTGCTGGCGGCCGGCGGCCGTTTCGTTAGAAGCTACGGGCCGCGACTCGCCAACGGGATGCAGCGTAACATTATCCTGGGCAATATTCCCGTTCTGGGTCAGCCAGGTTTGTACGGCGGCGGCGCGTTGTTCGGCCAGTTCTTTGTTATAGCTGGCGCTGCCCTGGGCATCGGTGTAGCCGTAAATACGAACCTGGCTGTTGGCAAAGCGTTTGCCCATCGAGCCCGCAATCTGCTTCAGCTTCTCAGCGGCCTGGGGCTTAATCGTACTTTTATCGGTATCAAACAAAACGGTTTCGTCTACGCTGTAAATGGCGTAATCGTCGTTGCCGCGCACGTTAATATCCCGGTCGGTTATTTCCTCGTAGGTAGCGGCCGGCGCATTAAAATCTACCGTACCCCAGCCATCATCGGTGGCGGTGCCGTCGGCAGCCGCAGTGGTAGTTGTGGTATCGGTCATAGTAGTGCCAACTGCGTCAGCATCGTCGTTGGTACGGTTGCAACCGCGCGACAAAACAAATATTACCGCAATTGCTATTAGTGCTAATAAAAGCCATATCCACCAGGGACGGCTTTTTTTGGGTTGTACATCTAAATCTGCCATAGTTTTTTCAGGTTAGTTTGGATTTTGTTACGAAACGAAAATTAAATAAATGTCTGCCGGTTTACGCGTGTTTCTATATATAGGTTCTTATAAGTAATTTATTTTCAGGCGGAAGTCAGTAAAGAAGCTTTTGAACGGGGCGAAGATGGTAAGAGACAGCGTTTTAAATAAATTGGATACTATAAAGAATAAGGCCAACCGGGCCAGCGGCAAGGAACCCGAAAATAATAGTATTACCGGCTTTATTAACTTAGATGCCCGGGCAAATAGTGAAAGACTTTTTTATTATAAATAACCAGAATTTTCTTACAGAACCATTGTATCTTTCCTAAAAGATGCCCTATGCAATTTCTGCTACTGCTTCAAAATATTAAAAGCACTCATGTGCACCTGCACCATGCCGCGGCTAAAGCGGTAAATAAATTGCTCACCATCCGTAACTCCGCAACTGGCTCATTGGCTTTACATTGTAGAATACGAACAGGGTAGAATACGAGCAGAAAGGCGAAGAGCTGGCGCAGTACGGCTATAAGCTATTGATGCACTTAGTAACTGCTATTACGCAATATTTGCTTGTATAATGTTTTATAAGGCTATGGTGTTCACTCGTGTCATTCAGGAGGACACTTTTTGGCTACCTGCTACATAGGTTCCTCCTGAATGACACGAGTGGGTTTCCTAAACCTATATTTTTTAAACTTTTGCGTAACAGCAGTTAAGTAAGTCACTTAACTATTACGAACGGTTGGAATATGCGAAACCCGTAGCGGAGCCAGGATTTTGTATATACCGTATTAGCCACAGGTTTTCTTTTTATTTATTTAGAATTGTCGGCCCGGAGATTAATTGGGTATTGAGTGTTTCTTTCATTTTAGGCACAAGTTTACTTAACGTCAGATAAGTATTGTCAGTAGCATTCAGCACTAAAACAGGAATAGCGTATTTTTTAAAGTTCTGTTGGTATTGTAAATTTTTGTCAAAGGTGAATAAAGCGTCGAATTCTTCTAATATTAACAGCTTCATTAATTCTCCATTCTTCTTGCCATTCCAGCCTTTGTCGCTAACTGTGTAAATCTCATGTTCAGGAAAGTCAAGTTTAAGCCGCTTGGGTAAGTTTTCGTCAAGCAGCAGTTTCATATAACTTTTCTATATTTTTAGAAGTCATTATTTTTTCGGCAATTCCTAAAACGCCAATTGCTTGTTCTTTGCTCACAGTAGGAAAATCCTCTAAAAATTCGTCCAGAGAAACCCCTTTTTCTAAATGCAAAAACAATGTCTCAATCGGAACCCGGGTTCCTTTGAAAACAGGTTGTCCGCTTAAGATTTCCTGGTCTATGCTGATGTAGTCTTTGATATTTGTCATAATGTCAAATATACGTTTTTTTCAAAATAAGGTGATCTCTTAGCTGGTGCCTAACTAAAAGCTATAAAAGGCAACTGGCGTGTACGCGAAGGAAAGCGGCTAATAATTAGTCTTTATTTTGAACGGATGGGCCTGGGTCGGCAGCCGGAAAAATTAGCGCAACTGGTACACGAAACTAACAACGTGCCTACCAAACCCGCCCGACTTTATCTAAAGCACCTACGCTTTTGAGTTTTTGGGCTACCGTAGCAAGCCTTGGTAACCGAAAATAACCTGGAATAGGCATTACCCGACCATTTGCAGGAATTTTTACTGGAGCTAGGACACGGCTTTTGGCTGGAAGGCCGCCAAAAACGTATTTTAATAGGCGATAAATATTTCTTTATCGACTTGGTATTTTACCACTGCCTATTAAAATGCCATGTACTCTCCGAGTTAAAATTAGCCGACTTTAATCATGTAAACGCCGGTCAGTTCAACACTTATCTAAATTGCTACAAAGCGGAGGTGATGCGGCCCGATGATCAGCCGCCGGTAGGTATTTTGTTAGTAGCCCATAAAAACGATGCCCTGGTGCAATACGCCACCGCCGGCTTCGATATCCAGCTATTTGTGTCGAAGTACCTGGTACAACTGCCGTCTAAAGAACAACTGGAAAATTTTATCCGGAATAAATTGCAGTAGTATGGAGGCAAGTTGTGGAAGCTAAGCCAAATGGATGTTAAAGCAAATTCTGAAAATAGTCAGATGAATCCTACCCGATTTTATCACATGCAAAATGTAATCAGGCAACAAGCTGTTGCCTATTTGCTAGTTGAAAAAGCCAACAACCTGTTGACCAAATTCTAAGGGCATTAAATCCTGTTTTCACAAAAGTCATAAATTATTAAAATAATGGTAAAAGCTTATTAAAGCTCTGTGCAAAATATTACATTAAGGAGATTTTGCACCCGATGGACGACAAACAAGTATTAGAGCAATTCAGCAATATTAAAACCTGGCAAAGCAAAGGCACCCGCGCCCCACATAAGCCGCTTTTAATGCTGCTGGCCCTCGGCGAAATACAACGGGGCAACCTCGGGTTTATCTCTTACGCAGCTATAGAACCAAAGCTGAATAATTTATTAGCTGATTTTGGCCCACCCCGCAAAACCCACGCGTATTATCCTTTTATTCGTTTGGCTAACGATGGCCTTTGGCAATTTAATAAACCTGAATTGCTGAATACCAAACACGATTACCGTTCTAAATATTTGCTGACCAATAATGTGCAGGGGCGGTTCCCGGAAGAAGTAGTACAACGGCTAAAGGCTAACCCGGATTTATTGAGAACTATTGCCGAAAGAATACTGGATCAGAATTTTCCCGAAACCCTGCACCAGGATATTCTGGATGCAGTAGGTTTAAATATTGCTCTAACCCCAACTGGTGCCAAACAAATCCGAAGGCGTGACCCGCAGTTCCGCGAAAGTATTCTGAAAGCGTACGAATACCAATGTGCCATTTGTGGGTTTAGCGTGCGGCTGAAGAATAAAATATTGGCCCTGGAAGCTGCTCATATTAAATGGCACCAGGCGGGCGGGCCAGATGAAGAAGTAAATGGGTTGGCTTTATGTGCCACCCACCACAAACTTTTCGACTTGGGAGCTTTTACGGTAAGCCCGGAATTACGAATGCTGGTTTCGGATGAAGTAAACGGACAGGGTGCCGATATGTGGCTAATCCAGCATCACGGGAAGAATATTAAACCGCCGCAGAAAAAAGCCTTCTATCCTAATCCGGATTTTACTGCCTGGCATGTAAATGAGGTTTTTAAGGGAGGGTATAGGGAGTAATAAATAGCTCTATCTAATTGAATTTAATATTTTAATGAGAAGTTGGGGCTAACAAGAGAGAAAATGAAAGCCTTTGATGTTGATATTTTACAGAGCAAATATTAGGTATTTTGCTATACCTTCGCCTAATTAAACTAAAATAAATAAATTATGAAGATTGCTAAGCAATTCCGCTGGGAAGGTGCTCATCGGCTTCCTAACCATAAGGGTAATTGTAGAAATTTACATGGGCATTCATATAAAATGACAATTGAATTAAAGGGAATGCTTAATGAGGAAGGTATGGTTGTTGACTTTGCAGACCTAAAAGCGTTGATTAATCCACTTATTGAAGCTTGGGACCATGCAACACTAGTAGCAGAAGGCGACGAAGATTTGATAAATGTGCTCAATACATTAGGTTCGAAATATTTTGTATTACCGTATAATAGTACTTCGGAGAATCTTTGCCAATTTGTTATTGATTTTATAATAAAGGATGGTTATTCGTTTCTAATTAAAAATAGTATCAGCGAAATTCGGGTACTGATTAGAGAGACAGACACCTGTTATGCAGAGTTAGAGCGTTCAGTAATACTAAGTGAAGAAGAAATACCTAATAGCGCCTACTCTGTAGTAAATATATAACTGCGCAAATCCTTAGTACGAGACTCTAAAAATTATTTATTAATGGAAAATGAAAGAAGGGATGCAGCCGTAGTACTACTTTCAGGTGGGCAAGACTCTACAACGTGTTTGTTTTGGGCAAAGCAAATTTTTAATCATGTAGAAGGTTTAGGATTTGATTACGGGCAAAAACATAACGTAGAGTTAGAGCAGGCAGGGATTATAGCCGCTAAAGCTGGAGTTGAATTCACTATTTTTAATATACAAGGTACACTTAGTGGTTCTTCACTTATTGAGTATAATAAAGATATTGCTGAACCACATGAGCGGAATAAAAATTTACCTTCTTCTTTTGTTCCAGGTCGTAATGCCCTTTTTCTTACAATTGCTGCTAGTTATGCATACAACAAAGGCATAACTAATTTAGTTGGTGGAATGTGCGAAACTGATTACTCTGGCTATCCTGATTGTCGCAGGGCTTTTTTAGATTCTTTACAAACATCATTATCGTTAGCAATGGATACAGATGTAAGTATTCATACACCCCTGATGTATCTTTCTAAAGCTGAAACCTGGAAGATGGCCAAAGAACTAGGAGTACTAGATATCGTAAGATTTGATTCTCATACCGATTATAATGGGAATAGAAATGTGCTCAATGAATGGGGTTATGGTCAGCTTGATAACCCAGCTTCTATTTTGCGCGCCAGAGGATTTGAAGAAGCTAAAGCGAAAGGTTGGATTTAATTGTAACTCACAAGTAACGTTATCTAATAAAAAAGCTTTACCTCTAATTAAATAATTCAGTCGCCTATCAATTTGTTTAATCTTTAGCTTTTAATAAACTATTCCCAAGTTTTATTTAAATGACTCGATTATTATTATTGTCTTGCTCGCAATTAAAAAAAAACACAACAGTTTTATTACCGGCAATTGAAAGATATGATGGGCCATTTTTTAAAGTTTTACGTAAATATCGCGAATCTCCCAATAGTAACCTTCCTTTAACCTTTATCCTTTCTGCCGAACATTCTTTAATAGCAGCCGATGAGCTAATTGGTAATTATGATAGGAAAATGACTCTTGTTAGGGCTCGCGAACTTCAACCATTAGTTGAAGAAAAGCTGAATGGGCTTATTCAACGTAAAACTGAGTTACTTCAAGAGGTAATGGTTTGTATGTCAAATAATTATCTTGAAGCTTTAAATCCTTCCCAGTTAAATAGGCTAACCGGGTATGTACAAGAAAGTGAGCCTAAAATTATTCATACGCAAGGAAGTATAGGTAAACAAGTCTCTAATTTATATGAATGGCTTTATCAAGCCCCACCGCCAGAGATTGATGCGACTGGATTAGCACAAATAATCACTTTCCACGGCAAAGAAATAAAATATAATGTAAATGAAATTTTACATATTGCATTTATAAAGGCTAAAGAAGATCCTATAGGTGCAGCACGATTTGAATCTTGGTTTGTTCCAATTGGAGAATTGAGGGTGGCTCCAAAGTGGCTTCTTAGTATTCTAACCGGTGTGCCAGTAGGACAGTTCCGAACTCTGGATGCGCGAAAGATTCTTACTCAGTTAGGTGTGGAAATTAAACGTATATGAGTGAAAATAATGGACAAGATTATCATCTAACGGAGGAAGGGGTTCGAGAAGATTTACAACGCCAACCTTATGTGTTGATGCGCCTTGTAGAAAATGCTTTTATTGTAGCAGAAAATCTAAGAGGAAATTATTTTGAAAACACATCCAAATTTATAAAAGATCTAAGGAAGAAAATATTATTAGCTAAAAGTGGCGAGTCTGATCCAATTATTTCTATCTCTAATATTAATGGGGCAAATTGGCAGGAAGTTCAAGGAGAAGTTGTAACATTTATAGATGGGGGAGTTGGACAAGTAGAAATTTCTGGACAAATTCCTATTTTATTACGGGTAGGCTCCTATGCCGTCCGAACCGGTGAACGTAACTTAGCAGAAAGAGAGCAATTTGGTTATTATCCTGTTATCTTAGGAGATTTAGAAGGTGGTAGTAAAGAGCGCAAGGATTTTATAGATATAGTTAGAATTACTGCCGAGCTTCTAGGCGGTCTTTCTGCATTGAAACGTACACCTAATTTGAGGTTGCTAATGTTTCATGGTCCTTTAATGTACTTAATGGGTAATTACGCTGGACATAGTCCATTTACTGAAAATGATATTGATTTATTTCTGAGAAGTTATGCCGCAAACCCTCAACTAGCCTCTGATCTAAAGAATAAATTTTTAGAGGAAGCTCGTATCCAAATATATCCGAAGTTAGCACCCGGTGTAGATACAGATATGATTCAAAAAAAGTTGTTTGATCCTTTAGCGTGGATGGCATTTCTATATCAGCAACTTATATCTGAGGCAAAGAAGCGTAGTCCTGTTCCTATAATTGCAGGTGTTGTTGAGCGTGGAAGATTAAGAGAATTTAGCGAAGATGTACTACTAGAGCGCATATTTGTTAGCTTAAGGAAAAAGAATAATCAAAATTACTTCAATAATTTATTTGGTAGAACAGATTTAAAAACTCCAGGAATTTTATTAGATCGTTTAGCCTATACTGATGCTATCCTAATGGCAATGCTAATGAAGCCTGGCCAACGTTCAGAATCTTGGATAATAAATAAACTTAAAGGCCTTCGTACTGGTCAAACAATATTAACAGGTGAGGCTCGGGCAACAAATATGGATTGGAGTATTTTAAAAGATCCATTGCTTGGCTTTCCTAAAATTAAAGGTTGTTATATAAGTGTGTCCGACAGAACAGAGCCAATTAGGGTTGAAGTGTTTGAATGCTTAGGAGAACAACAAATTGAAGAAGCAGCTAAGCGAGCATATTTATATTCATTGTTAATACCTGGTTATGGGTTTCCTGTTGGCTTAGATGTAGCTGATAAATTCGCAAAGGTACCCACATGGCTTACTAATGCATATAGTAAATTAATCAAACACCATTTAAGCGTTAGTTTGCAAAAGGGAGAAATTAAAGATGCTGAAATGCGACATCTGCTTGTTCAGGCTATTTATATGACACATCGAGATTGGCTTTTCCGTCCAAATCCTTAAATATTAGGTTAAAATATAACTTATGCCTCAAATTGCTACTGAAGAATTACCTGAAAAACTCGAAAAGCAGAGTTTTGTAGGAACCCTTGTTGGTGAAAGTACTAGTCGAACCTTCCGATTAGCTGTTGCTCATGAAACAATTCGTGAACAGGATATTATTGCTGTGGATGTTGATCTAAAATCTACCGAACAAAATAGTATTAAACAAAAAACGCGACTTTGGGCAAAGGTTCAACAAATCGAACGGATTAATCCACTCTTCCCAGTGGAAGCCGGCCATGAACTTGCTGAAACTAGAACTAGCCCTTTTGATACCGTACTTTCATTAAGTAGAGAAATGGTAACAGCAGTTTGTCAAGTTTTAGGATCAGAACCTATTGATGGATCAGCTGGCGGCAGATTAGACCATGTGCGGTATCCTCCTCAGCCGGCTTCTCAAGCTTATATGCCAAATTCAACCGATTTGGAAAGAGTTGTAATTGGAGAATTAGGTACTAAGCAGAGTCGTGCATTAGACATTGCCACTTTATCTAATCGCCCAAGTGTGACAGTTAAGGTTGACGGGCATGCAATTGTGAGTAGGCATTTGGCGATTTTAGCAATGACCGGAGCAGGTAAAAGTGTTACAGCTCGTCGAATTGTGGAACAATTGGCAGAGAGGAATTATCCTATTGTTATTTTTGATCCACATGGTGATTATACAGGATTAGCTGATGTTGAGAAGTTGAAAGGAAAAGTACAACGATATTATGCCGAGTTTCCAGTATTTGAAGAAGAGAGTGAAACAGTTGCTAAGGTCGTAGATACACTAGGGTATGAATTAACTCCCACGATGCAAGGTGTATTTGATGATGTATTTTATGCTGCAAAACAATTTTTTATAGAAGATGGGGGTGAAAGAAAGCGGCGGGAACAATGGCTCGCTTTACTCTTGAGACGAGATACTATTGAACAATACGGAATTAAGCAAGATATGTGGTTGGTAGGTTATTTAGCTGAAGCCGGAGAACGAATTGTGCAGATGAAAGCGGATAATGAAGGAGATTGGCAGCAGCTTGAAACGCAATTACAGGAATGGGGATGGGCTCGTATCGATACTTATAGTAGAACCGATAAGAGAACCATTGAGGGTATTAAGAAGAGAGTATTTAAAGCGGCAGCGGCACTTAAGCGGATGGAAACAACCAATAAAAAGGTTGCTCGTAGTGCTAACCCATTACCTATTAATCGTTTAGAACTTGTAAAATATGGTCAGATTAGTGTGATATCACTGGCCGGATATACGGGTAATTTTCAAGCAACTATTTACACAATTATTGCTAACAGTATTTTTGAAGCTAAAGTACGCGATGAACTAAAACTTCCGGTTGTTCTATTGTTAGAAGAAGCACACAACTTTGTTCCTGGTAAAGCTTTGACCACAGCCGAAGAGCGTTCCATAGCTATTACAAAGCAAATTGCTCAAGAAGGCCGTAAATTTGGTGTTGGTTTAATAATGGTTAGCCAACGACCATCTCGTTTAGATGAAACTGCATTATCAATGTGCAATTCTTACATCATTATGAGAATGATAAACCCTGCTGACCAAAATTTTGTACGTAGGGTAATAGAATCACTTGGAGAAGATGAAGCCAAAATGCTTCCTGATTTAGATGTTGGGGAAGCAATTTTATCCGGTCAATTAATTAACTTTCCGGTCTTAGTACGAATAAAGAAATCAGAATCGCAAGGTGAGAGGGAAGAAGAAGATGCTTTTGTTGCGCTTGAAAATGCACAGAAGGGTCTTGAGATGGAGCAAACAAAACAAAATGGAAATAGTCGTCGGTCTTAATTTAAGTAACCCTAATCCTAAAGTATGGAATTCAAGTTCACCTTATTTTTTACCTGAAGTACGGGCGGTGATGGTGTCTTATGCAGAATTTGATAAAACACCTACCAAGCGGAAGAAGGCGATGGAAGTTGGTTTGCACCAATATCTTGAAGTTCCCAAAGATATTTCAATTTACCTTGACAACGGCTCATTTAGCTTCCTGCGCCGGTCCAGTCAAATTAATCAGCAAGAATATAAAGAATTTATAGAAAGAGCAAAACCAGATTGGTATCCAACCCCACAAGATTTTATTCCTGCTCCTGCTATGTCAGATGGGCAGCAGTATAATTGCATGTTAGATACCATGAAAATAAATCTTGCATATAATTACGATGGCTTTGTTCCAGTTCTCCACATCTGCCGTTATTTAAATGAATATGTGACGCATCTTCAAGGTGATCATTTATTAAATCAGAAGAAAAGAATTGCCTTAGGAGGTATTGTGCCTAACTTACTACGGGCTCCTAAAGCTATGCCTTATCAAGATATATTGGGGCACTTGCAAAATATTAGGAAGGTATTTAAAGATAAGAAAATACATGTATTCGGAATAGGCGGAACGGCTACGCTACATATAGCAGCTTTGCTTCAAATGGATTCAATAGATTCGACTGGGTGGCGTAACCGAGCAGCTCGCGGCATAATACAGCTTCCTGGCAAAGGTGATCGCTTAGTTGCTGAATTGGGTAAATGGCGTGGACGAAATTGCGATGAAAATGAATGGGATGTTTTAACTCAATGTGGTTGTCCATCCTGTCGGAATAATGGTATTGAAGGATTAAAGATAAAAGGCTTAACAGGATTCATGAACAGAGCAGCTCATAATTTATGGGTATTGTTAGAGGAGGACCGTTTAATTAAATATCATCTTCTTAATAATTCTTATTCTGAATGGTATCCTTCTCACGTAAGTAACTCAACATATAAACCTTTAATTGATTATTTAATTAAAGAAAAGCAGGTACATACTTTATTTAAAAAATAGGTTTAACTCCCCCTCTGGCGCAAATCTTAAGCGAAGCGTGGCTTGTGTCTAGCTATGAATGTAAGTCTTCAGACTTATTTTTTAACTTCAGCTTCCGCTAATTTAAAAACTGGCTAACATAAACAGGCACCAGTGACGCTAAGCTCAACACTGGCGCTAGACAAGTTTTTTAGCTGCAACCGCTATTGGAATAAATATTTCTAGCCCGTAACTTACCTGTATTATCGTTTAGACAATTATTATGCAACCAGAAGAAAAACAGGCGGTGCTGGATTTGGTAGCCGAAGCGCACAGTCGTGTAGAACAAGCCTACCTGGAAAACCTGGCCGCCAAAGGTACGCCGGCCTACGCGCAGAAACGCCGCTTATTACTCGCCGATTTATCGTTGCACCTGGTACAAGCCGCCCTGAAAGGCGATGAACTCAGTACAAAGCATTTGCAGCGCTCCTTGTTTTCGGTGCTAACTATCTCCGACGAATTTATTCCGGAGGCGGGTTTAAAGGAAACCGCCCTGCGCCTGGTAAACGAAGCCGAAACGAATACCGCGGGTACCTGAAATTTTTAGGGGGGAATTCGTACACCGGGCTTTAGTTACCAATGCCAGTAAGACAAGCGGCATTTAAGAATTTTCTCTTTTGCTATTAAAAATGAAAAAAATACTTACTTTGGACGTTAGTACCGTAAGGCGAAAGTATGATAATGTCTTTTGGTTCGAAAGAAACAGAAAAGATTTGGAACGGGGAAAGAGTGGCAAAATTACCTTTGGATATCCAAGCAATTGGCCGCCGCAAATTAAGAATGTTAAATAACTCCCAGAACATTGCCGATTTGCGGATTCCGCCGTCTAACCGTTTAGAAAAGCTATCCGGGAATTTAAAAGAATTTTATAGCATCCGCCGTATAAACGACCAGTGGCGAATCATTTTTCAATGGAACAATGGACAAGCCGCCGCAGTAGAGATTATTGACTATCATTAAAAAAATGGAAAAGATACCTAATATTCATCCGGGAGAAGTGTTGCAGGAAGAATTTCTCCTGCCTCTCCATATTACCGCTTACCGACTAGCTAAAGACATTCATATTCCTCAAACCAGAGTTTCAGAAATTCTTAAAGGTAACAGGAGAATTACAGCCGATACCGCTCTTAGATTAAGCTGTTATTTTGGAAATTCTCCTAAATTTTGGCTTGGGCTACAAGACGACTATGATTTAGAAGAAGAAAAAATAAATATGCAGAAAGAGTTAGCGGGTATAAAAAGGTTTGAGAAAAACGCCGCCTAACCCTACCCATACAAAATCATTGTTTCGCGGCGGCTTTGCATACTTAACGGTTTGCGGAAGCAGCCAGGGCGTTCAGACATTGTCTGGACCCACCAGTTTATTTTAAAGAATTGCCATACCGGATTACATTATTCACCATGCCCTCGAACACGAAAAAATGAAACGGTAACACGGCATACCAGTATAAGCGGCCCAGCAACCCTTTGGGCCGGAAAGTGGCCGTTTGCCGGAGAAAAGGCCCGTGGTCGGTTTGCATAATTTTAAACTCCAGCCAGGCTTCGCCGGGTAATTTCATTTCGGCATACAGCAACAAGCGTTGGTTTTGTTTGTCGGCGGCCAGCACCCGCCAGAAATCGAGCGTGTCGCCGGTGTTTATGGTGTGCTTGTTGGTGCGGCCGCGGCGCAAACCTACGCCGCCCACCAGCTTATCCAGCAGGCCGCGTATGTGCCAGAGCCAGTCGCCGTAGTACCACCCGCGCCTGCCCCCAATCGACCAGATATTATCGAGCACCTGGTTTACACTGGTGGTAATGGGCTTCTGCCGGCAGTCAGTAAAGCAGCCGGCTTCGGGTACTTTTATGTGTTCCAGCAAAGAATTATCGACGTTACTCGATACCAGCGAGTCTTTCCAACTCGAAACCACGTTGTTTTGTTCTATTTTCTGAAAAGCCAGTTCTACCGCTTTTTGGTAAGGGATGGGGGTAATGCCCAACAGTTGCTCCAGGGTTCTATCTTTGGCAATTACTTCTACTTTCATGCTGTTTACCAGGTTGGTAGCCAACTGGTAAGAGGTAGCCGTCACAAAATACAACCAGTACGACGACAGCCGCGGCGTCATGACGGGCACCGTAAAGATGAACCGTTTGAGTCCGCGCACCTGGGCAAACTGGAGCAGCATTTCTTTGTAAGATAAAATATCCGGTCCGCCCACATCGTAGGCCTGGTTCAGGGTTTGGGGCTTACCCAAAACGCCGGTTAAATATTCCAAAACGTTCCGGATGGCAATGGGCTGGGTGCGGGTGTTCAGCCATTTGGGGGCAATCATGACCGGTAGCTTTTCTACGAGGTCGCGGATAATTTCGAAAGAGGCACTGCCGGAGCCCACAATAATGCCGGCCCGAAGGGCAGTTACCGGTATGCCGCTCTGGCTTAATATTTCTTCTACTTTTTTGCGCGAAGCCAGGTGCCGCGAGAGCTGGGTACTGTTGGTAATGCCGCCCAGATAAATAATTTGCCGCACGGCGGTGGGTTTTACCAGTTGGATAAAGTTGTGCGCCGAAGTGGCTTCCAGTTGCCCGAAATCTTTGCTGTTCGTGCTCATGGAGTGGATAAGGTAGTAAGCCACTTCTATCTCCCGGATTTTTTCATTCCGGCTTTTTTCGTTATCCGGGTTGGCCCCGGCCGCGGGAATAGGTTCCAGGAAATCAATTTCGAGCAAGGCAATATTGGGGTGCTGGTAAATGCCTTCCTGCGGAAACCGGTCAATATCGCGGACGCAGCAAATTACTTCGTGCCCCTGTTCCAGGAGCACCGGCAGCAATCTTTTGCCAATATAGCCGGTGGCACCCGTCAGCAATATTTTCATAAGCTTTTTTGGTTGGGGTTGGTCATTTGGTTAGGCTGGTTGATTTGGCACGGCCAGCGCGGCAGGCTTTGCTTACCCGGTAGCTGCGAACCTGTTTTTTTCTGTCTTTTTTGTGCAAAGCTGGTTTCCTAGTGTTAGGTTAACAGTTTAAGGACGGGAATGTTATGGGTTAATTGGCTGGGTGAATAAGCCCTAATTGTAGCCATGATTTAGGGACAGTGTCCGCAGGGCGTAAGGGTTACCTGTAGAAGGCTATATATAAAGCGTTGTAAAGAAATGAATGTTGGACCGGCTCTCCTTTGCTTGGAGAGGGTAAACAAAATTTACCACCCCCAGCCCCTCCTAAAATAGGCGGGGAGCCTGGTAATGCAGCTTTTGCCGTTAACTTGTAGTAGCTAACTTTCTTTGGCAGTAGTAAGTAAACCTGAAGACTTAGGGTTGTTTATAGACACCAAGTACACTTCGTTTAAAACTGGCGGTAGCGTGGGGACTGCATATTTTAAGGTTGGGAAGGTGCCCATAAAGTTTAACTAACCTGGTGGTTGAAAAAATGTTGTGTCCAGACCACCATCAGATTTTTATTTGCTGGTGCGAGCTTGTAGCTCGTATCTTTCTTCTTATTCTTTTTTCCGGTTAGAATTATTTATCTTAACTCACCAAAAGAGCGCCTACATGAAAAATATATACGCCCTGGGTTTTGTCCTGACGCTGGCCATACCGGCTTTTAGCCAAAACAATAATTTTGATGCTCGCATTAACCCGGCGGCCGACAAGATAGAGCAGAAAGTGATTGCCTGGCGCCGCGACATTCACCAGAACCCGGAACTGGGCAACGCCGAAAAGCGCACGGCTGCTATTGTGGCCAAACATTTGAAAGGCTTGGGAATAGAAGTGAAAACCGGCGTAGCCAAAACCGGCGTAGTGGGTATCTTAAAAGGGGGTAAACCGGGGCCGGTAATTGCGTTGCGGGCTGATATGGATGCTTTGCCGGTAACTGAACGGGTGCCGCTGCCTTTTGCCTCTAAAGTAAAAACCACTTATAACGGTCAGCAGGTAGGAGTAATGCATGCCTGTGGCCACGACTCGCACGTAGCTATTTTAATGGGCACCGCCGAAATATTGGCTTCAATGAAAAACGATTTGGCCGGAACGGTGAAATTTATTTTTCAACCGGCCGAGGAAGGCGTTCCCCCTGGAGAGGAGGGCGGTGCGCAACTCATGATAAAGGAAGGCGTGCTGGATAACCCCAAAGTAGACGTTATCTTTGGCCTGCACATTAATTCCCAAACCGAGGTAGGGCAGCTAACTTACCGGCCGGGCGGCACCATGGCCAGTGTGAATGGCTTTAAAATATTGGTAAAAGGCAAGCAGGCGCACGGCGCTTACCCATGGTCGTCGGTAGACCCGGTGGTGGCCGCCGCCCAGATTATTAATAATTTACAAGCTATTGTAAGCCGGAACCTGAATGTAACCCAAAATCCCGGGGTGGTAACGGTGGGCTCTATTCACGGCGGGGTACGGGCAAATATTATTCCGGAGCAGGTAGAAATGGAAGGCACCATCCGGGCCCTGAGCGCCGACGATGAGAAAATGATAATCAGGCGCGTAAAAGAAGTAGCCACTAAAACCGCCGAAAGCGCCGGCGCTACCGCAGAGGTATTGGTTCCGTATGGCACCAGCTACCCGGTTACCTACAACAACCTGGCTTTAACCGAAAAAATGTTACCCACCTTACAGCGCACGGCCGGTACTAATAATGTGGTGTTACGTCCGCCCGTTACCGGGGCCGAAGATTTTTCTTTCTTCCAGGAAAAAGTGCCGGGTCTGTTCTTTTTTCTGGGCGGGATGCCCAAAGGCAAAAAGCCCGAAGAAGCGCCCTCGCACCACACCCCCGATTTTTACCTCGATGAAAGCGGTTTTAAGTTAGGTGTAAAAGCCATGTGCAATCTGGTGCTGGATTATATGCAATCGGCCCGGCAATAATTCAGGAGGCTAATCTTAAGTGCAGCGCACCTGGTGTAAATGGGAGCAAGTTTTTAAACTTTTATTTATTAATTTGGGCCATCAAACTCGTTGCCATTGATTATGCGCCTGGCACCTGCCTTTCTGGTATCAGCGTTGGCCAGGGAATAAGTCGGTTAATCAAATGGTAATTACCCTTCGGCTACAGGTTGGCGTGCCCGTGAAAACTTTACCGCCGCGTATATTACCGCTGCGCCAAACAAAACGCCGGCAAAAATAAACTCAACGCGGTTGCCAATGTGGTAGAAAAAGGTGCCTACCAGCGGACCGGCGCCCATGCCCAAATACCGGAAAAAATTATAAATACCCATGGCGGTAGCCCGGCTGTGCTGGAATTCGTTCGTGAGCAAGGTGGTTTGTACGGGCAGCGAGAGCCCGAGGCACAAACCGAAAAACGAGATGCTAAAAATTAATGCCGGTAAACTTACAGCCGAAAGCCAGACAAACAACAGTGTAGCCACCACATTTAACGTAGCACTCGCCAGCAGGAATTTACGCGGGTTAAAATATTCCTGGATGCGTCCGCCCACGAGGCTGCCCGTTATCACCATCAGCGACATGGGCAAGAACACCAGACCGTTTTGCCCCGGGGTGAGCCCGTAGAACAAAGTAAGCAGCACCGGCAGAAATACGAGAAAATTGTAAAAGGTAAAATATTGCACAAAGCCCAGCAGCACAATAGCCGGACCGGCCGGTTTGGTTAATATTTTAGCAAAATGCTTTACATGGAAGCGGTCGCCGCTAAAAGAATCGGGTTTGGTTTCGGGCAAGTAGCGGTAATTAAGCACCCACAACAAAGCGCCCGTACCCGCCAGCACCCAGAATACCCCGTGGAAGCCAAAATATTCGCCCACAAAGCCCCCAATTACCGGACCCACCGCCGGCCCCAGGGCCACCAACGTCTGGAAAGTACCCATAGCACGGCCGCGCTTTTTGCCTTCGTACAAATCGCCGATAACCGTAGTGGCTACCACCGAACCCACTGCCATACCGGCCGCCTGCAATACCCGGAAACCCAGAAAAATGTAAATATTAGTAGCAAAAGCCGCCCCCACCGAAGCCGCTACATACACCAGAATGCCAGGCAGTAGTACTTTGCGCCGACCTTTGGAATCGGTGAGCGGGCCGTAAATAATCTGCATAACAGCCAGCACAAACGTAAAAATGGAAATAGTCAGGTTTACCAGCAACTCCGTGGTTTGGAACTGCTCTCGCACCACCGGCAGCAAAGGGGTGTAGATAGATTGGGTAAACGGGCCGAAAAAGGCGGCAAAAGAAACGAGGTATGTAATCAGCTTTTTATTCATCGGCTACCGTAGTTAGCTTTTGTTCCGGCTCAAAATTAAGCTTATCTTTTTACCTTTTCTGAAACAAGCCGCTCTCGGAGAATAAATTTTTTCGGGCATTTACTCCTTTGGTGCTAGAACTAAAAGAAGCCTGGCTTGTTACTTTACGCAAAGGCCCGGCTGTACATCGGTAGAATTATTCTTGTTTTACCCCAAAGTTCTACAAATTGCTTTAAAGAAATTTTCAAGTAATGCTTTGCTAGAGTTATACACAAAATGGGTAAACAGATGCGTATGGTAGAAATAGCAGCCCGCCGGAGGAACTATTCCCCTCCACGGAGGGGTTAGGGGTGGGTTCAATATAGCAGCTACCGTATGAAGTCCAGAATTATTCCCTATCAGCCCCACTTAAAGCAACTGGCCCGGCAGCTCCGCAATAACAGCACCCTGGCCGAAGTGCTTCTCTGGAATGAATTAAAGGGTAAAAAGTTGAATGGTTATGATTTTGACCGGCAAAAGCCCCTGGATGCCTATATTGTGGATTTCTATTGTAAATAGTTAGGGTTAGTAATTGAAATAGATGGCGCCAGCCACAATTATACCTATACGGAAGACATAATGCGCCAGAAACGGCTGGAATCCTTTGGGGTTTGTTTTTTGCGTTTTACGGATACGGAAGTAAAAAAGAATATGGAAAATGTGCTCCGAACGATTGAAATCTGGATGGAGAATCGGTTGTCTCAACAGTTGACCCACCCCTAACCCCTCCGCGGAGGGGAATAAGCTATTCCGGAACGCCACTGCCTTCTTTTGGGAATGTATTTATAAATAACCTTTTGATTGCCTACTGACAACGTGTTAGAGTTATGAAATTGTTATGTAGTTTTATATAGCATAAAACTTGTTAATTTAATTAAACGTCAAAGTGAAGCATTAATCTTAAAAGTGAAATAGCGCATTCTCTTCCCCTGCTTAGTACTTGATTTACTTCTGTTTCTTCGAGTAGTTAAAGCAACTGAAAAACTATTCTCCAACACGCAATACTATTTTTCCGATGTGTTGACTGCTTTCCATCAGGGCATGGGCCTGGGCGGCTTCGGCCAAAGGAAACTCCTGGTAAATAACGGGCTTAAATTTCCCGCTCTCCAACACCGGCCAAAAGTTTTCCAGAATAGCTGCTGTTAAGTCTGCTTTAAATTGGGCAGAGCGGGGGCGTAGGGTGCTGCCGGTAATGGTTAACCGATTACGCATCAGGTGCTGGATATTAAACTCGGCGGGTGCGCCCTGCATGGCATTAATAAATATTAACCTACCATCCGGCCGCAGCAAGTTCAGGTTTTTGTGGGTATAGTCGCCGCCTATCATGTCCAGGATTACGTCTACGCCATCAGCTTGCAGCACCTGGGCAAAATCTTCGGTTTTGTAGTTAATGGCCCGTTCGGCACCTAAGTCTTCGCAGCGGGCACATTTTTCGGAGCTGCCGGCAGTGGTAAATACGCGCGCCCCGAAGGCTTTGGCCAACTGAATGGCTGTAATGCCAATGCCGCTGCTGCCGCCGTGTACCAAAAAGCTTTCGCCGGGCTGTAAAGCGCCCCGCTGAAATACATTGTGCCAAACCGTAAATACCGTTTCGGGCAAAGAGGCGGCTTCGGTAAAAGACCAACTAGATGGTAAGGGCAAACAATGGCGGGCATCTACTACCGCAAACTCCGCGTAGCCACCGCCGCCCAGCAAAGCGCAAACCGCATCGCCGGGTTGCCAGCGGGTAACTTCAGCGCCAATTGTTTCTACTACACCCGCCACCTCCAGGCCCGGTATATCGGCCGGTACGCCAATGGGAGGCGGATAACCACCCCGGCGCTGGAAAACATCGGGCCGGTTTACGCCCGCTGCTTTTACCCGGATTAATATTTCGTATGGCGACGGCGTGGGCGTTGGCCTTTCCTGTGGTTGCAGTACTTCGGGGTTGCCGGGTTGGGTAATAATGATGGCCTGCATTGGGGTAACTTTAAGTTTCTGATAACTGCTTACGTTTATTTCTTATACCCAATCGCCTTTACTGCGGCGGCAGCATCGGGAACAAGCGCCTGATATCAGCCTCGGTGGGCCTTTTGCCGTACTCGCAAATTTCGAATACTTCAGCCATAGTTGTCTGTGCCGCCCGTTCCTGGCCGTACCATTTTCCTAGCGATTGCCTTACTTCCGGGCTGATGTTTACGCGGGTTAAATATTTATTCCAAAGCCATTTTTTACGTTCCTGCAGATTAGTTGGCACCGATTTATCGTGGGCGGTCCAGGGCAGCCACTCGTACACCTGCGAAACGTGCGCATCCAGAGCGTGTACTTTTTTATCGTAAACCGAAGTAATATCTACGGCAATGTCGGGCCGGAAGGGGTTAGGCCGCTGGAAATGATCGCGGGTATACAAAAACAAAGGGTTATTTTCCAGGGGAGCTACCTTGGGCAAAATATTGGGCACGATAACCAGGTAAGCGGCATCCTGTACCAAAACCCCGGTATACCGATGATCTGGGTGGTAATCGTTGGGGCGCGGCGCAATCACCACGTCGGCTTTCCACTCCCGTATCCGGCGTATTACCTCCAGCCGGTTTTCCAGCGTAGGCATTAATTCTCCATCGTGGTTGTTCAGTACTTCGTAGGTAACGCCCAGCCGGCGGGCTACTTCGCGGGTTTCCTCTAATCTTCGCTTGGCTAGTTCTGGCCCGCCCATTTGCTGGTGGCCTTTGTCGCCGTTGGTTAAAGATACAAACTTAACGGCGTGTCCCGCCGCCACATACAAAGCCGCCAGTCCGCCCGACGAAATATCACAATCATCGGGATGCGCGCCAAACACAATAACCCGGATTTTAGGACTTTGCGCCGAAACCGATTGCGCCAGGAATAAAAACAGAAATAAACACGAATAAAGCTTTTTCATGAAGGAGAGTCTTTAATGATTTAGGCGAAAACCCAAAATAAGAAAATATTTTAAATATCAGGCTGGTCCGGCTTTGTTCCCTTCACGCGAACTTCCCAAACCAATATGCCTTTTTCTAAATTCTAGATATGGTGCTGATAATGCGTGGCTTATGCCAAGCGTTTGTAATAATGTAAGCAGTAAAAACAGGTTCCTATTGAATGACAGGAATGGGATTCATTCAGCAATTTTCTTTTCTTTCATCAAATCAACAGTATGCGAAAACCCTTTGCATTGGTAATTCTGTTACTGCATTCACCAGGAAGAAATAATACCAAATAATAACACCTATCATAAAAGGACACTTTATCGTTGTCATCTTCATAATTCAGAAAATTCTAGCAGGATCTTTTGGTTAGAAAATCAAGTGGGCCATATAGCCTTTACCTGTTGATGTGTGTGAAGGTGTTTAAACAACAGATTCTTCCAACATGACAGCGAGAATATTTATGGAAGATATCTAACACTGTTTGGTATAAGAAGAAAAAGAAAAGCTTTACAAGAACGGGTACTTTCGGAAGGAAACGGTGCCCATTGCATCCTTCTCGTAGGTAGCCAGGACATATTGTTTTAGTTCCGGGCTAAAATTCTCCGCTCCCGGTATTAATTTATCCGGCACAGGGCTGCCTTTACGAAAAAAGTAAACTTTCGTGTTCCCGTATTTGGTATGAGGCATAAAATTGCCGTAGTCCTTCATTTCAGTCCAAAGGGTATCGGTGAGGGTAACGGCATAAACCCGAATGATAGGACCAGTATTGTTCTCGTTCCGGTACAAGGCAACCTCTTCAAAATTGCCCGGCAAATCATTTACGCCCGGCTCATTGGTGGCATCGGCAATTATCCAAACCAGCAGCAAGGCCACTGCCATACCCATTAAATATCTTCGTCTTCTTTTATCCATACCAGCTGAAGCTTATAAAGCTTTTTAATAGTGAACGTACCGGTTACAAAGATAAGTATAACCTCTTTACCAAGAAGAAAACACCCACCGGATTCCCGGTAGAGGGCCGAGCCTTTCTGTTCTTATAAAATAAATATCTGCCGTACTTGATTTAGTAAGGGCAATAACCCGATAGGATTAATTAAGAGCGTCTTGAATATAAACCAACAACCTCACGGGTTCAGCACCAGGAATTATGTCATGCTGATAAAACTTACACTTTGGGTTCCCAGCCGGGCTGGTATTCGCGGGCCCAGAATTTCATGGCTTCGGGGTTGTTTAGAATATGGCCGTTCTCCGGATTGATATTCAGGGTATAACCGGTGCGCAAGGCAATATTACCTAACTGGCACAGCAAGGTACTCTGGTGCCCTCCTAAAATATCTGAAATCAGCTTAGTGCCGGTGCGAATACCATCCAGGAAGTTTTGCATATGCGGGGCATCTAATTGCTGGGCCGGGCTGGTCGTGTTAAGCGACTCCATTTTTACCTGATTTTTTACCTCTTTTACTACTTTGTTCTTCGGGTCATAAATGGTATAAGCATTGCCATCGATTAACATAGAGCCGTTATCACCATAAAATATTAAAGCGGTGCCGCTTCCATCTACCGACTTGCCGTTACAACTGCGCCCCTCATATAAAATACTGGTATTGTTTTTAAATTCGAGGGTGATGACCTGCGTGTCAGGCGTTTCCTGGTCGTCCTGGTAGCGGTAACGACCGCCGGCCGAAGTCACCCGCGTGGGATAATCCACACCTAAGCCCCAGCGAGCCAGGTCTATCTGGTGCATACCGGTGTTACCCGATTCGGCGGTACCCCAGTGCCAGAACCAGTGCCAGTTGTAATGTACTACGTTGTCGCGGAATGCCCGCCGCGGCGCCGGGCCTTGCCACAATTCATAATCGAGCCACTCGGGCACGGCTGTTTCTTTGCCAATGCCAATGGAAGGCCGGTTATTGGCGTACCAGGTCTTCACAAAATAAGGTCGGCCGATTGCGCCACCGTGCAGTTCCTTAATGGCTGCCGCTACGTTGGGCCAGGAGCGCCGTTGGTTGCCTAGTTGTATTACCCGATTATATTTTTTGGCTGCTTCTACCACCAGTTCTCCTTCGCGGGGATTATGGCTGGCCGGCTTTTCGAGGTAAACATGTTTGCCGGCCTGGCAGGCCAGGAGCGCTGCCGGCACGTGCCAATGGTCGGGGGCGGTAACTACCAGGGCATCTACATTTTTATCTTCCAAAGCTTTCCGGAAATCGGGCCGGGCTTTGGGTTGTTTTTTTTGAATTTTTCCGACGCTGGCGATGCATTTCTCGGCCGCCCGGCGATCCACATCCGATACGTACAACACCTCGCAGTTCGGCAGACCCGCAAAGTTATCGGCTACAGCAAAACCCCGCGAATTCACGCCCATACAAGTTACCCGAATCCGATCGTTCGCCCCTAAAATATTGCCATAACTCTGCGCGCTAAAACCTGGCAAAATGCCACCCAAACCGGCTACGGCCGCCCCGGTTAATGTTTTCCGGATAAATGCCCGGCGTTGTATTAACTCTTCACCCATTATGGAAATATTATGATTTAGTTGATTAATAGATTGTTGGATTGTTAAATTGTTGAATTGTTAATCCAATATTAATATTCTAAATAGTAAGCTGTATTAAACATTAATATTCGCTAGTCAGTAGCTCTGGCCTTGTGTTTAAACCGGTTAATAGTCGGGCAGAAGTGTTAGAATTGGCGGTGATAACACCATGGCGAAATACCCATCTCCTGATTCTTGCTACCTGATACCTGATACTTGCTACCAACTACCTGCTACCAACATCCACTTTAAACTTTCAGGAATATTTTTTGGCGGTATAAAAAGTAGAGGAACAGCCACACCAGCATCATGGCGCCAAAAGCCTGAAAAACTTCCTGCCAGGGTTCCGGGGCGGGCGCGTACAAGCCACCAAAAAGCAGTTTAGAGGTGTGCGAAAAGTTAATAAACCGGTAGGCCAGGTAAACGGTAATAGAGTTCATGCCGATTACCATAAAAAAGAAAGCCCATTTCCGGAATTGCAGCACATCGATAACAAAATAGAAACCAGCCAGGAAGATAAAAGCCATGCCGGCCGTGAGGCAAATAAATGAGCTGGACCAAAGGTGTTTGTTAATGGGAAAGTGCAGGTCCCACAGAAGCCCCAAAGCGATACCAGTTACCCCGGCCAGCAGCAAGGTCTGTATTTTCCGGTTATCTTTCCAGTTGGTGCGTAAAATATCGCCGGCCATGGCACCGAGTATTGTCAGGCAGATAGCAGGGAATTGGGTGAGCAAACCTAATTCGTCGTATATTTTTTGCAGCAGCCGGCCCGGCAGAAACGTCCGGTCGATCCAGCCAACCAGGTTGCCTTCCATGGTTAAATTACCCGCACCGTAGCCCGGTACCGGAATTAAAAAGAGCGCCGCATAATACAAAACCAAAATAATTCCGACCAACGATAACCGTTTGCGGCCCGAGAAGTTTAAATAGAGCAGCGTGGTAACAAAACCGGCTAACCCAATCCGGCCCAACACACTGCCTAACCGAATTTGCGAAGGTTCGAAAAAGGGGAAGGGTGCGTTTTTATCCAATATACCCAGTGCAATCAGAATAACCATGCGCCAGAAAGCCTTGCGGTACAAATCGGATTTGCTCAGGCCCATTTCCAGGCCCCGGTTTAAAGAGAAAGGCAGCGATACCCCGGCCAGGAATAAGAATAGCGGAAATATAAAGTCGTAAAAAGTAAAGCCGTGCCAGGCCGGGTGCGTTAGTTGGTCCGCTATCCAATCCACCCAGGCCAAGCCGGTTAAATCTTTCATCAGCACCAGGAAAGTACCACCACCGGCAATCAGCAGCATATCGAAGCCCCGGAGCGCGTCGATGGAAAGGAGCCGGGTTGATTTTTTAGCTGATCCGGCCGGTTGTAAGGGTTTGGTTGAGGTTGTGGCTGGCGCGATTTCCGCAGCACTTTCGGGATTGACCAATTGCTTTACGGAAGCAAACCAGGAGACAGAAGCAGGTTGATTTTTCATGCGTTTGGTGGATATAGTTGGCTTATCAGATTTGGGGTAATAAGGCTTTTCTGGCACTGCTTTAAAATATTCCTTCCGTGATTCTTTATTCTGCCGTAGTAATTTTAATAATTATACCAATGCTGCTTCAGCAGAAAAGACATCAGACACAACACTTTATCAGGAGTATGCTAAATATAATTAATGAAAGGTTAAAACAAAACCTTTTCGGAGTTTAATAGCTTCGATTACACAGAATAAGGTTCTGAAACATAATACTTGTTAGAATATCTATTTAAACATGGAATATAATGGGGCCGCCTTTTGAAAGATTTCATCCTTCAATATTCAGGTGCTAACTGTATTGAGAGGTCTAAGTAGCCTCCCGGCCGGCGGGCTCCGTTTGGTCATTCGGGCTGCTCATCTTTCCTTTGCTCGTGTCTCGCAATGCTGCGCACCGGAAACCCAGAAGAGCATCTTCCAAAAGGCCCTCATCGCCCAAACTGATGTCAGTTGCCAGTAGCTGCCGATATTCCGCATATGTCTAATGTTGATTTAGAAGCTGTGGAATTAAAATTAGTAAGACTCAACTATCGCGAGCGTCCCGCTCGTGATTTCTTCCGGCCTCTGGCCGATATAGTAGTATTTTAGTTTTTCTCAGCTGGTACGTTTACACGGGCCAGAGGCCGGAAAATAAAAAGACACGAGGCGGAGCCTCGCGCCATAAATTCCATAACAATAATCTCTATAGGTTGCCTTTAAATACCCGATAATTCTATCGGTTGGGCATTGGGCTGGGCCTGGTAGAGCACATAAGTACCTTTCGCATCCTGCTGCGGTTGCACGCGCTGCGTCTTCTCGCCTTGTTTTACCTGTACCGTTTTCCAGTCCGGGGAAACGTACGACTTTAAGGTAAGTGGCAGGTTATACATCGTTTTATCCAGGTCGTGGGTAAGATTAACCGTTACTTTGTCTTCTTTTTCCGCTACCTGTACTTTGGCGTTCATGCGCTCCCGCATGTATTTAGTAACATCGCCAAAAGTGGCCACCCAAAGTTTATCTTCCTGCGCTTTAATGTATTCGAAATATTCTTTCAGCAACTCCGATGACAAGGCTTCCCAGCCAATACCATCCACTCCGTGAAATACCAGTACCAGCCAATCTTTATCGTGGGCGGCTACGGTATCTACCCAGGATTTCATGAGGGGCAAAGGGGTTTTGGTGGTGGCGCCCCGCTGCCATTGCACGTATTCTTTATCGGAGGTGCCGGGCTGCACTTTGCTGCCCCGGTTTATTTCTGTCAGGTACGGTTCGGGCATCCGGTTGCGCAGAGCCGGGTATATCTTATAGGCATATTCCATTACCCGCTCGTTCTCGGTACCGTAGGGGCCTTCGGCCGAAAAAGTGTAGGCCGGACCTAATTGCTTCTGAATATCTTCTTTACTCTTCTCCAACTCGTACACCAGGTTGGCTTCATCTAAAGCCGCTAAGCGGGGATGCGTAACGGTATGGCTGGCAAATTCGTGGCCTTGTTTGGCGTAAGCTCTTATTTTATCCCAGGTTACACCCCGGGCTTCGGCTACTTCGTTGTTGCTCTGGTAACCGGGTTTAAACGCACCGTCTCTTACTTTTTTATAGACTTCATCTATTACCTTATAAGCCTCTGCTTCTTTGCCCGCATCTATCAAAGCGCCCGCCTGGGTATGATAATCGATGGTGCCCTGATAACCCAGAAAACCTACGGCCGAAGCCCGCTCGAAAAAGTTATCTTTATTAGTAGGTACCGTAGCTGTTTCCTGAATAATTTCTTTTACCGGCCGGCCAAGAAATTTCCCCTGGTACTGCGAACCCGGTATTTGCCCGGTAATAATGAAAAAGGTGGCCGGTAAACCCAACTGGTTCATAATGGGCAGGGCTTTGGCAAACTGGTTCGTAGAGCCGTCGTCGTAAGTCAGCGAAACGGCGGCTTTCTTGTTGTACTGCCATTTGGTAATTTCGGTGGCATTAGACGATTTTTCCGGCGCATTACAGGCGCTAAACAGCGCCAGCACAAGGGAGAAATAAATTAAATTTTTAAGCATGGTGGATAAAGGTGATGGAAGTTGGTCAAGTCAGAAATTTAATAATTCTTCCCAATTATTAAGCTATCTCCGGCCAAACAAATTTCTGCTAAACTTTCTGCGGGCTTTTTTGGTTAGGAAGCCTGCCGGAATGGCTTTAACTTTGCGGGCGGGTTTGCGTTTATGCTGAAACTTAAACCAGTAGCCCCGCAGTAAATACAATAGGTAATACCCCATGAATAATACCTTATCGGGCGAGAACACAGTATCTCAACGCGTAGCCCAGCAGGCCGTTTTCCCGGTGCTGTTTGCCCTTAGCTTCTCGCACCTGCTCAACGATACCATGCAATCGCTGATCCCGTCTATTTACCCGCTGGTGAAAGATTCATTTCGGCTGGATTTTGCGCAGATTGGTTTAATTACTTTAACCTTCCAGTTGTCGGCCTCTATTCTGCAGCCCTTTGTTGGGTTTTATACCGATAAAAAGCCGCAGCCTTATGCACTGGCGATAGGGATGGGCTTTACCTTACTGGGTTTATTGCTGTTATCGCAGGCGGCGAGTTTTTCGTTTTTGCTGTTTTCGGTGGCCCTGGTGGGCATGGGTTCGGCGGTTTTTCACCCGGAGGCTTCGCGCATGGCGCACCTGGCTTCCGGCGGACGACGGGGCATGGCGCAGTCGTTGTTCCAGTTGGGCGGCAATGCAGGCAGTTCGCTGGGGCCTATTCTGGCGGCTTTGGTAATTGTGCCTTTCGGGCAGGTTTCTATCGGCTGGTTTTCGGGAGTGGCGTTGCTGGCTATTTTGGTACTGTGGCGGGTTGGCCGGTGGCAGCAAAACCACACGGCTCAAATCCGGCAGAAAGCCGTAACTGTGCACCCGGAAGTACCAACCGGTTTATCCAGATCAAAAATTATTTTGTCGCTGGTAATATTATTAACGCTTATTTTCTCGAAGCATATTTACCTATCGAGCATGACGAGTTATTTCACCTTTTACCTCATCGATAAATTCGGGGTATCGGTGCAAAGCTCACAAATGTATTTGTTCGTGTTTTTGTTTTCGGTAGCGGCGGGTACTTTTATTGGTGGACCGGTAGGGGATCGCTTTGGCCGTAAATACGTTATCTGGGGCTCTATTCTGGGTGTAGCACCGTTTACGTTACTGCTGCCCCACGCCAATTTATTCTGGACCGGCGTGCTCATCGTGCTTATCGGGGTGATTCTGTCGTCGGCGTTTTCGGCTATATTGGTGTATGCCCAGGAGCTGGTGCCGGGTAAAATTGGCCTGATTGCCGGATTATTTTTTGGGTTTGCTTTTGGTGTAGCCGGTATTGGATCGGCGGTGCTCGGCGAAGTAGCCGACCGCACCAGCATCGGCTACGTATTCCAGCTTTGTGCCTTTTTGCCGCTGATTGGTTTACTCACCGGTTTTTTACCGGATGTAGAGAAAAGCAGAAAAGCTTAGGCTACCTCTATTTCAGGAAAATAGTTTTGTTTAACCGGGCCGATTCCTTGGCGGCTTCCAGTATTTCTACAACGGTAATATTAATGGGTAAACCGTATAAATCATTTTTATCCAACGTAAGTTTACCGCTTACCACGGTTGCCAGTAAAGAAAAAGGATCGGTATAAGGCTCGGGTCGCGGTTCCAGTTTTAAGGTGGTTTCGGACGATTTTTCATCCAGCCGTTGCCGGACAGTAGTGGCATTTACGGCAATGGCGTAGCCTTTATCGCCGTAAACCTCCAGGTCTTTGCGGGCAAAGGTCCAGTTCCAGGAACCCTGAATGATGCACTGGGCCTTGGGGTATTGCAGAATGATGGTGGCTTCGTCATCTACCTTTTTATAAATTTCCGGTTTATTCTGGTGCACCACGGCGGTTACCGAAACCGGCCGTTGGCCTTTTAAAAGCCAGGTCATCAGGTTAGCACCGTAGCAGCCGAAATCAGTTAAAGCGCCGGCTCCGTTTTTTACCGGGTCGGTTAGTATTTCCAGAAATGCCTGGCTTACGCCAATTTCTTTCGGGCCCTGGTGGCCGTCGTTTACCATTACTTTCCGGATTTCGCCCAGTTTGCCCTGGTTCAGTAAATCGTTTACATGCTGGTTGCTGGCGTACCACGAGGTTTCAAAATTAGTGAGTACCTGAATATTATTTTTTTTGGCCAAGGTCTGCATTTTCCGGGCATCGGCCAAAGTGGTAGCCAGGGGTTTTTCCACCATTACATGAATTTTGCGCGGCGCACAAGCCCGCACCACGGTTATATGCTCGCTGATGGCACCAAAAGCCGAAACAGCCTCGGGCTTTACCTGGTCCAGCATTTTATTTAAATCCGTAAAAAAGAGCTTGGGGTCGAGCTTGTATCTTTGCGCGTACTGGTTCGCCAGTTCTTTATCAGGCTCGTAAATGCCCACCAGTAAAATATCCTGTTTACCCGGCCGGTTAAAAATCCAATCGACGTGGCCGTGACTTAAACCGGCTACGGCAATTTTTACCGGTGATTGGGCAAAAGTCTGGAACATAAGCATTATCAGCATAAAGGTTAGCAAGCCGTACTTCATATCCGGAAATTTTAAGGCGGAATTTCTTTAATATTACCACCGGAAGATACTTAAACCTTTTGAATAAGTAAGCCTGCCGTAACCAGGAAAAGCTGGAGCAGATTGGGCATAACCGGGACAGCCAGAATACAAACAAAGGCTTAGCCAGCGTTATTCTAAGTGCCTCCGGCCTTACAAATATTAAGATTAAACAATTTATAAAGTGATAAAAAAATACCGGCACCGCTTACTTTTAATAAGTTTACCGCTACAAATAATTATAGTTCAGTTTCTTTCGGCGCGGACCCACTGGGTAGAACAGGTTTATACCCACGGATTTTACAAAAGCTTAAGCCAAACGCTCCGCATCGTATTCGGGGCTATTCCGGTGCCGGTCGGGCAATTGCTTTTTTACGGTATTATAGCCGCCATGCTGTTTTGGTTGCTCCGGCAGGTCCGGCAGATGTGGTTAAAACAGGTGAGCCTGAAATTATTTTTTAAGCGCGTTGGGCTGGCGGCCGTGGGTTTTTTATCGGTGTTTTATTTTTTGTTTACCCTCATGTGGGGACTTAATTACCACCGCCGGCCCATCCACGATATTGTCGGCATCCAGCCCCGCACCCTCGCAAAGCCGGAGTTAATCACCCTTTGTGTAAAATTGATCGGGCTAACGAACCAAAGTCGCCAGCAGGTAACGCAGCAGGAAAAGCAGCCTTTAATATTACCCATCAGCCACGAGCAAATGCTGGAAGAAGCTACGCGGGGCTTTGCGGTGATGTCTAGGCAATTTCCCGAATTAACGTACACCTATCCGGCCGTAAAGCAAGTGTATGTGCCCCAATTAATGTCGTTTTTCGGGATTGGCGGTATTTATTTTCCGTTTACCGGCGAAGCCAACGTTAACATGGACCCGCCTAATTTTTTACTACCCGCCACGGTTTGTCACGAAATGGCCCACCAGATAGGTGTAGCTTCGGAAGACGAAGCTAATTTTGTATCGTACCTGGCCTGTCGCCTGAACCCCAATCCGGCGTTTCAGTATTCGGGTAACCTGATGGCCATGAAGTACGCCATGAACCGCCTTCGCACGGTAGATTCAGTGGCGTTTAAACAGTTGGAAAAAAGGTTCAGCCCCGGCTTGCAGCAGGACTTAAAAAAAAACCAGGCGTACTGGGAAAAATTTCAGAATCCGATTGAGGTTGTCAGCGATGGTATTCACGATTTATTCCTGAAAGCCAACGACCAGGACGAAGGCCTCGAAAGCTACAGCATGGTGGTAGAGTTGCTCCTGGCCGAGTTCCGGAAAAACCAGTTGAAATATTAAAATAAAGGTGGGCAATAGCTTGCAGCAGAACGCCAGTTTCGTTGCCTTTTTGTTGCTTGGCTTTTCCTTTGCCAAGCGTAATTGTTTGAATATTATCAACGATTGTTATGCAAAGTTTTGTTAAGCGGCAACGTCTAATCTAAAGGTGTCATTCAGGAGGAAACTATTTAGCAGGCAGCCAACAAGTTTCCTCCCTTTAGATTTGTGAGA
>NZ_BJYS01000031.1 GCF_007991635.1 Adhaeribacter aerolatus | reverse complement strand
TCAATCCTTGGTTGTAGGTCAGGAAGTGGTAGCATAAAATATTGCTTATATTTATAGCCACTATTTAACGCGGGCTACCTTAATACTAAATCTTCAACTTTTATAATGCTTAAATTAATCCATTCCAAGTTTCTGTTTTCTTCCCTTTTTTTGTTTTTACAAGCGGCTTTAATAATCCAAGCCGCCCCCAAACTGGCTTATACCGTTTCGATGGAAGAGCCGCAGACCCATTATTTCCAGGTTGAAATGACCCTGACCGATATGAAGCAACGGTACCTGGACCTGAAAATGGCTACCTGGACGCCGGGTTCGTATTTAATCCGGGAATATGCCCGCCATGTAGAAGGTTTCGAAGCCTCAGCCGGTAACCAAAATTTAAGAGCCGAAAAAATAAATAAAAATACCTGGCGGGTTTACGCGAATAATGCCAACCAGGTAAAAGTAAAATACAAGGTGTACGCCTTTGACCTTACCGTAAGAACCAACTTCCTGGACCAATCGCACGGCTACCTCAATGGGGCGGCCTTGTTTCTGTATCCCGATAAAAAACTCAATCTGGCCTCTACGGTTACCATAAAGCCTTACCACCAGTGGAAAGAAATTTCTACCGGTTTACAGTCGGTAGGAGGGAATAAATGGGTGTTACAGGCCCCAAACTTTGATGTGCTGGCCGACTCGCCGATTGAAATCGGAAACCAGGAAATATTTACGTTTGAGGCGGCCGGCGTGCCGCATAGCGTAGCCATTTACGGAAAACCGCTTTATAACCAGCAACGCCTAAAAGCGGATATGATAAAAATAGTGGAGGCGGCTACCGCTGTTACCGGCGAAAACCCGAACCGGAATTATACCTTTATTGTCCATTGCGGGCCGGGTATTGGCGGCGGGTTAGAGCATTTAAATTCTACTACGGTGCAAACCTCACTCTTTTTTGCCACCACCGAAAAAACGTATAAAGGTTTCCTGGGTTTAATTTCCCACGAATATTTTCACCTCTGGAATGTAAAACGCATTCGCCCGATTGCGTTAGGGCCGTTTGATTACGAAAACGAAAATTACAGCAACATGCTGTGGGTGTCGGAGGGGATTACCAGTTATTACGACGATTTATTCATGCGCCGCCAGGGCATTTATACACCCGAGCAGTACCTGGAAATAGCTGCCGGGAGTATTACGGGCATCGAAAATACGCCCGGTAATAAAGTACAATCGGCTACGGAAGCCAGCTTTGATGCCTGGATTAAAAATTACCGCCCCAACGAGAACTCCGCCAATGCAACCATTTCTTATTACAGCCGCGGAGCGGTTATCGGTAATCTCCTGGATTTAGAAATAATGGGCGCCACCCGCGGCCAGAAAACCCTCGATGATGTATTCCGTTATTTATGGACCGAATATTATAAAAAGCAAAAACGGGGTTACACCGACGAAGAATTTAAGCGGGCAGTGGAACGGGTAGCAGGCCATAACCTGGATGCTTTTTTTAAAGAACATGTAGCCGGAACTAAAACTTTTGATTACAATAAATATTTCGGCTATGCTGGCTTAAAACTGGTAAATCAGCAGGAAGGTAAAACTGAAGCCTTCCTGGGCGCGAACACCTCGGCTGCCACCGGCAAATTATTGGTTACCTCGGTCCGGCGCGATTCGCCGGCCTGGCAGCACGGTATTAACGTTAACGATGAAATCCTGGCTTTGAATGGTTTCAGAGTAGGTACCGACCTGAATGCCCTGGTGCAGATGTACCGGCCCAACGATAAAGTTAAAGTAACCGTAGCCCGCGCTGGCCGGCTGCTCGATTTAGAGGTAACGCTCACAAATAATCCTACAGTAAGTTATAAATTAGAAAAACTGCCCAATGCTACCCCGGAACAGGTGCTGGTGTATAATAAATGGCTCCGGATATAGTTGTTCCAAATTGAGGTTGCTGGTATAAGAAGGCTGCCATTTGGTAACAGTTTAATTTAATAAGATGAAAGCGCCTGCAAATTCTCAGGAGCTTTTTTCTTTTATATGGCTATTACCCCCATTTCTTCAGTTCTATGATGGAGGTGATGAAGTACGGGGAGGTATATGGCGCGGGCGTCCTCGCTCTTGTTTTCTTTTTGCGTCCGCTGGCCACTCATTAGCCAAGTAATGCGGCCAGAGGATTAACATATGTCATATATTATTATATATCAATTGATTAACATGTATTTCAATTCTTAGGGGACGGGATAGGGGACCATTTATAAAGATGTTTAGCCTATCTGATTTCTATGGGCTAACTTCAGTTCTAGGTACAATTAAATACTATATAGCATTGCAGTCTACATTCTTATAAAACCTTATATTTTCTAGGAAAGCATTCAATAAATTTTATAATCCCTCTTTGAAATCTTCATTGTAAGAATATTTTACTCTAGCTCTTTTACTTTTAAACTTAAGTTTCTGTTCTGCACCCTTAAGAACAGAATCAAGGTTCAATATTTTAGGCTTTAAGTATTCAACTCTTTTGAAACCTAAATTGATTTTCTGCCCATGTATTTCAAGTACTTCTTCTTGGAATAAGGCCACAAAGGGAACACCATCTTTATTAACTTTTTTCAACTGAGATATTATTCGGTCAGATACATCATTTAATTCTACTTGAAATTCCTTATTAAAATTAACAATTAAAGTTTCTCCCTTAGTTACTGCAACAGCTAGCATTACAAACTCGTATGCTTCCTTGTTTATAGATTTTATATTTATATTGGAAAACCGAACATCATAATGTTGTTCTAATATTTTTAGGTTGCTGAAGTATGCTAGATAATATTGTGTTACTTTTAGTAAAGGCGGTAATTTTTTTAAAGTTGTTGGGGTATAAGGTATTCCAGTTTGAGTATAAATTTTGAATTGCTTTCCTGAAGCAAAATTATTCAAAAGCAAAAACAGTTCAATTTCATCTTTAACTCTTAAACAATTTTCCTCATGTTCATAATGGAAATTCGTTTTATTCCTTCCTTGGGCGACAGGTTCAAAATTAATTTTTAAAAACGCACTTTTTAATTGTACATGAATTTCAATTAAGAATGGTGAACGATAAATTTTTACTGGAATTTCGTTAAATTCAGAACCGTCATCAAAGCGAATATCTATAATTGAAGTTATTGATGGAACACTTTGGAACTTTAACCAAGCAACTTCATCTGAGCCTGGAAGTTTAATGCCATTTACAGTAAAGTCAGATTTTAAAAGTCTTCCCTCTGGAATTTCAAAATCTCCAAATTTGTAACCTTTAATAAAGTCATTCAATTTAGCATTAAATTCTTCATCATTTTTCAAACTAAAATTTAATTTACCTTCTATCTTACCATCAATACCATTTAAAGAAACTAGTTTAAATGAGTCTTTATTACTTTTTACTTCTGCTATTAGTTTATTATTATAAAGAAAATCTCTAAAAGTATTTGCTGATGTCATTCCTTTTTCTAAGTCTTTAGTTATGTTTTGTTTAATATCTAAATCTAGCTCATCTATAAAAGCTTCACCAGTTGAATCAATGTAATGAATACCTTTCCTATCTAATTCTAATATTTTATTAAAAGTTAGATTAGGAGAAATAAAGAAACATTCTCTTCGATGAGTACCTAAAACTTCTGAAATTCTGTCAAATATAACTGACACATTTGGGTCTTCAAGATTATAACCTATAAACAAAACATTCTTTGTTGCTAGTTTCTCCTTGATTACAGTCCAATAAACTTCTGATTCACTAGAATTCTTAAAGAAGTTGTTAAAGTCTGTTTTGGTTAATATTATGCTATCTGGTTCAGATAAGTCACCATGAACTTTGAAAATACTTACTTTTTCCTTCTCAATATAGGGAATATGTCTAGAGGCTAAGAGTAATTGGCCTCTTTGACCATATGCATTTTCAATTAATTTATCGTAGTTTGTAGTAATAATTGTTTTAAAATGCGGAATTGAAGCTAATTTATCATGGTAAAGTGTAGATTCTGGAATGAAATCAACAAACTGTTTGCTTAATATTCTAATTATAGAGTTCTTATTATTCCCTTTTATTCTATAAATAGCTTCAGCTAAATCTGGTAATAATAAATCAGGTCTAATTTCCTTCTTTTCACTATCAGATAAGCTGTTGTACAAAATTGTTCCCAATTTTTCTCCTGATGGGAAACCAGCATATAATGATAGCCCAGCACCTGCCCATAATACTACTTCCTCACTTCTTATTAGTTTGAATAAATTTTCTTTATGCATTTTTTTATTTTGTGAAGTACACCTAAATCTTTTTTAGAATGGCAATATAAAATAATATACTATTTAAGGTTAATCATATATAGAACCTACAACTTGAAAGTCTTTTGAATTAAAAGTGGATTTAGGCAATATATTTTCTTTTCCATCTATCCACGGCCAAATTGGATTCGTTGTAAAATCTTTCTCACAATTCTCATAAAAAAATGAAATTAGCTCGTTTGATACATTACATATTTTAAATATAGATTCTCTGAAATATTCTTTATATAAGTCAGTGTGCTCAATTGATTTCTGGTGAATAATCTTGTTTCTTAACTCTTCCAAAAGCGCAAAGTTTGTGAAAAACTTTTCATTTTCTATTGCACTTGTATCGTAAATATCAGGAAGAATTTCTTTGATTTTTGTTTTGAGAGGAATGAGCCTCTCTATGGCATCTCGAGTATACTTCCTCTCATAATAAACTCCTGATTCTTTTTTAATTTCGAAACACTCGTAATAATCTGGAATACTTAAATTTACGAAAGCTTCAATAGTAGTGTAAGTAAAAACAATGGATGTTTGAATTTGCTCTATATAATTACAGATATCTTCAGAACTTTCTTTAATATTATCTAAGGGATTAGCTAAATTCTGCCTTCGTTTAATTTTATGAAGGAGGTTTCTCGCCTCCAATTGCGATTTGGTAGCAATTGACAAAAGTATCCCGATATTATTGGGGCTAAAATATTCAATCTTCTTTTGGCCGATTTTTAATTCATCTCCTTCTTGGAATAACCCTTCGCCAGTTCCATCTCGCTCAATAAAGTGAATAGGCCTTTTCAGGCGTTTATTAAAAACGTTAAATCCTTCTGTGGAAACAGCAATACAAAGTAATTTTTTACCACTTTTTTTATCGGCTTTACTTAATTGTATTTCAGGTTTTTTTTTATTTAACTTTATTGTTCCTAATAAATTTCTAAATAGGTTGGCATTAGGCTTTATAACATCTTTTATAAATTGATGGAAAATAAGATTGTACAGGTGTACTGGAAGCTTTTCTCCTTTTAAAACACTTTTTATATCAAGTATTTTAATAGAATTGTCAACAAACCCTAGATAAACTACTCCTGCAAATACCTCTTTTTCAGATTTTGGTTTAGTGTTCTTGTAATATGGAGAAATAAAGGAAACAAGTTCGTCTTCATTTATTTTGTTGTCTTTCGCATACTCTTTTTTAAGAGACTTCTGAACCTTCCAACCCTCAGCTTTTAAGGTCTCCATTTGCTTAAGAATAGAACGTATTTCCTGTTCATTGTTAATTTCTAATGTAAGTTCTCTATAATGCCTCATACAAATTTCATAATGGTTAGCCAATTAATTACCGTGAAACAAAATACTTTGCTTTTTACAATATATTAAACTTACTATAGGTAAGCAATTGAAAAACAAAAAAACCGGTATTACCCGGTTCTTCTGTTTTAATATCCTACTTACTTTAAAAGAGCGTTGTATTCTTTGCTTTCTGGGCAGTAAAGGAAGTAATCTATTCTTTCTAATATATTGCTATCTATTAAAGGCTTTTTCTCTATTTCTGGCAATTGTTCGAAGGAAAGCTCTTTTCTTGGCCCGTCACAGTTCCGGCATTCATTCGGAGTAATCAAAGAAAAAATCATTTTCTTTCTTAGGTTAAGCTGTTTATATAAGTTGTTGTTATTCTTTGGCTTATTTTTATTTCTTTTTATTCTTCTAGCGATTGACATATTAATTTTGATTTAAAGATTTTAAGGTTTGTTTATTTTTTACTTCTAAGCGGTCATAGAACCGCATGGTGGTTTTATCCAAAGGAATCAGGTGCAGCGTACAGTATTCCAAAGGAATTTCTTTTATCTCACTCCCTTTCAGCCGTTGCAGCTCTTCCAGAAACTCATAGCCCGTATAGAAGTAGAGGCCGGCAGAAATTATCACCAGCGGGACGCTGGCGATAGCCTTAAATAGACATACCAATAATTTTATTATAGTAGGAGATTACCTGATGGGAAATGAATTTTCAGGTCCAGTTTAATATATTGATTTTTCGAACCCAAACTGCTGATAAATCACGTAAACTGTACATAAAACAAAACAGTATAACCAGATAATGATGGAAGACAACAAAGAGCAGCAAAATTCATCTCCTGCTTCGGGAAATGAGGAGAATAATAGCACTGAAAAGAATAAATTGCGGGGTGCTGCCAGCAAAGCCGGTATCAGCGGCCAATCCATGATTGAAGAAAACAGCGCCGAAAATACGCAAGGCATTGGCATTACAGGTGGCAACGTAATAGGTGGTATTAACCCCGAGACAGAGAATAAGGCCGGTGATAATAGCAGCACCTAATATATAAATAAGCCAGACCTGGGCCAAATTAACGCCATAAACGGCTGCAGCAAGCCGGCGATTTAAACCGGCTTGAAAAGCGTTTGCGAAAGTTGCTGCACGCCGTCAGCATAAGTAGTGGGTTTTAGGCCAAAAGCTTTCTCGAACTTACTGGAGGTGAAATTATAATCGTACTGGTATTGGTAATATAGTTCGGCCGTTTCACCAATGCTTTTGTTAAATAAACCCAGCGCTTGCAGCATCAGTTTATTAACCTTGGTAAATTTAGGCGGGACATTAAAGGCCTTGGCGGCCAATTGTATAAACTGGTGGCCGGTAAGGGCCGGGGCGGTAGGTACATGCCAAATTTGGTTACCGCTTTCGGAGTGTTGGCCGAGGCAATACAGGGCTTTGCCGGCATCGGGCACGTAGGTAAAACTATGCAGGCTCCCGGGGTTGCCCAGCCACATGGCTTTTTGTTTTTTTGCATATTTTGCCAATACCATCGCGTCGTAGAAACTATTCAGGCTTTCAGCTCCGTAAAAATCGGCAGCCCGCGCAATGGAAGCGTTAATATTTCCTGCTTTGGCTTCTCCCATCAGGTTCTCGGCAATCCGGGCCCTTACTTCTCCTTTTTTGCTGCTGGGGTTGTAAGGCGTTTCTTCCGTCATAGGGCCTGGCACGTGGCCGTACATATACACGTTATCAAAAAAGATCAGCCGGGCACCCGTAGTTTTAGCCGCATTAATCAGGTTTTGCATAATCATCGGCCATTCGGTTGCCCACACTTTTTTATCGTAGCGCAGCCCGGCACACATATAAATTATTTTGGCGCCCTGCACGGCTGCTACTACCTGCTGATAATTTTTCAGATCGGCATTTACCCAGGTGGTATTGCCGGTAGTTTGGATGGGGCGACGACTCACCAATCGCACGTTTTCGCCGTTTTCTAAAAGTTCTTTGGTTAAGGCATTGCCGACTGGTCCGCCGGCTCCTAATATGGTATGTATCATCTCTGGGTAGCTTTATTTTTTACAAAGTTAAACCATGCAACTACCTTAAAGCGTTAACAAAAGATAAGAAATGGCGCACTTATCAGGCTACTAAAGTCAGGTGCTTGGGAGCGGCGGCAGCGGCCAGGCGTTTGCGAATGCGCGACAGCGAAACCGGGGTGATGCCCAGGTAATTGGCTACGTAATGCTGCGGGACGCGCTGCAACAAATCGGGCTGTTTTTGCAGTAAATCCAGGTAGCGTTCTTCGGGCGTTTGGGTTACAAAAGAGACCACTCTTTCTTCGTAGCAGCAAATCAGGTACTCCGCCACCAATCGCCCGAAACGCTCCATTTTAAGTGCCACGGTTGGGTTTTGCAGCAGGGCTTGCAGCGATTGGTACGTAAAGCAAATAAGCGAAGCATCTTCCATGGCCTGGATGGTAGGAAAACTCGGCGCTTGTTTCAGAAAGCTTTGGTAGGCACTGATGAGTTCGCCGGAGAAGCAAAAATAATTGCTAATCTCCACCCCATCTTTAATAAAGAAAAACCGAAAGGACCCCGACAGAATAAAACAAACTTCGTGGCAAACTTTACCGTGTTCTACCAGTACTTCCCGTTTCCGGATATCACGGCGGTAAAGTTGGGCGGAAAAGAGCGCCCATTCCGGGTCGGTAAACGATACAAATGCTTCCAGGTGCTGCCGGTAAAGCTTTAATGCTTCGGGGGTTAAAGTGCTCATACCGCAAAAAGGGGTTTGTGAACCCTAATTTAAGTTTTTTAGATTTCTGAGAAAGCAAAAGTTTTGGTTTTATTAGGAAGATATTTAAACCAATCGCCTTACGTTAATCCTAACTTTTGAGCAGACCTGCTTTGCAATAATATTTCCAAAAGATTAGATTCCAGAATAGAATATTCCGGCGTAACAAAAAAGAGCGTTAATACTTTTCTGAAATATTACTGCCAACAAACCCTAGTGCTAATAAAGTTAATGCGCGCAAACAAAATAAAAAGCTTTGGGTTGTAAATCTGAAAACGAACCTTTTAACCGTTAATTTAAACTATGAAATTTATTCAAAAACGAGATGCGGGCACCGGCGAGGACATTCAACTGGCTTATGCTGATTATGGGAAAGGTCGCCCGGTTATATTGATCCACGGCTGGCCCCTTAGTAAAGAAATGTGGGAATACCAGGTAGATGATTTGGTAAACGCCGGTTTACGGGTAATTAAATACGACCGGCGGGGCTTTGGCCATTCGGCTAAGCCTTGGGATAATTACGACTATGATTCATTGACCGATGATTTACACGCCATAATAGAACAATTGGATTTACGGGATGCAGTTTTGGTTGGCTTTTCGATGGGTGGCGGCGAAGCGGTCCGGTACCTGAGCCGGTATGGCAATGACCGGGTTTCGAAGCTGGTTTTAATCAGTGCGGTAACGCCTTTCTTAGGTAAAACTGCCGATAACCCCGATGGTGTAGACCAAAGCGTATTCGAAGAAATATTAGCCAATATCAAAAAAGACCGGATTGGTTTTCTGGATGATTTTGGCAAAAAGTTCTTTGGCGTAAACTTAATCAGCCATCCGGTAAGTACGCCTTTACTCGAATATTACCGCATGCTGGCCTCGGTGGCTTCGTCGCGGGCTACCGAACAGTGCGCCATTGCCTTTGCCCAAACCGACTTCCGGAAAGATGTGCAACAGATAAACGTACCGACCCTGATTATTCACGGCGATGCCGACCAAACGGTACCCATTAAGGCCAGCGGCGACCGGACAGCCAAAATGATTCCGGGTAACCAATATTTGGTGTATGAGGGTGCCCCACATGGCTTATTTTATACCCACAAAGAAAAACTGAACCAGGATTTAATTCAGTTTATCTCCGCCGCATAATGGCCTAGTAACTGGTTAAAGCGTACAAATAAAAATTAAATACTTTAAACCTAATCGGGTTTGACCCGTATAAGAGATTGTAAGCTGACACGAAAGTGATAGCAAATAAAGGGAGGTTAGACTTAAAAAGTTTAGCCTCTTTTTTTGTGCTGTTAAATATTGATTAGGAGAATGCAGTAAATGATGAAAAGCTTATTGCGCCTATAAAGCTTTCTGAAATAGGTAAAATTAATTAAAAAGGTAATTTAAACTTAGCTGCAGATTATTTGCTTTTACCGAACTACCCTTCGCAGATGTATAGTTGGTTATTTCGGTAGGATTAAAGTACACTATTCCTAAGTCAATTTTCTTCTTCAAAACAATACCTGAACGTAAGACTACATTTAAGCCTCTTTTTTTAATAATAACATAATCTTCTATGATAGCATCCGGGTTATCAGGGTCGTCGGTGGGTATTCTGTTTAAAATATTCTGGTTTGTACGGTAGTAGGAGTAGGCTGCCCCGGTTCCTAAGTAAAACTGAAAGTTTTCCTTATTGTATAGGTTATAAATAACCTGCGGCATGGCAGAAACAATAACCATCGATAAATTATAAGTATTTCGCTGCTCTCTATCCGAAACACTATTGTACTGAAGATAAGATACAACCTCAGATTGTAACGGGGTTACCAATATTTCACCTCTTAAGATTGTTCGTTTAACCTCCGGATTTATAAAAATATCGATTCCGCCGGCAAATCTTGGCTGATAAGATTGGCTGATAACTTTATCTTTATATTTATCAAAGCCATTGGCATTCTTACGGTCGATGGTGAACAGGTTTTCTCCCGAGTAGGTAATGGTATTATAAGCTAGTCCGGTACCCAGGAAAAACCTGGCTTTGGGTTTCTTTTCACGGTTATAAGCTACAACGGCGGCATTAACGGTATTAAGCTGCTTAAGGGTATTTAACAAATCGGTTTTATTATATGCAAGGGAAGCAATTTGCTGACTGAGGGGAAAGTTTTTATATTTAATAGCCAAGGCCGAAAGCTGCTGTTTAAAAACAGGTGTAACCACATTGCTGGTTGTTAAAAAAACTTGATTTCTTAATTCAACCGGATTGGTATTGTCATTTTCTAAGAAGTAGTACCGCTCTTTTATTTTATCCTTATAGCTATAAACATGTACTTTATCCCCTTTTAATAATGCTTTTAGAAAAAAGCTATTGGTAACATTTAATGTGTCTTCTATTTCCCTGATGCCATTAGCATTTAAATTATCCATACTAACCGACACTTCAAAAGCTTCATAAGATTCTAAGCCTGCTATTGCAAAAGATTTAATATTTTTTGGAGTAAAGGTTTGAGCGCTTTCGGTTAAAGAAGGCTTATAATCTACCTCTTTTGGGTTATTTATCCATTCTTTATAATTTATATAACCCTTCAGGGTATCACCTTGAAGCGTAATTACAATTCCGCTCTTATAATTAGCCTGAGCAAAACTCACTACAGGAATAACAATAATTAACAACAGGAGTAGACATTTTTGCATAAAGTAACTGCGGAATAGCCGGTATTAAGAGTTAATGGAACAATACATAACGAATCGGGCTAATATAAAAGGTACGGTATAATATTATATATAAATATTAATAATATTTTTTACTCCTGATATATCTCAGATATATAGGGATAAGTAGTGCAATTGTTAGCCTATGATATTACCTGATATAATTTCTTTTGCTGAAAGTATACTGGATGCCGGTAACCAGGGAGTTCCCAGCCAAGGAAGTAAGCTGAATTTTAGGGTTCAGTATTTGCGTAATATTATGCAGATTAAATAAAGAATTGTTTGGTATTATAGTTTCGAACATAGAATGTTGGTATTAGTGGTATTGTTACTGCCAAGCCAAATGCTTCTGCCTGACCACTGGTATCACCACAGCGATAGCGGTATCAAACAATTTATAAAATGCTAATAAGCTTCATTCCTATTTCTAGCTCCTTACTCTCACCCTCTCAAAAACGGATATTTTTGAGTAGATACCTTTTATCCAGTAATGCCATTATTCTGTCTTCTACCGAAATTTAGTACTTATACACCTTGTGAAGATTCTGTTATTAGAAATTAAATTCTCACCCTAACGTATTTTTCAATATTTACCCTATTTACGCCGGCGCTTTCCACTTTTTCTATACCGCGCTGAATAAGGGTATCGCTCTTGATTGTAATGGAAAACGTAAAATCATTATTCTCCCACTCCCGGGCGCTGCAATACGTCAAACGTTCCGTGTACAAACTATCGGTAAGCGAATAAGTGCCACCCCCTGCTACAAAGACAGCTGCGGAATCCTGGCCTTTCTTTAAATCGTGTTGTAAAAAGGCAAAATGAGTATCATTAATGATTTTGATAAAAGATACATTTTTGGTGTAATCCGTAACTGTGGTATCGCCCTGTTCTATAAGGGTTCCGCTAAGGAGTTGCCAGGTTCCTACTACGGGCTTGGAGACTGCCGCTGTTTTGGTGTTTCTATTTTCTGCCTCACAGGAAAAAAAGACAGCGTTAATTAGGGCAAAAGCAACCCTAACTTTCTGGGGTGTGGTTTTAAATTTCATAAGGCGTTGAAGTGTTTGCGATAGAGTGGCGGTAGAAAGCGTGCTCTCCGGTTAAAGATATAAGTTTTTTCTACAGCGCTACATAACAATTTTACAGTATTCGCCCATGGTAAGCAAAAACCATTGTACAGTCTGGTTGCATGATTTAAGTTAATCTGCTTGTAAAGGAATCCCCACCACTTTCATGTCGCAGGCTTCAAAAACATTGGCTATCTCTTCTTTGGTTGGCGGTGAAGTCCAGGCATTGGTTCTCCTGAAAAAATCTTCCATTTTGCCGGACGGCTGATAGGTTACAATTAATTTCCCTTTTTCGGTTAACTGAACAAAAGCATGCTGAACTTTTCTGGGTAAAAAAATAGTATCGCCTGCTTGCAATCTAAATCTCTCTTCCCCCACCTGAAAAAGGTATTCCCCATCGATAACATAAAACGTTTGGTCTTGAAAAGGATGTATATGCAAAGGTGGGCCACCTTTAGGCGTAAAGCCAGTTTATTCAAAAATGGCTAAAGCCCCATTTGTATCTTTGGCCGAGACTTTCAGATCCAGCACATTCAGGGTCACGCCCTTCATCCTAAATTGTTCACCAAACCTGCTTTCACCTGCGGCTACTTTAAAACCTTTTTCTGTTCGCTTACCGAAAGCTTTGAGGCTGGTTATGATACCCAGCGGAAAAAGAGCGAGCACAGTCGAAATAAACTTTGCGCGTTTCATGGTTGTTGTTTAAGGTGAAAGTTTATTAATCTTTTGGTATTTTAGGAATATAATTTTGCTGGTAAAATGGCTAGTGGTCTCGGGAATGCGAAGCTCCTGACGCCTTAAGGTTAAGCATGCTATTGGTTAAGCCGGATTTTACTTTTTAAACTTACCTGCCCGGATTTATTCCCAAAAAGCTTAATGCGCCGCCGCCACTTCAGCCGAACTTTTTAATTCCGTTCTATAAACCATATATCCTTTTACATTACTGCCGTCTAACATTTTACGCGTAAAAGTATCCGGGTAGCCATCCCGGTTGTAAGTGTAGGTGCAGGTATAAGGCAAATTGAGGCATATTGCCTACCCCATCTAATTGCGCAATTAAATCTAGTGTGCTTTGTCTTTTACGTAAGCCCCTAATTAAGCGCGTTTCTTTCAACTGCTGGTTTTCTAAGTTACCGAATAGAGGGCAGATGGGAAAGATTCTTTGGGCCGATTTTGGGACCATCTCAATGGTAACCGGGTATTTTACTATCAGTTAGCAAAATGTTCTTACACTGCTTTATTCAAATCTCTTGTAAAATTTATTACGCTTAAAATAAGCAGCAGGAGAGGACCTGGAATTTCTTTTAACTTATAGTATAAGCAAAAAGTAAGTTTGTCCATAGTATCATTAATAATCGAGCTATGAATTTTTAATTAATAAATTTTTGTCCTTATTTATACGCCCTTTACTTAGATGGGGATTGCATGCAGCCTGACGAACCAGTTGATGAAAGAATTACTTGGCTTAATTTCCAGGCAGGCGATGAGAAGGCGTATGCGTACCTGTTCCAGGCTTATTTTAATAAATTATACCAGCATGGCCTCAGTATTCACCCAGATCCGAGTCTGGTTAAAGATTGCATCCAGGAATTATTTATAAAAATTTGGCGCACCAAAGAAAATTTAAGTCAACCTGTTTCTGTCCGCAATTATTTATACGAATCTTTAAAAAGAACAATCCTGAAAGAATTAGCCAAGAAAAAGTATAAACTTACCGCCGACCTTTCCGACGACTATTATTTTGAAGTTGTCCTTTCGCACGAACTACAGTTAATTGATATTCAAATTTCGGAGGAAAGGTTGAAACAATTAGAAAAGGCCTTACAAAAATTAACGAAGCGCCAGCGGGATGCCATACACCTAAAGTTTTACGGTAAATTGAGCTACGAAGAAATAGCCGAAATAATGGATTTAAATGTACGCTCGGTATATAATTTAATTTCGAAATCATTAGAAGCTCTTTACCAGGAGCTAAACGGTTCAGAAACTTTACAAACAATTACTTTATTGGTTGCATTGTCCACCATTCATAATTTCTCCATTTCCTAATACCGCTCATATTACCTTCGATAAATTTGCAATCGAACAAATAGGCTTACTAGTACAGCTAAAACTGCTGTGGTTTTATTCCGCTGAAATAATATGGGTTATATTATTGTGAATATTGCTATAGTTTGGCAAAAAAGATATATATAATGCAAAGTAATATTTAGGTAATTGATGAATTTTAAATATTTGAATAATATTCACAAATATTGGTGAAGTTTCAAAAGTAGGGGAGTCATATAGGTAAGACAGGAATATTTTGGAGTCTGCTTATATGAATACCCTAGATGAACTATCAGAACTATCGTTTTAAAGACTTTATGCTGGATGAGGAATTCCAGCAATGGGTGTTAAATCCGGATTCAGATGCTAATTTATTCTGGATAAATTATTTACAGAACCATCCGGATAAACAATTAGAAATAGCCAAAGCCAAAGCCGCTATTCAGGAATTATACTTTGCCGGCCTCCGGAAAGAGCAGGCATTTACCAAACTGAAATCAGTTTTGGCGGTACCAGCTACTCCCGCCGAAATGAATATTGCCTGGCAAAACATTACGGAGGCGATAAAAGCACCACCTGCCGAACAAACCACCGACCGAACTAAAGTAACTACCAAAGTTATCCCGCTTTTCGCTTTTAATAAGTGGACGAAAATTGCCGCATCTATTTTATTAATATGTGCCGTGGGTGCCATCTTCTGGCTAAAAGAAACACGCACGCCAGTTGCAGAAGAAATTACTTACCGTACAACTTTCGGGGAAACCAAAAAGATTACCTTACCCGATAACTCAAAAATATTCCTGAACGCCAACTCGCAGTTAACCACTGCCAAATATTGGCCTTCTGATAAAGATCGGGAAGTTAAATTAGCTGGTGAAGCCTTTTTCTCGGTGGTGCACACCCAAAACGACCAGAAGTTTAAAGTTAACCTCCAAAAAGGCGCCCAGGTAGAAGTGCTGGGAACCGAATTTACCGTCACCAACCGGCCAACTTTGTCGCGGGTGGTGCTAAGCCAGGGCAAGGTAAAAGTGAAAGTAGGTAGTAAGCCTAACTTACCATCAGCCGGTAACCAGCTCCGCGCAACCATAATGGCCCCCGGCGATTTAGTTCAGATAGACTATTTGCAGGGAACGCTCTCTAAAAATAAAGTTCAAAATCCGGAACAATATGCGGCCTTTATTCAAAATAAAATAGAATTTAATAATTCGCCGCTGTCGGAAGTGGCCAGGGTGCTGCAGGATAATTATGGCTATAAAGTAACTTTTTTACCGGCCTCGCTGGCTAATAAATGGTTTACCAGTTCCAACCCAAGCAACCGCTTAGATTTACTGTTTTTTGCGCTGGAAAAATCTTTTAACCTGCAGGTAATTCAAAAAGGAAAGCACCTGACTATTCAAACCAAATAAACAAAGCCCGGTTACCAGCCGCTGGTTCAGTTTGGCTCCGGTATAATCTATAACTAATTATTCTACCACAAACCCATTAAAATATGCCAAATTTCTTACACCAATTTAAATGGCTGCTATCGGCCATATTATTAACCAGTAGTTTGTCCGGGGTTCACGGACAGCAAATGACTGCTTTCCACCGGAACCAGAAGCAAAACAAAACCGCCGGCAAAAAAGAACAGGTAAAATCCCTGGTTTCCATTCTGTCCCAAATAAAAGAGCAGTACCAGGTAAACTTTCATTACGACAGTGATTTGTTAAACCCCAAAGAAGCAGAAGCTTTTGTACTGGAATCTGATAAACAAAACCTGGACCTAGCCCTGGAGCAGTTGTTAAAACCGTTAAAGCTTACTTTTATTAAAGCCGATGTTAATTCGTACATCATTGTGCCCATGCCGACTAGCGTTGCCCAGGAAAAGCCAGTTAATATTAATAATGCCGTTGAGTTAGTGGTTTCGGGAAAGGTTACCGATAAAAAAGGCGAGGCTTTACCGGGGGTAACCGTGCTGCTAAAAGGTACCACGGTTGGTACTGCCACCGGCACCGATGGTACTTTTTCCTTAAAGTTGCCGGACGCCACGGGTACGTTGGTTATTTCTTTTATTGGCTATACCACCCAGGAAGTAGCCGTACCTAAATCGGGTAGTTTAAATATTACCCTGGAAGACGATGCAAAAGCTTTGCAGGAAGTAGTGGTAGTAGGGTATGGTACCCAGTCTAAGCGGAATGTAACGGGAGCGGTAACCAAAGTAGATCTGCAGCAAACCGAAAGCTTTACCAATACCAACGTAGCGCAGGCCATGCGGGGCCGGGTGGCCGGTGTGCAATTTGTAGATAATGGTCGGCCGGGCCAGGGCGGCAATATTGTGGTAAGGGGCAGCCGCTCTTTAACGGCGGGTAATAACCCCTTGGTGGTGCTGGATGGAATTATTTTCGGCGGTAATTTATCCGATATCAACCCGAACGATATTGAATCGATGGAGGTGCTAAAAGATGCGAGTGCCGCTGCCATTTACGGTTCCCGGGCAGCCAATGGCGTAATTTTAATTACTTCTAAAAAAGGTAAAACCGAAAAGCCTAATATCCGCGCCAATACTTTTTATGGCGTATCGGATTGGAGTTATAAAGTTAAATTATTAAGCCCCGAGCGTTATAATCAATTATTACTGGATTGGCGTCAGCAATCCGGACAAACCGCCGATCCGGCCAAAATAGAGGAATATTTACAGGTTTCCGAAGTTGAAAATTACCGGAATAACCGCACCGTGGATCCCTGGGATGCTATCTCGCAGAAAGCCCATATTGCCTCTTACGATTTAAGTATTTCGGGCCGGACCGAAAAAACCAATTATTTTCTTTCAGGCGCTTTTGCCGACGAGAAGGGATTAGTTTTAAACGATAATTTTCAGCGGTTAACGCTTCGTTCTAATATTGAAAACACGATAACCAACTGGCTAACAATTGGTACGCACGCCAATTATATTCGCCGGGACCTTTCGGGTACCGAAGCCAATATTTCCCAGGCCTACAAAACCAGCCCTTACGGCACTTTGTATTACCCCGATGGCACGCCCACCCGTTACATGGTACCGGAAGAAACTTTATCGGAAAACCCAGTTCGTAGGGCCTTCTTAAATCAGAACGAGGAAATATATAATAACCTCTTTGCTAACTTTTATGCCATTCTGAATGCGCCGTTTTTAGAAGGACTCAGCTATCGCGTTAATTTCTCTCCCAATTATCGCTGGAATAACGCCTATGATTTCATAAAACAAGATATAAACCTGGATTTTAACAACACCCAGGCCAGTAAACTGAACCGCCAGGATTATAGCTGGGTTTGGGAAAATATTGTTACGTATAATAAACAGATCAATAGTAACCATGCCTTTGATGTTACCTTATTATACGGCCAAAACCATTCGGAATACGAAAGCACCACGGCCAATGCCAGCCAGCTAGCCAATGCCACCAACGGCTGGAACGATTTAGGCTTGGGTCTTTTACAAACTGTAACTTCCACGGGGCAAGCCGTAGACGGCCTTTCTTCTATGTTCCGGTTAAATTATCGCTTAAAAGATAAGTACCTGGCCACCTTTACCGTTCGCCGGGACGGCAGCTCGGTTTTTGCCAAAAATAACAAATATGCCACTTTCCCTTCGGCCGCCCTTGCCTGGATTGCCTCCGAAGAGCCTTTCCTGCAAAATATTAATTTCATCGATAACCTAAAAGTAAGGCTGTCTTACGGGGCGGTAGGCAACCAGGCCATTTCGCCATACCAATCGCTTAGTTTAGCCAACACCACGCAATACGTTTTCGGGGATGGTGGTTCTACTTCTACGGGCGTGTTCCCGGCCAGCATGGCTAATCCGGATTTAAAATGGGAAACCACTAAAACGGCCAATGCCGCCATCGACTTCGATTTATTTAAAAACCGGCTAGGCGGTACCATCGAAGTTTATAACATGGATACCGAGGATTTAATCGTAAATCGGTTAATTCCAGTGATGACAGGTTTCAGCCGGGTTTATTCAAATTTAGGCGCTACGAATAACAAAGGCGTTGAATTAAGTTTAAATACCTTAAACCTATCGGCCGGAAAATTCGAGTGGTCCAGTAACCTAGCGTTCTCTTCGAACAAAAGCAAAATTGTGCATTTGTATAATTCCGATACCAACGGCGATGGCCGGGAAGACGATGACTTGGGTAATAAATGGATTATTGGCAGACCCGTAAGTGTGGCCTACGATTTTGTATTCGACGGCATTTACCAGGAAGGCGAAGATTTGCCTGCCGGCTATAAACCAGGTTTTGTAAAACTGAAAGATTTAAACAACGACGGTAAAATTGATGCGGCCAACGACCGGGCCGTAATCGGGCAATTAGATCCTAAATATCGCTGGGGCCTGACCAACACCTTTAAATACGGCAATTTTACCCTGACAGCCTTTGTAAATGCCATGACCGGTTGGGTAAGCAGTATCAATAATTTAGATTTTACGGGCAGTTCTTTAGGTCAAAATTATCCGGGTCGCCCGGTAAATATGCTGGATGCTGGTTGGTGGACACCCGATAATAAATCGAATACCCGACCGTCGCTGGTTTATACCAACCCGTTTTTACATAATTATTACGTTAGCCGCGACTTTGTGCGTTTACAGGATGTCTCCGTTGCTTACGCTTTTCCCGAATCAGTTCTGAATACGTTGCGGGTGAATAACCTGCGCCTTTATTTAAGCGGCAAAAACCTGTATACCATCACCAACTGGATTGGGCCGGACCCCGAAAGCGGCTACAACAACCAGAATAACTATTATCCTACCGCCAAAACCTTTACCGTGGGCTTAAATATTGGTTTTTAAGGTTATAGCATATTTTATTAATAAAATAAAAAAGAGATTAAGATGAAAAAATATATAATACAAATAGGATTCCTGGTAGGTTTGCTGGCATTTCAGGCTTGCGAAAACCAACTGGAGGAAATCCCAGTTTCGGACCTTTCCAACGAAGGCGTGCTGAAAGATTCCATTGGTTTTGACGCTTATATTACCGGCTTACACCAGGCTGCCCGCGATGAATTTACTAATACCGACGGCATCAACCATAATTTTAATATGCACTATGGTACCGATATTGCCACCACCGGCAGCGAAACTATTGCGCCTTTCCGGAACCACCAGACTTACCTGACCCCGAACCAGGTGGTGGTTAACTTTTACTGGACCTGGGCCTATCAGAAAATGATTTTACGGGCCAACACCATTATTGAGTACCTGGCCAGACCGGAGGCGGCCGGCTATTATAAAAAAGAAGCCAGCCGCAATGCCGTATTGGCTGAAGCCAGATTCTTCCGGGCTTATGCTTATAATGTTTTGGCTAATTTGTACGGCGGAGTGCCCATCGTGGACCAGGTTTATGCCGTTCCTAAAACCGATTTCGTGCGGAGCTCCCGGAAAGAAGTTTACGAATTTGCTAAAAACGATTTAGAATTTGCTGCCCAATGGTTGCCGGCTACGGTAGACAAAAGTAAAGAAGGTCATATCGTAAGAGCTGCCGCTGATCATTTACTCAGCGAAGTGTATATGAGCCTGGGCGATTATAATAAATCAATAGAAGCTGCTTCGCGGGTCATTAATTCGGGATTATATAATTTAATGACTACGCGCTTTGGCTCCGAGAAAGATAAAGCCGGCGATGTTTTCTCCGATTTGTTCCGCAACGGCAATCAAAACCGGAGTTCGGGTAATCGCGAAAGTATTTATGTGCTGCAGATTGAAGACCAAACGCCGGGTGGCCAGGGAGGAACCGGCGGCAACAATAATTTAAGAGCCTGGGGACCCTTTATTTCTACCCTGAAAGATCCGGCTGGCAAAAATGGCTTTGTGGTTTCGGATAGCCTGGGCCGTGGGGTTGGTTGGGTGCGGCCGAATAATTATTTTAATTATACTATCTGGCAAAATAATTTCACAAATGATATCCGCAATTCCCGGTTTAACATCCGCCGGGCTTATAAATACAACAACAAAGCGTCGGCTTACTTTAACACTACAGTAGAAAAACGCACGAGTAAAATCGATACTTTGTACATGATATATCCTACCATTAGAAAAATTGAGGGCAACGTACCGAAGAGTGGTGATAATTCTACCGGACGCATATTTACCGATTTGTATGTTTACCGCTTAGCCGAAACTTATTTATTGCGGGCCGAGGCCTATTTCAGAAGTGGCAACGCCCAGAAAGCCGCCGAAGATATTAATGTGGTGCGCAGCCGCGCCAATGCCAAACCAGCTTCGCCGGCCGATATGAGTCTGGATTATATTCTGGATGAACGCGCCCGGGAGTTAACCGTGGAAGAACCCCGCCGCCGGACTTTGGTGCGCATGGGGAACCTGGTGGAACGGGTAAGAAAATATAATATCCGGGAAGATTCCCGCACGAGCATTCAGGACAAACACTTGTTTTTTCCGATACCGCAGAGCGCCATTGATGCTAACTTTAGTGTGCAACTGGAACAAAACCCTGGCTATTAAAAATCGCCTTTATGCTGGTTTAAGTTTAGGTAAAATAAGGACCGGTTTAGCATTTTAGAACTGGATAAGCAAGCGCCCTTACCGTGTATTATGCACCAGCAAGTAGCCAGGCAGCGGCTTTAGAATTGGCGGTGATAATACCATAGCCATCAGGTTAAGCGCAACATTGTATTGCCCGGGTGCTTTAGCCCCGGGTTTTAAGAAATATTCCGTACCCCTGACTAAAGTCAGGGGCAAATTAAAGCCAGGCGATTGGACAAAGGTGCGTGTAGTGGTTGCTATGGTATAAGCTTAAACCAGCACAAATAAAGTTTAAAAACACTTTAACCAACTGAAATTTAAATGACATCCAACAGACGAGAATTTATAAAAAATAGTAGCAAACTGGTTGCTGGCAGTTTATTATTGCCAACCGTAGGCGCTGCCTTTGCCCAACCCATAAAACAATTAGCACCCAAAAAAATATTCCTGAAATCGGCTTGGGCTACTTCAAATATTGGGGATATAGGCCATACGCCCGGCACCTTACGGATTTTAGAAGAACATTACCCGGAGGCCGAAGTAACCTTGTGGCCATCTGTTGTGAACGCCGAGGTAGAAGCCATGTTGCGCAAACGCTTTCCCAAAGTAAGAATTGTAAAAGGCAACTTGCAACAAGGGGAGGGGGAACCCTATAATCCGGTAATATTAAAAGAATTCCAAGACACCGATTTATTCATCTATAACTCCGGTATGCACTTTAACTTCGGTTTGTTTAATTACGACTGGAACAGCAAAATAGGCTTGGTAACGCAATTTTTACTTTGCCAGGAACTAGGTAAACCTTACGGACTCTACGGCCATTCTTTCGATAAATTTGCGGAACCCAGCCCCATTATTTTCCGGCAGGTATTAAATAAAGCCGCTTTTATTTATTGCCGCGATTCTGCCTCCTTGGTTTATTTAAAAGAACATGGGGTAAAAGCGCCTATAATGGAATTTGGCCCGGATGGCTGCTTTGGTATTGACACGCTGGACGAACCAAAAGGCCTAGCTTATTTAAAAGCGAACGGGTTAAAAGAAAAAGAATTCTTAACGGTTATTATCCGGAGCCACACGCCAAAGCCTAATACATCGCCCGATACCAAAGACAAGCTTAATCCGCCACAAGCCACCCCGGAGCAAAAAGCCCAGGACCAGGTAAGGTTTGAGAAGATGAACGCCCTGATTACCGCCTGGGTGCGGCAAACCCGCAAGAAGGTATTAATTGCACCCGAAGTTTTTAAAGAAATGGCGGCCGCTAAAACCATGGTGTTCGACCAACAACCAGCCGATGTGCAAAAATATATTGTAGTCCGGGATACTTTCTGGAATGCCGATGAAGCTTTATCGGTCTACAAGAGGGCGCATACGGTAGTGGGCATGGAGCCACACTCCCTGATTATGGCCTTAGCCGTGGGTGTGCCGGTAATCCATACTTGTCCGTTTACCTATGGCAAAAAAGGCTGGATGTTTAAAGATATTGGCTTAGGCGACTGGCTATTCGATATTGATAAAGCGCCCAAAGAAGATATTATTAACACGTTGCTGGCCATTCATAAAGATTATAAAGCCACGCGGCAAAAAGCATTCCAGGGTATGGCCTTTGTAAAACAACGGCAGCAAGATACGGTGCAAACCATTCGCAAGGTAGTGGTATAAATTTCAGGCTATTTAAGTAAAATATTCTATTATATGAACCGCAGAAAATTCATAGAAAATGCCGGGCTGTTCTCAGTAGCAGCCTTATTTACGCCTATTATCTTAAAAGCTACCGGTAAAGAAAATCCGACTATTCTGATTGTTTCGGGCTGGCAGGATGTAAATATTGGCGACATTGCGCATACGCCCGGTTTAATTGCCCTGCTAAAAAAGCGTTTGCCCAAAGCCCGGTTAATCTTGTGGAAGCGGAGTAAAAGCCAGCTCGTAGAAGACCTGATGCATAAGCATTATCCGGAACTCCGGATAATTAACGGCAAGTTTGATACTGATAACGAGGTTAAAAGAGCTTACCAGGAAGCAGACTTTTTTATTCACGGTTCCGGGCCTTCCGTTATTGCAGCTGATTTTCTGGCCTCCTGGCACAAAGAAACCCAAAAGCCTTTCGGTATTTTCGGAGTAACCATTGGCGACGTTTCCGCTTCGTTAAAAAATACCTTGCAGCAGGCGGCTTTTATATTTACCCGCGAAACCGCTTCGATAGAAGTATTGAAAAAAGCCGGATTAGCCGGTTCGCACATAGCTTTTGCGCCGGATGCTACTTTTGTTTTGGCCATTCACGATGAACCAAAAGCAAAGCAATTTATGCAGGCGAACAAACTGGAGCAACGCAAATTTATTTGTGTAATACCCCGCCTGCGCCGCACCCCTTATTATAAAATTAAACCCAATAATGCCGGCTGGTCCGAAAAAACAATTAGGGAAGTAAACGAGCTGAACGATAAATACAAAGAGATCGACCACGCCAAGTTGCGGGAAGCTATGGTTGCCTGGGTGCGGAAAACTAAAAACAAAGTAGTGGTGTGCCCCGAAATGACTTACCAGGTAGATATTATGGATGAACTGTTAATTAATCCATTGCCCGCCGATGTAAAACCCTATATCGTAAAGCACGGCTACTGGCTCCCCGACGAAGCTGCTTCTTTATACGCCCGGGCTACCGCCGTGCTCAGTTTCGAGTGCCATTCGCCAATAATAGCGGCGGCAAACGGCACTCCCAGCTTTTACCTCCGACAGCCAGAAGATACCATTAAAGGCCAAATGTATTACGATCTGGGTTTAAAAGATTGGACTTTTGAAATAAACGAAACCACCGGCCAGCAAATTACAGAACGCCTGATGCAGGTTCAGGGCAATTATAAAGCGGCGCTTAATAATGTAAAAAATGCCGTAGCCAAAGTAGATAAACAATACGATTTAGCCCTTCAGGTATTAACCGAAAAATTTAATATTGTGTAATCAAGAATTTAACTCACCCTTAAAGTTGGGCCGGTACATTTAAGTACAGATTTTTTAAGATGATAAATTCTTAATGAATGAGATTTTAAATTAATACAATGATAATATTTAAATGTATTTAAATTTTTAAAAATACAGCAACTTTGAACAAAATTATATCTCTTATTAGGATAAATAATTCAATAATGTAAAAGCATCCGGTATGGTGCCTTTATTGATTATTCTAATTAAAAAATTATATTAGCAATCAGAATATTTTCCATACAATCTTCATTGGTTCCTTTATTCTCAATGGCAGTAAATCTCAAAAACTTTACGGATGAACAATTACTGGTTTTCTTAAAAGAGAATAATGAGTTTGCCTTTGATGAAATTTATAACCGCTACTGGGCCACCTTATTTAGTCAGGCTTATAAAAGATTAGCCAATAAAGAAAATACAGAAGAGTTGCTCCAGGATTTATTTACGAAGTTGTGGATTAACCGACATCAAATTACAGTAACCAGTTCTTTAGGTGCTTACTTAGCTGTGTCTGTAAAATATTTAGTTTTAAATCAAGTTGCAAAAGAAGCAGTAAGAACGCGGTTTGCGGTGGCGCAAAAGCAAGCATTGGTAGCCCATACTAACTTAACAGAAGAAACCATTATTTCGCAGGAATTAGAAGGTTTGGTGGCGCAGGAAGTAGCGAAATTAGCGCCAAAATGTAAATCTGTATTTGTTTTAAGCCGCTTTAATCAGTATTCAAATAAAGAAATTGCGCAGGAATTAAATATTTCTGAAAAGACCGTTGAAAATCAAATTACCAAAGCTATTAAGCTTTTAAGAACTGGTTTAAAAGAATCCCTCACTTCAGTAATTATTTTGCTGAGTTCCCTGGTTTAGCGCCATTTTATCTGCATTGAAGAATCATATTATTTATTGATTCTTTCTTCTATTTGGTTTAATCAAACCATTTTTCAAAAAATATTTTAAAATATTATAAAACAGCGTAGGGGGTAAGCACGACTTACCTGACTTACTAATAGACGTGCCCACGCACGGCCTTTAATTTTGGGGATGAGAAAAGATATTTCGAGCGAACTTATAAAAAAATATTTAGCAGGTAACTGCTCCGAAACGGAAAAAAGAATAGTGGATGATTGGTTTGCCGGCTTTGAGCAGGCAGAAGATTTTATCAGCGATTTGCCGGATAAAGAGCAGGAACAACTAAAAAGTAACCTGTTAGCCCAGATAAAAAGCAATATTCAGGAAGCCGGGATTAACCAGGTTGCTATACCTGAAGCAAAAGTATTGAAGCTACCAGTTACAGAAAAGCCAAACAAAATTGCTTTTTATGCTTCTAAAATAGCGGCTATATTGGTGTTAGCCTGCGGACTGGCATTTATGGGTTATAAATATTGGGCGGAGCAAAAATCTGGTAGCACCGTTACAGCAGCAACAGTTTTCAGCAATAATCAAAAGCAGATAAAAAAAATAATGCTGCCAGATGGCAGCAAGATATGGTTACAGGAAAACAGCAGTTTGGCAGTAGCCGATAACTTTGGCCAGATAAAAAGAGCGGTAACCTTAACCGGCGAAGCTTTTTTTGAAGTGGCTAAAGATACAAACCGGCCTTTTGTAATTAAAACGAATGGTGTAATTACCCGCGTGTTAGGTACTAGTTTTAATATTAAAGCGTATGAAAAGGACCCTAACGTAGAGGTTCAGGTAGTTACGGGCAAGGTTTCGGTATTTAAAACCGAAAGCTTAAATACCAAATCAAACGCAGTAGACAATTCGGAAAATGCAACTAAGGCCGTAGTTTTAGTGCCTAATCAAAAAGCAACTTTTGTAAAAAGTACGCATAATTTGGTTAAAAATAAAGTGGCCGCGCATGAGCTTAAAACAGTGTTTTCTAAAGCTTCACTTTCCTTTGAAAATACCGCTATCGGGCAAGCCATTCAAATGCTTAATGCGCGGTTTAATGCCAATATTAAGCTTTCCAACGAAGATTTAAATAATTGTTCTATCTACGGCGATTTTACCAACCAGAATTTACCCGAAATATTGGAAATAATCTGTAATTCTATTGAAGCCGAATATACATTATACAAAGATGAAATAATTATTACCGGTGCCGGCTGCCCTTTAAATAAACCTTTACCTTAAATAAAAAAGCATGGATAAATAAATACGCTTCCATATTTTCTGAAAAAAGAATAGGCGTGTTGCGACCACGCCTATTCTTACAAAACCCGCTTCTTAGCGCTATGAAAACGCTAGGCCAGATTTCTACTGTCTTATTTTTCACGAAAACAAAACACACAAATGTATGAACATTAACCTGAATTCCTATCCGGATATTGGTAAAATCATGAAGGTAACCCTTACGCAATTATTAGCAATTGTTTTATTTGCCAGCCTCGTACAGGCCAGCGATATAAAAGCACAGGCTATCTTAAACAAATCGGTTAGCCTGAATATTTCTAATACCAGTTTAAGTACAGTTTTAGCCCAAATAGAAAAGCAAACGGCGGTTAAATTTGTTTATAGCCGGGAGTTTATAAACAGCGATAAACTGGTATCCATTAAAACCAATAACAAGAATTTAAGGAAAGTATTGGATGATTTATTAAAGCCACTAAATATTACTTATGAAGTGGTAAATGGCCAGATTTCGCTGCGCCGGAAATTGGTTATCCCAGCTACTTCTGAAGCTGTTAATTCTGAGGTACTTAATACTGCAACCCCGCAAGATTCGCCCATAACCGGAAGGGTAAGCGACGAAAAAGGGGAGCCGCTGCCAGGCGTAACCGTGGTGCTTAAAGGTTCTAATAGTGGTACTACCACGGGCCCTAACGGTACTTATGCTTTAACCATGCCGCAGGCAACAGGTACACTCATATTTTCTTACATTGGTTTTATTACCCGCGAGGTGGCTGTTTCGGCCGGACAAACTACCGTGAACGTAACGCTGCAGGTAGACGCGAAAAACCTGGAGGAAGTAGTGGTGGTGGGCTATGGTACCCAAAAGAAAGAAAACCTGACAGGTGCGGTTTCTACCATTAATAGTAAAGAAATTGAAAGCCGCCCGGTATCCAGCGTTGCCATGGCTTTGCAAGGATTATCGCCAGGTTTAGCCATAACCCGGGCCACCGGTCAACCCGGCGATGAGGGCGTGGGGTTACAAATTCGCGGGGCTACCTCTGCCAACGGCAACGTAGAACCACTGTTAGTTGTCGATGGCGTATCGAGCCCCGGCGTAACGTTGCAAACCCTCAACCCCAATGATATTGCCAGTATTACGGTGTTAAAAGATGCAGCAGCGGCCGCTATTTACGGTGCGCAAGCCGCGGGTGGCGTTATTCTGGTTACTTCTAAAAAAGGAGCTGCCGGAAAAACCATATTTGAATATTCATCAATTGTGGGCGCCGATTGGGCTTTAAATGTGCCCGAAAGAATGTCTACCTGGGAAGAACTGGAAAATAATAACCTCGCCCGATTAAATTCCGGTGCTGCTGCGGCCCATAGCGCCGAAACCATTCAGATATTAAAAGAAGGCACCATGGAATACCGGATTAATCCGAACGATACTACCCGCTATCAATATTTTGGCAGTAAAAGCATTGTTGATCAAATGTTGCGGAAATATTCTATGATGCAAACCCACAATATATCGGCTAGGGGCGGTACCGAAAAACTCAACTTTCTGGTTTCGATGGGATTTTACGACAAGCAGGGTGTTTTTAAAGTAGGACCAGATAAAAATGAACGCTATAACGCCCGGCTAAACCTGGGAACCCAGCTTACCAAACACCTTTCCCTCGATACCCGGTTAACGTATACGTTGCAAAAACAGGAAGCTCCCTCGGTTAGTACCAACGGCAACGGGCTTTTATTGTATAATATTTACCGTTATTCCAGCATTAATCCTTTGCTAACACCCGATGGCCGCTATAACACCACATCTGGCGCAACGGCTTACGCCATTATGGATGCCGGTGGCTACAACAACTATAACCGCAATTTTTTTGATGGGGTTTTTACCGCCAGAGTAGCCGATGTGGTTAAAGGTTTAGAAATAAGGGGAATTTACGGCGTGCAATACCGGCGCGGCGATCGGGATCTTTTCCGGCGCACCGTACAAAGGTGGTACCGTACCGCTCCCGGCGATATTATTAACCCTTCCAACTCTTATAATGTAACCCAGGATTTAACCCAAAACAACAACCTGCAGTTTCTGGTAGATTATAATTACGAGCTGGGTACAAACCACAAGTTTCATATTCTGGGCGGTTACCAGTGGGAAGATAGCCGTTTCGAAGAACTCTCTACGGGCGTTACGGCTATGGTCAGTAACGATTTGCCGGCGTTGGGCTTAGGCGACGAAACCACCAAAACGAACAACCAGCGCATTAATACCTACGCTTTTCAATCTTATTTCGGGCGTTTTAATTATAGCTTCGCCGATAAATATTTATTTGAAGGAACCCTGCGGGTAGATGAAAGCTCCCGGCTGGCTCCCGGTTTAAGAACAAAAGTTTTCCCTTCGCTTTCTGCCGGCTGGAACTTGCACCGCGAATCTTGGTTTTCCTTACCGGTTATTTCGGAGTTAAAATTCAGGGGTTCCTGGGGTACTTTAGGCGCAGCCTCCGGCATTGGTCTTTACGATTATTTAGCACTAATGAGCCGAAACGCTAATTTGGTACTGGGTTCGCCGGAAGTTAAAACCACTTATTTTGCCCAAACCGTAGTTCCTTCTGCGAATCTTTCCTGGGAAACCATCGAAACCAGTAATGCCGGCATTGACCTGGGATTTTTCCAGAATAAAATTCAGGCGAGTTTCGATTATTATATCAAGTATAATCGCAATATGCTGACAGCCGTTCAGTTGCCGGCTACTTTTGGCACCGGCACACCCCGCATAAATAACGGCGAACTAAAATCGTGGGGTTGGGAAACGGAACTGAGATACCGCGATAAAATCGGCGAAAATTTATTGTTTTCGGTGGCTTTAAACGTGTCCGATAACCAGAACGAACTGATTAATTTTTCCGGTCGCCGGGTTATCTCGGCTGGTACAGTCGGAACCCTGGAAGGCTACCCCATTAACTCCATTTGGGGCTACAAGACCGATGGTTATTTTGCCACGAACGACGAAGTGAAAACCTGGGCTTTCCAGGATAGCCGTACTGCGGCCGGCGATGTTAAATATTTAGATTTAAACGGCGATAAACGAATAACTGTTGGTTCCGGCAGCGTCGAAGACCACGGTGATCTGGTTTACCAGGGCACCACGCAGCCTCGGTATTTGTTTGGGGTAAACCTGAATACCCAATGGAAGAACTTCGATTTTACCGCTTTTTTCCAGGGCGTTGGCAAACGTAATTTCCTGCCCACCCGCCAAGCCTTAGACGGCAATATTGCCACTTTCTACCAGGCTTTAGCCATTCACCGCGATTACTGGACGCCTGAGAACCCGGATGCCTTGTTTCCCCGGCCGTTTATAAATGCCACCCATAATTTCCTCACGTCCGATAAATGGATACTGGATGGTAGCTATATCCGGTTAAAAAATATTCAACTCGGCTATACCTTACCCCAGCTTTTGGTTAGTAAAGTTAAAATAGCGCGGGCCCGGATTTATTTCACCGGTCAGGATTTGCTTACCTTTTCTGGTTTAGGCAAGTTTCAGGGCTACTTCGACCCCGAACAGCGCGATGGCGTAGCCGCCGATTACCCCTTCTTTGCCACGGGCGCCTTGGGTATAAATATTACTTTCTAAAGAGACTGTTCATCTTTTATAAGCATAAACATGAAAACTACCATATTTAAAATACCCCTCATTATTTTATCTTTTTGCTTTTTGGGCTGCGAGGTAGAACGCATACCCGAAACCCAGATCAGTGACCTTTCTTTCTGGAAATCCGAGAACGATATAAAAGCGGCTACGAATTATTTATACACCTTTCTGCCAGGATTTACCCGCGACGAAGTTTGGTCTGATAATGCTTTTGGTGTTTCTCCTGACCCTATCAGCGATGGTACCCGTTTAGCGCCGGCCACGGCTACTGATTATTCTACGCCCTACCAATTAATCAGGGCCGCAAATAATATTTTAGAGAAAGTACCGCCAGCGCCGGTTACCGACGATATTAAAAACCGGTACCTGGCCGAAGCCAGATTTTTCCGAGCTTTCGCTTATGTACAATTAGTGCAGAAGTACGGCAGCGTGCCGCTTATTCTTAAAACCCTGCAAGAAGATTCGCCGGAGTTAAGCGAAGGCGCCGCTCCCCGACAGGCAATCATGGATCAAATTTATGAAGACCTGGACTATGCTGCAGTTAATTTACCAAGCTTTAGTAGTTTGGGCGGAGCCGGTTACGGCAGGGTTTCTAAAACGGCCGCGTTAGCTTTAAAAGCCAGAATTGCGCTTTTTGAAGGTACGCGTGCTAAATTTCACAACGATGGCGACCCGGTAAAACACCTGACCATTGCCGTTAGTGCCTCTAAAGAAGTAATGGACAGTAAGCAACATAGCTTGTACCCGAGCTACGCCAGTCTTTTTCAATACGCCGGCGAAGGCTTTCAGAACAAAGAGAATATTCTGGTAAAACAATATGGTACCGCGCCATCTAATTTAGTGCTGAACCATAATTTCTCCGAAAACTTGTATACCGGTGGCGCTAACCCTACCAAGAGCCTCGTAGATAGCTATTTAATGAAAGATGGTTTGCCTTTTACCAAATCGCCGTTGTATAAAAAGCCCAACACCTCTGTCGAAGTTTTTACCAACCGGGATGAACGATTAGCTGCTTCAGTATTTAGGCAAGGCGAGCCCTACAATACCGGTGCTACTTTTAATACGCCATTAAATTATCACAAAACCGGGTTTGGGCCGAAGAAATATTTCAACGCGACAGATTTTACCACCCGCCAGGCTTTGCTGGATTTGGTGCTGATCCGGTATGCCGAAGTTTTGTTAATAAACGCCGAAGCCCAGTTTGAATTAAACGAAAATATTTCGGATGAAAACCTGGATTTGACCATTAATTTACTGCGTAACCGGGCCAAAATAGCCAAATTAACCAACGCCTTTGTCCAGGAAAATGAACTGAATATGCGGGAGGAAATCCGGCGGGAGCGCCGGGTGGAGTTGGCTCTGGAAAATATGCGGTACTGGGATTTGATTCGTTGGAAAACCGCCGAAACTGAATTGCCCAAAACAGTGCTGGGAAATTATTTTTTCAGTGCCGAATTTGGCGTGCAAACCCCCGTCGTGGTGAACGCAGAAGGTTTTATCATCGCGCACAATGCCTCGTTCCGGCGTTTCGATCCAAAAAGAGATTATTTGTGGCCTATTCCGGTTAATGAATTAGGTCTGAATCCGGCTTTAAAGCAGAATCCGGGATGGTAGCCTTACTTGGTAGCTGTACCTTGGTATTTCATCAAAGCTAAAATTTAATCAATACTAATTAGGGTTACTTAGGTTTATGCTGCTCCTTAAAATTGAATATTTATAATCAGGCATTGCTTTAAATTAAAAATGAAAATATTTAAAAGAAACTTAACCGCCGGCATCATCTTGCCGGTGGTATCTTTTTTTGCCGGCACCCAAGTTGCAACGGCTCAAAAATTTGTATTACCCGTGCTGCCGGATACCCAGGTAGAAGTGCGGGCTAGACCCGAGATGTTTTACAGCCAGTTAAACTGGCTGGTGCAGAAGAAAGATTCTTTAAAAATGCCCATGGTGCTGCATGTCGGCGATATTGTTGATTATGATAATATTACGCATTACGAAACGGCCAGCAAAGGTTTTAAAATATTAGACAGTGCCCGGGTAGGTTATGCCTTGGCCGTGGGTAACCACGATACCGAGGCCGTAGGTGTAAACAGCGGCAGCGCGGCTCCGGGTAATGTAAACCAGAACTTACGTAAAACCACCAAATTCAACTCGTACTTTCCGGTTAGCCGTTTTACCATGCAAAAGGGGCGGTACGAAGAGAATAAAAGCGATAATGCCTTTTATACGTTTAAAGCCGGTAAATTAAAATGGCTGGTATTAACCTTAGAGTTTTGCGCCCGCCAGGGTCCGGTAGATTGGGCCAACAAAATAATTGCGGCCAACCCCAAGCACAACGTTATTATTTTAACCCATTTCCATCTGAATTCAAAAGGAGAAATTAACCAAAATAATGCCGGCTACGGCGACTTAACCACGCAAGCCATTTATGATAAAATGATCCGGAAGCATAAAAACGTCCGGATGGTTTTAAGCGGGCACGTGGTAACTTCGGCTACCCGCGTAGACAAAGGCGAACACGGTAATAATATTTACCAAATATTGCAAAACTATCAATCCATAGACTCCGGTGGGGGCTACATCCGGTTGTTGGAAATAGACCGCAAAGCCAAAACCATTTCGGGCAAGATGTATTCGCCGTACTACAAAACCGAGAAAAACGATGCTTCTAAATTTACCTTTACGAATGTGGATTTTTTAGGCAAAAAATAACGACTTGATGGCTGCTTATAAGCATGTGACTGCATGAATACTTGCTTGCTCAGAAACTTACAAGTAGAGCGGGTAAACCAAGTGTGAGTAATAGCTATTACTTATGTTCCCATGGCAAAAGAATTTAAGTATCTACCAACTATAATTGATAACAACAGCCGCTCCGGTAAGCGGTGGTAAAGCATGGTAAGCCTGAGATCGTGAATAGCGACCAAGCAATCAGTTCACTTGTAATGAGTAAATAAATTACCTGAAAAGTGCGTCTGCCTGTATCAGTATGGATGGCAAAGCACTTTATAATATTTATATCGAAAGATGATGGCGAAAATAGAATGCCAGCATATTTATGTAAGCCCGGCTTCGGACGGTGTAATATCTTACCAAGGTATTAGCCGCTAGATGGATAAATATAACCATAGCCTCACCAGGACATCAACATAAGAACGAAAAGTTACGGCTGCGGGAAATAATTATATACCATTGCGGCTAAGCGGGTACTACGCTACGGCATTATCTACTCCCAGCAACTCACGCACCAAATCCTGATAAGGCTCCTCATAAATAAGCTCCCCTTTAAGCAGGAATTTATGCGTATCCAGGAGCACATCATAAATAGGCAAATGAATATGCTTGGGTATTTTATAGATGCGCTCGTCGCGTTTATCGAAGGGGGTGGGTATTTTGGCGTTAAAGAGGTAGGGAATTAATATTTTAGAACAGCTCAGGGCAATGCGGTGGATTTGGTGCTGGGCAAAATATTCCTGCAGGCGTTCGTTGATATTCTCGAAAAACTCCAATGTTTCACCGAGGCGTACGCGGGAGCCGGCCCGGGACTTGCCTTTGGTTTTCAGGTGTTTTATCTGGCTTTTGCCTTGTTTCATGCGCACCATGTAGGCCCTAAAAACCTTGTGGTGCAGGTTAACGCCGTTCTCAAAATACCCCATAGCACAGCTACCCGACTGAATCAGAAGAACAATATAATTTACCTGATTTGCTGCCCCAGCGGTTATTGGGGATGGGAGCGTAATGGGTAGCCGGAAATACACCAGGTCGTTCTGGTGTTGGTCCTGAATAATTACCCGGTGCTTCTCCTGATCATAGACCCAGGGATGGGCACTTTGCTGGATCTGCCGGACTAAACGGAAGGAATCTTCGCGCGAAAGAAAGCGGTTCATGCGGTTTCCTCTTTTTCGTTGCCCAGAATAAATCCGTACGGCTGCAGTTGGGGTATTTCGTCAAAAATCACTTTCAGGATGGCGAACAAGGGTACAAATAGAATCATGCCGGGCACGCCCCAAAGCAAGTTACCCAATAAAATAACCATAATGGTAGCCAACGGATTTAGTTTAACCCGCGAGCCGGTAATATACGGCGTAAGCAAGTTGGCTTCGAGCAGTTGGGTAACCATAAAAAACAGCAATATCAAAACCGGGTACCACATCGAATCCTTTACCAGGAAAGCAAAAGCAATGGGTAAGGCAATGCCCAAAAAAGACCCGAAATAAGGTACAATGCGCAACAGGGCCGTGATTAAAGCAAACAAAATAGCATGTTCCATGCCGATAGCCCAGAAACCCAGCGCGTAAACAACGGCTAAAATAGAAATAACGGTAAAAGTGCCTTTGAGATAATCGTGCACAATGCGGGTAATCCGGAAAAGTATAACCTTTGATTCTTTATGATCGTGAAACCAGTTTACCTTAATGAAAAAGCTGCGGATACGGTGCCGGTAAACGAGCAAAAAGAAGGTATAGGTAAGCACTATAAATACCACCACCAACAGATAAAGGCTTTGCACCAGAAAGTTTTTTAACGCTTTGCCGATGGCTTTAAAAATATCCGGCTTTTTCTCTGCTATAATGGCTTCCTGCTCATACGCCGATATATTGGTGGTTTGGAAAAGCAGCCACTGGAGCCGCTCGGTTTTTTCTTTTATTTTCCCTTCTAATTCGGGCAAATCGGCTTGCAGGTCTTCTATTTTTTCATAGACTACTACGCTTACCAAACCCATTACCGTTAGCAGGAGTAGAATGGCCAGCAACGCCGCCTTTGATTTTTCCAGGCCATAGTGCTGCAGCTTTTTAGCCATTGGGTACAGCAGCATCGCAAAAAAAATAGCAACAGCCACCGGAATAAGAAACAACTGCCCCAGGTAAAGCATCACCGACACCAAAAATACCGACAGCAGTATTTTATTAAGTTGCCCTAGATTTATCCGTTCTGTGTTCATCTGTAAAGAAAACTTAACGGAAAATCCGGAGGGATGTTTTTACCGGTTTAAACCGCCCGCACGCATTTTCCGGGCAAGTTAAGACCTAATCCGAACGGGTCAAAAGTGCCGGAGCTGGCGCCGTTGAACAGATTACAGCGGATATTCGTTCTGCAGCCTGATAGTACCAGCCTGGAACAAATATATTAACCGGGCATAAAGCAGGGTTAATAATGCAGTTAATGCCCGCCTTACTGCGGCTGCGAATCGAACCGGGTTAGTGTTTTAACTTCTTTTACGCGCTTATTCAGTCTTAAAACCCGTTCTACTTCCTGTATATCTTTGGTAATATCTATCAGGGAGCGCACCAGGCCAATTTGAATATTATTCCGGAAATCCGGATTGGGGCAGATGCGGATGGCGCTTTCCGGACAAATATCTAATCTAAATTTAATCTGGCCGGTTAGTTCGTGCAAATAGGGCAGGAGGGTTAAGTTGCAGTAAGTAACCTTCTCCGCATTTTCAGATAAGATGCCAACTGCGTTCCGGTGATTATTCTGCAGGATAAAATACTTGAAGTGTTCCAGCGAAATATTATTGGTGCTTTTCATTTCATTAAAGTACCAGCTAATTATTTCTGTTGCAAATAATTCAATAAAAATTCGATAATATTGAAAATATTACTAATAAAATTAATATTAATTAAAATAGAGGTGGTAAAAAGCGTATTGTTTGACAAAATTTCAGTACGAAATCAGGTGTTTTATTATGGCTTTTCATTTAATATAGGCTAAACCTTTGTTTTAATTCTTAAGACGGCTATAAATAAACAGAATATTTGTTGTTGTAAGATTCTAGCCATTGAGAAATAGCCGGTTATACAAGCATCTGAATCAGGTAGTATTTTAGCTGGAAGCATTTAAGCGGGAAAATTAACCTAAATGCAAATACAGGAATTATTTAGTATCCCTGCTGCCAATTAATTGCAGATAAACCAAAAGGTTTTTATATATCCGGACCCAATCAGGTTGACTTTTAACATAAACGTAACATTCGCCGGGTTAACTTAACGTATTCATAACACGGGCTTAATTTTGAGGTAAAATAGCGGGTTTAGTTTTGCACCGAGACTAAAACCAATGTTGCATGAAAGCTATTTTATTGTTTCTCACCTTTTTAACCGGTGCTATTTCTGCTTTTGCCCAGCAAGGCACTTTATCCGGTAAAGTAAAAGACAAAACCACCGGCGAACCCATTATTGGCGCTACGGTAGCCATTACCAACACCTCGCAGGGTGCTACCACTAATGTTGAGGGGAATTATACCATTTCACTGGCACCCGGTACTTATAAAGTATCGGTTACTTATGTTTCTTACAAACCCCAGGTATTTGAGCAGGTGCAAGTAAGCGCCGGCCAACCGACTAACCTGAATATTACCCTGGAAGAAGCAGCCACTACCCTGGAAGCGGTAACTGTTACCGCCGCCCGCCAAACCAATACCGAAGTAGCTTTAATAAGTGAATTAAAGAGCAGCAACGTGGTGGTAAGCGGTATGTCGGCGGAGCAGATTGTGCGGGCCCAGGACCGCGATGCGGCCGAAGTGGTAAAACGCATCCCCGGTATTACCATTATGGATAACCGCTTTATTGTGGTGCGCGGCTTAAGCGAACGCTATAACTCGGTAATGCTGAACGATGCTTTATCGCCCAGCTCCGAAGTAGATGTACGCGCTTTCTCTTTTGATATTTTACCTACCAGCGTTATCGATCGGGTATTAATCTATAAATCGCCGGCGCCGGAGTTGCCGGGCGATTTTGCCGGCGGCGCTATAAAAATATACACCAAGAATACCGTTAACCAGAATGCCACCACCTTTGGTTTTTCTACTTCTTACCGGGGTGGCACCACCTTCGAAGACTTTAATACTTACGCGGGCAGCAAAACCGATTTTCTTGGTTTCGACAACGGTACCAGAAAACTTCCGGCCAGCTTCCCCACTATATCAGCTTTTCAGAATAATTCTTCCAATGCCCAGAAAGCCCAACTCGGAAAGCAATTACCAAATATCTGGAAAATTAATACCATTGCCGCAGCGCCGGATTTGCGTTTAAATTTTGGGATGAACCGTTTGTTCCGGTTAGGCGATAAAAAGTTAAGCAGCATTACGGCCCTTTCGTATACCAATTCCCGGCAGAACTTATTTATTACCCGCAACAATTATACCCGGTACGTGCCGGAGCGGGGCAAAGAGGTAAACTGGTCGTACCAGGATGATTTATCGAGCCAGACCGCCCGCGTAGGTTTGCTGCAGAACTTCTCTTTAAGTTTAAACCCCAGAAGCAAACTCGAATTCCGCAATTTATTTAACCAAATCGGGATAGAAGAAGCCACCATCCGGACCGGTCAGCAACGCGATTATTTTAACGAAGAAGAGAAAAACTACTTTTTAAGGTACGAGAGCCGCAGCATCTTTACGAGCCAGTTGCAGGGCACGCATACCTCGGGCAACGATAAGAATATTTTTACCTGGAACACCGGCTTTAACTACATTGGCCGCCAGGAACCAGATTTAAGACGCGTTAGAACTACCCGCGAAGTAGGCAGCGAAGGCCCTTACGAACCGGTAATTCCTACCGCTTCCAGTTCCGCCGCCAACGCCGGCCGCTTTTACTCCGATTTGTCCGAAAAAGGATTTATTGCAAGTGGGGAACTGGAGCACATCTTTGGTGCGCCGGACTCCACAGAAACCGAAAATAATCTGCGCCTGAAAGTTGGTTTCTACGGCGAAAGGAAAGACCGAGCTTTTAACAGCCGTTACTTCGGGTATATTTTCCCGTTTGGCAGCACCGCCGACCGCGAAGCCGTTACCCGGCAGCCATTGGAACAGACTTTTGCCCCAGCAAACCTGGATGCGGAAAACGGTATTATCCTGGATGAGCTTACCCGGGTAAACGACCGCTACAGCGCGGCTAATACCTTGGGGGCGGGTTATTTCTCGCTCGCAAAAAAAATAAATAACTTTAATCTGTACGGCGGCTTGCGTGGCGAATACAATTACCGGCAACTAACCGCCGAAGATTTTTCGGGCAATGCCAATGTAAACGACCCGCAGTTCTACCTGTTGCCCTCACTTAACACCGCTTATAATTTTAACGATCGCTCGTTGCTGCGTTTAGCTTACGGCATGACCATTAACCGGCCGGAGTTCCGGGAGCAGGCCAGCTTCAGCTTCTACGACTTCATCGAGAATGCTTCTATCCGGGGTAACAGCGCCCTTAAAACCGCTACGGTACATAACCTGGATATGCGTTATGAGTTTTACCCGAGCCCGTCCGAGTTATTATCGGTAGGTGTGTTTTACAAAAAGTTCTTTAACCCCATCGAAACCATTATTCAGTCGGGTTCCGGTTCTACGCCTATCTACAGTTTTGCCAATGCCGCCGAAGCCACCAACGTGGGAGTTGAAGCAGAAGTGCGGAAATCATTGCGCGATATTTCGGAGAAAGAATTTATCCAAAACCACTCGCTGGTATTAAACGCTTCTTACATCCATAGCCGGGTAGATTTAGGCGCCAATGCCGACGTAGCCTTGCAGGACCGCAAAAGAGCTTTGATGGGACAATCGCCTTATATTTTAAACGGTGGTTTGTACTACCAGAACGACGACAATGGCTGGCAGTATGCTTTGTTATACAACGTATTGGGTAAGCGCATTTACCGGGTAGGTTCCGCCGATACCAACCCCACCGTTTACGAAATGCCCCGCAACGTAATTGACTTCAGCGTTACCAAAAGCTTCCAAAACGGCATTCAGTTAAAAGCCGGTGTGCAGGATATTTTCAACCAAAGCTTCCGGTTTATGCAAGATACGGACCAGAACGGCAAAATTACTGGCTTCGACGATCCCATCCGCAATTTTAACAGAGGAACCTATACCACGCTGGGCATCAACTACAATTTCTAACACACACCAAAACAAATTTTTTAAAACTAATTATGAAAAAATTAAGCAATCTATTTTTTGGTTTCCTGGCTGTTATCGCGTTTAGCTGCGACGACAATTCTTCCACGGACCCACAACCGGTAACCAAATCGGAGCAGGAATTAAAAGGCTCTATTACCCAGAATACCACCTTAAAAGCCAATACCACTTATTCCCTAAGCGGATTTGTTTATGTAGAAGATGGCGCTACTTTAACCATTGAGCCCGGCACTTTAATTAAAGGTGGCCCGAAAGCCGGAAAAGGTACCCTCATTATTAAAAGAGGCGCCAAAATAATGGCCGAAGGCACGAAAGAAAAACCCATTGTTTTCACTTCTTCGCAGCCCAAAGGCAGCCGGGCACCCGGCGATTGGGGTGGCTTGGTAATTACCGGTAAAGCCCGCCATAACCAGGCTTCAGATCCGGTAATTGAAGGCGGCCCCGATGCCCGCTACGGCGGAACCAACGACGACGATAATTCTGGTGTTCTGAAATATGTACGCATTGAGTTCGCCGGCGTGGCCCTGGAACAAGATAAAGAAATTAATGGCCTGACGATGGGTGCCGTAGGTTCCGGTACCCAAATCGATTACGTGCAGGTTTCTTACGGCGGCGATGATGCTTTTGAGTGGTTTGGCGGTACCGTTAGCCCCAAACATTTAATTGCTTACAAAACCACCGACGATATGTTCGATACCGACTTTGGCTTTACCGGCAAAGTGCAGTATGCGCTGGGTATCAGCGACCCGAACCTGTCTGACCTGGCCGGTGCTTCTAACGGTTTTGAATCCGACAACGATGCCGCCGGTTCTACGAATCAGCCTTTAACCACAGGGGCTTTCTCCAACGTTACCCTGGTTGGACCAATCACGCCGGGTTCTGGTCAAAAATTTGGACAGGGCGCGCATTTGAAAAAAGGTACCAGCTTATCGATTTATAATTCGGTTATCTCCGGCTGGGCCAAAGCCATTACCATCGATGGTACTTCTTCGGAAGGCTATGCTACCAACGGTAAGTTAAATATTAAAAATACGGTAGCAGTAGGTACCGTGGGTAAAACCGGTTCTTCCGATTTTGATGCGAATGCCTGGTTTACTACCGCCGCTTTCAACAACCAGGTTAAAACCCAAACGGAGTTAGGTTTAGGTAAGGCGGCGCCTTTTCTGCCGGCTACCGGTTCGCTACTATTAACCGGAGGGGCCAACGTAAATGGCTTCGAGAATACCAATTACCGGGGTGCATTTGGTAATGCCAACTGGACCGAAGGTTGGGCCAACTTTGACCCACAGAACACCGACTACTAATATTTAAGATAATATATTGCACATCCGAAGGGTGAGAATAGGATGTTGCAATAACACAGCTTAGCAGCTTAGTCTCCTGCTCTGTCTGTGGAGCCTGCCAGATTCTGGCAGGCTTTTTTTATTTTCTTATTGTTTGTTGGGGTAAGGCCTTTAAATGGTAACAATTTAATAACATTTAAAAGCTAGTAAGCATGGTATCTTTATCTAAAATGAAGGTGCTATGGAAACTATAAAATTTAATACCCTCCTAACCGATTTAAAGCCCCTGATGCAAAATGTAGAAGTAGTAATCGGTGGCTATGTAACGGACGAAAATTCTGTTCGGTGTAAAACGCTTGAACTTTGTGCCACTTCGGCCGGAACAGAAAAAGTGGATTATTACGTAAACGAAAAAGACCAGCTATTCAGCATTCATTTCGCACGCATGCTGGACTTGCGGTTATCGGTTTGTGCCATAGATTTTTTTCCTGATTATAGTCGAAATGAGATTAATAAGGTAGATGCTATTATACATAAAGAATTAAGCGCAAAGTATAAGTAGCATCTTTTTGATTTCAAATATATTTAAGCTAACAATGAGCGCTTAGCTACGTATTATATTAAGCTACAAATATATTTAGCTCCTGTATAAACTAAAAAAAGAAAAAACTATGGGCAAAGGGAAGAAAAAGAAAAACAAGAATAAATCTTTTTACAAATCGGTGAAACCATTTATTCAGGATAACCGGGTATTGTATTCTATTTTGGGAGCAGTAGGTGTTGGCGTGGCTTTGGCTTCTGCTTTTGGCACCGAAAGAGGTCGTTCTATGGTCGATAAACTTACTTCGGCTGTAAAAGATTTAGTACCAGATCAATTAACAGCCGATAATGCAGAACCGGAACTAATCGTTCCGGAAAGAAAAATTAAATCAACAAAACAGTTTGCAGCCGAGTAAAAAGGTTCAGCTCAGAAAGCTAATATTTATACCATTACAAAACAGGGCCTGCGCTTAAAAGTATACTATTGGTCATGTTGAGCTTGCCGAAGGATCTATTACACTTTTGAAAAATAGATTCAGCTATTTCGACAAGCGCAACATCACCGCAATATTTTAAGCGCATAAACCTCCTTATATTGGTATTACTGCTATCTTCAAAAAAATATTTTTTATTTTACAAGAAATAAAAAACCACTTCTCTAAATTCAGGGAAGTGGTTTTTTAGTGTAAGCCTATAGTATTTAATTATTTTCCTGCAACGTAGCCAGGAAACTAACTACATCCCGGATTTCCCGTTTGGTAAGCAAATATTGCATATTGGGCATACTCGAAGGCGCGTTGGTCCGTTTGGCCACCTGGTCTTTCCGGACAACGGTATTCGGCTGGTCGCCCACTTTTACGGTTAGTTCGTTATCGGTTTCTCCTTGCAGTACCCCACTAACGGTTTTTCCGTTTTTCAGCGTCAGGTTAACCATCCCAAAGCCGGGCGCTAACCGGGCGCTGGGGTTTATCAGGGCTTCCAGTAACTGTTCGCGACTTAAACGGCTGGCTACGCCATTTAACCGCGGGCCGGCATTGCCGCCCAGGTCGTCGTAAGAATGGCAACGGATACATTGGGCGGTTTGGTGCCGGAAAAATATTCTTCGGCCTAAATCTGCCTCGCCGCCAAATAAAGAGCCTTTAAAAGAAGCGGCCGAAGCATCCGGCGATAATTTGGCGGTAATAGCTTTGTGCCGTGCGATTAACTGCGGCGAGCGAGTGCTGTCGATGGCCTCAGCCAGTTCCAGGTGAATTTCCGGAGCCAGCTTACCGGTTTCCATTTGCTGCAACAAACCGGTAAATACTTTTTGGGTATTTTTTACCGGCAGTTTACCCAAGGTTACCAGGGCAGCCTGCTTTTCTTCGGTGGTGCGGGTATTAATTACATCGGTTAGTAAAGAAACCATGAGGTCTTTCGACATATTGGTTTTAGCCAGTAAATCCAGGGCAGCTACCCTTACCGATTTTTCCTGGTCCGATAAAGCTTGCTCAATGGCTTTGCCAATTTGCTTGTCTTCTAAAGTAGCTAAGGCCCGCAAGGCTTCAACCCGCACTTTGGGATCTTTGTCTTCTTTTAACCGGGCAAATAAAGCGGTAGAGGCCTGATCCAGCCGGAGTTTGCTGATGGCTTTAACGGCACTCATGCGTAAGGGCTGTTCCTGATGTGCCGCTAAGGAGATTAATGGTTCGGCAGTTGCTTTTCGCACGGCCTGCGCATCCCGCTGAATAACTCCGCGGTACCGGCCATCTACCCGGTCCAGTACCGATGGTTTGGCCCAGGTGCTCAGAGCATCCAGGGCTTCGGCCCGCATAGCAACCGGGCTACCTTCTTTTTTAGCATAATTAATTAGGTTTTGCATCGCTTCGGGCGTGCCCACCCGCAGGTTGGCATTTATAGCCCGCCGTAAAAGCGGCTCGTTTGTAAAGCGGGTGTTCTGTAAAACGTTGCCTAAAGCGGGTAATGCTTCTTTAATAGATAAGTCGTCGTTAATGGCACGAGCAGCTTCGGTTACAATATATTCGTCCTGGTCCGAAAGGAAGTTGGCTACTCCCGGGTGGCTCATCCGGCGCAGCGCCACCACGGCGGCAAGGCGCAAAGCCCGCGACGAGTGGTTCGATAAAGCCACGATTGGTTCGGCTTTGCCAATCCGCGCGAGGGCCAAACTACCCGCATGCCGGATATAAGTATCTTCGTCGTTGTTGGCAATCACCAACTGAATCAAAGGATTGATGGCCGGTTCGTAAGCTATCCGGCCCAAGGCTTCGGCGGCAAAGAACCGGGCCCGGCTGTTGTTATCTTTTAACACCGGCAGCAACGCTTTGCCGGCTTCTGCGTAACGTACATCGCCCATCCATTTAGCGGCCTGCGCGCGGATTTCCGGATCTTTGTCTTTTAATAATGGCAATAAGGTTTTGGCATAACTTTTATCCTGGCGGGCTAACTGGCTAATGCCCCAGATGCCGTGCACCCGGGCCAACTGGTTTTTAGTTTGTTTAATATTCTTCCGGAATATATCCGCACCCTTGGCGCCGCGCTTGGCTAACTCAAACTGGGCTTTCTGGCGCACCCGCATGTCTGCGTTCTGCAGCAAATTGCTTAAATAATTTTCCGATTGTTTTGTTAAGTCCTCGGCGAGTAATTTTTTGGTTTGCTGCCGTTCGGGCCAGTTAGCACCGGCTTTATCGTCGAGTTTCCAGATGCGGCCGTATTCTTTCGTATCCCAGCCGTCGATCCAGTCGGCCAGGTACATGGCACCGTCCGGGCCGAAATCCATGCCGGTAGCCAGCACCCCCCCCATTATTTTTTTTGTTTCGCCTAACTCAAAAGTAGCGCCTTTGGGCTTAAGCTTAAACGCATGAATGCCCGAACGGGCCGGGCTGCCCACAAACTCGGATACAAAAAAAGTGTTTTTGTATTGCGGGCTCAAGGCGGTGCCGGGGTTATATAAAAAGCCGGAGGGTCCGCTTACGTAGTTGATAATGGGCGGGGTAATGTAAGCGGCCTGTCCTTCAAAACGAGGTTTAAACAACTGTTCATCCATCCAGACTTTGTAAATATTATTTTCCGGGTCGCGGTATTTGCCGTATTGCCAGTTGCTGCGCCATCCGGTATCGGAGCCGTTTACAATGTAAACCAGCCGCTCTTTTTCGCCGGGGTGGTCACCGTCGTTGTCTTCGCTAATCAGGTTGCCGTATTCGTCGAAAGCAAACTCGTGGGTATTGCGTACGCCGTGGGCAAACACTTCAAAATCGCTGCCATCGGGGTTAGATCGCACAATTACACCGCTGTTGGGGTATTCCCATTTCTGCCCGTCGGGTCCTTTGCCGTTAAAACCAATATCGCCAATCTGCCAGTAAATTTTGCCGTCCGGTCCCATTTCCAGGCCCGACATGCCGTGGCCGCCAAACCCAATGTGAATGCCGTAACCGTGCGAAATAGAAGTTTTTTCATCGGCAATGCCATCGCCGTTTTTATCTTTCAGGCGCCATAAATCTGGGGCTACCGCCACAAAAATATCGCCGTTGTAGGTCATAACCGAGCCCACCACATCGGTAACCTCTTCGTGGAAATCTTCTACCACCAACTGGCTCAAATCGGCTACGCCGTCGTTATTCGTGTCTTCCAGGCGGTAAATGTGTTCCTTTTCTACGGTCATGTCGCGCCAGTCGTGCGAGCCGTCGCTGTTCAGGTCTTTCAGCCATTGGTTTTTCAGGCTGTTGGCCGGCGATAAAACACTGCGCAGAAAGGCCCGTTTGTCTTCAATGGTTTGGAGTTGAATAGAAGGGATTTCCCAATCCTGGTGGCCCCGGATATCGAACTCTGAATTTTTCTGGCGGTTGGTGCGGGTATAATATAAATGGCCCAAATCATTTAAATGAATGCCAATCGGGTCGGCCACGAGCGAGTCAACGCCCCAAATTTTCAAGGTAAGCCCTTCGGCCAGTTCGGGCGTAACCACTGCTTCAATAGATTTGGCCAGCGCAACCGCTTCTGCCGGTACCATGCGCTTGATACGCTTGCCTACGGGATCGTCGTAGGTAAAGCCGGCCAGTAAGAGGGCCGGCAGCAGGGCCGCTGCCCAGTAACGTTTTTTGTTTTTACTAAAAATGGTAAAACCTTTTTTCATGGTGGACTAGGTAATTATTAACTGAGGAAGGATGAAGTAAATAAATATGCTGACAAATCAGGTTACAATAATGCTTGCGGGCAAAGGGCTCTTAGGTAATTTTATTTTCAAACTTATGTGTTATAATGCTGTTTTTTAAAAGTAAAGGATTTTATATACGGCTTAAATAAACATTAACCGGCCCCTATAATCCGAATAGATACCCTAAATTTAATGGGTTCTTCTTAATAATTTAGTAAATATTCAACAGAATTTAGTCTTCCTACAACTGTTCCGGCGGAAGTTCAAACTGCTCTTTAAGATTGATGAGCACCAATTCAGGATTTTCCGGATAACTGATCCTGGGTCTGGGCTATTTATAAACCAGCATTCATTTAAGTTAAACTCCTGCTTTTACCTTCATTACAATACATTATGCCGAAGTAACAAAACTAAAAGAAATGAAAGCTCTTTAAGAATTTCACATTTCTAAATTTTAAAGGTTTAAATATTCCGGATTCATCGATTCATTCCGGCAATCCGTCGATTGGTAGGTTTTAATTTGGCTTTGTTGGGCGGTTAAATTTTTTTCGGCACTTGATTTGAATAAAGGTAAGCAACCAGGTTGCATAACCTGGTAAACGAAAGATAAATGAATATTTAAAAACCAGAAAAGATGAAAAAGTACGCAGCCATGATTGCCTTGGGTTTAGCCACGCTGGCCGGAACCGCCAATGCCCAGCAAGTTCCCCAAAAAGATAACCGGAATAATTACGAAAACCGGAACGACCAAAACCGGGGTGAAAGAAAGCAAAAAGGTGAATTTCGCCGGAACGCCGATCGCCGGGATAATATTTCTCCGGAAGAAAGAGCTACCCGCCAAACTGAGAAATTGAGCCAACGCCTGGATTTGAGCACCAAGCAGAAAAAAAAATTACAAGCCTTAAACCTGAAGCAGGTCCAGGAAATGGAAAGTTTCCGTGGCCGTAACAACCAACCGGGCACCCGTAACCAAAATAACCGGGAAGGGATGAAACGCCTGCACGCCAGCTATGATAAAGAGTTGAAAGACATTCTGAACAAAAAGCAATACGCCAAATACCAGGAAGAACGCAAGCAAATGCAAGCCCAGCGCGAAAACCGCAATAACCGCGACGGCGATAACAACGGCCGGTTCAGAAGAGGAAATAATGGCTAATTGCTGATTGTTTTAAAGTTTAAAGGTTGATTACCCAGGTATTTGATTCCTTATTTTTTAAAATCAGGCAGCAATAATCCAGGGTAATAAAACAGAAGGGGGGCCGGAATATTCCGGCACCCCTTCTGTTTTATTACCCAACTTACCTTAATCCGGGGTTAATAATTTTAGAATAATATTAGTGCAAACCTGCATCATGGCTTATCCCACTATTGGTGTGGGCAGGGGAGGATTTGTTATGAACACTTTACTCTTTCATTGAAACAGGAATAAAATAACTTTAGGAGGATATTGGATTGATTTGCTCTAACCAACAGTTTAATCCATCCCCCTTCGAAAAGGACTTTAGATAATATATGTACCCGGAAAATTACACATAAAAGCTTTATCCGGATACTTTTAAAACCGGCGGAGCATCATGTGGAAAGAGCTGGGTATTCAGAACTACATTGCTGAATTCCCGAATGGGTTTATTGCTCTCGATTAATTCAATGAGCATTTCGGTGGCAATCTGCCCCATTTCGTAAGCGGGCTGACGCACGTAACTGATAGAAGGTTGCAGCAGGTTAATAACGTCGGAATTGGAAAAACCGGCAATGGCTATTTCCTGCATATTGCCCGGGTTAAACTTTTTTAAGGCCGTCAGGCAGCCGGTGCTTAAACGGTCGCTGGCTACAAATATCGCATCGGGTTTATCCGGCATCTGCAAGATGCGTCTTACCGCTTCTTCTACCTCTTCGTAAATCATGCCGCCGTGGTGGCAATATTGCACATAATCTTCATTAAAAGGCAGATTATGCGCCTGCAGCGCTGCTTTGTAGCCTTCCAGCCGCTCGGGCGTAATTGAAAGATGGGGTGCATTGGCCAGGTGGGCAATTTTGGTGTGGCCTTCCTTAATTAAAAGTGCCGTGGCTTCAAAAGCGCCTTTTTTGTTATTAGCGGTTACTTTATGGGTTTTAATACCTTCAATTACCCGGTCGAAAAATACCAGGGGCAGGCCCTGTTCGTGTAGTTGTTTTAAATGCGAAGTGTCGGTTGTTTCGGCCGACATTGAAACCAGCAAACCATCGACGGAGCGGTTGGCCAAATGCTGCACATTTATTACCTCCCTTTCGTAAGAATCGTGGCTTTGGGAAATAATAACGTGGTAACCTTTTTTATAAGCTACCGATTCAATCCCATTTATGGCCTGCGAAAAGAAACTATTGGCAACTTCGCACACAATTACCCCAATAGAGTAACTCCTTCTTTCTTTTAAGCTTAGCGCAATCGGGTTAGGCTTGTAGTTTATCTTTTCGGCATAATCCATTACCAGCCGCTTTGTGTCTTCGCTTATTTCGTAGCTGTCGCGGAGGGCCCGCGATACAGTAGAAGTAGATAATCCTAAAGCTTTGGCAATATCTTTAATGGTGGTAGGTTTATACATCCAGCCGGAAGAATCTTAAACAGGTTATTTTTAACCTAAATATAGGTATAATTAAGCAGAACAAACCTAAAAAGCATTTTCATTTTGTGGTTGTACCCGGGTTTACTGTGGCTGTCTGCAAACGATACCGGCATCGATTGCATAAAAAAATGTTTCTGCCCCGGCCGTTATTTGTCTGCTATTCTGTAAAATTGAAATTGGCCGCTGTTGATTAAACTAAATTGCCCGGATTTTGGCAAAATTCAGCCGCTTACCTGCATAGCGCACCGGTTTATTTTAAATATTTTTCTTCTGATGAAAACGACCTTCTTAAAATTCTTCTGCTTCTTTACGCTTTTGCTTTTAATGGCTTTTGCTTTTCCGCAGGAGAAGAAAAAGTTTAAGGTTTATTTAATCGGCGATTCGACCATGGCCATTAAAGACCCCAAAGCATATCCCGAAACCGGTTGGGGCATGCCTTTTGTTTACTTCTTCGATTCGTCGGTAGAAGTAGATAACCGGGCGAAGAACGGCCGCAGCACCAAAACCTTTATCGCCGAAGGGCTTTGGCAACCGGTAGCCGATAATTTAAAAGAAGGCGATTACGTGCTTATTCAGTTTGGCCACAACGACGAGGTTAAAACTAAAAAAAGTTATTCCACGGAAGAAGAATTCCAGGCCAACCTCAAACGCTACGTAACCGAAACCCGCCGCAAAAAAGCTGTTCCTATTCTGCTAACACCCGTGGCCCGCCGCAAATTTAACGAAAGTGGTAAAGTTGAAGGCACCCACGAGGTATATGCCGAACTGGTGCGCAAAGTAGCCAAAACCGAGAAAGTACCTTTAATTGATATGGATGGGAAAAGCCAGGCCTTGCTCCAGCAATTTGGGCCCGAGACTTCTAAATTATTGTTTCTGCAACTGGCGCCCGGCGAACACCCCAACTACCCCGAAGGCAAAGACGACAACACCCACTTTAATGAACTAGGCGCGCGCTTAATGGCCCAACTGGTTTATGCCGAACTAAAAAACCTGAATCTGGAACTGGCCAGCCGGTTTGTGAAAAAAGAGAGCAGCAAATAATCTGGTAAGCGCAGCGCTAAGTCATAAAAAAGTACATGCAAAAACTTACAACCTTAATTCAAAGCAGTTTATTAATATTATTGTTGGGGGCAGGCGGGGTGCAGGCGCAGCAACTGGCTTTTCCGGGTGCCGAAGGTTTTGGAAAATATGCTTCCGGGGGCCGGGGCGGTAAAGTAGTAGCCGTTACCAACCTGAACGACGACGGCCCCGGTAGTTTCCGGCAGGCCTTTAACCAGTTTCCCGAAGAGCCGATTACGATTATTTTCCGGGTGGCCGGCATCATCGATTTAAAATCACCGGTTCGGATTAAGCGCTCCAACGTAACGGTGGCGGGCCAGACGGCACCCAGCGATGGTATTACACTCCGGGGGCATTCGTTTATGATAAACGGCGCGCGGTCGGCTAGGCAAGGCGGAAACCATGGTAATATTATTATCCGGTATTTGCGTTCCCGGCCCGGTGGCACCCTGGCTTCCGGTTTGTACGGGTTCGATATGGAAAACTGCCACACTGTAATCGTAGACCATTGTTCTTTTAGCTGGGCGAACGAGGAAGTAGCCGCCATGTACGATACCAAAAATGTTACGGTCCAGTGGTCGATTATCAGCGAAGGGTTATATAATGCCGGCCATGCGAAGGGCGTACGGGGTTACGGCGGCGTGTGGGGCGGCCAGAATGCCTCTTACCACCACAACCTGCTGGCGCACCTCAACAGCCGGGCCATCCGGTTTAACGGCGCCCGGGCCCACGATACGCTGGCCGTGGTAGATTACCGGAACAATGTTGTTTACAACTGGGGCAATGCCAATGCGGCCTACGGGGGTGAGGTAGAAATCCCGAACGGAAAATCGCAGGTAAATGTGGTAAACAATTACTACAAACCCGGACCCGGTACCGCCAAACAGCTTTTGTTTTTTCAGGCCAGTTATACCCCCGAAAAAGCCAAAGGCATTGGCCAGTGGTATGTAGCCGGCAATAAAATCGAAGGTGCACCCGCACTAAGCCGGAATAATTGGGCCGGGGTAGATTTAAGCCGTTTACCCCAAACAGACCAGGCAGCCGCCAAATCCCAGGAGGCTTTTCCGGTAAAGGTAATGTTGCCGGTTCAAACCGCCGAAGCGGCTTATAGTGCCGTGTTAGCCGATGCCGGGGCTAAATTACCCATGCGGGATGACGTCGATAATCGCATTATCCGGGAAACTAAAAACAAAACTACTTCGGGAACGGGGTCATCGGGCAAACCCGGCATTATTGATGCTCCGGCTGCCGTGGGTGGCTGGCCAGCTCATAAAACCGCGGCTGCCCCTGCCGATTCAGACCAGGATGGCCTACCCGATGCCTGGGAGCAGAAATACGGCCTTAATCCGCAGGATGCCACCGATGGCAATAAAGATGGGAACAACAATGGCTATACCAACCTGGAGGAATTTCTGAATGGCCAGGATCCGGTAAAAACCAAAACTGCACCTACATCAACCAAAACCAAACTTAAATCCTAGTTTAACCCAGCCCCCGCGTAACTCCCATGAAAGCTTCAGAAAAAATAAATATTAAAACCATTCGGCTATATTTTATCTGGCTTTGCTTAGGCTGGCTGAGCGTTTTGCCCCTATGGGCGCAGCAGCAATACGATTTTGTAGTGGCCCAGGATGGCAGCGGTCATTTTAAAACCGTTCAGGAAGCGATTAACGCCGTGCCGGATTTTCGTAAAACCCGGACTACTATTTTTATTAAAAACGGCACCTACAAAGAAAAACTGGTTCTGCCCGCTTCTAAAAACCTGGTTACCTTTATCGGCGAAGATGTAAAGAAAACCATACTCACCTACGATGATTATGCCCAGAAAAAGAACCGGTTCGGCGAAGAAATGGGTACTACCGGGTCTTCCAGCTTTTTTATATTTGGCAGCGATTTCATTGCCGAAAATATTACGTTTGCCAACAGCGCCGGACCAGTGGGGCAGGCCGTAGCCGTACGCATAGAAGGTGACCGGATATATTTTAAAAATTGCCGCTTCTTGGGTAATCAGGATACGCTCTATACCTACGGCGAAAAAAGCCGCCAGTATTACCAGAATTGTTACATCGAAGGCACCGTCGATTTCATCTTCGGCTGGTCTACGGCTTATTTCGATAATTGCGAAATATTTTGCAAGCAGAACGGCTACATCACCGCGGCCTCCACGCTGCCTGAAACGAAATACGGTTACGTTTTCCGGAACTGTACGATTACCGGCAGCGCGCCCGAACATTCTTTTTACCTGGGCCGGCCCTGGCGCCTGTATGCCAAAACAGTTTTTTTGAACTGCCAATTAGGTAAACAAATTAAACCCGAAGGCTGGCACAACTGGGATAAACCCGAAGCCGAGAAAACCACTTTTTACGCCGAGTACAAAAGCACCGGGCCGGGTGCTAACCCCCAAAACCGGGTAAAGTGGGCCAAACAACTCACCGATACCGCCGCCAGCGCGTTTACCCCCGAAACAGTACTCGGCGACTGGCGGCCAGGCACCGAATACAAAGCACCAGCCCGTTAACTTTAACCGATTGGGCGTAACTACCACAACAACATGAAAAAATTAATTCTTTTATTCTGGACTTTACTCTCGGCTTGCTCTTTGTATGCCCAGCCCACCACTTACCCCAGTTCTTTTACGGTGGCCCAGGATGGCAGCGGCCAGTTTAAAACCATCCAGGAGGCAGTAAATGCCGTGCGCGACCTTTCGCAGCAGCAAGTAATTATCTATATTAAAAGCGGCATTTATAACGAGAAAGTAATTATTCCTTCCTGGAAAAAGAAAATAACCCTGCGCGGCGAAAGCCGGGAAAACACGGTAATCACGAACAACGACCACACCGGCAAACCTTTTCCGGGCGGTAAAGACCCATCCGGCCGCGACAAGTACATGACTTTTACTTCTTACACGGTGCTGGTACAAGGCGATGATTTTGTGGCCGAAAATTTAACCATTCGGAATACGGCCGGGCGGGTGGGGCAGGCGGTGGCTTTACACGTAGAAGGCGACCGGGTAATTATCCGGAATTGCCGCCTGCTGGGTAACCAGGATACCTTGTATACTGCTACCGCTGATAGCCGGCAATATTACCAGGATTGTTACATCGAGGGCACCACCGATTTTATTTTCGGCGAAGCCACGGCGGTATTTCAGAACTGTACCATCCACAGTTTAACTAATTCTTACATCACGGCGGCCTCCACTACGCCGGAGCAAGCCTTTGGCTACGTTTTTTTCGATTGCGAACTAACCGCGGCGCCCGAAGCCCAAAAAGTTTTTCTGGGGCGGCCCTGGCGGCCTTACGCCAAAACCGTTTTTATCCGGACCCGGATGGGCAACCACATTGTGCCGGCGGGCTGGGATAACTGGCGCAACCCCGAAAACGAAAAAACGGCCTTTTACGCCGAGTACAAAAGCATCGGTGCCAATGTCATGGGCCGGGTTAAATGGGCAAAAACTTTATCGGCCAAAGAAATAAAAAAGTACACCTTAGATAATATTTTCCGGGGCGAAATTTCCTGGCGTCCGGTTATTACCCAAAAGTAAAATCGTATAAAAATACTGGACCCGATAAGTTAAGCTTATGAAAATTCTGCTAATACCTGCTTTTATAGCCTGTTTCGGATTTAGTGCTTTAGCCCAGAAAAAAAGCGGAAAACAACCAAATGTAGCGCAAAATGTGCCTTACGTATCGAAGGTGTGGGTAGCCGACCAGGGCAACGGTACTTACAAAAACCCTGTTCTGAACGCCGACTACTCCGACCCCGATGCCATTCGGGTGGGGGAAGATTATTACCTGATATCTTCTTCGTTCGAAGATGTGCCTGGCTTACCGGTGCTGCACTCCAAGGATTTGGTAAACTGGCAGCTCATTGGCCATGCTTTGCCGCGACAGCCGCCCTTCGACCATTTTGCCGTACCGCGTCACGGCGAAGGCGTTTGGGCACCCGCCATCCGGTACCATAACAAAGAATATTTAATTTATTACCCCGACCCGGATTTTGGTATTTACTTAACCAAGGCCAAACACCCGGCCGGCCCCTGGAGTGAACCCGTTTTAGTGGCCGCCGGCAAAGGCTTAATTGACCCTTGCCCTTTGTGGGACGAAGACGGACAGGTGTACCTGGTGTATGCTTACGCCGGCAGCCGGGCGGGCATTAAAAGTATACTAGCCGTTAAAAAGCTGAATGCCGCAGGCACCAAAACCTTAGACGAAGGCAAAATTGTGTACGACGGCCATGAACTCGACCCTACTATTGAAGGCCCTAAATTTTACAAGCGCAACGGTTACTACTATATTTTTGCCCCGGCGGGTGGCGTACCAACCGGCTGGCAATTGGTGCTGCGCAGTAAAAACGTGTACGGGCCTTACGAGCGGCAAGTAGTCATGGACCAGGGGGCTACGCCGGTAAACGGACCGCACCAGGGCGCCTGGGTAACCACCCCAACCGGGGAAGACTGGTTTCTGCATTTCCAGGACAAAGAGCAATACGGCCGGGTGGTGCACCTGCAGCCCATGCGTTGGGTAAACGACTGGCCCGTAATTGGCGAAGACAAAGACGGCGATGGCAAAGGCCAGCCGGTACTTACCTATAAAAAGCCTGATGTAAAGAAAACCTACCCCATCCGGACGCCGCCAGAATCCGATGAATTTAACGGCCCCGGTTTGGGTTTGCAATGGCAGTGGCAAGCCAATCCTAAAGCCACCTGGGCTTTTGTAAATCCGGCGGCCGGTACCTTGCGCCTCTATTCCGATAAATTACCCGAAGGGGCGAAAAGTTTGTGGGATGCTCCGAATGTGCTGTTGCAGAAACTGCCCGCTGAGGTCTTTATGGTTACTACCAGACTTACCTTTAAACCCAATACCAAACTCGAAAACGAAAAAGCCGGTTTAGTCATGATGGGCTTTAGTTACGCTAATCTGGCCCTGAAAAGTAAAAAAGACGGACTGTACCTGGTTTACACCCTGGGTAAAGATGCCGTAAAAGGCCAGCCCGAACAGGAGAAAGAAATAACCAAAGTAAATAACCCCACCGTCTACTTCCGGGTGCAGGTAACGGAAGGCGCCAAATGCCGCTTCAGCTACAGCCTCGATGGACAACAGTTTACCCAGATAGGGGAGGCATTTCAAGCCGAAGTAGCCCGCTGGAAAGGCGCCAAAGTAGGCCTGTTTTGCACCCGCGAAACCCAGACGAACGATTCGGGTTATGCCGATTTTGACTGGTTTCGGGTAGAACCCATTGGCGCTGCCACCCAGGCCGGTGTACCGGGTACTAAATAATTTTGCCATATTCTAAATAGTTAACCAATACGCTTATGAATACTAACATTAATATTTGGGGCCGGCTGGGCCTTTTTATGGGCCTCACCGGCTTATTCCTTTCGGCCTGCCAGCCCCAACCCAACAGTTCAACTGCCGCCACGCCGGCAATGTCCTCTTCCCCCGCCACACCGGCCGTTCCGGTAAATAAGGCATCTACCACCGATTTATATACCGGCCTGGAATTTAACATGCCCCGGGTACAGGAACCCCGGATACCAGATAACACTGTAATTATTACCGACTTTGGGGCTGTTGGCGATGGACTTACGAAAAATACCCAGGCCTTTGAAAAAGCCATTGCAGCTGCTTCCGCGAAGGGTGGGGGCAAAGTGGTTATTCCGCGGGGTATGTGGCTTACCGGGCCCATTGTGCTCCGCAGCAATATTAATTTGCACGCCGAGGCGGGGGCCATGGTTATTTTCAGCAAAGATTTCGACGATTACCCGCTGGTCCAAACTAGTTTCGAGGGTTTGAACACCTACCGCTGCCAATCACCGATTTCGGGCCGGAATTTGGAAAACGTCGCGATTACGGGCAAGGGAACTTTCGACGGGTCGGGTGAAGCCTGGCGGCCGGTTAAAAAAAGCAAGCTAACGGCGGCCCAGTGGAATACCCTGGTTAAATCGGGTGGTGTGTTGAGCGACGACAGCAACGTATGGTACCCCACGGCTAACTCTAAAAAAGGCGATACGAAAGATAATTTTAACGTGCCCAACTTTACCCGCAAAGAGCAGTTTGAAGCCGTGAAAAATTTTATGCGGCCGGTAATGGTAAGCCTGATTAGTTGCAAAAAAGTATTACTCGATGGTCCTACTTTCCAGAATTCGCCGGCCTGGAATTTACACCCGCTGATGTGCGAAGACGTAACCTTGCGTAACCTAAACGTGCGGAATCCCTGGTTCTCGCAGAACGGCGACGGTCTGGATTTGGAATCGTGCAAAAACGCCGTTATCCACGATAATATTTTTGATGTCGGCGACGATGCCATCTGCTTTAAATCGGGCAAAGACAAAGACGGCCGCGACCGCGGCATACCCACCGAAAACGTGATTGTGAAAAACAACGTGGTGTACCACGGCCACGGCGGCTTTGTGGTGGGCAGCGAAATGTCGGGCGGCGTTAAAAACGTGCACGTATCTAACTGTTTGTTTATGGGTACCGATATCGGGCTGCGCTTTAAGAGTACCCGCGGCCGGGGAGGCGTAGTCGAAAATATCTGGATTTCGAACATCGATATGGTAAATATTCCGACCGAAGCCATTAGTTTTAATTTGTTTTACGGCGGCAACTCCCCGGTACTCGAAGCCGACCAGAAAGCCAGCACCGAAGCCCGCAGCGAAAAGCTGGTACCCGTTACCGAAGAAACGCCCTCGTTCAAGAATATTTACATGAAAAATATTACCGTAGCCGGTGCCGACAAAGCTTTGGTTCTACAGGGTTTACCCGAAATGAACTTACAAAACGTAAGCCTGGAAAACGCTACCTTAAAGGCCAAGCAAGGAATTTCGGCGGTGGATGTGGATGGCATTACCCTGAAAAATGTAAAGGTAATTCCGGAAAAGGGTCCGGCGGTTACGCTTTACAACAGCAAAAATATAGATATTAAAGGGCTGACGTATCCGGACATAAAAGCGCCGGTGGTGCAGGTGCTGGGCCCCAAAACCCAGAACGTAAAACTGGAAAAAGAAGATTTTCAGAACCCCGCTACCCAGGTTGTTAAAGGCAAAGACCTGAACAGCAAAGCTTTGGTTTTGCGGTAAATGATAGGTGGACAAATAAAAAAGCCGCTCTTGAAACGGGGCGGCTTTTTTTGTTGCCCTTAAATGATTTTTGCCGAGGTAAACCGATTGTAAAAAAGGTTAACTAAAGTATTCTGGTATTATTATTTGGCTATAGCGCATAAGTGAACACGGTTTGTCATTCTAAGCTTATGGAAGAATCTATTATCATCATTAAAAATAGGTTCCGCTATTTCAACTAACCCCTTTAAGGGGAATTTCCGGAAGATTATTCTTTTTCCAGAATAAACACGTGGGCTCTTTTAGGGCCATGCGCGCCAATTACCAGCGATTGTTCGATATCGGCGGTGCGGGAAGGGCCGGCAATGAATACGCCGTAATCCGGGAATGATTTTGGTAGTACCGCGTAGGCCTCGTGCATGGTGCCAACTATTTGGCTTTGGGGCAAAACCAATACCAGGTGCTCACAAATAAAGGGCAGTACCCGCGTCGGAATGTTTTCGGCCGATACCCAGATAGCGCCGTTCTCCGCCACGCCCAGCGAGCCCAAAACCACCGCAACTTCGAGGTTAGCCAATACGTGTCCTTGGGCTATGGCCTCATCCGGTGCCAACCCGTAACCTATTGCGGGTAAGGTGTTCATCACCCGTTCTGGCTTATCAAAAAGGACCTGCAACTCCCGGCCAATACTTGCCAAATCAGAAACTATTCCTACCACGCCACCGGCGCCGGTAAAGCTCTTCACAAAAGCCGGCAGCCGTTCGGGTGCTGTTACGGTGGCAAAAGAAATATTTTCGGGCAAAGGCACAGCTACGGGTTTATTCTGGCGTACCTGGCTTAATATTTTTTCGCGGCTAGTCATGTTGCTTTTTGTTTTTAAGATACCAATCCCGGAAACTTTCTTTCGGCGGCGCGGGCATGTCGCGCTGTTTGGCCCAGGGGTTTAGGGCTTTGTTGTTGGCCAATCCCGGTAGCAGGCGCATCATGGTACGACCCGATTTGCCGGCTATGCGGTAGAGGGTAGGATTACTAAGTAAGGAACCCATGGCTTTCATGCTTTGCTTTTTGGTGGCGGGCACATAACCTTCTTCGCCCAATACCTGCCGCCATTTGTATAACTGATTATGGATATCGATTTTAACGGGACAAACATTGGTGCAGGAACCGCAAAGGGTAGAGGCAAAAGGCAAATCGGCATTTTTACGCATATCCATGTTGGGCGCCAGAATAGCGCCAATTGGCCCCGAAATAGCGTAATGGTAGCTGTGCCCGCCGCTGCGGCGGTATACCGGACAAGTATTGATACAGGCTCCGCAACGAATACACTTAAGCGAGTTGTAAAAATCTTTGAGGCCCAACTGCACGCTGCGGCCGTTATCTACCAGCACCAGGTGCATTTCCTGGCCTTTGGCCGGCCGGTGAAAATGGCTGGAGTAAGTAGTTATGGGCTGACCGGTAGCGCTGCGGGCGAGCAAACGTAAAAACACGCCCAGATTTTCAGCTTTGGGTATTATTTTCTCGATGCCCATGCAGGCAATGTGTACTTTGGCCAAATGCGCGCCCATATCGGCGTTGCCTTCGTTGGTGCATACCACAAAACCGCCGGTTTCGGCAATGGCAAAGTTTACGCCGGTAATAGCTAAATCGGAAGTCAGGAATTTTTCGCGCAAATGCTGGCGGGCAGCTTCGGTAAGGTAAGCCGGGTCGCTGGCGCCTTTTTCGGTACCCAAATGGATGTGAAATAATTCGCCTACTTCTTCTTTGCGCTTATGAATACACGGCAGCACAATGTGGCTGGGCGGTTCTTTGGCCAGTTGTACCACGCGTTCGCCCAAATCCGTATCAATCACATCAATGCCGTTCTCCAGTAAATAATCATTCAGGTGGCATTCTTCGGTCAGCATCGATTTGCTTTTTACCAGTTTCTGAATGCCGTGCTGCTGAATAATATTCAGGACAATCTGGTTGTGTTCGGCGGCATCGGCGGCCCAGTGTACCTTGATGCCGTTTTGCAGGGCGTTCTGCTCAAACATCTCTAGGTAATTATCCAGGTTACCCAGCACATTTTGCTTTATCTGCGAGGCCGTTTCGCGGAGCAATTCCCAATCGGGTATTTGCTTGGTGGCGACATCGCGTTTTTCCCGGATAAACCACAAAGCTTTGTCGTGCCAGTTGGCGCGTTCTTCGTCCTGCAAAAATACCTCGGCCGCAGTGGCGTGGTCCGTAGGTATGATGTATTCGTTATGCATAACTTCCGTTTAATATTTCGGCAATATGAACTACTTTAACCGGGCTTTTCTGGCGTCTTAAAATGCCTTCCAGGTGCATTAAACACGACATATCGCCGCCCGTAATATATTCGGCCTGGTGCTGCAAATGGTCCTGCACCCGGTCTTTCCCCATCTTCACCGAAACCGCTTCTTCCGATACGCAGAAAGTACCGCCAAAACCGCAGCACTCGTCTTTCCGGTTTAGCGGAATCAATTCCAAATCTTTTACCATGTTCAGCAGGTAGCCGGGCTTCGAAAAATCTTCGGCTACGAGTTCCGACATCTGGCTTAAGTGCAACCCGCGCTGTCCGTGGCAACTAATATGAAAACCTACTTTATGCGGAAAACGGGCCTCTAAATCCTTCACTTTTAATATATCGGTCAGGAATTCGCATAACTCGTAAACCCGGCCCCGGATGTGTTCGGCAGCTGCCGGATTTTTGTCATCGTGCAGGTGCTCTTTTACGTGCAGCACGCAACTGCCGGAAGGCGATACAATGTAGTCGTACTGGGCAAAGTTTTTCGTAAACAACGCATCGCAGCCTTTGGCATACTTTTCAAAACCTGAATTGGCCATGGGCTGACCGCAACAGGTTTGATTCAGCGGGTAATCTACATCCAGCCCCAGTTTTTCCAATAATTGCAGGGTAGCAATAGCCACCTGCGGGTAAAACTGGTCTACATAACACGGAATAAACAATCCGATTTTCATAGAATTTTTAATTGATACAGTGGTGGAAAAATAAGCCGTTTAAAACAATCTGTCACCCGGCGATAATACATAAAAGCTGGATTTTTAGCAGCAACATAAAATTAATTAATTCGGTATCCAAAGCCGACCTCTGTCATTCAGCAGGAAACTTGTTGGTGAACTGCTAACAAGTTTCCTGCTGAATAACCAGAATGGATTTCTTAAGCCGTATTTAAATTATTAATTTTTATTTAACCTGCGTATGCATCTAAAACCCCAGTTTTACAAATAAACAGAATTACTACTTAGGTAAAATGTTAAATATTTGCCAGGTTTGATATTATTTTAACTTAAATTAAATAACTTGTTGAATAGTTAAGGTAGAATTTAGGTAATGAAACCGTTTTTACTCAAAGTGGAAGTGGCGCCGGAGCAGTCGTTTGCGGTACGGCAGCAGGTAAACCCGTTGTTTTATAACCAATGGCACTACCACGAAGAACTGGAACTAACTTACGTACAGGAGGGCAGCGGTATCCGGTTTGTAGGCGATAGTATCCAAAACTTTCAGGCCGGCGATTTAATCTTACTGGGTTCTAATTTACCCCATTTCTGGCGTGGCGAAAACCAGACGGCGGCTAATGCATCCACGGAGTGCCAGGCCATGGTGGTGCAGTTTAATGCCAATTTTTGGGGCGAAACCTTCCTGGATTTACCGGAACTTAGTATTATAAAAGAGTTACTCGGCAAAGCGCGGCGGGGCATTCACATTAGAGGCGAAACGCGGCAAGGAGTAGCTAATCTGATGCAGGAATTAGCAGGCACCAAAGGGGTAAACCGGATTATGGCCCTATTACAAATATTACAACAAATTGCCACCTCCACCGATATAAATTTCCTTTCCAGCGACGGTTTTAATATTCCGCTAAACGACCAGGATACCCGCCGCATTGCCAAAATTCATGCCTTTACGCTGGCCAACTTTGCCCAGAAAATTAAACTCGAAGAAGTGGCCGCTACCGTGCACCTGAGCCCGAATGCTTTTTGCCGTTATTTTAAAACCCACACCCGCAAAACCTATTCCCAGTTTCTGCTCGAAATCCGGATTGGCCACGCCTGTAAGTTATTAATGGAAGACCGGTTAAGTATTGGCCAGATTTGCCTCGAAAGCGGCTTTGGTAATTTCTCTAATTTCAACCGCTATTTTAAAAATATTACCGGCCTGACACCCCAAGGCTATGCCCGCATGTACCGCTAAACCACCGGAAAAAGAATATAGAGAAGGTCGCCTTTATTAATAGTAACGATTGCGGAAAAAGTAATTTCGTTCCCGCCTTAGCGGAGTGAGATTATTTGTTTTACTCAGACGGGTCTCCGATAACTTCTGGCGTAGTCCATATTTTAGTTTTACCGGTTTAACCTGGGTAATATTTTAGATGCTGCAAAAAGCTTTCGAAGACGGCAGTAGTTAAACTTTCGGCTCTGTATGACCTGTTCTTACCTTATTTTAATCTGAATAGTTCTTGATTTAATAATAGATAACATCTCTTAGAAAATATTTAAAGCTGTACGGGTTTTATTAAAACAGGCAAGTTTAATATTTTGAAATATTATAAATATTGTAAAATAATGGTCCCTAATAAAGTCTTTATTTACCGTAAAATATCATTTTTATAGGCCCTGTATTAATATTTTTTGAAAAAGTTTATTATATTAGAAAGTAATAAGCAATGCTAAATTAATAGCTAATGTTGTTTTATGGAGCTTCTGGACCGTATTGATGAGTCTTCTACTATTCCTAAATATCTGCAGGTAGTGAACGCTATTATTGCCGATATTGATGAAGGTATACTAAAGCATGGGCAACGCATTCCTTCTATCAACGAAACCAGCGAGATGTATTATTTATCGCGCGATACGGTGGAGAAGGCTTATAAAGAACTGCGCGAACGCGGAATTATCAATTCTGTAAGGGGCAAAGGAAATTACATTTGCCAAAAGTTTTCGGTAAACAAAATTCGGGTGCTTTTAATATTTAATAAATTAAGCACTTACAAGAAAAACATGTATTACGCGCTGCTGCGCACTTTGGGCGAGGATGCCATTGTAGATTTGCATGTGCACCACAACGATGGTAAGGTTTGTGAAACCCTGATTCAGGAGAATTTAGGCAAATATAACTATTACGTTATTATGCCTCATTTCTACGAGCACGCCGATACTATTATGCAAACCATCGGCAAAATACCTTCTAATAAACTAATCCTGCTCGATAAAAATCTGGAACGGTACGCCGGCGATTGCGCTGCCATTTACCAGGATTTTGAACAGGATATCAATAATGCACTGCATTCGGGCATTGATTTGCTATATAAATACGAAAAATTGATTCTGGTTTATCCCAAGGATATTCATTACCCCATTGAGATTGTAAAAGGTTTTCAGCGCTTTTGCCAGGAGACTTCTTTTGAATGCAGCGTAGTAGATGGCATAGACGAGGAAGCCATCACCGAAAGGTCGGCTTTTATTGTGCTGGAAGAATCGGATTTGGTAGATCTGATAAAATTTGCCCGGGTTAATAACCTGGAACTAGGCCAAGACCTGGGCATTATATCGTACAACGATACCCCGCTGAAAGAAATATTGGCCAACGGCATTACCGTTATTTCGACCGATCACGAAAAAATGGGTGAAACCGCCGCTTACATGATTATGAATAAAAGAAAAGGAAAGATCCGCAACCCATTTACCCTTATCCGCCGCAACTCTCTTTAATTTTTATTGAATTAGCGGGAGAATATTTATTTTAAAGTCACCTGCCCCGCCGTTTTACAACGGCGGGGCTTTTTAATTTTATCTGGGTAGTTTTAATACTTTACATCCGTCCATCATTTAATTTATTACTGTTCTGTATCGGCTATTTCCTTTAGAATATCACAGCTAACGTTTCTTTACTTAGTTTCTACCATTCTCTTCATCCCAGCCATTAGTACAGGAAGATAAAACCCAGGAAAGCAGGAAAGATCAAGATAATACAAAGCCCTGAAAGGGCGCAATAAAATAGCCCAGGGTGCAGCCCTGGTTAACAAATTAAGATAATACAAAGTCCTGAAAGGACGAAATACCTACCTCACCCTAAATATCCCGGTCTCCGTGGTTTATAAATGGACGCTTGCTTGTTCCGATGGGCTGCACCTTCTGCTTGCAGATAGCGCCCTTTCATGGTTGATTAACCAATTGAGTAATAACTGTCTGAAAATGGAAAATATTTCTGCGCCTATCTTTAAGCTAATCGGCATTTAAAATAATAATATTCTGAAAGCCAATAGCTGATAATACTCGTAGTAAATATTTGCAAGCCAATTGCTGCCCTGCGACTTACAAAAGGTGTTTAAATTTCTTCGCTATGAATGAATTTAAAGAAATCGGCGCTTCCAACCGAAATTACCAGGAGTCCTTCACCATCCGAAATATTCCGCACGTAAATGTGCGCTGCGCACTGCCATATCTACTTCATTGCTTTTTAAATAAATCTGCCTTTGCTTATGAAAAGTTTTACTTCCTTATGGTGGCTGAAAGGCTGCCTTTTATTTCTGCCGTTGGCGGAAGTAATAGCGCCACGCGCGGTGGCCGCAGAATCCGGACCGGTTATTATTAAACCCATAGAATGGCAAATAACCGGTAAAGTAACTTCCGCCAACGGCGATGCTTTGCCAGGCGTAACGGTGCTGCTCAAAGGAACAACCACTGGTGCTACTACCACGGCCGACGGTACTTATTCTATTTCGGTACCCGAAGCGGCCGGCACCTTAATATTTTCGTTTATCGGCTTTTCTTCGCAGGAAAAAACGTTTTCGGGTCCTGGTACTATTAACATAACCCTCTCCGATGATGCCAAATCGTTGGAAGAGGTGGTGGTAATTGGCTACGGTACTCAGAAAAAGGCCGAAATAACCAATGCCGTGGCTACCATGAGCGCCGAGAAACTAACCGAACGGCCCATTGCCCGCGTGGACCAGGCTTTGGTGGGGCAAATGAGCGGGGTGCGGGTGCGGCAAACCAGCGGCGTGCCTGGCCGGGGCTTCAGTATTCAGGTGCGGGGGACGGGCTCTATCGGGGCCAACAACGAGCCGCTGTACGTGATAGACGGCTTTCCGCTGGAAGTTTCGGCCCAAAATGCTGGTGGTGGTTTTACTACGGGTAACCCACTCGATAATATTAACCCGAACGATATTGAGTCTATCCAGGTGTTGAAAGATGCTTCAGCCGGGGCTATTTACGGTTCGCGGGCTTCTAACGGGGTGGTTATTATTACCACCAAACGGGGTAAAACCGGCAAACCAAAAATTAATTTTAATACTTATGCCGGCGTTAACCAAACGGCCAAAAAGCTGGATATGCTCAGCCCCGAAGAATGGGTAGACCGGGCTGTGGAAATGATAAACGCCGCCTGGGTAGCGTCGGGTCCGAACCGGTCGGCCACCCAGACCACCGAACAACGCCGGCAAATTCTTGTGCAAAGAGGCGACCTACCACCCGGAGGCGTAAACCCCAACTGGATGATTGATGACCGGTGGCTGCAACCCGGGCACCCCGGCCTGGCGTACATCGACTGGCAGGACGAAATGTTCCGGCGGGGTTACGTGCAAAGCTACCAGCTCACTGCCAACGGCGGTACCGAAAACGTAAATTATTATGTATCCGGCGATTACCTGGACCAGGAAGGGATTGCCATTGGTGTAGGTTACCGGCGGTATACCGGCCGGGCCAACGTAGAAGTAAAAGCCAACGATAAATTAAAATTCGGTTTAAATATTGCGCCATCGTTTTCGGTAGCCAAAGACCCGGGCGTAGAAGGCAAAGACCAGCAGATGCATATTGCCGTTTCTTTAACACCCGTTTCGGAAGAAAACGTGGACCTGGATGTAAACGTGGGACCGAATACGTCTTACCGCTGGGGTGGTACCCGCAACAGTCCCATCCGGGTAGTAGAAAACTCGATTGGTAATACCGAAATATTCCGGACCCTGGGTACTTTGTTTGCCGAGTACACCGTGCTGGAAGGCCTGGCGGTTAGAACCTCTTTAAACCTCGATAATATTGATACAAATATTAAAACGTATACCCCGGCTTTTGTAAGTGGCACTACCCCTACCAACCGGCAGGCGGCCGGCGGTTATAACGGGTACCGGAAGCAAACGTTTGTGAACGAAAATACCCTGAATTATAACCGCACACTAGCCGACGCCCATAATTTTTCGGTTCTGGCTGGGTTTTCCTATAATTTCAGCCGGTTTAATAATGTGCAGCTGCGCAGTGCGGGTGGTTTCCAGAATGATATTGTTACCACTTTAAACGCCGCCGCTAATATTTCGGGCACCGGCAATAATTTTACCCGCGAGACCCAAAGCATACTCTTATCTTACTTTGGCCGGGTGCAATATAATTTCCGCGACCGGTATTTAGCTTCGGCCAGTATTCGGCGCGATGGTTCTTCCCGGTTCGGCAACGAAACCAAATGGGGCGTGTTTCCATCGGCTTCGGTGGGCTGGCGGGTATCGCAGGAAGGTTTCATGCAAGGAGTGGCCCCCATTAACGACCTGAAACTGCGGGCCAGTTGGGGCATAGCGGGTAACAATGGTTTGGGCAGCGATTACGGCCATATTCCGCGTTTGGCGTTTGCCAATTATACTTTCGGCAACAATCTGGCTACCGGGCAGGTGCCGGCCAATTCGGCTTATCCGTTTTTGAGTTGGGAAGAGTCTGAAACCGTGGACTTGGGCTTTGATTTGGGTTTGTGGGAGAACCGCATTTTTACCTCGTTCGATTATTACGTAAAAACCAACCGCAGCCTGCTGATAAATGTGGCGGTACCCACCGCTTCGGGTTTTGCCACGGCGCTTACCAATATTGGCAAAGTGCAGAACAAAGGCTGGGAACTGGAACTGAGCACCCGCAACCTTACCGGCGATTTTAGCTGGGATACCAATATTAATTTAACCCACAATGTAAACGAAATAAAACAGCTGGGGCCCAACAATGCGCCCATGCCGGTACCTTCGGAGTTTGATATTCCGAACAGTATTTTACAAGTGGGCCAGCCGTTGTACAGCATCTGGGTAGTCCGGCAAATAGGCATTTTAACCCAGGCCGATATTGACCAGAAAGTGCCCTTATACGGTACCCAAACAGTAGGCGATCCCAAATACCTGGATAATAACGGCGATGGCCGGATAACCGCCGATGACCGGGTAATTGTAGGGCATCCCAATCCGGATTATATCTGGGGCATTACGAATAATTTCCGGTACAAAGGTTTTGATTTAAACGTGCTGGTGCAGGGCCAATGGGGCGGCCACATTTATTCGCTGTTTGGCCGGGCCGTGGACCGTACCGGGCAGGGTTTTGTTGATAACGCATTGGGCTTCTACCGCGATCGCTGGCGTTCGCCGGAAGATCCCGGCGAAGGAAAGCGGGGCAAAGCGTATTCTACCTTTGGCCGTATTAAAAATACCGACTGGCTTTACCGCTCCGATTACATCCGCGTCCGGAATATTACACTGGGTTATAACCTGGGCGATTTACTCAAAGGCAGCTTTGTGCAGGGGGCGCGGGTATACGCTACCGCCGAAAATTTCTTTGGCAAAGACTGGTACCTGGGTGGATTTAACCCCGAAGCGCTGAATACCAACGGCGAAGATTACGGCGCTTTCCCGCTGGCCAAATCACTGGTACTGGGCCTTAATTTCACCTTCTAACGCTGACGACTCATGAAAAAGATATATTATATAATATCCGGCTTTTTGCTGCTAGGTTTAGGAGCCTGCGAAGATGAACTGAACCAGGTACCCATTTCAGATGCCAGTACGGCTTCTTTTTACCGCAATGCTACCGATTTTGAACAAGCCGTAAACGGCGTTTACAGTACTTTACGCGGCTACCCTGACCGGGCCTTTTACTTATCGGAAGTGCGGTCTGATAATGTTTACGGTGTGGGGGAAGCCGGCGTGCGGGATTGGGAACCCATTAATAATTTTGCTGCCACACTGGCCACCAACCCTATTGTAAAAGATGCCTGGGATTCTAACTACCAAGGCATTTTCCGGGCTAATACCGTGCTCGACCAATTGGTGGCGCGGCCGGATGTTATTACGGACGAGAACCTGGAGAATCGCTTAGAGGCCGAAGCCCGCTTCTTAAGAGCCTTCTTTTATTTCGACCTGATCCGAACCTTTGGCAAGGTGCCGTTGATTGAGCACACGTTAACCCCCGAAGAAGTCTTGCTGGTACCCCGCAGCCCGGTAGCCGAGGTGTACAACCTGGTTATTTCGGATTTAGAATTTGCGATTCAGAACCTCGACGAAACCTACGCGGTGGTTAACCGGGGGCGGGCCACAAAAAATGCCGCCCGCGGTATCCTGGCTCGCGTATATTTAACGCGTTCCGGCCCTAATTACGGCATCGAAGGCCCCGGCATGGCCTCCGGCGAATATAGCAAGGCCTTACCATTGCTCAACGATATAATCGCCAGTAACCGGCATTCGCTGGTAAGCCCTTACAGCCGCATTTTTGCATACGACAACGAGAACAACGCCGAGGTAATATTTGATGTGCAGTACCGGAGTGGTGGCCTGGGCATTGGTGCCACTTTTCCGGGTACCATGGCGCCCACCACTTATTTTTCGGCGGCGGGCATCCCGTTTGCCGGTAACCTCGAAATTATTCCGGTTTCTAATAATTTACTTAACTCTTATCCGGCCGGCGATGTACGCAAATCATTTACCATTCATCCAAATTATACCTATGTTAACAGGGTGTTTGAGCCGCGCGCTTTTTTCCGGAAATATTTAAATGAAACCGGGCGCGGCCAGGACCGTTTCGATTGGCCGATTAATTACATAGAGTTACGTTACGCCGATGTTTTGCTGATGAAAGCCGAAGCCATTTTACAGGGTGCTGCCGGTACACGGGCCGAAGTAGATAATCTGGTAAACCAGGTAAGAAGCCGGGCTGGCTTAACTACCCCACTCACTAATGTTGACCTCCGGCAGCTAATGGAGGAGCGGCGGCGGGAGTTTGCGGCCGAAGGTTTACGTTGGCACGATTTGGTACGGTCGGGTTTGGTGCTGGAGGTGATGAACGCCTGGGCACCTCAGGAAGATATCCGGAACCAGATACGCAAACCCATTACGGCTAACCATATTATTTACCCAATACCTACTTCCGAAATGGATGTGAAAGAAGGTTTGTACGAACAGAATCCGGGGTATTAAACGTTTAAGCAAGGAGGGGAAAGGAGAGCAGGCATAAACACCCTGTTTCCTTTCCTGTTTATTTATAAGTTTTGTTTTAATTTCCGGGCAACTTCCTGCGGCGTTAAATCTACGGCTACCATGGTGCCCCGGTTATCGAATAAAATATTAAAAGGAATATCCCGGATCCGGAATCTTCGATACTCAAAAGCATCCTCGCCTTTCAACTCCGACACGTGCTGGAAAGTGAGCGCTTCATCCGCAATGGCCTGGGTCCAGGCTTTATAATCCTGGTCGAAGGAAACCGCAATTATCTCGAAGCCCTGTTTTTGGTGTTGCTGGTAAAGTCTCTGGTATTCGGGCATCTGCGCCCGGGAAGGAACGTTCCAGGAGGCCCAGAAAGTAAGTAAGGTATATTTATTCTGACTAAATATTTTCTTAACGTCCAGTTCTGCTTTAGCCGGGGTTTTACCTTTTAAATAAGTAATGCTGCTGCCCACCCAGTGTTGCTTCGACCGAGCCGGTTTATTGGATAAATTGAGTTTCCGGGCTAAAGCTTGTCCGTAAAAAGTTAGCTGGCGGCTTAAAGGCAGCGCATTAAAATAGCGGTAAAAGCGGTAATTGGTTGTTTTTTCGTGGTAGTTTTCCAGCATGGCCAGGATTGCCACTTCCGATTGCGGGTGCTGCCGGATAAACAAATCAGCTGCATAGGCCTTGTACAGTGGTAGTTTATTCGGCAAATCCCGCACCGAATCGGCCCAGGCGTTAATGAGTTTGGGGTTGCCGGAGTCATAAGTAGATCGGTAAGCCGCATAAGTCTTTTTTTCCTTTTTCAAATATTCTACTACCAGGCTGTCCTGCAATAAAAAATATTTGGTTATTTCGGCCTGTACCGGCGAATTAGAAGTAATGCTAATGTTGTCAAAAGAGCCCGGTCGTCCGGCGGCGTGTAGCTCGCTCTGGACCGGCTGCCATTCGCCGGGCACCAGTCCTTTCGTATCCGCCGTCAGGTGCACCGCGGTGGCGGGTAAATAAATAATGGCTACCATGGGCTGGCCGGTTGCTTTATCTTTGATGTGTACTTCGTAAAAGCCGGCCCGGGTGGTACGGCCTTTTATCGTAAAATGATTATTCTTTACCGAATCGACCCGGATGGGCGTTTGCTGAACATATTTATATTGGTTATAATCGTACAGTTGTAATTTTACTTCGCAGCCTTCGCAGTTAGCCACCGCCCCGGTAACTTTATAGCCACGCCCTTTTAAATGCTTTACTTCCTGCTGACAGGCGGCCAAACTAAGCAGGGCTAGCATCCACAACCAGATATTCCTATTTACCTTCATCTAAGCCAATATAATCAGGAGTTGAAAACAATTTAATAATTTAAAGGAAAAATAAACAGCTAAAAAGCTTATTTCAGCGCACCGGAGAATGAATAAAAATGGCCTTTCGGCCAGTAATTATCCACGCGGTTGGCTACAGAGAGGGCGAACAACAGAGGTAGAGAATATTTGTGCCCTGCTTCAAATTAAATATTTTCCTTTTCTGTCTGATAGGCGGGCAGGAGGTAGTTTTTACAGGATACAGCAGGATAGGTGAAAAGCTGATGAATTATATCTTTAAGATTACTATAACAGGTTGGTTCTATCGTATACAAAAAGGTTAGCTTTTCGGCGGCTAAACGTTCGCCTATTCACCCTTTTACCTTAAACTATGCTCCGGACTTTATTTACTATTCTGGTTCTTTTAATTTTTTTACCAGCCTTTTCGGCCCTGGCCCAAACCAATGCGGGTAACTACCAATCGGGTTATGAACGCAAGGGTAACGATTTATTCTTTTCCTTAACCAACGCCGATATAAAAATTGAGTTCTGTACGCCCGAAATGTTTCGGGTTCGCACCTCCTGGACCCGCGGATTCGCCGAAAACGAGCCGTACATGGTAATAAAATACAGGTGGGCTACGGTACCCATGCAGGTAACCGAGCAGAAAGATCATTTTCAGGTTAATACGCCCAAATTAAATATTAAAATTACCAAAGCACCTTTTAAAATAGAGGTTTATTCGGCCACCGGAGAACTAATAAATGCGGATGCGCAGGAAGGAGTAACGTTAAACGGACAGACGGTTACGGGTGTAAAAACCTTAGCGCCCGGAGAGCACTTTTTTGGCTTTGGCGAGCGTATGGACTTTCTGGACCAACGGGGTAAACAACTGAATTTAAACGTGGGTCGGGGCAAAGGGCTGCCGCACCACGTTGGTGCTTATAATATTCTGGAAGCAAATTATTCGCCGGTGCCGTTTTTCATGAGCACCCAAGGTTACGGTATATTTTTCCATACGGCTTACCCTTCGGACTGGGATATGGGCCACGCAAATCCTGAAACGTATAGCTTTGCGGCGGAAGGCGGGGAGCTGGATTATTATTTTATTTACGGACCCCAATTTCCGCAACTGCTCGATAGTTATACCAGCCTCACCGGCAAAGCGCCGCTCTTACCTATGTTTGCGTTGGGCCTACACGTGGGTACCTACAGCGGCGGCACCTGGGGCTACGAAGAACTAACTTCCGATGAATACGTGGTAGAACTGGGCCGTAAATTCCGGGATTTGGGCATTCCGGCCGATGTGCTGCACCTGGACTCGACGTGGCGTATTTTTGGGAAAGTTGGCGGCAAGGGGGCTACCTCTTTTGAGTGGCGCGATACTTTTAAAAACCCGGCTGCCATGTTTAAGAGCCTTTATGGCATGAACTACAAAATGGTAGGCCTGCACCTGCGTCCCCGGTTCGATAACGGCGAAAAACTGAATTTGCTGGACCAGGCCCGGGAGCAGGGCTTTGTGTATCCGGAAGCCGATAGCAGTGCCGGCGAATTTGTGAATTTCTTCGACCGGAAGGCCGTGGATTGGTGGTGGCAAAACGGCGTAAAACGGATTGCCGACCTGGGGGCCATGTTTTTGAAAACCGACGAAGGCAGTGCTTTCGGGGCCCCGGCCAACGAAAGCGATAAAGTAGGCCCTACCGGCGAAGACATTAAATGGAAGCACAATATATTTCCACTGGTATACGCCAAAGCGCCCTACGAAAAGTTTCAGCAGTACAACAAAATGCGGGGCATGAACCACACCCGCGAAGGTTACGCCGGCATTCAGCGGTACCCGTTTATTTTTGCCGGCGACTGGCCCAGCGAGTGGCAATATTTTGCCCCGGTAATTAAAGCCGGTTTAAATATTGGTCTGTCGGGCGTGGGCTATTGGGCGCACTGCATGGGCGGTTTCGAACACGTTGCCGACCCGGAGCTGTACATTAGGTGGTGCCAGTTTGGTTTGCTCAGCCCCATTGCCCATTTGTTTGGTATGGAGCACCCGCAGTACAAAGAACCCTGGAACTACGGCGAAGATGCGCTGCGTAACTTTAAAAAATACGATTTACTCCGCTACCGCTTAATTCCTTATTTGTACAGTACCGCTTACCAGAACCACACCACCGGTATGCCACTGATGCGGGCACTGGTTCTGAACCACCAGAACGATCCGAACGTGTACGACATTGCCGACCAATATTACTTGGGCGACAACCTGCTGGTAAACCCGGTAACCACCAAAGGTGCCAAAACCCGCACGGTATATTTACCCGAAGGCACTTGGTTCGACTACTGGACCGGCCAGAAATATACCGGTAAAAAATACGTCCACGTGCTCACCCCGCTCGATACCATTCCAATATTTGCCAAAGGCGGCGCCATTATCCCAATGCAGCCCGAAATGAAATATATCGGCGAGAAACCGGTTAGTACCATTACCCTGGATGTATTTCCGCACGGTTCTTCGGCCTTTGAATTATACGAAGACGACGGTCGCAGTCTGAATTACCAGAGAGATCAGCAGGCTATCACCCGCATCACTTCTGATTTATCTGATTCTCTGTTTACGTTAAATATTTCCAAACCAAAAGGACGATATAAACCAAGCCGGCATAATTATATGGCCAAAATTCACCTTGATACTGATCGGGTACCCGTAGCAATTAACGAAAACGGCCGCAAAGTGCCGCCTTTTAACAATCTGGCTTCGTTGGGGAAAAGGGGAGGCTGGTACTATAATAAAACTTACCGAATATTATGGGTAAAAACCAACCGCACCAACAATGCCGATATTAAGCTTACGGTAGCGTTGTAGTTACATATTTATTTAATGTATCTCTGGCGCGAGTGGGGAGAAAAGAAGATAGTAAAGAGAAAATTATACGAATATCCTGATACCTGCTACTTGAAACCAATAATCCATAAACACACTTTGGTCATGCAAATAAAACGTTTACTTAACCTTTCTTTGCTTTTAGCTACCGGACTCTTGTTGAGCTGGGCCCCGGCTAATCCCAAACCAAATATTATCATTATTATGGCCGATGACATGGGCTACTCGGATATTGGCTGCTTTGGTTCGGAAATAAAAACGCCTAACCTGGATGCCTTAGCGAAAGACGGTTTGCGCATGACTCAGTTTTACAATGCCTCCCGTTGTTGCCCATCCCGCGCCGCTTTGTTAACCGGCCTGTACCCCCACCAGGCCGGCGTCGGGCACATGGTAAACGAAAGAGAACACCCGTCGTACCGGGGCATGCTGAATAAAAATTGCGTAACCATTGCCGAAGCCTTAAAAGCCGGTGTTTATAGCACCTTTATGGCCGGTAAATGGCACCTGAACGCCCGCCCGGAACAATGGCCCCGCAAACGGGGCTTCGACCGTTATTTTGGTTTGCTCGATGGGGCCAACAGCCACTTTGGCAACCGGCCGTACCGGCCCAACCAAAAACTCACTTACTTGCTGGACGATACCGAATATACCCCCGGTCCAAATTTTTATTCTTCCGATGCCTATACCCATTACGCCATCCAGTTTATTCAGGAAAACAAAACTAAAAGCCAGCCTTTCTTTTTGTACCTGGCCTACACCGCGCCACACTGGCCCTTGCACGCCTTACCCGCCGATATTGCCAAATACAAAGGCAAATATTTAAAAGGCTGGGATAAACTGCGCGAGGAGCGTTACCAGCGCCTGCTCAGTATGGGTATTATAGATAAATCCACGAAGCTATCGCCGCGCGACGAAGAAGTGCCGGCCTGGGAAACTTTATCGGCAGCGGGAAAAAAAGCCTGGGACGAAAAAATGGCCGTATACGCCGCCATGGTTGACAGAATGGACCAGAATATTGGCAAGCTCCGGCAAACTTTAACCCAAATAGGGGCGGATAAAAACACCATTATTATGTTTTTATCGGATAATGGCGGCAGCCACGAAGATATTGGGGGTACCAGCTTTACCCCGGAAATCAGAGCCGCGAATAATAAACCCGCCAGTGATCCCACCTCTTTTACCGCTTACGAATACGAAGGCGCTAATCTTAGCAATACGCCTTTCCGCAAATACAAACACCTGGAACACGAAGGCGGCATTGCCACGCCTTTTATCGCTTATTACCCGGGAGTAATTAAAGGCGGTAGTTTAAACCACCAGCCGGCTCACATTACCGACCTCATGGCTACCTGCCTGGAACTAGCCGGCGTAAAATATCCCGAAACTTACCAGGGCAATGTCATCAAACCCCTCGAAGGTATCAGCTTAATGCCTTTATTTAAAGGGCAGCAATGGGCTGGGCATAAAGCAATCTATTTCGAGCACGAAGGTAACCGCGCCGTTCGGCAAGGCGACTGGAAACTTTTATCGAGTTACCCCGAAAACAAATGGGAACTCTACAACCTGAAAACCGACCGGACCGAACTGCACGATTTAAGCCAAAGCCAACCGGAGAAAGTGAAAGCGCTAGCCAGCCTCTACGATGCCTGGGCCAGCCGGGCCGGGGTGGTTCCGTTTGCCCAGCTGGTACAGATGGATAAGGAAAAGAAGAAATAGAACACTTAATGTCTATGGCGAAAAATACTGCACATCTTTAATTCCTTAATAAAATACGTCCACGCTTGTCTTCCGGGAGAGACCTTTTTAGCAGGTAGCCAAAAAGTTTCCTGCTGAATGACAAGTGTGGGTTCACAAACCTTCTACTTTTAGTTAAGTATTGTAATTACTTTATAGATATACGTCATGCAGCGATTTGCTTTTAAAATGAAACTAAAACCCGGTTTTGCAGCCGAATACCAGAAACGGCACAGTGAAATCTGGCCCGAACTGGCCCAATTGTTAAAAGAAGCCGGCGTAAGCGATTATTCAATTTTCCTGGATGAAGAGACCAATACCCTCTTTGCCGTACAGAAACAAGCCGGCCAATCGTCGCAGGATTTGGGCAGTACCGCCATTGTGCAGAAATGGTGGGCATATATGGCTGACATCATGGATGCCAACCCGGATAATTCGCCGGTATCTGTGCCTTTAAAAGAAGTATTTTATTTACCTTAACTTCCGAAGCAGGCGCTGCCCTATTCGCTACCACAAAAATTACTGCTTATTATTTTACTTTAATGACTTCCAATTTTAAAATATTCCTGGCGCTGGCGCTTTGCGGCACCTTATTAACCAATTGCCAAAAGCCGCAAAACAACAGTGTTACTGCCAATGCCGGCCCAACTGCTGCAACCGCCAATATTTGGCCCGAAGTAAAAAAAGAAAACCGCCCCTGGACCCGCTGGTGGTGGATGGGCAGTGCCGTGGATGAGAAAAATATCGGCCGGTTGTTAGGCGAATATTCCCGGGCGGGTTTGGGCGGCGTAGAGATAGCCCCTATTTACGGAGCTATGGGCCACGAGAGCCGATACATTGAATTTTTATCGCCGCAGTGGATGAATATGCTGGATTTTACGGTAAAGCAAGCCGGCAACTTAGGCATGGGCGTAGACATGACCCAAGGCACCGGCTGGCCCTTTGGCGGTCCGCAGGTAAAACCCGAGTACGCCGCTTCCAAGCTAATTATTCAGCAATATTCCTTAAAAGCAGGGCAATCGTTAACGGAGAATATCCTGGTGAAGGATGCAAAACAGCAGGAACTGGGGCCAATACTGCAAGCCGTAATGGCCTACGGCGACAAAGGCGAAATTTTAAATATTACGGATAGGGTGAACGCGGCTGGAAAACTAGACTGGACGCCCAAAACCGGCAACTGGCAAATCTACGCCGCTTTTAACGGCAAAACCCGCCAAATGGTAAAGCGGGCGGCCCCCGGCGGCGTTGGCTATACCCTAGATCACCTGAATAAAGATGCCGTGACCGCTTACCTGGAACGCTTTAGCCAGGCTTTCGGGAATAAAAATTACGGTGTGCGGGCCTTTTACAACGATAGCTACGAAGTATACGGGGCCGATTGGACACCTTCATTTTTAGAGGAATTTCAGAAGCGCCGGGGCTACGATCTGCGGCCTTATTTGCGGGAACTGGTAAGCGAAGAAAAAACCGAGAATATTGCCCGCCTCAAAGCCGATTACCGCGAAACCATGAGCGAAATGGTGCTGGAAAATTTTACACGTCCCTGGACAGCCTGGGCCCACCAACGCAACAGCATTACCAAGAATCAGGCCCACGGCTCGCCGGGTAATTTACTCGATTTGTACGCCGCCGTCGATATTCCGGAAGGGGAAACCTTTGGTTCCAGCTACTTTCCCATTCCGGGTTTGCGCCGCGACAGCGCCGATATCCGTAACGTTGATCCGGACCCAATCATGCTGAAATTTGCGTCGTCGGGGGCGCACGCATCCGGTAAAAACCTGATTTCTTCCGAAACCTTTACCTGGTTGGGCGAACATTTTAAAACTTCCTTTTCGCAGGGCAAGCCCGAAGTAGAGCAGGTGTTTTTAGCGGGCGTAAACCACGTTTTTTACCACGGCGTAACGTACTCGCCGGAAGATGTGGCCTGGCCGGGGTGGTTGTTTTATGCCTCGCTTAACCTTACTCCGGCCAATAGTTTATGGCCGCATTTCCGGGGTCTGAATGATTACATCACCCGTACCCAATCGGTGTTGCAGGCGGGTAAACCCGATAACGAATTAGCCATTTATTGGCCGGTGTACGATTTCTGGAACCAGCCCGAAGGCCGGGAACGCCTCATTACGGTGCATTCCATCGACGAATGGCTGCATCCCACCCCGTTTTACAAACAGGTGAAAAATTTAATGGCTACCGGGTACTCGCTGGATTTTGTTTCAGATAAAATGCTGGCTGCCGCCGACGTAAGCAACGGTGCCATCCGTACTTCTCCGGCTGCCCCGGCCCATAATGTTTTGCTCGTGCCGCAGGCCAAATACATGCCCGTAGCAACACTTCAGAATATTCTGAAACTAGCCAATGCCGGTGCCACCGTAATAATTGAACAACTGCCTACCAATGTACCCGGGCTGCACGATTTATCTAATCAGCGACAAAAACTAAAACAGTTAACCGGTTCGCTCGCCTTTACCGATGCCGGTAACGGCATCCGGCAACTTAAAACCGGCTCCGGGCAAATCCTGCTCACGCAAGATGTTCCCGGGGCGCTGACAGCAGTAGGTGTAAACCGCGAAACCTTGGCCGATACGGGTTTAAAGTTTATCCGTCGGGAAATTCCGGAGGGCAAATATTACTACCTGGTAAACCACACGGCCAAAGCCATTGATACAACCATACCGCTAAATATGGAGGCCACTTCCGTCGTAATAATGGACCCGCAGAGTGGCCGGGCCGGCTTAGCGGCTACAACAAAAGCCCAGAATAAAACAAGTGTCAGGATACAATTGCAATCCGGCGAAGCGCTTATACTTAAAGCAACCAATGCGCCAACTGCAGGGGTAATTGCCTGGCAGTACCTCGACAATCCGGACCAAACCCAGGAAATAAGTGGCACGTGGGCGCTGCATTTTACGCAGGGTGGCCCGGATTTGCCTGCCGATCAGAGACTGAAGCAACTTCTATCCTGGACCGAACTGCCGGATAAAAAAGCTGAATATTTCTCCGGCACGGGCGAATATACCATTACCTTTAACCTGCCCGCTAAAAAGGCCGGCGAATACGTGCTGGACTTGGGCAAGGTAAACGAAAGTGCACGGGTCTGGCTGAACGGCCAGGAGGTAGGTATTTTGTGGAGTATTCCGTTCCGGGCGCGGGTGGGCCAATATTTAAAACCCGGTAAAAATACCCTGAAAGTAGAAGTAGCCAATTTAATGGCCAACCGCATCCGGTACATGGACCAGCACAAAATTGAATGGCGCCGCTACCACGAAATAAATTTTGTGAATATCAACTACAAACCGTTCGATGCTTCGGTCTGGAGACCCATGCCGTCGGGGTTAATGGGTCCGGTAACCTTAACGGCTTACAGCACCCGGAATCAGTAAGAAATTGAAACAACTATCACTAGCAATTACAGCGCTGGAAGTGTATTTTCCTTTCCACGGTCTGTGCCCTACATAGCCCTGAAGAGTAGCCTTGGGCTTCTTTCGGTTTTTGGGGGCACAAACCACTGATTGGTGCTATCTAAATTGATACCTGAATGGTAAATGAATTAATTATTGAAGTGTTGCTTACAAATTCTTCCTTATTTTTAGCGTCAAACTTTAATTAATGGCATATTTCCTAAGTTGTGATTGGGGTACCTCGGCTTTTCGGTTACGGTTGGTGAACACCAATCATTTAAAAGTTGACGCCGAAGAAACTTCTGATAAAGGCATAGCCGCTACTTTTCAAAAGTGGCGCGAAACCCAAAATCCAGATCGGACGGCATTTTATTTGAGCATTATTGCCGAGCACATTCAAAAACTGGAGAAAAGGTTAAGCCTGAATCTGGAGAACGTGCCGGTCTTGATTTCGGGAATGGCATCGTCTTCTATTGGTATGCTGGAACTGCCGTACCAAGACTTGCCTTTTGCGTTAGATGGCTCGGATATAAAAGCCGAAATTATAAAAGCCAATGCAAGCTTTCCGCACGTAGTTGTCCTCATATCGGGGGTAAAGAGCGAACACGATGTGATGCGCGGCGAGGAAACCCAGTTAATTGGTTTGGTACCAGAACAGCCGGGGGGCGGGCAGGAGCAGGTTTTTATTTTCCCGGGTACCCACTCCAAGCATATCAGTATAAAAAACAACCGGGCCGTTGCTTTTAAAACCTACATGACCGGGGAATTTTTCGCCTTATTATCCCAAAAGAGTATTTTAAGCGCCACCGTAGAACCCACCAACAATTTTGATGAACCGGCCCTGCAAAACAGCTTTATTCGGGGTGTGCAGGCGGCGGGCAGCGTTAATCTGCTGCACGCGGCATTCCGGGTCAGGACCAATAATTTATTCGGGAAGTTTACCCCGCCGGAAAATTTTAATTACCTGAGTGGGTTATTAATTGGAACGGAGCTACAGGATTTACTTCAAAATAAAAATATTCCGATTAGCTTAGTGGCCGGGCAACAGTTGCAAAGATACTATACCACCGCTCTGCAGGCCCTAGGGCTTACAAACCAGGTACAAACTTTTCCGGCCCAGGTGGTAGACGAAGCCGTGGTGCATGGGCAATACAAAATATACCAGCGTTTAACTAATCTGTAAACAGAAAAAGATGAGTCAGAATTTTTCCTGGGACCACTTCCATAAAGTGCCGGTAATAGGCATTATGCGCAACATGCCACCCCATCAAACCGAAGCTTTGGCAGATTGTTATGCCTCGGCCGGCTTAACTACTTTGGAAATAACCATGAATTCGGCGGGTGCCGCTGAAACCATTACCCGGCTAGCGCAAGATTACGGCGACCGCTTAAATATTGGAGCCGGTACGGTTTGCGATTTGCAGGATTTAGACAAAGCGCTGAAGGCCGGTGCCAGCTTTATTGTAACGCCCATTCTCGACGAAGCAGTTATCCGGGCGTGTGTGGCGGCGCATATTCCGGTCTTCCCGGGTGCCTATACACCTACCGAAATATTTAAAGCTTGGCGGTTAGGAGCCAGTATGGTGAAAGTTTTTCCGGCGTCTAAGTTAGGACCCGAGTTTATAAAAGAGCTGCTGGCCCCACTCAATTACCTGAAACTGTTACCGACCGGCGGCATTAACCTGCAGAATTTCCGGGAATATTTTAAAGCGGGTGCGCAGGGCGTTGGTATTGGCAGTGGCCTGTTTCCGGCCGAATTAATTAAGCACGATCGGTGGGATGAATTAAAAGAACTGTATAGTCAAATTGTTCAGGAGGTAGCCGCCTGCGTGGCGCCTAATTAAAGAGCCAGGCAGCCACAACCAAGTTTAAAATATTAAAGGAATAATGCCAGATAGTATAAACTAGCTGCCATTAATTAAACCTCACAGGTCTTTAAGGCCTGTGAGGTTTGTGCAACCGGTATAACCATAGTTCTGCTGGAAGATGGTTCAAAATATTTTAGGGCCGATAGTTCCAGCATATTTTCTAGAGTTAAACCGCAGCGGAATAGCAAAAGATTTCGTCTTGAACCCAAAGCGCCTGCGCCAGTATTTATAGAGCAGGCGCTTTGGGTTTAAATTAATCTGTTCTGCTTTATCAGGGGTTCATTAACTGGCCAATAAATAAGATGGCGTTGGAAGATTTCTCGCGGATAAGAAATATAAAAGGACGATCTACCTGAATAGTGGGGGGCAAGGAGGTTAATACCACCCCAACCGAAGTAGCCGCTGCGGCTTCGGTACCTTCTTCGTTAACTTCCACAAACGTTTTGTGCATCACTTCACTAATGGCTAAACCACCAGTACTGCCGGCCACCATCCGGCTGAAGTTGGCCTGGTTAGAAAAAGCTTCTCCCATACCCAATTGTTTCAGCGTTTCCTTAAGCTCTTTTTTATATTCCAGCTTAAACTTAGGTAGGCGCAGGTCTAATTTGGTGGTATTGGCTTTGCCCAGCCAGGTGGCTAACTGGTCGGCATTTAGTTGCCGGGTTAAGTTGCTTACCGTTTCCTGCCCATTGGGTACAATTATGGTCATACTGAACTGCCGGTTGCCGTAAGGTAAATCAATTACTTGCTTGCTGGCATCGTTAAAATAGAGGTATTCGCCATTTTTCAGGGTCATGAAATCTACCTGGGCGGTGCTGCCATCTTCCTGGCGGAACGGCGCTTTTTGGGTTAACTTTTTATCGAACGGGTAAGTCCAAGTGCCTTTAAAATAAAGGGCATTCACCAGAAACAGCACATGGTCGGGCCTGATTTCCTGCACGATGTCGGGAATTTTACCCTGGGTCTTTTCCTTTACCCAATCGTTAATCGTGTTTTTAGCCGTGGGCGAACTGAAATTTAGCTTTTGTACCGTAGCATTGAAGTAGGTTTGGTTTTGCTGCACAAAAGGAGCCTGTAATTCGTATTGCTGGGCATACCAGATGGAATTGGCTGTAGTAAAGTTAACCTGGTTATCTAAACCAGTCAACAGATCCTGCAGGCTCTTAAACGATTGATTAATTTCTTTGTCGGTTTGGAGCGCAAATCCCAAGGTTTGCTGCATGGCTTCTTTGGTGGTGCCGTCGGCACCGTTCAGGGCCATCGTCAGGGCCGATGATATGCTCAAAGGCGAAACAAACAGGTTCTGGTTTGGCTGTTGCGGCTGCAGCTTTTGCAAAAGCCGGAACGCAAAATCGTTAGAACTACTAACAGTTTTTGCTTCCTGGGCCGTTAAAGGTCGCAAGTCAGTCGTGTTATATTTTGGGCTGTTGGTTAAATCTTTCTGGCAGGAAAGAAACAAAAATGCTGCTGTCATACCTAATAATGCAGTTTTGAGGGTGGTATTTTTCATGGTCTTTTAATAATAAAATACTCCTTTTAAGCGGCCCGGAATAATTTTCGGGTTATCCGCGTTCAAAATCATGACCCTGAATGAGAGCAAGTAGTTGCATTTAATACGTTAACTACCGGCTTAAATTATTTCCTTTTCACCTGAATTACCCGCTGTCCTTTAAGTTCTGTGTTCCTCCAATAATAAACCCGAAGCCAAATTTCCGGATATTTCCTTTAGATAAGGTCTGGAAATAAGCTGTACTTTATCTTAACGCAGTAAAGTGCGTAGAAACGGGCATGGCCGAACAACCACCCTTAATTTTGACTTTACAACTAGATGAGCCGGCTTTCGCTTATTTCAACGCCTTACGCCAAGCGCATTTTCCGGCAAATATAAATTACCTGGACGCGCATTTAACCCTGTTTCATCATCTGCCTAATACCCCGGCGGTATCCGGTTTGCTGGAGGAGGTAGCAGTTAGGCAATCTATTATTTCGCTGGAAGTATCGGCAGTAATAAAATTGGGACGGGGCGTCGCTTATAAAATGCAGAGTCCGGCTTTAACGGCTTTGCAGGAATATTTGAAGCAGCAATGGCAGCCGTGGCTTACCCCACAAAACAGGCAAGGTTTTCGTCCGCACATTACCATCCAGAACAAAGTGGAAGTCGAAACTGCTAATCAATTATACGAAGAGCTTGCGGCCGCATTCAGCCCATTCACTGCAAAAGGAGTTGGGTTAAGTTTGTGGGAATACCGCGGCGGGCCTTGGCACAAAGTCCGGGATTATAATTTCCGTAATATTTAACGTGCGGCCCGGTGAAGGTTATAAAAAATAGCTGCTCTCAGCATGACACAACAGGATAATTTCTTATTTCTGACAAGCTATCTTTAATATTGTTTAAGTAAGTATTATAACCAAAACAATTTGCCGGAAAAGCCTATGCGAGAAATAGCCATCGTGACTAAAAAAGAATATTTGGGGAATAAATTAAAAGTACTAACCATGGGCTTATTGTTGAGTGCGAGCTTACCGGCAATGGCTCAAACCAAGCCGGCTAAGGCCAACGATATAACCACCCCGCTGCACTTGCTTCAACCCGAATACCCTACACCCTACGGCAAACCGGCGGTAGAGGAAGTGACCAAAGTGCTGAACCGGGTGTATACCTATTTGGAAGCGGTCACGCCCGCCAAAGTAATAAACAGCAAAACCAAAGCCGAAATAATAGATTTTAAAAAGCTAAACGCTGATGCTATTTTTGCGCCGGGCGATTTCCGGCTGACGAGTTACGAATGGGGTGTAACGTATGCGGGTATGCTGCTGGCCGGCGAAGCTACCGGCGATAAGCGCTTTACCGAATACACCAACAAACGCCTGAAACTAATAGCCGATTTGGCGCCCCATTACCTGGCCCAACTGAAAACTAATCCCCAGGCACCTTCGCCCATTAAATCGGTGCTGACCCCGGACGCCCTCGACGATGCCGGAGCCGTTTGTGCTGCTATGATCAAAGCTTCGCGGTCTGGTTTAAAAGCCGATTTACGGCCGGTGATTGATAATTATATTAACTATATCAGCAACAAAGAATTTCGCTTACCCGATGGTACGCTGGCCCGCAACCGGCCGCAACCCAATACCCTCTGGCTCGACGATTTATTTATGAGCGTGCCGGCGCTGGCCCAGATGGGCAAACTCACCGGCGAGCGGAAATATTACGACGATGCCGTGAAGCAGGTACAGCAGTTTTCGCAGCGCATGTTTAACAAAGAGAAAGGGGTGTATATGCACGGTTGGGTTCAGGCCATGGACGAACACCCGCAGTTTCATTGGGCACGGGCCAATGGCTGGGGCGTTATGACAATGGTAGAGTTATTGGACGTGCTGCCGAAAGACCATCCGGGTTACCAAGGCGTATTAGCACAACTGCAGGCGCATATAAAAGGGTTAGCAGCTTACCAGGATGGCACTGGTTTCTGGCACCAGCTCCTCGACCGCAACGATACTTACCTCGAAACTTCGGCTACGGCCATTTACGCTTATTCTATTGCGCGGGCCATTAACCAAGGCTACGTAGATAAACTAGCTTATGCCCCCATGACGCTACTGGCCTGGAACGCCGTGGCTACGAAAGTAAACCAAAGCGGAGGGGTAGAAGGAACCTGCGTAGGAACCGGCATGGGTTTCGACCCGGCTTTTTATTATTACCGCCCTATTAATGTATACGCGGCCCACGGCTATGGTCCCGTACTGCTGGCCGGTGCCGAAGTAATTAATCTGTTGAAAAAAGAAGCTTTTGAAATAAACGACAGCTCCTTGCAACTAAAAGCTGCCACCCGTTAATAAAACTTGCTACTGTAACGCAAAACGAAGTTCTGGTTGAATGAAGCTAATAAAAGAAGCTTATATAGCGGTAAATTATTGTCATTCAGAAGGAAACTTGTTCGTGACCTGCTAACAAGGTTCCTCCTGAGTAACAGCTTTTAATTAGATGTCGCCGCTTAGCTAAACTTTTGATAACATTAATTAATAAAACCAAAAGAAAACGCCTGCTGAACACAATCAGCAGGCGTTTTTTTAGGTCCTAATTGGTGTCAGGATTAATTATAACCAGGATTCTGGGTAAACTCGGCTTTGTTGGTAATCGCATCTAGTTGTACCTGCGGAATGGGGCGTACGGTATGGAAAGCCTTGATATTGTTTTTGGCATCCGGGTTATATTTCTGCACGTATTCTACCAGTTTGCCAGTCCGTTTCAGATCGTACCACCGCATTTGTTCGCCGGCAAACTCCCGCGCCCGTTCATCCAGTATAAAATCCAGGTTCAGGTCGGCGGTGGTAATTCTCATTTCCGCTTCTTTGCCGGCAATGGCGCGTTTGGTACGTAAAGTATTGATGAGCTGTACGGCTTCGGCCGGGTTGGTTTGCATCTGGGCTTCGGCGGCAATCAGGTAAAGTTCTGCTAACCTAATTACAAAAGCATCGCGCGCACTCCATTCCTGGTTAGCCGTCAGGCGGGTAGGGTCCATGAATTTCTTTAACTGAATAAACTGCGACCGCAGCAACGGCGAACCATCGGCCCGGTACATCAAATTCCGGTCGAATATTTTGTAGCGGCCGGCGGCCCGGGCAGTTTGGCTGGCGGTCGCGGCATTTTTGTAAAATACCATGGATGTATCGCCCACGCTCATCTGCGGATAGCCGTTAACCGCGCCATCTTTCAGGTTCGGAATATTAGCAATCCAGGCGGTCTGGAAGCTGCCGTTATACCGCTGATCGGCTTTTTCGTTGTATAAATCCAGCAAATGCAAAGTAGGCATAAATCGCTGGTAAGGGCGGCCGTAGGCAATCGAACGTTCCATACCGGGCTGCTTGTCGTACACCATAATATAAAACAAATGACCGTTATTGCCTTTGCCGGCGGTGGCATCGTAATCACCGTTCATGGTATCGTCGTTGGTGTAATTTACGTAGTACACCACTTCGGAATTAGTACCGCCTTCGCTGTTTTTCATGTCCCACAACGAGGCGTAATCGCTAAACAAGGTGTAACGGCCGCTGTTAATTAAATCTTTGGCCAAGGTGGCAGCTTCGGCGTAAAGGGCAGCATTTTTGGTTTCGCTGGCGCGGGTCAGGCACATGCGCGCTTTAAAAGCTTTGACCACATCCTGCGTAATCCGACCATCCGTCGATTTTTTAGCGGCTAAATTGGCAATGGCCACATCTAAATCAGCGAATATGGTTTTGTAAAATTCTTCGGACGGTGTTCGCTGGGCGGTGGTTACGGCCCCTACGGTTGGCTCGGTGTATAAAACCGCATCGCCCCAGGTTTCGGTTATCAGCGATAAATACAAAGCCCGCAAAAATCTCACTTCGCCTTCGTATTGTTTATTCTGGCTTTCGCTTAATATATTGCTGGGCAGCAAGGATAAAGCCGTGTTGGTGGTATTCAGGGCTTTGTACAAATGGCCCCAGTAATCTTTTACATTCGGCTGGGCCCCGTTTAAATCCACGGAATAATCGGAAATCTGGTTGGCTTTGTTATCGCCCCCGCGCAAAAACAGGTCGGTGCCGGATTCGGTTAAGCCAAAGCCATGTTCTTTGCCGTACCACAGGCGGGTGCCGGAATAGCATGCATTTACGGCGCTGGTAATGCCTAATTCGGTATTAAAATAAGGGTCCTGGGTTAAACCGCTTTTGTTTTCTTCCGCCAGATAATCTTCACAGGAAGTTAAACCTAAGCTTGCTACCGCCAGCATTAAAGCTAATATTTTATTTTTCATTTTATTTCTGATTAAAATTAATAGGTAATAAACAGGGGAATATGCGGCTTATTATAAGCCAACATTAACCCCAAATATTATTTGCTTCGGCAACGGAAAACTTAAATCACCACCGCGTTCCGGATCGTAATCTTTCATGTTGCTGAAAACAAAGTAGTTTTGCAAAGTGCTGTACACCCGTATTTTGCCCACGCCGGCTCTTTTCAGCAGCGCCGCCGGTAAATTATAACCCAGCGAAACATCCCGGATTTTCACAAAAGAGCCATCTACATAACCCAGCGTTGACTGGAACAAATAATTGGTGGTAGAGTAAGAGCTGTTGGGCCGCGGAAAAGCGTTGGTGGGGTTTTCGGGGGTCCAGTAATCAATATTGGAACCGTTTTCGAGGGCACTCGGTTTGTAACCGCCGGCATTGTACTCGTAATTAATAAATTGCCCCACGCGGCCGTACACAAACACGCCTAAATCAAAATTTCGGTACGAAAAGTTGTTGTTAAACCCGAACGAATATTTAGGTACCCGCGAAAAAGTAGTCCGGTCGGCGGGGTCAATTTTGCCGTTGTTGTTTAAGTCGGCCACTTTTACGTCGCCGGGCTTGTACCCGCCCATAGCGGTAGCCGCATCTTCTTCACCTAATTGCCAGATACCAATTTTTTTATAGTCGTAAAATACCCGGGTTGGCGAGCCAACAAACCAACTGTTGGCTTCGTTGCGGGTTACGCCGTTATTCAGAGCTACAATTTTTTCGCGGTTCAACTGGAAGGTATAATCGGTAGACCAGTTAAAGCCCGGGCCGGTAATATTTTGCGTATTTAAGGAAAGCTCCACGCCTTTATTTTCGGTTTGGCCAATATTTTCCATTATTTCGGAATAACCGGTGGCCGGCGGCAAGAGGCTAGGCAACAATAAATCGGAAGTACGCGACAGGTACGCATCAACGCTACCAGCAATCCGGTTACCTAGGAATCCAAAATCTACCCCGGCATTGTAAGTGGCCGTTGTTTCCCAGGTAAGGTTGGGGTTAGGAATAACGCTGGGCCAGTAGCCGTAAGCCGCCGTGGTACCAAAAGCATACGCCGATAAAGATAAACCGCCTAAAGTTGCGTACGGATCGATAGCGCTGTTACCGGATTTACCCCAGCTAACCCGCAGTTTCAGGTTATCCAGTGCGGTAATATCTTTCATAAACGGCTCTTCAATTACACGCCACGCCACAGAGGCCGATGGGAAATAGCCCCATTTGCTTCCTTTCGCTAACACCGACGAACCATCGGCCCGCAGCGAACCTTGCAGAATATAACGGTCTTTAAACTTATAATTGATACGGCCGAAGAAAGAGGCAATCTGGGTTTCGCGCAGGCGGCTGCCGATGGCTTTAGAAGCCGTGTTGGAATTAATGTCGTAAAACGAAGTAATAGGAGAGGCCTGGTTGTTGCCGGAAGCATCATATTCTTCGTAGTTGGTACCAATAGAACTGGTTCCTAATAATCCCTGAAAAGCGTGTTCGCCAAAAGTTTTGTTATAATTTAAGGTGTTTTCCCAGGTGTAATTAAAAGTATTGCTGATGTTAACGCCGGATCTGGAATTACGACCTACGTTGGCAATGGTGTTGTGGCCGCGGTAAAAGCCGTTCCGATAGTCCCGGATATCGAGGCCAATCGTAGATTTAAATAATAAATCTTTGTGCAGTTGTACATCGAGGTAAGCCGAAGAAAAAAGGCGCTTATCCAGAATATTGTTTTCGAAAACGCCAGGTTGCTCGTCGGCCAACGGGTTAAACTGAGCGCTGTAACCCGGCGCCGGGTTCAAGATTAATTTACCGGTTTCGTCGAAAGCTTTGGCAATGGGTAATATTTTGTTGGCCATGTTCAGCGGGTTGTCGCGCTTATCCTGGTTTTTGAACGTGTAAATAGCCGATACGCCTACCCTGAAAACATTTGATATTTTGTGATCGACGCTTACTTTACCGTTTACCCGCCGGAAAATATCGTCCAGCAGTAAGCCCCGGTCGCGCTGGTAGCCACCCGACACCGAGAAAGAAGTTTTCTCGTTGCCGCCGGTCAGGTTCAGCTCGTAGTTTTGCAGCAAGCCGTTGTGGAAAATATAGCTTTGCCAGTCCTCAAACTGCTTGTTCTGTAAATATTCCAGCTCCGTTACCTGAAAAATATCTTTATCGTCGCGGTAAACGCCGTTGTTGGTGGTGCGGTAGGCTTCGCGTTTCAACTGGGCATACTCGTCGCCGTTCATCATGCGCGGGTATTTGCCCTTCTGGTAGCTCGATACATAAGAGTTAAAAGTAATGCTGGTGCGGCCGGCACTACCTCTTTTGGTGGTAATGATAATAACACCGTTGGCTCCCCGGGTACCATAAATGGCCGTGGAGGCTACATCTTTTAAAACTTCTACCGAAGCAATATCGCTGGGGTTAATATCTACAAACGATCCGTATTGGATACCATCTACCAGCACCAGGGGCTGGTTATCGGCGCGTAAAGACCGGTTGCCCCGCAAAACAATATTTACGTTGGCGCCCGGCTGCCCCGAACTCTGGGTTACATCGAGCCCCGAAACTTTACCCTGTAACGAACGAAGGGCATTGGTGGAAGGAATAGCGAGTAACTCTTCGGTTTTTACCGAAGTAATGGCGCCGGTTACATCGCTCTTTTTCATGGTACCGTAACCCACCACTACCACTTCTTCTAAAGCTTTGGCATCTGTGGCGAGTGTTACGTTAACGGTGGTGCGGTTGTTAATGGCCACTTCTTTGGTCTGGAAACCAATAAAAGAAAAAACCAGCGAGGCACTACCGTTAGGCACGTTCAACGAATAATTGCCTTCGGCATCGGTAGCCGTACCGGTAGAAGTACCTTTTACCAAAACCGTAACGCCGGGCAGGCCACCGCCTTGCTCATCGGAAACTTTACCTGTAATAGGTGTCTGGGCGAAGACAAAAGGTGCTGCTAATAACAGCATGATTAAGGATAAAAATGCGCCCCAATAATACCGGTTAATTTTTTTGTGCATAAGAGTAAATTAAATTCATAAATAAATGGAAACTTTATTAAAGAAATAATGGGTGAACCGCCAGATGTATTTAAAAGTGTCTAAAATACAACTGCACATTCACGTAATATACTAATGATTCTGGTTAGAACTATCCTGTAGTGTCCTGTTTATCAGTATAAAAATTAATTTTAGTAAGTTGAGCAATGAGTATTAGCAGGGAAATAAACTGATAAGCAAGTTCCACAAAGCAGTGGAAGATAAAAAGGAGCGTTCTATAAATGAATATTACAGGAGTAGAAATATGGCAGCGAAATAATAAGTTAGGGCTGTCGGCTCATCTACCATTCAGTTAGAAGAACGGATTGTTTTAAGTAGCAGATGTTATAAAACTCCCTACGTACGCTTATGCAGAATTTTCTAGGGACTAAGCCTTACGAGAAATGGTATAGTTTAGAGCCTGCACTTATAAAGGCGGACATTCTCAAAACTCACAGGTTTTTAGAGCGGCAAGGTTTACAAAACTGAATATTATTCAGATAAATTCAGGAAAAGCAACCTAGGCTAATGGTGGGAGTTTTATTTTGCGCTCACCATTTTGGGAGAACCTGGCCGGAGGCGCTGGTGGGTTTCTTTGGTCGCTTTTATTTTCCACTTCCAGAGCAGGAAACCGGTAATCGAAAGCAGGGGCGCGCTGATACCGACAAAGCAGAACAATAATTTAATTAACCAATTGCCAAATTCCAGGAAATGAATAGAATGGGAGATGCTGTCGAGTTTGGTAGTGGTTTCAGCGGCAGGGTTTAACTTAACATCCAGTAATGCACCGGTTTTTGCATCAAAAGTAACCGCATTATAAAATTGGCTGTAGTAAAAAGGCTGTCCGGTTACAAAGCCGTTAATGGTTAATGGCTGGTCTTCCGCTTTGGGGAAACGCATGTAGGTTGGCTGGAAATCCGGATGCTGCTCTCTTAAAGTGCTTAAAGCCTGATCAATGGAAATAGCCAGGGGCGGACTGGCAATTGGCTTATTAGGGGCACCAACAGCTTTAAACCCGTTAACCATAATACCGTAGCTGATCCAGGCACCCGTGATAACCATGAGTAAATTCAGGAGCAAGGCCCATACGCCCACAAACCGGTGCAGCGAAGAAGCAAAAGACCTTTTGGTTTTACGACTGAAACTTACCCGGAATAACAGCATTCTAAAGATCACTTTCCGGTAGGTAATCACGCCGGTTAGGAGCGAAATCAGAAATATCAGGCCCGTAATAAATACCAGAATTTTACCCGTAAGATCAGCGTGTAATGAATAATGCAGTGTCAGGAGCCAGGTGGTAATGGTTTTATGCGAATCTAAGGCGGTCAGAATAGTGCCGTTGGCTGGATGGGCGAACACCATTAAACGCTCTTCTGGCCGGCGTAAACTGAATATTAGAGTCTCCTGCGGATTATCTGAAAAGCGTTGCAGCCGGATTTCCCAGTTCTGATATTGGCTGGTGATAGTGCGGTAAGCTTTATCAATATTTACGGGTGCCTGGTTATTTACTTCCCAGTAGGCGCGGTGTTCCCAGGCTTCCAATTCGTGGTTAAAAACCAGTACGGATCCGGTAAGCCCCATCACCAAAATGAATAGTCCGGCCAGCAGGCCGCACCACTTGTGTATTTTGTAAACTTTTTTGCCGATGGGGTTCCGCATAAGGTAAAAGCCGCTGCCGAACCAGCAGCGGCTGGCTAAAATATTATAAACTAAAAGTGAAGCTTAAATTGTACCGGATACCATTGCCCCGGGTATAATCTCTATCGCGACCGTAAAACTGCGCCACCGGGTTGTAGTAACGGGTGTTAAATAAGTTCTCAATACCCAGGTTCAGGCGGGTAGTTTCGCTTAAGCGGTAAGCCGAACTTAGATTAAATAAATTAAAGCCAGTTATCTTACCTTCGCCGAAAGCATAGCGGCCATTGGTACCCGGATTAAACCGGTCGCGGGTGCCGGAGAATATATAATCTACCCGCAAATCGAGCGGTTTTAAAGGTGTTATTTTGATGTAGGATGTAAGTTTGGGCGGTGCAATACGGGTAGAATTTAAATATTTGTCTTCACCGTCCTGGGTATCGCCATCGTTGTTGCTGTCGGTTTTGCCTTCTACAAAAGTGTAGCTACCGCCCACCGATAAAAACGACAGCGCATTATAATTCAAGGCCAGTTCGTAGCCGTGGATGCGTTCGGGCAGGCGTTGGGTAACAAAAATGCCATCCTGCTCTACTAAATTGGCACCCAGCCGCGACGTACTTAGGTAATATACTGCTTCAAAATTAAGTTTTTGAATATCGGTATTAAAGCCGGCTTCGTAGTTGTTTACAATTACCGGTTCAAGATTTAACTGTTGAATGGTATTTTCTTTGGCGGTTCTTAAAATGCGGCCCAGTTCAAATACCGAGAACCCTTGGGAGTAACTCACATATGGTTTAAAATAATTGTATTTGATGTAGCGCAGACCCGAATTAAAAGTTAAAGCATTGTAATTCAGTTCGCCGCCTTTTACCGCAATCGAACCTTTATTATTCGGACCGGTGGCCAGGGTCCGGTAATCGTCCACATCAATCGAAATATTTTCGTAACGCACGCCGCCTTTAAATACTAAATTGTTAAACAATGTAGTATTTAGTTGCGCATACGGGGCCTGGTTCTGCATATTCATCTCGGGCACCCACACCCGGCCATCTACCAGAGATTGGGCGGTAATATCATTTAGTATATCCACGCCGTAAGTAATAGTGGCATCTACGTTGGGCAGGGTAAGGGGCGTAATAAAATTAGCGCGTAAGCCTTTTTTATCGGATTCTATTACGGATTGGCCGCCTTCGTAAAAAGAGTCGACAAAGTCGTAAATGGTTTTAAATTTCTGGAAGTAAGCATTGGCTTCCAAGTCGGTTTTTCCGAAAATACCTTTGGCGGTGTAGGCCAGCCGGCCGTTGTGGTTGTAGCGGGTGCCCTGTTTTTCGCCCAGTACCTCGCCTTTTATCCCAATGGTTGGTGTTTCGCCGTATTTACCAACCTGGGCTATGTAATCGGAATTCTGCCGGGAGCTGAAATAATTGTACATCACTTCAAGACGGTGATCCGGGTTGATGTTGTAACCTACTTTGGCGAAGCCGTTATACGTTTTGGTTTCGCCGAGGCCGTAATACGGCGAGATTACTTCGCCGGCGGCATCTTTAAACACCCCGGTTTTGTCGTACAAGCCCGAAACTATGTAATCAACTTTATTTACCTGCCCGTAAAACTGCTGCGAAAACCGGCCACCCAACGAGTTTTTCATGCCCACCAGATTGCCCGTACTGCCGACGGTAGTGGTTGAACCGAATTTTTTACCGGTTTCGGGCCGTTTGGTAATGTAGTTAATTAAACCACCATCGGCTCCGTTCCCGAAGATAGAGGTCGAGCCTTTTATAACTTCAATGCGGTCGATTACAGCTGGGTCGATGCTCCGGATATCGCGGCTGCCGGCCCGCAACGGCGTTGATTGCGGAATGCCATCGATTAACACCAGCAGGTTACGGCCTCTTAAGGTCTGGCCCACATTGGAAGTAGTATTATTCGCAAAGCCCAACCCTGGTACCGCCCACGTAAGCATATTGCTGAGGTTGGGGTTAATACTGGCCTGCGTTTGAATTTCGCGGGAATTTAAAATGGTAACCGATACGGGTGTTTCGCCTAACGTTTCTTTGGCGCGGCTCGACGAAATAATAACTTCGTTTAACTGGCTGTAACCGGGTTTTAGATTAAAAACCTGGGTAACGCTGGCATTGTTGCTTACCGTTACCTGGGCCGAGGCAGTTTCGTAGCCTACTGCATTTGCCTGTAGGGTATAGGTGCCGTCTTGCAGGTTGAAAATATTATAATCACCGTTCTTCGCAGCCGGTGCTACTATCGAAGAATTTAATATTCTGACTACACTGCCTTCCAGAGGTGTACCTTTTTCGTCGAGAACCTGGCCACTGATAATATTGGTACCCTGAGCCAATACCGAAAAACTAAAACAGCAAACAACATGGAAGGTCAGTAAATATTCTTTCATTATTTAGAATTTTTATAAATAAGCACAAAGCTACAAGCCTAAATTTACTTATCAAGAATTCTTCTAAATAATTTATAGCAAGGACGGAATAAATATTGTGGAAGTGATTTACAGATTAATGTGTTTGTACCATACCTGGCTGTCTTTGGCAGATTTGTTGGTATAAGCTACCAGTACTGCCGATTCGGCTACTTTTATAATTACCGGGTGCGTGGCCGAAATACTATCCGGAGAAAGATGCGTATTCTGGGTAATTTGTCCATTGTTGTCGCGGATTTGCAGACCAATGCGGTTATTCAGGTTACCGGCCTGCTGCGCCTGCTCATCCCACACGATAACCAGTTCTCCGTTTTTTATGGTGCAAAGCTGGGGGTGCCGGGCCGAAGGCAAATTGCTGACGGTTTCGCGTTGGGAGAAGCCTTGGTTATTGGGTTTGCGACAATAATAAACCCCGCTGCCGCCGCCCATGGTATACCACACAAAATGCAGGCCGGTGCCTGTAGCAGTCATGGCCGGACCGGTATGCGGACAGCCGTCTATGGCCCAGTTATCGGCGCTGATACGTTCGGGTTTTGAAAAGCTTTTACCATTATCACCCGATACCAGGTGCATCATGTCGCGGACAGTGCCGTTGAGAATAGCCCGGTAAACGGCATGCAGATTGCCGGCTTCATCTACAAATAATTTGGTGCGGCAGCACTGGCAAAGCTGCCGGTCTATTATTTTCTCGTTCTTAAATCCTGCGCGGCCCTGGGTGCTGGCGTAGTACAAAGAGGAGCCTTCGGCGGGCATTTCTTTCCGGGAGTCGAGCCAGATAGCCGCTACTTCGCCGTTGGGTAATAATGTCATATCAAAATAGCGTTCATCTATGCTGCCGGTTATATCTTCGGCTATTTGTTTGGCAGCGGTCCAGGTTTTGCCACCATCAAAAGACTGCGTGTACTTTACCAACCCGGCGTAGTCGTTTTCGGGATTCGGATTGCTCACGGCGAACATAGCTATAATGTCGCCGTTTTTCCGGAAAAGTATTTTCGATAGATTTTCGTCGTGCGGGTATACGCCGGCGGTAGTGGGAATAAATCTGGTTTTGTTAAAAGTTTTGCCTCCGTCCGGCGACACCGCATAAGCCATTAAAAAATTATCGGCCGTATCCTGGGCCTGCACCCAGCAAAGCACGGCCCGGCCTTCGTTATCCAACGTTAAGTAGGGGCAGGCGCTTTTTAATCCTGGCGAAGATATGCTGGCTGCGGCCGGCTCCTGGGGTTGGGGCCTTTGAATACAACCCAAAACATAAACGCTGAGAAGAACGAAAAAAGAATATTTTAAAAAGGGTTTCATATCGGAGCAAAATGGCAAAAGTTAAAACCAAAAAAGCCTTTATGTAAGTTATTGCGGGGCTTTGGCCGAAAAATTATAGGCAATGCCGAGGTTAAAGGTGCGGGGTATGCCCTGGCGGTAACTTTTGCCGTAACTAAATTTATCTACGGTGGTGGCATATAGCTTATCTGTCAGGTTCAGGGCATTCAGCCAAACTTCAACGCCTTTTATGGTATAGCCGGTCCGGAAGTTAAACAAGTTATAACCTTCGTAATATTCGGTGTTGCCGGCATCCATGTAATATTTGCCCAGGTGCTGCCATTCCAGACCCAGGCGCAGGCCCGGTAAAAAATCGGGTTTGTAGGTAACTTCGGAGTTCGAAATAAACCGCGGCGCGGTAGCCATTTCGTTATGGTTATAAATATTGCCTCTTTCCACATAATCGGTAAAAACGTGGCGGGCGTTGGTGCCGCTTATCCGCAGGTTCAGGCTTTTAACAGGCGCATATTTTAGGGTATATTCTACGCCCTGGTGTTTGGTTTTACCGGCATTCTGGTTTTGGTAGGAGCCGTCGGGCAAACGCACCGAAATGATTTCGTTGGTGCCGTTAAGCTGGTAAATACTCACATCCAGGTAGCCTTTGTTCTGGTTAAAGCTGAGCCAGCCACCGGCTTCGTAATTGCCATAGGTAGATGGCTTTAAAGTCGGTACTTTCACCCCCCGGTACAAATCGGTAATTTGGGGCGGCGCAAAACCCACGCTGTAGTTGGCATACGTACCCATGTTGGTGTTTATGAAATAGGTAAAACCCAATTTGGGCGATAAACTTGTAAAATTATTCCGTTCATCGGGGGCGCCGGTAAAAGCATTGGGGGTTAATTTATTATCGAAATTGAAATCCAGCCGATCGTAACGCAGCGCCGCTACTACTTTGGCCTTCGGCAACGGCGATATTTCCAGTTGTCCGTAAGCAGCCGTGTTCAGCAGGTTTACCGAATAATCGGTTAGCAGCGAATCGGTACGGGTAAAATTGGTGTATACGCCGGCCTGGTTCCGATCTATGTTTATAAAATAAGCTTCGTAAGTGGCGGGGCTGTAATCCAGGCTGAGGCCGCCGATGATGCGGGCATCCAGAAAATTAAAGTCTTTTTTGTGTTGCGCTACTAACCCGTAACTTTTAAAAGCATCGGTGTTCATTTCGCCGCTGGCTTTAGCAGCGTTGCCGGCCATATTTCTTATGGCATAAAACGGGTTCTGGCCAATGGCATTGCGCCGGAAAAATGCATTTACCGTGGTATTATTCTTGGCATTCCATTGGTGATCGAGCGTGCTCCGGACCCGCAGCGCATTTACTTTGCGATAAGTAAAGGTTTGCAGGCTTTCGTATTTTTTTCCGTAAAACTTGGTGCTGTCCAGGCCACCGGTCTGGTCGGTGTGGTAGTCGATTAAGCTGGCGGTAGTAATGAGCTTGCTTTTATCGCTAATATTATAATCGCCCCGCAGGGTAAAGGCCAATTTATTAAAATCGCTGTGGCTGATGATACCATTACGCTGGTTGGCGTAATAGCCGCCGGCAAATATTCCCAATTTTCCAAAGGTGTTCGAAACCGCGAAGTCGGTTCTTTTGTAACCCAGGTTACTGCTTTCGGCTTGTAATTTGGCGGTTAATATTTGGGAAGGAGCCTGCGTAATAAAATTTATTGCGCCGCCAATGGCTTCGCTGCCGTAAAGCGAGGAAGAGGGACCCCGGATTATTTCCATGGTTTTCAGGGCCGCCATGTTTATTTCAATCAGGGCATTGTGGTTAAAGTCGCCGGTTGGCCGGATCGGAATGCCGTCTTCGAGGTACAGAAAAAGACTGCGGTACCCAATGGGTTGCCGGATGGCCATGGTATGCTGCTCGTTGCCCAGGTTCACCATGTAAACGCCGCTTACTTTATTTAATACCTGGTCCAGGGTTACGGCCTTGGTTTCGAGTAGTACCTGTTTAGAAATAGTGCTGATGGCAATGGGTGCTTCGGTGCGACTCTGTGCCTCGCGGCTAGCCGATACAATTACCTGGTTTAACTCACTGAAAGCCGGATGAAGCTGAATTAAAAGCATATCGCGCTTTACCGCCACCTTCTGGCTGTTATACCCAATAAAAGACACCGTAATAGAATCGCCCGGAGAAGTGGCCGATAAGGCAAAGCTGCCATCGGCGTTGGAAGTGCCACCCGCCGGCGAACCGGCAAAGCGTAAGTTAACACCAGGCAATGCTTCTTTGGTTAAAGCATCAACCACCTGGCCTTTTACCGGCATCTGGGCATAGGTAACAACGCTGAACATCAGCACCAGCAGGATGCTCATGAATATATTTTTCATAAAAATTGAAATAACAGTTAGAACTACCGGGCAGCCCGGAAAGCTTGCGTAAGGCTGCCGTTGCCGCCAGAATAACTAAAGCTTGCGGCAAAAAAGATTAGCTTAACTGTAAGAGGGCGGGTGAAAGATGGCCGCTAAATAGCGAACAGGATGCCCAACCAGATACCGGAAAATAAAGGTTTGAATTGGGGTTACCTGGCTAAAGCTACAGGTGAAATTAACCGGCAAAGACAGCGGGAAATCTATTTTCAAGGTTTGCTGGGTAGATTTGTTTTCGGACTGCTCTGCTTTTTTTAAGTTTTTTTGCAGGTAACAATGTCCTTCGCAGTTTAGCTCGGGTTTACTTTGGTTAATGCAAAGAAATTCCCCGATATAATCTTTATTCAGTTGGTAATCGAGTACAATAAATGCCCGGCTGAGAATTTGCATCAGCATCACAAACAGGAGCAATATGGTTATACCACTTTTCAATCTTGCGCGATTTTTAACAAAAGTAGATAAACAAGGGTAAATGGTTAATGACTTTAATCACTACCGATAGCTGATATTGCGCAGCAAAATTCTTGCAAATTCCGGGTTTTTCGCTCTACCCGCCCTTGTAGTGAAGGATTTTCTGTGTTTTATGAAGGGTAAATATAAAATATTTTAGATAAATAATAAAGAAACCGTTGCTTGAAAAATGAATAATGGCTTAATGGGCAAAAGTCTAAATATCAACTTCGAAAAATGACAATCTCGAACTTAGAAGGACATATTTTTTTAGCCGGTTTAATGCCATTGAGGGCGTTTGTACCCGCTTCGGGGTGCCGCTGTTAGGATAGTTGGTAATCGAGGCAGAAGGATCGTCAAACCGTCGTGGTGGTAAACAGTAAACCGGAAGTAGTTTCAACCGGCTGGTTTGGGTATAGCCTGGCCTGCACGGTAGCCGCCGCTAAAACTAAAATCAGCCACAACAGCGAGGGTATTTTTTGCCGTTTAGCTTAAATATTTTCATTTGGTACGTTTAGTATTCCGGATATAAATAGGTTTATGAAGACTTTATTTAAATATAAGCTTTCAGGGAAGCTTGTCTTAACTACTAAAAAGCCTCGCCGAATAAGATTCTGCGAGGCTTTTTAGTAGTTAAGGCCAGGGCCGTTTTTATATTATTACGATTTCAGTTCCAGTACAACTACCGAAAAAGGTGGGATTTTCACTTTTAGCGAGTTACCTCGGAGGTTAGCACCTTTAAAGTTGGCCGGCTTAATTTTATTCGGATTATCGAAGGTATTGTGGTCCTGCAACGTTTTTGAAGAAAGTATGCGGCCCGATACTGATTTAAACTTAGCGTCTTTAATATCTAAAGTTACTTCCTGGTCTTTTTTAGCATCGATATTTACGAGCGAAACATGTACCAGCCCGTTTTTATCGCGGGAAGCGGAAGCCGAAACCGCCGGCAATTTGGCATTCCCTACATTATAATCGTTGCTTTTTAGGGTTAAAGGCAGCAAAGATGCATCCTGGTGTACGTTATACATTTCCATCACGTGGTAAGTAGGCGTCAGGAGCATTTTTTCGTCTTCGGTTAAAATAACTGCTTGCAGCACGTTTACAGCCTGGGCCAGGTTCGCCATCCGCACGCGGTCGCAGTATTTATGGAAAATATTCAAGGTGGTGCCGGCAATCATGGCATCGCGCATGGTGTTTTGCTGATACAAAAATCCTGGGTTGGTACCTGGCTCTACTTCGTACCAGCCGCCCCATTCGTCTACTACCAAAGCCACTTTTTTCTGCGGGTCGTACTTGTCCATAATGGCGGTATGCTTCTGAATCAGTTCATCCATAAACAAAGCGCGCTGCATGGTGGTAAAATATTGCTGCTCGTTAAAAGTGGTAGAAGGGCCTTTTTTATCCCAGTCAATTACGGAATAGTGGTGCAGCGCCACGCCTTCGATTAGGTTTTTAGGAATATTTTTCATGAGCACCTCAGTCCAGTTATAATCGGCGGAGTTGGCGCCGGAAGCAATCCGGAAAAGCCCGCCGGAATTGTTCCAGTCCGATACAAAGGTGGCGTATTTACGGTATTCGTTGGCGTAATAATCCGCAGTCATGTTACCGCCGCAGCCCCAGGCTTCGTTGCCGATACCCCAGAATTTAACTTTCCAGGGTTCCTGGCGGCCGTGCTGCCGCCGCAGTTTCGACATGGGACCTTCGCCGCTGAAGTTTACATATTGTACCCAATCGGCTAGTTCCTGCACCGCACCGCTGCCCATATTGCCCGCCAGGTAGGGTTCTGTGCCCAGCAGTTCGCACATATTCAGGAAATCATGCGTACCAAAGCTGTTGTTTTCGGTAACGCCGCCCCACCAGCTATTTACAATAGTTGGCCGCTGATTTTTCGGCCCAATGCCGTCTTTCCAGTGGTAGGTATCGGCAAAGCAGCCACCCGGCCAGCGCAGGTTGGGTATTTTTAATTTTTTAAGAGCGTCTACCACGTCGTTCCGAATACCTTGGGTATTGGGTATTTTGGAATTGTTTTCGCCCACGTAAAAGCCGCCGTAAATACAACGGCCCAAATGTTCGGCAAAGTGACCATAAATATGGCGGTTAATAGTTTTGCTGGGACTGGTTTGTACCGACAATTCACCGGTATTTTGGGCAAAGGAGGTAAAACTGCAAACCAGGAACAGGGACAGTAGAAATTTTATTTTCATGGGGTGGTTGGATTGGTAATATTCTTTAATACAGGTTTTCTTCTAAATAGATGCAGCAAATAAAACTTAGGTATTTAATAGATGTATAAAATACACTTATAAATATAAGATTAGATTCTAATTCGGAACAAATATTCCTTGATTTATTTTTTAGCCTGGCTGCGGCAGGTGTAAATAGAGGTGCAGGAAAAAATAAGTATTGATGGCGGTTTAGCAGCAGGTATAAGCCTTATCCAGAGAATATTATCTCTTGTATAAATATTGGTTTATACCAGTTGGCGGGGAGAGTTAAATTATGGTTTAAGTTATAATCCTAAAACCAAATTTTGCTGATAATATTCCGCTCTTGTGGGAGTTTTGTATTTATACAAACGTAGGACCGGTTAGGAGTCATTATCTAATATTCACTTTAGCAATATTAAATAATGACTAATTTTAGATTATACCCTGGTTACAAATAAAATAGAGAAGTGCGCTTAAGATTTTTCTTCTTTATCTGCCGCTTCATCTTCTGATTTAGGAGGTGTGGTAGAAATACTGCCGTCGGCATTCACGTAAGCCAGCATGTCTTCTAGTTTACCAGTTGATGCCTGTTCGTGACGTTGCTGTTTGCGTTCTTCTTTATCTTTTTTCTTTTTTTGTTTTACTTGTTGGAGTTGTTTTTTTAGGAAACTGTTTTGTGATCTTGCCATATCAGGTAAATTTAAGGTTAATAATCAGGTCCGGAAAAATCTGCTTTTTCATTTATCCGGATTAGCCCGACCTAAAATAGGATTCTATGCAGCGGAGTGTTTTCGTTAATTTTAATAATTACGGTATTTAAGACAAAATGACCGGACAAAACAAAAAAGCCTTACCGAGGGTAAGGCTTAAAAGTAAAAAATTGCTTATATAGATATTAAAACTAAACTAGCTTAACATTAACTGCATTCGGTCCTTTTTGTCCTTGTTTAACATCAAACGATACTTCATCATTTTGTCTGATTTCATCAACTAAGCCAGATACATGCACAAAGTATTCGTTTTCTGAATTTGTTTCTTTAATAAAACCGAATCCTTTCAGATCATTAAAGAATTTTACTGTTCCTTTTATCATTTTGTAATTTGTTATATACCTTCTACATATAATCGACTACAACAGTTCATTCATTGCCTAAATAATCTACCTAATTAACCAAGATTCAGTATGATTACTCATAATTATTAAACTTATTAGCATTGGTGGCGGTTGTATATTGCCTGTAATGTTTGCCGGAAAATGCCCCCGGGCTATAGTCTTAACTCCGTATCGGAAAAGCGCTACTATGAATAGTGAAATATTTACAAATTTAAGAGCTCTGAAAAATACGCTGGATTGCGAAGTAAACGATGGTCCGAATGGGGTAGAAAGCGTTAAAGATAAATGTTTGGAAGCCTTGGTGTTAATAAAGCAGTTAAGCTTTAACGATAGTTCGCCACACGTGCAATTAGCTACCCGGCACAGCATCCAGTATTTACACAAGGCGCTAACCGAGATAGATATTTTTTATGCGTCCTATAACAAGGCCCGCAAAACCCGCAACGCTTTAAAAGATATTTGTGCGCCTGCCCATGCCGGCCTCGAAATAATCCTGAACCTAAATTATCAATAGGTATTAACCAGCATAAATCTTTTCATTACGGAAAAGCCGCCAAATTAACATCCTGGATTTTTTCTACCGAAGCTTACACGCCTTCTGATATAACTACCCATACTCTGGTTGCAGTACCGACCTGTGCTAACTCGCACCTGGGTGGGCAAAAGACCCAGCAAGCGGAGATCTCAAGCACTTGGCGTATGTATTATTCCGTATCAACTGTTTGCAACTGCATCATAATTTTTTTATGTTCTTACCCGATTAAAATTAAGAATTTAAGTTCTACCAAAGTAAGTCGTAAGAACAAACTGTGGGTTACCTTCCGGTAGGTATTGGAAAAAGAATGACCTTTTTTAGATAAATTTTGCTAGATTAGCAGACTGTTCCTTGCAAAAGCCTGGCAAAGCCGCTTCACTCTAGTGCTGGTGATTTGGTTTTAACCATTTAATCTGGAATGTTTTAAGTTAAGCTTAAGTAGCCATAAGCCCTTACTTCTTCTTTTTTAGAGCCAAAGTTTGGGATATACCTAACTGAAATTTAACTTAAATATTACCTCCATGAAATTACCGGAAAATTACCTCGACCTTACCTGTATTTTATTATCCCACTTATTAAACGAGCCTGCACCGCATAATAATTTGGTTTTGCGCGAACAACTTACCGAGAAAATTAAAGCCGAAGATTTTGGAGAGTTAATTGCGTATGCGTTAAAGCAAAACCTGATTTATATTAGTAATACACCCGATCACAAAGCTTATTTGTTAACCAACAGCGGCAAAAACTTTATTCATAAAAACACTGCGGCTCATTAAGTTTAGGTGTTTTCTCTTAAATAGTTTGTCTGCAATTAGTTAATTCTCGTAAACCAAATTACTTTGGAAACCTGACATACTGAATTATCGGATCTTAAACAAAAAGTAATATTAGAAATACAGGCTGGTAGCGTTTTGCTGCCAGTCTTTTTTGTTCAATAATAGTTGGTGGTATTTGCGGCGCAGAAAATCCTGCATGTTTTGGCCACAATTAAAAGTTAAATCCTGCTGTTCTGGTTTAATTTTAGCTTTATTTTATGCGAAAAGAATCTCATACCAAATCCCGGTTTCTGACTTACCTGGCAATTACCGTAATTTTTCTTTTGCTGATAGCCTTGGGTATTTACTTTTATTTTTAAAGCTACCTGGTTTAAAGTGTTAAAACTCGGCAATTTGCCTGAAATTGCTCCGCAGAAGTAAAATTTACAATCTTCTTTTTCATTCCCAGCAGGCAGCTTCTGTTGAGAACAACTTACCCATAACTAAATTCCTGGTGTATTACCTTGGGTTACTCCTAAAAGCAGCAATTTCTTTCGGAATTGCTAGAATACTACAAAAGGACAGCAAAGGTGGGTACAGCTGGTAGCTGCTTTTTAGTGCCTTGATCCATTTCTACTGATATCAAACTAACTTTATTCAACTGTAATAGTAAGTTCTGGATAATATAAACGTGTACGCTTCAGGGCGCCTGCTTCTGTATAAGTGTATAAAATAAAACGGCCTCCTCTTTTTACTTAAGAGAAAGCCGTTTTAATCGTCGTGGGTTTACTTACTCCTATTGGATTATGCGCCCAGCGGGAAATTAAACACAAAGCCGGTACCGTCCGGCGTAATACCATCGATGCGGGCCATACTGGTTTTAGAGGAGCCCAGCGCCTGATCCAACTCCTGCAGGGTGTTAACCGGACGGCCATTTACGCTGATAATAATGGTGCCGCGGGGTACGCCGGCCATATCAAAAAAGCCGCCATCTGCCACATCGGTTACCACCACCCCGGATCTGAGGCGATAGCGTTGTTTTACATCGGCGGGGAGCGGTGCAAAGGCCGCTCCGAGCTTGGTGTGTAAGCCCTGACCGGAAGGGGTAGTGCCGGAGGCTACGCGGGTAGCTTCTTCGCCTTGCAGGGTTACCGTAACCTGACCGGATTTTTTATTTCGCAAGTAAGTTAACTCTACCTTGTCGCCGGGCCGTTGCCGTGCAATCCGCTCCGAAAATTCTGCCGAAGAGGTTACCGGCACCCCGTTGATGCTTTGAATAATATCGCCGGCTTTTAAACCGGCCGACTCCGCGCCACTACCCGGCTGAATACCGGTAATATAAACCCCTTCTATGTTGGCCGGGTTAATGCCCTGTTCGCGAAGCATCTGGTCTTCTACGGTAGGTGCCGGGAAACTCACGCCCAGATAACCACGTTTTACCTCGCCATATTTTCTAAAATCGGTTACTATTTTCTTTACTAGGTTTACGGGTATGGCAAAGCCGTAGCCAGCATAGCTACCCGTTTGGGAGGCAATAGCGGCATTTATACCAATTAACAGGCCGGCGCTATTAACCAGGGCCCCGCCGCTGTTGCCGGGGTTAATGGCGGCATCCGTCTGGATAAATGATTCTATGGCCGAACCGGCAGGAGGTTGAGCGCCCTGGCCATAATTCTCCTGACTAGGGCGGTCGAGAATACCGATGCTGCGGCCTTTGGCGCTAACAATACCCGCCGTAACAGTGGAGTTTAAAGACAAAGGATAGCCCACGGCCAATACCCATTCGCCAACCTGTACGTTATCGGAGTTGCCCATTGCCACAATTGGCAGGTTAGTACCCGCTACTTTTACCAGCGCCAGGTCGGTGCTGGGATCGCGGCCAATTAGCTTGCCTTTAAAAGCCCGTTTGTCCGGTAATACCACTTCTATTTCGGAGGCATTTTCGATAACGTGGTTGTTTGTAACAATATAGCCATCGGGAGTAATGAGGACCCCGGAGCCGGAAGCCCGGGCCTGACCGCCCGATTGCGGAGCGCCAAAAAGTTCTTCGAGGGGATTGCGCGGGCCGGCCGCCACGTTGTTGTAAGTTGTTTTAATATGCACCACTGCCGGCGAAACCATGGCCGATGCTTTTACAAAGTCCGGGGTAATCACGGTCCCGTTTGAGTCGGTAACATTATTAACAAAGCGTACGCGCTGGTTATCGCCCTCGGTGTAAAAGTTTTGGGGCTCCCGGTTATCCAGGTACCGGTATCCGGCAATGGCTAAAATCGCCGAAAGAATAGAAATGATTAATACGAAACCTATTTTTTTCATTTTACTTAATCGTTTAAAAATATTGCTATCCGTTCTATATTTAAAAATGAGGTATCCCTATCCAGACTTATTTAATAACTGATAAGCTGTAAAAGCCGGATAGATGTAAGTAGCTCACCGCTGTTATTCAGAAGGAATCTATGTGGCAGATTGCCAAATAGTTAATTCCTGAATGACGGAGGTGTATTTTAGAAGCCAATAGGAATATCTAACTCAATATAGCCTAACATATTAAAGAATATTACCTAAGAGTACCCGCTTTTATTATACATTCCTTTGTGCATAAGGTTCTTATGATAAGTGGTTAATCCTGTTTATTTAATTTCAGCCTTAAAAATAAAAAGATAACCCTGTACTAGTAAAGTACAGGGTTATCTTTTTAATA
>NZ_BJYS01000030.1 GCF_007991635.1 Adhaeribacter aerolatus | reverse complement strand
AACTTGGTGAAGCACTAGTAGTGGAAAGGGCTTTCTTTTATTAGGTGGTTAAACCATTTAATAAATTTAAAATTGCGTTTATGCCCGGCTGAACTTGCCAGGCTTTTTCTTTTTAAAGCAACCAACCCGTAATGAAAGCAGTAGATAAACATTAAAATATTTAACTATTGCCGCATGCCTTTCCCCAATTTTCTTAGGTTGTATTTAACCATTTTAAGGGGTAAAACCTTTGCCAATTATTTACCCGGCGAAATTGTATTTGTCTGTTCCGGATTAACTTTGGTGCCGGCCAAACCTTTTACCCTTATAAATTAATACAGCCCCAGCAATTAAAGTTTAGCAGTTAAAAAAGAATTTTGTGGAAAGGACCGAATTAAAAAAGGCCAGCGGGGATGTTTTTCTGGTGGCAGAAAGAATGCCAAACAACACCTATATACTGGCGCATTGGATAGGCTTGCAAACCCTGGAAACGGTTAAAGCGGGTGGCACCTTTTACCCCAGCTGTTTGTAGTCTTCCGCAGGAGACTACAAATTTTTAATGAAACTGGAGGAACTCTGTTCCGGTAAATACGGATAAGGTTTTCCAGCTTCTTTACCAAAGTCTTTGCTCTCTTAGATGTGCAGAGATGTAATTAGCAAACGGCTTCCTTTCTGCCGCTGAAGGCATCAACCTTTCACCAGCAGTCTAATTCGCTAGACGCTGTCTGGCAAGTTGGTCCCGGCTATTTAGAGTTCTCTTGCAGACTACAAACAGCTGAGCTTCACCATCCGCATTAGTTTTATATTATGCGACCAGGAAAGTCAGGAATTACGAGAGGTTGTCTCGTAATTTAATGAATTAACGTTCTATCTTCAATTTCCGCAAAGAGGTCGCGGATTTCAAAAGTTTATCTTTTAGTCAGATTTCGTCAACGGCGTTGACGAATTTAGGTGTGTGTAAGTTTATATAGAAAAAACAGCTCTGTTCCCGCTTCGCACCTCTATGGCACAAGCATACGCTGGCGCTGAAAGGGGGATTCCCATGTTGGGTAATAGTTTTAAGCATTTCCACTTATCCCCGATAGCGCTATTTACGGGTTTTTCCCATACTTAGGCATTACTACCAGAAAAGTCTGTATCCATATTATCTGATTTTGTAGATTTGTTCAAGAACGGATGGTAGCGGAATGTATGAAACGTTGCTGCACCAATTTTAACCCAGGAGGATAGAAATTTAATGCTTACACCAACAATCAGGCTCGCCTTGCTGCTCGTGCTTTCCCTCACGCTGCAACTTACCGCTTTGGCCAAAGAAGTATTCCCGGATGGCACGCCCATACCGGACTGGTTCCGGCAAAACAAACCGACCGATATAACCAAATTAGGCAAGCCGTACCGCATTACCGACTATAACGTCACCAACGACAGCACCCGCCTCCAGACCCAACTTATACAGGCCGTGATAGATAAAGCCGCAACGGAGGGGGGCGGCGTGGTGATTATTCCCAAAGGGACCTTTTTGAGTGGCTCGCTTTTCTTTAAAAAGAATACGCACCTGCACCTGGAAGCCGGCGGCAAGCTAAAAGGCAGCGACGACATCAGTAATTTTCCGCTGGTTACGACCCGTATGGAAGGCCAAACCCTGAAATATTTTGCGGCGCTGGTGAATGCCGACGGTCTGGACGGCTTTACCTTATCGGGGAAAGGCACCATCGACGGTAACGGGCTGCGCTACTGGAAATCATTCTGGCTCCGGCGGGCCTTTAATCCCCAAACCACTAATATGGATGAAATGCGGCCGCGGCTGGTATATATTTCCAACTGCAAAAACGTGCAGCTCTCGGGCGTAAAACTAATCAACTCGCCGTTCTGGACGACACATTTGTATAAAAGCGAAAACGTTAAACTGCTCGATTTGTACATCTACTCGCCGGAAAAGCCGGTAAAAGCCCCGAGCACCGATGCCGTGGATATAGACGCCTGTAAAAACGTGCTCATCAAAAACTGCTACATGTCGGTGAATGACGATGCCGTCGCGTTGAAGGGCGGCAAAGGTCCGCGGGCCGATAAAGACCCGAACAACGGCGGCAACTACAACATCATCATCGAAGATTGCACCTACGGGTTCTGCCACGGCGCTTTAACCTTCGGCAGCGAGTCGGTGCACGACCGCAATATTATTTTGCGCCGGATTAAGATAAACCACGCCGAACGGTTACTTTGGTTTAAAATGCGTCCCGATACCCCGCAGCTTTACGAATACGTGCTGGTAGAAGACATCGAGGGCCACGACATTGGCAACTTCCTCTACATCCGCCCCTGGACCCAGTTCTTCGACCTGAAAGGCGAACCGGTATCGGGCACGTCTAACGTCCGGCACATAACCATGCGCAACATAAAACTGGATTGTACTAACTTTTTTAACGTGGGCGCGGCCAAAGAAACAAAGCCGGCACAAGGCTTTGGTTATCAGTTATCAGACTTCCGGTTTGAGAATATTCAGGTAACGGCCAAAAATTTCCTGGAGATAGCCCCTGCTGTTATTCAGAATTTTAAAGGGAAGAACGTAATTGTTAACAGGAAGAAGCTTTATTAGAAACTAATCGTTCCTGAAGATGCGCCGGCTGAAAGAATGAAACGTTCTGCATAGCCGGCGCGGGCTGGCAGTTCGGGCTTATCTTATTTAATAATTGTAGCCGGTTTGCCTGCACCAGCGGCGGGATGCAGATTATTCAAAAACACTCCTACGCAAGAAACTGCCCTTAAAAAAAGAGCTGGTTATTTAATGGGGTTACCACCGCAATAATCCTGAATTTTACCAGGTTTTAAAAAAAACAAATAGCCCCAACAGCCAGGTTATAAATTAAGTATTTCAACCTAAGTGGTATAAAATACGTATGCCTTATAGATTAATACTTAAAGCTTAGAACTATGAATACTTACAATAATAATCTAAATAATGATCGCCGCGACGATTTGTTCGATGGCACCGAATTACGGGCCCGCGGCAACTGGACCGAACTGAAAGGCAAGGCCCGTCAGCAATACGGTAACCTAACCGACGATGATTTTGAATATGCCGAAGGCAAACAAGAAGAATGGCTGGGTAGTCTTTCTGCTAAAATTGGCCGTTCGATAGACGATGTAAAATCCTGGTTCAGAAGCTTATAAACAGGTAAATTTCTGAAATATTTGAAACCCGTTTAGTTAAAACCTAAACGGTTTTTTTATTTAGCTGGTCTCAGGAAACTTGCCGCCTGATTTTCTAATCAGATAAATTCTTAGAAGGCAGGTAGTAAATACCTTTCTCTTGTGGATGCATAACCAGCTTTGATCACAGTTTTGATTAGAAAAATATTACTATCGGCCGACTATATAAAAAAGGAGCGGAAATAATTTCCGCTCCTAAGTATATCTACCTAATAATTTCTGGCAAAATTATTTCAACCAGGATATATGTTACGGTAAACCGCCGCCACCCATGGCGCCATAAACCTGGCCGGTGGTATAACTGGCATCAGGGGCCGCTAATTGCACGTAAATAGAAGCTAATTCGGCCGGTTGTCCGGGCCGTTCCAGGGGCGTATCGCCGCCGAAACTTTTGAGTTTTTCCATGGTAGCGCCGCCGCTCACCTGCAGCGGGGTCCAGATGGGGCCGGGCGCTACGCCGTTCACCAAAATGCCTTTGGGCGCCAGTTGTTTGGCCAGCGACCGGACAAAGCTGGTGGTAGCGGCTTTGGTTTGGGCATAATCGTACAACTCCGCCGAGGGCGTGGTGGCCTGCTCGGAGGTAGTAGCAATAATGGCGGCGCCGGGTGGCAAATGCGGCAGGGCAGCTTTTATAATCCAGAAAGGCGCATAAATATTGGTTTTAATGGTGCGGTCAAAATCTTCGGAGGAAATATCCAGGATAGATTCGTGGGTCTGCTGATACGCTGCATTGCTCACCAGAATATCCAGTCCGCCCAGTTCGCGCACCGCTTCCGCTACCAGTTTTTGGCAAAAAGCCTCGTCGGTAATATCGCCCGGCAGGGCCACGGCTTTCCGGCCTTCGGCTTGAATAAGCGCAATTACTTCCTGCGCATCCGGTTCCTCGGTGGGGTAATAATTAATGGCAACGTCGGCGCCTTCGCGGGCGTACGCAATGGCGGCCGCCCGCCCCATACCCGAGTCGCCGCCCGTTATCAGGGCTTTACGGCCGGTTAGGCGGCCGCTGCCTTTGTAGCTTTCTTCGCCGTGGTCGGGCTGGGGTTCCATTTGCCCCGCCAGGCCGGGCCAGGGCTGCTTTTGTTCTTTAAAAGGTGGCTTCGGATATTTCTCCAGCGGATTTTCCAGCTTTGTTTTATTTTCGTCTTTCATGGTATTTCAGGCTTTATTTAATTTTTATTAAACCCATTAGCCTTCGGAAAGGTTGTTCTATACCAAGGCGAAGTAATGGCTCAATCAGCAAAACTGGAATAGCATTCTTCTTCGCTGAAATCCGTTCTGGGCGGTAAGGCCGGCGTCCGGTAGATTCGCTTATTTTTTACGGTCTCTTTTTTAAGCCAAGCGCGGGTAGTTTATCCTGGATGTAATTCAAAGAGAGAACCCCTGTATCTGATTCCCTTATTTGCGCGACTTACAAGTAATTCCTATTTCTAACCTTTAAAAATTTATTTTACTTTAGCAGAATAGCTCAAGCCCCTGCCCCATGCAAAGATTCTTATTTTTCCTTTTAATTTGTTTCTTATCGAGCGCCTTCTCCCCTGCTGCTTATACCTGGGTGGCCATCGGCGATTCTATTACTTATCTGAACGACCACCAGGAACAAACTGGAAACCGCGTAACCAAAGGTTACCTGACCCTGGTAACCGAAGAACTGCCGGGAATAAAATACATTAACCAGGGGCATAATGGCTGGACAGCCGGCGGCATTGCAAATAAAATAGAAGATTTGGGTTTGGTAAAAGCTGATGTGTATTCGGTTTTTCTGGGCACGAACGACTGGTGGCAGGGCCGCCCCATTGGCACCCTGGCCGATTACCGAAACAACACCGGTAACAACACTTTTTACGGCTCTTACCGGATTATTATAGATAAAATTCGCAGCCTGAACCCCAAAGCGCCGATACTATTAATGACACCCATGCAGCGAGTAGATTTTGTGTACATCAACAACTATAAAAATAATGCTTACGGCTCCTATAAAGATAAAAATGGCCAATCGCTGGCGGCTTTTGCCGAGGCGATTAAAGCTGTAGGCAAGCACGAAAAATTACCGGTGGTGGATTTGTACAACAAAAGCGGCATGACGCTGAAGAACCTGGTGAAGTTTAAGCGCTTAAAAGATCCGGCTACCGGTGCGTACAAAAACTACCCTTACCCGCAGTTTATCCATATTCCGTTTAACCCCGAAACCGATGAATACCCGTACCCACCCGAAGCCATTGACATGACCTACGATGGCCTGCATCCTTCAGATAAAGGTTATGCAATTATTTCGCGCATGGTAGCCGGTGTCATGAAAAAAGAGTTGAAACTAAAGAAGGCCAAAGCGCAGTAATTATTCCGGCATCATAACTCCGAAATTTGTAGTGCTGCATTGCAACCACAGAGTAACAACAGTTCTTGTGTACGCTCGACAGCGTTTCGCTGTTGATTATTTTATTGGACGCTGTAGTAATACAAACCCTATTTATTGCCTGCGTATATAGTCCGGTAGCGAAAAATATTAGTCCAGGCAGAACGCCCACGCCAGCAAAAGAGCAAAAGCACCGTAAATATGCTGGTTTAAGCTTTTTCTGAAATCAGACGCCGGGCGATGGTAAGGTTTTCAAGCGCATGAAACGACTATTGGTAATTTTTTTATTTTGCTGCGGGCTGGTTATTACCACTTTTCTGTTGTTCGAAGAGGTGGAACACTGGATTACAGCCCATGTTCATTCCGGTCAGTCCAAAGCCACTTACACCTTGCTGAGTTTTTCTTTTATGGCCCTGGATACTTTGTTGCCGGTCCCTTCGAGTTTGCTGATGATTCTGAACGGGAAAATATTGGGTCCTTTCTGGGGCACTTTGCTCTCCTGGGCTTCGAGCCTGCTGGCTTCCTGGTTTGGGTTTTACCTGGGCCGCAGCGCCAATCCATACTTCGATAAATTTTTCTCGGCTCAGGACAAAGCCTATAGCAATAATTTATTCCGAAGGTTCGGGAATCTGGCCATTACTATTTCTAAAGCCTTGCCCGTGCTATCCGAAGCGATTTCTTTTGTAGCCGGCACCACCACAATGCCCCTGAAAACTTTTCTGTTGTATTCGGCTATTGGTCATTTGGTGGTATCGGTGGGATACGCGTACCTGGGAAGTTTTTCTAATGCGATTAATTCGGGTTTAGTTACGGTAATTATTATTGTGTTTGCTGTTCTGTTGGGCTACGGGACGCAACTGGTACTTAAGCGCCGGCACGGACAGAAAGAACTGTCGTAAGCAATTACAATTTTAGTAGGCTTAATAAATTGGGCTAGCCAAACGCTATTTGCGGCCGTCGCCGAGTAAGGCTTGTAAAAAAGCTGGGTAGGTTTCTCCCCCGGCGGTTCCCTGGCCATCCATAAAAGCACCGAAAGTGATGCTATCGCCGAAGCAAAGTATCTTTTTGTTCTTTTTCAGCAGGTGATTTGCTTGCAGGAAATCGTACAAATGCTGCGCCATAAACCGGTAACCCGCTGCGGTAGGGTGCACACCATCGGCTTTGTTAAAATTAGCCTGGTTAATTAGCAACGATTGGGCGCTCGGGTTAGGCGAGCCGGCAGCTTTAAATAGCTTATTTAAATCCATAAAATAAATCTGATTAACCTGCGCCAGTTGCCGGATGATGCTGCTGACGGAATCAATTTTATGGTTAGGGTCTTCGGTAAAAAGCGCTCTTTGGTGCCTTTTAAATAAGTATGCGGTATCTACCGGCGGCGGACTCATAACTACTACGCTAATGTTTTGGGCTTTGAGCTTATTTAGCATGGCCGCATAATTAGCCTGAAACTGCCCGTAAGAAATAAACTTGCCGGAGTTGAGCATATCGTTGGTACCCACCAGCATAATTACCAAATCCGGCTTTTCGGCTAGTACATCCTGGTCTATTCTTTTTATTAAATCGTTGGTGCTGTTGCCCGCAATGCCTTTGTTAAGTACTTCATGTTTTACAGCACAGGAACCCAGCATCAGAAAAGAAAGCGCTATCATCAGCTTCCTTGGTATTCTAAACATCCTATATAATTTTAAAGATAATTTCTGCTTTTAATGGTTCCTCCGTTCGTATTATATCAATCAAACATTATAGTAACCAAACGGTACAAAATTAGAAGCTTTAATTATATGGCGGGTAAAACCAATAAGCCTAAGCAGCTTTTTTTTGACTGAAATAACCTGTTCACAGAAATTAGATTTAGAACGCCCAACTGTTTCTTCTCAAAACTGCTTTTATTTTCTATATTCAGGTTCATTTACCCTAATATTTCCGGCCTGATGCACCGAACACCACAACATACAAATGAGCAAAAAACAATAGCCGATTTTCTGGCCGGGAAATCCGAACATACCGTGGCCTTGTTTAACCATTTTGTACAGCAATACCAGTTAATAGGTCCCGTAACCTTACACCCTGCCAAAACCATGATTGGCATGGCTACTCCCCAACGCCGCATTGCTTACATAACCCAGTTGGGCAAGAATTTTATGCAGGTGGTATTTCCATTCCAGCAGCCCTATCGGGATAATTTATGCTTTGAAAAAATTGCCCAGGTTCCCGGCCAGAATCACCAATATAATCATCATTTCCGCATGTATGCGCCGGAAGACGTAAACGAAGAAATTCAGCAGTTTATGCAAATAGCTTATAACCTCGGCAGCTAAACAATCCTTACCGGTATTGCCCCTCGGTTACAGAACAGACATCGGCTTACTTATTATCTCCGTATTATTTAACGGACTTATAAGAATCTGACTGGCTCTACTTTTTACTTAAATCAACCGGCTCGAAAGAAGTAAAAGCCGTTTCGGGCACCTGCTCCAGCACCTGGAGGTTCGTTAATTTGGCCTGGCCACGGTCGCCGGAAAGTTTGATGTTGCCGTAGGTCTTGTAGTCGAGCCAGGGCATAACAAAAGCCGGAATAGAATCCTGGGCATTTTTGTAATAAGCCCATTGGGCAACGAGGTGGTTATTTTTATCGACGTATACCTTGTATTTGTTGTCGGGGGTAACGCCTACATTCTGGTAAGTAAGCTGCAGCACGTGGGTATCAGGTCCGGTTGGCAGTTTTTCTTCGCCCAAATATTTCAGGGTTACGCCGGAATCTTTCAGTTTAAAGGGCATTACCAGCCAGTAAGAATCGTTAATCCAGGCTTCTTTGCCTTTTTGCAGGTATTTGGCCAGCGAATCGGGTTGGGTTACCTCGGCCCCGTTTTTAAATACTTTGCCTTTGCCCGTATTAATATTTACGAGCGTTTTCGTGTCGTCCTTCAGGTTTTCTATCCGTACGTCGCCGGTATATTTATCCCAAAGCAGCTTCCGGGCATCAAAAAATTGCCACGCAATATACCGGGTAGCATCCCAGTTCTTCCGGCCACCCTGGGCCGCCATTACCGAATCGGCTAGCGCAATAGCTTTGGCATCAGAACCCTGCGCATTAAAACCCTCCATGGGTGGGTTTCCTGCGGTCTCGTTTTCTTTGGGGTTACATTGCTGAAAGATAAACAACAGAAATAAGGCTGGAGTTAGTGTTTTACAGAAAATTTTCATCTGGTAAGCATTAGGAGTGCACCGGAAAAGTTAAAGATATATTTTAATATTTTAACTATAAGCGCGGTAAATATTGCCTTGTTTGGCTTAATTCAAAATTAATCTCCTCCAGGAAAGCTTCATAAGTTGCCTGCCATAATTTAACAGCCGTAACAGCTTAGTTTTATTCTCTGTCAGCATCCGGCGCCATTTTAGATGTTATCACCGCCCATGCTAAAACTTCTGGCAGACTATTAGCTGGTGAAAATCCAAAGTAAGGGCACCAGTCTATTATATTTTTGAAGGCGAACCAGCTTCGAAGTAAAAGCGGTAAACCCCCTGGCTTAATTCCAACTTCTTCCGGTTGATTAAACAGTCCCAAAAAATATTTCTTTATTCTCAAAAAAATATTCTTTACTTAAATAATTTATATTAATCTGGTCTCCCCATTTTTAAATCTACCAACCCAGGCTATGGTTTATTATCACATTTAATCTAATAGCCCAATTATTACCTTCAAATTTTACTTATTTAACTTCATTAAATAAAAAATTAATATTCTGTGCGTATTGGATTATTCTCATACAAACTTATTAGATTAGTATAATCACAGACGCTTTCAGTGCAATTTTCCAGCCAACAACTATAATATTTAAAAGAATTAACAAGACTTCTTGTTTCTACCCAAAATCCGGTTGCTCTATTTAGTACGTAGGTTTCCGCAATCAATACCCAGTTTAATTTTTATTCAACCTTAAACAATTAAAATCTTATGGGAGTTTTTACAAGAACAGGACCAAAGCTCTTGCTGACGGGACTGGCGATAGCAGGGCTATCTGCAATTGGTTTAAAGTACAACAACCTCGAATCGTCCAGCCACCGGGAAGCCCCGATGATAATGAACGACCCGCTGGCGGATAACACCGATGTGTATGCCTTCCGCAACCCGGCAAACCCGAACAATATGATTATTATTGCTAATTATATTCCGGTGCAGGCGCCCCACGGCGGCCCCTATTACTACAATTTCGGGGAAAATATTGCCTACGATATTCACATTAAAAACAATGCCACTACCGCTTACGACGACATTATTTACCGGTTTGAGTTTGTGTTGAAGAATGAGGATCCGACAACTTTCTTTAAATACCGGTTGGGTAAGGAAAATGTAAAGGCCAATTATTTCTGTAGCAAAAGTTTAGATGGCGGTAAAACCTGGTCCCGGATTGTATACCTGGGTAAAGTAGCGCCGCCGGATGCCGGTCCGCGGTCTATTGAAAGTGCCGTTGGCTTAAACACTCCTTACGATGCCTTATTTAATGCGGCTATTGAAACTTCCGGTCAGCGGGAAAAAATATTCGTTGGTCAAGTAGATGATCCGTTCTTTGTTGATATTGGCGGTATTTCTGACTTAGGTAATATTCGTCCGGGTAATGCACCAGATGGCTTAGCCAAATTAAACGTGCATACCATTGCCATGGATATTCCCATCGAAAACCTGCAGAAAGATAAAAAATATGCCAGCCAGGCTAAAAATATTCTGGATCCGGATTATGTAATCGGGGTTTGGGCTTCGGCCAGCCGCCGGCAAATGACTGTTCGTAACCCGGATGGTACTAAGACCGAAAGTGGCCCTTACGTGCAGGTTTCCCGTTTGGGTATGCCCCTTACCAACGAGGTGATTATTCCGGTGGGCCGCAAAGACGAATGGAATGCGATCCCTTCTTCAAAGGATAACCCTAAGTTCGAAAAATACTTTACCAACCCCGAACTGGCGCTTTACATGGATGATGATGATTTTGGTAAGGCGGTCCCGGGATTAGCTAAATTACGAATTCAAAAAAAATCTTTGGGTCAGTTTGACTTTACAAATAATGCCAATGGTTTAGCTGGCTTAAAAGGAAATCCGGCTTTGGCTGGTACCGCCTTAGACGATAAGCTTTTTGGTAATTATTTGCTGCGTCCTGGCCAACCCCGGTCCGTAGATCTTTTACCAATATTTATGACCGGTGTGCCTAACCTGCGGCCTTACCAGTTAGCAACCGGCAAAAATGGTAATCCACTGGCAGCTGGTAAACCACTTATCCATAACTTCCTGCCAACATTCGGCGATATGCTGCGGGTAAACATGGCTACGCCGGCTACTCCCCGGAACCACCCTCAATTTAGCAGCGAAGGTCTTGTGGCCGCTGCCGCCCTGGGTCTAACCACGGCACCTTATAATACTAACAGCAATCTGGAGTTTATTCCTAACATGGATGGCTTCCCGAACGGTCGCCGTTTAGAAGATGATGTAACCCGGATTGAATTACAAGCCGTAGGTGGCGCCGTTCTGGCTGCTATTGGTCTTTGGTACGATGACTTTATCCCAGGAACCAGCGAATCTCCTGTTACCCCGGATTTGGTAGATGTTCTAACCTTTACTACCGGTGTTGAGAAAAACGACAAGCCTTTTATGGCTAGCTTCCCTTTCCTGGCTAAGCCCTGGGACGGCTTTGAGGATGGTCATATTAAGATTAACTGTGATATAAATGGCAACCCAATCTCTACGGTGTCGGCCATGCAACCCGGCGCCAAAGTACCCGGCTCTATGAACCTGGCTACACCCGAAATAATGCTGAAAAAGGTAGAAGCTTATCCGAATCCGTCCCGGAATACCACCACTTTCCGGTATCACCTGGCCGAACCGACCAACGTTTCTTTACAAATTTTTGATTTGGCAGGCCGGTTAGTAGCCAGTCCGGTTGTAAATCAAAATATTAAGGCTGGCACCCACGAAGTACCAGTAAATGTGAGCAAGCTGGATAGAGGCACTTACATTGCCCGTATCCAGAATGGCAACAACGTTTTACAATCGCTGAAATTTACAGTAGATAAATAACCATTTAAGGCCGGGTACAGCTTACCCGGCCTTTTTATTCATTTTTCCTTTACGCGTTACTTATACCAAAGCAGAAACAAGATGAAAAAGAGCTACCTCCTTAATGGCGTATTAGTACTTATAATAGTAGCGGCAGCCGGTCTTTTTTACCAATATCGTAATGTACAAGATCCCATTCCGCCCCTCAAAGAAAGAACCGGGCCCATTTCGGTTACCAGCGAATGGCTGAACACCAAAGCGGCTATCCAGGGCCTGCAACGAAAACTACGCGATAAACCGAATGATTTGAAAAGCAAACTGTTACTGGCCTTTGCCTATATGCAGGAGGCCCGTATTACCGGAGAACACCCTTATTACTATCCGGCCGCCCTTAAGTTAATAGATGATATTTTAGATCAGGGACCGGACGATCCAGCTCTGCTGTACGAGGCAACGGTGGCAAAAGCATCTATCCAACTCTCGCTTCACCAGTTTAACGAAGCCCTGGCAACCGGCAAAAAAGCCTTAGCCATTAACCCCAATATTGCCTCGGTTTACGGCGTGTTGTGCGATGCCAACGTAGAACTGGGCAATTACGAAGAAGCCATTAACATGGCCGACCGAATGACCGCTATCCGTCCCGACCTGAAATCGTATTCCCGAATTTCGTACCTGCGCGAAATTCACGGCGATTTACCCGGTGCCATTGAGGCTATGGAACAGGCCGCTGCCGCTGGCTATCCGGGCTTAGAACAAACCGCCTGGACCCGCTTTACTTTGGGCAGCTTATACGAAAAAACCGGTGATTTGCAGAAAGCTGCCGCCGTGTACGAACGCGCCCTGGCCGAATACCCGAAGTATGCTTTTGCCATTGGCGGGTTAGCCCGCTTGGCCGAAAAAAAGAACAACCCCCAAGATGCTATGCGATTGTATACCGAAGCCGCTAATGTCTTACCCGAATTCTCTTTTCAGGAAGAATTGGTACGTCTTTACCAGCAACAAGGCGCAACCAGAAAAGCGAACAATTTAATGGAGGAACTTATTGCGGGCTTGAAAGAAGATCAGAAATCCGGCCACCTGATGGATCTGGAATTAGCTAATATTTACCTTAACCTGAAAAACGACCCGGATAAGGCTTTGGCATACGCCCGCAAAGAATATAAAAGAAGACCGGAGAATATAGATGTTTGTAAAACACTGGCCGCTATCTATTATAAAAAACAAGATTATCAGCGCGCGAACGCGTTTTTACAAAAAGCAACCCGCACCAACAGCCAGGACCCCACGCTTGTATGTTTAAATGGCTTGGTAAAATACCGGCTAGGCGACCGGGTAGCCGGCGAAACCCTCATCCGGAAATCGTTAGCAACTGATCCCTTTCAGTATACCGCTTACAGCACGGAAGGAAAAAGTTTACTCAGCCAATCGGTAACCAAACTATAACCTTACCGCAGACCCAATATCCCCAATACAGGCAGAAAAATTCCAGCCGGACGCTTGAACCAGCTTTATAAGGGAATACACTTTAGTAGATTTCGCCCCAAACAATTCCACCCGGCGGGCTGCCGAAAGCAGCCCGCCCGGGGCGGAGTTCCGCTTGAGCAAACAATCCATGATCCACCTTTTTTAAATCTTAAGGCAACCCTTTCTACAAACCAAACAGTGTGAAAAAACTTTACTTCTTTCTGTTATCCTTCCTAACGGTTACCACCGGTGCTTTTGCCCACCAACTCGCTATAAAAGGCGTAGTTTACAGCAAAAGCACCAATACGCCCTTGGCCGGCGCTACGGTATCCATACCCGCCATTGATAAAATTTCTACTACCGACCGCTTTGGAGTTTATACTTTTCATGACCTGGCAGCCGGTAACTACGAATTAAAAATAACTTACTTGGGATTTGAGCAGGAAAAGAAAATGGTAGAAGTTAATCCGCTGACTCCACCGGTGCTGGCTACTTCTTATTTGTCCAGTGGCAGCTTACAATTAGCCGAAATAGCCGTATCAGCCAGCCAGGCAGAAACAGCTAATATTATCAGTGCCGTAGACGTACAGCTCCGGCCCATTCAAAATTCCCAGGAAATATTGCGCCTGATTCCGGGATTGTTTATTGCCCAGCACGCGGGCGGCGGCAAAGCCGAGCAGATATTTCTGCGGGGTTTCGACATCGACCACGGCACCGATATTAACTTAACCGCCGACGGCATGCCGGTAAACATGGTTTCGCACGCCCACGGTCAAGGCTACTCCGATTTGCACTTTCTTATTCCCGAAATCATCCAGAACGTAGATTTTGGCAAAGGTCCTTACCGGGCCGATAAAGGGAATTTTGGCACCGCCGGCTACGCCGATTTCCGGACCCGCAGTGCTTTAGATAAGAACAGCATAAAACTGGAGGCTGGCAAATTCGATAATTACCGGACAGTAGGTATGTTTAATTTGTTAGGTGCCCGTGCTCGGCAAAATCAGCAGAATGCTTATTTAGCTACAGAATATTTATTCAGCAATGGTTACTTTCAGTCGCCGCAGGGTTTAAACCGCTTAAATTTGTTTAGCCGCTACCAGGGGGTGTTCCGGAACAACACTATTCTGAGCGGCTCTTTATCGGCTTTCCGGAGTACCTGGGATGCCTCCGGCCAAATTCCGGAACGGGCGGTAGCCGATGGCACCATTACCCGCTTTGGTGCGATTGATGATACCGAAGGCGGCCAAACGGCCCGCTACAATGCCAACCTGAGTTTAGATAAAACTTTCACGGATGGCAGCTACCTGAAAAACCAGGTATATTTTGTCAAATACGATTTTGAGCTGTATTCCAATTTTACCTTTTTCCTGAACGACCCGGAAAACGGCGACCAAATCCGGCAAAAAGAGAAAAGGCAAATTTATGGCTACCAGGGCACTCACCAGAAAGAAGCAACTTTCATGGGCCGCCCGCTCCGGCAAGAAGTGGGTATTGGCTTGCGCTACGACGATATTAATGGTTCTGAATTATCCCGGACGCGCAACCGAAAAACAACTTTATTGGCAGTACAAAAAGGCAATATCCAGGAATTAAATACATTTGCTTACCTGAACCAAACCTGGGATGTTTCTACCCGCTTTTCCGTGAATGCCGCTCTGCGGTTTGATCGCTTATTTTTTAATTATACCAGCCTGTTGGAGGCAGATGCCAGCCGTGCTACCCAAAAAAGTGCAGCAAGCCGGGTTAGTCCTAAACTTAATTTCACTTACGCGGTAACGCAAGCCTTACAACTGTACTTAAGTTCCGGCATGAGTTATCATTCCAACGACTCTCGGGTTTCGGTTACAGCGGTCAGAAAAGAAGCTTTACCCGCTGCTCGCGGGGCAGATTTAGGGTTGAAGTTTAAACCTGTAGAGCAGCTTTATGTAAACGCCGCCCTTTGGTTTTTAGACCTGGACCAGGAATTTGTATACGTCGGCGACGAAGGCATTGTGGAACCATCAGGCAAAACCCGCCGGTACGGGTTGGACCTTTCGGCCCGCTACCAGTTTAATAAAAATTTATTTCTGGATACGGATTTGAACCTGGCCCGGCCCAGAGCGCGCGACGAAGCAAAGGGCAATAATTTTATTCCGTTAGCCCCTGCCATTACCAGCACTGGTGGCCTTAGTTACCAAACAACCCAAGGTCTAAAAGCCAATCTCCGCTACCGCTACCTGGGCCATCGTCCCGCCAACGAAGACAACAGCCTGACCGCCGAAGGCTACTTTCTGGCCGATGCCGTAGTTAGCTATACTTTTAAAAACCTTGAATTTAGAGTAAGCGGTGAGAATTTATTTAACAGCAACTGGAAAGAAGCCCAATTCGAAACGGAATCGCGGTTAAGAAATGAAATAGAACCCGTATCGGAAATTCATTTCACGCCCGGAACGCCCTTTTCCGTAAAGGCCGGCGTTACCTTTTCTTTTTAGAAAATTTCTCCTGGAGTTAAATATTAATTCAGGTTTCGCTGAAGATAATAGAGCCCTAATTTTTTCAGCGGCCAGATGCCGGGTAAAATAGACACGGGCGAGACGCCCGCGCTATAATAAACGCCGAGCCCTATAGCGTTGGCACTGACCTAATATTTTATCTCCAGTATTTTACCTTTGCCTGATGCCCATTGAATATTATTCTCCTTTTAACAACCGGCGGGCAGCAGCTTCATCTACTAACCATATTGGTTCGTTTTGTGGTTGGATAAGTTGGGAAGGGTATTGCTCCGGATTTCTTTCGCCTTCTAAAACTTCGTATAAAGCATCGGCTTTCTTTTCGCCGAAGGTAAGAAAAGCAATTTTACGGGCCTGGTTAATGAATGGTGCCGTTAAAGTTATCCGGTAAATTTGTTTGGGTTCTAAATAATAGGCTACTACCCACTTTTCTTTTTCGTGGAGAACGGCAGTACCCGGAAACAGTGAAGCCGTGTGGCCATCATCGCCCATGCCCAGCAATATTAAATCGAAGCCGGTGTTGCCAAGGTGTTCACGGAGCGTGGCTTCGTACTGTTGCGCAAATATTTCGGGTTCCTGGTTCCCCCACATCGGAAAAATTTGGGATTTGGGTACCGGCACGTGGTTCAGCAACGTTTCAAAAGCCATTTTGGCGTTACTCTGCTCGTCGGTTAAAGGCACCCAGCGCTCGTCGCCCCAAAAGACATAAGTCTGCTCCCAGGGCACCTGCTCCCGGTAAGGCGATTGCGCGAGCAACTGGTGCATTTGGATGGGCGAAGAACCACCCGTCAGGGCTACGTTAAAGCGTCCTTTTTCCTGCACGGCCTCGTTGGCAGCTTGCACAAATAATTCGGCGGCGGCTTGGCTCAGTTCCAGGGTATCTTTAAATATTTGGATCATCCGTTATGCTTGTTTGTAGCTAGATTTAAATGGCTCTGGGCGTGGTAACCGACCAGGTGTGACCTTCCCGGGCAATTAAGGCTTCGGCATTTTCAGGTCCCCACATACCGGCGGCATAATTTGGAAATTCCAAAGACGGCCGGGCTTCCCAAGTTTCCAGAATAGGCGTAATTACATCCCAGGCTACTTCTATCTGGTCGGCCCGCATAAACAAGGTAGCATCGCCCTGCATGGCGTCCAGCAAAAGGGTTTCGTACGCTTCCGGCGAATTCTGCGAATAAGATTTAAAATCAAACACCATTTCGGCCGGGGTAAGCGCCATTTCCAGTCCGGGCCGTTTGGCCGTGAACCGCAGGCGTATATCCATTTGCGGCTGAATATCGATGGTAAGCCGGTTCGGCAGCATATTTTCGGCTAACGACGACGGAAAAGTTTTGTGCGGCACCGGCCGAAACTGTACCGTGATAGAGGAAGTTTTATTTTGCAGACGCTTGCCGGTACGCAGGTAAAAAGGTACGCCCTGCCAACGCCAGTTATCGAGGTAAAACTTAACGGCCGCGTAGGTTTCGGTATTGGAGTTAGGTTTAACGCCTTCTTCTTCGCGGTAACCAGGCACTTTCTCGCCCTCTTTCCAGCCCGGGCCGTACTGGCCGCGTACGGCATATTGGTTTACTTCTTCGTAGGCGAGGCGCCGGATGGCCCTCAGCACATCTACCTTCCGGTTTCGGATTTCTTCGGCCTGGAACATAACCGGCGGCTCCATGGCCACCATGCACAATAGCTGCAACAGGTGGTTCTGAATCATGTCGCGCAGAGCACCGGCTCCTTCGTAATAACCGCCTCTATCCTCTACTCCTACCTGCTCGGCTACAGTTATCTGCACATAATCAATATAATTCCGGTTCCAGAGGGGCTCGAACAAGGCATTGGCAAACCGGAAAGCCAGAATATTCTGCACCGTTTCTTTGCCCAGGTAATGGTCTATCCGGTAGATCTGTTTTTCCTGAAAGGTTTGCGTAAGCAATTGGTTCAGGCTGCGGGCGGTAGCTAAATCTTTGCCAAAAGGCTTCTCCACTATAATGCGGTCGCAGTCTATATTATCGGCTACATTAGCTTGTGCTAGGTTAAGGGTAACCGCTTCAATAAATTGCGGGGCTACCGATAAATAAAATAGCCGGTTTGCCCGCTGGCCCCAGGCAGCATCAAACGCATTAAGCCGCTCGGCCAGTTGCTGGTAAGAATCAGGGTTATTTATTTCGGACTGTAAATACGTAATGTTGTTTTCGAAGGCAGCCCATTTTTCGTCGGTTGGTTGTCCACTCCGTGAAAATTGCGTTAATCCCTCGAACAAATGGCTGCGATAATCCGGATCGTTAAACTTAGAGCGGCCCAGGCCAATTATCGCAAAATTATCCGGCAGCCAGTTTTCCAGAAACAAATTATAAAAAGCAGGTAATAATTTTCGCTTGGTTAAATCGCCGGTACCTCCAAAAATAACAACAACCGTGGGCACGGCTACTTTGGCTGAATTCATTAGTTTTTAATTAAAGCCTCCTATAGGTAGGCTCAAGATAAAAAAGAACTTTATAAAGGTCCGGCAATTGGGCTTTACTACCCAATTGCCGGGCAAATTAATCTCTTAGGCAACCGGCGGAATAGCCGGGGTCCAATCGGTATGAAAAATACCTTCCTGGTCTATCCGCTCGTAAGTATGCGCGCCAAAATAATCGCGCTGCGCCTGAATTAAGTTAGTAGGTAATATTTCGCTGCGATACGCATCAAAATAAGCCAGCGCCGACATAAGAGCCGGTACCGGAATACCTTTGTCTACAGCTAATTTTATGATGTTACGGGTATCGTCCTGGCGCTTTAATAAATCCTGGCCAATTTGCGGGTCGAGTAAGAGGCTGGGCAATGCCGGGTTTTTAGCATAGGCTTGCCGGAAATCTTCGAGGCAGGCCGCCCGGATAATACAGCCGCCGCGCCAGATTTTAGCTACTTCTTCCAGTTCCAGTTCGTACTTGTATTCCTGGGAAGCTAGCCGGAGTTGTACCAAGCCCTGGGCGTAAGTAACCAACATAGCAAAATAAAGGGTGTTGCGGAGTTGGTTCACTATGTCCTGTTGTGCAGTGTTCAACCCGGCAACTGCGCTATTACTGGCCAGCAACTGCGCCGCCTGTACCCTTTCTTCTTTGTATTTAGACATATCGCGCATGACCACGGCCATATCAATAGTTGGGATAGGCGCCTGTAGATCCATAGCATTTTGCGAAGTCCATTTGCCGGTGCCTTTGGAGCGGGCGCGGTCCGAAATAACGTTTACCAATCTTTTACCCGTAACGTCATCAGTTTTTTGCAGAATTTCGCCGGTAATCTGGATTAGGTAAGATTGTAATTCGGTCTGGTTCCATTCCTGGAATATTTGTTGCAGTTCGTCGTCGTTCAGGCCCAAACCCCGCTTCATCAGGTCGTAGGTTTCGGCAATGAGTTGCATAATGCCGTACTCAATGCCATTGTGCACCATTTTTACGTAGTTACCCGCTGAGCCATTGCCCAAAAATGCCACACAGGGTTCGCCGTTTACTTTAGCGGCAATGGCTTCAAACACCGGGCGCAGCCTTTCGTAAGCCTGCCGGTCGCCGCCGGGCATCATACTGGGGCCAAAGCGGGCACCTTTCTCCCCGCCGGATATTCCCATCCCGAAAAAATGAATGCCCGAAGTAGCCAGAGTTCCCACCCGTCGGTCGGTATCGGCAAAGTAAGAGTTGCCGCCGTCTATTACAATATCGCCGGGTTCCAGCAAAGGCAATAAACTGGCAATAACCGCATCTACGGGGTTACCGGCCGGCACCAGTAGCATTAAAGCCCGGGGTTTGCGCAAAGCATTAATAAATTCCGGTGCGGAGGTGGTACCACGTACGGTTCTATCCTGGTTGTTTTCTTTTTCCAGGGCGGCCGCTTTTATGGGGTCCAGGTCCAGGCCTATTACCGCAAAGTCGTGATCAGCCATATTCAGGAGTAAGTTCCGGCCCATTACGCCCAGGCCAACTATGCCAAAATCGTATTGTATATCGTTCATAAATGCGCTTGCATTGGGTTTATCTATTTAAAAAGCGGAGCAACAACAATACGATGCTCCTTGCAATACCTACTTACCGGCCTTTTCGTTCCAGAGCAATTACTTTATCCAGCCGCCGCTGAAATCGTTCTTCTGCGTTATAGCGGGCTTCTAAAAATGTTTGCACCAACTCCCACAATAACATCGGGCCAATTACCCGGCCACCCAGGCAAAGCAAATTCATATTGTCGTGTTCCACACCTTGGTGCGCCGAATACGTTTCGGTAATCAGGGCCGCACGTACACCCGCAATTTTATTAGCCGCCACCGAAACGCCTACCCCACTTCCGCATACCGCAATCCCCCGCGCTACTTCGCCGACGGCAATTGCCCGGGCCAAAGGTAAAATAATATCCGGATAATCATCGCTGGCATCGTACTGGTAGGCGCCATAATCTTTTACCTCGTAGCCGGCCTCGCGGAGTTGCGACAGTAATTTTTCTTTTTGCTCAAACCCGGCGTGGTCGGCAGCTATACCTATCTTCATTGGCCAAAAATATTTAAAAATTTTCTTTGTAAGTAACTTAAATAAAAGCTGTACGCCTGATGCTTCTAAATGCGGTGGAGGTGCAGGAACAAGAGGATGAACTTACTACAAATTAAGGTAATGGACTTACCTTGTTAAATTTAAAGAAAAGCTATTCAAAGTATTTCTTTAACATTCCTTTAATTAAGAAAGTGGTTTATACCTGCGTTTGTTTTAGAAAATAAAGCTGTTCCGCATTTTAAAAATGGACTGAAACAGCTGTCCTTGCGGTGAAGATACCAGCAAGTAATATGGCAGAAGCGTTAAATTTGGCAGTGATAACACCACTAAAGATACCAGATTCTTTTCTAAACCGATATACGAAACACCTTGCATGGGAAATTTCAGGTACGTGTTTGTCTTTCGGATTAAGAATTCCCGAAACGCTACGAGAAAACTTCTGGGCTGTATTATCCCAAGGAAACATAGTACTTTCCTGAATATAAAAAACAGTAAGGCTCTGGCAGAACCTTACTGTGTAATCTTACGAAAGGAGATTCATGGATAGCCACAAAAGCTACCCACAAATCCACCTTATATTTTTGTTCTGTTTATTTATGCCAATTAGCAGAAGCAGCGCTTTGGAGCATTATCTCAGCCTGCCCTAATTAAGTTAAATTAATTGTCAGGAAGGTTACAGCTGCTTTAATCGCATATTCCGATATTCTACTTTCATGGGCGGGCCCACGTGCACCTGTACTCCCAGCAAACCCGACATTTTCCGGTTAGCTGTGTCGTTGTCGGTTACATCGCTCATTAGTACACCATTTACATAATGCTGCAAGCGGTTGCCTTTTACCACCAGGTGTATTTCGTTCCAGTCTTCACTTTTAATTTTGCTCTGCAATTCTTCGGCAGTACCCAAAGCGCTGGTTACATCAGTTTTGGTCCAGGCATTACTCTTAATGCTGGCCTGCAGCGGCCCTGGCGCATCGGCACCGTTTACTACTACTTTCTGGCCGCGGTACGCCAGCGTGGTACGGCCCCGCTCTTCGTAATTTTGTCCGGTATAACGGTTCCGGCCATCTATATCGGCCTGGTAACCGCGCAGCGCATACGGTACATCGGGTAAGCGCTCGCTGCGGTAATTAATACCACTGTTGCCGGTGGCGGTAATCCGGCAATCTACTTTCAGTTCAAAATCGGCGGGCTGACCACCCTGCCAGACAATAAAGGAGTTTGTTTTTAATAGGGTACTGGGTGTTATTTCACCCACCAGGTTGCCATCTTCAATCCGCCAGTAAGTAGGGTCGCCTTCCCATCCTTTCAGGGTTTTTCCGTCGAATAATTTTACAAAACCTTCTTTGTCTTTTTTTTGATTCTGAGCTGTAACTGCGCAACTGCTGATAAAAAAAAGGACCAGCATCATTGCTGCCTGAATTGCTTTAAACTTCATTTTGTCTGTCATTATTATTTATAAGAATAAAATTGCTGTGTCTGAAAAGTTCAGCCTAATAAACAAAGTCCCTGCAGGTTTTAATTTTTATTACCCTAAATACTTTTACCAGGCCAGGTACCTATTTGCTAATATATTATTATAAATGACTTTGCCTATCCTGTTGTATCCTGTTCCGGGAAATATTGTGTAACCCGGAGACGGATGCGGGTTACCCTAATTTACTTCTAACCCGTCTGTTAAGCGCTAAAATCAAGTTACTTATTACCTTCCTCGCTGCTGCTGGATTATTTTATTTTGCCCTGGCGGCTAACGGCAACTTTAGGTTGCGGCTGACTAACCTAAATCGGCTGTTTATTCTGGCATTTAACTTTACCAATACTCCTAACTTATTGAACGTGTTGAGCCTGGGTTCAGACAAAAGCGCCATTTTAAAAATTATAATATTTTATTCAAAATTTACTTATCTATAAGCCTGATGCTTGAATATTTCACAACCAATTAATAATTACCCAATATTACAGCTACTAAGCAGGATAGAACAGGATGCAAAGCATTTAATTTATAGCTATTTTAGGAAATATTTAACAAATTCACTAAACAAAATGCCTATGTAAATATGAATCGCCCATAAGTTTATAGTCTTCAATAATTACCACGGAAAGTACCCTCTTTTATATAATCCACCTTTAATTAAAATCCAACAAACATTATGAAGAACAAACTACTCCAAAAGACGAGGTATTGGTATATACTTCCTCTGTTACTATTACTTTTATCAACGGGTGCCCGGGCCCAAAACACGAGCATTAAAGGCAAAGTAACGGATGAGCAGGGCAGCGGCTTGCCCGGCGTAACCGTGCTGGTAAAAGGCACTACCAATGGCACCGCCACCGATGCTACCGGGGCTTATTCGCTGAATGTACCTGGCGGTACCGGTACGTTGGTGGTTTCTTTTGTAGGTTACCAAACCAAAGAAGTAGCCATTAATAACCAATCGAGTATTAATATTACGCTGGCACCGGATGCCAAAGCCCTGGAAGAAGTAGTAGTGGTAGGTTATGGCAGCCAGCTTAAAAAAGAAGTAACCGGTGCAGTACAAACGGTAAGTGCCAAAGAAATAAAAGACATACCCGTTTCGCAGGTTACGCAAAAGCTGCAGGGCCGGGTAGCTGGCGTACAAATTAACCAGGCAACGGGCAAACCGGGTCAAGGCATGTCGGTGCGTATCCGGGGGCAGTTATCGGTGAGCGGTGGCAGCGATCCGTTGTACGTAGTAGACGGTTTCCCAATTACCGGCGGTATTGGTGCCCTTAACCCCGACGAAATAGAAGATATTTCTATTCTGAAAGATGCCGCGTCTACAGCGTTGTATGGTTCACGGGCCGCTAACGGCGTGGTGCTGATTACGACCAAGAGAGGCAAAATAGGCCAGACCAACGTTAGTGTCAGTGCCTACGGTGGTATTCAGCAAGTACCCGAAAAAGGCCGCATCGACATGCTGGATGCCGTGGAATTTGCCACCTTTAAAAAAGAATATTACGAAGCGGAAGGCAAACCCGTTCCCGACGTTTTCCAGAATCCCTCGCAGTACGAAGGAAAAAATAACGACTGGTACGATGCGTTGTTAAGAACAGCCCCCATTCAGAGCTATAACTTAACCGTTACTTCTAACAAAGACCGGGTAAATACCGCTTTGGTGCTGGGCGTCTTCGACCAGCAAGGAGTGGTGCTAAACAATAAATACCAACGTTTTTCCGGCCGTTTAAACACCGATTATACTGTTTCGGATAAGGTTAAAGTAGGATTAAATATTGCGCCTTCTTATATTTTTGACAATACGCCCCGTACCGACGGCGACCGTGGCACGGGTATTTTGTTTAATGCCCTGCATACCTGGCCTATTATGCCTATTTACGACGAAAACGGCGAATTAACCAAGTTTAATACCTTTCCGGCCAATACCGGCAATATTTACAACTATCCTAACTGGGTACGGGCCGCCGAAGAATTGGTAAACGAAAATAAAATAACCAACCTGCTTTCGAACGCTTACCTCGAATACCGGCCCATTAAAGATTTGGTACTTAAATCAACCATCAATATTGAGCTCTATAATAATAAGTTTTTCTTCTTTAACCCGTCTACGGCTACCAGCAGTATCAACGTTGCCATTCCTACTACAGCAGTATCCATCCGGGAAAATTTCTCTAACACTACCTGGCTGAACGAAAACCTGGCTACTTACTCTAAATCGTTCAACGAACATAATTTTGAGTTACTGGGTGGTTTTACCAATCAGCGATTCCGGATGGACCGCACCCGTATCCAGGCTGATACGTACGCCGACGACCGGCTCCCAACCATTCAGGGCGGGCTGAACATAAACCGGGGCGGTACCACCAGTGGTGTAGAAGAATGGGCGCTAACTTCGCTTTTATCCCGGCTTACCTATAACTACAAAGGCAAATATTTATTCACCGCCTCTATCCGGAGCGATGGTTCTTCCCGGTTTGGTTCCGAAAACCGCTGGGGTACTTTCCCGTCTGCATCAATAGGCTGGGTAGTTTCCGATGAAGGCTTTATGCAGAATTTCAGCAAATTAAACTTTGCCAAACTGCGGGCCAGCTACGGGGTTACCGGTAACAACAACATTGGTAACTATACCCAATACGCCCTGGTTAACAATACTATTAATGCTGCCTTTGGCAACACTGTAGTACCCGGTGCGGCCGTAACTTCTTTGGCCAACTCCAATCTGGGCTGGGAAACCACCAAGCAGTTTGATGTGGGCATGGATTTAGGTTTGTTCGACGACCGCATCCAGTTTATGTATGATTATTACAACAAAACCACTACTAACCTGCTTTACAGCGTGCAGGTACCGCAGGAAGCCGGCTTTGGCAACTTTAACGATAATATTGGCGAAATTAATTTCTGGGGCCACGAATTTGCCGTTACTACCCGTAACACCGAGGGCAAGCTGAAATGGACCACCAATGCCAATATTTCTTTTAACCGGAACAAGGTAGTGGCCCTGGCCGAAGGCATCAACCGGGTTTACGGCACTTACCATATAACCAAGGTAGGTGAGCCGTTTGGCCAGTTTTACGGTTTGGTGAAGGAAGGTCTTTATATGAACCAGGCCGACCTCGATAACTCTCCTAAAGTACCGGGCCGGTCGACGGTAGGTAGCATAAAACTACGCGATGTAAACGGCGACGGCATTATAACCAACGGTGGCGACAACGACGACCGCACGATTATTGGCAATCCGTTCCCGGACTTTACCTACGGCATTACGAACAACCTGAGCTACGGCAAGTTCGACTTTAGCATTGTGGGATCCGGTGCTCATGGCAATGAGCTTTTAGTGCGGCACTTATACAGCACCGCTAACCTCGATGGAGTATTTAACATGGTAGATGGGGTAAAATACCGTTTCCGTTCGCCCGAAAATCCGGGCAAAGGCAAGTTTGGTACTACCGTGGGTGGTGGTAACGTAACCGGTATTGAGCGCGACTGGATGAGCACACACTTTCTAGAAGATGCCTCTTACTTTACGATTAAAAATATTACCCTGGGTTACTCGGTAGGCGCTGTTAACAAATTTTTTAAATCGGCCCGGATTTACGGTTCGGTGCAGCAGGCCTATGTGTTTACCAAATATACCGGTGGCCCTAACCCCGAAACCAGTGGTAACACCGCCGGTAACGGCGATGGCGGTAACCTGAGCCAAGGCATCGACCTTTCGAACTACCCCGTTCCGCGCACCTTTACCCTGGGTGTAAACGTGAATTTTTAATCAGGTAATAGTTAACTAAAATATATCATTAAAATCTTGTTAAGATATAAAATGAAAAAATCATATATAATAACCCTTCTTTTAAGCTGTGGCTTGTTAGGGAGTTGTGGGGATGACTTTCTATCCATTGTACCGGAGACGCAGTTGAGTTCGGCCACCTTCTTTACCAAAGAAGCCGATTTTCAACAGGCTGTTAATGCCGCGTATGTGCCACTGCGCACCATTTTTAACGACAGATCCTGGCTATTGAGCGAAATGCATTCCGATAATACTTATTATGCCCGAAACCCAGCCTTTGGGGCAACCGAGCAACAAGAAGACCTGGCGGATTTTGCGCTACCGGAGGCCAACGGCGTTACCTCCAATACGCACGTACTTAACCAATACCGCCAGGATTATCTAATTATTGCCCGCACTAATCAAATTTTATCTACGATTGATAAAATAGAATTTAGCGCCGACTCTAAAAACAATATCAGAGGACAAGCCTTGTTTCTGCGCGCCTTTGCTTATTTTGAACTGGCCCGCTATTTTGGTAAAGTTCCGTTGCACTTAGAGCCGGTAACTAATCGTTCCGAAGCGGCTTTACCGCTGTCTTCGGAAGAAGACGTATATGCCCAGATTATAAAAGATGCTTCCGAAGCCATTACGTTGCTGCCGGTAAAATCTAAACAGCAAGCTGGCCGGGCTACCTCCGGGGCCGCCAGAACATTACTGGCCAACGTATATATTGTACAGAAAAAATGGGCGGAGGCCGAAAAGCTGCTGAAAGAAATAGTTGCCAGCAACGAATATTCATTAATTCCGGATTATGCCAATGTATTTTCAACTTCTACCGGCAACAAGAATAATCAGGAGTCGGTTTTTGAGGTACAGTTTCTGGAAGGTTCTGCCGGCTTGAATGGCAACTTTCTTTACCAATTTATGCCTCGTAACATTCTGGCTAATGAACTGGTAACCATTACCGGCACCACAAATCCCCAGCCCCTCAGTGGCGAAGGCAACAATATTCCTACCCCCGATATTATTGCGGCTTACGAACCTAATGATGCTCGAAAGGATGTTTCTGTTGGGTATATTACTTTAAGCAGCAGTGCCCGGCAAAACAAAGTATATCCTTACATTAAAAAATACGCTAAACCCCATGCCCTACACGATAATCATGGTATGAACTGGCCGGTTTATCGTTATTCCGAAGTATTATTATTTTTAGCCGAAGCGCTGAACGAACAAGGTAAAGCTGGTGAAGCAGCCACCTTCCTGAACCAAGTACGCAAACGGGCTGGCTTGGGTGATGCCTCCGGCGACCTGCGCGAAGCTATTTATAAGGAAAGACGTGTGGAGTTGGCCTTCGAAAACAAACGCTGGTTTGATTTAGTCCGGACGGGACGGGCCATCGCAACGATTACCGCTTACGGCAATCGTATAAAAGCTAATCCGCAGGCCTATTATTATCCGGAAGGTACAGCTCCGCGGAGCCACGCTTTTAGCAATATTAAGGTGTTCTATCCGCTGCCAGCCGATGAAGCTGCTTTAAGCCCGCATTTCTAATATTTTAATCAGCCGTTTTCTGATAAAACAGAAGTGGTAAAGCACGCCAACAGAAAGGTAATAATCCTGTCTGTTGGTGTGCTTACTTAATATTTAAACAGGTACAAAAGTAATTCATTACTGCTTCCAGGGTAAAAATTTTGTATTTATTAGCAAAAACAGGTTTTATTTATTTACTTACTTTGGCCTAAATAATGGCAGGCAATAGTTTTTAGATTAATATTTATTTTTCTTAAACATTTAATTAAGCAAAACAACAGTTTTGACACCACCAAACTGGAAACATAAAATATCAAACCCGGCCCAACTTGGCGGCATCGAAACTTCGGTGCTCGACAACGGTGCTGGCCGCGGTACCCGCATTGCCTGGATAAATACCGGCACCGGCTTACGCTACAAAGTAGTACTAGACAGGGCTATGGACATTGCCGATGCCTTTTACAACCAGCATAGTTTAGCCTGGCTCAGCCACAGCGGCGTAACCCCACCGCAACCTTTATCAGACAAGGGCATTGCCTGGCTCCGCACCTTTAGCGGCGGACTAATTACCACCTGCGGCTTGTCGCACGTGGGTGGCCCCGAAACGGATGAATACGGTGAACGCGGCTTACACGGGCAAATCAGTAATATTCCGGCCGAGATAGAATCAATCATTCAACCCGACCCACTAACCGGTAACCTGGAAATGAGCATTACCGGGCGCATGCGCGAAACGCAGGTACTCGGTCCTAGCCTGGAACTGAAACGCACCATATCCGGTACCCTCGGCCAACCTGTAATAAAAATTCAGGACGAAGTAATAAATCGCGGCAATACACCCGCACCGCACATGCTGCTGTACCACTGCAATTTTGGCTGGCCGCTGGTAGACGAAGGAACCGAAATAATCTGGCAAGGCAACTGGCAATCACGGGACGCACCCAACAATAAAATATTCCGGGAAGGCAATAATTTCAAGCAATGCCTCGCCCCCACCGACGAACACAACGGCTCCGGCGAAGAAGCCGCTTTTATAGATATTACCCCCGATGCAAATGGTAACTGCACCTGTGGCCTGTACAATAAACAATTGGGATTTGCCCTTGCCCTAAGATTCCCCAAAGCGCAGCTACCCTGGCTTACCAACTGGCAACACTTTGGTAAAAACGAGTACGTAACCGGCCTGGAACCCGGCACCAATACGCCCATCGGGCAAGCCAAAGCCCGGGCGCAAAACCAGCTGATTATGCTGTCTCCCGGCGAAAGCCGCGTTTACAACCTGGAAATAGAAATATTAACCGACGAAATATCCATCAACGAATTTTTAAACAACACCAATCAAGCTCACTAAGAAGTATATTTTTTATGGAAACAATGGAAAAAGTAAGTTTAGCGGGGAAGGCATTAGAGCAGGGAAAAGGCATTTTGCGTTTGGCGCCAACCTGGGTACCGCGCTCGTTTTGTGTACCCGGTCGCCGCATTAAATTGCATCCGGATGATTATTATGTTTTGGGCGGACAGCGCGGCGGCATCGACGAGCGTTGGTTATCTTCTACCACGCCTGCTAAAAACGGACCTTTAACCGGCGAAAATGAAGGATTAAGTGCCATTGTTTTTAATGACGGTAACAGCGAACAGCAAATATTATTAAAAGACGCGATTGATGAACTGAAAGGCGAAATAATCGGCGACCGTTTGTGGAACGAGTACGAATCGTGGCCAATGTATTCTAAGTTCTTCGATAACATGGGCCCGCTGCCGCACCACATCCACCACAACGATGAACACGCGGCTAAAGTAGGTCAGTTAGGTAAACCAGAAGCCTATTATTTTCCGCCGCAACTGAATAACCACGGCGGCGATTTCCCTTACACGTTCTTCGGTATTGCTCCTGGCACTACTAAAGAGCAGATTAAAGAATGTTTGCAAAACTTTACCAAAGGCGACAATAAAATAACCAATTATTCTTCGGCTTACCGCTTAGAGCCGGGTACCGGCTGGGATGTACCTCCCGGAATATTACATGCCCCCGGCAGTTTGTGTACCTACGAGCCGCAAAAAGCTTCCGATATATTTGCCATGTACCAATCATTGGTAAACGAAGCCATTATACCAGAAGAATTATTATGGGTAGGCACGCCCGATGACAAAAAAGGTGATTATGATGAACTGATGTCGGTGATTGATTGGGAAGCCAACGTAGACCCGAACTTTATGCAGAACCATTTCATGCGACCAAAACCGGTGAAAGCATTAGAAGAAATGCAAGCCGAAGGCTACGTTGAAAATTGGATTTGCTACAAGAGCGAGGCTTACAGCGCCAAAGAATTAACCGTGCTTCCGGGCCAGACAGTAACAATTAAAGACAGCGCCGCCTACGGCTTAATTATGATGCAAGGGCACGGCAAAATGGGTGTTTGGGACATTGAAACACCCGCCTTAATCCGCTACGGCCAGTTAACCAACGACGAATTCTTTGTAACTGAAAAAGCGGCTATGGAAGGCGTAACAATTGTAAATTATTCCTCTACCGACCCAATTGTAATGCTGAAACACTTTGGCCCTAACAACCCAGATTTGGTTTTGTAAGCTAATAAACCATTGTTTTTTAAAAGCTAATATTTTAAGTTTAGGTAACTCACTCTTGTCATTCTGGGAATCTTAGGATTCCGGGAGGAAACTATTTAGCAGGTAGCCAAATAGTCTCCTCCTGAAGGACAGGAATTAGCTCAAAAGAAAAATTTTCTAAAGAAACAGTAGCTGGCGCAAGTCTTAGCGATGCGAGACTTGTGATTTTTAATGAAAGCAAGTCTTCAGACTTGTGAAATTATTTAACCTGCAAGTTTAAAAACTTGCCTTCATTTCTAAGCACAAGTGACGCTTCGCTTAACACTTGCGCCAGTTTGATAAATTGTATTTATAACTTTTTATTTTCTCAACTAAATAAATTATTCACTATAAAATCCACCGCATATGACCAATAATAATTATCCGAAATTGCACAATGCCACCTGGCCAGGCCTGGTTGGTAAAGGCGATGGCTCTGAGCCCGTAATTCCGTTTGACACCATGCTGGAAATGACCGCTACGGCTGAAGTAGATGGTATCAAATTCGATGGCATTGATATTGGCCTGATGGACCCGCACATAAATATTGACAGCAGCGACGATGATATTAAGCGGCTAGCCGATAAAGTAGGCAACCTGAATCTGAATATTGGCAGCATGGTTGCGCCTATTTGGGGTGGTCCGGCTATGGGCAGCCAGGCAGAACGCGCTAGTTTCGTAGAAATGGTGCGTAAATCCTGCCATTTCGGTCAGAAATTACGCGACCTGGGCGTACGGCCTTACGGCGTTATCCGCATCGATTCGGCCAGTTCGCCGCAAAGCTGGGCCGTTGACCCGGTAAATAATTCAAAACTGATTGTACAAACCTTCCAGGAAGCCTGCGATGTAGCCGCCGATTTTGGCGAGAAACTAGCCGCCGAAGGCGAAATTTGCTGGGCCGGCATGCACAGTTGGCGGGCCATGATTCAAACTTTAGAAGCCGTAGACCGGCCTAATATGGGTTTCCAGGCCGATATGGCCCATACCCTGCTGTACCTGATGGGTTACAACAGCCCCGAAGACCGCATTTTACCCGAGAACTACGACTGGAGCGACCGGGCACCTTTAACCGCCGGCCTGAAGCAACTTACCGCTGCCCTCCGCCCCTGGACCATCGACTTCCACGTGGCCCAGAACGATGGTACCGTATTTGGCTCCGGCTCACACGATAAAACCGGCCGCCACTGCCAGGCCCTCGACCCCAACGGCAAATTAAATATTGTAGAAGATGCCGGCCACTGGCTGCGCGACGAAAACGGCGAACTGACCAAAGCTTTCCAGCATATTTGCTGGGACGGCTGTATGTTCCCGAACCAGGTAATGAATAACCAGCAAACCTGGAACGATATTCTGGCTACCATGATAAAAGTGCGGGAAGCGCACGGCTGGCAAGCACCGGTAAATGTAAACGCAGAATCTTTAATAAGATAATTAGGTATGACCGCAAAAAAAGAATTAAGAATAGGATTAATTGGCGGTGGTTTTATGGGCCGCACCCACTCTAATGGTTACAAGCGCGTAAGCGATTTTTTCCCGGAACTAGCTTATAAGCCCGTATTAAAAGCCGTTTGTACGCGCAACGCCGATAAAGTACGGGCTTTTGCTGAGCAATGGGGCTACGAATCTTACGAAACCGACTGGCGCGCTGTTATTGCCCGCGACGATATTGATGCGATTGATATTTGTACGCCCAACGATACCCACGCCGAGATTGCCATTGCGGCAGCCGCGGCCGGTAAAATGATTCTGTGCGAAAAGCCTTTGTCCAGGACTTTGGCCGAAGGTCAGCAAATGGTAGATGCCATTGAAAAAGCCGGTGTACCCAATACGGTTTGGTATAATTACCGTCGGTTGCCGGCGGTTTCTTTAGCCAAGCAAATTATTGATTCGGGTAAACTGGGCCGAATATTTCATTACCGGGCTAACTTTTTGCAGGACTGGACCATTAGCGCCGAAGTACCACAGGGTGGCGCCGGCACCTGGCGCCTCGACGTTGAAGCCGCTGGCTCCGGCGTAACCGGCGATTTATTAGCGCATTGCATCGATACGGCTATGTGGCTGAACGGTGGCATTACCGATGTTTCGGCGATGACCGAAACCTTTGTAAAAGAACGTACCCACGCCGTTACAGGTCAGAAACAGAAAGTAGGCATCGACGATGCCTGTATTTTCCATTGCCATTTCGAGAACGGTTCGCTGGGCCTTTTTGAATCTACCCGTTATGCCCGCGGCCACAAAGCGCTGTATACTTTCGAAATTAACGGCGAACATGCTTCCATCCGTTGGGATTTGCACGATTTAAACCGTCTGGAATATTTCGATCACCGCGACGAATCGATTGTACGCGGCTGGCGCTCTATTCACGTTACCGACGGCGACCAACCTTACATGGATAAATGGTGGGTACCCGGTTTGGGTATTGGTTACGAACACAGCTTCGTGCACCAGGTAGCCGACTTCCTGAAGAGTTTAGAAACCGGCGAGCCTTGCTCACCTACTTTCCAGGAATCTTTAGAAACTCAGAAAGTTTGCGAAGCCGTGCTGGAATCGGCTGCTACCAGAAGCTGGAAAGATACCGGCGTAACCAGCCAGGCTAACCTGCAAAATCAGGAAGTGGGCGCTGCTGCCGTGTAATCAGTTTAACTAAAAGTAAAAAATGGCAGCTTAGCTAAGCTGAACTGCTATTACCAATTAACGGGGCTGTTGAATACAGGAGGACCAAAAGGCTTTTCCTTTTTCAACAGCCCTTTTTACAAATATTGTCTATCCCTACTTATTTCACCACGCTATGCTATCCTTCTTACAACCGCTATTTCTATTACCGCTAGTTTTTTTATCGCCAAACCCACCGGAAGAAAAACCAGGAGCCGTTAAATTCCGGAAACAATTTATTTCGGCCGAAAGCTTTGAGTCGGTGGGCGTATTTGATGTAAACGGCGATAAAGTACCGGATTTGGTTTCGGGTTGCTTTTGGTACGAAGGACCGGGCTATAGCAAACGCCATTTTATTACCGATGCAAAACGATTCGGTGAATATTACGACGATTTTGCGACCATACCCATGGATTTAAACGGCGACGGCAAGCTGGACTTTGTAACCGGCGGCTGGTTTGGCGAATCGCTCCGGTGGTACCAAAACTCCGGCAACGATAAACCCTGGCCCGAACAAATAATTGCCAAAACCGGCAATATTGAAACCGTACGGGCCTGGGATGTAGACGGCGACGGCAACTTAGAACTGGTACCCAACACGCCCGGCAAACCGCTGGCCTTTTTTAAGGTTAAACCCGGCACCAACAGCGAACCTGTTTTTACCCGCACCGAAGTAGCTAAAACCCACGAACACGGCTTAGGCTTTGGCGACATTAATGGCGATGGCCGCGGCGATTTTATTATCACTAATGGCTGGCTCGAAGCACCTAAAAACCCACTAACAGAATCCTGGACGTTGCATCAGGAATTCTCCATCAGCCACGCCAGCGTGCCAATTATAGTAACTGATGTAAATAAAGATGGCTTACCCGACCTAATTGCCGGCAAGGGCCACGATTACGGTTTATTTTGGTTTGAGCAACGCAAAGATCGTAAAGGCAAACGTACCTGGCACCAACACCCCATCGACTTGAATAACTCGCAATTCCACGAAATGCAATGGGTAGACATTACCGGCGACGGCCAACCCGAACTTATTACCGGCAAGCGTTACCGCGCCCACAACGGCAAAGACCCCGGCGCTGACGATAACCTGGGCCTATATTATTATACCTGGAATGGCGAAAGCTTTACCAAAAATGTAATCAGCTACGGCCCACTGGGTGAAGGCGTAGGCACCGGCATATTTTTCAGCATAGCCGATTTACGCGGCACCGGTCGCAAAGACATTATTGTAGCGGGCAAGCAGGGGTTGTATGTTTTTTATAACGAAGGGTAAAAAATTAATGCTCTTTCCGAACGTAGGGCTGCACCCTACGCTGGGTTATTGCGCCCTTTCGGGGCTAGGACAAAGCCAATTGCTACTTACTTCAACAAGCCTAAACAAAAGAACGCTAACTGGGTTGCCCGGTTAGCGTTCTTTTGTTTAAATATTCCCAATCAGTTTTAATCCGATTGGCGGTACGAACTTACTTTTTGGTAGCGTTAGTAGTATTGGCTGGGGTTGAATTTTGTGCCAGGAACACTTTATGCTCTTTGTTACCGCCAGCCATCAGGTACGCCATTAAATCTTTCAGTTCTTCTTCGTTTAACCGGTTAATCATGCCCGGCATCATAATGGAAACGTTAGAAATTTTGGTATTTACTACGTCTTTCTTCGAAACCTCGCGGAGTTGTTCTGGGGCAAACGGGTTCTGCGACACCATGAATTTATCGTTATCTTCATTAATGAGGCGGCCCACCACCGAGCTGCCGTCTTTTAAAGTGAAGATAGTAGCCGCATACTGATCCGAAACAACTTTGCTTGGGTGAATAATGGATTCGAGCATATCCTTGGCCGAGAAGCGGGTACCCAACTGGGTTAGATCCGGGCCAACATTGCTGCCTTCGCCGCGCATGTTGTGGCAGGAAATACAACGAGTGGCCGCAAACATGGCTTTACCCTGTTCAAAATTACGATTAGCTAATCCGGATTCTACCAATGGCAAGGCAGCTTCCATAGTCCACTGGCGGCCGGGGCCTTTCGGAGCCGGGGCATTATTAGCCAGGTCATTACCATTACTGCTCAGCATTCCTTCACCCGACATGGTTTTATAATATTCCAGTTTATCCTGGGGTACACTGGCCAACGCCATTTGCCGCGATTTGTTAATAAAGCCTACGTAGCTTAAGCCACCTTTGTAGTTAAAGGCATTTTTAATCCAGGCAAAATATTTCTCGTAAAGCTCGGGCGTCCAGCCGGTTTTGGCACCGCCCAAAACGGTGGCGTAATACATTTGCTGGGCAGGTGGTGCTTTGGCCAGCATATTGGCAATATCCAAACCATACTGCGGGTTACGCAAAATTAAATCCGAAGAAGCCGAGAAAGTTTTCTGGTAAGAAGCATCGTCTTTGGCAGTAGCCATTAGGGCCAGCGTTTTCTGCACTGCAGTTGGTGCGCCCAGGTAAACGAGTACTTTGCTTAAATCGCGGTTTAAATTATTCGTAGGCGCCGGAAATTTACTGTCCAGGTAAGCAATCACTTGGTTTTTTACAGCCGCATCCGGCTGGCCCATACGAGCAACCACCAATTCGAAAGCCCGAATCAGGTCGATCTGCTGCGATTCTGATAACTGATCGTACTTAACAGTATTAACCAAGGAAGTCAGCAATTGGTCGCGAACGCCCTGGTCGCCGTGCCGGGCTAAAGCAATGCTGGCTTGTATTAAAGTAACTGGGTCTTTCTCCTGTAGTACCCGATTTTGCCATTCGCCGACGGGTTGGTGTTCTACGGCAATCCGGGCGGCATAGCGCACAAACCGGTCTTCGTGATTAAGGTAAGGCCAGGCGAAGTCTACGCCACCCGCTTTGGTTGGCGTAGAATGATACGCTTCCAGTTCTTTCCGGATTTTCTGCGCCTTTTTCACATCCTTCGGAAACTTAACCGAAGCTAATTTACCATTGCTCAGGTTATTGTTACCGTAAGTAACCCGGTAAAGATCCGATTCCAGGCGGCGTCCGCCGGTTAGGAAATAAAGCGCGCCATCCGGGCCAATAACCCCATCGGTTAATGGCAGCGGCGAACCTGAGATAAATTCTTCGGCATCGGCCGTGTAAGTAGACCCTTCTGGTTTTAGGTGTACCGCGTAAATAATACCAAAGCTCCAATCGAAAGCGTATAAAGCCCGGCGATATTTTTCGGGGAAGCGGGCATTTTTGCCATGAATCAGGTTAGTAGGCGATCCCTGCCCAATATTTATAGCCGGCGGTAAATTATCGGGAAAATTCGGCGACCATTTGCTGTTACCGGTACGCCAGCCTAATTCGCTACCGCTGGTTACGTGGTTAATGCGGGTAGGCCGGTACCAGGGCATGCCAAAGTCCCATTCCATATCGGCATCATAGGCAAAAAGTTCGCCATCTTCGTTAAAAGCCATGTCAAAAGCATTCCGGTAGCCGGCGCTTATCAGTTCCCAGTTAGTACCTGCCGGATCAATTTTGGCAATCCAGCCACCAGGTGCCATGCGGTCGTTGGCATGGCCGCGCGGGTCTTTAATCAACGGAAACAGGTTGTCTTCTTTCCAAACTTTAGGCAACCGGTAGGCATTCATTTCCGGCACGTCGGTATGGTTACCGGCAATTACATAAAGCGATTTTTGATCAGGCGATAATAAAATACTGTGCGGTCCGTGCTCGCCCTCGCCTTTTAATTGTTTAATTAAGGTTACTTTATCAAACTGGTCGTCGGCATTAGTATCCTCCAACCGGTAAAGGCCACTGGTTTTGCTAAACTCTTCGTTGCCCCGGTGGTTTACCATTACGTACAGGCTGTTGAAAGCATACAAAAGCCCTTGGGCATAGCCCATTCCAACCTTTGGTTTGCCGTCGGCCGTAGTAGGCGTACCTTCTACCGGAATATTTAATTTCTCTACGGTAGGTTTGCCTGCACCAGCACCCACTGCCGGCATTTGTAACCGGTACAAACTGCCATACTGGTCGGAGGTAATCATACGGCCTTTGTCGTCGAAGGTCATGGCCACCCAGGAACCCTGCTTATTTTCCGATGGGCTGTAAAGGTGCTCGGCCCGAAAGCCGGCCGGTAATTTCAGTTTTGCTACCTTGGGGTCTAACGACTGCGCGGCCTGAGCATCGGCGGCCGTTTCCTGGGCGTTGTTAATATTGGCCTCTCTTGCGTTACGACAGGAGTTCGCAAAAAACAGCGATACTGACAACGACAGGACCACTATTAATGGTGATTTGTTCCGATTCATATTGGTTGTTAGGTTTGTTTATTTTAATGTGGTGGATATTTAAATTTAGCAGTGTCTGTGGTTTAGTAAGTTTATAAATTTTCGGTAGCACAGTTAAATAATCTCTTAAGATAGAAAAGATAATTCTCATCCCTATCCTGTTGTGTCCTGCCTACTTAAATTAGGTTCAGATTTACAGTTAAATAACGCTAAAAAATAGTTCTGTTTATAAATATCTAAAATTAAAAACTTAAGGTTTTGTGGCTAGTGCTAATATTGTTTGGCAGTTGAATAAAACCTTAATTGCTTTAAGCGCTTTGCTCCGATTAATTAAATATAGCCTAAAAACCCAACTAAACAGAACTATATTTCCTGAATTTTTAGCTGGTTTAATTTTAGGTTAACACGAATGATTTAAACTGTTTTAGCAAAATATTTACTTTTTTTAGGTCCAGAATCCCGACTGTTTTTTAGATTACCAGCCATTAAGACAAAGGGCACACCTAATTTGTAAAGTTTTCATGAGTCAAAAGCAGAATTATATTCTGGAGGTACAAAACCTTTCCAAAAACTTTTCGGGGGTTAAAGCCTTGGATCAGGTGCAGCTTAAAATCAGAGAAGGCGAAGTACACGCCTTAATGGGCGAAAATGGTGCCGGAAAATCTACCTTAATGAAAATTCTGGCGGGTATGCTTACACCGGACAGTGGTGAAATAGTTTTTGAAGGCACCCCGCTGCACAGCCACCGCGATTTGAAAATATTAAGCGCCGGCATTGCCATGATTCACCAGGAAATGCTGCTGGTGCCGGAGCTAACCGTGGCGCAGAATATTTTTCTGGGCAAAGAAATCCGAAGAGGAAAAACCTGGTGGCTGGATGACCGAAGTTTAAACCAGAAAGCAACCGAACTGCTGGCCCAAGTAGGAATAGCCCTGGATGCCCGTACACTCATGAAAAACCTGAGTGTGGCTGAGATGCAAATGGTTGAGATAGTAAAAGCTATTTCTAAAAATGCCAAAATCATTATTATGGATGAGCCCACCTCGGCCATCTCAGACAAAGAAGTAAAATCACTTTTTAATATTATCGCGGATTTAAAAGCCCGGGGGGTGGCTATTATTTATATATCGCACAAAATGGACGAAATATTCCAGATTGCCGATACCATTACGGTTTTGCGCGATGGCAAATACATCCAGACCAAACCTGCCGCTGAGCTAAACCAGGATTCTTTAATCTCCCTAATGGTAGGTCGCGAGCTAGATACCATGTTTCCGGAGCATACCGAGGCCAAAGGAAATGTATTGTTATCGGTGCAAGGGTTGGGCCGGCAAGGCAAATTTTCGGATATTAATTTTGAGGTGAGCGCCGGGGAAGTACTGGGCATAGCCGGCCTAATGGGCGCTGGCCGCACCGAAATTGCCCGGGCCATTTACGGCTTAGATGCGATCGATACCGGTAATATTTTTATTAGAGGCCAGAAGGCAACTATTAAATCGCCACAGGATGCCATTAAAAACCGCATTGGGTACGTAAGCGAAGACCGAAAAGCAGTGGGTCTGGTGCTGGGCATGTCGGTGAAAGAAAATATTACCCTGGCCAGTATAAAAAAGCACAAACGCGGGCTTTTTGTAGATGATGCCAGCGAGCGCACCGCCGTAGCCAACATGATAGAAGCGCTACGCATTAAAACGCCGCACCCGGACCAGCCGGTTAAAAACCTAAGTGGCGGTAATCAGCAAAAAGTAGTTATTGCCAAGGTCTTACTTTCCTCACCCGAAATTATTATTCTGGACGAACCCACCCGCGGCATAGATGTAGGGGCCAAATTCGAAATTTATAAATTGGTAAAAGACCTGGCTGCACAAGGTATGGCTGTAATCATGATTTCGTCGGAGTTGCCGGAAATATTAGGCATGAGCGACCGGATTCTGATAATGGCCGAAGGCAAACAAACGGCTATCCTGCGCAAAACAGAAGCCACCCAGGAAATAATTATGCAATACGCCATGCCGCAATAGTGCTTTAAAATAGTTTATTTATCTCCAATGAAAGACAGCATTCCCAACCTTGCACAAAACAAACCTCGCGTAAATCTAAATATTGGCAAATACGGCCTTTTGGTGGCTTTACTCGTATTGTGCACCGCCTTAACCATTATCACGCCTAAGTTTTTAACCCTGCCCAATATTATGATTATATTAACGCAGGTTACCATCAACGCCTTGCTGGCTTTTGGCGTTACGTTTGTAATCATAACCGGCGGCATCGATCTTTCGGTAGGGTCAGTAGTAGCGGTTACGAGCGTGGTTACGGCTACTTTCGCCCGCGCCGATAATTACCCGCTGGTCGTACCACTGGCTTTGGGGTTACTCGTAGGGCTGGCTTTTGGATCGCTTAACGGCCTGGCTATTACCAAAGGCAAAGTACCGGCTTTTATTGTTACTTTAGGCACCATGACCATTGGCCGGGGCCTGGCCCTAATTCTGAGTAAAGGTCGGCCCATTTCTAATTTGTCGGATAGTTTTAACTACATTGGCAGCGGCAATTTATTGGGCATTCCATTGCCCATATTAATATTAATAGTAGTTTTTATCATCTGCACGCTACTCTTAAGAAAAACGATTATGGGTCGGTACGTGTATGCGGTGGGCGGCAACGAACAGGCGGCGCGGGCATCGGGCATTAATGTAAACCAGGTAAAGCTTTTTGTGTATACTTTAGGTGGAGGCTTAGCTGCTTTGGCGGGTATTATTTTAACGTCCCGCATTTCTACCGGTCAACCCAACGTGGGCATCGGCTTTGAACTAAGTGCTATTGCCGCGGCTATTATTGGAGGCACCAGTACTTCGGGCGGCGTGGGCACTATAACCGGCACCTTGCTGGGCGCTTTGTTAATTGGCGTTATCAGCAACAGCCTCGATTTACTTAATGTTAGCTCTTATTACCAGCAAGTAGTAATGGGGCTTATTATTATTGGCGCCGTACTACTCGATAGTTTAAATAAGAATAAGCGTAATTAAGTATTTGGACATTGGATATTAGATGCTCAATAGTTTTATAGGTTAAGTCGAGGAAAGAGAGAACACTTGAATCTTTCATCTACTTATGAAAAGTATTACTCTTGTTTTAGGACCTCACCCTAAATCCCTCTCCTAAAGGCGAGGGACTTAAATTACTTATCCGATAAATTGTAATTTAAATAATACTCTTGCTTATGGTTCTTAAATGCATGGTAAGTAAACTATCGTCAGACCGGCACCCCTTCGCCTTGAGGAGGGGGATGAGGTGCTAGTGTTTACTTCACCGGTTAGTTAAAATCTTTAAGCCGAAGCAGAATATTTAGGAATCAATATTTAAAAATAATAATTCTTAGTTCTTTTAAAATACCCACTTATGCACCACAAATTGTTAAAGAAAACCTCATTTGCTGCTTTATTTACCCTAATCCTGTTTTCCGGTTGTAACCGCGGAACAACCGAAGAAGCCGGCGGTGAAAAGCTGGTAATCGGCGCTACCATGCTGAGCATGCAAAACGAATTTATTGTAAACATCGCCGACGAGATGCAAAAGAAAGCCGACGAGCTAGGCGTAGAATTGGTCTCGGTAGATGCCGAGCGCTCGGCTTTAAAACAGGTTGAACAGGTAGAAAGCTTTATTGCCCAAGGCGTAGACGCTATTATTCTGAACCCCTGCGAGGTAGAAGCCAGTTCAGCAGCAGTGCAAAAAGCAAAGGCGGCCAATATTCCCATCATCAACGTTAACTCCGCTACCAGCGCTACGCCTACCGCCTTTGTGGGCTCCGACGATGTAGAATCCGGCCGTATTGCCATGAAGCATATTGCCGAAAAACTGGGTGGCAAGGGTAATGTATTTATTATTCACGGCTACATGGGCCAGGCTGCGCAGTTACAGCGCGATAAAGGTGCCAAAGAAGTTTTGAAAAATTACCCTAATATTAAACTGGTAGCCGAACAAACCGGCGAATGGGACCGCGCAAAAGCCATGTCGCTTACCGAAAACTGGATTCAATCGCACGGAGATAAAATTAACGCCATCTTTGCCCACAACGACGAAATGGGCATGGGGGCCGTAAAAGCCCTCGAAAACGCCAACCTAAACGATAAAGTGGTGGTAGTTAGCATCGATGCCATAGCCGATGCGGTCCAGGCTGTAGAAAAAGGACGGTTAGATGCCACCGTTTTTCAGAATGCCCAGGAACAAGGCGGTAAAGCCATCCAAACCGCGGTAAAAATTGCCAAAGGTGAACCGTACGAGAAAGAAGTGATGGTTCCTTTTAAATTAATTACCCAGGCCAATGTGGCCGAGATTGCCAAGTAAGGCCTATTTCAGGTTAAGTATTTAAGAAGCCTTTGGTATCGTGCGGTGTCAAGGGCTTTTTACTTTCAGTGAAAAGTTTGGTTAAAGCAGAATGGCTTAAATATTTTGTTCGTAATCTATTAGATTTAAGGAAATCGAATAACCCATTCTAATTTTTATATCCTGCCCAACTTAAGCTTAACTTCCTCAAAAATTTTAGAAAACTTTTAATTATTTAACTTTTAATTCATACTTTAGAGGTTATTAGTTTACCGCTCACCTCTATTCCTGCATTTTTCGCAGGAATATTCTTTTTTTTGAAATTCTCTTAATTATATAAAATCACAGGAGTACGCTTATAGAAACTTTTATTTCATTTTAATTAAAAAGTGCTTTGCTGATGACCAGGAGGCTATATTATTATCTGGGAATAATTACAGTTATCGGTTTGGGACAAGCTTGTAATTCCGACGTTGCCCACCAGGCTTCCGAAGAAAAGCTGCCCGAAAAAATCAGCTATAATTTTGATGTCCGGCCTATTTTATCGGATAATTGTTTTGCCTGCCACGGTCCGGATGCGAACAAGCGCGAAGCCGGCTTACGGTTGGATATTGCCGAAGAAGCCTACAAAGCCTTAGAAGAGAACCCTACCGCCCATGCCTTAGTCCCCGGCAAACCCGAATTATCAGCCGTATTTCAGCGCATTTCGAGCGAGGATACGGCTATGGTAATGCCGCCGGCCGGTTCTAATCTTAAATTAACTTCCCGCGAAATAAAGCTTATTCAAAAATGGATAAAGCAGGGGGCCAAGTACGAACCCCACTGGGCTTTTGTGCCGCCAAAAAAGCCCGCATTACCCCAGGTGAAACAAAAAGACTGGCCCCGCAACCCCATTGATTATTTCGTACTCGAAAAGCAAGAGCAAAAAGGCTTGGAACCGAACCCGGAAGCCGACAAAGAACGCCTGCTGAAGCGGGTAAGTCTGGATTTGGTTGGGTTGCCGCCTACTATCGAAATGATGGACCGCTTCCTGGCCGATAATAGCGCCAATGCTTACGAAAAAATAGTAGATGAGCTGTTGCAGAACCCGGCTTACGGCGAAAAAATGGCCGTACACTGGCTCGATGTAGCCCGCTACGCCGATTCGCACGGGTTTCAGGACGATGGTTACCGCACGCAGTGGCCCTGGCGCGATTGGGTAATCCATGCCCTGAACAAAAATATGTCTTATCAGGATTTTATTACCTGGCAACTGGCCGGCGATTTGATGCCCAATGCCACCAAAGAACAAATATTGGCTACCGGCTTTAACCGCAACCATAAAATAACCGAAGAAGGTGGCGTGGTAGACGAAGAATACCGGGTGATGTACGTGAGTGACCGCAGCGATACTTTTGGCAAGTCGTTGATTGGGGTTACCATGGAATGCGCCCGTTGCCACGACCATAAATACGATCCGTTTTCGCAGAAAGAATATTATCAGCTTTATGCCTTTTTTAACAATGTAAAAGAAGTAGGCATCGAATCGGTAATTGGCGGCCCCGAAACTTACGCGAAAAAACCCTTCATCGAAATCAGCAACGAAGAAGTAAAAAATATTCTAACCTTTATTAATAAACAGGATACCAGCCGGCTGATTGTTTCGGTAATGGGTGACCTGGATACTTTGCGCCGTACGCATGTACTCAATCGGGGCACTTACGACGATCCCGGCGCCGAAGTACAGGTTGGTACGCCCAAATCCATTCTGCCTTTCAACAATTCGTATCCTAAAAACCGGCTGGGCCTCGCGCAGTGGCTATTCGATAAAAAAAATCCGCTTACCGCCCGCGTATACGTTAACCGGGTGTGGCAGGAATTTTTCGGGAAGGGCCTGGTGAAAACTTCCGGGGATTTTGGCATGCAGGGCGAATTACCTTCCCATCCGGCTTTGCTCGACTGGCTGGCCGTTGATTTCCGGGATAATGGCTGGAATGTAAAGCGCCTGGTTAAGCAACTGGTTACCTCGGCTACTTACCGCCAATCGGCCGTCATATCACCCGAAAAACTAAAAGCCGACCCGAATAATATTTTGCTGGCACGGGCACCCCGGTACCGTATACCGGCCGAATTCGTGCGGGATTTAGTACTGGCCAGCAGCGGCTTGCTAAATAAAACCATTGGTGGCCCCAGCGTTAAACCCTACCAGCCGCCCGGCCTGTGGGAAGGCGCTACCTCCGGCCGCGGCCTGCTTTCGGTTTATAAACAAGACCATGGCGCCAACCTGTACCGCCGGGGTATGTACACCTTAATTAAACGAACCGTTCCGCCGCCCAGCATGAGTATTTTTGATGCCAGCAACCGCGACCAGTGCGAAGTAAAAAGGTTAACCACCAACACCCCTTTGCAGGCCTTAATCATGCTGAACGACCCAACGGTACTGGAAGCTTCGCGGGTACTGGCTGCTAAATTATTAGCCCAAAATGATTCTGCCACCGACAAAATCCGGAAGGCTTTCCGCACCATAGTCTGCCGGCAACCAAACGAAAGGGAAATAGAACTTCTGAGTAAATATTACCAGGAAGAGCTCAAAAACCTAAAAAAGCCCATTGCGGAAAAAAGAATTGCCGTGGGCGAATACCCGTTGCCGGCAACAGCAGATAAAGTTAAGCTGGCCGCCCTGATGCAGGTAGTAACCACCATTTATAATTTAGAAGAAACCTTAGCCAAATCCTGATTGATGGAAAAAGAAATATTGGAACACGGCTTTAATTTTAACCGCCGCCACTTCTTGTCCAAATTAAGTTTAGGCTTGGGCAGCGTAGCGTTGGGCTCCCTGTTAATCCCGGATTTGTTTAAAGGCAGCGGTATAGATGAATCTGGCTTAACGCCGGGCATTCCGCACTTCGCGCCTAAAGCCAAGCGGGTTATTTACTTGTTTCAGAACGGCGCTCCCTCGCAACTGGAATCTTTCGATTACAAGCCTAAACTGCGGGAGATGTGGGGGCAGGAAATACCGGCCTCAGTACGGGGTAACCAGCGCTTAACCGGCATGACCGCTAACCAGGCCTCTTTTCCGTTGGTAGGCTCTTTTATCGATTTTAAGCAGTACGGCGCGTCGCGGGCCTGGGTAAGCGATTTGTTTCCGCATACGGCTAAAATTGTAGATGATATTTGCATTGTGAAGTCGATGTTTACCGAGGCCATTAACCACGACCCGGCTTTAACCTTTGTGCAAACGGGTTCGCAGCAAGGTAACCGGCCCAGTATGGGCGCTTGGCTGAGTTACGGTTTGGGCAGCGAAAATAAAAATTTGCCGGCTTTTACGGTGCTGCTTTCCCGCGGCATTGGCAATGGGCAGGGCGTATATTCCAAGCTCTGGACCAACGGCTTTCTCGATTCTATTCACCAGGGCGTACAATTTAGCAAAGGCGATGACCCGGTGCTTTATATCAAGGATCCGGAAGGCCTGGACCGGCAGGCCCGCCGGAAAATGCTGGATAATTTATCGGAACTAAACCAACTGGCTTACCAGGAATTTGGTGACCCCGAAATTACTGCTAAAGTGCAGCAATACGAAATGGCATACCGCATGCAAACGGCCGTACCCGAAGTAATGGATGTTTCGAAAGAGCCCGACGATGTCATAAAACTTTACGGTCCGGAGTGCTTAGTGCCAGGAACTTTTGCCGCTAACTGCCTATTGGCCCGAAAACTATCCGAAAACGGGGTTCGGTTTGTGCAACTGTACCACCAGGGCTGGGACCAGCACGGAAACCTGCCTTACGAAATTACGAGTCAGGCCAAAGACGTAGATCAGGCTTCGGCCGCTTTGGTTACCGATTTAAAACAGCGGGGTTTACTCGACGAAACCCTGGTTATTTGGGGTGGCGAATTTGGCCGCACCAGCTACAGTCAGGGCAAGTTAACCAAAGATAATTATGGCCGCGATCACCATCCGCGTTGCTTCAGCATCTGGATGGCCGGCGGTGGCATTAAACCCGGCATTGTGTACGGCGATACCGATGATTTTGGTTATAATGTCATCAAAGATCCGGTGCACGTACACGATTTTCAAGCTACCGTTATGAACCAGTTAGGGCTAGACCACGAGAAATTAATTTTTAAACACTTGGGCCGCCGCTACCGGCTCACCGATGTGGCCGGCAAAGTGGTGAAGGATATTCTGGTGTAAATATTTAAACTTGTTGTTGCACCTCATCCCCCAACCCCTTCTCCTTTGGGCGAAGGGGAGCCGGTCTGACGGTAATGTAATTACAACTACTTTAGTGAGGGCGGGAATATCTAAATTACAATACTTTAAATAAGATAAATTAAGACTCTCGCCTTTAAGGTGGCTTCCACCCGGAGAGAGATTTAGATTGAGGTTTACAAAAAATTTAGGAAAGTTGGTCTTTGCATTAGCTGGCGCAAGTGTTAAGCGGAGCGTCACTTGTGCCTTTCTATAATGTAAAGTCTCTGACTTTACGCAAGCCGGAGGCCTGAAGAAAACTTCACGATCGGGACGCTCGCGAAAGTAGTATCGGTTTTTTGTTGTTCAGGTTGGCTGACAGCAAAAACCTATTTATCAGCTATAATTTAAAATAATAATACTTCCCCTTTAACCATGAACAGCAACCTGAAAGGTTATGCCGAAAATCTGCTTTTTGCTTTTAATATTTTCATTCTATTCTTAGTCGTTTTTGAAAGCAAAATAACCGTACCAAACTGGTTGCAGCCCATAGGCAGGATGCACCCGATGGTACTGCATTTCCCGATTGTAATATTGCTGCTGGCCGTGGTACTGGAGTTTTTCCGTTTTAAGACCAAGTACCGTACCCAGGAATTTTACGAAACTTTTACGGCGAATTTATTCCTGGCCGGTATTCTTTTTTCGGCCATAACCATCTTAATGGGCTTGTTTCTATCGAAAGAAGGCGGGTACGAAGGGGCGGCGCTGCAATGGCATAAATGGCTGGGCATAGGCATCCTGTTTTTCACGTCCTTTATTTACTGGAGCCGGAATGCCCGGTGGTACAACGACCGGACGGCCAAAGCCGGCGCCCTGATTACCACCTTTTCGCTCATTTTTGTGGGACATTACGGGGCCGTACTTACCCACGGCGAAAACTTTATTCTGGAACCAGTAACAATTACCGAAAAGCCCATTATACCCCTGGAAGAAGCCATTGTTTTCGACCACGTGATTCAACCCATTTTTGAGCAGAAGTGCGTTAGCTGCCACAATCCGGATAAAGTAAAAGGCAAGCTCCAGCTAACGGACGCCGAATCAGTATTAAAAGGGGGCAAAACCGGTAAATTATTTGAGGCCGGCAAGCCCGAACTTAGCTTGCTGCTGAAACGAATTTATTTGCCGGTAGAAGACAAAAAGCACATGCCGCCTAAAGGGAAGGCGCAACTCACCGACGAAGAAAGTACCTTGCTGTATTTATGGGTTAAAGCAAATGCTGACTTCAGCAAGAAAGTAACTGATTTACCTGCTAATGATTCGCTGCGGTTGCTGGCCGCCACTTTCTTAAAGCCGGCCGCCGCATCCGAAACAAAATATACCTTTGCTGCCGCCAACGACCAGACCATTCAGAAACTGAATACCAACTACCGTGTGGTGGCCCCGCTAGCCAAAGAATCGCCGGCTTTAGCGGTAAATGTTTATAACAAGCAGGCTTATTCCGCTAATACCCTGGCCGATCTTAAAGAAGTAAAAGACCAGATTGTAGCACTGGATTTAAATAAAATGCCGGTAAAAGATGCCGATTTAAAAAATATAAACCAGTTCCGGAATCTGCGCCGCTTAAACCTGAACTTTACCGATATTACCGGTCGCGGTCTGGCCGAATTAGCAGTATTACCAAACCTCGAAAATTTATCGATGGCCGGTACCAGTATCCGGCACAAGGACCTGCAGCAACAACTGCCCGCTTTTAAAAACCTGAAAACAGTGGTGCTGTGGAACACCGGTTTGGTTTCTACCGAAATAGAACAATTACAAAAGGCCTATCCGGCTATTAATTTTATTTCGGGCTTTAAAGACGATGGCACCACTCCGATTAAACTAAACCCGCCGCAACTGAAAAACAGCTCCCCTATTTTCCGGGAGACCTTGCCGTTGCAGTTACATCATCCCATCAAAGGCGTTGCTATCCGGTATACTACCGACGGCAGCGAGCCCGACAGCCTACATTCGCCGCTATTTAAACCCGGCACTACCTTAGCCAACATGACTACTATGAAAGCCAAAGCCTACAAAACCGGCTGGCTGGGCAGCGACGTAGCCGTGTTTAACTTTTACCGGAGTGCCTATAAGCCTGATAGTGTGCGTTTGGTTTACCCCCTTAACCGGGTACACCAGGCCAACGGCGCCAAAACATTCTTCGACGGCGAATTAGGTACTTTTAACGCCAACAGCCCGGCCTGGGCCAATAACTGGGCCGGATTTTATAAACACCAGATGGAGCTGATTTCGGAATTTAAGCAGCCCGTTAACTTATCGGCCATCGCCCTTAATATCCTTATCGAGTCCGAAAACAATATATTTCCACCGGCGGTAGTGGAGGTATGGGGTGGCCCCACAAAAGAAAAACTACAGTTATTAACCACCCTAAAACCAGACCAGCCCCAGGAAGTAAAAAAACCAATCATTAAATTAATAGAGGGTAAATTCAAGCCGCACCAGGTTACTTATCTGAAAATTATTGCCAAACCTGTTCTGGAGTTGCCGGCCTGGCACCGGAGCAAAGGCAAACCCGCGCTGCTGCTGATAGACGAAATATTTCTAAATTAAAAGACAAAAATTTTCCAGACAATTATTATAAAACATTCAAGATTAAAATTAAACTACCAAAAGATTTCTATGCATTTATTAAAATAATTAATAATTATATATAACCAGTTATAAACCAGGATACCACAGGATTGTTAACTCAGAATTATTCTATACATTAAAAAATTAATTATTACAGTTTGTTCCGCAGGGGAGGCATCAACCTCAATGGGCAGTTCATTAAACCACATTGCTTTATGCATGACGTATTAGCTCAGTTAAATCTGCCAGCGCCTGTAAGACCAGCCGGGTTTTAACACTTATTACGACGTCTTCATTTAATCAATTTGGTATTAGAACCGAAATATACTGCGTACCCAAAAATCACCCGGCTTCCTTCAGGAGCTTCTTAGAAGATATTTAGAAGATTAATTAATAAAGCTTTACCCGATTGCTCCTTACCAGCTTTCGGCTGAATTTTATTTACAGTACCAGAATACAATCTATTTCCAGCGTACCATTTACCTGATTTTGTATTACCCTGATTAATTATTTCTAGCTTTTCTAATTTATCCACCACACCTTAAATGATGTTTTATGAAGGACTATTTACAATCTAAGCTGAGGCATTTGCTGCTCCTCCAGCTATTTTTAAGTTTTGCGGCCGGGGCCTGGGCCCAGAATATTGCGGTAACGGGCAGAGTAACCGACGACAAAGGCGAGGGCTTACCGGGCGTTACCTTATTACTCAAAGGTACTACCAACGGCACCACCACCGATCCTTCAGGTAACTACTCGCTCAATCTGCCTAGCGGGGCGGGTACCCTGGTTGTTTCTTTTATAGGCTATGCCACCCAGGAAGTACCGGTTAATAACCGCAGTAACATCAATATTACGTTGGCTGGCGATGCTAAGGCCCTGGAAGAAGTAGTGGTAGTGGGCTACGGAACCCAGCGCAAACGCGACATTACGGCGGCGGTATCTAATATTAGCATGGAAGATATTGGCGAAGTACCAGCCTCTAACGTAACCCGGCTTATTCAGGGACAAGCGCCCGGGGTGGCCGTAAAACAGAAAAACGGCACACCCGGCAGCCAGTTTGAAGTACGGGTAAGGGGCATCAGTTCTTTGGGGGCAGGCAGCAATCCCTTATATGTGATCGACGGATTTCCCGTGGGCACCTCAGTGGGCCAGAATCTCAACCCGAACGAGATCGAAAGCATCACTATTTTAAAAGACGCTGCCTCTACAGCTATTTACGGCGCCCGCGGGTCCAACGGGGTAGTGCTCATCACCACCAAGAGCGCCAAAGAGGGCAAGGTTAATTTAAGCTTCAGCGCCGATTACGGCATCCAGAATATTCCCGATTCCCGCAAGGTAACCGTATTAAACGGGCCGGAATTTGCCCAGTTCAAAAAGGAAGCCTTCATCGACCGCTACCGGTACGTCAATAACGGGAAAGAACCAGCCCTGGAAGAGATTCCCCTGGGTTTCCGGTTCCCCGAACAAACCAAATATTCTACCAACTGGTATGACGCTATCTTAAACAAAAACGCCCCCTATGCCGATTACAACCTGACGCTATCAAACGGCAAAGGCCCCGTTAAATCGGTACTGGCTTTAGGCTATTTCAAGGAAGAAGGTACTATTATTGAAACGAACTACGACCGGATCTCAGCCCGCGCCAATTTAACCGGCGAAGTAAATAAATTCATTACGGTGGGTTTAAATTTAAATGGCACCTATTCCAGACAGCGCCTGGCTAATACCGATGGCCGCAGTGCCGTAGTAGGCTCTACGCTGATCATGGATCCCCGGGAGCCCATTTACGATGATCAAGGCAATTTGCGGCCTTATATTGTCGGTCAGGATGGTGTATTTGGCTTCCCCAACCCGGTGTTTATGCTTAAGAACATCAACCGGAAACGCAATATTGCGGATGTCTTGTCTAATGCTTATGTAGACATTACCCTGCTCAAAGGTCTTAAATTCCGGACTGCCGCCAATGCGAAGGTGACTTTCAACAATTACAATGAGTACGTGCCTTCTACCATTGGCTTGCCGGTGCAGCAGGGAGCCTCCGGTGCGCCGCCACGGATAGCAACCGCCTTCGAAGACATGGTGCAAACATACAACCTGTCGGCTGACCAACTGCTAACCTACCAACCCGAGCTGGGCGCCGAACATCATCTGGACTTTATGTTGGGCTATACTGCCCAGAAGGAAACTGCCCGGGCACTGTCCGGCTCTGCCAACACCTTCCCCGATGACCTGGTGCCTTATTTAGGCGCCGGCTCGATCAGATCGGCTGGTTCAAGTGAAGCTGGCTGGACCCTATTGGCTTACCTGAGCCGGGTTAATTACTCTTTCAAAGACAGATACCTGTTCTCCGCTTCCATGCGCCGGGAAGGTAGCAGCCGCTTTGGAACCGAAAACAAATACGGCAACTTTCCCGCCGTTTCGGTGGGCTGGCGCCTGTCGGAGGAATCGTTCATGCCTAAATATGCCTGGCTCTCCGACCTGAAACTGCGGGCTAGCTGGGGTAAAACCGGTAACAATGACATCGGTAACTACTCACACCTGGCTTTCATGAACGCCAGCAATTACATTTTAGGCAACGCCTTTGCCCCCGGTAAAGTAGTAAGCCAGTTTGCCAACTCGGAGCTGCGCTGGGAGAAATCCAATCAGTTGGATTTAGGCCTCGATCTTTCCTTATTGGAAAACAAGATTGTTTTTACCGCCGAAATTTACCGGAAGCTAACCAACGATATGCTGCTGCCCATCGCCATTCCTGCCGTATCGGGCTTTACCTCCAGCCTGGCTAATATTGGTGAAGTGGAAAACAAAGGCGTTGAACTGGGCCTTAACTTCAATACCCGCATTGGCCAGGTTAATTTCCGCACCAGTCCCAACATTACATTTAACCGCAACAAGATTCTGGCTATTAAAGGCGAGAACGACATGCTTTGGTTCGGCGGCTTCTACGGCGGCTATAACGTGCAGAAAGTTGGCCGGCCTATTGGGATGATCTACGGTTATCGCAAGCTGGGGATCTTTAACACCCAGGCCGAAATTGATGCGGCGCCAAAACAAGACGGCGCCATCCCGGGCTCTATGAAGTTCTGGGATGCTGACGGCAATGGCGTTATCTCTTACGATACCAAGGATATGGTAGAGATTGGCAATCCTAATCCTTCCTTCACCTGGGGATGGAATTTTTCTGCGGACTACAAAAAGTTTGACCTGAGTGTTTTGTTTATGGGTGCCCAGAACTACGATGTGTACCGCAACATAGAAGCTTCAACCATGAACATCGACGGGGTATTTAACGTGCTCGATAAGGTGAAGGACCGCTGGCGGTCACCGGAAAACCCGGGCTCTAATCCTAACCACAAGAATTCACAGGGTGGTACGGTTGACTGGAAATGGTCGCGGGAAAGCAGTGGGCGCTACGTTTACGATGCCAGCCATATTTGGGTGAAGAACGTGACGCTGGGCTATGCCCTGCCCCGTTTCAAGTCCTACATTCCCGATACCCGCATCTTCCTCAATGCCTCTAATTTATTCCTGATTACCAACTATCCTGGCAACAACCCGGATGCCAGCATACGGGGAGGGAACGAACTGAACAACGATGACGAGTCTTATCCTGTTCCAAGAACCTTCTCGCTGGGTGCCAGAATTAACTTTTAAAGATTTATGAAGATGAAGAAATTAACCGCTATAAGTATTTTTCTGCTGAGTCTGATGCAGTTTTCCTGCGACGACGACTTCCTGGTAACCACCGACCCTACGCGTGTTGGATCTGAACTGTTTTATAAGGATCAAAAGCAGGTGGAGCAGGCCCTTAACGGCGTGTACGGTCAGCTACAGGGCATCACCAACACTGCCTATATCTTTCAGGAGTTTACCTCCGACAATACCACGCTGGATTTTAACCCCGTAGACCGGGGCGGAGCTGCCGGCTGGGAGGCGTTTGAGTTTTCTACGGTAAACTCGGGTAACGGCGAGATTTCCAATTTGTGGAACAATTATTATTCAGCCTTGTATAACATTAATTTTGCGCTGGAGAAACTATCCGGCAGCACCACCATCGATGATGCGGCCAAAGCACCCCTGGAAGGTCAGCTTAAATTCATGCGGGCCTACTATTATTTTAACCTGGTGCAATACTTTGGCGATGTGGTGCTGGTAACAACTACGCTCAGTAAGCCCGATGCGGCTTTTGCCCTGCTGCGCTCCCCGCAAGCCGAAGTAGAAGCGCAGATCGAAAAAGATCTGAAAGAGGCCATTGCCGGCCTGCCCGATAAATACAACGCCGCCAATGCCGGGCGGGTTACCAAAGGGGCGGCTTTATCTTTGCTGGGCAAGTTTTACCTGACCCAGAAGAAGTACGCCGAGGCCGTCACAACGCTCAAGCAGGTGCTGCCGCTGGGTTACGCGCTGAATCTTAATTATGCCGATAACTTCGACCCGGCCAAGAAAAACGGGGTGGAGTCTATCTTTGAGGTGCAGTACCAGGGCGGTAACGACCTGGGCGAACAAAGCAACTTCATGTACGTGTTTGCGCCCCGCTTATCCGGTGGTTCTATTACGGGCTTCGCCAACGTAACGCCATCGGGCCGCAACATTCCTACCCGCGACCTGATAGCCGCTTACGAGACCGGCGATGTGCGTAAGGACATTTCCCTGAAAGAAGGCTATACCAATGCCAAAGGCGAGTGGGTACCCACGCCGTTCGTCAACAAGTACCGCCATGCCCATACCCTTTCGGGCCGGACAGATAACAACTGGCCAATACTCCGGTTTGCCGATGTCTTGCTGATGCTCGCCGAGGCCCTTAACGAACAAAGTGGCCCTACAGAGGAGGCCCACGGTTACCTTAATCAGGTGCGCAGCCGCGCCAAATTGCCCGAAGTACGCGGCCTGGATAAAAACATTTTCCGCCAAAAGGTACTCCAGGAAAGAAGAGTGGAGCTGGCCTTCGAAAACCACCGCTGGTTCGACCTGAAGCGGACGAAGACCCCGGCGGAACTGGCGCAGTTCATGAACGCCTACGCAGCCAAGGAAAAAGCTAACCCTACCGTAGATAGGGGTGGCGTGATTTATAGTACGCTCGACTATGTGTATGAGCCGCACGAACATGTGTTTCCTATACCAGCGCCGCAGATTTTAATTAATGAAAAGCTAAGCCAGAATCAGGGCTATTAGATTACTCCGCGCTTTAAAAGCAGATAATGCTATCCAATTTTCGGTTAGTATTATCTGCTTTTAGCTGTGGGGCCGCGTACATAATAATTTTTACGGGTTTCAGTCTTTCCAACAAAACGTATGGCTGCACCAATTCCAAGTAATAAATACCAGCATATATTAGCTACCCTCTTATTCCTATATAGCACTGCATAATTTGTTAATGTTGAATATCAAAGAGATAGATCAATATTTATTAGCCAAATTATTTGCATAAGTCCTTAAAAATACGGATACTTAAGGTTAATCTGCTTTTTTGCGTTAACGTACCCGCCAAACAGGACAGTACAGGATAGTTTTTTTATGATAGCTGCACATATTAGAAATCCCTTTAATCCGACTCAACCGGCAATATTTTTTAAAGCCCTAATAACATTACTTAAATGAATTCGAAAGCTTTTAATAAATATAAGTTTCTGGCGCTACTTCTACTTTTAGTAGCAGTATTATACCCTTTCTTTTTAGCCGATGTCTTGGCTGACCCGGTTACCGAAGCAGCTACCAGCACGGCAAATGATACTTTCTGGCTTTTTAAACTACTGGGACGGCTGCATCCGCTGGCGGTGCATTTTCCGGTTACGTTATTGTGCCTGGCTGCTTTGCTGGAAGTAGTTACGCTAAAAGACTTCAACTCCCGGCTCCGGCCCGGCATTGATTTGCTGGTAATATTAGGCGCGGCGGGAGCGGTACTTTCGGCTCTATTGGGGTGGATGCTGGCCGGCCAGGAAGATTACGGCGGCGATACCTTAGCCATTCACCGGTGGACGGGCGTAGCAACCGCGGTATTGGGTATTATGGCGGCTTATCTCCTCTATACCATCGAAAAACAGAACCGCTGGGAATTAATAAAATATTACCGCGGGCTAATTTTATTTACAGCGGTAGGTGTTACGGCGGCCGGGCATTACGGTGCTTCCTTAACGCACGGCGATATGTATCTCACCAGTGTTATTCCCTGGAGCGATGATTACGAGGGAGCACCGGGCAGCAAAAGCAATTTTAGCTTGGTTTCGTTAAAAGGCAATAATAAGCTGAGCCACGAGCAGGAAATAGAACTGAATACCCAGGTGCGGGCCATCTTTGCGCACAATTGTTATAAATGCCACAGCTCCGATAAAATTAAAGGCGAACTGCGCCTCGACCAAAAAGATATGGTATTTAAAGGCGGCAAACACGGACAAATAATAGAACCCGGCAAGCCGCACGAGAGCGAAATTATCCGGCGGATAAACCTGCCGCGCAGTCACAAAGAGGCTATGCCGGGCAAAGGCAAACCGCTGAGTAAAGAAGATATCCAGCTAATTACCTACTGGGTAGAGAAGGGCGCTCCCTGGCCCGATAAAGGACAAAAGAATATTTTCCGGGTAGCCGAACTGAAGCCCAGAAACCCATCCCTGCCCAAGGCTACCCAAAACCTGCAAAACCCGGTAGACTTGTGGGTAAACGAATATTTTAAAAAGAATAACGTCGCCTGGACCAATGTGGTCAGCGACCGGATTTATTTAAGAAGAATTTACCTGGATATTATTGGCGTAGTGCCTACCCCGGAAGAACTGGACGCCTTTGCCCAGGATTCCCGTGCTGATAAGCGGAATATTTGGGTGCGGCAACTCCTAAATCGCAACGATGATTATGCGCTGCACTGGCTTACCTTCTGGAACGATGCCCTCCGCAACGACTATTCCGGCACGGGCTATATTACCAATGGCCGCACTAATATTTCAGACTGGCTGTACAAATCGCTGCAATCAAATAAACCTTATAACCAGTTTGTGAAAGAACTGCTAAACCCCGGCAAAGGTTCGGAAGGTTTTATTAATGGCATTAAATGGCGCGGGGTGGTAAATGCCAGCCAGCGCACCGAAATGCAGGCGGCGCAAAATGTATCGCAGGTTTTACTGGGCCTTAACTTAAAGTGTACCTCCTGCCACGATAGCTTTATCAGCGACTGGAAACTGAAAGATGCTTACGCGTTTGCGAATATTTTTTCTGATAGCACCCTGGAAATAAACCGTTGCGATGTGCCCACCGGTAAAATGGCCGAAACCAAAATATTGTGGGAAGAACTGGGCACCATAGAAGAAGCAGCTCCGGTGAAAGAAAAACTACGACAACTGGCCGAAAACCTGACTAAACCTGCCAACGGACGCCTTTACCGCACCATCGTAAACCGCATCTGGGCGCAAATGTTTGGGCGCGGCATTGTGGCGCCGGTTGATGCCATGGACAACGAACCCTGGAGCCAGGATTTACTGGATTGGCTGGCCTCCGATTTTGTAGCCCGCAATTACGACCTGAAAGAGCTGATTTACCTGATTGCGACCTCCAAAACTTACCAGTTGCCATCGGTTAAAATAATGGACGAGCAAAAAATTAATGCTCCCGATTTCCGTTTTGCGGGTATGCTGCGCAAGCGCATGTCGGCGGAACAATTTGCCGATGCCGTTAGTAGCGCCATTCAGCCGGTTTACGCCGATTCGGCGGTTCAGTACAAGCATTTTCCCGAGCTTAAGCCCGAGCAGGCCAGCACGCCTTTTGTAAGGGCCTCTTTGGTTAAAAACGATGGCTTTTTAACCGCCCTTGGTCGGCCAAACCGTGAAACCGTAATTACGGGCCGCGACTCGCAGGCCAATCTGTTGCAAGCCCTGGAACTTACCAATGGCAAAGCCTTTAACGCCGTGCTGAAGAGAGGCGCCGATAGCTGGGTTGCCCGCTACAAAGACAGCGATACCATCATCCGGGAAGTTTACCGCAAAGCCTTGGGCCGGGCACCAGTACCCAAAGAAATTAACGTAGCAAAACAAGTACTCGGCCCAACCCCTAATTCCGAAGCGGTGCAGGATTTTCTGTGGGCAGTAGTGCTGCTACCCGAGTTTCAGTTGATATATTAACCTAAGTAGCATCTTTTGTAATTGATAATTGGGGAATATTTCAGATTAATGAATATTAGAAATTAAATTTATTCTTGCCATGCATTCCAAATGGAACCGAAGAGAATTTTTAAAAACGGCTAGTGCCGCAACGCTGGGCGCCTTGGCGGCTGGTGCACCGATGGCCGGTTTATTATCCTCCTGCAGCAGTAGTAGCGATAAAAATAAAAAACTACTGGAATCGGATGCGGTTAAACAGCGTTTAGCCAATTCAACTGCCGATACCGTAATTTTGCTCTGGATGGCCGGTGGTATGGCCCATACCGATACTTTCGACCCGAAACAATATACCCCTTTCGAAAAAGGCCTGGACTCTAACCGGGTACTGAGTACGTTTAAAGCAGTACCAACCGTGCTCGATGGCGTTAATTTTTCGGAAGGCCTGGAGTCGATTGGTAAAATAATAGATAAAGGCACCTTAATCCGGTCTTACGTAGCGGCCGATTTAGGTCATATTCTGCATTCGCGCCACCAATACCACTGGCACACCTGTTACGAGCCGCCCCAATCGGTGGCAGCGCCCCACATGGGTGCCTGGATAGCCAAAGAATTAGGCCCTAAAAATCCGGTTATTCCGGCTTTCATCGACATTGGCCAGCGTTTAACTTTAGGCGAAGGCGAAGAACTAAAGGCATTCCATACTTCCGGCTTCCTCGGCAACGAGTTCGGCCCGTTCATGATTCCGGACCCTACCACCGGTCTTGATAGTGTGAAGCCGCCGGTGGGCATGTCGTACAAGCGTTTCGAAAAGCGTAACGAATTATATAATAAACTAATCAGCGAGAGTGCATTCGGCGAATTTGGCAGCGATTACCAGAAAGAATCGCTTCGGCGGGCGATGGAGCAATCGTACATGCTGCTGAACTCACCGGAAGCCAAAGCCTTTGATTTAAGTACCGAGCCGAAAGAAAGCTACGATATTTATAACACGGGCCGGTTTGGTTTAGGCTGTTTGCTGGCCCGCCGGCTTACCGAAAAAGGCGCCCGTTTTATTAGCGTAACCACCGAGTATGTGCCTTTTATGGGCTGGGACACCCACGAAAACGGCCATACTCGAATGAAGGGCATGAAAAAAGAGATAGATGCCCCGGTAGCCCAGCTCATAAAAGACCTGGAACGTACCGGCCATCTGGATCGCACCTTAGTTATTCTGGCCAGCGAGTTTAGCCGCGACATGATGCTGGAAGGCCGCCCCGGCGCCGAAGTGAAGCACCAGGTAGACCAGCCCACCATCATCAACGATATTAAAAACTACGGTATGCACCGCCACTTTACCGACGGGTGCTCTATCCTGATGTTTGGTGGCGGTATTCAGAAAGGTCACGTGTACGGCAAAACTGCCGACGAGCGGCCCTGCAAAACCATCGAAAAACCGATAAAGATTGATCAGATCCACCAATCTATTTATCATGCCTTGGGCATACCCGAAGATGCCCATGCCATTATTGAGGAGCGGCCTTTTTATACCACCCCGGATGGCGTAGCCAAGCCGGTAATGGAATTATTTGGCAAGAAGGAAGTAAAAGAAGACACTGAGGAAGATGAAGTGAAAGAGGCTTAGCAAAATTTGATTATTTAGCTGTAAAAAGCTAAGTTTAAGTAACCCAACACTGTCATTCAGGAGGAACCTATTTGGCAGGCAGCTACATAGGTAGCTCTTGAATGACAAATTTTAATTCCTGCAAAATTTATTAAAATTAAGCTCCAATTAATAAAATATCAACCAGTAATAAGTAATGGGAAACACCACAAATAACAATAGACGTGAATTTTTAAAAAAAACCAGTACCACTTTAGCCGTGAGTGCTTTCTTCCCGACTATTTGGGTAAAAAAGAGTTTTGGTCAAAAATTGGGAGCTACGCTGGGGCATAATTCGCACCGCTACCGGGTAGTAGAAGGCTGGGGTGTTTTGGATGCCGGCAAAAACCCGGTAAACGACTGCCACGAAATGGTAGAAGATGCCAAAGGCCGGTTAATCATGCTGACGAACGAAACCCGCAATAATATTTTAATTTACGACAAATCGGGCAAACTGCTGGAAACCTGGGGCAACAGCTACCCCGGCGGCCATGGCTTAACTTTAGGTAACGAAGGCGGCGAACAATTTTTGCTGATTACCGATACCGACCGGAACCAGGTAATTAAAACCGACCTGAAAGGGAAAGAAATATTTAAGATTGATTATCCGCGCGAAATAAAAGATTATAACCACCCCGGCGAATTTAAGCCTACCGAAACGGCCATAAACCCGGCTAATGGCGATATTTACGTGGCCGACGGCTACGGCCGTAATTTTGTAACCCAGTACAACAGCAAAGGCGAATATATCCGGCATTTTGGTGGGAAAGGCGCCACCGACGGCACTTTTGAATGTTGCCACGGCGTACTGGTAGATACCCGCGACGCAAAAAATCCAACCCTGTTGGTAACCGACCGCTCGCACACCAGCCTGAAACGATTTACTTTAGACGGAAAATATTTGGCTACTATACCGGTTCCGGGTTCCTTTATTTGCCGGCCCGTGCTCAAAGGCAAAAACCTGTACGCCGCCGTTTACCGCAGCACTTCCCAGGATTACAAAGATTCGGGCTACATCACTATTTTCGACGAGAAAGACCGGGTAATTTCTACGCCGGGCGGCACCGAGCCCAAGTACGTAAAGAATGTATTACAGGAACAGCGCAAAGACCGCTCCTTCATGGGTTTTCTGCATCCGCACGATGTATGTGTAGATTCCGACGAGAGTATTTACGTACCCCAGTGGGCTTCCGGTAAAACGTATCCGGTTAAATTAGAGCGGATTTAAAACCGAAAACAGGCGGCTCTTTGTACTTAAAGGCTACAACCTTTAAAGAAATATTAAATCAAAGTAAGTAAGTAAGTAAGTAAGTGGAAAGTTATAAGTAATAAGTTTTAAGTATATAAATTATTGAAATTTGTATATCAAAGTAATTATGTCCCCTTAATCAGTTTAAAATAATTGTTATCCACTGGTGGCAAGGAGGAGGAACCTAAGCAGCAGGTAGTAACAGGCCGCCAAATAGGTTTCTCCTGCACAATACCTGTGAGATCTATTGGCAATTACACACCCCCTCTGCATAATACACCCTCCTGCTAAAGCATACTAGCTTTAAGTTCTTTTATCAAAGCCAGGATGCTTTTATGGGTGGCCTTTTCCAATAACTTATTAAGTATTTCTTTCTTCTCTTTAGGGTCTGTTCCGTTTTTAGTTAACACCAAAGCCTCTAAAGGCACTTTACTTTTGTGGGCTTTAACGCCGGCCGCGTTAGGTAATTGCTCCCCCTCTAACAGAAAATCGGTAATACTGTACCAGTAGCGGTCATCTTCCATTTCTAGTTTTACCGTGTACCATAACCGGTAGGTCTGCGCTTTATTCCCATCGGGCACCGAAACGAACCGGTAATTTCGACCAACTAGCAAACCATTCGCCAAATCGTCTGTCTGCAACGCTTTTTTGTTTTTGCCGGCAGCAAACCAGGCTTTAGCGCGGTGATACAAATCAAATTGGGGCCCGTCTTTCACCAGCACTTCTTCGGCGTAATATATTTTACCCGAAAGTGGATCCACCGGAAAAGTCTGTGCCCAGAAATTAAAAGATAATAAAGAAAAGAGCAGCAACAGTTTCACAGGATTAAAAATACTAAAATATTCTTTGGCAAGGGTGCTCCACTCAGTATTTTGGGTTTAGTCAGGTTTACCAGGCGCACTAGTTGCATCCGAATATTTATACCGACTTGTTATATCTACTTGCCTGATGAATTATTTATTCGCTTAGATAAACCCGGTTATTCCGGCGAAACTACCGGGTTCTAAAAACTTAGTACCACTTCTACTTTCATCTAATTCCGTATCGTTAATATATGCTATAGGGCTCCATCAGCGTTGCGTCTTCCCTTAGAATTTCTGAGGATAATATTGCCTCTGCCTTCCCTTTATTTCTTAAGTTATCTCCAAAACATTTATTCTGACGATAAAACACAAAAATCCATTAAAAATTATAAATATTATATATATACTACTTCTTTAAGCCTCATCTAAGAGAAAACGTTACCAATTTTAATATTCTTTAAGGATCAGCCTTTATTAAAAAATTTTTAATAATTTTCTTTTATAGGCAGGATAGCACAGGATAGTTAAGGTGTATAATCCGCCTAAATTAGAAAATATCTAATCTGATTATCGACTTAAAAATAACAGCCAAGAGGTTGGCTAAAAGGTTGGCTAAACCACTAATCAGAAACCAAACCAGCATTATTCACTTTCACCTAAACCAAACAATCATGAAAAACAGTTTACTTAAAAAAGCAAGGTATCTGTTGATACTGCCGCTTTTTCTGCTCGCCACGGCGGGCGCCTGGGCCCAAAACGTTGGAATAAAAGGAAAGGTCTCTGATGAGCAGGGTGGTGGTTTACCCGGTGTTACGGTATTGCTGAAAGGCACTACCAATGGCACCACCACCGATGCGAGCGGGACTTATAACTTAAATATACCCGGCAGCGGTGGCACGCTGGTAGTTTCCTTTATTGGTTACCAAACCAAAGAAGTAGCTATTAATAACCAGACCACCATAAATATTACCCTGTCTCCGGATGCCAAAGCACTGGAGGAAGTAGTGGTAGTAGGTTACGGTACACAGCGGAAATCCGATATGACCGGTGCGGTAAGTTCGGTAAAGGCCGAAGCATTGCAGGAACGGCCGGCAGCTTCCTTAAACCAGGCTTTGGCAGGTCGGGTAACCGGCGCCAACGTATCGGTTAATTCCGGCCGCCCCGGTGGTCGTGCCAACATTCGTATCCGCGGCAATACTTCGGTAAGTGTAACGAATAACCCACTTTATGTAATAGACGGTGTAATCCTGAACGTAACCAACCTGGCCAACGGCAGCACCCCCATCGATTATATTAACCCCAACGATATTGCCTCTATTGAAGTGCTGAAAGACGCGTCGGCTACCGCTATTTACGGTGCCCGCGGCGCTAATGGGGTAATATTGGTAACTACCAAACGGGGCAGCCAGGACGGTGGCCGCGTAAACTACGATACCGACTGGAGTGTGGGCATACTGGCCCGCAAAATGGACCTTCTGAATTCCAAGGAATTTTTAATGGTAGAAGATATTGCTTACCAGAATGCCCAGAAGTTTGACCCGGTAGGCTGGGCCGGCGGCAAGTACAAAGATCCTAAACTCAAAAGAACCGATCCCCGGCTTTTCGACGCTAACGGCAACCCCAAGTACGATACTGACTGGCAGGAAGAAGCTACTCAGAAAGCAATTAGCCAAAATCATCAGTTATCTTTTACCGGCGGTAACAATAAAGACAGCTACGGCGTGTACATGGGCTACCGGAACGAAAACGGTTTAATGCGCGGCTCCTGGCTGAAGCGTTATTCCGGCCGCTTTGTATTCGACAGCCAGGTTAAAAACTGGCTAAAAGTGGGCGGTACACTTAGTTACAACGACCAGAACGAAAACCAGATTGACCCGCTGGGTGCTGGCGGTATTATTGCGATGCGCCAGGTGTTAGAAGCATTACCCATTATTCCGGTAAAATACCCCGACGGCAAATGGGCTGGCAACGAAGACTATCCCGGCATGGAGGGTGGTGGTAACCCATTAGATATTATTGAAAACCGTAAATACGAACTCAAAACCCAAACCATGCTGGGCAACGTGTTTACCAATATTACCCTGGCCGAAGGTTTGGAACTGCGGACTACCCTGGGGACCAATATTATTAACCAGCGCATTGATTACTACGGCGGCCGCACGCTTAACTATATCTCCCGGAACCAGGGCGGCGATGCTTCGGTGAGCAATGCCCGGCATAACTCCTGGCAGTTCGAAAACTACCTGACTTACAACAAACGGTTCCGCGAAATGCATTCCTTTACCGGTATGTTAGGTTTATCGTGGCAGCACGTAGATGCATTTACCGCTACCGCTCAGTCGCAGCGTTTCCAGGACGATTACTTCGGGGTTAATAATTTAGGCGCCGGTGCCAACCCGGTAGCGCCGAGTTCCGGGACCAGCGCCTACGGGCTTAACTCTTATTTCGGCCGCTTTAATTATGGCTTAAAAGATAAGTATCTGGTTACTTTCACTGGTCGCGCCGATGGCTCGTCTAAATTTGGTTCGGCTAACCGCTACGCGTTCTTCCCTTCTGCGGCTGTGGCCTGGCGGGTTTCCGAAGAAGAGTTCCTTAAAAGTATTCCGGCTATTTCTAACTTAAAACTGCGTGCCAGCTACGGTGTAACGGGTAACTCCGAAATTACAGCTTATCAGGCGCTCGCCGGTTTGGGCAATTACTCAGTTATTTTCAACGGTGCCCGTACTATTGGTATTGGTATAAGCCGTTTAGCTAACCCCGATTTGCGTTGGGAAAAAACCCACCAGGTGGATGCCGGTTTGGAACTGGGACTGTTCGATAACCGCCTCTCACTCGAATTTGATGTGTACCGCAAGCTGACTACCGATATGCTGCTGAGCGCGCCGGTACCATCCAGCAGTGGCTATACCACCGTAACCCGCAACGTGGGCAGCATGGAGAACCGCGGGGTTGAATTTGCTATTAACACGGTAAACATTAACGCTGGCAATTTCGGCTGGAATACTACCTTCAATATTTCAGCAAATAAAAACAAAGTAATTGCCTTAACCGGTGGCGCCGATATCTTCCAGGGTCCGACTATTATCCGGGAAGGTGAGCCCGTAGGTTCTTTCTTTGGCTACATCCACCAGGGCACCTGGGGCACTGCCGAAGCCGATATGGCCGCTAAATATTTGAAGAAACCCGGCGATATTAAATACCAGGATGTAAACGAAGATGGCCAGATTAACCAGCTCGACCGGGTAATTATTGGCAAAGGTATTCCGGATGGTTTTGGCTCCATGATTAATACCTTCCGCTTCAAAAACTTCGACCTGACGCTGGATTTGCAGTACATGTTCGGCAACGATATTCTGTTCCGTACCAAGCACTCCACCGAAGACCGCCAGGGTATTGCTAACAGCTTAGGCACTGTGCTTAACGCCTGGACACCCGAAAACCAGAACACTAATATTGCCCAGTTGCGGCCGGTATCGGCCGGTTATAACACCAACGAAGACTCCGACCGGATCATGGACGCTTCTTTCCTAAGAGGCCGCAACCTGCTGTTGGCTTACCGCTTCTCGCCCGAAATAACTCAGAAATTAAAGTTAAATCGCCTCCGGATTTATGCCTCGGCCCAGAACTTCTTCCTGAGCACCAAATACACCGGCTACGACCCAGAAGCCTCTACTTCCGGCGGTACTTTCGAGCAGGGCGTGGTTTTGTACGACTATCCGAAGCCCCGGGTATTTATGATGGGTCTGAACATTGGTCTTTAGTAACATTCTTAAAAGCGTTAAATCAACATGAAAAATATATTTAAAACCACCAGCCAAATATTCCTCTGCGGGGCCCTACTGCTCAGCGCCAGCGGGTGCGAAAAATTCCTGGAAGAACCCGACAAGTCTAATTTCACGATGGAAAATTATTTTACCAAGCCGGAGCATGCCGAAAGCGTGGTAAATTCAATCTATGAAAGCTTAAGAGCCACCACCGGCGGGGGCTTTAACGGCGCCCCCTGGATGATGCTGGAATTCTCTACCGGTTTAGCCAACACCGAGTTGGGCCAGGCCCAAAGCAGCATTAACGTACGCAACCTGGTAAATAATGCCGACAACGAATACGGCAACACCTGGTGGGTAAGCAGTTACCGGGCCATTGGGAACGCCAACCTGGCGATTGCTAAAATTCCGGATATCCAAATGGATGAAGCCCAGAAAAAGAAATATTTAGGCGAAGCGCAGTTCCTGCGGGCTTTTAATTATTTTAACCTGGTACGCATTTTTGGGAAGGTGCCGCTCATTGATAAACCCGTTGACCTGACCTCACCGGAACTCTACCCCGAACCGGCCACCGAAGAAGCTGTATACGGGTTAATTGTAGCGGACCTGATTGAGGCTGAAGCATCTGGTTTACCCATGTCTGATGTGAGCGGCCGGGCCACCTTAGGAGCGGTTAAATCTTTATTAGCCAGCGTCTACCTGACCATGGCGGGCTACCCTTTACAAAAAACTGAATACTACCAGAAAGCCGCCGAAAAAGCCAAAGAGGTGATAGATTCGGGTAAATTTAAATTGTTTGGTTCTTACGACGATCTGCACAGCTACGCTACCAAAAACCGCGACGAGAATATTTTTATGGTGCAGTTTGTGCCCAATGTGCTGGCTTCTAACTGGCAGACTTCTATTATTCCTTATAACCAGGGTATCTCGGCTTATTCCGACGAAACCGGGGCTATTTTTGCGAATAAAGAATTTGTAGAATCGTATGAGCCGGGCGATAAACGAACCAAAGAAAAGCAGTTTTACTACCGTACCTATACCTTAAGCAGCGACCGCAGCAAAACCGTAGACCTGGGTGGATACTACATTTACAAGCATTTCGATACCGAGGCCCACCTGACCACCACCAGCAGCGGACTGAACTGGCCGCTTATCCGGTACGCCGAAGTACTGCTGACCTATGCCGAAGCCGCTAATGAAGTGAGTGGCCCGACAGCCGCCGCCTACCAGGCCATAAACGCCATCCGCAGCCGGGCCGAGCTACAGCCTTTGGCGGGCCTGACCAAAGACCAGTTCCGCGAAGCAGTCTGGAAAGAACGCTGGTATGAGCTAAGCTTCGAAAACAAGACCTGGTTTGATATGGTGCGCCTGCGGAAAGCCTTTAACGTAACCACGAAATCCTTCGACAATTACGTTGGCCATAAGTTTTCTTACGGACCAACCCTAAAAGAGCGGGAACTGTTATTTCCTATTCCTACAGCCGAAATCCGCAACAACAATAAACTGTCGCAGAATAAAGGTTATTAAAAATTAATGCGTTACGAAGTTAATTTTTAATTCTATGCTAAGTTCATTAACTTAAACAGATCAAATAACAGCAGAAACTACCCTGGCCCCGCCCGGATAGTTTTTGCTGTTAATATTAAGCCATCTAAAAGCTATTAAGGTGCCTTATTTAAGGTACAGTGCTTTACAATAATATTTTCATTAAAATTATAAGTCTAATTTATTAAACCCATGCGGTATATAGTTAAAATCTTCGTAGGCGTTTTAATCCTGGTGGGTTGTAAAGCCTCCTGGACTAGCCTTACTGAGAGCAACCAAAATGCTCTTAAATTCAGGAAAGGGTCCCATATTGTTTTAATTGGCAATAACCTGGGGTCCCGGATGATGAACTACGGCCATTTCGAAACCGAAATGCACCTGCGTTACCCCGATAGCCTGCTGTTTATCCGCAACATGTGTGATCCGGGTAATACCCCTGGCTTCCGGCCGCATTCCAGCCGCAATTCGCCGTGGGCTTTTCCGGGAGCCGAAAAATTCCAGACCGAACTGGCGCAGAAGTCGGGCAGCGAAGGTCATTTTGACACGGAAGAGCAGTGGCTTACCCGCCTGAAAGCTGATGTAATTATTGCTTTCTTCGGCTACAACGAATCATTTCAAGGCGAAGAAGGTTTGCAAAACTACAAGGCCGAATTAGATGCTTTTGTGCAGCATACTTTAAACCAAAAATACAACGGCACGGCGGCTCCGCAATTAGCCCTGGTATCTCCTATTGCTTTCGAAGATTTATCGAAGCAGTATGATTTACCCAATGGCAAAAAAGAAAACGCTAACCTGGCCATGTATGCCGAAGCGATGAAAGAAATTGCCGCCCGGCACAAAATACACTTTATAGATGCCTTTACCCCTACCAAAGAATGGTACGACAGCAGCGACAAGCCTCTTACCATTGATGGCTCCCAACTAACTGATGCCGGTTACGCCAGATTCTCGAAATTACTCGCCGACGAAAGTTTCGGCAAAGCTGCTCCTAAAGCCGAAAAGAACCGGGCTTTGGTGCATGCCGCCGTAATGGAGAAAAACTGGATGTGGCATAACGATATCAAAATACCCAATGGCGTACATGCTTACGGCCGTCGGTATAATCCTTTTGGTCCGGATAATTACCCCGCCGAGATAAAGAAAACCCGCGAATTAACTGCTATCCGGGATGAAGCTATCTGGCAGGCGGCTAAAGGCAAAAAAATGGATATTGCCGCCGCCGATAAAAATACCACCCAATTATTGCCGGTAAAAACCAACTACAACCCCGAAAAAAATGGCAGCCTGGAATATTTGTACGGACAGGATGCGCTTAATAAACTAAAAGTAGCACCCGGTTATAAAATAGAGCTTTTTGCCTCCGAAAAAGAATTTCACGATTTAGCCAATCCCTGCCAGATTACTTTCGATAACAAAGGCCGCCTGTGGGTAGCTACCATGCCCACTTATCCGCACTACCGGCCCGGCGATGCCAAGCCGAATGATAAGATTATTATTCTGGAAGATACCAACAACGATGGCAAAGCCGATAAACAAACAATATTTGCCGAAAACTTACACCTGCCGGTTGGCTTTGAACTGGCGCCCGAAGGCGTTTATCTGTCGCAAGGCACCAACATGGTACTCTTAAAAGATACCAACGGCGACGACAAAGCCGACTCGAAAGAAATATTACTAAGCGGCTTCGACGACCACGATACGCACCATGCCCACCACGTGTATACGCTCGACCCATCCGGTGCTATTTACATGGGCGAAGGTGTTTTCCTGCATACCAACGTAGAAACTTCTTATGGCCCGGTGCGGGGCACCAACGGTGGCTTTTACCGGTACACCCCGCAACGCAAGATGCTCGAGCGCACTGCCCAGCTTTCTATTCCTAACCCTTGGGGTATTATGTTTGATGAGTGGGGCCAGAACTTTTTTGCCGAAACCTCCAGCCCCGATGTGCGCTGGATGATGCCTGGCACGGTAAAACCAAGATATGGCGAAGCTACGCATAAATCGGTGCAGTTAATAGAAGACAAGCACCGGGTACGGCCAACGTCCGGTATCGAAATTATTTCCAGTCGTCATTTCCCGGACGATGCCCAAGGCGATTTCCTGATTAACAATACCATTGGTTTCTTAGGCACCAAACAACATACCTTAAAAGACGATGGTACCGGTTACAAGAGTCAGCACCGCCAGGATTTGTTGCAGTCAGAAGACCGTAATTTCCGGCCGGTAGATATGGAATTTGCCCCCGATGGCTCGCTTTATATTGCCGACTGGCATAACGTACTAATTGGTCACATGCAGCATAACGCCCGCGACCCGCTCCGCGACCACGTACACGGCCGGATTTACCGCATCACCTATCCATCGCGCCCATTAATTAAGCCCGCCAAAGTGGCTGGTGCCAGTATAAACGAATTGCTGGATAACCTGAAACTGCCTGAATACCGGACCCGCTACCGCACCAAACGCGAACTGCGGGGCCGCCCTACTGCCGAAGTACTGGCCAGCTTAAAAACCTGGGTAGCCAACCTCGACAAAAACGATCCGAAATATGAGCACCATTTATTAGAGGGATTATGGGTTACCTGGGGCTTAAATAAAGTGGATGAAACTCTGCTGCGCCAGTTGCTGCAAGCCAAAGATTATCATGCCCGTGCCGCCGCCGTACGCGTGGTGCGCTATACCGGCCACCAGGTAGCTGACCAAGCCGATTTATTGATGCAGGCTGCCCGTGATGAAAACAGCCGGGTTCGGCTGGAAGCCCTGGTGGCTGCCTCGTGGCTGGACAAAGAGAAAGGTTTGGCTATTGTAAACGAAGCGGCCAAAAAACCTTTGGATGACTGGATGATACATGCCCACGAAGCCGCTGTAGCCCACCTGAATGGCCGGGCCGTAGAAGCGAAAAAGCCCGAAGCTGTTACCACTAATTTAAAAGGAGCTGAACGTGACCTTTTTGTTAAAGGCAAAGCCATTTATGCCCAGGAAGGATTCTGTGGTACCTGCCACCAGCCCGATGGTAAAGGCTTAACGGCATCCGGATTTCCGCCGCTTTCCGGTACGCCTTGGGTAACCGGCAACGATGAGCGCCTGATTAAGATTGTATTAAAAGGATTGCATGGCCCGATTGAAGTAGCCGGTCAGAAATACGCCGGCCAAGTACCTATGACCCCGTTTGGCGGCATGCTGAAAGACGAGGACGTTGCGGCTGTATTGACCTACGTGCGTAACTCCTTCGGTAACAAAGCGCCTGCTATCTCGCCGGATAAGGTTAAAGAAGTACGGGCAGCAACTACTAACAAAACCGGTTTCTATTCGCCTACCGAATTGCTTAAACTACACCCTATGGAAACCGGTGTTCAGTAACCTTCTTCAAGATTTCGATTTGCTTATTTATTCTTTTAATACCTTATGAGAAAATTAAAAAACTTAAAGTACTTGTTCTTATTGTCGTATTTCTTTATCGCGGTTTCCTGCGTTAACGCGCAGCCTAAAGCAAAAGCCAGCGCTAAAAAGCCCCTCATCGTTTTTGTAGCCGGCGACCATGAATACAGCGGTGAAGGCACCTTGCCACTTTTGGCGGCAGAATTAGAGAAGAATTACGGCTTTAGAACCAAAGTACTCAGTGCTTATCCGGACCAAAATGCGGAGGAAAATATTCCGGGCTTAGAAGCTTTAAAAGAAGCTGATTTAGCCGTGTTTTTCCTGCGCTGGCGGCGTTTACCCGCCGACCAGGTAAAGCATATTGAAGATTATTTAAAAACTGGCAAACCCGTAGTCGGCTTTCGTACCACTACTCACGCCTTTAATTACCCCAAAGGGCACGAACTGGAAAAATGGAATGCTTTCGGCGAAATGGCCTTTAACGCGCCTCCCGGCTGGGGCGGTGCCGCCAAACATACGCACTACGGCCACAACTCCAGCACCGATGTTACCATTATACCCGAAGCCGCTAAAAACCCAATCCTGACCGGAGTAGACAGTAAATTTCATGCCCGCTCCTGGTTATACCGGGTATTGCCCGATTACCCAACCAAAGGCTCTACCTGGCTATTAATGGGCCACGCGGTAAATCCTGATAAAGCAGCCATTGATAACCCGGTTGCCTGGACCGGGAAAAATTCGTTTGGCGGCAAATTTTTTATGACCACCTTGGGCCACCCCGAAGATTTTGATTTAGAACCTTTTCAGCGACTGGTAATTAATGGTATTCACTGGGCAGCTGGCAAACCGGTACCTAAAAAATGGGCCGGCAAAATTCAGATGAATGTGCCTTACCATGGCATTCAAACCAGTAAATAATATTTATTACCTAACTTTAAACCTTACGCTTTACCCTTTCCGTTTAGCTGCAGCCTAACCGGAAAGGGAATTCATGTTTCCGCCTCCTCCTACTGCGGAAGTGGCTGTTTTCCGAACATTACGGTTCTATTATTAGTAAAGCGCCTGATTACCCGTTTAAACTTACTTAAATTATTACCTCTTTAAACTATGAATAAAATTGGATTTAATGTGCTGGCCTGGTCGGCGGTAATTTCTGATGATTTAAAGCCTATTCTCGATCGGTTAAAAGCAATCGGTTACGACGGTGTTGAGTTTTTAATAGGTTCGCCGGATGAAGCGGCTTATAAAAGAATAGGTAATTATGCCAAGAATATAGGCTTAGAAACCACTACTGTTTTTGTTGTGGGCCAGGATGAGAACCCCATTAGCGATGATGCCGCCACCCGGGGAAAAGCGTTGGACCGCATCAAATGGGCCATCGACCGGGCATACGACTTAAATGCCTCTGTTATCTGCGGGCCTTTCCACTCGGCCCATGCTGTTTTTGCCAAAAGAGCACCGCTAGAACAGGAATATACCTGGGGCGCCGAAGTATTACGCGTCGCCGGCGATTATGCCGCCAAAGCAAATATTGTGATGGGACTGGAAGCACTTAACCGGTTTGAATGTTATTTGTGCAACACAATGGAGCAACTAACCAAACTCATTAAAACCGCCGATCACCCCAACGTAAGAGCCATGTTCGATACGCACCACGCCAACATCGAAGAAAAGAATTTTACCCAGGCCATCCAAACCATTGCCCCGGTACTGGCGCACGTACACATCAGCGAAAATGATCGCGGTACCCCCGGCGATGGCCACATCAATTTTGACGAAGCTTTTGCGGCTTTAGCCGGCATCAATTACAAAGGCTGGCTAACGATAGAAGCCTTTTCCCGGAACGATCCGGATTTTGCCAACTCAATTGGGGTATGGCGCGAATACTCTAAACCCTGGGATATTGCCGAAAAGGGACTGAAATTTATTCAGGAAATGGGGCAGAAACACGGGTTATAAATATTGAAGCTGTTTTGCATTTAATAAAATAGGCAGAATCTGAGTCCATACTACTTGTTTCACCAGCAAGAAGCCTGACCGATGCTTTAGCATTGGCGGTAATAATACCCCATGGCGACAAACCCTATTCAAAACAGAAATACGAACAAGCTTCCTTATTAACTTTATTTATCCAGGCAATCAGCAGCTAGCCCTCTATCAATAGCGTACAATACAGGTGGCGCAGAATATTGGCAGCTGATATTTTATTAGTTTTAAGGAGAGATAAAAGCGCATCTACCTTATAAGCAAAGCGCAGTTTAAATATATTATAACGGAGCCGGTAAAAAATCAGCTTAATGCCTCATACCGGTTCCGGCATAATACTCCTACCAATAAATTATCTGTGCAACGATAAAGCACATGCTGATTTTTACAATTTATTACACCTGTTATTTCACCTCTATTGTATAATGGCTTAATAAAACCAAAAGCACTGAAGCCTCCAGATTACCTCCAAATAAATTTCAGCCCAATAATTCTTGTTTTAATTGCTCGTTATAAAAAGAAAATCTATTCGCCATTTAGCGGAGACTTGTTTACTAAATTCAATATGCCATAAATAATTAGCAAATTAATACATTAGTAAAAATTAATATTTAAAATATGCAAATTACAATCTATACAAGACCCGACAATTTATTAGATAAACAATAACAAACGTTTATTCTCAACCAGAAAATGCGCTTTTCTCACATATTATTACAACTCCGAATTAAATCATGAAATAAAAATATTCCATTTTGTTACAAAAAAGCATATTTATAACACTTCTTATTAGTTAAAAAGGTCTATACAGCTTGTATTAGCATTTTTTATTGTTTGTACTTTAAAAAAATACATGTTACGTTTAACCACACATTGTCCTTTTATAAATATATAGTTAGCGATATGTTTGTAGTATCAAATGCCTAATAACATGAACACTACCGAAATTCTGAACAAATCGTTGGCTTGGTTATACTACAACAAAGAGCGGAAGACAACTGGTATCAACCAGAACACACCCAATTTGTCAGCAGTAACTAATTCGTATAGAACCAGCCAGGTAACCGGTTATGATTCATACGAAAAAAGTACCCGGCGCAACAACATAGGTAACGGGTTTAAATCAGCGGTTTACCAGCCGGCAGAAGCCAATCACTTTGCTTCTGTCGAGCCACACGAACTTTATATTCTTACCCAAGTAATTTTAAATACACTTAACACCGAACCCGACAGATTTCATGATATGTCGGAGATCCCGGGTTTAGAAAGCCGTCAATGGTCCCAGTTAGGACAAATTGCCTTGTATCTGCTAAAACAAGAATGGATTGAAGCCAAAGCAACCAGCACGGGCTTTTTAATAAAACTAAGTATGCAGGGCAAGATTTACCTGGGCAACAACGAAGCTTGGGCTTAATTCAGCTACATGCAGCAGTTTTACAGCGCCCGGCGCATTTTATAAATACTACCTGCCTTGCTGCCAATTATGGCTATTCAAATATACTACAGCCTTCAGATTTACTTTCTGAAGGCTGTTTTACTTTTAAGGCCTAATTATATTAACCTTCGTTGGCGGCGCTATCTCTTTTATTTAAGTAATCAATCACCTCCGCAACAGAAGCCAGATCGCCTTTTGCATGGTAGGTAGTTATTCTGTCGGCTTCTCCCTGAATCAAGTCTTTCCGAAGCGCCTTTTTGTTGCCTTGCGAATGAACTGCCTCGCCTAGCCAGGGTAATGCCTCACCGGGCAGGCTGTATAGCCGCAACTCCGGATACAGCCGTAATGCAGCCGTAATAGCCGTCATGAAAGCGCGGGGCTGATGAAAAGGCGGTGCTATAACCACCATGGTACTGTAGCCTTGCTGCCTGGCTTTTTGCACCATGGCCTCCGCTTCCGATAAAGTATGTAATATTACATCGTATCCAACGGGCACTCCTTCTATACTGGTTTTGGCAATGTTCCAGGTTAATAATTGCTGCTGCCAAACCTCAAACCCCAAATAGCCACTCCGCTCGCCGGTTTGCGCAAATAACAATCGGGGCGTAATTTTATTCTCCAGAAGTTGTCGCCCTTTAAACAATACCGATGCCTGATTATCGGGGGTTTGGGCAAATAAATAGGCAGCATCAACGGTATGGGGGCAAGTATCGCACAGGGCCCGGATTACCAGTTCAAACATGTTTCTTATCTTTTAAGTAAATCAAATATAAGGCAGCTATACGGCTTACCCGAACTGTACCCCATTTTATCAAGCGGAAAACCTGTAAATATATCCCTCACTAAATTTAAATAGCCAAAAATATCTGCCGCTAAATGCCGCAACCCTCTTATAAATCAGTGCCAAATAAATTTGTAAATCCTCATAAATGGGCCCACCCTGAACAGCGCTCTTCAGGGATTGACGCTTGGCGCTGATGAAGTTTTGTAAAATCAAGGCGGTGTCTATTCTGGCTCAGATAAAAATTGATTAAATCCTAAACAACATCTTTAAAACTGCGTTTTTAAACATTTAACCTTCATTTTTTTAAATTTTATGATTTATGAAAAATTTATTCTCCCTTCTATTAATCCTGCTTATGGCTGCCTTTGAGGTAGCTGCCCAGGATATTACAAAACCCCAGACTACCGCACCGGTAGCGTTTGATGCCGTACAAAGAGGCAACTGGCTGGTTGGTGCCGATATAGGAAATATCAGTCATAACTTTAAGTCCGAAACTTTTTCTATCAATATAATGCCCCGGGCCGGCTTCTTTATAAGCGATAACGCAGCCATCGGCGCGCAGGCCCAAATTGGACTTACGCTTTACGACGGCGGCGAAAATTTTTATTACGGGGCAACGCCATTTGTGCGGTATTACTTCCCGGAAGGAGCAGCGCCTACCCACCGCTGGTTTGGCGAAGCGCTGGCGGGATTTGCCGGTAGTTCTATTAAAAACAGTGAAGGTGATGCTATACTTTCGTCGGTATTTGGTTTAGGGGCGGGCTATGCGCATTTTGTGGCCAGCAATGTGGCCCTGGAAGGTATGTTGCGTTTTACCCGCACCAATGCCGATATTTCGGTCGGCGACGGCATGTCAGGCTTGTCGCTGAGCCTGGGATTACAAGTGTACTTGCCTGGCCGCGGAAACCGGTAAGCACATAATAATTAGGCCCGGCCTGGAATAACAAAAACTACCAATGTGTTTTTGTTATTTCAGGCCGGGCCTAATGGTTTGTAGGATGTACAAAAACTAAAAAGGCGTTCTCTCCTACCATTTTAGAACTAGCCTGCGGAGGTGGTTTAACCTTTAAGGCAATACCATACTGGCTTCTTTTTTCTTTTCGGCGGCATAGGCCGAAGGCAAACAGTTAAATTCTACTTTAAAATATTTGGTAAAGTATTTTGGGTTATTGAATCCAACTTCGTAAGCCACTTCCGAAACAGTAAGCTGGCTCTCGGTTAATAACTGGGCAGCTCTTTTCAGGCGTACGGTCCGGATGAATTCCAAAGGAGCTTTACCCGTAAGCGCCAGCAGCTTCTTGTATAAATATACCCGGCTCATACCCATTTCGCGACTCAGGTCTTCTACCGAAAAATCCGGATTCGAAATATTCTTTTCGGTGTATGCGATGGCCTTCCGGATTAGTTTATCATCCAGTGAGGTAACCTGAACCTCCTGCGGTTTAACTTCTATTTTCGGCTGCAAGGCCTCCCGGAAATTAGCGTGCTGGTTAACCAGGTTGCGGATGCGGGAAAGCAAAATCTCGAAATTGAAAGGCTTAACAATGTAATCGCTGGCGCCGGTTTGGTAACCCACCATTTGCTGCTCTTCGGAGGCATTGGCGGTTAACAGAATAACCGGAATATTGGCGGTGCGCGGGTCTTTCTTTAATTTCCGGCTCAGCGTAATACCATCCATTTCGGGCATCATAATATCACTAACCACCAAATCAGGGTTACAGGCCAGTACCTGCTGCCAGCCCTGCTTGCCATCGGCCGCCTCTTTAATGGTGTAATAGGCCTGTAAATTATCTTTGAGATAAAACCGGAAATCTTCGTTGTCTTCGATTAATAGCACCACCGGCTTTTTACCATTTTTGCTTCCAGCCATCGCCCCACCGGCCAAGTCGCTTACCACCGGCAAAGCTGCCGACTGCTGAATTTCCTGCACAACTGGTTCGGGAGCTGCTTTGGCGGTAAAAGCTTTGGCCACCGGCAATACTACGGTAAAGCAACTCCCCTCGCCGGGCTGGCTCTGCACCGTAATGGTGCCGCCGTGCAGCCGTACAAACTTTTTGGTAATGGCTAACCCAATGCCGCTGCCCTGGTTCACCATCGAACCCGGGACATCGCTCTGGAAAAATTGCCGGAATATTTTTTCGTGGTTCTCGGCTGGTATACCAATGCCGCTATCTTTTACTTTAATTATTAACTGCTGCCCGCTTTTTCCATTTTTCCGGGTAGCCGCCGTTAAATGTAAATTAAGGCTAATCTCTCCGCCTTCGGGGGTAAACTTAAAAGCATTCGAAAGCAGGTTAAACAATATCTTTTCCAGTTTATCCGGGTCAAATAGTATTTCCAACTGCTCCACCTCCGATACCAGGTTAAACCGGATATTCTTTTTCTCCGAAAGGTCAGAAAAAGAGAAAGCAGTTTCTTTGATAAAACAGATAATATCGGCTTTGGTAGGTTGCAGATGAATTTCCTGCACCTCCATCCGCCGGAAATCGAGCAATTGGTTTACCAGGTTTAACAAACGCCGCGCATTGCGGTGCATGAGCAACAAATGGCTTTTCTGGCCTTCGTCCGTTGTATTTTTAATAATCTTTTCCAGCGGGGTCAGAATCAGGGTTAAGGGCGTGCGGAACTCATGGCTAACGTTGGTAAAGAATTTAATTTTCATTACATCGAGCTCGTGGCGGCGCTTGGCTTCCTGTCGCTCCTGCACAATCCGGAAACGAAGACGTTCGCGCTCCACCAGGAAATGACGGGCCAGCCACAATAGTAGCAGCACTACCATTACATAAGCCGCTATAGCCGGTTTAGATTGCCAGAAAGGCGGCAAAATGGTTATTTTAAGCTGAATTCCCTCCTGGTTCCAGATGCCATCGTTATTAGCGGCCTTTACCCGCAGCACATAATTACCCGGGTCGAGGTTGGTAAAAGTTACCTTGCGCAGTTTACTATCAACGGCTAGCCATTCATCGCTGAAGCCATCCAGGTGGTACACATACCGATTCTTTTCCGGCTGCAAGTAGTCTAAAGCCGCAAATGCCACCGAAAACATATTTTCATGGTACTTCAGGGTGATTTCTTTTTTTCCGGTAATAGCTTTCTCCAGCACGACGCGTCCGTTCAGGGTATCGCCTACGCCTATACTCCGGTTAAATATTTCGAAATCGGTAAACACCAGAACCGGAATAGCTTTATTCCGGGTAATGCGCTCGGGCTGAAAAATATTAAACCCATCAGCTCCGCCAAATACCAACTCGCCGCGTTTGGTTTTCCAGGCCGCATTGTTGTTAAACGCTTTGTCTTGCAAGCCATCCTGCTGGTCGTAGCTTTTAAAACTAAAATCAAATCCACCGTCCTGTTTTCTACCTATAATTAAACTAGACAGGCCTTTGGGCGTGCTCACCCATAAGTTATGCTGATTATCTTCCACAATGCCCAGAATTGAGTTGTCCAGCAAGCCATCCTCCTGCCGGAAGCTCCGGAAAGCATTACATCTTTTGTCGTACAGGTTAAGACCTTCGTTGGTACCCATCCAAATCAGGCCCCGGCTATCCTCGATAACCGTGGTAACATTATTATTGCTTAAGCCTTGGGGATTATTATTCCGGTTAACAAAGTGCTTAAACACCCCGGTAGCGGGATTATATTGATCCACCCCGAAAGCGGTGGCCACCCAGAGGTAACCCTCCCGATCTTCGGTGATGGAGGAGATAAAATCTGAATGTACCGAGTTAGGCCGACCCGAGCGGTGGTGCCGGAAAGTATTTGTTTTCCGGTCGAGCAAATCCAAACCGCCGCCCAGGGTACCCACCCATAAGTTACGTTTAGCGTCTTCGAATATTTCCCATACCCGGTCGTCGGACAGGCTGCTTGGGTCATCGGGGTTGTGCCGGTACCGGGTAAATTTCTGGCCGTCGTAAACGTTTAAGCCCCCAAAATAAGTGCCAATCCAAAGCTTCTGGTCCCGGTCGAGGTGCAGCCCCACTATAATATTATTGCTAAGGCTATTGGGGTCATTGGCATCGTACTGGAATTGTTTAAATTGATTGTTCGCCCGGTCGAAGTAAATAAGGCCTCCCCCGTTGGTGCCCAGCCACAAATTACCTTTGGCATCTTCTACCACCCGGTTTATATCGTTAAAAGGTAAACTGGCCGTATTGGCCGGCAAATGCTGGTATAATTTAAACCGGATTACATCGGGATGGTAATAATTAACACCCTCTTTATAAGTACCTACCCACACAATGCCGGCTTTATTCGTATATACCGAATAAACACTATTCTGGCTTAAACTCCGGAAATCATCGGGTTCGTTCACCAGGTATCTTACCGTAAATGTTTTCTTATCCAATAAATTAATGCCGCCGTGGTCGGTGCCTACCCATATTCTATGGCGGTTATCCTGGGTTACCCCCCGTACAATATTGGCGTTTAGCTTTACTTTGTCAGAATCGTGGTGAATGTGGGTAAAAACCTGTTTTTTAGCATCGAAGTAAAATAAACCCTTGGCTTCGTTGTTCATAAATATCCAGGCATCGCCATCGGCATCCGAAAAAAGGCCATATCCCTGGCTGGTCTGGCCAAATTTTCGGTTCAGGAAATAGTTCCGGAAAATAACCTTACCTGTTTTGCTGATTTTCTCCAGCACACCATCGTAGTGCATTAACCATAAATTCCCTTTTCCGTCTTCGGTAATATCCGAAATCTGGTTCGAGTGAATAGTTAAGGAATCGGCGGTACTATAAGCCAGCCGGATAGTCTTTCTCAAGTGGCTGTCGTACTTAAAAATGCCTTCGCGGGTATGAACAAACCAAAAATTTCCCTGCTGGTCTTTAATTACTTTTTCTACCGAAGCATCCGGAACCCCGTACTTGCGCAAAAAATTATCGGGTTTGCTCAGAAACCGCTCGGTACGGGGGTTATAAATATTCAGCCCCGACCACCGGGTAACCACCAGCAGCATTTGCTCCGGCCCTTCGGCCAAATTGCTGATGTAGTTGTTGCGGATAGAGGTGGAGTCGCGGACATCATGCCGGAACGCTTTAAAATTATACCCGTCGAAGCGGTTCAGGCCCGACATGGTACCAAACCACATAAAACCTTGGCTATCTTCCAAGATACAGTTTATCTGGTTATGCAAAAGCCCCTGGGTATTGTTCAGCCGGGTAAATTTATAATCGCCGGTTTGAGCCAATACCCCTGAACAAAGAAACCAGAGCAGAAAAGTACTTAAATAAATTTTATAACGCATGCGGGTTAAATCCACCACCAACCTAAGGCAAAACGAAGATAAATATTTAAAAAACAGCGCCCAAAATTCTAACAAAAAGACTAGAATATTAGCCCTAGAACGTTGAATTATCTCCAGAAATTACAAATTCAAAAATAACCCGTTGCGCCTAAATATTAATGGCGTTTCCGGGCTAAACAAGAAAGCTTATCCGGCACAGAAAAGTTCTACTAAGGCTGGCCCGTTGCCAAAATATTTTAGGGCACCGTAAATTTTGAAGAGGATATTCTTAAGCAAGCCGGAAAGCCGAAATGGCCTCAATGAAAAGGACCGGAACAGGGGAATGGAGCCAAAGTAACCAGGACATTTGAATGAGTGATTACTTTGGCCGGCTCTCAGGGAATAATGGGGCAGTAGGAAAGTTAAGGTTATTTGTTTTTGTTCCTCTTCTTAAAGTAGCGGGTCTTTTTAGCGGTGTTCCGGATGCTATATTTATCGGTAACAGCTACTTCTAATCCCCAGTCTACCAGGCCAGCAAATTGGCCGTTTTGCGCATCATTGGTCATGTCCATCAGGGCGCAATCGCCGTTATTTTGCAGGCCCCACGACCAAGCCAGCCAACCAATCTGGTTTTTAAGGCATTCCTCCATAATGGTTTTATAGTCGATATATTTCTTGCAGCCAACGCCCATGGGGGCAAACTCGCCTACTATCAATGGCAAGTTCATGGCAACCGATTCTTTAATTTCGTTCTGAATGCGGGTTTTGGCGCCATCCGGGGCCGTCCACCACATGTGTACCGAAAATAATAAATTTTTCTGCGGATCTTGTTCAATTAAATATGGTCCATTGGCCTGTAAAATATCAATGTTCTGGCCCCAGCCGGTTCCGTCAATAACCAGCGGGCATTTCAGGCCGGTACTCCGAATTTGGGTAATGGCCCGGGTGTAAGCTTCGCGAAACTGTTCATCTTTTATTTCCCACCCGCCTACTTCATTTGCAATATTCAGTAACAAGTAAGGTTCATGTTTCTTCAGGACGGCCACTACTTCGGGCTTCACCCAATAATCTACCTGTTGCTGCAGTTTGCTCCAGTTACCCGTAGCGCCGTGGAGTTCGGGCATGGGAATCATGCCCTGGGCAATGCAGTTAGAAATAATTTTATCGAGGTTGGCCGCACTGCCTTTCGGGTTTTCATCGCTGCTGAGCCAGACCAACCGCACCACATTGGCCCCGGTTTTAGCTATTTCGGGGAAAGTTCTCTCACCAGTTAAATCCGATGACCAGATAAACATTTCGTTAACCCCGCGCAAAATCACCTTTGCTCCTTTCGGGTCGTACAAAAATCGCCCTTTTACCTGCATGGCCGCTTGCGCCTGCACCCGAACAGAGGTGATTGCAAATAATAAAACCAGAACCAGAAATACTTTTAGCAACGGCAACTTAAGCATACTTATTAATTAACGCCGTCCTGATTACAGGCCGGCAGAACCAGGTCAAATATAATTAGCGTTGAAGCTTATGGTTAGCTTAAATGTTAAAGATTACGGGCGCTTTTGTTAATTTTCAGCCTTTCGGGTTTTATTGGCCTTCAGTTTTAATTGTTTCAAGAGCTACTAATTTTTCTGAATGCCCAAATTTGTGCTTTAATTAATTTAAAATCAATGATTGCCTACTGCAGGATTTTTAAAAGTTGATATCGCACTAACTTCCGGTAAAGGCTGAGGATAGCGGGGCGTATATTTAGCCAGCAACATATCATAAATCAATTTAATCCATAGTAAAATACAGGGCACAGCTTTTACTACATAAGGCTGAAAATATTCTTTGCGGATAAACCGGGGAAAAATATCGGTGGGTGCCAGTTGTGTAAAAATGAAGGCCAGCATAAACAGCACCAGGTTTTCGGGTTTGCGTTCCTGCGAAAAATACCAGATAACCACCCCGCTCATAGCAATTATAAAAGTGGCCGACTCAGCCCGGTGGTTAAATATAACGACCCAAATCAGCACCGAAGCCAGGCCCTGCAGCCGGAAATAATAATCGGGGTAACGGTCTACGCGCAATAAGGGTAAACAAAACAACAAGGCTCCTATCAGCAGCACATGCAGTTTGTCCGGCCTAAAATCAAACCAGGTTCTGAACCAACCCATTACCGAAAAACCATCCGAAATAGAATGGTCGTTGACGAGCAGGTTATACCAGTTCTGATACAAAAACCAGAACTGACCTGGTTGTACCACCACCAGCGGCAATATAAAAAGCAACAAAACCCAGGCAGTCGTATATAGTCCTATTTTCCATTTGTGCGGATAAAACAGGTACAAGGCCATGGCTACGAGGCCGAATAATTTTATATAAACGCTGAACACTATACAACCCGCTGCCCACCAATAATGCTTACGCTCCAGCAAAGCAAAACCCAATATAATCAAGCCGCCCGTCAGGGCATTGCTTTGCTCGTTTTGCAGCGAGGTTAATAACTCTAAAGCAATGGCTAATAGCATAATAGCTTTAGTTTTACCGGGTAATTGGGGCAAGTAACGCATCCCCAGGAACAGCACCGACGCATTTACCAAATTCCAGAAAAGTAAACCAACTAAATTGGGTAGTAACGCGAAAATGCCGAAAAGAAGCGAGAAAACCGGGCTGTATTTATATAAGTCCCATTGTTCCAGTAAGTAATGCCGGTACAAATCCTTTCCGGCCAGCAGGTGGAAAAAAGATTGCTTAAAAATTATGTAGTTATTGTAGTGGGTATAATACCGGCCGTTGCTGGCATTTAAAGACCAGGGTTTTAGGTAAGCTTGGACGGAAGCAAAAACAGCAAAAGAAACAAAAACGATTAATACGAATTTATAATCTATTTCAATTTCTTTTATGCGCTTTAACATCCGGCAGATACCTTTAAGTTTTTAAGATACTACCGAAACAGCTGCTTTTAGTTACAGAATATTCCCCAGATTGCTGCCAAACATGCCGGAAATTCTATTCTTAATTACTGGCGGCTTTATTGAGAATTGTACCTTACTCTCAATAAGTTTCCTAGGCTTATGGTAAAAGAAAGCTTTCATACGTTTACTTTTTTTCTTTACACCATTTTAAGATTAACAAAATTGGTGCGTCTCGTTTCAACCTGGGTGGCAAAGGCAAAAAAAAGAAGCATTAGCCAATGCGCTGGCGCTATCCTTTAATATAAACGTTAGGCAAAGTTTAGCTGGAGCACAGGCTACGAAAACAAACCGCCAAGTTACTTAAAGGCACTCCGCATTCTTCTACTGCCCTTGATTTAGCTTCTCAAATTCTTTACGGGTAACCTTAAACACCGTACCGTGGCGCATCCCTTTTGGGAAAACCATCTGGTCCGAGATATCAGTCCAGTTTTCTAAATCAGCGGATTGCACGGCACCCATTTTGCCTTCGGTATATTTATCAAAATACACAATCCATTTGCCGCCCAGTTTTAAGCCGGTAGGCCCTTCGGCCCAGTATTTTCCCGTAATAGGCGGACCGGCTTTGGTATAAGGGCCGGTAAGGTTTTGGGCTTTGGCTACCTTTAAATTTTTCTGGGCCGGTTCGCGGGTTTCATCTTTCAGAAACATAATAAACTCTTTGCCATCGGCTACAATATTGGCGTCTATTACGTTAAAACCAGGCTCGTATAAAAGCTTGGTCGGGCTGAAAGTTTTAAAATCTTTGGTAGTTACGTAATACATGCGGTGGTTATAACCATTATCTTCTTTCGACTGGGTTTCGGGGTAGAGCCCGGTAATGGTGGTGGCCCAGTAAATCATGTATAGTTTTGTTTTGGGATCGTAGGTTATTTCGGGAGCCCAGGTATTACGGGCGTTGGGCTCATGCTCCATTACCGGAATATATTTTTGCTCCGACCAATTAATTAAATCTGCGGAGGTGGCATAGCCAATACCTTTTTCGTTCCAGCTCACCGTCCAGACCATGTGAAATTTACCGTCGTGCCCCCGGATAATATTCGGGTCGCGCATTAACTTGTCTTTTCCGGCGGTAGGCTTTAAGAATATTTTATCATTTTGTAAAGCGGTCCATTTATAACCGTCGGTACTGTAAGCCAGATGCAGCCCATCGCCATTGCCCTTAAAATATGAGAACAGCAGTACCTCATCTTTTTTTAATAAACTTTGGCTGTTAGCTGAAATGCTGACCAATAGCAGCAGGCAAAGCAGAAACTTAATCTTATTTAAAAAGTTCATCATTACACTTCTCGATTTTTGTTCCAATTTAGCAAATAATTCTGCTTAAACTTACCTTTAACCCTGTAGTAAGTTCGTTATATCCGTTCTTTCATTCAGGTAAAAATAAATCAGCACCTGTTTACCAGAATAAATCTGGTAAACAGGTGCTGATTTATTCAATCTGGTATTTAAGGCAACTTTGCAGTAAGCGGCTGCCGTTATTTCTTCGCTAAGCCGGCTTTATCTTGCAAGGCTTCGATACCCGATGCCAGGTATACAAAAGGTGCATTCCAGTTGATGGCTATTTCGTTAGACGCATAAGAGCAATCATGGTCAATATACATTTCGTCGGCAGAGGCATTAGCGGGGTAGCCCGCGCATTTATCCTGCACATTGGCCCGGGCGTTGGTACCACCGGATAATAAACCCGGTACCGGCTCTTTAATGCCATCGGCCACCGAAGGGCGGTGATGCGGGTTTAGGGTAGATTTTTCGCCGAAGCCGGTTAAGAAAGAATAACCAACGGCATTGCGCCCGAGCAAATAATCGAGGTTAGAAATGGCGCCTACGATATATTTTTTGTCGCCGGTAAGTTTATAAGCATTAATTAAGGCAATTCCCTGGTTAGCGGCTACCGAACTGCTGCCCCAGATATAATCTTTCTCGGTTTTGCCCATAACAGTGCGGTAAGTTCTTGCGTCTACGCCGGCTATTAATTCATCGGCAAAAGCCCGCAGCCGCTCTTTCAGCGCCGGTACATCTTTTTTAGCTAAGGGGGTCAGGTTATTTTGGTGACGAGCCAAGGTGTAATATCCCAGCAAACGCACCTGGTTCCAACTCGGAAGCGGCATGGTATCATCGGGGAATAAATTTACGGCCGTATAATATTTATCTTGTTTGGTAGAGACGTATAATTCCGAAGCGGCCCAGATAAACTCATCGCTGAACTCGCGGTCGCCGTAAGCCCCGGTAGTTACCTGGGGCGCAAATTGTTTATTATTAGCATCCTGGTCGTAAATGGCTTTGGGGTTCTTTTGTGCCCACTCCCATGCCCGGGTAGCTGCCGTTAACATGGTATCGGATAAACCCGGGAAATCTCTGTTAAAGTTTTTGTAAACACGGCTGGCCTGGGCCATTACAGCAGCGAAATTTAAAGCGGCACCCGTTCCTTTTTGCACCACATAGCGCGGCTTGTCGGCTTTATCAGGCATTATCATCCCATCGAAGGCCGGGTTGGTTAACTTATGGTAAACCCCGCCATCGTTCGGGTCTTGCATAGTCAGCATCCAGCGCAGGTTCCACAAGGCTTCATCTAAAACATCAGGTACCTGGTTGCTGCTCTCGGGAATATTTAGTTTCTGGGTTTTAAAATACTCCGGAAAGTCTTCGTAAGCGGCTAATAAGGTACCGGTAGTAATGCCGCTGTTTACAATGTATTTGTTGTAATCGCCGGCATCGAGCCAGCCGCGCGTAGAATAAATGACCGTACCGGCCGGGCGTTTGTCCGAAGCGGCTGATGGATGTACTATCGCTTTGCTGTCGGGGTGCCCGGCTTTCCGGTGCCATTTACCGGCATATTTTTCCGGCAGGTCAATCGACATGCGCTGGTAATAAAAGCCCTTCAGGCCGGCAGCAGCTACCGCCTGGTGTACATCGGGTTTAATATCAAAAGAATAAGACTTACCTACTCCCGGAATTTCTAAAACATAAGATCCCGGTTTACTGAAGCCGGAAAAATTGGCAATGCGGATTGGTTTTTTCGAAAATTCGTTAAGTTTGCTCTGGGTGAGCTGACCGGTAAAAACAGTTTTGGTACCGTCGGCAGTTTTCAGGTAAAATTCACCTCCGTTATTTTCGCCTACTACAACGGCCACTTTTGGCGCCCCGGGGTAAAACCCAATTTGGTTAAGCCGAATATTATCAGGTACCGCCTGCCCTTGAGCAGATGAAATTAAAAGAGAAAAACCGGCAACTGTGAGTATTTTTTTTAATGCATGCATGCTTATAAGTAAATGTAACTTAAACTGTGTTTAACTGGGGTTTCCTTCTGCTGAAGTGGTTTGGGGAAAAATTTTAGTAGAATTTTAGAATATTTTGGTATTGGTTAAGGCTTATTTGACTTTGTAAGAATCAACCTCTTCTTATCCCGGCAAAACAGGTATCTTCTTAAACTATAAAAGTTTCCCCGGGGGAAACCTTTATAGTTTATTAGCTGTCGGCAGGCATTCTTAGCAGTTCTGGCCAAAGTCCAGGACTGTTTCGGAAAATCTACCAAAAAGAGGAAAGTTTAAATCTTTAGACTTAGCGGGCAACCGTATTTACTATGCGCATATTATCGATAGCAATGGTAGCCGGTACATCTGCAGCATTGGTATTGACAATAACAGCCCGGTAATGCTTCTCTCCTTTTTTGTTGCCTTTTAATAAATCGCCGTATTTAGCCAATTTGGTACTGCCATTAGCCAGGTTTGCTAACGGAACCGCAACCGTATACCATTTGCCATCGGTGCTGCGTACAAAATCTTTTAAATTAACGTTAGCGGTTAATTCCTTATCGGTTGCTTCTTGGGTCATTACCTGCAGCTGCAAACCATTTAAAGAAGCCGTGTTGGTAACTGCTACTTCCATTCTGGCTTCGAAGTTGGCAATCGGATCCTCGGCGTTATACATATTAGCAGGTTGCGTAGGGAAAATTTGCGCACCATTATAATCGGCTAAGTTGATAACCTTATCGTTGCTCCAGCCATAACCACCTGGCAGGGCCATGCTAATTAAAGCAAATTTACCATCGAGGGCGGTAATGCCCGGTGCGGTATTGGTAATATTGGTAGCCGGATTAATGCCCCAGCCAAATGGGTTTTTATCATCGAAGTTACCAACCATACCTACACTATACAGTCTGGTCCGGGCATTAGCTACAGAGCGGCCGCTTTCAGAGGTTACAACAACATCGCCTTTAGAAGGATCAACCCCGCTAGGCACAGTAACCGTAAGCGATAAACCATCTGGAGAAGCAGTAACGTTTGTGCCTTTTACACCACCGGGGAAGGTAACATCTTTTACAAAGTAAAAATATTTACCATAAAGGGTAAGGGTTTGGCCGGCTTTAACAAATTCGTTGCTCATGGCTTCTATCAACGGAACCGGCGGCAATACTGTGAAATCGTAAACCGCTTCGCCTTTAGAATTGCCCACTACTAATTTGTTAGGAACGTTGGCGGCAGTTGCAACTGTTGGCGTTAACTCCGGAATGCGAACAATTACATAGTTATCGGATGCATAAGCCGTATTGAAACTAGCGTTGTAGCCATTAAAAGTAATTGTACGGGTATTTTCCAGGTTTTGCCCTTTGATAACAATAGTTGAACCCAAAGTTGATTGGGTAAAAGTACTGTCGGCTTTGGCTGGATTCATGGAACGAACCGCCTCAATTACGGGAGCAGCTTTGGCTTCGGCCGGGGCCGTAGGATCTTCTTCCTTACAGGAGGAAAGGGCTCCTGCTACGAAAAACAGCAGCAGAAAGCTTATTCGATTAATTGAATTTATGGTAAACTTCTTCATACATCATTTTATTTTAGCTGTCTGCCCTAATAAATATTAGGACAGACAGCATATTAACCTCTATTTAAATTGATAAGGAACTGGCGTTTTCCGTAAGTTAGGCGCCCGGCTAAGCTCTGCCGCTGGATAGGGCACAAAGAAGCTGGCCTCATCTACCGAATAAAATTGCGGCGTAACCGACTCAATCGTCCAGGAAGTAGCGTTTACTTTAGCATTCGGAATAATCCGGTACGTTCCTCTGTCCTGCTGGCTCAGTTTCTGTAAAGCCAACGTTGGGTTATAATAATGTAACCGCGCGATGTCGTACCAGGATTGTCCTTCCATGGCTAATTCTACCCGTCTTTCTTTATAAATATCTTCCCAGGTAATGCTGGTTTTAGCGGGTACGCCACCTCTTACGCGCACCGCGTTAAAGGCATTCAGCGCTCCTGCATTAGACGTTGAAGCATTGTTACCCAAAATAGCTTCGGCGTAAATTAATAATACCTCGGCATAGCGCATCAGGTAAGTCTGGATCTCCGTACCCATCTGCACTACTTTTCCATCATTATCTTCCGGACGGCCAACCACGTATTTTTTAATATTAGCCCGGGTTTTAAATTCAGCGGTACCATTATTATCGGTAGTTACCTGCAGTGGCCGTTTCATTTTGGCACCCGGTTTATTTGGGTCGTTCACTTCTTCGGTAATGTAAGAATAAGTATCGCCGGGGAACATGTAAGTAGCTTTCCGCCGTTTATCGCCAGTTTCGTAGGTTTTTAACATGTCCATGGTCGCACCATGGTCGCCACCCCAGCCATCGCCAAAGCCGGTAATGCTCGAAGAAAAGGCCATGTAAGCCTGCTGGGTATTTTGGGCTCCCCAATAAGTATTACCGCCGTTGTACACCCACTGCAAGGCAGCTACTGTTTCTTCGTTGCCATTGTTTTTGGTTAAGAACAAATCTTCGTAAACGGGCAGCAACTTAAAGGCGTTGGCATCCATAACCGATTTTGCGTAGTAGGCAGCGCTATCTAAATCTGCCTGCCGGCGCGTACCATTACTACCTACCCCAGCCCGGGTCAGGAACATGCGGGATAACATACCCTGGGCAGAATATTTGGTAAGCCGCGATTTTTGCACCGGAGTTGCCGGTAAAACCTTAGAGGCATATCTGATATCCCGGATAATGAACTCCCAAATACTTTCCACTGTATTGCGGCTTACCGATGTATCGGTTAGTATTTTCGTGTTATCCTCAATCAGTGGCACCGGTCCGAAAGTCTGCACCAGGTAAGAATACGCTAAACCCCGGAAAAACCGGGCCTCGCCCATGGCGTGCAGTTTAATATTATCCGGCACCGTTGGGGCAGCGTATTTCTGCACGTTATTAATTACCGCATTTGATTGCCCAATAATATTAAAGAATGACTGCCAGGCACCATTCACCGATTCCTGGGTAGACGAACTGGCTAAGCGAACGTGCTCCATTTCATAGGAAGGAGAAAAGAAAGTTCCGCCCCGGCCGTCGCCAATCCCTACCGCCGCTTTATCATTGTAGCCAAACCATACACCGCTATACAACGGAGCAGTTGCCATTAATACCTGATCGGTGGTTTTGTAATATTCTATATCCGTAATCCTATCTAGTGGCGGACGCTCCAGGAAATCTTCTTTACAGCTGGTGAATAAACCTAAAAGCATCAGGCCCGCTGCAAACTTTTTATAACTTATGTTAAACATTTTCTAAACTGTTAATTATTAAAAATCTACTCCTACACTTAAAGTATACATTGGTGTTAATGGATAGCGGCCAAAGTCTACCCCAATGGTTTGCGCACTTACCTGGGCATCACGGCCAACATAAGCACCTACCTCCGGATCAAATCCTTTGTATTTGGTGAAGGTGTAAAGGTTCTGTACACCTAAAGTTAACCGGGCACCCTGTACCACACTTTGTTTAGCCAGGAATGTTTTGGGAATATTATAGCCAAGCTGCACGTTTTTCAACCGGATGTATGATCCGTCTTCTACATATTTGCTGGTAATCCGCTGGAAGTTACCGTTAACGTTGGCAGCGGTAATGCGAGGCACATCGTAACCCGGGTTTAATAAAGTCGGATTATTGGCATCGCCACCCACTCTGGCGTAGTTATAGGTTTCTTTCATCATGTTCTGACCAACGTTGATGTTATTCGGGTTGGTGTTATAGAAACGTACATAGTTGTAAATATCATTACCATAAGAACCGGTTAACAACACCATCAGGTCGAAGCCTTTGTAGTTTAAAGTGTTGGTTAAACCAAAGGTTGCTTTTGGCCAAGGGTTACCAAAGAAAGTCTGGTCTCTTTCGTCAATTACGCCATCCTCATTTATGTCTCTGTATTTGGTATCACCTACCCAAACGCCAGTTTCAGCATTTACCGGTAACTCTACGCCATTCCGGGTTGGCAAAGCACTATTTTCAATTTCTTCTTTAGATTGGAAAATACCGTCTTCGATATAACCATAGAACTGCCAAGGAGCCTGACCAACTACCGCACGCTGCGAAAAATAACGCATAAACCAGGCAGAACGCTCTACAATGGCGGAAGCAGAGTAGAATTCGGTTACTTTAGGCCGGAAGCCCGATACGTTAAAATTAGTGTTCCAGGTAAATCCACCCCGGTCGATGTTAATGGTATTTAAACTAAGCGCATAACCTCTGTTTTCCAGCGAACCAATGTTAACGGTTGGTTTACCAATACTGCCGTTACCGGTAGCACCTAAATAATCAGGCAGTGGCTGTACCAATAACAGGTTATCGGTTTTCTTAATATAGAAATCACCTTCTAACTGAATCCGGTTTTCCAGTAAACTCAGGTTAAAGCCTATGTTGTTGGTTTTTGTTTCTTCCCATTGCAAATCAGGGTTACCATACTGACCAACCACAAAACCTGAACCCCAAGTAGTAGGAATGGTACTCATAGGCGAATAAATACCGCCGCCGCCGCCTTGATTACCGGTTAAACCTGTTTCCAAACGAAGTTTAAAATCATTAACTACCGGCACTGATTCCATGAAAGCCTCCTGTGAAATATTCCAGGCAGCGGAAACAGACGGGAAAACACCCCACTTATTTCCCGGACCAAAGTTTGCAGAACCATCGGTACGGACAGCCCCCTGCAGTACATACTTATCATTGAAGGTATAAATAACCCGTCCTAAGTAAGATTCCATTGCCCAGTCGCCAAGGCTACTGTTATTGGTCTGACCTTGGGTATTACCGGCACTTAACACGGGGAAATCATTTGATAAAAAGCCTTGTCTTTGCCCCGAAATACCCTGATTTCTGCTCTCTTGAGATTCGTGGCTGACCATTGCATTGATGGCGTGCTTACCAATTGTTTTATTGTATTGCAACAACTGGTTCAGGTTCCAGTAAGTACCGGCTGAATTACTGGTATTTAATGTGGCAGTTGGGTTATTGCGGCCACCAATCTGGTAAGAAGGCACAAAATAATTGCTGTTACCAAAATTAGCATTACCACTGAAGGAGGTCCGAAAGGTTAATCCTTTTAAAATATTAAAATCTGCATTTAAGCCGCCAATAACGCCTCTTCTAAGCAAATCGTTTTGCACCAAATTGGCCATGGCAATAGGGTTTATCGGCGTATATTGAACAGCCGCCCCATTGGTTTCGTCTGCACCACCCCAGGTACCATTGGGATTTACTACCGCAATACCCGGAGACATTTGCAGCGCCGTTAAAATCACGTTTTCCTGCGTAGAAGACAAGTTTTCGTTTGTCTGGTTCACAGATAAATTAGTAGATAATTTAAGCCACTTACGTGCCTGGTTATCAACATTTAAACGGAAAGAGTAACGTTTAAAGTTTGAACCGATGGCTATACCGTCCTGGTCGAAATATTCACCTGACATATAAACCTGGGTCTTCTCTCCCCCGCCGGATAAACTCAACTGATGCTTATTTAAAGGAGCTCTTTTAAATAATGCTTCCTGCCAGTTAGTTCCTTCACCCAGAATAGAAGGGTCCGCAAAATCAAGATTTGGTGTTGCCCCGGTTAAGGCCCGCATTTCATTCGTCATGGTCGCATACTCCCGCAAACTCATTACTTCAACTGGTTGGGGCTTATCTTGCAAAGAGTAGGTATAACCATAAGTTACCTTCATGTCACCAGATTTACCTCTTTTGGTAGTAATCAAAACAACCCCATTTGTTCCTCTGGAACCATAAAGTGCTGTTGCCGACGGGCCTTGCAAAATTTCCATGGATTCAATATCCGCAGGGTTTAATCCGGCTAAAGGGTTGGAAGAACTGGTAGATCCAAAACCAACGTTACCTGGTTGAATCTGAACCCCATCCACTACGTAAAGCGGCTCATTAGTACCATTAATGGAGTTAATACCCCGAACGTTTACCGAAACCCCGCCACCCGGCTGACCGGTGTTTTGGGTTACGTAAACACCGGCCGCCCGGCCTTGAATGGCCTGCTCAATGGTGGTATTAACCGTTTTCTCTATTTGAGCGGCTCCAATGGTAGTTTGAGCACTGGTCAGGTCACTACGTTTTACTTCACCGTAACCAACCACTACTACTTCACTCAGCATTTTAGCATCTTCTTTCAGGCTAATATTAAGGGTTGTTCTGTTACCTACTGTTACCTCCTGGGTAGTAAAACCAACAAAAGAAACCACTAAGACATCGGTAGGCGCCGCTTCTAAAGAGAAGTTACCGCTTACATCGGTAGCTGCGCCATTATTAGTGCCTTTAACTACAATACTAACGCCCGGTAAAGCCGAGTTGTCGGAAGCAGAAGTTACTTTACCAGTAATGGCACGCTTGGCTGCCTGCGCCATACCGTCATAGGCCTGGGTAAAAAGGGCCAATAAAATGACCACAATTTTCCAGGCTGTTTTAAATTGAAAGACACGATTACTTTTTAGATAATCTTTGTCTGGGTACATGTTTTTAATCATAAAGGAATTTGAATTAGGTGGTAAATTTTAGTTTGTGTGTGTGTGTGTGTGCATTAATTATTTGTTTGCTCAATCTGTGTTTTAGGGGTTAAACTTTACTCTATTAATTTAAAAATTGCTTCTTCAATCCATTTTAGAATCTAACTTTCTACTCTTATTACACTACCTAGATAGTAGCGGCACCAGGGTAAAACTTCATATATTATGATGCTAACGGGTATTTCAGTTCAACTGCGCAGTCCTGCTCCTATCTTATTCTATTCTTTAATTCGCAAAAGCTGTTTAATTCAGACTTCCTTCTTACATCAGAATTTATCAGGTATTTTCAGGCAAGGCCACAACTTTATCTCGTTTCGAATATAACCTGACTTAAAAACCTTGTTCTACTTACTTATATCCTCAATTTGATTCGCCTTATCGAGCCCTTCTGTGCTTCAGTTAAAATTGAACTTTTCTAACCACTGGCAATCCAATTTAGCTTCGTTCCACACCCAGATCAATGCAGATAATTTATTTCGGTCTTAAAAAATTCCTTTGGATAAGAATATTCTGTAAAAACTTCTCGCTTTGTCTATCATAAATGTAGGCAAGTTCTGTTAACTACAGGCTCTCAAATGTTTTAGATGTAGGGTCGAAATGTTAACAACCTTATAAGTTTGGGTACTAAAGGGCCCTTTTTGTTAAGTTCTTTAGAATAAATCAGACTTCAAATCATCAGATTAGCGCCTGAGCCCTTTCATTTAAGTTTACATTTAATATTCATGAATCAGAAGAAAGTGCCTCTTACATATATAAACATTTTAATAACACTTATTTTAAATTTTACACGAAATTAAGGCAATTTATTAGCTAAATATTCAATATAAATTTTGATTTATAGTATACTTTTCAATAAACATAATGGTTTATTATAAAATAAATAATTGCATAAATTATTTAAACATACTTATAAAACATAGCTTGGCATCTATATTTAATAACGACAGAAATTAGTATTTTGAAGAGATACTGTTATAGATAAGCTCCAATTTATTCTGATTAAATTTTAATGGTTCTGATTAATCCAGAGTAATTGTAATAACTCGGCCGGATTAAAACCTATTAAGTTGCAGGAGTAAGACCTAAGAAGTATGGAGGAAAGCTGAAGCTACCTTCTAGGTGCAAGGAGCTTTGGCAGCGTTTAGAGATGGGTAAAAGTCAGCAGCTTCAGCCAAGCGGCTGGAACTACTGACCTTCCAAATATTCCGATGAAAGCAGGTGTCTTTGAAAAATTCGCTGCTGATATTTAAGGAAACAGCAGGAAAAGGGAAAAACAGCTGGTAAACCCAGATGCGCATTAGGCTGATATAGGCAACTGGAAATCTAGTACATGCAAGGCGTCCGGAAGCAGAACGTTATAAAAGAACTTTCAAATGCACTGTTGCCCCGGTTCGTGCCTTTCTGATTAAACTACTGCCCTAATCAAGGCAGCAACGCCCACCGCAAAAGATTACTTCTTTGCTGAAGCTGTGTTCAACCATCTGGCCATAAATTTTACGCCATCATCTACCACCGCCTCGTGCCCCCCTTCGTGTAAGGTTAGTTCTATTTTTTCGGGCATATTTAGCTTTTGATAGTGCACTTTAGCTTTGTCGTACTCTTCAATTAATTGCGGCCAATGAGCGATACCATCTTTTTTGCCGTGCTGAATCATTAATGGCCTGGGCGCAATCATCGAAACCGCATCATAATCTGTAAATTCGGTTAACCACCCGTTAAAAAAAGCATGTTCTTCGGTTGGAGCAAAACTGGAGTAACGGCTATCTTTTATGACCATTTTATTCCGCCGTTCGTTAAACCAACCCGATACCACGCCGGCCTTAATGCGTGGCTCCAAGGGCATCCAGAACATGGTGGCCATACCCCCCAAAGAAACGCCCCACATGCCTACCCGCTCCGCATCCACTCTCGGGTCAGCCAATACCACATCCAGCAGGTGCTGCACCCTTACCAGTTCAATACCGGGTAAGCTGGTACCGGCCAAACGGGCATAGCGTTCTATATTATTCCGTCGTTCTACCGATCGCAAATTCATTGGCACTAATACCGCAAAACCGGCTTTCAGCAAACCCTTTGCGTATTCGTGGTAGCCACCCGGCGAAAAGGAGGTTTCGGGTGAACTGCCGATACCGTGTTGCACGATTATGAGCGGGACTGGTTTTTGTTTACTTGCTTTAGCCGGGAAAGCCAGAACGGCCTGCGCAGTTAATAATCCCAGCGGAAGCTCAATCCACTCACCTTGTACATCGCCTAACGGGTAGGGTTTCCGGGCAAGCGGCCCGGTCTTGGCAAGCATCGGCGGACTTAAAACAGCCTCCCATCTTCTGCGGTTAGGTTCCACACTGCGAATTAAAGCTTCCGGACTGCTGTAATCCCGGTTCCAGGCCTTTGCCGAACGGGCTTCGTACTCATCTACGAGATAATGTTGCAGATAATTCTCCAGTTGTTTTTCGTAAGCATCGGTACGGACCGTCTCCGCTTCGTCTGAAATTAACTTATTACCTTGGCTGGCCGCTTTAAAAGGTTGGATTAACAGGAAGGTGGCTAATAGGCAGAGAAGAGGCTTGTAAAATCTTTTATACATTTAGTGGTGAAGTTTAAAATTAGAACGATTTAAGTGAAGTTAGACGGAGTAGGGACCTCATCCCCCAACCCCTTCTCCTTGAGGCGAAGGGGAGCTCTGGTAACGCATTTTTTAAGGGAAACGCTTTTAACAGCCGGAGATAATTACAATAGCTGTAAGAGTAATCAAAGTCCCTCTCCATTTTCAGGAGAGGGATTTAGGGTGAGGGCCTCGTTACCAGCCAGGATTCTGAACCAGTTTATTGTTCAAGGTAAGTTCATGCTGCGGCAACGGATTTAAATAATCCCGGTCCAGCTTAAAACCATAACCCGTGGGCAGGGCATTTTTAAACGGATCTAGAAATCCATTTTCATCGGTGGGCAAAGCAGGTTTATTCGTAAACTGGGAGACTTTTGCGCCTTTGGGCCGTTTTCCTACAATTAATTCATCGGCGGCGGCCCAGCGGGCAATATCATCCCAGCGGAATTCTTCTAATGCCAATTCTACTTTCCGTTCTCTTCTTATTTCGTTAATTACCGGTGCTAAAGCCGGGAACTCCCAATTCGGGTCGGTCTCGATGTTGGCCAGTTCTAAATTAGGCATTCCTACCCTATCCCGCAGTTTTTTAACTGTTTTGTCAATATCGGCCTGCGTAATCTGGCCTAATTCGGCTTTGGCTTCAATATAATTTAATAGAACCTCGGCGTAGCGGTATTGAATAGTGGGCGATTCTTCAAAATTTAAATGATGATACGCCACTGTAGGATTATAATCTTTGCGGCGCACATAGCCGGTGCCGGAAGAATAAGTAGAGTTGGAGTATAATTTGGCGTAGGCCTCCTGCCAGTTCCGGATGGCGCCATTGGCCTCGATGTACCACGGTGACCCCGGTGTAAATATGGTTTGAATAAAGCGCGGATCGCGATTTTCAGTCTCTAAGATAATATTATCATAACCTTTAAACAAGGGGCTTTTAGAGATTGGTTTACCGTCTTTGCTTAAATAAGAATCAGCTAATTGTTTGGTTAAGCCAAAACCCTCGGGTGTTTCCAGGCGGTAAAGTTTGCTATGGGAATGGATTCCCAAACTAAGATTCATTTTGGTCCAGAATAGCACCTCTTTATTCGTAGAATAATCTCTTAGCCCAAATAAATCATTATAATCCTGATTAGGTTTTCCGGTCAAATAAACATCATATAAGCCGGAGTTCATTACGCTGGAAGCGGCCTCTACTGCCTTGTTAAAATATTTGGCTGGGTCGGCGGCGGCAACCCCAAACTTGGTACCAGCATGATATTTTTCCCAGGTACCTTCGTACAGCGCCACCCGCGATTGGAATAACAGGGCTATCCACTTATTAATCCGGTCATGACCATTCGATTTATTGGCTGAAAGATATAAGGCTGCCGAATCCAAATCCGAAATAATTTTATCGGCCACTATATTTCTGGGACTTCTGGTACCGTACAGTTCCGGCGAACTGGTTGTAAGTACCGACTCCACCAATTGTACATCGCCAAAACTTTTTAGCAGGTTAAAATAGAACATGGCCCGGAAAAAGAAGGCTTCGCCAACGTATTGCTGGTATTCTTTAAAATCCGCTTCGCATTTTTTATAATTTTGGAAGAAATAATTTACACTTCTGATATTGGTATAATTAAGACCCGGCGCGCTGTTTATACTTCTGCTGCCTTCCAGCCTCGGATTAATGGAAGATTCTGTGATATAAATATCGGTTCCTACATCGCCTTTCCCTTTTTCCATCACCGGAAAATTACTCCGGTTATAATATTGGTTCATGTAAATCTTCAGGTCATTCGGGGTCTTAAAAAAAACCGGTTCGGTAACCGCATCCAGGGGGTATCTGTCTAAAAAATCTTCTTTCTGACAAGCGGCCAGCAGGCCGCCTAGCAGAATAATGAGGATATATTTTAATCTATGCATGATTTCTAAAGTTTTAAGGCCGGTTAAAAAGATAAGTTGACACCTACGGAAAACATTTGGTTAATCGGATATATTTCGCCTAAATCAACCCCGCCCTCCCGGGGGTTAGAAGCAACGCTCGTTTCGGGTTCATACATTTTGGGCAGCTTCGAAAAGGTTAAAAGGTTCTCGCCGGAAACGTAGAATCTGGCCCGTTGGATAAAGAACTTGTTTAACACTGCCGGCGGAATGGTATACCCAATCTGCAGGTTCTTCAGCCTTAAATAAGCGGCATTTAACACATAGCGGCTCTGGTCCTGGGTATTTTTGCTGCGCTCGGTAAAAGAAAAATAGGGTTTGGGAAAATAAGCATCGGTGTTAGGCCCTAACAGATTTGTTTCATTAGCCGGCCGCCAGTAATCCAGCATTCTACCGCCTTTAAATATCCCAGAACTGTTGGGAGATCCCATCAATCCCCAGAAATATTCCGAATTAGCGTTTGGCAGGAAGTCCCGCTTCCCGATGCCTTGCCAAAACATATTAAAGTCGATGTTTTTCCACCGGAACCCACCGCTGATGCTGTAATTATATTTAGGAGCAGTATTGGCAATTACCGATAAATCCCCGTGGTCCTGCAGGGTACGCTTGCCTTCGTTAATAATACCATTGTTATCCAGGTCTTTGTAAATAATATCACCGGGGCCCCATTTGTTATGATAAAAGGATTGGTCCGGCCTATCCTCGTCGGCCGATTGCATAATTCTATCGGTGGTTAGCCCCCAGACATCGCCGTACACTCTTCCTTTGTACCACCCGTTAATAGAGCCGGACTCATTTAAATATTCCAGAATGGTGGTTTTATTATTGCCTAAAGTCACGCGGGCATCGTACGAAAAGTCATTGGAAATTTGGCTTCGCCAGCCCAACGATAATTCGAAGCCCTTGGTTGATAATTTTGCATTGTTGCTGAACGGAACACCACTGCCTAAAACGGATGGCAACTGCACCGATGGCCCTAACATATTAGAAGTAGTGCGGTCATACCAGTCAAAAACCAGGTTTAAACGGTTCTGCAGAAATCCGGCTTCTACCCCAGCGTCCAGGGTAGTAATGGTTTCCCAGGTTAAATTATCGCTGATGAGGCCGGGCGGGCGGGCATATAACGGAATTTCATTATTTATAAGGTAACCCGGATTAGCAAAATCAGAAGCGTTACGCTGGTAGGCGATGGGAATGGTGGGTAAATACAAATAATTAGCTACATTCTGATTACCTAAAGAACCATAAGACGCCCTTAGTTTAAAGGTATTTACGTAAGGTTCAACCGGCGACCAGAAAGATTCTTTTGAAATATTATAACCGGCCGAAAAAGAGGGGAAGAAACCCCACCGGGAATCCGGCGCAAAACGGGAAGAACCATCGTAGCGGGCGCTGAACTCCAATAAATATTTTTCGTCGAAATTATAATTTAAACGGCCGAACACCCCTTTGGTGGCCCAGTGGTTCATATAGTCATCTAAGGTAAAATCGCCGAGGGCCGTGCTTATGGAAGGCACTTCGGCAGTTATTAAATTCATTTTTGAGCCTAATAAGCCGCGGTTGTAGTCGGCATCTTGTTCGTACCCAACTAAGCCTTTGAAGTAATGCCGGCCTAATAATTTTTCGTAAGAGGTAAATAAACTTACCTGGGTATACTGCCCTTGGCTTAAACTAGAACGGTAGCCGGTGGTGGCTTCGCCAATATTTCCGGTTGATCCGTTCGGAATGGGCACTGGTACTGGTTTGGGGTCTTGGGTGTTAGAACCCCAGCGGTAATTATACCGGTAATTTAAATTGGTTTTCCAGCCTTTTATGGGTTCTAGTTCGGTACCAATATTCATCCATAAATCATGGTTCTCGGAAACAATTCTGCCGCCTTTTTCCAAAGCTAAGATGAGGGGGTTCGCGATAGAGCCGTCAATATTATATTTAGGCATGGTGGGCCAGAAATCAATAAACTGCGACCAGGTATAAGTCCGGTCTAAGCCTACTACTCCAATCGGCACATCGGTTTCGCTTCGGGCATACTTGGTACTAAAGTTAAACGAAACCCAATCTTTTACCTGCGAGTTTAGGTTGGCTAAAATATTATACCGCTTATAGCTATCGTCTCCCCAACTGTAGGTTCCAGGTTGGTCAAATACGCCGGCATTTATGTAATACTGGCTCTTTTCGGTGCCGCCGCTTAGGTTGAGGTTGTGTTTTTGGTGTAAGGCGTACTTCTTGTAATATTCTTTCGTCCAGTTATAGTTGGCATTGCCATCCCAGCGGCCCCGCCATTGGCTTACCGGCGGACTATTTGGATTGTATTCTGTTTTATAGGTGCCGTCGATATAACCTTTTATTCTTTCTACCTGTTCGGCGGGAAAGGTGGGCGTTATACCGGCATTTACCGCGGCCTGGTTAAAGGCGGTCGCATATACCAGCGAGTTCTCCATACTCGGAATATAAATAGGCACCGAGAAGGAGGTGTTGTTGCTGTACTCTATCCGAACCGGCTGGTTTTTTGCTCCTTTTTTGGTAGTGATTAATATTACCCCAAAGGCAGCTCGGGAGCCGTAAACAGCTGAGGCAGAGGCATCTTTTAAGATGGAAACACTTTCTACCGTTGCCGGATCGATGTAATTGATATTCGTTTCGACGCCATCTACCAGAATGAGTGGGTAAGTATTGCCCGAAATAGAGCCAACGCCTCTTAATTGCCAGGATTGCGTAGCTCCGGGTTCGCCGCCAAAACTATTTAAGCCAATATTTAAATTAGGCGAAACGCCCTGAATGAGTAAAGAAACGTTGGCCGCCGGCCGGTTAGACAGCTGTTCACCCGAAACCACATCAACCGCCCCGGTTAAATTAACCTTTTTCTGGGTGCCGTAACCCACTACCACCACTTCTTCCAGCTTCGCGAGGTCTTCTTTCAGCACAATATTTAATGGCCCCTGGGTTTTTACATCTACTTCCTGGGAAGTATAGCCGATATAACTAAATATCAGCACGGCTTTATCGTCGGGTACCGAAATGTCGTAAGTGCCATCGGCGTTGGAAACCGTGCCTAAGGTGGTTCCTTTCACCTGAATGCTCACGCCTGGCAAAGCCTGATTTTTTTCGTCGGTTACTTTGCCCCGCACTGGAATCGGGAGAAAAACCTCTGTTTTGTCCGGAGCTTTTTCTTCATTTGTTTTTCGGATTACCACCGTTTTATCTATTATTTTATAAGTGAGCGGCAAGCCTTTTAAACAAATATCCAAAGCGGTTTCCAGAGAAACATTGTTTACATTAATGCTGATAATATTCTTTTTCAGCACCGCGTCGCGGGTAAAAAAAACATAATCCGTTTGCTTCTCTATATTCTTAAAAACCTTCTCTAAAGAAGTGTTTTTACCCTGCAGGCTAATTTGACTAAAGCCTTCGGCGCTTACCTGCATAAGCGCAATAATCATAAAGAAGGTAGTTAATTTCATAACCATGATTATTTTTCTGGATAAGCGCGGCCAGGCAACGGGCACGCGTTGCGTATAAGCATTTAATATCATACTTTTATGATTTCTGGGTTAATAATAAATCAAGTCTCTATTGCATTTTTTATCCCTGCTCCGGGGATAGGAGGTTAGCTCAGATTATATTCCGCAGAGGTGCGCCAACACTTCTGCGGTTTTTTTCTGCCTCATGGGTGGACGGATGGAGGTAGTTATTTCTGCATGTTTCTAAGTTTAGTTAAACAATCTATTTCTTTTGAATCATTCGCTTAAGGGGTAATAATCAATTTCTGGCCTTCCATTTTAAAATTAATTTGGGCATAGGAAAGAATATCCAACACTTTCGCCAGGCTCATATTCCGCTGTACCTTGCCCGTAAAGGTTTCAGATGATATTTCGCCGGCATAAACGACATCTACATCGTACCACCTCGATAACTGACGCATTACGGTCTGTAAATCTGCCTCCTCAAAACTGAAATAGCCGTTTTTCCAGGCTACTGCGTCTTCGGCGTTTATTTCTCTTACCTGAAAATTATTATTTCTTAAAATAGCCTGCTGTCCCGGTTTTAAAACGGTTTCATTATTAGCACCTGAATATTTTTTTGTTCCGGAAAGGTTGGGAGAAACCTTAACGGCTCCTTCTAATAAAGTAGTTGTCACAGCCGCTTCATCGGAATAAGCATTAATATTGAAATGTGTTCCTAATACCTCCACCGTTTGAGAGGCGGTACTTACGAAGAAAGGAATTCGTTTTCCGGTCTTTGTTTTCTGGCCATTCACTTCAAAGTACCCTTCGCCCTTTAGCTCCACCCGCCGGGTATTAGAAGTAAACTGAACCGGATAACGCAGGGAAGAAGCAGCATTCAGCCAGACTTTGGTGCCATCGGGTAATATAATTTTATGTTGCCCGCCGCGGGGCGTAGCTATCTGATTAAAGCCAATAGAAGTTGCTTGAGCTGCATTATTGCCAGAGGCGGAAGTTTCATAGACAACCTGGCCATCGGCAGTTTTGCGGATGGTAACACCAGAAAATTCGGCTATTCTGCCGGTTCTAACCTCATCTAGGGGCACCACCGTACCATCTGCTAACGTAAGCAGCGCTTTGTTACTGCCGGGAGCAGCATCGTTTTTAAGTGGTTTGGCTGTTTGCTTTAGCGCTGTTTCTGACCCCGGCTTTTTGTTGCTATAATTATTAAATAGGATGGCGCTTATAAGGACAATAACAAAAACGGCAGCAGCTGCCGCATAACTACTCCAATAAGAAAAGCCTGATTTCTTTTTATCTGATGGCAGGAGTTTTTTTAAACCTTGCGTTTTCATTAATTCGAGCTCGTTCTGGCTCAAATCAAATTCGCCTCCCTGCCATTCCAAGTACCAGCTTTCTACTAAAGCTTTTTCTTCTTCCGTACAGTTACCCGCTAAATATTTATTTAATAGTTCTTTTGCTTCCCTATTATCCATGAGGGTTTCTATCCTTATTTAAATAGATAGACAGTTGAAAGCAGAACAGGAGGTAGAGAAACTGAAAAAAATATTAAAAATTTTTATTGAATAAAAAATAGAGGAAGATGAGCAAGCCTAATTTGGTTCTGAGGATACGCAAGGCATTGTTTACCTGTTTTTTTACCGTTTGCTCCGATAAGTTCAGTTCGGCGGCAATTTCTTTATGGCTTAAATGCGCATTTCGGCTTAAACTGAAAACCTCCTGCATTTTAGGCGGCAAGGCTGCTATTTCTTTTTCGATTAAGGTCTGTAGTTGATTTTCTCTAACCAGATGATCGGTTTGGCACACGCCCTGGTTGATAAATTGCTGCAGCGATTGGAGGTAGCTTAACTCGTATTTTCTGTGGGCGAGATTATTCAGTATTCGATTCCGAACGGCCGTAAACAGATAGGCCGGTAAACTACTGGTTAAAGAAATATGCTCCCGCTTGTCCCAAAGGGCCGCAAATACTTCCTGGATTACATCCTGGGCCTCTTCCTTATTCTGCAATCTCTTATAGGCATGAATATACAACACATCGAAGTACCGCTCATAAATTTCTTTAAAAGCAGCTTCATCTTCAGACTTTACCAAGTCGAAGAGCACCTGATCGGCTAAAGTGTGGTAAGAAACTATATTCATCTCTGCCAACCAATATAAGAAATAAAAAAGAATTTTTATTCGTTTTCTTGTATCTGTACATGGCTGTAAAGTTTGATTGGGAAAGCTTGAGTAGCCAATCAAGCAATTCGCAGTACTATTAGCAAGCGCATTCCGCCGCAATAACAGGTGCCGCCCGCTTATGCTATAAAATCAAACCGGTTCTATGAAATTTATATGCAGGCAAATTTGTTTCTGCTGTTAAATATTTAATCCGAGATGGAGATCTGTCTTAGATTGATTAATTTTATATTTTCCTAAATACCACAAATGCCACCTTTTCATATTAATGTCTTTCTTGTACTGGCAACAGCAATATGTCTGTTAACTGGTTGTAAAAAGAAAGGCGCAACCGAAAAAGCGCAGCTGCCGGCAGCCGAAACTTTGTTCTCGTTATTACCGCCCGAAAAGACAAATATTACCTTCAGCAATACCCTTACCGAGAGCGCTACCGGCAATGTACTAACCTACCAATATTTTTATAACGGAGGCGGCGTGGCCGTTGGCGATATTAACAATGATGGCCTGCAGGATATTTATTTCTCCGGCAACATGACTCCTAACCGCCTGTACCTGAACAGAGGCAATATGCAGTTTACGGATATTACCGAGGCGGCGGGCGTAACAGGCAAAGCATACGCCTGGAAAACCGGAGTTACCATGGCCGACGTGAACGGCGACGGCCGGCAGGATATATATGTGTGCTATTCGGGCAATTTGCCGGAAGAGAGTCGGATGAACCAGCTTTTTATTAACCAGGGAACAGATGCGCAGGGCACCCCTACGTTTTTAGAAGAAGCTAAAGCCTACGGATTGGCCGATTCTGCTTTTAGCACCCACGCCAGCTTTTTCGATTACGACCGCGACAACGACCTGGATATGTTTCTGCTGAACCATAATCCAGAATTGTTCCGTAACCTCGACGATATAGCGTTTAAAGAAATTCTGAAACGCACCGAGCCGATGATGCGGGTTAAATTATTTCGCAACGACAACGGGCATTTTTCTGATGTGTCAAACAAGGCCGGTCTGCACGGTTCAGCACTTACCTATGGTTTAGGGGCCGGCATTGCCGATGTAAACCAGGATGGCTGGCCGGATATTTATGTCTCGAATGATTATTCCGCACCGGATTATTTATACATAAATAATGGGAACGGCACCTTCAGCAATAAGCTGCCAACCAGTATCGGCCATATTCCTATTTATTCGATGGGTAACGATATTGCCGATATAAATAATGATGCTTTACCGGATATTTTCACGCTGGATATGCTGCCGGAAGACAACCGCCGGCAAAAGCTATTGTTCTCGCCGGATAATTACGAACACTTCGACCTTTTCCTGCGGATTGGGTTTCATTACCAGTACATGCGCAACATGCTGCAGGTTAATAACGGCAACGGTACTTTTAGTGAGGTTGGGCAGTTAGCCGGCTTATCTAATACCGACTGGAGTTGGGCGCCTTTATTTGCCGATTACGACAACGATGGCTGGAAAGACTTATTTGTTACTAACGGTTTTCTGCGCGATTTCACAAATCTGGACTTTATTAAGTACCGGAGTTCTTATATGCAAAGCCTGAACGGCCGGGGCGGCCCGCAGGATATTGAGACTTTATTAGCGAAAATACCTGCTTCCAACGTTAAAAATTATATTTTTAAAAACAACGGCAATCTTACTTTCGCGAATAAAGTGGCTGATTGGGGAATAAATTTTCCTTCGAACAGCAACGGTGCAGCTTACGCTGATCTGGACAACGACGGCGATCTGGACCTTATTTCTAATAACCTCAACCAGCCGGCTTTTATCTACCAGAACCAATCCGATAAGCAACTAAAGCACCATTATCTGCAGCTGAAACTCGCCGGTAGCGGCAAGAATACGGATGGTGTAGGAGCCAAAGTGTTTCTTTACACCCAGGGCAAACAGCAATATCAAGAGCAAATGCCCTTCCGGGGATTTCAATCGAGTGTAACGCCGGTATTACATTTTGGGTTAGGCCAGGATAATAAAGTAGATTCTTTGCGTATTGTGTGGGTAAGCGGCAAACAGCAGGTACTCCGCAATATTTCGACCAACCAATTGCTGACGCTGCAGGAAAAAGATGCCAACGGCACTTATCGCAACCAGGCGGCACATTCAAAACCAGCTTTTACGGAAGTAAAATCACCGTTAGTATATACGCACCAGCAGGAAGGGGTAAATGATTTTAAACGGCAGCCCTTGCTGGTGAACCCGCAGTCCTTCGCCGGACCATGTCTGGTGCAAGCCGATGTAAACGGCGACGGCCTGGAAGATGTGTACGCCGGCGGCGGCAAAGGCCAGCCCGGCACCTTGTACCTGCAAAGTAAAA
>NZ_BJYS01000029.1 GCF_007991635.1 Adhaeribacter aerolatus | reverse complement strand
TGCGGATGCGACCTTGAAAGACATCTTCACCGCCGCCGAACTGCAAGGAGCGGGGCACTGGTCGGCGAATAACCTGCAAACCAGCTATTTTGAAGGAAGTGCGGATGGTAAATTCAAAGCCAGAACTTTGCCCTTGGAGGCGCAGTTCTCCCCGGTGTTTGCCATTACCACGTTAGACTACAACCAGGACGGCAAACCGGATGTACTGCTGGCCGGCAACCTGAACCAGGCCCGGTTGCGGTTTGGCAAGTACGATGCTAACTATGGTACTTTGTTGCAGGGCAATGGAGCGGGAGGGTTTACTTACGTACCGCAGGCGCAGTCCGGACTGGCTATCAAAGGAGATGTGCGCAGTATACTAAATATCAAGAACACTTTGCTGTTTGGCATTAACCAGCAGCCGATTAAAGCTTATCGGGTAAGTAAATAATATTATGAGAAAGCTATTACCATTATTATTTCTGTTAATGGTTCTTGCCTGCAAAAGCAAGAGTCCGGAAGAACAAATCAGGTTTAACAGCCGCCACATCAATAACATTATTTCGGAAATGACCGACCTGATGGTGAATGATGTTACGAATCCGCCTTTAGCTGCCCGTTTCTTTTCTTACGCTTGTCTGGCTGGTTACGAGGTAGTATCACAAAACGATAGTGCGTACCGCAGTATGCATGGTTTGTTAAACAAATATCCGCAGATAGCGAAGCCCGCCGGTATTAGCGGCTATAATTACCAATTAAGTGCCATCCTGGCCATGCTGGAAACCGCCAAGAAAATGCAGCCCTCGGGCACCCTGCTTCAAAAATACCAGCAACAGTTTCTGGATTCCTGCCGGCAAGAAGGCTTATCCGAAGAAGTCATTACAAATTCCCTGACTTACGCCCAGGACATCAGCAAACAAATTCTGGCTTACGCCAAGGCCGATAAATACAACCGCATCAGCAACTATCCGCGCTATTCGCCAAACAACCAGGAAGGTGGCTGGTACCCGACACCGCCTGGATTTTTTGCCCCGGTAGAGCCTTACTTTAATACGGTTCGTTCTTTTACTCTCGATACCTGCGCGCAGTTTAAGCCAATTCCGCCGGTAGCTTTTTCCAAAGATAAAAATTCAGCTTTTTATCAGCTTACAAACGCTGTTTACCAGGAAGGAAAAAACTTACCCAAAGATCACCAGGAAATTGCGGCTTTCTGGGATTGTAACCCTTTTGCCTTGCAGGACAACGGCCACCTGATGGTAGGGATGAAAAAAATATCGCCCGGCGCCCATTGGCTGGGTATTACCGGCATTGCCTGTGCGCAAGCTAAAGTAGATTTTGCTAAAGCCATGAAAATAAATACCCTGGTGGCGGTTTCGCTGATGGATGGATTTCTTGCCTGCTGGGACGAAAAATTCCGGAGTAATCGTATCCGGCCGGAAACGGCTATTCGCCGTTACATCGACCCTAACTGGAAGCCCTTGCTGCAAACGCCACCATTTCCGGAGTACTTAAGTGGGCATTCTACTATTTCGGCAGCAGCGGCCGTAATTTTAACGCATTATTTGGGCGAAGATTTTAAATACACCGATACCGTAGAAGAGCGGTTTGGTTTGCCGGCCCGGAAATTTAATTCTTTCCAGGAAGCAGCGATTGAGGCGGGTATATCCCGGTTCTATGGCGGCATTCACTTTATGGATGCCATTGACAACGGTCGCAAACAGGGCTTACAGGTGGGCGAATGGGTATTAAGCAAAACAGAGCAGAAACCCGCAGTTGTTGCGGCCTCCCCTAAACCGGAATAAAATGTATTACATAGCAGCACCCCACCCTTGTTATTAATTCTGATAACAAGGGTGGGGTGCTGTACTCTATATTATCTTCTCCATCCGGTCGGGCTTTGCCTAAATTTTTTCTGATATTTTTTCTTTTTCTTTCGTAAACTAGTATCAGGCAAGAGATTTTAAGATAAAGAGAAGCGAAAGGATTCAGGTTAATGGCCAACTACAAGCAATACAGTATGAGTGCCGCCTCTGCGGTAGCCGTGCAAGCCGCCAAAGATCTGGAAGCTTATTTGCGGAATAAGCCCGAAACCATAGAAGTGCTGAATGTAGAAGACGAGCCTTCCTGCCGGGCCAAAGACATCGACCTGATCTGGACTTATCGTCGCTCCGACGGAGAGCAAGCCGTAAAGACCATTGAAATTAAAGGCGACCGGTACTACGGAACCGGTAATTATTTTTTGGAAACCATCAGCAATGAGGCAAAAAATACGCCCGGTTGTTTTATGTACACGGCGGCTGATTACGTTTTCTATTATTTTCTGGAGCCAAAGGAATTACACATATTGCCCATGCCGGCTACCCGCGACTGGTTTCAGCAACACCTAACCTCCTTTCCGGAGAAAAAAACCTCTACCCCGGTAGGCAAAAACAAATTTTACATTACAGTTGGGCGGTTAGTGCCCCGGCAACGTATTATTGATGAAGTACCCGGAGTAAGAGTAATGGATTTGGCAGCGCGATTAAATTTCTAAATTTCAAGGTTAATACCTTTTGCAAGAATATTACTCTCTGCTAAGTCCTCAATCCAAGCTTTATCCTGGCCTACTCAATAGCTACTACACTTTTGAAGCTTTACCTAAAATGGACATACGAGTAAATTAGCGCCTTTAAATAACCGGTACCTGCCATACCGCATCGTTCGAAATCAGTAATTCTGATATTTCGCCGCGGGCCTGCCCATTGGCGTTAATGGCCCGTTTGGCCTTAACCCGATTTACCGTATATTCCTGGTACAAGCTATCAAAAAAGCTAATATCTGCCGGCGAAGTAGCCGTATCGGAATTGCTCAAAACAAAATAGGCCCCGGTAGCCTGAATTGTATCGCAATAGGTTTTAAGCCTAATTTGGTCTTCGTCGTAGAAACCTTCTTTGGCATAGGTGTTAAAAGAAGCGGTACTGCTGAGCGGTTTATACGGCGGATCGAGGTAAACCAAACTATTCTCTTCTAAAAATGGCTCAGTTAGCGTGAAATCGCCGAGCAAGATTTCGGTATGCTGCAACGCTTCGCTATCGGCTAATATTACTTCCTGGTTGCAGATATTCGGTTTTTTATACCGGCCAAAAGGCACATTAAACTGCCCTTTGGCATTAACCCGGTACAAACCATTAAAGCAAGTTTTGTTTAAAAATAACAACAAGGCACTTTTTCGTACCGCGTCGGGCTGTATTTGGTTAAACTCCGCCCGAATCCTGTAAAAATATTCTTTCCGTTCAATATCAGTCGGGTAACTGAAATAAGTTTCTGCTAAGGCCGATAATTGTTCAATTAAGGCCAACGGCTGATCCCGGATAATCTTATACAAGTTAATTAAATCCGGGTTAATATCGCTGATAACGGCTTGTTTAATATATTGCTTGTAGTTCCGGAGTAAAAAAAATAAAACGGCACCACTACCAATAAAGGGCTCCAGGTAATTAACCTGGCCTCTGGCTTTAAAAAAAGGCACTATTTTGGTCTCGATGGCCCCTAACAGTTGGGTTTTACCACCCGCCCATTTCAGGAATGGTTTAACAGAAGCTTTTGTGTCTAGTAATTTTGGCATATAAACAGAACAGGTACAAATTTATGCTATTCCGGAATAAACTCCCGCAGGTTTCTCCACCTGTATCACTAATTTGTTTCTGTAGCTCGTTTCTTACAAATTTCAGTTTTGCTTTTATACACTTTAATTGGTTTAAGCTCGTTATAAATTTAAAGTTTTCTGAGCAATCCTTAATCAAGCTGGAAGAAGTATTACGGAAAACATTACAAATTATTCTTTGATAATTTTTTTAGCGAAATTTGTTTTACCTATAATCATCCGAATCAGATAAGGACCTGGAGCTAGTTTAGCGGTATCCAACTTAAAATGTGCCATTCCGGGGCTTACCCACATTTCTTTTTGCAAAACTATTCTACCCGTATAATCCATTAATTGGATAGTAGCATTAGCTGATTTCTCGGTTTGAAAATAAAAATTAGCTTGCTCTTTAATAGGGTTAGGATATACATTTATATTCATTGCAGCTTCACCTGTCGCTATTTTCGACTCATCAGTTTTCCCATTGACCATCATTTCCAAAACCCCACCTGTAGAATTTGAAGTTATTACATTCACATTAGTTAATCTTACTTCATCAAAATACATGGTGGCTGCAATAGTTGCATTATTTTGAATTATTATTTTTTGAATAGAAGCCGGATCACCTAATTGGCTTATACTAATTTTAACCTCAACCCATCTTCCTTTGGTAGGCTTAAGTGATAATACCTGACTTTGTAAGCCACTTGCCGTTTCTGTATAAATTTTAATCCCATTTTTATCCGTATTATAAGTCCAGAACTGCAATTGAGTATTAGCGGTCGTTATAACCTCATTTCTTTTACCGATAATCAATTTGCCATTACCTGAATAATTTACTTTGATAGAACTGCTACCTGTTTTTACCGGGTTGGTATTGCTGTAATTAGGAATACATGCTTGCGATACATCCTGCCAGTCTGCTCCGATCATATCAGCGTAAATCATATTGGCTACTAAAACCATGCACGACTTTGTTGATGCCGTATTACTTACTGATGAATAGTTACCTGCTGCATCTTTAGCTTTTACTGTAAACTCATAATTAGTAGCACAGCTCAGTCCGGTAACATTATAAGTAATATTAGTAAGATTGGCTTGTAGTAAGTTCGTTCCATTATAAATATCATACCCAGCTACACCTACATTATCGGTTGATGCTGTCCAACTTAGGGCAATACTGTTCTCAGAGATATTGGTCGCAATTAAATTAGATGGTGCTGACGGGGCCTCCGTATCAGCGTCTTCTGGCAAGTTTGTATCTGGCGGCATTAATCGGGCAAGCATTGAGACATAAGCGGCTTGGTAATAAATAGCGTTTTCTGTTATTTCCCATGACTTATCAGGCCAGTTGGTGTTCCAGTCTTTATATGCTTTTTGATGAGGTGCCATACTAATTTCACTCTCTAAGTCGCTATAACTTTTATTCGGACCACCAGGAACATAGCCAGGAGCAGGGCCTTTAGGAGAGATAAGAGCGTTATCCCAATCAGAACCATTGGTAAACCAAGTGTGAAATATTTCATTCACACATTTTTCTGCTCCATAATTATACATATTTGATAGCATAACCATACCCATCGGATTCACCCCATGCATCCAATGAATATATTGTTCAGCTACTTCTTTATACTGGGCATGCCGCGAATTATTAATATTGAAGGTAATATAATCAAGGTTTATATTTCCAGCATCAGCTCTGGCTTGGTTATGTCCCCAATGATATGCCTCATCATTCATATGTGACCTGTATAAATCTTTGCCAGAAATATAATCGGTTATGGAGCTTAAATTATCCATATTTGCTTTTTGGTTGCGAATATTAGTTATAACCGTAGAAGAAACACCAGGCAAAGTAGTCAACCGGAGCAATGCTAGATGTTGCGGCATTCTATAAGGCCCCCACCAGTATTCTTTATAAGGCCTAACTTTGGTATAATTCAATTCAGCAAAATTTCTGTATTCATCCTTGCCTGTAGCTTCATACAGGTACACCGCCGCAACAAAAGCATTTTCTAATTGCTGTTCAGCTGTATTATCAGCATCACCACTTTTTATATCGCCATCATCACAGTTGGTTTGCCAGTAAGAAAAATTGCTGGTGGTTATTTTGGCTCTGGCCCAAGCCCGTTCAGCTCTGGTAATGAGATCTAATCCATAATCTGCTAGGGCTGGCACATTCTTTAAGGCAACTCCTGACACTGCAAACATTGAGCAACCAGCTATTGTAGCGGAAGTACATTCAGGCAAATAATACCTCGGCCGCGTATCTTTACTTAGGGGGGTCACCTCATTATAATTATCCACTCCAACTTTCAGCAAGAAACCATTAGTACCAGTGGCATTCTGCATCCGTTTTAAAAAATCCAGTTCCCATTTTGCCTCGTCAAGCAGGTCCGGAATTCCGTTCCCAGATTCGGGTATATTATAATTATCTTTAAAAACACTTGGGTTAATACGATAAGCCTCCATTAGCTGTATGATGGCAGAAGTAGCAAAGGTTGTATATTTATTTACATCTCCTGCATCCATCCAACCACCATGTAAATCTTTAACCGTGGACATATCCCCTTTGGCAAACCGACTGGTTGCATACCGATCCTGATTTAATCCTTCATAGCTAGCAGCATCGGCCCACTCTGCATCGGTATAAGGTGTCTCCTTCGCAAAATTAAGCCGCTGGTAATAAAAAGTCCGCACAGCATGTTTTAATACTTCCTGATAAACTGTTTCCGCAATTTCAAAGCGAAAGGATCCTACATTATTAGCTGTATCATAAATATAATAAGATCCTGGTGTGGTAACAGCTGAGAAGTCGAACCACCAGCCTTTATCGCCCGACTGGATATGAGTAGAACCGTTGTTCCAAACCATTAAAGTACCACTAAAAACAACTTCATCATTGTCCCAACGTCTTACCTCATATTGATTAATTCCTGTACCCGCTGTAAATTCCTCAGTAGCATTAAATCCTTGTTGAGGATCCGCAATAACTGCCACTTTATTAGATATCGGGAAATAGCCAAATTGGTCTACCTTGATGTGGTAGGTTATTTGAGCAGGAGCAGCCAAAACAGAAACCATATTGACCAAGTAAATTAAAATTAGAATAGAAAGCCTGGTAAAATTTTCACACATAAGCACCACTTATTGTAGGACAAATAACAGATTAATAAATCTGTCTTATTTAAAAACCTTTATAAAAACAATTAAAATAGCTAAATTCGACTTAACAATTCAATCTAGCCCATTAAAGGTTTAATTATAATTATTAGCCTCTAAACATTTAATCACAAAAATATAATAAGTATTATATATAAAAAATTAAATAATAAAATAATACGCTTGATTAAATAGTAATTTTGGCAAGGAGTAATTAGAAACAACCCAGTAGAAGCAAAATTGGAACTGGATAAATTTTAGCACTGATATAAAAATAGTTAAACATGAGCCGTTGTAACAATCAAGCCAAAATCATAAAAACTATTTTAATCCTATTAAACATTTTACATAAATTCTCTACACAGCATTTAAGTACAATATTACTTCAGAAATTCTTTTATTTCTAAATTTGGAATACTATTGTATTAACCCAAGATGTAGTGCCTTGTTTTTAAAAGTAGTTGTTGATAGGTAGAACATTACTAAAATGTTCTAGTGAAGGCATACGGAGTAAATGATTTGCTTACAAACTGCAATAATATCTGGAATAATATTGGAATTTCTTTCTGCAGGAGAAAATTAGTAACCCTAATCTTATAAGCTGAAAACCATCGAAAGGCAGTTTAACATTAACTTGCTGTTCAAGTAATATCTTCCGGAAAACAGTTTACTATTCAACCAGGTATAGCACCTATTAAATTCAACATATAACAAGCCTGACGATTTTAAAGAAGTTTTTACCGATGTATGGATGTTTGTTTAGCCCCCAATTCCCATAAGCAATTAATCCATATAAATAAAAATGGGTGAATTACTTTTTAAATAAAAAAATTGGGTTAATTATTTAAATTGCATTCTCATTTGTACTGATGCCTCTAACCTTTTCACATCCAGCACTTGCCTTACCAATTTACTTTTTACACAAGCGCTATTTTTCTGTAACTGGATTAATTACGGGTAGCCTTGCGCCTGATTTTGAATATTTTATTCGGATGAAAAAAGGCCCAAGCTTATACAGCCATACAATACCGGCGCTGTTCTGGTTTAATTTACCTGTTGCCTTAGTATTAGCATTTCTATTCCACGCGTATATTAAAATACCATTGCTGCACAACCTGCCTCAATGGCTATATAAAAGATTTGAAAAGTATAAAGAACTTAAATGGCGCTCTTATTTAACTTACAATTGGCATATAGTAATATGCTCCATCCTTATGGGCGCAGCATCTCATTTATTATGGGATTGGTTTACCCATTACAGTATTAAATTTACCAATGGCAACCATAAAATAGACCTTGAAATAATCTCAAGGGGTTTTTATATAGATACATACACCTTAATACATATTATATTTTCGTTGGCAGGACTTATCTACCTTTTTGGTTTAGTAATTCAAATGCCGTATTATAACACGACTCAAATAGTCAGGCAACACTATGGGTACTGGACAAAAGTTCTGATATTAAGTTTAATTATTGTTTATATAAGAAAAATGCTTGGCTCTCCCATGAATTTTGCTGATACAATTGTTTCTGCTATATCAGCAATCATGATAGCAATTACCATAATATCCTGCTTTTTTATTAAGAAAAAAGGAGAAGAAATCTAACTATCATTTTAAATTTAAATTTCATAGTAGTAATGAGTGGATTTATATATTCATATATTGTAGGAATACATTAAATCACCTTTTAAATAGCGACAATAAGGTGCAAGTGTATTTATTAAAAGTGAATTTTATTTTTTAAACAAATATCTTTCTTTCAAGTTAAATGCTAATAATTAGGGTTAAAATAAAACAAATAAAAAAATTTCCTGCCTTTTTACATATTTATGAGGAACTATTTCATTATTGCTTTGCTAGTATTTCCAGGAGTATTTTCTTGTATAAATACTAAAAGAGCTACATATTTTAACAAAATAAAAGATTCCGTCACCTACGATTCTTTACAAATTCCTGAACATTTTATTAAACCAAACGACCTACTAAGTATAAACATTAGCAGCGCAAACCCAGAAGCAGCCAAAATTTTCAACCAACCAAATCAGTCTGAAATACGCAGCACCACTCCAACAGGAGATATAGTAGAGCCTGCAGGTTACCTGGTAAATAAAAACGGCTCTATTCAATTTCTTATACTAGGAACCATTAAGGCTGAAGGGTTGACTACACATCAGCTTCAGGAACATATAAGAAATGCTTTATTGTCGCGCAAATTATTATTAGACCCTGTTGTCAAAGTGAGATTTCTTAATTTTAAAGTGACCGTGTTGGGTGAAGTAGCCCGCCCAACCGTAATAACTGTGCCTAATGAAAAAATAACATTACTTGAAGCTTTAGGTTTGGCCGGAGATATAACCATTTTTGGGAAGCGGAGCAACGTTTTAGTAATTCGGGAAGAAGCAGGAAAAAAGGTGACTAAACGTATTAACCTCAACTCATATGATCTTTTTAAATCCCCCTATTACTATCTTAAATCAAATGATATTGTTTACATAGAACCCAACAAAGCAAGAATAGCAGGAGGCACCCGCTTTTACCAACTTTTGCCCACTATTATAAGTAGCTTTTCAGTAATCATTATAGTTATTGATAGATTAGGAAATTAATGACCAAAGTAACAAAATCACTTAAGAAACCTGTAGCAGAAACTTCAGGTGATACTTTATTAAACATAATTTTATTTCAGTTCATTCCTTATTGGCCTTTAGTAGCTATTCTTTCTCTAGCATTTTTATCTGTTGCTTTTGTTTTTACTAAGTACATTACCCCAACATATTTAATAACAGCAACACTTGTTATTAAGGATAAGGGGAAAGGGGTGGAAGAGTCCCAAACCCTGCAATCGCTTAACATGTACGCAGGAGGCAAAACAGTTGAAAATGAAGTTTTGGTATTAAAATCCAGAACGCTAATGCGGGACGTGGTACTCAATTTAAACTTATATGCCCCAATATTCGAAAAAGGGAACATTAAACCAGCTTCTGCTTATTTATCTTCTCCAATTATTATAGAGGCCAAGAAACCTGAAAACCTGAAGGAACAAACAGAAATAAATTTTGCATACAACCACAGTACTAACACTGTTAATATTGGAGATCAAAGCTATCCCCTAAACCAGTGGGTAAAACTTCCTTACGGTACCCTTAGGTTTTTAAGAAATCCCTTCAAACAACTAAGCACAACCCGAAGCCTTTATTTTTCTTTAGTTGACCCAAGAAAAGTGACTGATAACATGCTAGGAAGCTTGGAGGTGGCGGCAAGCAGTAAGCTTTCATCAGTTGTAAATATTGGTTTTACCGACGAAGTACCCAGAAGAGGCGAAAATGTAGTTAATACCTTAATTGATGCTTATAATCGGGCTTCGGTACAGAATAATAATCAACTTGCATCTAACACATTAACGTTTGTATCGGATCGGGTACGCCTTTTGGAAAATGAACTTGATTCTATTAACCGCAGAATTCAGGAATTCAAATCTAAAGAGGGCATTGTAGACCTTAGCGAACAAGGCAAGTTGTACTTGGAAAATGTTTCTGAAAACGATCGGAAAGCATCAGACATAAACATGCAATTAGCAATATTAAACCAGGTTGACCAACATGTACGTGCTGGTGGTAGCCAGACGGGAATTGTACCAACTACTTTAGGGATTGAGGATCCGGTGCTAACAGATCTGTTACAAACCCTAAACGAACTTGAACTCCGCTATGCCAGCTTACGGAGAACCACAGGTGAAAATAACCCAATGACCGAAGAGGTAGAAAGCGAAATTCAAAAAATAAGACCCAATATTTTAAGCATTGTACGTAACCAACGGCAACGTTTACAGGCTAGCCGGAATAATCTGGTCAGTACTTCCAACCGCTTTAATTCTGCTATAAGCACTATTCCGCAAAAAGAAAGGGAACTATTGGAAATTAGCCGGCAGCAAGCAATTAAAAATGATGTATATGCTTTCTTACAACAGCGGCGGGAAGAAGCAGAATTAAGTGCTGCTTCAACTATTGCGGATAGTAGAATAGTAGACAGAGCCGAGGCAAGCGTCAGGCCAGTGGCCTCTAAACGAGTGTTAATTTTAGCTGGGGCCATTATAGCCGCAACTGCATTTTCAATTGGCTATGTTTTCATAAAAGAAGGGCTAACGAATAAAGTTCTTTTTAGGTCTGACATTGAAAAGGCCACCAGTATCCCAGTAGTTGCTGAAATACCCCATATTAAAAAATTAAGAGCCTCGAAATCGCATTTGTTAACTAACTCCATACTTTCTGCTCAGTTTAATCAATTGCAAGCAACAATCGGCTTATTTGCTTTTGGAGTTAAAAACCAGAAGGTTATGATTACTTCAAGTATTAAAGGAGAAGGGAAAACATTAGTAAGTAACCAGCTTGCAATTAGCTTAGCCGAAACAGGGCAGAAAGTGCTTTTAATGGATTTAAACCTTACCTCCCCAGATACATCTATTCTGCATCAGATGGATGATTTTTCAGGCTTTATAGATTATATTAAAGGTGATTCGGAACTAGATGAAATTATTTATAAATCAAACATTGAAAATCTATCTATATTACCTGCAGGTGGTAATTATAATAATTCCACAAAGCTACTTTTGAATAGCCGCATACAGGACTTATTCAATTTAGTGGAAACTTATTATAATTATATCATAATCGATACTGCACCAACAGAACTTACAACAGATGCCTATCTCCTTACCCAATATATAGATCTTTCTTTGTATGTAATCAGACAAGGTAAAACTAATAAAAATAACCTTCAAAAATTTGGCAGAAATCCTCAAATAGAAAGGATACCCAAATTATCAATTATTTTTAATGATATAAAAGGACGAGGATTTCTTAATAAATATTACGGTTATGGCTATGGCTATGGCTATGAAACAATTCCAAAAAGTAATTTACTTAAGTTTAAAAAAGCTTGAAACAAATTAAAATTTACTTAAACCATATTATAGAAAAAAGATTTTAAATAAAATTGTAAAAAATGGATTTAAGTAAATTAATAGGAATAGCTGTTTTTTTAGGTTATATTCCCTATATTCTATCTAAAAGGTATACCCAGGTCCGCAAATCATATCTTTTATACATTTTATACCTTTTCCCATGTATTGATTTATTTATTACTCCGGTCCAATACGGTGGGTTCTCTTCATTCGATGGAATTAGCTTTCTTACCTTACTCATAATATTTTCTAAGTTTAAATTTAGTCTAAGGACCAATGGTATTTATATATTCCTTTTTTTAACCTTCTTCATTGTTCTATTTTTAGGATCTTTAAATTCAGAATTCTTTATAGAATCCTTATTCCCTTATCTAAAGGCAATACTCTTGTTTTTCTTTGCCAAATGTGTAATAGAGGAAATTAATTCTGACCCTGATTTTGGATTAGAATTATTAAAAAGACTGAAATTTTTAGCATTAATATCAATTGGATTTTTAGTAATGCAATTAATTATTGGCTTAGGGTTCACTTTTTATGCCGCTTTAAATACCAATACCAATACAGGTGCCGAAAGCACGTTTCGTTATCCAAGCTTTTTTCATGATGCTCAAAAATATGCTCAATATTTAGCTATGTCCAGTTTTCTTTTTTTTATTGATACAGATAGAACCAAAGTGAGAAGTAATATTTACAAACTAACTCTATTTTTGATAATGGTAATCGGCCTTATATTGTCAGGAGGCAGGGCTGGATTCTTAGGCATGTGCTGCGGTCTTGCATTTCTGTTTTTAACCGGCAGGAATAAATATAAAATGCTGGGTTTGTTAGGTATTTTCATTGCTTCTTTCCTCATTATAACTTTTGCCGATAAAATACCACTACTTAACCGGTCAGAAACAGTTGACGAATCTTATGAGATAAGAAACAGGTATTGGCAACAGGCCTTAAATATTTATGAGGATAATACCATATTAGGAATTGGAATAGGTAATTATCGTAATTATGTGGCAGCGTACTCACCGGATCAATTTTGGCTTTTAGAAAATGGCGAAATCCTTTTCTTCGATCATCCGGAAAGTGGTTATTTAAAATTTTTAATAGAATTCGGCTTAATTGGATTTTGCATTTGTATGTTATTTTTCATCATTCCGATTGGCTCATTCGTGATTGAATATATTAAAACAAAATGCTATACTCCTTTCTTCCTCATTGCTTCTGTTATCAGCTTTCTGGTATCATTTATTACAGTTTATACTTTAAGTGATTATCGGATTGCGGTTTTACTAATTGCTGTAATATGTGTTTTGATAAAGTCTAGAAATGTTTTTGAAGATATATGTTAGGTACTGCCACAAATAAAATAAACGCTTTTAAGAGTTCACCCTTATTTAAAAATAGTTTTTGGGGAATCCTTTCCAATATTGTGCAGAATGTGTTCTTAACGCTCTTCTTTGTGATTTTGGCCCGAAAGCTCGGTACAGATGAATTCGCACATTATCTTATCGCTAATGCCCTTTACCTGCTTTTGGCTGCTTTTTCCACACTCGGACTCAGCCAATGGTTTATCCGGGAACTGGACGATACAGCGGATGAAAAGGAATTGATAAACCGGTTCTTTAAGGTGCAGCTACTATTTGGCATAGCTTTTTTCTTTTTTAATGCCGGAACCGCACTTGTGTTGTATTCAGATTTCAACATTCGGGTTTACACCATTTTTTTTGGGCTTAATATTATTGTCGATAACCTTATATATGCTATTAAAGCCTTAAATATTGCCAAGCACGAGCAAAAAATAACATTCAAAATACTCATCATTGAAGCTTTATTACTTTTTGCTCTTGCGGGTACGCTGTACTTGTTCAAGGTTTCCGTACTCTTTCTTATAGTTGCCCAAATTTTTATAAGGCTTTTCAGCCTGAACCTATTTTTGAGGTTAGGGACTTCTAAGCTAGTATCGATTAGCACTATTTTAAAAAGCGAGATTTCCTACAAAGATGTAAAAGCTCTTATAATTAACAACTGGGTTTTTGTAATTATCGGAAGTATATCACTCATTTATTGGCGCAGTGCAAATATAATTGTTTCAAAATTTCTGTCTCTCACAGATGTAGCTATTTATGCTATAACGTATAAAGTATTTTCAGTATTTATCATATTCCCACTTATAGTTTCTAATTCCGTTTATCCAGCTTTGGTGAAATTATTTAATAAAGGAGATGTGGAGAAACTGAAGGAATTTTATCAAAATGTTTTTCTTTTTTATTTTTTATACGGTTTGTTGGCATTTAGCTTCATCTTTTCTTTTTCAGACATTTTGCTTCCATTTATTTTTAGTAAAACTTATGAAAGTACAGCCTTTTATACAAGGGAAATGTTTTTGACCATGCTGGTTTTTCCTACTGCCATTTTGCAGGCCAATTTATTGGTAGCTATAAAGCTTGAACGCTTTGATATGTGGATAAATGCTGCAAGTCTTGCTATTTACATAATCCTCACCATGATAGGTTTGGCATTTCACCAATCCTTAACAGGTATCTACCTCTCCATCTTTATTTCTTTTCTAGTTTTTCATTTTATACAGGATTTGGTACTTATTAACAGGAAGATCCTTACAAAAGGGCACATGGCCTTTTTTTATATAATTAGCATTACTTGTACTTTAGCATATGTAGAATTAATTCAATTTTTTAATCCATACTTATTTTTTGTACTGTTTTGGGTTATTGTAGGAACATTGTTTCTGTTATTCTTTTTACGTACTCAGAAAAAACATTCCATTCAACCAACAGTGGCAAAAAACCTGGAAGATAGTTAGTAGAACATCTTATTATTTATAAAGTATAAGCAGGATATTCTAATATATAAAATGCTTTTCTTAGCGATCAAATGCATTTTGTACAAAATTACAATACTTGGGCACAAAGCAACTCTAATATGAAGGTTTACTATTTTTCTATAACTTCTTTTTCAGATGTTGATATGGGGATTATGCATCACTTAAATGCTGATCTGGTTTATGGTGCCATAGTTCAGAAAAGGAATGCAAATTACACGCGGGAGGAGCTACAAGCATATTGTGATAAACACAATATTATATTTGAGGGCTATCAAATGAAATATAACTTAAAAGATCCTCGGTGTCTATTTACATTTCTTGAATGTATTGCTAATATCCGAAAGCATAAGCCGGAGGTAATTTATTTAGTTGCTTTTGATAATATTTATTTTAGTCTTTGTAGTTTACTGCTAAATAGAACAAAAACAATTATAGCTTTACACGATGTAGTATTTCATAGTGGCACGTCCTTCTTGTTTGTTTTGAAGTTAAGCCGATGGATCACGATGACCTATTTTCGTAATTTCCAGGTATTTTCGAGAGAACAATTCAAAATATTTAAGCGGTTATTTCCCCGTAAACAAGTAAATTTTATTCCTTTGCCACTTAAAGATTTCGGTAACGGAAACTTAAATATTAATAAAAGTAAAAAAGTAATTCAATTCTTATTTTTTGGCAATGTATTATTTTATAAAGGATTAGATATTCTGCTTAAAGCTGTTAATAATTTAGTAGAAGAAAAGAGTGCTCCGCCCTTTACATTAGTAATTGCTGGTAGGAGCGATAATTGGGAAACAGAATATGAGCCTCTTATTTTATATCCCGAAATAGTAAAAAAACATATTCGATTTATTGGCAACGATGAAGTTGCTAATTTTTTTCAGAATGCCGATTATTTGGTACTGCCTTATCGGGATGCTACACAAAGTGGCCCTTTAAAAATTGCCTTTCATTACAACATACCTGTTATAGCATCTGATATCAGCAGTTTTAAAGAAGAAGTTGTTTCTGGTGTTGATGGTTATTTATTCAAAACCGGAGATGTGGAAGATTTAAAACAAACCTTGTTACAAAGTCTTAACAAGCATCAAACAGATTACTATAACCTTAAGAAAGCACAATTACAATACGTGAATACTAATTATTCGCCAGAAAAAGTTAAACATGATTTTTCAGAGATGTTCAGTAAGGTAAGCTAATGCTTCAGCTTTAATAAGCTAAATAGATGTTCAATTTATTTTAATTTCCAAAAAGATGGGTATAAAGAAATTTTTATCAGCACAAAGAGGAAGGTACTTTAAGTACTTGCGAGATGTCCAAATTAAGCCCCTCCAGAACTACTTTTCTGATTCACCCTCCATTATTTCCAATAACTGTTTAGCAGGTTTTTTTTATCAGGACCTTAATATGCCTTACTTAAGCCCTACAGCAGGTCTATATTTCTTCTTTCCGGATTATATTAATTTTCTTTCTGATTTAAAAGGCAACCTTGAAGCAAAGCTTAGGTTTGTAACTGAATCCAAATACTCTTTGGGGAATGAGCGTTACAACAAGGCTAAAAAAAGTTATCCAATTGCCCTGTTAAACGATGAACATGAAATCCACTTTTTACATTACGCCAACCAGTATGAAGCCGAATCAAAATGGCATAAGAGGGCAGAAAGAGTAGATTTTGATAAATTGGTGGTAGTCGGGACAGAGTTGGATCAATGTACTGAGAAAGATATTCGGGATTTTGATCGGATGAATTTTGAAAGAAAGTTCTTTTTCACCCGAAAGGATTATAATCTACCGTCTACTATTTACATAAAAGATTTTGAGCACAATGTTAAAATAGGAGACCCTTACAGAAGTGGTCATATTTTATACAAATCTTTGGCCATTAATAAAAATGTTAAGCAATAAAAGTTCTATAGTTTCTCCCGAGCCAGAATCTTTAATTAATTTTTTTTTTGCTTAGTAATCTGATTTTAATGATGCAAAGGAATGGATTTAATAAATACTTTGTAAGACAAAACACCTATGAAGAATATTAATCTTTTTGTTTAAGTATTTGGCACAACCCGACTACTTTTAAGCGGGGAGTAGATTGCTCATTACTAAATTTAATAATTCATATGAATTTATACTATTAAAAAATGACGTCAAGCACATGGTATTTGAATCATTAAGAACCAAATCAATTGGTATCATTATTCCAGATTTTGATTACGGGGGCGAAGAAAAGAGGGCATTATACTTTGCTAATAACTATGTTTCTTTTTTTAAAAAGGTTTACTTGTTTTCGCCTGCCGGGGCACAAACCAATTCAATTGATACCCGGGTTCACCAAGTGCAAATGAAGATTCGAGGTTATAAAAACGTTTTTAAATTACTTAATTATGTAAAAGAACAACAAATCGATTTTATTCAAGGCCATAAGCGAACTACTTTTCCGTACTTGTATGCTTTGGAAAAATTTACGGACGCTCACGTTAACTTTAATTTTGATAATATTTATTTAGATAAAGAATGGCTTTATAGATTTGCTCCAAAAAGGTTATACTATTTATCTGATTACATGAAGAACCATTATCAGAAATGGTTCAGAAGCAAAGAGAATATAACTATAAACATGGGAGGAGAGTTTTACCAATCTATCCCAACAGAAGATGCTAATACTTTAAAAGCAAATTTAAATGTGCAGGGCAAATTTATACTTATTTCATTAGGCCGGTTATCTGACCAAAAAAACCAGGAAATTACTTTAAAAGCCTTGAGCACCATTCAAGATGACTCGATTATTTGCCTCATGGTAGGTGAGGGGCCTAAAGAAGCCATTTTAAAAAACTTGGCCCAGGAGCTTAACCTTGGTGCAAAACTTATTTTTTTAGGGCACCGGAATGATGTAGATAAATTACTTAATATTTCAGATGCTTTAGTGCAGGCTTCTATTTTTGAAGGTTTTCCTAATGTATTTATCGAAGCAGCATCCTTGGCAAAACCCATTATTACAACTAAAGTAGGCTCTTATAGTACCCTAGTAAAAGACAACGGCATTGCAGTTGAGGTAAATGATGTACAAGGATTAGCCGAGGCAATCATTAATATGAAAGAGAATTATGAGAAATATGCCGAAAAAGCCAGCAGCCTTAAAAGCAGTTCTTATTTTCAGCAGTTTCATAAAACTAAAATGCTGGAGAACTACCTGGCCCATTATAGTAATTACGTTAAGAAATAATTTGAAAAATGAGTCAAAAGGAGCAAGCAGAAAAAAGAAATGGGAACTGGAAAGTTGCCTTTACTAAAGTGCAAGACTTTACCATACAACGCGGGGTTAATTCATTTATAAATCCATTTTCGCTGTTGAAACTGGGTGAAACTAATAATGTGGTGAATGGAATAGACCATTTGTATGTGGATGGTATATCTTTAGTAAAGTTTTTTAATTTTTTTCTGAAAAAATCGGTAAGTCGTTACAGTTTTGATGATTCTTCTATAGCACCTGTTGTTTTTAAATTTGTAAAGGACAACAACCTCCGAATTGCCGTTTTGGGTACTACACAGGAAAACCTTGAAAAGTCTGTTGGAATTTTAGAAAAAAGGTATGATTTTAAAGTATCGTATAGTCGCAATGGGTTTTTCGCGGGTGAAAGTCAGAGAAAAGAAATCATTCAACTAATTAACCAAAATGAATACGATGTAGTGGTCTGCGGTATGGGTACGCCGCTACAAGAAAAATTTTTAATTGAGTTGAAAGAGGCCGGATGGAAAGGATATGGCTATACTTGTGGCGGTTACCTTCACCAATTAGCTACAAAAGAAAAATATTATCCTAAATTCTTCGACAAATTAAATATTCGTTGGATCTATAGAATTTACGATGAACCAAAGCTATTTCACAGGTACTTTGTTCTTTATCCTTTATTTGCTTTTTATTTTCTTATCTACTGCATCAAAAGCAACTGATTTATGAATAGAAAAGTAATTCAACGTAAATTAACTTACTTAATTTTCCCAATTGTTATCCCGCACCTGTATTTTTATCTAACTAGCCGTAAAAAATCTACTATAGACTTGGATCTCAAAGCATGGAATTATCAATATGAAATAGCCAATTCTAATATTTATAATCTTATTTATTTACTGATTTGGCACAAGGAATTCAGAAATCTTTTCTATTACCGTTTAAAACCTTGGGGTGAATTGTTAAATTTAATTTTACCAAAATTATCTTCTTTATTCTTAAACGCGAAATACATTGGTCCAGGCTTTTTTATTCAGCATGGCGATAATTCCCGCATTAATGGTGAGTATATTGGTGCCAATTGTTGGGTAAATCAGGATGTAGCCATTGCATTTACTAACAAAATGGATCGGCCAACTTTAATGGATAATGTAAAAGTTTATGTAGGGGCTAAAGTACTTGGCAAGATTACAATTGGAGAAAATTCAATAATTGGTGCTAATGCTGTAATTGTAAAAAATGTTCCTCCTAATTGTACAGTAGTGGGGGTTTATCCTGCTTATATTGTTAAGCAAGATGGCAAAAAAGTAAGAATACATCTATAGATTTACTGCCCCTTTCTATAGTCAACAGGATAAATACATTCACATGAAAAATTTAGCAATAATATAATACTTTACATCTTTCTAATAGTACAGTTATTAAGTAAGAATCAGTATTCCACTTATTTAGGGCAAGCTAAATGTATTTTTTAGATTAATTAAATTTTACTTTCTAATTTATTCTAGTATAAAGTATGTTTCGATTTATTTTTAAAGCAGGCTGCTGCATCAAATCAATAATATGTTATTAAAAGAAAGCCGCTAATTTACAGGTAATTATTGGGGCAAATGGTAGTAACCTGTAAATTTTGATTACAACAAACCACTCAAAGAAGACCTATTGCACTAATGTGAAGCTACCGTTCTGTGAAACTTTGGTTTTAGTTGAATAAGGTTACTAATCTGGTAAACAATGCATCTTTGTTATTGTTTATAAATTAACTTTATTAAAATCGCTTAAATACTTCTTTTTTATTTTATATTATGGAATGAAGTCTAAGATTAATAATAATATATATGAATAGGTCATTTAAGCGGTTTTTACAACTGTTCTTCCTCCTGCTAGATATAATTGTTTTAAATTTAATCTATTTCCTAGCCCAAAGTATTTTTGAAGAGGATCCGGAATCGCAATACTTTATGCGTTATGCCCAATATTGGCTTGCTATGAACGGATTTTGGTTTCTGTTAGCCTGGTTTGGAAAAGTTTACGCTACTGAAAATATCTCTTATTTCGAAAACTTCTTAAAAGCTACTTTCCGTGTTTATGCATTATGGGCCGGCCTTAATTTGCTTTACATGTTTTTGCCCCGGCTGGTACAGCTTTCAAGACCTTTGGTCTTTTTTACGGTCTTTGCTTTTCTGTTCGGCTTAATCATTAACCGCTTTATTTATTTCTCTATTAAAGAATGGGTTAAAAGAAGCGTTCACCTACAAAGAAAAATCTTGATTTTAGGAAACAACCAGGTAGCTAAAAAACTTACCGCTTACCTGGAACGGCAAGGTTTTGGAGCTAACATTGTAGGATATGTGGATGATAAAGTCAGCGCTACTGGAACTACAAAACTTCCGGTTTTCAATAATTTAGATGAAGCCTTGACCATCTCAAATCAGTTACAGGTTAACGAAATTTATTCGACTATTATGCCAGAGAATAACCATAAGGTTTATAACATGATGAAGCAGGCCGATAAGGACCTGATTCGGTTTAAAATAGTACCAGATTTTTCTTATTTCATTGACCGGCCTATACATATTGATTATTTAAACGACCTGCCTATTCTGACGGTAAGGCGAGAACCGCTGGAGGAAGAAATAAACCGGTTTAATAAAAGAGCCTTTGATATAGCCGTTAGCTTATTTGTAGTTATTTTTATTCTCTCCTGGTTATTTCCACTCATCGGAATATTAATTAAGCTTGAATCTAAAGGGCCTATTATATTTAGCCAGTTGCGCAGCGGTAAAGACAATAAGCCCTTCAAATGCTACAAATTCCGGAGTATGGGTGAAAATAATGACCCCAGCAAACAGGCTACAAAAAATGATATGCGGGTTACCCGGATTGGCAGAATATTACGCAAAACCAGCCTGGACGAATTTCCGCAATTTGTAAATGTATTAAAAGGAGAAATGAGTATTGTGGGTCCCAGACCGCATATGCTGAAGCATACCGTAGATTTTTCAAATCAGGCAGATGATTATATGATACGGCAGTTTTTAAAACCCGGTATAACCGGCTGGGCCCAGGTTAATGGTTTCAGAGGTGAGATAACAGAACTTTACCATATTAAGAAACGCGTGGAATACGACCTGTGGTACCTGGAAAACTGGAGCCTATGGCTCGACATCCGGATCATGTTCTTAACCGTTTACAACGCCATCAGGGGCGAAGAAAATGCCTATTAGTAGGGAAGAATCTTTTAACTGAATAATAAATTATTATGAAGTCGGCACCAATTCCTGAGAATGAGGAGGCTCGGTTAAAATCACTTAGCGAACACCAGTTACTGGATACCTTACCAGAGGAGGTATACGATGATATAACCCGGATTGCTTCCGAAATATGCGGTACGCCTATCGCGCTATTATCTTTAGTAGATGAAAAGCGGCAATGGTTTAAGGCCAAGCAAGGATTAAGTGCCGCCGAAACCCTGCGGGAATATTCTTTTTGCGCGCATGCCATTATTAATCCCGACGAACCTTTCATAGTGCCGGATGCCCGCTACGACGAGCGTTTCCACGATAACCCGCTGACTACCGGCGAACCACACGTGGTGTTCTATGCCGGGGTACCGGTAAAAGATACCGCCGGACACGCCTTGGGAACCCTTTGCGTAATCGATAACCGGCCCCGGGAGCTTTCGGATGATAAAATTGAGTCATTAAAAGCCTTGGCTAAGTTAATTAATACACATTTTGAATTAAGAAAGAAGAAGTTACGCCTAACTGAGGGCCAACAGAAACTTCAAATGGCAAAATTAACGGCAAATACCATTTGGAGAAAGGTACAAACATTAACCAATAATAGCCAGCCCGACCAGCCAAACCATTATCATAAGTTATTGCAAGCCGCCAATACCCTAAAGGAACTAACTTAATACGTAAGTGCAAAACAGGAATAAATCGCGAATTATGCCAAACTTTAACCTCTGCAATCTGTTATCGAATGGAATAAATAATTAGCAGAAAATATTAATTTAACTAATTACACTGTATCTGAAGCCCAGAACTATTCTTAATTTTATTTTCAGGATTCTTCAAAACGCAGGGTTTTTTATTACTACCAAAATTGTATTTCCCCGTATATTCAAAACTAGAAGTAAAGAAATTATAAAGTTTTCAGTTAGTTAAATAAGAACCAGTTTATGAAGTCTGCACCAATGCCTTCGGATGAGCCTGCGCGCTTAAATGCACTTTCGGCCCATCGTCTACTTGACACTTTACCGGAAAAGGTGTACGATGATATTACCAAAATAGCGTCAGAGATATGCGGCACGCCTATTGCGCTCCTTACGCTGATAGATGAAAACCGGCAGTGGTTTAAATCCAAGCAAGGCCTACACATAGAAGAAACCCCGCGAGAATATTCTTTTTGCGCGCATGCCATTATTAATCCCGACGAACCTTTTATAGTGCCGGATGCCCGCTACGACGAACGTTTCCACGATAACCCGCTGACTACCGGCGAACCACACGTGGTGTTCTATGCCGGGGTACCGGTAAAAGATACCGCCGGACACGCCTTGGGTACCCTTTGCGTAATCGATAACCGGCCGCGGGAGCTTTCTGAACAAAAGCTGGAATCGCTGAAGGCTTTGGCCAAGTTAGTTAACGCTCATTTCGAACTTAGAATAACAACTATAGACTTAGAAGAAACCGCTCTCAAACTCCAAAAAGCACATGCAATATCAACTACTATAAATAAAGAAGTCCAGAGTTTAGTTAGCAGCGGCCAAGTTGTTTCAAGCGTTCATTTTAATGAATTACAAGAGGCTGCAAACGCTTTAGAAGCCTTATTGGCCAGTTCGGAGGTGTCTAAAGAGTAATATCTTTTTTGTAATAACTTACAACATCAGATTCAACCCAATAAAAAACAGGACCTGCACGCCGTAGATGTACGGAGCCATGGGGTTTTCTTTTCGGAAAGGTGTTTTTTGAGCAATTACCTGTAAAATAAAAGCTACTCCTAACCAGCCCCAGTAATTACTAGCCGGAATGCGGTATTCCTGCCAGGTCCAGTAATCTAATACAGCCGCAACGGGTTCTATCAGCATATCCAGAAATACCATAAGCGCAGCTGCCAGCAAGGCTTTAAAAAGCCATGATACCGGCAGCCGCTGAACCAGGACCGCTGTACTATACACGAGGTAAAGCCAGTTAATAGCAATAATTACCGGTATCTCCCAAAGTTTAAGCCCCAGGCCGTCGCCATAAGTGTAATCGCCAAAGAGTAAGCCCGTGTGCACCCCAATTACTTCCGAAAAAAAGCCTGCGAGCAAAACCACCATTACAAATAAGGCAAAAGAAAGTGTCCAGGTTTTATGAAAACTGAACAATAAAAAATTGGTAAGCAGCAGGTTAAGCGCCGACAGCTGCCGAAACCAGCCTGGATTATGGCTAAAGGCCAGACCGTAAAAACCAACAATATGAAAAACAACTAAAACAAAAACGGCTAAAGCTAATTTTTTATCTCTCATGCGGTACTACCATTGGGGGCCAAATCGCTTACTATTCTGGCCGAAAGCAAACACAAAGGGATGCCGCCGCCCGGGTGCACGCTGCCCCCGCAGAAATATAAGCCTTTAACGCCCGAAGTAAAATTGGGATGCCGTAGAAAAGCGGCCATCCGGTTATTAGAAGAACTGCCGTACAAAGCACCGGCAAAAGAAGAAGTATCGGCCTCAATTCCTACCGGGTCCCATACCCGTTCGGTAGCGATTAAGCCGGCTAAATCAATATTTAAAACGCTGGAAATTTTCTGAATTATAGTCTCACGTGTAACCCGGATTAGCGTATTCCAATCCTGCCCGGCGTTATGCGGCACATTAACCATTACAAACCAGTTCTCACCGCCCGGCGGCGCATCGGTGGGGGTATACTTGGAGGTAATATTTACATACACCGTTGGGTCGGGACTAATATCTTTCTCCCTGAAAATGTGCTGAAACTCCTGCTGGTAATTCTGGCTGAAGAAAATATTATGCAGATGTAGTTCCGGAAAGGTTTGCCGGATGCCCCAGTAATATATTAAAGCCGAACTGGAACGGGGCTGCTGCAAGGTTTTTTCGGGTGCTTTCAGGTGCGGCAGTAACCGGCGGTAAGTTGGCACCACATCCATGTTACTTACCACCACATCAAAATCCAGTGCGCCGGCAGTTGTCCGGATACCGGTAACGTTATCATCCTGGGTAATAATTTCGTTTACTGGCTGATCGTAAAGAAAAACTACACCCAGTTCTTCGGCTAACCTAACCAAGCTCTGCGCAATGGCATAAATTCCTCCCTCCGGATAAAAAGCCCCCAGGTTATGCTCCAGGTGCGGAATCAGGTTTAAAGTAGCCGGCGCCTGATAAGGGTCGGAACCATTGTAAGTGGCAAATCTATCGAGCAGTTGTACCAGCCGGTTATCCGGAAAAGCCTGGGCGTTGGCCGCGTGCATGGTGGTGGTAAGCCCCAGCGCCGGTAATGCCGGTAAGGTTTTCAAAACATCCGGACTCAGGTAAGTACTTATTTTATGTAACGATTTGTAAAGAAAGGTAGGTGCCGTCGCCTCGTAAGTACGGGCACTCTTTTCTAAGTACGCTTTCACCTGAACGGCGGGTACGCCTAATTTTTCTTCTACTTCGGCCGCAAATTTAGCTGGTTGGGCGTAAGCCGTTAAGCGGGTACCATCGGCAAAAAAATATTGGGTAATAACATCCAGGCGCTGGTACCGGAAATAATCGGTTGGGTTCCGGCCTGCCAGGGTAAATAATTCGTCAACCAGGTGCGGCATGGTAAACAACGACGGACCCGTATCAAAACGAAAATCGTCCTGCACAAATTCTTTCATTTTACCGCCAAAGGTAGAACTGGCCTCAAATACGGTTACCGCATAGCCTTTTACCGCCAGCCGGATAGCCGTGGCAATGCCTCCTATTCCGGCACCAATAATAGCTGCTTTTTTCACAAGGTTAAACTACAGAACTTTTAGTATTGGTGAGATAACCAGAAAAAGATTAAATGGTTTTGCTTTTTCTGTGACCTGCTCGGTTTATTATATTCTAAATAAATTACTATATTAAAGAACCATAATAAGTTATACCCTTAAAAAACACCACATGAAAAAACGTTTACTCTTTTTGCTTTGCTTCAACCTTTGCCTGGCGTACCATCACAGCCGGGCCCAAACCACCCAACCTGCACCGGATGTTAATTTCCGGCAACCCTGGCTAAACCTGCAGAAGTTAACTTTTAAATCGGTAGAGAGTGGTGTCCGGAAAATATATACGCATATTAAATTTAAAGAACTTACCCAGAAACACCACCAGGTAGCTATTTTGCCCGTGGAAATTATTATTGATCAGAACGAAATAAGTCATATGCCGGCCCAGGACCTAAACCACCGGGCTTTTGTAGAGGCTAAAAATGCCTACCCTATTCTATTTGCTTCGTTGCAGAAAGAAAAAGTAATGCATCGTTATAACATTAATTTTCAGGACATATCGGAAACACAACGTATTCTTTCAGAAAACGACCTAACTCCCGATAAATTAAAAAGTACCCCTGCAGCTAAATTGGCCGCCTTGCTGGGTGTAGATGCAATTATTACCTGTAGCATTGTCCGGGACGAAAAACTGGTAGCCGAAGCCAAAACATTGGAAAACCTGCGGCGCTCGAAAGGATTGGTTGGACCCAGCGCCGGTACCGCCACCGTAAATATTTACGACGGCAGAAACAACGAATTGCTTTGGCAGTTTGAGCGCCTCCTGACGGCCGGCCTGGGCAATAATATGCACGAGACGATGCTTAACTTGGGCAACCGCATGGCTATGGCATTCCCGTATTTTAAGCCCCTGTAAGAAAGTAGTAAGTAATAAGTGTTAAGTTGTAAGTTATAATATGGAAGGTTCATAGCTTCAGGAGAGGAGGCCTAGCTGAGTTATATTGTTTAGGTAAGTTAGGTTTATTATTTATACCGATTTAGGAGTGACATAAGTAGAGATAGCTAATGCTGACGGGAGGTTAGCGTATAATAACTAAATTTGCCGTCGTACTTATTATTACAACCACATGACTTTAGATGATTTTAAAGCTTCGTTAACCCAAGATGCTCCGCCAAAAGGTTTAAGCAAAGAATTGCAAGCGTTGTGGTACGATGGCAAAGGCAATTGGCACCAATCCCACGAAATTGCGCAGGAAGTTAATACGCCCGCGCATTGCCTTATTCATGCGTATTTGCACCGCAAAGAAGGCGACAACTGGAACGCGAATTATTGGTACAACCGGGCCGGGCGTAAAATGCCGCAGGTATCTTTGGCGCAGGAATGGGAAAATATTTCCCGTGAAATGCTGGAGAAATAAGTAATTTATTACCTAAAATATCGCCGGTAAATAGGCTTGCGATAACTAAACTGGGCCAGCATAAACGGGTAAATCAATAAATCGAATAGCCGGAAAGCCGTGCGGTACTGAATTAGGTCAGAGATAATGGCCCCGCCGGCCGGATTGCTTTTAATCAGGTGTTGGTGCCGCCAGAACTTTAATGGCCAGGGTAACTGCTGGCCTTGGTCTATAAAGTAAGCCTGCTGGGCTGTGGTTTTACTTTCGGTTATCACACTCGTCCAGGTTTGCCGGAACAACCAGAAATTCAATTGTACTGCCACCCGATCGCCGGGCTGGCTCCCATCGAACCGTAATAATTTAAATCCCGGAAATGGTGGGGCCAGTTGTAGAAACAGCTTCTGGTCAAATTTTCTGAAAACCGAAAGGTAATCCTGGTTTACCGGGGTATGTATGGCTATTTTCAAAGCTGCGTTTCCTTTTATCTCTTAAACAACAATTTTGCAAGATAAAAGGTTATCCGCCAGAAAATATATACCTGTTGCTCAGCTAACCAAGTAAATGGTAAATGCCAGAACATGAACAGAACTCACCGTCTCCCTCCGTCTCTTCATCTATTAAAGGCTAATCACTAATCACTATTACTAATTACTAATTACTAATCACTAACAACTCTAAACCTACGACAGCAGACTCTCGATATCAGCCTTGGTTAAATTTTTGATTACGCTTTCGTCCGTAGAAATAAGGTCGGTTACAAGCTGCAGCTTTTTGTTCTGCAGGGCCAGTATTTTCTCTTCTACCGTATCTTTTGAAATAAATTTGTAAGTAAATACCGTATTCTGCTGGCCAATGCGGTGTGCCCGGTCAACGGCCTGGGCTTCAATAGCCGGATTCCACCAGGGGTCGAGGATAAACACGTAGTCGGCAGCCGTTAAGTTTAAACCCACGCCGCCGGCTTTCAGCGATATTAAAAATACCCGGATGCTTTCGTCGGTCTGGAAGCGGTCTACCTGCTGTTGCCGGTTTTTGGTGTTGCCATCTAAATACGTGTAGGTAATATGGCGCTCATCCAGGGCCGCCCGCACAATATCCAGGTGTTTCACAAACTGGCTGAATATTAAAACCTTGTGCCCCTTCCCTACCACATTCCGGATCATGCGCAATATTTCCTTCATCTTGCCCGATTCGCCTTCGTAAGCGGTATCGGCCAGGCGCGGGTGATTGGCGATCTGGCGGAGCTTCATCAGGCCCTGTAACAGCATAAACTGGGTATTTACGGTGCCTTGCTCTTCCAGCCCTTTTAATATTTTATTCCGGTAAAACGATTTGGTTTCTTCGTAGGCCTGCTCCTGCTCCTCGGTCATTTTGCAGTACGTTAGCTGCTCTATTTTCTCGGGCAGTTCTTTAGCTACCTGCGATTTGTGGCGGCGCAGAATAAAAGGCTTAATGAGCGAGTGCAGCTTTTTGGTTTTAACCTCATCTTTTTCTTTTTCAATCGGTTTTAAAAACTCTTCTTTAAAAAAAGCCTGATTACCCAATAAGCCCGGGTTAATAAACGACATCTGCGACCATAAATCCATGGTGCTGTTTTCGACGGGGGTACCCGTTAATATAAGCTTGTGTTTCGATTTAAGCTCCCGCACGGCCAAAGACGTATTAGAACCCGGATTTTTAATTGATTGTGATTCATCCAGAATAATGTAATCGAATAAATATCCTTTGAGCAGTTCCTTGTCCAAGCGTACAATCCCGTAGGAAGTTAAAACCAGGTCATAGTGTTTAAATTGCGAAACTGTTTTCTCGCGGTAAGTGCCGGTATAATTTAAAATGCGTAAACCCGGCGTAAAGCGTTGCGCCTCGTTCAGCCAGTTATAAATGAGCGAGGTGGGCATTACCAGCAAAGAAGCACTCTGGGCCCCATTCTCTTTCTGAAACTGCAGCATGGCCAGCGTTTGCACCGTTTTTCCCAAGCCCATATCGTCGGCAAGGCAGCCGCCAAACTTATAATCTTTTACAAAGTGCAGCCAGTTGTAGCCGGCTTTCTGGTAAGGCCGCAGTTCGCCTTTAAACCCAACCGGCATAGGCTTATCTTCAATAGTTTCGAATTCGCGCAGCTTTTCCAGTTTGCGGCTCATGGTTACCACAGCCAGGTTTCCGTTCTGCAGCTCGTTTACCAGCGCCATGTGGTGCTTGCGCAGGGTAAGTTCGGTATCGTCGCCATCCGAAAAAGCGAATAACTCAATATATTGGGTAAACCATTCTTCCGGAATAATGGCAATTTGGCCATTGGGCAGCCGAAACTCGTTTTTACGGTTTAAGATATAACTTTTAAGCTTGATAAACGGAATTTCAAACTCCCCGAAATGCACCGTACCGTAAATATCAAACCAATCGGTATTTTCGCGAATTCCCACGCTTACCCTAACCTCACCAATAAAATAATTTTTAGTGCCGCCGTTGAGCTGCTTAATGGTAAAGCCCTGCTCCTGTAATTCCTGCGCATGAGCGGCCAGCCAGGCAAAAGCCAAGTTTTTATCTAAGTAAGCTTTGCCGTTTTTAACCTCCAGCGCCCGGTTGCCTAATTCCTTAATTAAGTTCTTTTCTCTCTCAATATCCCGGATAAGCCGGTGAAACACGTACGAGTCCGGTGTTTTTTCCAGGCTTACGCTAACCCGCTTCAGGTCCTGGGTAGAAACCGAATATTCGCCGTACTTAAACGACAAATGAAATAATATTTTAACGTTGCTGGTATTTTTATTCAGCCCATTGCCGTTCAGGTGGCCGTTGCCATTTACAAAAAGTTGCGGAGCATTATCATTCTCGGCAATTTCCGAAAAAGTTAAATAAGGACTGGGCGCATATTTCTCCGAACGGATATCAAAACCTTTGGCGTACACATCAAACTGCTCTACCAGCGGCGCCACAAATTTTTCGTAGTAAGCTTCTTCTACCTTGCGGGGAATTAAAATAAATTTCTTGTTCAGAAAAGGCTGCAGCTTTTTGCCATCCACATCTTTCTGAAAACTGTAAAGCACGCCATCTAAAAGTAACCAGGCTGGCTCGTTGCACACCAACACCGCATCTTTGTACTGGAATTCCAGCTTCTCGCCGGCGTATTTAATCGTGGGAAAATAATGGGTGTTTTCTTCGTTGCGCCGGAAATGAAATAAAATGCTGGCTTTTTCGGGCGCCAGTTTAATCTCCTTCCAGGTAGGTTCGCCGTCTTTGCCCATAATAAACACTTGCTTATCGTGGCGCAACAAATCCAATATTTTGGCCATGCGTCCTTGCACGTACCGACAGATAGTATCCTGCAGCACTTTATCGCCTTTCTCTGCATCAAAAGTTTTCAGGAAGAAGTCTGCTACCGTTGTCTTTTTTGCCGAAAACTTCTTTACCACGGCCTCCTGCTGAATTTGCTCAACAAGACTAATTAACTTATAATCAGTAGCATCCAGACGAGAAGAAAACTCATCGGCGTTTTTGGGCGAAATGTTCTGGTGCTGTAAAGTAAGTTGCTGCTTGGTGTTTACCTGCACCACAAACGACTCGAACAAATACCCCAGGTATTCGTGGGCGAATAGCGAATAGATAACAGCAAAAGGCTGCGTGGTGAATACCTTCATGATTTTCCAAAATATCAGACTTCCAAATTAACATTTTTCTTTAAACCAAAGGCATTTACCCAATTATTTTTTTGTAAAACTTACTTTTTACTTCAGTTTTTGAAAAAATAAATAGCAAATAGTAAATATTTATCAAGACAAAGGCCTTAAATCAGGCTTCTTGTAAATAGTACAATGTAAAGATAAGTTGTATTTTATAAGGTGGTTTTGGGATCAACGGCCGCTGCTTTAATGGCCGGACGGATGGAAACCAGTAGCGTTATGATAATGATAGTGAGGCCAGTTAGTAAAAAGTCGATCAACTGCATTTTTACCGGATAGGCATCTACGAGCGCGGTAGCCATCCCCATGGATATAATGCCATAGGTTTGCTGTACCCAACAAACCCCAAACCCAATAAGTAAGCCGGTAATGGCTCCAATTACGGCTACAATGCTACCTTCGGCTAAAAATATATTCCGGATTATTTTAGGGCTCGCGCCCATTGCCGTTAAAATAGCAATATCTTTTTTCTTATCAATCACCAGCATGGAGAGCGAGAAAAAGATGTTAATAGACGCAATGAGCAGAATGAATGCAAATGTGAGAAAAACAAACATCTTCTCTACCTTAACGGCCCGCAGCAGGCTCACGTGTTGTTCATCGCTGTTCAGGACCTTAAAATCCGGCCCCAAAATTTCTTTTAATTGCTGCTGTACGCGCTTGACCGACTGGTCGGGCTTTACTTTTATTTCCAGGGAAGTTCGCCGGTTGCCGTAATCCATCAACTCCTGTGCAAATGCTAAAGGCACAAAAACATAATTGTCGTCGTACTGCTTTTCTATTACAAACACCCCTCCTACCATTATCGATTTTTCGTTGAAGGCGTCTTCGGGGTCGAGCGATAAAGATACTTTCTTTTTATTTTTGGGATACAGCAGGTGCATGGGAATAATGGCATTCTGCACCCTGATAGACAACTCGTACTGCACCCCCCGCCCAATTAAAGCATAATTGTAGCCGTTGCGGCGCAACCGGTAATCGCCTTCTATTACCGACGAATCTATTTTGTTCTGACCGAAGAAATTATTCGTTACACCTTTTAGCTTAATTACTTTCTGGCGGTTTTCGTAGCGCAACAGCGCATTATCTTCAATTACTTCGGTTAAGAATTCTACGCCGGGGGTTTTCTGCAGACGTTCTAAAAAAGCGGCATTTGTTTCGAAAGATTTGCCTTTAACAGCAGTTACCCGCAGGTCCGGGTCGAAACTGCCATAAATACTCCGAATCAGATCTTCCAGGCCATTAAACACCGACAATACAATAATTAAGGCCGCTGAACCAACCGCCACCCCAATCATCGAAATATTAGAGATAATGCTGATAATATTCCTCTTCTTTTTAGAACGGAAGTAGCGTCTGGCTATCAGAAAAGGAACATTCATTTTTTTAGTTGTTGAATTGCTTAATGGTTAAATTGTTGTGAGCTTAACGGCAAAATATTAGCTTAGTTAATGCTCATGATAAAAGAAGATAATATTCCTTAAAAGATTACTTGTTACAATCAACAATTAAACAATTAAACAATTAAACAATGCAACAATTAATTTACTTCCAGGCTTTCACAATTAAGCCGGTGCCGGTTGGGTGCGTTTGATTGGCATCGAGCCAGTTAAGCACGAGGCAAAAAGGAAAAGTAATTAAATAATAAAACGGCAGCAGCAAGAAAAAAGCTTTTGATTTACCCAGCATCAGAATGGGGTATTTCATAGACAAGCGCCAGGAAATCTGGCCGGGTTTGCCGTAAGAATAACGGGCCTGTACTTTTGAGAAGCCGGCTAACCTTAATTTATCCTGAATTTCGTTTATGTTGTAACCATCGCGCACGTGTTCTTCTATAAATGAGCTTTCGTCATCGCCGTGCACATCGGAGCCCCCCTGGTCCGATGGCGTAGAAATCAGTAGCATCCCGCCCGGCCTTAACGAAGCCTGAATATTACGAAAAACTTCTACGTCCTCCAGAATATGCTCCATTACATCTACCGAGAGCGCTAAATCATAAGCGTTGGGCTGGCGGAAGGTAACCAAATCGGCTACCGAAAATTTCACCTGCCGGCTGCGCCCAATCCGGGTAAAAAACTGATTACTGTCGGCTATCTGCTCTTCTTTTACATCTACAGCCGATATTTTCCAGGCGGTGCTCAGGCCCGATAAATAATAAGTATATTGGCCAAAACCAGAACCGGCATCCAGTATATGCTGCGCTTTATCTTTTTTACCTTGCGCCCAAGCTCTTAGTTCTTTGTGTACGTGCCAGGTGCGCAGCAACAGCAAATCGAGCAGGTTATAAAAAAGGCGGCGTAGAAAAGGTGTTTTGTTAAACGTATTGCCTAATACGCGTTTAATCGGGTCGTACTGCATTTAAAATAATATATTAGCGGGTCTTCTCATCCTCGGTGTCGTCGTCCTCGCTGGGCGGCGGTATATCTAAACCCGAAATAATTTTATCCATGTGCGCAGCATATTCGGCACTGTCATCGAGGTAAAATATTAATTCGGGAATTACCCGTACCTGGTTTTTAATGCGTTGGGCCAGTGCGTGCCGGATAGCCTTGGTGTTGGTTTTTATCGATTGCAACACCTCCTGCTGGTTATTGGCCAGTAACAAACTCAGGTAAATTTTAGCTACGCCTAAATCCGGCGATACCCGCACCAGGGTAATAGATACATAAGCGCCGTTAAATAAATGGGAAACATCGCGCTGAAATACCTCCGCTAACTCTTTCTGTAATACCCGGCTAAACTTTTGTTGTCGTTTACTTTCCATAGAAGCTGCAAATATCATATTATTTTCCCATTTTTACCTCTTTTATCCGGCTTTAGTTATGCGTTAGCCGCTTCCCTCCTCTTGTCCGGCATTTTAATAAAGCCGGATTCCTGATTTGGGACGTCTTAACCTGTAATGAAAGCGCCAAATATTTCGGCTCCTTGATAAGTTATTTTAAAGGCATATTACTTTCGCGGCTACTGGTATTAATCCTGCTATTTCTGGCTATCCGGGTACCGCTGATATTATTTAATTTCCCCCTTTCGTTGGCTGAATTAAAGTACATGATTTTGGGCGAACGGCTGGCCGATGGAGCTACTTTATACCGCGATGTGTACGATAATACCGCTCCACTGGCTGCGGTCATTTACCAGTTGCTGGATGTAGTTTTTGGGCGGAATATTCTGGTTTACCGGTTACTGGCATCCGTTATTCTATTTTTGCAAGGCATGCGCCTGAATTCCATTTTGAACCAGAATGGCATCTTTTCGGAGAAAAGCTTTTTACCGGCCCTCCTCTATTTTGTATTTGGCAGTATATTTTTTGAGTTCGATTTGCTGTCGCCCCTATTATTTGGTTTAACCTTCCTGATCTTCTCAATTAATTATTTAATCGTTCCGTCCAAAGAAGGCAGTAGCAACCCCAAACTGTTTAAAGCCGGCTTTTTAATCGGGCTGGCGGCTCTTTGCTATTTACCCTTGATGCTTTTTCTGCTCTGGGCTTTTCTGGCGCTTATCTTTTTTGCTTTTAATGCTTTCCGGAGTTCGCTGTTGCTGCTCTGCGGTTTTTTGTTTCCGTATGCGGTGGCTTTCACGTTCTTCCTGTACGCCGATACTATCCCCAACTTTGTTCAGTTTAACCTGGTTTCGGCCTGGAGTTTATACATTAAACTGCTACTGCCACCGCTCGATTTAATTAAGGTGCTGGCTATACCCTTGCTGTTTTTAAGCTTTTCCGTTTTTCATGCTATTATTAATGCGCCCACGCTTAATTATCAGCTTAAATTTTTACAACTCATGTTGTGGTGGGTTACGGTAGCTCTACTCGTTACCCTGGCCGGGCAAACCATTTCGGCCATTTCGTGGCTATTGTTTTTACCAGCAGCGGCTTATTTTGGTACGTATCTTTTTCTGCGTTCCGGCCGCTTGTGGATTACCGAACCTTTCTTCCTGGTGCTGTTGGGTAGCATGGTGGTTATTCGGTATAGCTTTTTATTACCGGCCACACCTTTTACCAAGCTAAATATTTCGCAGCTGCTGGTACAACCCGATGCCCGGTATGCCGCAGTAAAAAATGCGAAAGTGCTGGTTCTGGGCGACAATTTAAATTATTATACCTACAATCAATCGGCTACCCCTTACTTAAACTGGCAACTTGCCCGGCAAGATTTCAGGCAACTAGATACGTACTACGGCATATTTAAAATCAGGCGGAATATAGCGATTTCAGCCCCCGATTATATTGTAGACGAGGTGGGCTTAATGCCCGAATTAATTTATAAAATTCCGGATTTATTCTCGCGTTACGAAAGAAGCGGGAAGGGAGAAATTTACAAACGGGTACGATAAGAAAAATAAGAGAGACGCTAATACAATCTCCTGCAAGAAAATATTGCGTCTCTAAATTTAAGTTATTGTAAAACAAGAATTATATTATCAGCAAGGAATTTTATTTACCCGGGTAGCGTGGCGGCCACCTTCAAAACCGGTATTCAGGAATACATCCACCATTTCTTTGGCAACCTCTTCCGAAACAAACCGGGCCGGAATACACAATATATTGGCATTATTATGTTCGCGGGCTAGTTTAGCTATTTCGGGTACCCAGCACAAGGCCGCCCGTACTTTGGGGTGTTTATTGGCGGTAATAGCTACGCCGTTGCCGCTGCCGCATACCAGAATAGCGGTATCAAATTCGTTGTTATCCATGGCAGTAGCTAAGGGATGAACATAATCCGGGTAATCTACCGAGGCATCTGAACCGGGCCCGAAATCCTGTACTTCGTAGCCATTGCGCTGCAACTGCTCAATTAAAAAGCTTTTGTAGGTATATCCGGCATGATCGCCCCCGATTGCTATTTTCCGGGCCATACTTTTATAGTTTAAGTGGGTTAATTATTTAGCGCTTTGGGGTTAATGCAGGTTTAATGCCGCCTTTAACTTTCGAAATATCCGATAGCCTTATATAACCAAGTTAACTGCTTTAACTTTTTGCGCTATTCTGAATTCGTATCGTGGTTCTACTAAGTACTCTGGTTTAGCCGTCTTAACGTATTGCGCTGTACTATCTTGGCAATTAATATACTAACTTCGTATAACCCTATCAGCGGCAACGCAAAAATGGTCATACTTAAAACATCGGGCGGCGAAATAAGGGCGGCTACTATCAGAATAACCACAATGGCATGGCGCCGGTATAACCGCATAAGTTCCGGCGAAGCAATGCCCGCTTTAGCCAGGAAATACACAATCATGGGCAATTCAAACATAATACCGCAGGCCAGGGTCATGCGGGTAAGCGTACCAATATAAGACGACAAATCGAACTCGTTCAGAATAGATGGATCTACTGTGTAAGAGGCCAGAAAGTTAATGGATAAGGGAGCGGCAATAAAATATCCAAAAAATACCCCAATCAGAAACAAAATGGTTACGAAAAATACCGCTCCCCGCGAGTTCTTGCGTTCGTTCGGGTAAAGACCAGGCTCGATAAAGCGCCAGATTTCCCAGAAGGCATACGGGAAAGCCAGAATTAGCCCAATAATTAGGGAAACGGTTATGTGGGTGGTAAACTGGCTACTCATTTCCCGCGATTGCAAGGTAAACGAGATCTTATCGATACACAGATCTTTATTACCCAGGTAATTACCTAATTGGCACAATTTACGGTAGGTATAAAAATCGGTGCGGGAGGGGCCCAGAATTACATCATGGAAAACAAAGGTTTTGGCCATGAACGCGCCTACCGCAAATACTACAATGGAAGCTAATGCCCGAACAATATGCCACCGGAGTTCTTCCAGGTGGTCAATAAAGGACATTTCGTGCTCGCCGGCTATTTCCTCTTCTTCCGCCACAGGGCTTGATTCTGTTTATAAGATATTAACTAAACAAAGGAAAATTCTTCATCCAGTTGTTAATTTCCCCTTTCACGGCCGAAATCTTGGATTCATTTTCGTGGTTTTGCAGCACGTCATCAATCAGGGTAACCACCCGTTCCATATCGGCTTCTTTTAAGCCGCGCGTGGTAATAGCTGCCGAGCCAATGCGCATACCGGAAGTTACAAACGGCGACTTATCGTCGAACGGCACCATGTTTTTGTTGATGGTAATATCGGCTTTAATCAGGGTATTTTCGGCTTGTTTACCCGACAGGTTCTTCGAGCGCAAATCAATTAACATCAAATGGTTATCGGTTCCGCCTGATATAATATTATAGCCGCGGTCGGTGAAGCCTTTGGCCAGGGCTTTGGCATTTTTCTGCACCTGGATGATATAGTTTAAATAATCATCGGACAAAGCCTCGAAGAAAGAAACCGCTTTAGAAGCAATTACGTGTTCCAATGGGCCGCCCTGGGTACCCGGGAAAACCGCCATATCGAGCACCGATGACATGAGGCGCAGCTCACCTTTCGGGGTTTTCAGGCCAAACGGATTTTCAAAGTCCTGTGCCAGCATTATCATACCGCCCCGTGGCCCACGTAGCGTTTTATGGGTGGTGGTGGTTATAATATGGCAATATTCAAAAGGGTCGTTTAATAAACCACGGGCAATTAAACCAGCCGGGTGGGAGATATCGGCCATTAATAAAGCATCTACTTCATCGGCAGCCGCCCGTAAAGCTTCGTAATTCCAGTCGCGGGAATAAGCCGAGGCGCCGCAAATAATTAATTTTGGTCTTTCGCGGCGGGCAATATCTGCTACTTTTTCCCAGTCAATTAATCCCGTATCGGGCTCTACGCCGTAAAATACCGGCTGGTAAAGTTTACCCGAAAAGTTAACCGGCGAACCGTGAGTTAAGTGGCCACCGTGCGCTAAATCAAAGCCTAATATTTTATCGCCAGGGTTTAATACAGCCAGCATAACGGCCGCATTGGCTTGGGCGCCGGAGTGCGGCTGCACGTTTACCCACGCGGCATTAAACAATTCTTTTGCCCGGTCAATGGCTAATTGCTCCGCCTGGTCTACAATTTCGCAGCCCCCGTAATACCGCTTGCCTGGTAATCCTTCGGCATACTTATTCGTTAGTTCACTGCCCATGGCCTGCATTACCTGCTCCGAAACAAAGTTTTCGGACGCAATCAGTTCCAAACCATGCATCTGGCGTTCTTTTTCCTGACGGATTAAATCAAATATTAGGCTGTCTCTTTGCATTTTACTCTTTATAATCAGGCCCAAAATTAAGTTAAGAACTTTAATAAACCAATTGCTTTTATGCTTTAAGTAAATATCTTTTGGGACGACTAATCTGGTAAACGAAGCAGCAGGAGGGATGCTATTATTTAGCTTATATTCTTTAACCAAACAACGTACCAGACTCCCGCATTAAGTAACCCAACAAAAAGAGGCGGAGGATTTTTATCTACCACCTTTTAGGGATATGAAAATTTATGGCAGAAGCCCGGCGAGGCTAATATTTAAATTCTGAATATTGCATAATATTTCAAAAGCAGTAACAGGTTAATCCGGATTTCGGAATTAAAGAAGCAACGGCGATTAAAGGATTTTTATAAAGTGTATCCGAGACAGAATTATATCAATCTTGGGTACACCTATAAAAATATATTTCAGGCTTATTACAGAATCCTATAAACCAGAAAAGCAAACGTAAGGCAATTACGCCAGGCTCACCTGAAGCGTAAAGGTATTTTTTAGCTATATTAAATTGGCAAAAGAACCTAAAACCTTCAACCTGGTCTTTCTTTATCTTTTCAACTGCGCAAACATAAATCTATTTATATATATTTAAAAGGACAATCCAATTCTTTTGGTAACATTAATAGCCTAGTACTCTAAAGCCACTAGCGTTAGTAATATCCTAATGGTCAGCAGAATTCAAACCAATACAAATGAACAAAGTACCGTATTTGTAACAATATAGTAGTTGCGGAACAAAAATTATTTTAACCTATCCGGCATCAAATATATCCTTTTAAAGGCACTCCTAAATGCAAGCGGGATGACCGCCGTTAAACCGGTGTCATCCCGCCCAAAATACTAAGAAAGTATTGAGACCTACAGACAAATAGGAATTGGCACAATGGCACATTTAGGTAACACCACCGTTTTCCGGAAGTCTGCTTCTCCACCGCGGGTTAAAGGATGGCAGAAAAAATAATATTTATCTTCTGCATCTTCAAAAATTTCGTGTTTATCTATGGTGTAAACGTAGTAATTATTGTTCCCGCGTAATTGTACCGGCGAGTAACGGGTATAATCGATATTTTTTAACCGTATCATAATGGCTTTATAATCTTATGCGGGGCATTTGCCCCCTATTTTTCTTATTTATTTTCTGATAAAAGTCTAGCCCTCACTGTGTCCATCTGTATTCTCCACCAGAACCTTGTCAGACACTTAGGCTAATGCTACATCCAAATCAGAGAAGATGTCATTTAGAATGATTAGGCCTTAATCATCTCTCTCACAGCAAAAAGCGGGCAACTCAGAACGGCCGGCAGCAATTTGCGGAGATTAGATTGTCTGCCTGAAATTTTTATCCGACAATGATCTACTATAAATATTTACTGAGGTTAGGGTTAGGGTTATAGCTGTAACCGGAACTAATGAAAAGGATATAGCAGGGGAGGCAGCCAATAGCCTGGTTAGTGCGGCTTTAATAACCGTTATAGAAGGTAAATGAATACGTAACATTCGTTTATTTATTTAATATAGCTAAATAACTATATACTAAACTCATGCCACAATATTGCTTACCTATAACTGGTTGATTATCAACAATATATATAATAGTATTAAGATTTGTTCTATTTGATTAAAGATTATCTACGCAAGCTAGCAAGTAAAAACCTTTAATAATACAATTATTACAAAATTCAGTTGACAAAAACCAAGAAAATTTTATAACGCTTATTTTGAACTTCTATATTAGAATACACGCAGGGCACACGTTAAATGGCGGATTGCACGGCAATTATATAAGTATTTTTATACGAAGTTGTAAACAGAGAGCGTTGGAATTATCGCAAAAAGACAATTCCAAATTTTGGAATGCGCCCAAAAATAGGTGGGAGGAAAGCGGATAATTAGTTACAGAAAAGAAAAATATATAGCTTTTTATAGCTTTACCACTTAAAATTATTCTGAAGCCGATAATACCTGTTCCAAATATTGGAACAGCAACCTAACATTTTCAGCTCAAAACTGACTATGGTCTAATCTAAATTAACAAGATAAGGCATTGTTATTGCGCAGATAAAGTTCGCCTTCGATGGTAAGTTTTATCAGAAGCCTTTCTTCTCCGGCTTTGGACTCAATCCAACCTTCTGCTATTAAATATTGCGCTAATCCAGCTAAGCGGGCCCATTCTTCCATTTCCAGACCAGGTATATCAAACATGTCATGAAAACGATCCGGCTCCGTATCCAGCGTATTCAGGATAACCTGGGTTAGGAAATATACCTCCTCGGGTGCCGTTACATGCAAAAGATCTTCTTTTAATATACAATCGGCAACGGCCTGTCCGCCACAACGGTAATAACTCCGAATCTCTCCGCCTTCAGCTACTTCCAAACCGGTAAAATGGCTAAAGAAAGAATCGTTTAAAGAGTTCAACACATTAGAGACCTCATAGGCAGGCAAAGCCGTTTCTCTATCCCGACAGGATATCCAGGCTATTGACTTACTTAAAATTTCTCTAGTGTTCATTGCTTTATCATTTAATTATACAAACATATTATAATCTATATATATACCAAAGGACAATGTTGCCTCTCCCGTAACATGCATTATTAACATATATTCATCAAATATAAGGCTTATCTAATTGATGAATAACGTTTTAGGAAATAAAATATTTATAAATCGCCTTCATTCGTAACAATAGCATAAATACTGAGGCCAAATTATTTTAGAACAATACAATAAATATTCTTCTCTGATAAATAGCTATTTGCCCGAATTTCAGAATTTTCGAAATAAAGAACATTGGCAATGCGTATTGGAAGGCAATTTGAAATTTTATTTTAAATACTAAGTCCCTTAAAAGACATGCACAATTTAAAAATAGCCTTTATAGCTTAATGAAGATGGTTAGCTACCCTAAATGCTACAATCGCACTAATAATTTATTTTAGCAACTGGGTAGTAAAAAGAGTTATGCCGTCCTGGATTGGTCTTAGGAGCTATTATGGCTCTACCAGCAATATAGCAGCAACACAGTTATAGTTCTTTCGACAAGTGCAACTTAACTACTCTCATTTCAGCTCTTTAACTATTTTACAAGGTGATTCGTTTATTAAGTATACCTGCTTACTCCTGCCGGATTATCCGTTAAAATACCAGATTAATGGCCAAAATAAACGACTGATTGAAATTCACCCAATAAGATAAAGGCTCCCGCAATCCAAGCTGGGCTAAAGCTAAACTCAGGAAACTGCTTTCGGCTATTTACCCTAAATAGTTGCTTGTATAACAGCGTTCTTTCTTGGTAAATGTTCAGCCATTCCAGCCTTCTTTCATCTGTATCTAAATTTGGAGATTATACCCAATGGCTCGATTTGCCTGCCGTAGAGAAGCAGGAAAGGCCCAAGCATACGCTTGAGCCAGGTTATTGATGGAATAAGGTTTAGGAGAGAGAGTGTTACTGGCATAGGCAATATCGGCAAAAATAAAAAGGGAAGCCATCGGCTTCCCCCTTTAAACATTGCGTATGAAATTCGTTTATCTCTTAACCATCTTCAGATGCTGCTGAAAATTATTGGTTGTTAAGTTAATAATGTAAATACCGGCTGGGAATTGGCTGCCCAGGTTAAATTTAATATCATTCGACCCTTTTGTTAGCGTAACGGTTTTCTCCATTACTTTCTTGCCCAGGGCATCTGTAATAGTTAAACTGGCAATTTTCTGAGCATCGGCATTAACTACTACTGTAAAACTGTCATCAAATGGATTGGGATAAGCGCTTGCGGTTATGGCAATATGCTCATTATTATAAGTTACCGCTTTAACCGCTGAGTACGTTTCAGTTCCATCGAAATCGACCTGTCTCAGTCGGTAGTACAGCACATCAGCCGGCTTCGTCTTGTTATCAACATAGTTGTACTTCTGAATTGCTGTTGAATTACTATTCTTTGAATTCACAAAACTTACCACTTCAAAGTTTTTAGCATCGGTAGAAACCTGAATTTCAAAACCTTTATTATCTTTTTCCATAGCCGTGGCCCAGTTTAGCTGCACTGTCTGACCATTGCGGGTGGCAGTAAATTCCAGCAGCTCAACCGGCAGAATGGTGGCCTGTTCGCCCAACGTCCAGGAAGAGAAACCTGTTACACCGGACAGCGTTATAGTTCGCTGCACAGGAGTTCGCACATAATTTCCTACCTGCTCCAGCCAAGGATCTTCTCCGGCTTTTTTATACATGCTCAGTTTTGCTTCGTCCTGGCCTGCTAACAATTCGGCTGGCGCATATTTAAGGGTGATAGCCGTATTTAAGTCGCTGCTATTAGCGGCCGTAATGTCATACACCCGGGCAATGCTTTGTCTTTCTTCGTTAAGCTTAATACTTCCTATACCGGTAGACCGCACGACAGTAGTATTACCAGGGCTTAAGCTCCCCGCCGTTGGCGCCAGGGTAAGACCTACCCCGCCAAAGTTTTGCGTTGCGCCCGCTGTTACATTCCGGGTTGCCTCCACTTTGCCTATTACATAACTGGTCTGGCTTTCGCTAATAGTAGCTGCACTATTCAGAATAATTCTATTAGCGCCCGTGTTAATGGTAGTTGCAATTACATTCACATTGCCGTTCACCTGAATATTTCCGGCCAGAGATTTACCAGCTGAACCAGATGCTGTTAAGCTATTATACGGAAGAACCGGTATAATTTGTGCACCGCCATTAAATTCTACGGTGTTGTCAGTAGCCGCATAACTAAGATTTAACGCTGGATTTGTAAATGCTTCGGACACTTTTATAGTACCAGCACCAAGAGTTATAGTATTGCCGTTACGATTACCTGATATAGTTAGGTTAGCATACTTAATTGGACTAATTGTTTGAACTCCTAAACCATAGTACTCGATGATAGAACCTGGATTTAAGGTAGGTGTTACGCCGCTGTTTAAAGCAGTTGCTGCACCACCTGCAAATCCTTCCACAACATTGGTCTTAATAGACCCATCCACTATTACATTTCCAAAACCAGAAATTTGCTTCTTAAGGTCAACCACAATTCCTAAAGGAACATTTAAGCGGGCATTATTTCCTAAAAATAATTCTCCAAATCCTGAGATAATTCTAGTTCCATTTCCACTCATATTAATGTTATTAGCAGCGGCCGGGTTAAAGTTTAAAGCCCCACCTGTTACAGTAATATCGCCTTTAATAGAAATTGTACCACTTAAATTAATATCAAAATTATTTGCACTGGTAACTGTAAGGTTATTAACCGTTAAATTACCTGTACCTGCAACTGTTTGTGAAAAGGCAGCATTACTTACTTCGAAGTTACTGTATATACGATTATTTAAATCCGGAGCAGTATTTCCAGTATGCTGATAGTAACTTCCCGGATCAAAAATAAGTACTGAATTTGGTTCAGCTGCCCCAAAAGGTGAACCACCACTTTCGTTTATCAGGGTAGCCCCACCAGTAAAGCGCACGGAGTTTAAGTTAGTAGTTCCAAATGGATTGCCAGAAAAATTTATACCTGTAACAAATTTTCCATTATTTTGAAACAACAAACCGTCACTACCTTCTGCTAAGATTTTGTGTGCAGCAGAACCGGCATCTCCTTTCAGTACAAGTTCCCCAGCAACTGTCCCTGTCTCTCCATTAGTAATAACAACTTCTAATTTTGCACCAGCTACGGAATTGGTAATGTTTACTGCAGCTCCTGCGGTAATCAAAAAGTCTGTTCCTGCAACGCTATTATCTAAAATTAGCATTTTATCATTTGCAACCTTAAGCGTCGCTTTTACGCTATTTGTAAATCTAATCTGACCAATTGTTTGCGAGTTAACATAATCTATATCAACAAATGGGCTAGAAGTTTTACTTCCATCAAATATTAAAATATCTGCTGTTGTTGGGCTATTCCGTACTGGGTCCCAACTATTAGGGTCAGTCCAGTTGCCCGAGCCCACATTCCAGGTATAAGTTGTGTTAGGAATTATTACTTCAAATGGAGTAGCACTACTATTATTGGTATTACTTCCAGAATTAGCAACTCTTATAAAACCTGAAGTAGCTCCCTCTGGTACCAAAACAGTTATTTGAGTTGAGCTATTTACTATTAAGCTTGTAGCTGGTGTGTTGTTAAAGGTTACAATAGTGTTTGCCGTATAGTTTGTTCCTGTAAGCACCACCTGTTCTCCGACTTTACCTGATGCTGGTGAAAAGCTTTTTATGGTAGGAGCAGGAACAGTTATAATAAAATTATCATAAGTAGTTGTAATACCAGAAACCGTTACTTTTAAAGGACCTGTACTAGCAGTAGCCGGAACAACAGCGGTAATCTTAGTGCCATCCTGAGTAGCATTACCAAAAGAAGTAGCCGCTACACCATTAAATGTTATTAAAGAAGGGTTCTTTAAATTTTGGCCATTAATAAAAATTCTTTCTCCTGGCTTTGCAGATGTTACAGGTGGCCCAGTAGTTGTTAAAGCTATGTAGCTAATGCTTGGCGCAAGTACAGATACAGTAAAGGTTTCGCTGTTGTTAGAAGTACCAATTACGGTTGTACCATTTTTAGTTTCTACTTTTATCGGTCCGGTAACGGCTCCTGCCGGAACTACCGCCTTTATCTCACCAGCGTCCACAAAAGTAATAGAAGTAGCTTTTACTGAGTTTAACGCATCTTTATAAAAGTAAACCGTTGTATTACCATTTACAAAGTTAGAACCATAAATTGTTACTGTAGAACCCACAGGACCATTATTAGGAGAGATACTGCTAATAACAGGGTTTTGTAAAACCTCAAAGTCCGTTGTACTGGTTACTTCACCACCAGGTGTTTTTATAAAAATTTTGCCAGTGCTTGCATTACTTGGAACTGTAGTTGTAATTTCAGTACCATCAGTGTTCACATTAATTGAAGCCCCAACAGAGCCAAACTGAACTACAGTTGCCCCTTTGAAATTGGTTCCGGTAATAGTTACACTTGTTCCAACTTTTCCCTGAGCAGGATTAAAGCCAGTAATAGTTGGGGCGGGCTGTGGATTTACTGTAAAGGTAGAGCTTTCAGCAAAACCTGCAGCCGTCGAAACTCTTATGCGGCCCGTAGTAGCATTTGCCGGGACTATAGCTGTAACCTCATTATCACTAACCCTACTCCAACTGGCTTGCACTAAAGTAGGATTACCATTGCCATCTAATGGGCCATTAAATGCTACCTCAGAAGTATTCCATAAATTGGAGCCGTTTATAATAACCGTGCTACCAATCATTCCTGCCGTTGGGTTTATTGTGATGTTAGCCGGGGCAAATATCTTGGCATTACCTTCCAATTTAATCGAGAAATTCCCTTCGTCCGAATCGTTATTTACTATGATTAAAGTGGCAGCTTTCGATCCAAAAGTAACTGGAGCAAAAGTAACAGTAAAAACACTTTCACCACCAGCAGCAATAATTGAAGAAAGTTGGCTAATATCCACTTGAAACTCCTTAGCTTGCGTGTTACTACCTGGTATAATGTTAATAAAAGGGTTATTTGTCAAAACCAGATCTGCCGTTCCATTATTCTTAATTTTAAATGTAACCGCACTACTCAAGGTATTTTGATTTTGAGTAGGAAAAACATACGCACTGATATTACTTGTGTAGTTTGTATTACCTTGTGTTATCTCAATTTCTGGCCCTGCTAATTCAGTTAACCGAATGGCATCTAACTGCACTGATTGAAAATCAAGTCCAGCATCATTATACTTAAAGCGTACATATCTTGTGCCAGCACTAAGTTTATGAATAAAATTCATGCCGCCTTCAATGTTGGTCAATGTTGTTCCATTAGGCCCAAAAGTTTTTAGATTCGAGAAATTAACGCCGTCTGCTGATTCCTGAACTACAAACTCCCCACTTAGTTCTAAATTCATCCAATCGTTCTGCAGATTTATCTGATAGCTTAATTCATTTGGTAAAATCCCTGGCTTAGTCTCAAAACTTACTAATATATAATCTTCTGCAGAATCAAAATTAGCAGATGTGCCATCGGTAGAACCATTTAAATCAAAGCCAAAGTCCTCTTCCAACCCTTCTTGCTTCCATCCAGGCTTAGACATTTCATACCAAGGCCCATCGTGCCCGGTAGGCAAAGTAGTCTTATCGTCCTGCCCGAACGCATCTGTCAAGCTAAAATTTAGCAGCACCAGCAAGCCCCATAGGAGCAGGCTCTTGGTTTGCCTCTTAATTAATTGTAGATTTTTTTTCATACACCCTCCTTTTTACTATTCACTAAATTTATATTTCAATTTTTAAAGCTTAAAACAATACCATTAACCCAAACCTTATTTTATACTTTTCGTATAAATTGGATTTATGCACGCAATATAAATTTAATTATTCACATCCAATAATCTCCTATAAAAAATAATTATAAAATTTAAAGATTGTTGTTTATGTTAAATTTTTTATATAATTATTATACAATTTAACGTATAACATAGTCGCTCACAACCACTATTCTATTCTAATAAACCAATTTAGTAATTTTAGAAGATCTGTTTCATTAGCAATTTATATTCTAACAGCAAAAGCAAGTTTTTAAACTATATTAATTTTAATTGACATTTTTTATATTTAATAACTAAACTAAATTGTAACATTTCCCATATTATAATATAACTGACCTTATTCAAATACAGGAGGATGTTACAATTTTAGACTGCATTCTCCGGAGCGCACAAAAAAAGGCTCCTGCCAATTACGACAGGAGCCTTTTTTACGCTCGGACTAGCAATAACTTTTATCCGTAAGGTGGTTTATCAATTTTTGGTTTGTTTGTGTTCCGGTTCGGGTGACTACCCAACTTCGTGTCGATAGTTGGCTCATCTACGCCATCGGTATACTCGGCCCGCAGTCTTTCGTGCAGTTCGTCTTCACTATCGGGGCTTACCGGTTTTACGCCGCCCTTGCTTTGGCCACGTCCAGCCGGATCACCGGTATTTTCTTTTGACTGCTTGTTGGTTGAATTGCTTTTATAAGGCATATTTCTTTCTCCTCCTGTTTAAGGTTATAAATCGTCGTCCTCGTCTTCGTCTAAATCTTCGTCCAGATCCAAATCATCGTCCAGATCATCGTCAAAATCGGTGTCGTCAAAATCAGTATCATCAATATCATCGTCGCTGATATCGTCTACGTCCACATCGTCCAAATCATCTTCTTCGTCTAAATCATCGTCATCACCCAGTTTGCTGGTTACAGCAGTTCTGGCGTTTAACTGCGAACTAATTTGCAAGCCATCGGTATGCCCGTTGGGATCTGCGGTGTCTTCGTTTATAGAAATAGCCGTGGCACCATCACCGGTATCTGTGCCAAAACCATTGCGTCCGTCGCGGTCGCCAAAACCACCCCGGGCATGGTCGTTCTTTGGCGGATCAGCGCCCGGAATAATGTGACCGGCTTGCATTTCTTCATAGTCGGTATTGCTTTCAATAACCCGAACACGTCTTTCGCTATTCTTTACTGGTGCCATAACTTTCTTAATTATTGCTGTATTAATTTACTAATTTGAGGTTTATAATTACACGAGAGTTGCAATTTCTGTTTTGTACTCATTTTCGGCTTGCGAGGTTTAATTTTTTAACCCGCAACCAATTCCCCGCCGTTTACATGTATCACCTGCCCCGTAACATAAGAGGCATCTTCGCTGGCCAAAAAAACATACGCCGGCGCTACTTCAGAAGGCTGTCCCATACGGCCGAGCGGCGTATTCTTGCCAAAGTCTTCTACATTTTCTAACGTAGCCGGAATCAGGGGTGTCCAGATGGGGCCGGGGGCTACCGCATTCACCCGGATGCCTTTACCGGCCAGATTTTGCGACAAAGAGCGGGTAAAGGTAGTAATGGCGCCTTTGGTAGCCGAATAATCTATTAAATGGCTGCTGCCCCGGAAAGAAGTTACCGAAGTAGAGTTAATGATAGCATCGCCTTTTTGCAGGTGTTTTAAAGCGGCCTGCGTTACAAAAAAGAACGAGAAAATATTGGTGCGGAAAGTTTTTTCGAGTTGCTCGCCGGTTATTTCTTCCAGCTCTTCCTTTTCGTGCTGTTCGGCCGCATTGTTAACCAGAATATTTAACTTACCCAGCTCTTTAACCGCTTTTTGTACTATGTTTTTACAGAACTCCTCCTCGCGGAGGTCGCCGGGCAACAGCAAACATTTACGGCCTTCCGCTTCTACCATCTTTTTGGTATCCTGGGCGTCTTTGTCCTCGTTTAAATATACAATGGCTACATCGGCACCTTCGCGGGCGAAATGTACTGCTACCGCCCGGCCAATCCCGCTGTCGCCACCGGTAATCAGGGCTACCTTGCCCTTTAGCTTTTCACTTCCTTTATAATTTTTCCGGATTATTTCCGGTTCCGGGTTCATTTTGTGCTCTTTACCCGGCTGCTCGGCCTGATGCTGATCGGGCACCGATGAGGGTTTCTTTTCCATAGCATAAACAATTAACGGCGCATTTAATATTAAAAGGCTATTCTATACGACCATCTATTATACTGGTTATGTCCAATCCGGTATTTAGCCCAAATAATTGATAAATATTTCCAACAAGTACCTCACGCTACCTATTTCTCCTTTATTCTGCTATCTTTTGCTATCTTACCCGAAATACATTACCGGTACGTTAATTACAAACTTTACGCGTACAATTTTCTTTTCTTAGTTCCGGAAAAAGGCGGCAAATTTTCAATTCTCCTGTAGCATATGAAAAAACAACTTTTGGTTTGGTACAATTATTTATTCATTTTTCTGCCGCTGGCCAGTTGGAGTCAGAACCAAACCGCGTTAAATAATCAAAACCCCGAATCCGTAACTATACAGGTAAATTTAGCCCAGGAAAAAGGCAGCATGGACCCGGTATGGGCGTGGTTTGGTTACGATGAGCCCAACTATACTTACATGAAAGATGGGAAAAAACTACTTTCGGAATTAGCGGCTTTAAGTCCGGTGCCGGTATACGTACGGGCGCATAATCTGCTTACTTCCGGCGATGGCACACCCGCCTTAAAATGGGGTTCTACCAATGCATACACCGAAGACCAGAACGGCAACCCAATTTATAACTGGACGATTGTAGATAAAATAATGGATACTTACGTGGAGCGGGGTATGCGGCCGCTGGCCCAACTGGGGTTTATGCCCGAAGCCTTATCGGTTAAACCGCAACCTTACCGGCATACGTGGCAACCCGGCCAGCCGTACGAAAAAATATACACCGGCTGGACTTACCCGCCCAAAGATTATAAAAAATGGGCTGATTTGGTGTATGCCTGGGTACAGCACTCCGTAGAACGCTACGGCAAAGAAAAAGTAGAAACCTGGTATTGGGAACTATGGAACGAACCCGATAGCCCATACTGGTCCGGCACGGTAGAAGAATATTGCAAACTCTACGATTACTCGGCCGATGCGGTAAAAAGAGCTTTGCCTACGGCAAAAATAGGCGGCCCGCACGTTACCGGTCCAGCCGGTAGCCGGGGCGCCAAATTCCTGCAAACCTTTTTAGAACATTGTTTACGCGGCACCAATTATGTAACCGGCCAGAAAGGCAGCCCTTTAGATTTTATTGCTTACCATGCTAAAGGCGCGCCTCGTCTGGTGGATGGCCGGGTACGCATGGACATGGGCCGGCAGCTTCGCGATATTTCTAAAGGCTTTGAGATTGTAGCTTCTTACCCCGAACTTATAAATTTGCCTATTATTATCGGCGAATCGGACCCGGAAGGTTGCGCGGCCTGCGGCATGCAAACCAACCCCGAAAATGCTTACCGCAACGGTACCATGTACGCCAGTTATACGGCGGCTTCGTTTGCCCGCAAATATGCCCTCGCCGATCATTTTGGTATTAATTTTAAAGGAGCCGTATCATGGTCTTTCGAGTTTGAGGAGCAGCCCTGGTTTTACGGGTTCCGCGATTTGGCTACGAACGGCGTAGATAAACCGGTGTTAAATGTATTCCGGATGTTCGGCATGATGCGCGGGAATAGGGTAGGAGTAAGCGGCAACCTGGCTTATGATTACTTAACCGTTCGCGACCAAAGTATAAGAGGCGCACAACCCGATGTAAATGCGTTAGCCAGCAAAGACCGGCAAACTGCTGCTGTTATGGTCTGGAATTACCACGACCTGGATGTGCCCACGCCAGCCGTGCCGGTAAGCATAAATATTACCGGTATACCGGCTAAAAAGGTAACCCTAACACATTACCGTATCGACCAGGAACATAGTAATTCCTATAGTGCCTGGCTGAAAATGGGCTCTCCGCAAAATCCGACAACCGAACAAATTGCGCGACTCGAAAAAGCCGGCCAACTACAAACAATGGGCAAACCCCAGAAGCATAAAACAAAAAACGGCGCGTTAGCTTTAAATATATCGTTGCCGCACCAGGGCGTTTCTTTGTTAAAACTAGATTGGCAAGAATAAAGTTAAAAATTATGAGTTGAAAGTTAAAGGTTAAAACTGTGATCGATTTTACGTAAAAGTAAAAATTAAGCGATTAGCCAACGCTCTCCTGTCATCCAGAAGGGACCTTGTTAGCAGGTAGTCAACAAGTTTCCTCTTGAATGACACGTATGAGAACCGAAATAAAAGGAGGTGGAAAATATCTCAACACTATAAACAACCCAAAATATGTGGCAGGAAGAAGACAATAAACTGAAGCGTTCTTTCACCTTCAGAAATTTTAAAGAAGCCTTTGCTTTTATGACCGAAGTAGCCGAGGTGGCCGAAAAAATAGATCATCATCCGTGGTGGGCCAATGTGTATAATAAAGTAGATATAGAATTATACACGCACGATGCCGGCAATACCGTAACGGTACGCGACCACCGGCTGGCCGAAGCCATAGACAAAATAGCTGCCAAATATACCTTAAAGGCTTAGCCAGTTTTTGAGAATATAAATATTAATTAATCCGCGATTCGAAACAGATCGCCTGAAATAATATTATCTAAATATCAGGCGTTGGCTCATTATTATCTCACGTCTTAATTATTTACCTTTGAGCCATGTCAGCAGACGAGGAAACCCGGTTATATTTAGTACCTACGCCCATTGGCAACCTGGAGGATATTACCCTTCGGGCCATTCGGGTATTGAAGGAAGTAGATACCGTACTGGCCGAAGATACCCGCACCAGCGGCAAATTGCTGCAGCACCTAGGCATTGATAAACGCATGCACAGCCATCATTTGCACAACGAACATAAAGCCGTAGCCCACTTAATTGAACGCTTAGGCAAAGGCGAAAAAATGGCATTGGTTTCGGATGCTGGTACGCCGGGTATATCAGATCCTGGCTTTTTGCTGGTGCGCGAATGCCTCCGGCATAATATTAAGTTTGAGTGTTTGCCCGGCCCAACGGCTTTTGTACCGGCCCTGCTGAAATCCGGTTTTAGTGCCGAGCGGTTTACGTTCGAAGGATTTTTGCCTCAGAAAAAAGGCCGCCAAACCCGCTTACAACAACTCGCCACCGAAGAGCGCACCATGATATTTTACGAATCGCCGCACCGGCTGCTTAAAACGCTTACCCAGTTCTCCGAATATTTAGGACCAGAGCGACAAGTCTCGGTGTCACGGGAACTAACAAAGTTCTTCGAAGAAACCATAACCGGCACCCTTACCGAAGTACTGGCGGCATTTGAACAGAAAGCGATAAAAGGGGAATTTGTAATTGTGGTGGAAGGCACCGATAAATAAAAAGAAATTACCTATGCACATTAAAGCATTTTGCTATACCCTAACATGGCTTATCTTATGCTTCTTTTCGGGCCTTGTCAATCCGGCCAAAGCTTTGGATTTGTCGCCGCAGGCCCAGATAAGTTTAATTACCGTCTCGCCCGGCGAGGAACTATATTCTATGTATGGGCACAGCGCCATTCGGGTTTACGACCCAGCTCAGGCCCTCGATATTGTCTTTAATTACGGTACCTTCGATTTTAATACCCCTAACTTTTACGTAAAATTTATAAGGGGCAAGTTGCCTTACCAGCTTTCCATTAATTATTACGAAAACCTGAAACAAGGCGCCATCCGGGAGAACCGGTCGGTTTACGAGCAGGTTTTTAGTTTAAATCCCGCCGAAAAGCAGAAGGTATTTAATTTTTTAGAGAATAATTACCTGCCCCAAAACCGGGCATATTTCTACGATTTTTTCTACGACAATTGCGCTACTCGCATCCGCGATGTCTTCATGACCGGATTAGGCAACAATTTAGATTTTAAACACAAGCCCCAGCCCGAAGCCCCAACTTTTCGGCAACTGGTAGATATTTATCAGCGCCCGCACCCCTGGGTAGATTTAGGCATTGATTTACTCATGGGATTGCCCGCCGACAAACTGGCTACGCCGCTGCAGCAAATGTTTTTACCTGACTTTTTAATGGAAGGCTTTGCACCCGCCCAGGTAACATCGTTGTTCCAACCGGCCCAGGCCGGCGGCCAAACAGGGGCCCGGCCTTTGGTAAGCCAGGTAAAGCAGGTGTATAAAGCCACGGCCCCGCCCGCCGTTCCAACTAAATTTACCCCCACAATATTTTTCTGGATTCTGTGCGCAATAATCGCCCTTATTACTTTCTGGAAGATAAGAAGAAAAGTGGCCAGTCACGGAATAGATGTCTTGCTTTTTGGCCTGGCCGGACTTTTAGGAATATTGTTAACCTTTTTGTGGTTCGGCACCGACCACCAGACTTTCGGGAATAATTTAAATGTACTGTGGGCTTTTCCGCTGCACCTGCCGCTGGCTTTTATGTTGCTGCGCCGGCAGCTATCGCCGTTTGTTAAAAATTATTACCTGGTTTTTTCGGTATTGCTGGTCATTATTGCTTTAATCTGGAAAATATTTCCCCAGGATTTTCATCCGGCCGTATTGCCTATTGTAATAATGCTGGCCTTGCGGGCCTGGTATATTGCCAAAGCTGCGCCCAAACTCCGGAAAGGTATTAACCCTTACAGATGATACGTTAAATATAAAACTATGAACTTAACCCAACTGTGCGACCAGGTAATTGCCATCACCAAAAAAACCGGTGCCTTTATCCGGACCGAGAGCAAATCTTTTGACCCCGGCAAAATAGAACATAAAGGCGTAAACGACCTGGTATCGTACGTAGATAAAACGGCCGAAGAGCAAATAGTAGCGGGCCTGAGAGAAATATTCCCGGACGCCGGTTACATTACCGAAGAAGGCACCGCCCAGGATAAACATGATATTTACAACTGGATTATCGACCCACTGGATGGCACCACCAATTTTATTCATGGATTGCCAATTTTCTGCATCAGCATTGCGTTAATGGAACGAGGCGAGGTAGTACTGGGTGTGGTGTACGAAATAAACCAGGACGAATGCTTTTACGCCACGAAGGGCGGCGGCGCTTTTTTGAACGGGAACCGTTTAGCGGTAACTAAAATACAGCACCTCCGAGATGGCCTGATGTGTACCGGCTACCCGTACACCGATTTTGGTTTGCTGCAGGTATACTTGCAAATGTTGGGTGCCTTTATGGCGAAATCGCACGGGGTACGCCGCTTAGGCTCAGCAGCCGCCGACCTGGCTTATGTAGCGGCTGGCCGGTTTGAGGGCTTTTTTGAGTATAACCTGAAACCCTGGGATGTAGCGGCCGGGGTACTGCTGGTGCAAGAAGCGGGCGGACGGGTGACCCTATTTGACGGCAGCAACGGTGACCCGGTTTTTGGCAAAGAAACCCTGGCGACCAACGGCCTGGTACACGACGAAGTAAGCAACCTCATTGGCGAATACTGGAACAAAACAGAAAAGTAAACTTTTATTTCTTTGAAGTAGTTATTAAAGCATCATGATTCAGCAACTAATCATTTTTCTGCTTTTTATTGCCGCGGCTGCTTACGTGGCCCGGCTGGTTTATAACAGCTTTAAAAGCAAAAGCGGCTGTGCCAAAGGTTGCGGCGCCTGCTCTACCATCGATTTTAGTAAAATAGATAAACAAATAAAGACTTCGGCGGGCAAGTAAACGATTATTACTAATAGCCATACAACGGCCGCTTTAAAAAGCAGAACCTTTTAAATAGTAACCATAATTTCCTTTATACCCGCGGGAGAATATATTTCTTTTTGCTTCGCCTATTCCGAAGCACTTTCGTTTAATAAACCAGGAGCGATAGCCGGGAAATTATTTTTTTTGCGGGCTTTTACTTAACTCTTACGGGTTTTTACGTATAGTAGCCATACTATTTTTGAATCAGACGCTTTAAAATATACTGCTATGCAAGACAAAGAAGAAGAAAGAACACTAATTAATGTAGAGGCCAAGCTAAACCGTGATGGATTTAAGAAAAACTTTCGGGTATGCGATAACCGCCTCCAGTCTATTGATGACACCGAAAAGAGCTATGGGGTAGAAGATGTTAGAATTGTAGACTTTTACCGGTTTGAGGGTGAAAGTAACCCCGACGATATGTCTATTTTATACGCCATTGAGTGCAACGACGGCACCCGGGGTACCATCTCTAACTCTTATGGTCCATTAGCCGACTCCGAAGTAGATGAGTTTTTACTGAAAGTACAGGACCTGGGCAAGAACCTGGATAAGAAACACAAGTAAAACTTTTACGGTATTATTATAATAAGTAAGCTGAAAGATTAAGTTCTTTCAGCTTTTATATTTTATTATTATCCCGATTATTCTGGCCGTTTTCGTTGCCCTCTTCTTTTAATACCTTTAACTGTTCCCGCAATTTTTCGCCGCCTTTAATAGCAAAATCCAACGTGCGAATGGGAAAGGGTATCTGCACATTATTTTCGTCGAAAGCCTTCTTGATTTTAATAATGGCTTCGCTACGAGCCGATACATAATCAAACTGCCGGCTATAATGAATCCAGAACCGCACCAGGAAGTTAACCGAGCTTTCGCCGAACTCTTCGTACACCATTTCTACGTCTTTGTGTTCTACCATGCCCTTAATATTTACAACAGCCGCTTTTACTAACTGCTGCACCCGCTCCAGATCCTCGGCGTACGATACGCTTCCTTTTACATCTACCCGCCGGATGCCGTAGTGGGTATAAATAACCATCACGTTTTCGAATACCTTGCGGTTAGGTACTTTTACCAACTCGCCGGTAACCCGCCGGATATCAATGGTGCGCAGGTTTACCCGCTCAATGGTTCCAAAATAATCATTCGACTCCACCACGTCGCCGACGCCAAAAGGCTTGCGTACCGCAATAATTACCCCCGAAATGAAATTGGTCGCAATATCCTGAAAAGCAAGGCCGAGGGCTAAACCAATAATACCGACCCCGGCCAGGAGCGAAGTAACCGTTTTATCGAGTTGTAAAATACTCAGCACAAAGAAAATGCCGATTAAGATGGAGGCAGTATAAACCAGCGAGGAAACCAGGTTATTCAGAGCCACACTGTGCGAAAAACGGGGCAGCAGTTTTTCGGTGGTTTTCTGGATAATCCGGGCTGCCACAAACGTAAGAACCAGCATTACCAGCGCTATTACCAGATTGGGCAGCATTAATATTAAATGCCGCACCCACAACTCCAGCTTATTATATAATAGACTAAAAGCTTTATTTATTTCCAGCATCATCCTTCATTAATTTTCAAGCCGCCACCGGTAGCCGCAGTTTAAGCAGGTTAATTTTACACGGGTACGCATTGGGTACAGAAATAAGATAGATTTTATCAGTGGCCAGATACCCGATATTTGTTTCTGTTTAAGATTCTGAGAGCTGCAAACCGGGCAGGTCAGCGGCTTGTAAGTCTCGCCTTCGTCTGTTTCGGCAATTAAACCGTGCCTGATTTCGTTAACCAGGGCCAACGCTTTTTCCTGATCCTGGGCGCGCACCCGCAGCTTTACGCCGCCGTAGGCAATAGAATGCCAGGGCTGGTTGCTAATAATATTTTCATCGGCAATTACGCTCGGAATTCCTTCGGCTTCGAGGCGATTACGGTAAATATGGGCTTCTATGGCCTCCGGAAAAGTAGCCACCGTTACCAGTACAATATTGTTGTCTTCTTTTCCTTCGTCCATATTTCAGCGGCATGCTATCCCCAAACCTTGGTACCCTGCGTACAATTGCGGCACATGTCAATTTCACCCCGCGACTTTAGAAGCGATTTACGGAATTGCCGGTAAGGAGTTCCACGCCATAATTGCTTAAAAGGTTGGGTTTTTAAATCGCCCAGGCGGTGTTCGGCATCTTTATCGAAACAGCAGGGTACCACCAACCCATCCCAGGTAATAACGCAGGAGTGCCACATTTTCCAGCAATGGTTAAGCAATTTATTTTTTATGGTGTACGTGCCGTTTGGCTGGTGCTGATACCGTGAATAATAATCAATGGTAGGTATCAGGGGCGAACCTTGGGCATAATCGTAAATCTGGGCCGTTTTAAACCACACATCGTCTACTTCCAATTCTTTAGCTAAAGTTTTTACATCTTCCAGTTGGTGTTCGTTGGGCCGGACCACCAAAAACTGAAAAATAATAAACGGCTTTTTCGACTTTAATTTTTTCTTCCAATTTACCAGATTACGCGTACCCTCCAGTACTTTATCCAGGCGGCCGCCCACCCGGTAGGCCTGGTACACGTCCTGGGTGGTACCATCTATCGAAATAATAATACGGTCCAGGCCGGATTCTACGGTTTGACGGGCATTATCGTCGGTGAGGTAATGGGCATTGGTAGAAGTGGCGGTGTAAATACCTTTGCCGGCCGCATAACCAACCAGTTCCAGAAACCGCGGGTGCAAGTAAGGTTCGCCCTGGAAATAAAATATTAAATACCACAGTTGCTGGTGCAGCTCGTCGATGGTTTGTTTAAATAAATCAGCGGGTAACATACCGGTAGGGCGGGTAAACGACCGCAAACCGCTGGGGCACTCGGGGCAACGCAAATTGCAACTGGTAGTTGGCTCAAACGAAATACTGATGGGGCTGCCCCAGAAACGCGGCTGTTTCGTAACTTTCGAAAGCAGGTAACTACCGGTTACCTGCACCACGTTTACCGCTCGCCGCAAAGTTAGTTTCGATAATAAATTAAGCCCATCAGTAATACTACTTCTCATGCAAATTAATTAGCGGCGGTTGCGTCCCCGAAAATAAAGCTAAAATTAAGATTAACTACGCAAAAAGAAGTACGTTGCTTCAATTATCCTTTAGACGGCGCCTTAAAAACAAAGCCCGATCAGGTTTAGTAAACCGACCGGGCTTAGGAGTTCTGCTACGGGTTCGTTACCAGGGAGGAGGTAAAGCAAAATATTAGTGTCTATGAAAAGACTATTCCCACTCATTCCGCAAGTTCTTCTGGATGGTAAGCGGCTCTTTTTCTAAATTAACTTTCCCGCAATACTTGAAAGCATTTACTCCTTTCCGAATGCTTACACTTTCAAGGGCTTTTTGAATATTGATATTATCTGCACCTTTCTTAATAATGGTTATCATATTAAATATGCAAATCCTAAATAGTAGATAAAGATTATGAATTTACCGTCTATTCACTTACTTCAACCCGCAACATTGGTATAGAAAAGTTATAAGGTTAGTTTTGTATTTTACCCATCCTGCCGTACAGGTTTTGTTGGATTTAGTATTCCTTTTTTTGTTTCTGCCTTGTTTTTAGCTTTCTCAGCTTGAATATAGTTGCTGATTGCTTTCTGTTCTTCTTCTGTTAAAGGACGTGGATCAACCGTAAAATCAATATCCAGTGGTTCTTTTATATGTCCCATAATATTAAGATCTAAAGTATGTATCAATAAGCTTAAGTGCACCCGTCGTATTTATTACCATCAAATGTCCGCCCACATGGGTGGCTTGTAATGTTTGCTGATAATGGTCTATTAATTTGGATTTAGCCAAAAAAGACACAAAACCATCATGACCTCTGTGAAAAGACAACTTACAGGCAAAGGCCACTAAGTTTCCTGGTACACCCGCGTACATCTTATTTCTTCCTTTATTAAACGGTGCGCTTTCAATAAGGTGTAAGTAAATGTGGTCTTCTTTTTCAGTCAAACTTATCAGTCCTTGAATAACAGAGGGATATTTGCTATGGTTAATTTATAGATGTCTCGGTTAGCTTCTTTAAACTCCTGCTTCCAGTTAAACTCCCACCCATTCTTTTTGGTAATATTTTTTAAATCTGCCTTTGTAAAAACAAGTATATCCGTTGAAAATTTATCACCGGTTACAATATTTTCTATAGAATTGGTAAGCTTGTCTATTTCGAAATCAAGTGGCTCGTTGTTCTTTTTCACTTAATAAAGATAAGCAACATGCGCGTATCTGTCAATTTAGTCGAAGCGCTAGGTATTACGTAAAGCCCATCTAAAATATTTAGCTGGTGAAAACACGGAACCAGGGCAGCGGCATTCCCCAATTTATAAAATCCTAAACACCTTCTACGCAAAAAAGTAGCCCCACTTAAATTATTGTTCCACACACCACGGCAAAAACAAAGCCCGGCCAGGTTTAATAAACCGGCCGGGCTTTGCCAAAATATATTAAACTGTGAGTACTATTTCTCCATAGCGTGCATAATCTGCTCTTTGGCGCCGGCATTGCTCGGGCGCTTGGCTTTGGTGCTGATAAAAGTACCGTCGGTATCAATCAGGAAGTAAGAAGGCATATCTTCTACTTTGTAGGCTTTGGTGATGGCCTCCTGGTTACCGCCGAATAACTGTACGCCTTTCAATTTGCGGCGGGCAATGGCATCGCGCCAGTAACCTTCGTTCTCATCCATGCCAATATTTACAAAAACCACGTTTTCGTTGGCTAGTTCTTTTTCAAGTTCCATGGCATAAGGCACATCCAGTTGGCACAAACCGCATTTGCTGTTCCAGAAGTTCAGGTAAACCAATTTGCCTTTAAAATCGCGCATGGTCATTTCCTGGCCAGTGCTGGATTTGAGTTTAAAATCGGGAGCCGGGCTACCCAGCGCAAAAGCTTTGCCGGTGTTGTACGACGAGGCGATAAACTCATTCAGGTCTTTGTTGGTGTTCAGCTTTTCGAAGTCGTCGAACATGCGGCTGGTGTACTGAATAAAGCCATAGCGGATAGATTCGTGCAGTACATTTGCCAGTACCAGATTACGCGGCTCGCCGGCCAGCTTGGCTTTTGCCAGGTTGTAAATTGCCTCGTAATAATCTAAATCGGCGGGGCGGTGGTTAGCGGCAGTGGCCTGAAAACGAATATAATTTTTTAGGTAGCTTAAATAAGAGTGGCTTTTCACGCCCGCTGCATTATCTAGTTTTACATCTTTAAAAAAGCCGTAATAATTTTCGGTTAATTTAATGGGGCCGCCCAGTACCTTCGTCCGCATCTCGTTAAAAGTAAGCCGGTCGTTGGCATAAGAATATTCTATTTCGGCGAGGATGTAATTTTTGAAGGCATCGGAAACCGGGTTTTTAGCGGTATGTTTTTCGAAGAAGTTCAACTGGTCTTCTTTCCGGAAATCCAGAAACTCGATAAAGCTTTTCTCATTCAAAGTAATATTTTCCGGCAGCACCTGGTAATCTTCATTTTCCAGGAACTTCTGGTTATACGCCAGCAGGAAATTATTTTCAGAAGCGCCTTTGCCTTTAAATTTAAGCGATTTCATGAGGCTGCCGCCGGTAAACCGGGCTTCCAGTTCATCGCCGGGCTGCAGAAACAAGCTCACCGATTCGTCCTCGTATACAAAGTCAACCACCGAAGCTTCTTTCAACGGCACCTCTATCGAAAAGCTTCCCTCGGTATTAATCTTCCCAATGCTTTGCGCTTCCTGGGCACTCAACGGATTCGGGTTGACGCCAATCTGAATACTATCACTTTTTGGTTTTGTTACTTTTCCAAGCAATAAGGCCCGCTGGGCCCACGATACATTTGCTAACAACAAAAAAGAAATAAGGAGTAAATGTTTTCTCATACCAACAGAATATAATTTTGTGATTTAAAAATAAGTGCAATTAATTAATAACGCACAGTTTTAGTTTAAAAAATATAACTTTCTTTATGCGGTGCAATAATTTACAAAAATGATTAAACTTAATTAAATACAAGATTGATTTGGTTTTCCAGAAATTGGAAAATCAGGAATAAACCGATTATTGAGAATCCAAAATATATAAATAAAAAAAGCTGCCCCAATGGAGCAGCTTTCTAAAATTAAGCGCCGGCAGGTAGCTGGCCACCCGATAATATTAGCTAAATAAGCCGCTGATTACCTCGTCGAGTTTACTAACGGCGTGTACTTTTATGCCGTAGCGTTTCAGGTCGAGGCCGCGCACGTTAAACTTAGAAATATAAATTTCCGTGAAACCCAGTTTCTCCGACTCGGCAATGCGCTGGTCTACCCGGTTTACGGCGCGTATTTCGCCGCTTAAACCCACTTCGGCCGCAAAGGCAGTGGTATTGGGCACCGCAATATCTTCAAACGAAGACAGGATAGAGGCACAAACCGCCAGGTCGATGGCCGGGTCTTCAATCTTGAGTCCACCGGCAATATTCAGGAACACGTCCTGCGTGCCCAGTTTAAAGCCGCCGCGCTTTTCGAGTACGGCCAGCAGCATATTCAGGCGTTTGGCATCGAAACCGGTAGAAGACCGCTGCGGCGTACCGTAGGTAGCCGGACTGACGAGGCTCTGCACTTCTATTAATAGGGGCCGGTTGCCTTCTAAAGTAGCGCCAATGGTAATGCCGCTAAAGTTTTCTTCACGCTGCGAGAGCAATATTTCGGAAGGATTGCTCACTTCGCGCAGGCCGGTGCCCTGCATTTCGTAAATACCCAACTCGGAGGTAGAGCCAAAGCGGTTTTTGGTGGTACGCAATATGCGGTAAGTCATGTGGCGGTCGCCCTCGAACTGCAGAACCGTATCTACCATGTGCTCCAATATTTTGGGGCCGGCCAGGTTGCCTTCTTTGGTGATATGCCCGATTAAAAAAACCGGTGTACCGCTTTCTTTCGCGTACTTCAGCAACTCGGCAGTACACTCCCGCACCTGCGATATACTGCCGGCCCCCGACTCAATAAAAGAAGAATGCAGCGTCTGGATAGAATCAACTATTAACACGTCGGGTTGCAGTTGTTCTATTTGCTTGAAAATATTCTGCGTACCGGTTTCGGTTAAAATAAAGCAGTTGGGGTGTTTGGCCCCCAGGCGCTCGGCGCGCATTTTTATTTGCTGGTCGCTTTCTTCACCCGATATATACAGTACCCGGTTATTCTTCAGGCTCAAGGCAATCTGCAGCATCAGGGTAGATTTACCAATACCGGGTTCCCCACCAATCAGCACCATTGAACCCGGCACAATGCCGCCGCCCAATACCCGGTTTAATTCCCCGTCTACGGTTTGGATGCGCGATTCTTCGAGATAACTGATTTCCGAGATAGGCCGGGGCTTGGCCGCAACCTGTAACGAACTGGACGATTTCCAGGAACCGGCCGTGGTTACATCTTCGCGCTGCAGCACTTCTTCTACATAGGTGTTCCACTCGCCGCAAGCCGGGCAGCGCCCTATCCACTTCGCCGACTGTGCTCCGCAATTCTGACAAAAATAGGATGTTTTTAATTTAGCCATTAATTATATAAATCCCGGTTTAAGGGGGTAAGTTAAAACTTTACAAACCCTACAAGATACGTAATTTTACCGTTTTTAACAATTCTAAACCCGCTTGTGCCGGATATAAGCTGAAAAGCCGGCAATCGGGAAAAGCAGGATAATTTGCCTAATTCAGGAGTCCACGGAGAAGGTACGTTCACAGTGTAGTTATTCTCTGAGGAGATCCGGGATACTTTTAATCTTTATAAAATAATGATGAACCTACGTGGATTTTTGGGTTTATTAGCCATTACGCATTTATCTCTAAAATAAATGGTTGGCCCATGATATTACCGCAAGAAAGAGACCCCAGATTTATAACGATAAGACGCGGCGGAACGCTAACCGATACCAACCACCGCTTACTGGCCTTATGGGCGGCTACTTGTGCCGAACACGTACTGCACCTGTTTGAGCAAGTCAACCCGGAAGATAAAAGGCCGAGAAACGCCATCGCATTAACCCGGGCTTGGGTAAAAGGGGAGATACCCATGAAGGTAGCGCACCAGGCGGCTTTTACGGCCAATGCGGCGGCCAAAGGCTTGCCGGATGCCGCTAAGTTTGCGGCCCTGGCCACCGGACAAGCTGTGGCGGTAGCGCACGTGGCGGCCCATGAACTGGGTGCCGCGGCCTACGCCATCCGGGCAGTAAAGGCGTCTGTGGCAGAAAAGGAGCAGGATGAAATGGGACGAAAAGAAGGGGAATGGCAACGCAACCAACTACCGGAGGCTATTCGGGAACTTGTCCTGGATGACCAGAAATTAAGAAATCACCTCTGCTGGTTTGTGTTTGATTGTTGAACAGTTTGAATAAACACCAATGACTTTCAAGGCGAACACTACTATGGCGCGGAAGTTACTTCCGTGACTTTGCGATAAGGGCAACGGTCCTAATAATTATATTATATATTTATTTTAATATTAATTATTAAGGATAATAAATTTTAATTAAGTTGTAGGTTCAGCAAGGCACGGAAGTAACTTCCGCACCATAGAGGGCAATAAAGGGTAAACAGCATCTTCGGCCTAAGGCCGCCGCTAACACGAGGCCGTTGGCAGTAACTATAAATTTACATTATGGCACTTTTAAAAGTTTTTGTTTCTTCAACTTGTTATGATTTGAATATTGTAAGAGGGCAGTTAAGAGCTTCCTTACAAGCATTAGGACACGAGCCTGTAATGAGTGATTATAATGATGTATTATTTGATCCGAGAAGTCATACACACGAAAGTTGCATCAAAGAAATCGCCAATGCCGATGTAGTAATATTAATAATAGGATCCCGTTTTGGAGGAACAGCAATACCTAAAGCGGTAAATTCTTTAGACATTGACAGCTTGAAAAGCATGTCAAAGGGGAATAAAATATTAGAAGCGCCTAATAAGATTTCAATAACGCAGCTTGAAATATTCAAAGCGATAGAGTCGAGTATTCCCATATTTACTTTCATAGACAGCAAAGTCTTACATGATCATTTATTCTATGAAAAGAATAAGGATAAAGGAATTTTAGATTCTCTGGAGTTCCCCTCTATTGAAAAGAAGGAGTCAGCCGTATTTATCTTTGAGTTCATAAACTTTTTGCGACTTCGCTCCAAAAATAACAGTTTAGTTGAATTCAGCAGGCTAGCAGACATCGAAGAATATCTCAGGAAACAATGGTCAGCTCTTTTTCAAAGATTATTGTTTGAGCAGAGGATAATGAAATCTGAGTCACGAAGGCTTGATGCATTTTCTGAGGAATTGAAAGATATTAAGTCTCTAATACTATCAAGCATTTCCGTTGGGCAAGCTAAAGAGGTTGGTAGAGGGGTTTTGCGATACAGGCGGCTTATTGATTTCCTTAATAATTTCATTCATCCAAACATCCAAGAAATCCTTTTGTCTGACATTTCATGGGAAGAATTGCTTAAATGCTTAGATATAAAAGAATTAAAGGTTGTAGAATTAAATAGTGGGATCAGACCAACCGTTTATCTTGTCAAAACGGACGGTACATTCTACATTACGAGATATCCCATTCATTTAATTCAAAACATAGCTAATGAATGGAAAACATTCAAAAATCTTGCTACTCCGGTAAAACAAGAAGTAGTAGCAGCTCTCACTGAAAACTTAACCAATTCTTCTATAGGAGGACCTGTATCTTACAGAAATAAGCAACTTGAAGATTATTTGAGAGAACGAACAGAATCTACAGAAAATGCGACAATAATTACTGCCACTACTATTAGTCCAAATACTATGAGCGATTCCGGAATAACCACCGAAGAGGAATAACTACTGTCAACATGGTAAAAACGGCAGCCTCGGCCGATGGGCTTGCAGTCGTTTAAACTAGCCGTTACCTTTCATTTTATGACGACTCCAAAACGATATAGAGCAATAATTTCATCTTCACATGTTGACAGACATGGAGATATGATGACCAAGCAAGCTTTAGAGCAAATGGTAAACTCTATTAATTGCACAGATAAGATGATTAGATTGGGAGTGGATCATAGAAGGGATTTTCCTCCAAGGGGCAGACTTGAAAATGCAGAACTATTAGAAAAAGATGGAGATTTCTATGTTGAAGCGGATATTGTAGAATATGAAAATACAGATGCCGTAGATTGGCACGACAATTACATCATCCAATACTTTGACAATGCATTTCAATTTGCTGAAGTTGAACAAGAAGAAAGTCTTGAAAATTCCATTTCAATAGACCCGCATAACTTTAACTCATTTCTTGAAGCAAAGAATTTTTCCGACAGCCTAAAAGCAAATCCTAATTTTACCCCTAAGATTAATTTTCATGGGCGTAAATCAGAAATTCCTGATCCTGAAATTATTTTCAAGTTTGCTACTGCTGGCATCCTGTATCAAATATTAAAACCAACTGCCAAAAAGCTGGGTGAAAAAGTTGCTGATGCTATAACTAACAAAGCAGTTGAGGAAGCAAAGAAACTATCATCTTTTGTAGAAAAGTCCTTAAAAGAATTATTTTATAGATGTGTCCCTAAAGCAAGACCAGTAACAATCGTTTTTGATTTACCAGGCAAGCCACACATCGAATTGATTGCAAGGACAAGAGATGAAAAACTGGTTTTGAAGGGACTGCGTGAGAAAAAATTAGAAGCCATCCGAGATGAGATTGATAGTCTAAGTAAAAATGTGAAAATAGCAAAAGCCCAATTCATTTTGACTAACAAAGGCAATTGGAAATTCAACTATTTAATTACGGAAATTGGTCAAACTATTGGCACAAAAGAAGGTATAAAAAAACGAGAGCATCAATTAGAAATAATGTCTTCAAAGCAGAAAAAAAACGGCAGGTAACATGGTATTGCCAATAGTGGGGCTGCCGCAATACTCTTGGGCTGACGGCGGTAATTCAATTTTTGTAATCCTTTTAAGCGGTAGTGCTGAAATTACCCGCCTTCGGAGATACCTGAACCGTTATACGATTCCTATAACCCACCAAACAAAAAAGCCATTTTACCCATTAGGTAAAATGGCTTTCCCATTCTAAGACAACCTCCTACTGCCAGCCACCACCCAATGCCCGGTAAATATTCACCGTGGCATTCAATTGCTGCATTTTGGTTTCAACCAGGTCGAACCGCGATTCCAGGGCTTCCCGTTGGGTCAGCAACACTTCCATGTAATCGGCGCGGGCTGACATAAACAAACGATTGGAAATATCAACCGACTGCGTGAGCGCCTGTACCTCCCGCGATTTGGTATCATAGCTTTTCTCCAGGTTGCTGATGTTCGATATCTGATTGGCCACTTCCAGGTAAGCATTTAAAATGGTCCGTTCGTAATTGTAAACGGCCTGAATCTGCTGGGCATTGGCGCTGTAATAAGTTGCTTTTATCGCGTTCTTGTTTATCAAAGGCCCGGCCACATCGGCCGTCAGGGTTGCCAGTAAAGATTCCGGAAAATTAGCCAGGTAGGCCGGGTTAAAAGCCTGCAGGCCCAGCCCGGCCGAAATACCCAGCGAAGGATAAAAGTTGGCGCGGGCCACCTGTACATCCAGTTTAGCGGCGGTTAGTTCCTGTTCGGCCTGCCGGATATCCGGCCGGTTAGCCAGTAACTGCGCCGGTATACCAGCCTGTACTACCTGGGGCACCAGGTTATCAAAACCCTGGCTGTTCCGGGCAATGGGCTGCGGATACCGGCCCAACAGGAAATTAATCCGGTTCTCGGTTTCGGTAATCTGCTGCTGAATGGCGTACTGCCGGTTCTGGGTATTCAGTACCTGGGCTTCAAACCGGCGCACCGCCAGTTCCGTTACCCGCGTGGCTTCTTTCTGCAGCTTCACAATGCGTAAGGCATTATTCTGAATCTCCATATTTTGCCTGACAATATCCAGTTGGCTGTCGAGGGCCAGCAACTCGAAATAGGAATTGGCTATTTCGGCAATCAGGTTAGTGGTCATGAAGTTTTTTCCTTCCACCGACGCTAAATACCTTGATACGGCAGCTTTCCGGGCCGTCCGCAGCTTGTGCCAGATATCTACTTCCCAGCGGGCAAAGAAGCCACCCACAAAATCCGGCAGCGGTTCGGGCATTTCTTTGCCCGGCTCTATATCGGTGGTTGCTTCGCTGGCGCCAATATGGGTGTAACGGGGTGCTTTTTCCAGGCCGGCCCCGGCTCTTACGCCTACAAAAGGCAAATATTCCCCCTTCCGGGCCCGAACTTCATTGCGGGCAATTTCAATTTCCTGCAGGGTAATATTCAGCTCCTGGTTGTGTTGCAGAGCCGTATCAATCAGGGCCGCCAGGTTCGGGTCGGTAAAATATTCCTTCCACCGGAGGCGGGCGGTATTGGTGGTATCCTGCGCGTTGTTGTAACGCGCAGGCACTTGCTTATTCTCGGTTTTTTGTACCACCGCGGGTACGGTACAGGCGGTATAGGTTAGGGCAACCAGTATTATCCCCACCCAATTTTTTACTTTATTAACGAACATTATCTTCAATTTCTACAGGTTGGGGAAAACTGTCTGTGGCATAAACATACTCTTCGGTCAGCGGCGTTTCGTGTTCATCTCTAATCAGGTGACGACCATCGGCCAGACTGGCGAATATGTAGTACAAGCCCGGGATGATGATAACCCCGAAAATGGTCCCGAATAACATACCACCCAACGCCGATGCACCAATCGTCCGGTTACCAATCGCCCCGGCCCCGGTTGCCACAATTAACGGTATTAAACCGGCCACAAAAGCAAACGAGGTCATTAAGATAGGCCGGAAACGCACCCGGGCCCCTTCAATGGCGGCTTCGCGGATAGAAGCGCCCTGCTGACGTTTTTGTACGGCAAACTCAACGATAAGCACAGCATTTTTACCCAATAACCCGACGAGCATGATAAGACCAACCTGGGCATAAATATTGTTTTCTAGTCCCATCAGCTTCAGCAATAAAAACGAACCAAATACCCCCACCGGCAGCGAGAACACGACGGCCAACGGAATAATAAAGCTCTCGTACTGCGCCGCCAACACCAGGTAAACAAACAACAGCACAATCAGGAACACGTAAAGCGATTCATTTCCCCGGATAGATTCGTCGTAAGAAAGGCCTTCCCAGGCAATGTCGTACCCTTTGGGCAAAGTCTGGGTGGCAACTTCCTGCACGGCCTGGATGGCATCGGCGGTGGTATAACCCTTGGCCGGCAGCCCCTGGATAGAAGCTGAATTATACAGGTTGAAACGGGTAACTTCGTTGGGGCCCTGCGTTTTCCTCAGCTTCATAAACGACGAGTAAGGCACCATTTCCCCGGCTTCATTCTTAACAAACAGCTTTAAAACATCCGATGGCAACCTTCTGAACTGGGGATCGGACTGCACGTAAACTTTAAAAAACTGGTTAAATTTAATGAACCCTTGTTCGTAGGTACTGCCAATTAAAATATTCAGGTTTTCCATGGCTTTGCCAATAGACACGCCTTTTTGCATGGCCAGATTATTGTCTATCTCCAGTTCGTACTGCGGATAATTGGCGGCGAAAAAGGTAAACAAGCCCGAAAGCTCTTTCCGCTTGCCTAAATTATCCATGAACTCCTTGTTTATCTTATCGAACTCATGATAGTCCGTACTGGAATTTTTGTCTAATAAACGCATCGAAAAACCGCCGGAAGAACCAAAGCCCGGAATGGCCGGTGGTTCGAAGAATTCAATAACGGCTCCCAAGCCTCTCGATTTTTCTTCTAATTCTTCCATGATTTCTTTCACGGTGTGGTGGCGGTTTGACCAGCTTTTTAAGTTAATCAAACAGGTACCGGCATTGGAACCCCGACCTTCGGTCATGATTTCGTAACCGGCCAGCGAAGATACCGATTCTACCCCCTCTACTTCTTCGCAGACTTTCTGCAGCCGTTGCGAAACCTGGTTGGTGGTTTCCAGGGTAGAACCCGGTGGCGTTTGAATAATGGCATAAATGGTGCCCTGGTCTTCGTTCGGAATAAAGCCGGCCGGCAGAATTTTATTTTCGAAGAATATTCCCACCCCGAAAGCCAGTAATATTCCGAAAGTAAGCACTCTTCTGGTCACGATGGATCTTAATAAGCCTACGTACCGGCCGGTGAGTTTCTCGAAACCGCGGTTAAAGCCATCGAGCCCCCGGGAGAGGATATTCTTCTTCTTGGGTTTGCCATGATTATTTTTTAATAACATGGCGCACAGTACCGGGGTGAGCGTAAGCGCGATTACGGCCGAAATGATAATGGAACTTGCCATGGTAATAGAGAACTGCCGGTAGAAAATACCCACCGGGCCGGACATAAATACAAGGGGCACAAATACGGCGGTCATTACTAGCGTGATGGCAATAATAGCGCCCCCGATTTCCCGCAGTACTTCTATGGTAGCCTTGTAAGGCGAAAGATTTGTTTCTTCCATTTTGGCGTGCACGGCTTCTACCACCACAATCGCATTATCTACCACAATACCAATGGCCAATACCAGCGCGAATAAGGTAATCAGGTTAATGGATAGCCCAAAGAACTGAATCACAAAAAACGCCCCGATTAACGATACCGGCACCGCCAGAATAGGAATTAAGGTAGAACGCCAGTCGCCGAGGAAGATGAAAACCACAATAGCTACCAAAATAAACGCGTCGCGTAAGGTATGCAGCACCTGATCGATAGAAGCATCCAGGAATTGAGAAACGTCGTAGCTGATTTTATAATCCATGCCCGGCGGGAAAGAGGCTTTCATCTCTTCGAGTTGGGTTTTTACTTCAGCAATTACATCGCTGGCATTACTGCCGTAGTTCTGCTTTAATACAATAGCGGCCGACGGGTGGCCATCCAGGTTCGAGTAAATATCAAAGAATTCACTGCCTAATTCAACGGTACCAATATCTTTCAGGCGGATGCTTTCTCCTTCGGCATTGGCCCGGATAATAATACTTTCGTACTCTTCGGGTTTGTTGTACCGGCCTTTGTAGGTAAGCACGTATTCCAAAGACTGGGCGGCTATACCGGAGCTTTGGCCAATCCGGCCGGGGCGGCCAATAATACTTTGCTCAGCTAAAGCCTCCATTACTTCCTCAACCGATATTTTATAGGCCCGCATCCGGTCCGGGTTTAGCCAAACGCGCATGGCGTACCGGCGGCTACCTAATATCTGGGCCCGGGCTACCCCTTTAATCCGTTGTATTTCCGGAATCATCTTCACGGTGGCGTAGTTGAACAGGAACTTTTCGTCCATACTCTCTTCCTTAGAATAGAGATTAACGTACATCAACATACTGGGCTGAATGGGCGTAATTACCACCCCTTCCCGTTGCACCAATTCGGGCAAAAGCGGCATTACCTGGTCTACCCGGGTTTTCACCCGGATAACCGCATCGTTGGGGTCGGTGCCCGGTTCAAAAATAATCCGAAGGGTAGCCTCACCGGCGCTGGTGGCATCCGAGGCGATGTACCGCATTCCCTCCACACCATTTATAGCCTGTTCCAGGGTAATGAGCGTAGATTGCACCAAAACATCGGCACTGGAACCGGGATAGGCAATAAAAATATTAACAGTAGTGGGGGCAATATCCGGAAATTGCGAAATGGGCAACTTCTTAATCGCCAGGCCACCTACAAAAATAATCATGACCGATATTACAATAGCGAATACGGGCCGATGTATAAACTTACTAAACATGTCTGTTGCTCTTTAATACTCTACTATTCGGCATATAATTCTAATCCAGACATAACTTTGCGAGGTGCCACGAATTTGGTATGGATTTTTTCGTTTTCCCGAACCAGTCGTAAGCCTTCCAGCAAAATCTTGTCTCTTTCGGCCAGGCCTTTATCCACTACAAAAATGTGCGGCAACTCGGCGGCTACCGAAATTTCCCGCGACCGTATTACATTGTCTTTGTCTACCACGTACACGTACTTTTTGTCCAGTACTTCGAAGGTGGCTTTCTGCGGAATAAGCAACGCATTTTTCATCGGCACTTCCATTAAAATATTACCGGTTTCGCCGTGCCGCAACAGCCCTTTGGGGTTGGGGAAAACTGCCCGGAAGGCAATATTTCCTGTTTCGTTGTTAAAGTCGGCTTCAATGGTTTGTACCTTTCCCGGGTACTCAAATACCTGGTGGTTGGCCATTAAGAGTTTTACCTGGGTCATATTATTGTTTTTCAGAGTGGTTTTATAGTCCAGGTATTCGGCTTCCGGCACATTAAAATAAACCCACATCTGGCTGTTGTCGGATAGAGTTGTCAGCAAATCGCCTTCGTCTACCAAACTACCTAACCGTACCTGGAAATGGTCCATAATGCCGTCGAAAGGCGCTCTGATTTGGGTAAATCCTAAATGCACTTTGGCTAAAGAAACTTCTGCCTTCGCCTTGTTTAGTTTGGCCTTTGCCATGGCCAGTTCGTTGGGCGCTACCACGTTGCTGGCGGCTAACGAACTGGTATTCTGGTATTCAATCTGGGCAAAACTAGCTTCGGCCTGTGCTTTTTGTAGTTCAGCCTGGTACATGGTGGGCATAATCTGGAACATCAATTGCCCTTTTTTAATAGATTGCCCTTCGTCTACAAAGATTTTCTCTAAGTACCCCTTTTCCAGGGCTCTTACCTCAATATGACTAATGGCGCGAATTTGGCTGACGTATTCCTTCGTAATTAAGGTGTCTTTTTTTAGAGGGCTGGTTACTAAAAACTTAGTTTCCTCTTCTTTTTTTACTTTTTCCGATTGGCAGCTTGTATGCCACAACAAAGCAAACAAACCCATGAGAATGGATATTCTCTTCATAACTAATTTGATTATATAAAATGATTTAAAAGGCGAACAGTGCGATACACGGCTGCACCCATTTGCTTCTTATTTGGGGTGCCGGGCCGTAGAAATTAAGTGTAAGTTTAGGCAAACGCCGTTGCCTGGCTTGTTTAAAGATTATAACCAGAAACCTGGAATGGGAATGGCTTGCCTGATTTTTAGAGGGAAGATAAAAATGCACCCTGGGGCATCTTTTTAGCACAAATGCTTATAGATGCCGCTGTATAAAAACCAACAAGTCAGCAATAGGGAAGGCCGGCAATAGGATATTACCTGCGGGGAAAATTAAATCAAATCCGGAAAACCCGGAATAGGAGATACCATCTGTGCGATGAGAAACTAGAATAGCTCTTACAAAAAGCTAAATATTTTTCGAGGGATTTAAAAAGATACGCGAATATTTGGCCGGATAAAACAGCCGTAAAGAAGGTACTGCTCTCCAAAAATTTTTTAGCAGAGCTAGATTCTACTTCCTCGGCCTCCTTTTCAACGGTAGCAACAATTTTACTGCCTTTCCGGGTATCGGAATCGGTAGCCTTAATTAAAAAGGAATATTCGGGCTGTCCCAGGGCCAGGCTGGCCTGTACAGAACGTTTAAGCTGATTAACAGGAGAAAGATAAGCACTATCGGTAGGCGCATGCGCTGTCAGTTGGCCCAGAAAGGCTAACAGGACTATGCACAAGGGCAGCAGATATTTCAGAAATGCCTTAATCATTCAGGATTGTAAAATTATATCAGGTTATCCATAAAGACAAGCATGGTAGTAAATATTTATAAATAATTATTCTCGTTTGTTAATAATTTTTCATCTTAAAAGATAAAAGATTAGATATTAACAATTTGTCTGAAAATAAATTCCATTATTTAGCCCGCCTGCACTGCTGCTAAACTAGATTATTCTAAGCCAATAACACCGGTTCGGGTAATCTTTGCCAGCGCCACGGAATACCTCTAAACCAAAGATTATTGCAAATCTATCTAAGATATACCTTGAAAAGATAAAGTACCGGGGATAAAAAGCCCCGCCATACAAATTAGCAATAACTTAGTTGCAACGCCAACGGGGTAGCGCAGCAGCACAAATCCGTCAACATCCATTTTGTAAAGAGCAGCCGGCTAATTATCTTTCATCTGCAAAAAACGGATAAACTACTAAACAGAAGTGTGGCAATAGCCTTTGGTTTACTGCCTGCGCATAAAGCTGTTGAGCGTTAGCGCAAGTGGTTAAACTAAACAGACGTAAATTAACTCGAGCGTAAATGATTATACCAAAAGACAGACAAATTTTTGAGGGGGAAATAGCGACGTATTGGTTTGAGGCGGGTATATTGGTTTCTCTTTCTAAAAGCCCCAAACGTACCGTTGAAAACATAAAAGGGAATGTGGCTTTGGTAAAACAAATTACGAATAATCAAAAACACCCATTATTAATTTATCTGACCGATTCTCCTGTTCCGGATAAAGAAACCCGGAAGTTTTCAACCGAACAGTTACCCACTATTTATTCGGCAATGGCCATGGTGGCCAAACCCGGACTTTCCAAACTTATTATGAATTTACTGTTTGCCTTAAAACCACCACCAATTCCGATGAAGAGTTTTACGGACGACCAAGCCGCCAAACAGTGGTTACAACAGTTTATTTAAATAATTTCTCGGCGAACCAGCTTTTGAGAAAAGCCCGGCTCTTAAAAATAACTTTACGGTAAGCGCGTTTAATTCCGGCGCTCAGGCTATATAACCAGGATGTTCTTCAGTTAACTTTTTTGGGTTAGCCTGGCTTAATTTTTTCCTAGCAGCGGCCTTAAGCCTTAACAACTAAAAAATTGGTAAAACTCCGAATTGTTCAACCCTGTTCGCGCCCTCCCGTACATCCGTAGCTATGTAAAAAACTATAACAATGGATATTAAGATAAATCACGATAAAGAAGCGCAGGAATTTACCGTTCAGTTAGACGACGACCAGGCCGAGCTGGCGTATGCCTTACCCGAAGAGGAGGTCATCGACTTTCAGCATACCTTTGTACCGGAAGATTACCGCAACGAGGGCGTGGCGAACCAACTCATCGAAGCCGGCCTGAATTATGCAAAAGAACAAAAACTAAAAGTAATTGCTTCGTGCCCGGCCGTATCGGCCTATGTGCGGCGGCATAAAGAGTACCAGCCGCTTTTAAAGAATTTTCTGCCATAACTACCTTTTATAGAAAAGCGGCCGGAATATTTAACATAACCAGCCGCTTTTCTGTTAAAACTAAGCCAGCATTTTCCCGGAAAAGCATTCATGTATGAAGGGCATTTGGTTTTACCATTTCTTTTCTACTTTCTTGTCTTTATCAAAAGAGAAAACCCGCGAAATATTAAAGCCAAAATATATGCCGCCATCGCCCCACTTACCGGCGGTTTGTGGAATAAAGAATTTCTCGATCATGCCCTGGGCGTTGGTTAGGTGCAGTTGAAATACGTGCCCCCCGGTTTCAATATCAAAGCCTAAGGAAAAGGAATTAATATAATCGTCGGCGGTAGCGCCGGGCAGCAGGTAAAAATATTCGGCGTTAAAAGAGGTGCGCTTGGTTAGCTTATAGCGGCTGCCGGCCCCAATGGCATACACGTTGTTTTCGTCGCGGGTGGTGGTTACCAGGTTGCGGTGCACCAAGGTAGGGGAGAGTTGCAGCGAGAACCGGTCGTTAAACTTACGGGCAATAAGTAACTGGTACGTATAAGCCAGCCGCGAAGAGAAATCTTCGTTTTTTTCGGCATTATCGTACCGCAGGGTAGTAATGGCGGTGCTGGCAAAACCGGTTACCGTAACAGGCGCTGCCCAGGTACCCTCTTTTTGCCGCAACAGTTTATATTTTAAATAGCCATCGTACGTTTTTTCCAGCGAGCTGCGCCCAACGCCCACCGAAAACCGGTCGGTTAAGCCGTATTCCAAAGCCAGCCGGATGGTAGCCGCATCCAAACCAAAGAAATTATAAGCCCCGCCATCTAAGGTGCCAAACCGGTGCGAAATCATAAAAAGCAATTCTTTACCCGGTATGGTTTGCACCGAGTGGCCATTAATGATGCGGGTAGTTTTAAACGTAGCCGTGGTAAAATCCGAGGTAACCGCGCTATCAGCATCGGCTAAGGCCAGCAGGTCGTCTTGGGCCGCCGCACTGAAGGGCAACAACAAAAAAGAGGCGAGAATAAACTGGTATATCCTTTTCATAAGCAGGGGGTTTATAATCAAGGCTGTTTGGCAGCATTGGCCTGGTAAGGCTCGTACAGCAAATCAATAGTAACCTGGATAATTTCGGCAATGTGACCCCGCACCAGGAGCGGGATCTGAATATTGTAATCTTCGGGCTTGACGTTAATGACGGATTTCGCACCGATGCGACCGCCTTTTACCTCCAGGGTACCATCGGCATCGATGGGTTTGGTAACGCCGTGAATGGTTAGCTGGCCGTTTACTTTTACTTTATAAGTACCATCCTGCTGCAGGTTTACAGCTTGCATGTTCTGAATATTGCCCTTAAACGTACTCTTCGGGTACTTATGCGACTCGATATAGTTTTCGTTGAAATGTTCCTGCATTAAAGATTTCCGGAACTGGAATGCTTTCATGGGAACGGAAAAAACGAGATCTCCGGTACTTACATCCAGAAAAGAAGAAACCTGCTTGTTATGGGCCTCAATATTTTCGAGTACTTCTTCGGAGAAAAAAGAAATACTACCGGTACGGGTGAAATAGCGGCTTTGGGCGTGGCCGGCGCAAATGGTCAGCCAAAATAGGAGCAATCCTGATATCCATTTCATAAGCTAAAAATTTAATTGTTAAGCGTACCGGTTTCTACCCACTTGCGAATTCTGGCAATGTCGCAGGCCGGTAATTTGGCACCGCCTTGCGGCATGGGCGGGTGGCCCGGTTCGTGGTTAATAACGGCCAGCAAATCACCCTGGGCTTGTTTCTTCACGCCTTCGTACGTGTCCAGTATTACGCCGGCTGTTTGAATATTGGAAGCATGGCAGGCGTAGCACGCACGCTGCAGAATAGGTTTTACATCCGTCAGATAGGTAGCACTGGTTACCTGGCAGGTGCTTTCTTTATCTCCGTACAGTTCTTCTTCGTTCTCGTTGGTGCAGGCCATTACGAGCAGCAGTAGCAATCCGGGCAAGTACTTTTTCATAGTTCACTATCTATATTAAAACAGCAATTCTAAAATATTTGAGGAATAAATATCCGAAGTCTGCCGGAACGCAGGCTTAAAAAGCATAAGAGGCAACTGTTTATTGCGGATACCGGTAACTCAGCGAGAAGAAAACGCCTGCACTAGCCAGTTTTACTTTACCCGCGCCCACCCCGGCCAGCGGTACTTTTACAAAAGGCTCCACGCCAGCTATTACACTCGGGCTCAGAAAGCGGCTGTAGCGCCCCGACAGGTTGTAAATGCTGAACAAGTGCCGGTTTTTATTATTTATTTCGTAATAGCTGGTATACCCTTTTTTGCCGCCGTAAGGCTTGTATTCGTAGGCATATTCTTCATTCAGCATCAGGTAGCTCGATAAACCGGTTTGCACCGAAACCACCGATTTTTCTTTTTGCCAGATGTTATACCCAATATTTACCGGAATATCTATTACCTGGCAAACCGCCGAAATAGCATCGGGCTTGTGGCGGTTGTACCAATAACCAGCACTACCGTAATCGTCGGGTTTGGCATCGTAAATTTTGCGGGCCTTTACGATACCGGTAGCCAGGCTCCATTTACGGTTTAAACTGTAACCCAGCATTAACCCCGCATTGGTACTAATGCCGCCGGGGTTGGCAAAGCCCACTGTACTTAAATCGGGGGCAGCCATTACGCTTATCGTGAACCGGTTTAAGGCCAGCAGTTTGCCGCGTTTGTTAGTGGCGGCGCTATCGCTGAAACGTTGGGTCGATTCTGTTTTAGCCTGGCTGCTATCAACAACCGCAGGTTTATCTGCTTCTGCTATTTTAGTTTCTGCTATTTTTTCCGTTGCCGAATCAGCGGCTGGTACGGAGATATTTAAAGGCTGCTTAACTTCTCCGGTTGTAAGTTGGTTATCGGTTTTATCGGCGGTATTAATATTTTGGTGCACCTCTGCTTCGTTAGCCGCCGCCGGGTTAGCCGGTAGTAAACTACCGTTCCGGTTGTGGTTGGCCGGCTTAGCCGAAAACCGGGAAACCTGTTTACCCGAACCTGGCCTTTGTCTTTGGCTATGCTTTATTTCCGTTTCATTACCTGCCAAACGATTAGTTGGTACATCAGTAGTCTGTAAATTTGGCTGACTGAGCGCTGTTGTTGAGCCGCTACTATTCTCTATGGTTTCTGCGGTTGCAACTTTATCCGGAGCAATCGGATTAATATTAATGCCTTCCGTCTTTGCGGGTGCAGGCGGGTTCAGGATTGCTGGCTCGTTAGTTTCTTTATTTGCGGCAAGAACCGGCGGCTCTGTTCCGGTTGTTGTGTTATTTCTATCTAACTGGTTATAACCTACCCAAACCCCGATGCCGGTAAGTAAAAGGAGTAATATCAGCCCGCTCCACCGCCGCCAGTTGGTTTTAGCAGCCGGCGCAGGCGCCCCAAACTGGGCATCCAGCTTCTTCTCCATCGCCTGCCAGGCTTCCGGGTCAAATTCCGGATGATGTCCCGAAGCCGCCCGCCGGAAAAGGTCGTCTAATTCTTCTTCAGGCATATTTTCGGTACTCATCCTTTAAACTTTTTTTTAAACGGGCCTGCAAATTGGCGCGGGCCTTCGATAAATTTGATTTAGACGTTCCCACCGAAATCGACAAGATCTCGGCTATTTCTTCGTGGGTATAGCCATCTATTACATACAGGTTAAAAACCGTTCGGTAAGCCGGCGATAATTCCTGTACCAGCCGAATCAGGTCCTCGTAGCCCAGTTGGGCTTCTACACTCTGGATAGTAGTGTCCGGTTCCAGCTCTGTCACATCGTGGGCGTAATAATGTTTTAAATTATGCCGGTAATTATCCAGCGCCGTGTTTATCATTATTCGCCGTACCCAGCCCTTAAAAGACTTTTCCGGATTGTACTTGCTCACTTTTGTAAAAATTTTTAAAAAACCATCATTCAACACCTCCGTCGCCTCTTCACGGGTTTGGGAATACCGCAGGCAAATGCTCATGGCATAGCCATAAAAAAGCTTATACAGCTTTTTCTGAGATTCCCTGTCCTCCCTGATACAGGCCTGTACCAGGTTCAGCAAATCAGTATTGCTAATTTCCCCCACGCGTTTATGTTGTTTGCGCCCCCAGCACGGATACTTTTCCGGAACGGTTGCCTGTGTTCTCTTAAATTATAGAAATTTATTTCAACTATCTGAATAGTAAGGAATAAATATTCTTCAACCTGCCTGGGTCGTCGCTGCTTTTTTATACCTATCCTATCAAATTCCCTTTATTTTTCTATCCGGAAAAGTTTACCGCACGTAAATATAACCTTACTTAACCTCCTGCTAAACAGGCAGGGACCATACCACTTAAGCCGGGCGAACAGGCGTGCATCTGCGGGAAGAGAAAAAAAAGATTGAAATATTGTCTTTTCCACGGCCGATAACCGGAACCCGGCAAATCCTTATGTTTAACTAAAAAGTTTAGAGCGATGAAAAATTTTCTGAAAATAATACCGGCAGTAGCCTTTGTGTTTTGTTCCTATGCAAGCTTTGGCCAGAGCAGCGGTACTACCACCAAAGAAACCAAACAATCCAGCACCAAAACTACCACTTCTAAGAAAGCGGGTTCGGCTACCCGTACCGAGAGTGCCGTGGGTGCTCCTACCCGGGCCGATGACCAGTTAAACCAAGGTAACCCCGGCAACCCGGAAAACAATGCCACTTCTACTCAGGCCGGTACCAACAACGCGAGTCAGGGCTTAAACAAAAAGGCTACGAAATCTACCAAAACCATGAAAACCAAAAAGAGCAGCAGTACCGGCGGGGGTAACGGTACCAGCGGTGTTTTTGAAAGAACCGGTACTAACCGGGCTGGGGGTATGGCCACCATGGTAAACGCGGCCGAAGCCGATGCCATGACCATTCAGATGCAGATGATGAGCGATAAAATGCGCTATATGAACCGTAAAATGGAACTCATGAACAGCGTAATGACCAAGAAAAAGAACCTGAAAGAGGTACAGCAGGAATTAAAAGAAATTGACCAGGAAATCGCCAGCCTGGATAACCAGATGAGCCACCTGGACGAAGATACCGGGCATCAGAATTGGTAATTATTTATTTAATTAAAGCCAGCTTTCATGCTGGCTTTTTTTAGGCATTATAGCTAACTGGTTTACGGGCATATTTACGTTTTGCCAGCCTGCCGGTGAAAATTATGGTATGTCCGGCGATTATACAGTCCATTTTACAACTAAAAATCTGGTCAGGCCGTAAATAAAGCTATATTAAAATACCTAAAGGAATGATTATAAATATATTACCCTCCAAAAAGCTAACTGGCCTACTAATTCTACTGTTGCCTTTCCTATTTAGCTGCTCAGCCCTAACCGGCGGGTCGGCCTCCAACGACCCCAATGTTATTGCCCAACAGCAACAGGTAGATTACCTGGAGCAGGAACTGGAAGCCCAAAAGCGCCGCACCGATGAAGCCGAACAACTGTATAAGCGGGAGCGAGATTTATTAGATGCCAAAAAGAGTGAGTTAAAAGCAGCCGAGCGCCTTTTAAAGGTTTACCGCGACCAGGCTAAATAAGTGCCCCGGTACTTGCCCGGCAAACCCGAATATATGCTAAAATGAATAAATAAAAGCCAGCCAACTGCTGGCTTTTTTAATGATAATACAATTAGGCTATAAATTTTATACAAATTTTACCCCCCGGCTTGTTCACTTTAACCGCGATATCACGTAATACAATCCGGAAGTACTTTTTACTTATTATACCCCCTTGACAACAGAATCAACTCCTGCCAAAAAATCGACGGGCCGTACCGTCCTGAAAGTCCTCTTGTGGATTATCGGGATACCCTTGCTTTTGGTTTTGCTGGTAATAATTGCCTTACAATTTACCGCCACCCAGAATTTCCTGGCCGATAAAGGCACGGCTTGGCTATCAGATAAATTAAAAACCGAAGTAAAAATAGGCCGCGTTAAAACCGACTTTCGGAACAGCTTTGTGCTGGAAGACTTTTACATGGAAGACCAGCAACGGGACACCTTGCTGTATGCCGGTCGCCTGGGCTTGGATATTAATTTCTTTTCGTTGCTGAACAGCGAAATTAATATCAGCTCGGTTTCGCTGCGCAATGCCACGGCGCACATTAAAACCTTTATGCCCGACAGCACCACCAATTACGATTTTGTGCTGAACGCCTTTGCTACCGATACAGCTACGGCCCAACCCGTAGATACCACCGCCGCACCTTTTACCTATAATATTGGCAATATCGAGCTGGAGAATATTTTCTTCACCATGACCGACCAGATTTACGGCAACAACGTCCGGAGCCGCATTGGCACCCTAAAGGCTAGCATGAACGAGCTGAACCTGGAAAAGGAAATTTACCGCCTGAACGACATCAACCTGAAAAACAGCTACGCCAATATTATACAAACCAAAGCGGCCCCACCCGATACCACCGAAGCCAAACCGCTGACCATGCAGTTTGGGATGGGGAAGGTAACCTTAGAAAATATTAAGCTGAATTATCAGAATACGGTTGCGTTGCAGCGTATCTTATTAAATGTCGGCCGCACCGAACTCGAACCCGGCAATATTGATATACCTAACGCCAAAATAGATTTAAATTCCTTTACGCTCCGCAACACGTCGGCGGCATACTTCCAGGACAAATATGCCCCCGGCGATTCGCTGGCTATTAACCCGGTCCGGACCGCCGAAAACCTGGACGAAGCCGTTGAGAAAAAAGAAGGTGAGCCGGTTAATTGGGCCATGAGTTTGAAGAACCTGGATGTAGCGGGGCTGAATGTGCAGTTTGGCAATTACAACACGCCCGAACTGAAACGAGGCATGGACTTTAACCACCTCGATTTCTCAAATATTACCCTCAACGCTGATAATATTTATTACAGCGTAGATCGCATGGCCGCCGACCTGAACAAAATGAGCCTGAAAGAAAAAAGTGGTTTTCTGGTGAAAAATTTCACCACCGATATTACGGTAGACTCTACGCAGGCCCAAATGGCTAACCTGAACCTGGAAACCGGCGAGAGCATTATCCGGCGGCACCTGGCCATTGGCTACCCTTCTTTAGCCACCATTGCCGATAATATTAACCGACTGACCATTAATGCCGACATGGCTAATTCTAAAATCGGTTTCCGTGATTTACTGTACTTCCAGCCAACTTTAGCCGATAACCCTTCGTTCCGGAGCATTTTGAACAAGCCGCTCTACGTGGATGGCCGCGTTACCGGCCGCGTAGATAATTTACGGATTGAACGCTTGCAAATGGCTGGTTTAAATGGTACTGCCGTAAATGCCAGTGGTACCATTACGGGTTTGCCCGAGGTAAATAAAACCCGGCTTAACTTAGATATTAACCGCTTTACCGTAGCGAGGGCCGATGTAATGGCTTTCTTGCCGCCCGGTACTTTACCGGCAGGTTACCGCATTCCGGAACGGATTACGGCTAGTGGCGGTATTAACGGGGGCATGGAAAACCTGGAGCTGCAAAATCTGCGGATTACCGCCGCACCAGGTACCAACTTGCAGGCCAGCGGTACCATCCGCAATCTTACTAATCCCGATAACCTTTACGCTAACCTGAATATTCAGAATTTCTCGACCACCCGCCGGGATATTCAAAATTTATTACCCAAAGACCTTATTCCGGCCACCATTCAGTTGCCCGATCGCATGGCCCTGAAAGGAGGCTTTACCGGCTCGTTAGAGAATTTTACTGCCACTCCGGTAATTACTACTTCGTTTGGTAATGCCACTGCTAACCTGCGCATGCAGCCCGGCGAACGCTACAACGGCACCGTAAGTCTGGATGGGTTGGATTTAGGTAAAATAATGAAGGATACCACCATGGGTAAGCTTACCGCCGATGCCCGTGTTAACGGTACCGGCTTAACCCCCGAAACCATGCGGGCCGACATTGATGCCACGGTGCAATCGGTATTTTACAATAATTACACCTATAATAATATTGCCATTAAAGGCACCGCCGACCGGAATTTATTTGACGGTACGGTAAACATGAAAGACAATAACCTGGCTTTCAACTTTGATGGGGCAGTTAACCTGCGCAACGCCGAGCCGAGCTATAATTTTACCCTAAACCTGGACGAAGCCAACTTACAAGCCCTGAATTTTTACGGGCAGCCGCTGCGCCTGCAAGGCAAAGTAGTAGCCGATATGCGCGGTGCTTCGCTGAATACGTTGAACGGCACTTTCGATGCGGGGCAACTCAACATCCGGCAGGGCGCCAAAACGTATCAACTCGATACGATGTTTGTGCGCCTGGCTAACCAGGTAGGCCGCACCGATATTACGCTGCGTTCCGATTTAATGAATGGTTTTTTCCGGGGTGAGAACAGCGCCGAAGATTTAGCTACCGCTTTTTCCAAGAAAATAGATTCTTACTTTAATATTCAGGATGAGCCGTTTCCGGCCAATATTAACCTCGACGATTTTAACTTCGACTTCCGTTTCCGGCGCACCGATTTATTAACCTCCGGTTTAATTCCCGAACTGAAAAAATTTGGTCCGGGTGTTGTGTCAGGCTCTTATACACAAGCCAGCCAGAACCTGCAGGTAAACGGTTATTTGCCGCGCATTGTGTACACCACCTATAACCTCGATAGTTTGCAAATACGCCTGAACGGCGATGCGGATAAATTGGACTACGCCGTAACCCTGAACGAAATATCGGATACTACTTTGCTGGTGAAAAACCTGAAATTGGGCGGCTATGCGCAGGATGATAATTTAAAAGTGCGCTTAGCTATTTCGGAAGATAACGGGAAAGAACGGTTTGCCTTGGGTGGCTTGTTAAATTCGCTGCAAAACGCCTACCAGTTTAAGTTTACGCCCGGCGATGTAATATTTAACGGTGAGCCCTGGAATGTAACGCCCGATAATTACCTGCAATATTATAACACCGGTTCTATCTACGCGAACAATATTCGGCTGGAGCAAGGCGGCAATTCGTTGGCGATAACTAGTTTGGGCGCCAGCCGTACCAATGCGCCGCTACAAATTACGTTTGGCAATTTCGACCTCACCAATATTTCGCGGGCCATTGAACGCAACGACAGCTTAATAAACGGCTCGATTAACGGCAATATTACCTTGCGCGATATTACCACCAAACTGGGCTTTACCTCCGATTTAACTGTTAAAAACTTTGCTTTCCAGAAAAACCTGATTGGTGATATTGGTTTGCAGGCCAGCACCGCCCCCGGCGACCGCTACAATGTATTGGCTACTTTGGCCGGCAATGGCAACAACTTAACCGTAAACGGGTATTACGTAGCCCAAACCACCGACAATGCCTTAAACCTCACGGCTGATATTACTAATATCAACTTGGCAGCTTTCCAAGGTTTCACAATGGGCCAGTTAGAAGATATGTCGGGCTCTTTGGTTGGCCGTTTAAATATTACAGGCAGCCTGGCGCAACCCAATATTCGGGGGCAGGCTACTTTTGCCAACGCTACTTTTGTGCCTACTATGTTGGGTTCCCCGTTCCGCCTCGCCAACGAAACCATGACCTTTGATGAACGCGGTATCAACTTCTCTAACTTTACATTGCTCGATTCGGTGAATAACAAGGCCGTGGTAAACGGTACGGTATTTACCCGCGATTACCTGAACTACCGCTTCGCGCTGGATGTAACCACTAATAATTTTGTGGTAATGAACTCCACCGCCGAAGATAACCCGCTTTATTATGGCAAATTAATCCTGGACACCAACGCTAAAATTGCCGGCGAAGAAAATCAACCGGAAATCACCGGCCGCATAAAAGTAATCGAAGGCTCGGCCATGACCATGGTAATTCCGTCTACGGCGGCCGGCATGGTAGAACACGAAGGCATTACGCAGTTTGTAGATATGAGCGATACGTTGGCTGCCCGTTTAGCCGAACTGCAAAAACGCGATACCTTAACCCAAACCGGATTGCTCGGCTATAATATTAGTGCGGTTATTGATGTATCGGATGATATTCCGTTTACCGTAGTAATGGACGAAGCTACCGGTGACTTTATTGAGATTCGAGGTAGGGGTGAGCTGAATACCGGCATGGATGACGATGGTAATATTAGCCTGAGTGGTCGCTACGTAGTAACCAGCGGTAAATACAAGCTCCACTTTTACGGTTTAGCCCAGCGCGAATTCGAAATTGCCCGCGGCAGCAGCATTACCTGGGCCGGCGATCCGCTTGTAGCCGATTTGGATATCAAGGCCATCTACAACGTAAAAACCGCGCCTACCGAATTAATAGAAGCCCAACTCGAATCTGAACTAGCCCGTAACCAGTCGCGCAACCAGTTACCTTTTCAGGTATTGATTAACTTAAAAGGCGACATGCTGAAGCCTGATATTTCATTTGATGTGGAATTACCGGAGAACGAACGCCGGACCGAGTTTGGCAATTTAGCTTATAACCGGTTACAACAAATCCGGCAAGACCCTTCCGAAGTTAACCGGCAAGCTTTTTCGCTGATAGTACTAGGACGATTTATGGGTACCGATCCACTGCAATCGGCAGGCGGCGGTTCGCTGGCTTCTACGGCCCGCTCCAGTGTTAGCGCGTTACTCAGCGACCAATTAAATAAACTTACCGGGCAATATTTAGGCGGCTTGGGTCTGGAATTAGGCTTAAACTCCTATCAGGATTTTTCTTCTACCGGCACGGGACAAAACCGCACGGATTTAAACGTGGCCCTGAACAAGGAATTCCTGAACAACCGGCTGGTAGTGCGGGTAGGTACCGATGTGGGTATTGAAGGGAAAAGCTCCCAGAGTGGCAACAGTGGCTTTGCCGGAAATTTATCCGTAGAGTACCTGATTACGCCTAACGGCCGTTTGCGCGTGCGGGGCTTTAAACAAAATTCTTACGAAGACCTGGCCGAAACTGAAGTACAGGAAACCGGCCTGGCGCTTGTCTTTACCCGCAACTTCGATAATCTTTCCGATATGTTTAAAAACCTGGGAAAAACCCGAAAAGGCAACCGTAATAAAAACGAAATAGAACCGCTTGTTCAGAATTAAATTTTACCGCATAAACATGATTGGCTTACGCCTTAACCTAGAAACACGCCGGCTTACTTACCCAAAACTGGCTTTGTCGGTTTTAAGTATCTTTTGCCTTTTTTACTTAAGTGGCTGCAGTGGCACCAGCAAGCTGCCCGAAGGCAAGCGCTTATACACCGGCGCTACCGTTAAACTGGAATCGAAGGAAAAAATAAAGGACGAAAGTGCTTTATCTACCCAGTTGGCTGCTACCATTACGCCCAAACCCAATACTTCTTTTTTCGGCATCCGCCCCGGCTTGTTCTTTTATAACCTGGCTGGCACCCCCAAAAAGAAAAAAGGTTTGCGCAGTTTTATCAAAAACAATTTAGGCGAAGAGCCGGTCTTTTACGATTCGGTGAACAACACCCATATTACCGCTTTAATGGTAAACCGCTTAAACAACGCCGGTTATTTTAACTCTACAGTGGGATATAAAGAAAACGTAAAAGATAAAACCGTAAGTGTTACCTACATCGCTCAGGTAGCCAAGCCCTACACCATTAGCAGCATTATTTATCCTGCCGCCAGCGATTCTCTCGGTCCGATTTACCGCGATATAGCCGCCTCGCGGGAAGCCAGTTTATTAAAAGTGGGCGATAATTATAACCTGGCTACGTTTACGGCCGAGCGGGTTCGTGTCGACGCCGACCTGAAAAACAAAGGCTATTTTTATTTCGATCCGGACCTTATTCTGTATAAGGTAGATACTACCCAGAATAATTATACCGTAAATATTTACCCTACCATCAAGCCCGAAGCACCCGCGAAAGCCTTAGTACCTTACAAGTTAGGCGACATCAGGATTTATACCAATTATACTTTGCGGCTCGATAGTACAGCTTACTCGAATCCGCCGGTGCGGGTACAAGGTTACCATTATTACCCCGATGAAAAATCGCTGAAAGCTAAACATTTGCTGCCGTCCGTTTTCCTGGAAAAAGACAGCCTTTATAGCCGCCGCGACCACGCGCTTACCGTCAGCCGCCTCATGGGCTTAGGCTTGTTCCGGTTTGTAGATCTGCAGCTACGCGACAGCGACAGCCTGGCGCAAGCCCTGAACGTAAATATTCGGTTAACGCCTTCGCGGTTGCAATCGATGCGGGCAGAATTTGAAATGGTTACGAAGACCAACGGCTTTGCCGGGCCGGGCTTTAATGCCCGCTATCGCCACCGTAACTTAATGCGTGGCGCCGAACAACTACAGATAAATTTCAACATCAACCAGGAATCACAAGTAGGCGGGAATAAGGGCCGGAGCGGTACCGATACTGGAACCAGTGAAACCAAAAGCGGTATTAACTCCTTTACCTTTGGCACCCAGGCCCAGTTGGATGTGCCGCGTTTCATGACGCCGTTTAAAATGCATAACCTGCGGTCTGAATTTGTACCTAAAACCCGTTTTACGCTGGGCTACAGCTACATAAACCGCGTAACTTTTTACCAGATGAATGCCTACAACGCTACCTACGGCTATGTGTGGCGACCAAAATCGCGGATTACCCACGAAATTACGCCGGTAAACCTGCAATTTGCGCGCTTGTCTAAGGTAGGACCGGAATTTCAGGAGAGATTAAATGAAAACCTTTTCCTGCGCCGCAGCTTCGAGGAGCAATTTATTGTGGGTTCTATGTATAATTTCACATATAACACCCAGAACCAGCAGCAGCACAGAAACGATTTTTTCTTTAATGCTAATATTGATTTATCGGGCAACTTACTCAGCCTGTTTACTTCTAAAATTCAGCGGCAAACCGAAATTCCAAATACTTTTGTAAAACAGCCTTTTTCGCAATATTCCCGTTTGGCCCTGGAAGGACGTTATTACCAGCAACTTACGCGCGGCAGCCGTTTGGCTTCCCGTATTATTATTGGCGCCGGTATACCTTATAAAAATTCCGAAACCTTACCGTACATCAAGCAATTCTTTATTGGCGGCTCTAACAGCATCCGCGCTTTCCGGCCCCGCGAAGTTGGTCCGGGCACTTACTCGGTTACCACCGACCCCAACCTACAAGATAACGCCAGCAATGGCTTTTTTGACCAGACCGGTGACATAAAATTTGAAGCAAACGCCGAGTACCGCTTCGATATTATTCCGTATCTGAAAGGCGCCGTATTTGTAGATGCCGGTAATATTTGGCTGGCGCGGGCCAGTGCCGACCGTCCTGGCGGAGAGTTTATCTTCAGCAAAGCTTTGAGCCAGTTAGCTGTAGGCACGGGTGCCGGCTTGCGCATCGACGCTGAGTTCTTTGTACTCCGTTTTGATTTAGGTGTTCCGGTGCGCGATCCAATTCAGGCAAGCCCTTACGTCTTTACTTTCCCCCCCGAACGTAAAAGCATGGTACTCCACATAGCTGTCGGCTATCCGTTTTAATAATGAACAGTTAAACAATAACTTTAAAGGATCTCACCACTGTCATTCAGAAGGAACCTATGTAGCAGGTAGCCAAATAGTTTCCTCCTGAATGACAGTGGTTGGATCAGGATGTAAAAAGGATAGTGTAGGTTCATTTTATTCCGATAAAAGCATCAACCTCCCCAAATTAATTAGTCTAAAAATATATTAAGATATAAGCTAAACATTGAGCGGGATTTACATTGGAACATCGGGTTGGCATTATAAGCACTGGAGAGGCTTGTTTTATCCCGATGGTATGAAGCAACAGGATTACCTCCAATATTACCTGACCTTCTATAATACGGTTGAAATAAATAATTCTTTTTACCGCCTGCCTTCTGCCGAAACCTTTGCCAACTGGCGCCAGTCAGTACCTGATAATTTTGTGTTTACGGTAAAAGCCAGCCGGTTTATTACCCACATGAAAAAGCTGAAAGACCCGCAAGCTTCTTTAGCTAACTTTCTGCAAAACGTAACCGCTTTAGAAGAAAAACTGGGGCCTATCCTGTTTCAACTGCCTCCCCGCTGGCATTGCGATCTGGAGCGTTTCCGCCAATTTTTACAAGCCCTACCCACTGGTTTGTTATACACCTTCGAGTTCCGCGACCACACCTGGTACAACGAGCCGGTGTACGATTTACTGCGGCAATACAATGCCGCTTTCTGTATTTACGATTTAGAGCAGCACCTGTCGCCGATTATCGCCACCGCCAATTTTGTTTACATCCGGCTCCACGGCCCAATAGGCAAATATAACGGCAGCTACTCCGACGAAGTTTTAAACAATTGGGCCGAAGCCGCCCGCACCTGGAACGCCGAAGGCAAAGCGGTCTATATTTATTTCGATAACGATATTGGCGGCCACGCTGTAACCGACTCCCGACGGTTAATTGCTCTTGTAAATCCCAGCTAAGTTTCAGTCTCTCTGGTCTAATTTTTGCATAATTCTCCTACAGCTTAATAAGCAGTTCATTTCCGATATATGGCACCTGCAAGTAAATGATTTTATTTGATTATTTATTAGGCTTGCATACTATATAATAATCTAAGAGCAACCGCGTTATTTAAATGTATAATCCTAATTCACTCAGCTTAACTCCAAAGCCGAAAAGGATTATAATACCCTTCTGTTCAGTCTATTTAACTAATATTATAAACCAGGTTGAATATTTAACTATTTATAAAATCCTAAATCCAAAAGAATCAAAAACACCTAAAAAACGTAAATTTTAAGGCACTAATTAGATATTGAAGAAGATGAAAAAGCGATATTTTACCCTGGTGGTGCGCAGGCTTTATTTAGTGTTGCTGGCCGTAGGAGTTTCTGCTCCGGTGGCCTTCGGGCAATATTTTGGCCGGAACAAAGCGCAATACAAAAAACTAAATTTTGAAGTATTAGAAACGCCGCACTTCGAAATTTATCATTATTTAAGAAACAAAAACGTACCCAACGAACTAGGTCAGGCCAGTGAGCGCTGGTATACCTGGCATAGCAAAATATTAGGGCACCGGTTTAAACAGCAAAACCCCTTAATATTTTATAACCACCACGCCGATTTCCAGCAAACTACGGTTATTTCGGGCTTACTGGGCACCGGTACCGGTGGGGTTACCGAGGGCTTGCGCAACCGGGTTATTATGCCGCTTACGGCTTCTAACCAGCAAACCGACCACGTACTGGGCCACGAACTGGTACACGCCTTCCAGTATGATATGCTATTGAACAACGACTCTACCAGCGCCAACAACCTGAATAATATTCCGCTCTGGATGGTTGAGGGTTTGGCCGAATACATGTCGATTGGCCGGGTAGATGCCCATACGGCTATTTGGATGCGCGATGCCGTGCTGAACAAAGATATTCCAAGTGTAGATGACCTGTACCGCAAGCAGCATTTGTACTTCCCGTACCGGTACGGACAAGCTTTGTGGGCTTACATTGCGGGCTTGTACGGCGATAATATTATCTCCCCGTTGTTCCGGGCCACGGGCAAATACGGAGTTACCAGAGGCATGCTATTAACGTTGGGTTCCGATGATAAAGGAATTTCCCGGGCCTGGAAAAATGCCTTAACTGATTATTATACGCCCTTCATGAAAGATACCACTGCCGTAGTGGGCAAGCGTTTAATTTCGGAAAAGAACGGCGGCCAAATGAACGTATCGCCAGCGCTAAGTCCGGATGGCAAATACGTGGCTTTTATTTCGGAGAGGAATGTTATTTCTACCGACCTGTATATTGCCGATGCCCAAACCGGTAAAATAATCAAGCGCATTTCGAATAATTTCCAGCGCTCACATATTGATGAAATTAGCTTTTTGGAAGCCGCCGGTACCTGGTCGCCGGACAGCAAGCAGTTTGCGTCTATTATTTTCTCGAAAGGGCGAACCAATTTATTGGTGTTGGACATAGCGCGGGGCCGTACCGTGCGCGAAATAGAAATACCCGGTGTAGAATATATTAACAATGCCGCCTGGTCGCCAGATGGTCGCTCTATCCTGATCTCGGGTTTGGTAGAAGGCCGCAGTGATTTGTATTTGTATGACCTGAACACCAAAAAAGTAGAAAATTTAACCAACGATGCCCATTCGGACCTGCAGCCGGCCTGGTCGGCGGATGGCCGACAGATAGTTTTTGCTTCTGATAGGGGCGGGGCCGAGCGGATTAACCTGGGCGGTTACAGCGCTTACCGTTTATCTACCCTGAATTTAGCTACCCGCCAAGTTAATGTTTTGGATGTTTTTTCGGGTGCCGATAACTTAAACCCGCAGTTCGGCCCGGATAACGACCGCATCTATTTCTTGTCCAACGCCGATGGTCTGCGCAACCTATACGAGTATAACCTGGCTGAAAAGCAAGTTTACCGGCTTACCAATTACTTTACCGGTATCAGCGGTATTACCGCTTTCTCACCGGCGTTAAGCGTTTCTACCCAAACCGGACAAATGGTTTATAACGTGCTGCGCAACCGGCAGTACAATGTATATGGGGCGAATGTAAACCAGTTTACCCGGCAGCCGGTAGCTGCTAATCAGGTAAACTTAGCGGCAGCTACTTTACCGCCCGCAGATAAATTAGTGAACGACTTGGTGGGTAATAATATTCGTACCCAGGCCCGCAACAAACTAGCCGATTCTACGGCGTTTACTACCCGCGCTTACGACCCTAAATTTGAGCTGTCTTACATTGGTGGTTCGGCTGGTGGCGGTACGGCAACTTACCGGGGTCAGGGCCCAGTAGCAGCCGGTGGCGTTGCAACCTTGTTTACCGATATCCTGAACAACCACCAGGTAATGGGCGCGGTGCAGCTCAACGGTGAAATTTATGATTTGGCCGGACAAGTGGCTTATCTGAATCAGAAAAGGAAATTTAAATGGGGTGCCAGCATTGGCCACATTCCGTACGTATACGGCGGCGCTTTTTATGCCCAGGACACGATTAAGGTAGGCGATGGGCAAATGGAGGTTTTAAACTCCGGATTGGTGTTGCAGCGGATGTTCCAGGACCAGGTAGCTCTTTTTGGTTCTTATGCTTTTTCGCAGACCAAACGTTTCGAGGTTAGTACCAGTTTTGCCCGCTACAGCAACCGCGTGGATATTTACAACACGTATTACGATGCCTTGGGCCGGTATGTCGGGGAAGACCGGGAAAAGGGAGAATCGGCCCCCGGCTTTAACTTAGGCCAGACTAATATTGCTTTTGTCGGCGATAATTCTACTTCCGGCGTTACCTCGCCGCTCAACGGCCACCGGTTCCGGTTCGATATTGGCCGTACTTACGGCGGTATCAACTATAACACCATTTTGGCCGATTACCGCAAATATTGGTTTACCCGGCCGGTTGGGTTTGCATTGAGAGCCATGCACTACGGCCGTTACGGCGGGGATGCCGAGCGCATGTTCCCGTTGTATTTGGGTAACGAATATTTTGTACGCGGCTACAACAACGCTTCTTTCCGGGGCGATATGACTCCCGATGAAAATAGCTTAAGCATTAACCAGGTTATAGGTAGCCGGTTGGCCGTAGCCAATGCCGAAGTACGTTTGCCTTTTTCCGGACCAGAGCGGTTATCACTGATTAAATCGGGCTTTTTGTTCTCGGACCTGGTATTTTTTGCCGATGGTGGTTTAGCCTGGAGCAAAGGCGACGAGGTAAGCATGAGTGCTAAAACAGCTAACCGCAATATGCATTTCCCGGTTTACAGCACCGGCGCTTCGTTGCGGATTAACTTGTTTGGTTACATAATTGTAGAACCGTATTACGCTATTCCGTTGCAACGAAACGGGTTCCAGCCAAACTTTGGGTTCTTCCTGTCGGGTGGTGGTTTCTAAATTTTAAAAATAAAATATATATAAAGTTTTTATAATATAATATACCTTATATATTTATGTAAATATCGGTAAAGAACTTCCTGTTTTCATACCTATATAAGCCTGGTGGTACAAAACGCCAGGCTTTTTTATGATCCAGAGTTATTATTTTCTTCCCAAGTTCTTAAATTAAAGGCGCCAGCACCAAGTGCTTGCACATAAAACAGAGCATTAAAGCCCTCGGCGTAGGAGGGAACTTCCAGGCGTTTACGGGTACCAAAAATACCCACCTCCGGCACCCGGGCTTTCCCGGTTCTTTCCATATTCCGGACCACGGCCTCCTGCACATTCGATTTAAAATAATACCCGACAATTTCGTAACCGGCTGCTTGGGCCAGTTGAATATATTTTGCTCTTTCTAGGGCAGTAGGGTTGGTATTATCCACTACAAAACGTTGGCGGGTTTGCAGGCAGGCTTCTAAGAATATATTCTCGCGATGGCGGGTACGCAGTAAATCCAGACTGATGCGCACGTGCGATTGCAGGAAATTTTCTTTGTAAAAAGTGGTTTTACCGGTGGCCTGTATGCCGCAGAAAATAATAGCCTGCATCTATAGCTTTAATAAATTGTTGTTTCTGGGCTATACGCAAAACCGGCATTTATTTCCCACAAGCTTGATAGTTTTGAAATTTTAGACAGTTTGATGAAATAAAAATATCTTTTACCAACCTTTCCTGAGCCTAACGAATCCCTCAGAATCGTATTTAGCCACTCTTTAAATAAATCAACAAAATGGGGTTAAAATCAGCCTGGCGTGTGTTGTATGCGGTTTAACCTGTAAAACTTTAGCTTTAACGAATATTCTCTTGCCATTGCGTTAGCCATACTACTTTTGAGTAAACCAATTAAAAAACCCAAACTTACTGCATAAACATGAAAAAAATATTTACAGTCTTGGCTCTTGTATTTTCGTTTAATCTCGGCACGATGGCGGCTGACAGAACACCACAAGCCATAGATACCGAAGCAACTGCCCAAACCCGGACAATGGAAAAATCGCTTAACTTTAACGAGTACGAGTATATTCAAATCAAAAAATTAAATAAGCAGCGCCTGGTAGATTTGTACACGGCCCAAGCCGAGTTGACTACCGATAGCAGTGCATTAGCTTCCCGGCTGGCACAAATCGAAAAGACCTATGATCAGTCAATTTTAAAAGTATTGCATACCAATGTGCATACAACTTATGCGCAACTACGGCAAACCACCAATCCTGCCGGAACAGCAAACGGCGTTTTGTAATAACTGCTAAATTTTTAAACAAAAAAGAGAAGCCTGTAAAAAACAGGCTTCTCTTTTTTACAACTAATACCAACCTCGGCTGTTAATAAATTTATACCGAGAAAGCTGTAATTTGCCACCGGGTATATGCCGGCCCGCAAAACAAAATGACGAAAGCAACTTCCAGCCTATCCGATAAAATATTGGCCTTTATTTATTTTATTGGCTTCGAAGTTCTGGTTTACTCAATTTTATCGTACCTGCTCTTCGACCAGGTAGAAAAGAACCCGGATGAAAGCCAGTCTGTTATTGTACAGAACTGGAATAGCTTTGTATACTTTGTGCTGCTGTATGCCGCTATTGTTATTGGTACCATGCTGTTGCTTACTTCGGCCTTGCCACGAAAAAATAAACCCCGCATAATGCGTTATTTCTGGCTTTCGTGGTTGGGTTTATTAATAATGCTGGTACTGGCTTTTAATTAAAGCGGCCGGTACGTAAAACAATATTTAAGTGCCTTGCAAAACTATTCTTATTCATTATTCCGTTCGGCGGCATTATCGTGAATGGCCTGAGCCCAACCGGGCACTTTGTCTGATTTGCTTTCTTCGCCGGTGGCCCGCTCGTTGGTGCTACCTGGGTCAGGCAATATTTTATCCATCAAAGCGAAATATTCAGTCATAAAGCCCGGTGAGATGCCGTGTACCAGTTTCGCTAACTTCCCGTAAACACTCAGCGTTAGTTCGGCATCGCCGCGCCGGCAGGCCCTTACAATCTTCTTCGCCGACTTTTCGGCACTCATCGAAATAAGCGGGAAAGCGCCAATGGTAGCAAACCAGGCATATTCTTCTTCGTGTTTTCCTTTTACAATTGCATGTCCTACACTGCCGGTCCGCATTAACCAGGGGTTTATGGTAGTAACCGGAATATTATAATCGCTCAACTCGGCCCGTAACCCTTCCGATAAACCTACTAAGGCAAATTTGCTGCCGCTGTAAGGGATCATATGCGGCACACTTACTTTACCCCCAATTGAGGCGATATTCACAATGCGTCCTTCCTTCCGTTTTTTCATGCCCGGTAATACGGCCAAAGTCATATAGAGCGGCCCCCAGTAGTGCGTATCCATGGCTTCACGGAAATCAGCCAACGTTTGGTTTTCCAGCGGCCCCGCCTGAATAACACCGGCATTATTTACCAATACATCTATGCGGCCAAAGTGCGCTTCTACTTGTTGTACAAAGTTGTTTACTTCGTCTTCGTGTCGCACATCGCACGGCAACGCCAGCACCTCGGTACCGCTGCCGCTTAATTCCTGGCGGGCAATTTCCAGTTCTTCGGCATCGCGGGCACAAATGGCCAGGCGCGCACCTTCTTTGGCAAAACGCCGGGCCAGCACCAATCCCAACCCACGCGAGCCACCGGTTATTATTACTACTTTGTCTTTAAAGTTATAGCTGTTGCGTTGACTGGTGAGTACCTGGTAACCCAGGAAAGCACCGGCTCCAGCCAGGGCAATCCACGTATTTCTGCGTTGTTGATCGTTCATGTTATTTAGGGTTAAGGGTTTCTGGGTTGTACGCCCCACACACCTATATCGTTCCGCAGAAAATAAACTAACTGTCTCTGTTATTATCCAACCCATTAAAACATTTCTCTAGCCGCTGTAACATAACTTTTATTTGTTATCGTTAAAGTAAATTTCCAGGCAATTGGCTGCGAGATAAGGAATATTCTTTTGGGCGGCGAAGCTAAATTGTAAACATTAAAATTAAGCTACCGAAATATGGCTACTGTTGTACAAAATTTACCTTTTCTAGATGCAGAAAGTGGAGCTTACAATGTAATAATTGAAACCCCTAAGGGTAGCCGGAATAAATATACTTACGACGAGCACCTGCAATTATACCGGCTGAAAGGCGTATTGCCTGCCGGAGCCAGTTTCCCGTTCGATTTTGGCTTTTTACCGGGTACCCATGGCGAAGACGGCGACCCGTTGGATGTGCTGCTGCTGATGGATGAACCGGCTTACCCCGGCGTTTTGGTACCGGCCCGGTTAATTGGCGTTATTGCGGCGGAGCAAACCGAGCATGGCAACACTGTCCGGAACGACCGGTTACTCGCTGTTTCCAGTATTTCGCGCACGCACCAGTCTTTGCAGGATATTAAAGATATAGATAAGCATTTACTCACCGAGATTGAGCATTTTTTTAAATCATACAATGCTATTAAAGGCTTCGACTTTGAAGTGGTAGGGCGCTTCGGGGCGAAACGAGCCCAGGCGCTGGTAGCCGCCGGAGGTAAGTTATTTCAGAAAATGCAGAAAGAAGGAGGGTAAGAATGATTGTTTTCTTTGGATAAGCTGGTTTTCTTTTGAAAGATTTCATCTTTCAAGTCGCAGGTGCTAACTTCATTTTAAAGCCTAAGTTTGCTCCAGGCCGCGCGGCCCCGTTTGGTCATTCGGGCTGCTCATCTTTCCTTTCCTCCTTCGTCGGAATGCCTCGTACCTCGACACCGGAAACCTGAAAGGCCCTCATCGCCCAAACTAGTGTAGTTTGCTTCGTAGCTACCGCTTTTCTGAATGATACTTGTTTTACTAATTCCTTAATTTTTCTGAAAGGACTAATTTAGAAAAGACTTTAACCCAAACTAAATTCAAAGGATTGATTTTAAATTCACTAAATATAATCCATTAGAATTCGCTAAAATACTTTAAACCTTAGCTACAAAGACTTAATGCTAGTCTGTGGGATGAGGGCCTTCTAAGATTCCGGTGCGCAGCATTGCGAGGTACGAGCAAAGGGATATTAGACAGTCCGAAGCCCATTGACGGGGCCCGCCGGCCATGAGGCTACTTAGACCTTTAAAGTCAGTTAGCACTTGTGCATTGAAAGATGAAATCTTTCAAAAGAAAACTTCCGCAATAGTCTCAAATAACGCAATAGTTTTAAATGAATATTGCCTCTAATTTAATTATGTAACTTCTTCCGGCACAACCTCCGGCTTTGGATTCTTGGCTTTAGCTCGTAAAATCAGAATAACGCCGGGTAAAATAAAAGCACCGGCTAGCAGCATCTGCCAGGTAATGGCTTCGCCGCCAAACAGCCAGCCTAAAATTACGGCTACCAGCGGATTAACATACGCGTAAGTAGAGGCCTGACTGGGCGGCACCACCCGGATAAGCCAACTGTAAGCATTGAAGCCCACCAAGGAGCCAAAAACAATGAGGTAGCCAAAAGCCAGCCAACTCTTCAGCGATACTTGTTCCACGTGAAAGTTAGCTACTTCGCCGCGCAGCGTAGCCATTAAAAGCAAGAAAATACCGCCGGCAAGCATTTGCAAAGCCGTATGGATAAGCGGCGGAGCCAGTGTTTTAGAAACCGACGAATACAAAGACCCAACCGTCCAGCCAATAGTACTGAAAACAATTATGCCAAGACCAAGCATATCTAAGGCATGACCGGTTAACTGGCCCGGGCCAATTAGTACCACCATACCGGCTAACCCTAAAACCAAACCACTTATTACTTTGCTATTAGGCCGGGCATTACCAAAGAACAGCCAGCCCAGTAACACAAACCAAACCGGAGAGGTAGCAATGAGTAAGGCCGCAATACTCGACGGAATGGTTAACTCGGCGTAGGCCACCCCGCCGTTACCAATTAATATCAGCAGAAAACCCACCATGGCTGCTGCTTTTATGTTGGGCCAGGTAGGAGCGGGGGCTTTATTTACAATTCGGGCATACAAATACAAACAAGAACCGGCAATTACAAACCGCATACCCGACATTAAAAACGGCGGGATAGATTCGTTCGTAAACCGGATACCCAGGTAAGTAGAACCCCAAATAACATAAATAGCGGCAAATGCCAGGTAAATCTGCCATTTGGGCGGTTGGGGTATTGCGGTTTGCATGGGCGATGCAGCCATAAAATTTAATCTGAAATATTATAATCGCAAACTTACTATTCCTGTCTTGTTTACCGCTACATTTAATTTAATTATTGTGGTTTATGCGGATGCAGAATTGTGGGAAATTCGAAAAACTCCGGGTTAAAGTTGCGTATAGTAGGCCCTATGGATATGATACAAATTTTAGGATTAGTGGCGGGGGCTTGTACATCTCTGGCGGCCGTACCGCAGTTAATTAAAACCTGGAAAACGAAAGAAGTAGAGAATATTTCGCTGAAAATGTTTCTGCTTTACGTGGTTGGTATGAGTATGTGGCTCACGTATGGCATCATTAAATCGGATGTGCCCATTATTATTACCAATGCCATCGCCTTGGCTTTCCATGCGTTAATGCTTTTCTTTAAACTGAAGTACAAAAATAAAGCCGGAACAGCCACTGTTCCAGCCTGATGATTATTGCCCCCTACGTGCCCCACGGATACAAATCCGGGGGCTCATTGCCTTTAACCAGCGTACCCAGTGGGTGCAAAGCATGGGTTTGGTCTATAAATAAAAACGCATCGTAGCGCTTCGGCATTACCGAGGGCACGTAGTTGCCGTACTGCTCGCGGCGCGGATCATACACCACGCCAATAGCCCGGTGACCAATCGGTTTTTTCAGGTTCTTTTCGTCGCGGATGGCTTTTGATAATATTATTTTGTTGGTTGGGCCAAGCTGATGCAAGATACCTTCCCAGCTTCCGGCCGGAGCCGGCGGTACTTCCATCTTTTCCAGCGGGGCACCCCAGCGGTCAGCTGCAATTACAGAACCTTGGTAAGAGCCAAAACCCACAATAAATACATTTTCAGCGCCATACTCTTTCCGGGCCAGTTGACCAACGTTTATCAAGCCTTCGCGGGCCATATCGGTGTAACGGGCATCGCCAACGTGGGTGTTATGCTCCCAAATAATAGCTTTGGCATCAGGCCCATGAAAATCCAGCAATCTTTTTAGCGTTTCGGCCATGTGGTTATCCCGGATATTCCAGGACTCCTGACCGCTGGCCATGGTGCGATAATAGCGTTCGCCGTTTACCGCAACCAAGGCATTTTGCTCGGCTACGAAATGGGCTTCGTTTTTCTGGCCGTCACCCATTTTCCGGACGGCCTGTAGCAGCCGGTTAGTTTCGGCCCGGCAATTAGCCTCGGCATTGGCTACGGCTATGGCGTATTCCTGGGCATCGGCGCTATAAGGCTGAAAACATTTATGTGCCTGGCGGGCAGCTTTTAAAGTGGCAGCATCAGCCTTCTGTAAATAGGGCATCATTTCGGTCATCGACTCCCACAAGCAATACACATCCAGCCCAAAGAACCCCGCTTTCTCCCCCGCAGATTTTTGCTGATTATAATTATTCAGCCATTGTACCAGAGAGGCGACTTCGTAATTGCCCCACATCCAGGTTGGCCACCTATTATATTGTTCCAGTAGCTTCACTACAGCCGCACTGTCTTTCTTAGGGCCTTTTATAAAATTATTTACCCGATATGAATCCGCCCATTCGCCTTCTACCGCTATAAAGTCAAAGCCTTTTTCCTGAATCAGGCGCTTAGAGATGGCGGCCCGCCAGGTATAATATTCCGAAGTACCGTGCGAAGCTTCGCCCAGTAACACCACTTTGGCGCTGCCAATCTGGTTCAGGAGTATATTTAAATCTTTTTCGTTGCGGAGGGGATAATTCGGAATTTTTAATCGAACCGGCTTATCCTGGCTAGCCTCACTAACCAAAGTTACCGGCGTATTTTCCGGTACTCCGGCAATATTTTCCGGTTTTGCGCTCTCTTGCTTTATCGGCTGGTTACAGCCGATGCAAAAACAAAATATTAGAAGAAAATAAACTTTGATTTGCCAACTTCTGATTTGTATCTTTTTCATATCATCCCACTTTCAGGTAAAACCAAAACAGCTTATATAGTACCTTTTGCCTGGCGTTGGGGTTACTTCTTGCGGAATATTTAAGTATTTTTTCAACCTGGATACAAAAGATTGTATTTATCTAACCTACGGGGTATCTTTTTTTGCGTATGTGGGGTATCCGTATTTAATTTGTTTTATCAAGTCTGAACACTATGAAAAAATTTACAAACGTTTCCTCTTTATTTGCGCTGCTGATTTTTACTTCGATGCTGTTCTTTAGCTCGTGCTCCAGCCACAAGCAGCATTTCTCTTTTACCCCAGCATCACCTGCTTATGTTAAAAAACAACCGTCAGCGGATGTAAATATTACGCCAACCACAACAGAAACTCCAGTAACCGAAAATACTGTTTTAACGGCCAGCACAGCGCCTGAGCAAGCTGTGACACTACCCGAAATAGTTGCCTTAACAGAAAAGGCGCAACCCACACTTGCTAAAATAGCCCATTCAAAAGCAGCTACTTCGGCTACCGCTGAGGTTAAAACAACTCAGAAATTAACGCTGGCCCAAAAAGTAATGCTGCACAAAATACAAAAGCAAGCCAAAAAGCTCAGCAACCAAAGCCAAAAGGCCGAAAGCGCTGCCGGACCGGTATCTAACCGCAATGCCATTGCTTTAATTTTAATCGGTTTAATTGTGGCCGTATTTGGATCGTTCCTGGGCTCTTTATTTTATACCCTGGGTGTGCTGATATTACTGGTGGGTTTAGTACTGCTCATTCTGAACTACGTTTAACATTCTGAATTTAAATATTATTAGCCGTTTCGTCAGCAATCACTTATTCTGGCGGAACGGCTTTATTCTTAACTGCAAGTAATCCTCCGGCTAAAGCCGGAGGCAATTCAGGTCCTGAATAAATAGGCAAGAAACTAACCCTAATTTCGCTGTTCTTTTAAGATTGAAAAAACAGCAGCTACTGGCATCTGACATCAGTTTGGGCGATGAGGGCCTTTCAGGTTTCCGGTGCGCAGCATTGCGAGGTACGAGCAAAGGAAAGATGAGCAGCCCGAATGACCAAACGGGGCGCCGCGGCCTGGAGCAAACTTAGACAGTTACTAACAATTAGCACTTGCGCATTGAAAGATGTAATCTTTCAAAAGAGAAACAATAGCTAACCTTTTCTCTATAGGAAGTTAATAGGAGGCACAGCCGCCAGACCGCTAAATTATTTTACGTAATACAAGTTATAAATTATATTCCTTAATTTCGCAGCCGGTTTTTAAACATAAAACATCCACTACTATGAGTAATTTCCGCATCGAAAAAGATACAATGGGACCGGTAAATGTACCGGCCGATAAATATTGGGGCGCTCAAACCCAGCGCTCAAAAGAAAACTTTACCATTGGCGGCCAGTTAATGCCCAAAGAAGTAATTCAGGCATTTGCTATTCTTAAAAAATCGGCCGCATATGCCAATACGGAGTTAGGCGTGCTGCCCCGCGAAAAAGCCGATATTATCTCCCGTGTATGCGACGAAATATTGGCCGGCGACCTCGACGAAGAATTTCCGTTGGTAGTGTGGCAAACCGGTTCGGGCACGCAAAGCAACATGAACGTAAACGAAGTAGTAGCGAACCGGGCGCACGTATTGCTGGGCGGCAACTTACTGGACGAGAAAAAACAAATTCACCCGAACGATGATGTAAATAAATCGCAGTCGTCGAACGATACGTTCCCGACCGCCATGCACATTGCCGGTTATAAAATAGTAGCCGACCACACGCTGCCGATGGTACAAAAGCTGCGCGACACGCTGCACCAGAAATCGCAAGAATACATGAACGTGGTAAAAATTGGCCGCACTCACTTAATGGATGCTACGCCCCTTACCTTGGGTCAGGAATTATCGGGTTACGTATCGCAACTCGACCACGGCATGCGGGCCCTGCGCAATACCTTAGACCATTTAAGTGAATTGGCTTTGGGTGGCTCGGCGGTAGGAACCGGTTTAAATACACCCAAAGGTTATGCCGAACTGGTAGCTCAAAAAATTGCTGAATTCTCGGGTTTGCCGCTGCGCACCGCCGAAAATAAATTTGAAGCCTTGGCTTCGCACGATGCTATTGTAGAAACTTCCGGTGCTTTAAAACAACTGGCGGTTAGCCTGATGAAAATTGCGAACGATATCCGCTTATTAGCTTCCGGCCCGCGTTCCGGTATTGGCGAAATAATTATTCCGGAAAACGAGCCGGGTTCTTCTATTATGCCGGGCAAAGTAAATCCCACCCAAGCCGAAGCCATGACCATGGTATGCGCCCAAGTAATTGGGAACGACGTAGCCATTAGCGTAGGTGGCATGAACGGCCATTTCGAGCTGAACGTATTTAAACCCGTTATGATTTACAACCTGCTGATGAGTGCTCGTTTGTTAGGCGATGCCTGCGATTCTTTTGACAAGCATTGTGCCGTAGGCATTGAGCCAAACTACGATGTAATTAAGCGGCAATTAGAAAACTCTTTGATGCTGGTAACCGCCCTAAACCCGTACATTGGTTACGATGGTGCCGCTAAAATTGCAAAAAAAGCTCACAAAGAAGGTACTACCCTGCGCCAGGCCGCCATTGATTTAGGCTTACTTACCGACGAACAGTTTACCCAATGGGTACGGCCGGAAGATATGATTGGCAGCTTGAAAGATTAAACTGATAATATATATAACTACTTTATTTCTAAAGAATAACCTTCCCGTAATATACGAAAAGCAGCCCCCAAAGGCTGCTTTTTTGGTTGTAGTGGCGCTGGCTAATTATAATATTTTTCATTATATTTAATAGTATTAACCAGCCAATTATTGCTATTCTGGCAGCTTTGAAAGGAATGTCTGTAACCCTTTTCATAAATAAATAGGAATGCACAAAAAGGAGTAACTATGTCGAATGCGAGAAGAAAAATTCCCAATAAGGCTCCCCGTTCGACAGGTAAAGAGCAAGGCCAGGAAACATCATTCCCTTGGTTGAAATGGATTGGCGGCATTACCGCACTGCTATCGCTCATCTTTGCCATCAGACAAGCGACTTTACTCATCTCTGACTACGGGGAGCGGCAGCGGCAGATTGAAGAGTTATACCAGGTTGGCAAAATGCAACAAAATGCAGGAGACTACCCGGCCGCCTGGACTAGCCTGGAACAAGCACTAGAAAAAGCAGATGAAAACAACTTAACGTCGAAGGTATTTAGCCGATTAAGCAAAGACCGGCGACGCTTACGCGAAGCACAAGAAGACCTGGCTTTGTTATGGTTGCAGCGTATTCGTGTTTCACAAGGGCAAACCTTTTCTGACATAGTTGATAAATTGATTTTCGTTTTAAACCGGGGTGTGGCAAATGTCAAAGGTACCCGGCAAGCAGATTTACTGGCACATATTGGTTGGGCTTACTTCCTGAAAAGCCGCGATAGTTCAGCGGCTCCTGACCCGAAACCAGTATATCAACAAGCTCTACAAATAGACCCCAGTAACCCGTACGCGCATGTGTATTGGGCCCACTGGCTGATGTGGCATGGAGGAGAACTGGCTGAAGCTAAACCGCACTTTCGGGCAGCTCTTGCTGCTGGCCGAAAGCGGGAGTATGTACGGAACATTCAGATAGCAGCCCTGCTAAATGCCCGTTCTGATGAAAACGAAGCAGAATTTCTTCGGGTGGTAAACGATATGCGGAAAAATAATGAGCCCATAGATGATAAAATTCGGAATCAGCTCTACAGCATTTATTATTTCTCGTGCGATTGGGAAGACTCTCGTTTCCGGAAATTTTTAGCAGTAGTACCAGCCAATGAGCAAATCCAGCTTTTCAGGCTGTTGTTTTATGCATCGGATTTTAATCAGGGAAGAGAATTATCGCGCGATGCCTGTTATGCCACGCTTTTAGAGGCTGCCGGTCGCCAGGAAGATGCGCTGAATGTCTGGTTAACCCTACGAGAAAAATATCCGAATGCTGGCACTAGTATTACTAACCGCAGCGAAGCTGCCAGAAAACGATTATCTCCTTCCCGGTAGCAAACCAGCCATTCTAAATAAATTAAGTACCACCGTCCGTTCCTTCTCCTGCATAGGCAACTATCTGGCTTCCTAAAAACTTAACCAGCAAGCTTCCCTTAGAACGTTATTGCAATTCAGCCCATTTTTTATTAACTTCCATTACCGTGTACAAAGCATCCGGAATCTGAACAAAGTTAGCCGGAGGTGTTCTGTCCAGACCAAGGTTTGTAAGGTATTTAATCCTTTGGTTTATGAAACTGCTGCTGCTATTTCGATGGGTGCTGGTAACCACTTTAACCTTGGTTGCCATGTTTTACCTATTTATGTCGCGCGCCGAAAAGGATAAAACCCCTAATATTATTACTGCTAATAAGAATAAGTTCCCGCCGCTAATGCTTACCGGCGATTACCGCGCTTTAATCCAGCTAAAAGATACCACCATCCTGCTGAAAGAATCTATCACTTTCTTAAAATCAGATTTAGATACGCTGGTAGCCAAAGATTTGTACGGCGGCATAACCGATAGCGCTTACCTGAAACACATGGGCACTTTAGGCTGGCGCCAAGATAGGGCTGCGGCCGGCAAAATAACTTTAAAGAAAATTAAAGAAATTCCTTACCGCATTAGCCTGCTGCAAAAAACCAAAAATATTGCCGTACCGCTACTCTACACTCCCGATAGTGTGGTACTGAATAAAAGCACCCAACAATGGAAAAATATTAGGGCGGTAAACGGAGCCGCCAACACGGCTTACGGCATGGGCCTGGATTATATTCCTTCGAATAACTCAGAAATTAAGCTGTTAGCCCGTCGCGGCCGGGTGTTAGCTACTTATCCGCCTACCACGCCCCAAAGTATACTCGATGCAGAAGATAATGAATTATTTACCTTCGACCCAGCACAAATTCAGCCCTTAGCCATAAACGATGAAGAAATTCATACGACTACAATAAATTTCCGGCTACTACATCCGTTTTACAACAATGCCATTGGGCAAATAGTAAAAGATTGGTCGGCGGGTAAAATTATTGGCTGGCTCCTGGTTAGCCTAGCCGCACTTTTTGCCGATAAAATTAAAGAGTATCTGTTACAGCCCCTGGTACAAAAAATATTTACCTCGCCGAAGAAAAAAGTAAGTCGCGCCAGAAATCAGGCGCACTAAGCTTCTTTAAATATATCTCATTAAATCAGGCAAAAGCAATAAATTATTGACGGGCATTGTAGCTGATTTATCTAATATTAGGCGGCAATGGTATTAATTCTACAGTAAGTGCCTAAATGTGTAATACAATTAGGAGACAAGCAACGAATTATTATAACTTATTCCAGAAGGTTCGTAGATTAACTAGCCTAAAAAGAGAACAGACGAAATTAATTAAGAATATTTCCTGATGACTTTTTATATTATTTTAGAGCCGAGCTAAACCAAAATTATTTAAATTGAGCTCAGGAGTTCGTTCGAAAGTAAATACAATAATTTTTCTTAAAGGCTAAATAAATATTAAATACCCTATTAACACCTAAACCCAGCAACTATGCATATAACTTCTCGCCGCGATATTCTTAAAACCCTGGCTTTGGGCAGCGCCGCTGCACTCTTCTCACCCCACACACTTTTATCAGCTACTTTACCACAGAAAACCCGCTTAGGTGTGGCCTTGATAGGTTTGGGTTATTACAGCACCGATTTGCTGGCTCCGGCTTTGCAGCAAACCAAGAACTGCTACTTAGCGGGTATTGTAACCGGTACGCCGTCTAAAGCCGAAGCCTGGCAGAAAAAGTACAATATTCCGGAAAAGAATATTTACAACTACCAGAACTTCGAACAGATTGCGAATAACCCCGATATAGACGTGGTGTACGTGGTACTGCCGCCATCTATGCACCGCGAATATGTGGTAAGAGCCGCCAACGCCGGCAAACACGTATGGTGCGAAAAACCCATGGCCATAACGGTGCAGGAATGCCAGGCCATGATTGATGCCTGCCGCAAAAACAAGAAAACCTTAGCCATAGGTTACCGGCTACAGCACGAGCCCAACACCCAGGAATACCGCCGCATTGTGCAGAAAAAACTATTGGGCAATGTGCAGAGCGTAAGCTGTGCCGCCGGTTACCGCGAAGGCCGAACCAATCACTGGAAGCAAGATAAGGCCATGGGCGGCGGGGTGCTGTACGATATGGGCGTTTATGCTATTCAGGGCGCCCGCATGGGTGCCGCCATGGAACCGATAGCAGTAATTTCGGCCAAAACATCTACTACCCGGCCGGAGATTTACAAAAATGGCCTCGACGAAACCACGGTAGCAACGCTGGAATTCCCCGGTGGCGTACGCGGCGATATCAAAACGAGCTTTGCCGAAAACGTAAACTTCCTGAATATTAATTGCCAGAAAGGTGAAATTAAAATCGCGCCTTACCAAGCTTACGCCGGCGTAAAAGGCACCAGTCCGCTCGGCGAAATAAACCACCCTTACGAAGTACCCTGGCAACAGGCTAAACAAATGGACGATGATGCGCTAGCAATTATGCAAAATAAACCGTTGCTGGTTCCCGGCGAAGAAGGTCTGCGGGATATAAGAATAGTAGAAGCTATTTACAAATCGGCGGCTTCGGGTCAGCGGGTTAAAATATAACATAGCTGCGGCTACAAACCATTCTCCCGCAATGGCAAACTTCTACCAAAACAAATAATATTATCTACCTTAAAGAATATTTCATAGAAAATCTGGCCAAGCATTAGTTCTAAATTAAGGTTGTTTTTAGTCTGCCTAGTGCTTCACCAAATTAATTATTAGAATTACTATTTAGCGGGTTTACCTTTGTGTACTGGTTTG
>NZ_BJYS01000028.1 GCF_007991635.1 Adhaeribacter aerolatus | reverse complement strand
TCTAGTTGTATACTAATATTGAAGAAATATTTATCAGGCCTTTTTCCATTTATAATAAGTTACGGCAAGCGGCGGTATATCCAGGATAATGGAGTATGGCCGGTTGTGGTACGGAATAGGGCGGCTTGTGAAGCACTCGTATTCGGCCCCGCTACCCCGGTAACTAAGGGCATCCGAGTTAAATATTTCGGTCCAGTTGCCTTTCAGGGGTACCCCAACCCGGTAATTCTCCTGTACCGTCGGCGTGAAATTGCACACCACCAGAATGATTTCTTTTTCTGATTTTCCTTTCCGGATAAAGCTGATGACGCTGTTGGTGGCATCGTTCATATCTATCCATTCAAAACCCTGCGGGTCGAATGCCAGCTCGTGCAAAGCCGGTTCCTGTCTGTACAGGCGGTTCAGTTCCCGTACCGTTTGCTGCACACCTTTGTGGTAACTTACATCGTGCACCAGATGCCACTGCAAGCTGCTGTCGTGGTTCCACTCGGCTAATTGCCCAAACTCCAGGCCCATAAACATGAGTTTGCCCCCCGGGTGGGCATACATATAGCTAAAGAGCAGGCGCACGCTGGCAAATTTTTGCCATTCATCGCCGGGCATTTTGTTTACGATAGAACCTTTGCCGTGTACCACCTCGTCGTGCGAAAGCGGCAGCATAAAGCTTTCGGTGAAGGCATAATGGATGCTAAACGTGATCTGGCCCTGGTGATAGCTGCGGTGAATAGGTTCCAGCGCCATATAGCGCAGGGTGTCGTTCATCCAGCCCATCATCCATTTCATATCAAAGCCTAAACCGCCCGACTGTGTTGGTTGAGTTACCATCGGCCAGGCCGTAGATTCCTCCGCCACGGTAATTACCTCCGGATAAACGGCCGTTACGGCATCGTTAAATTCCTCCAGAAACCGGATAGATTCCAGGTTTTCCCGGCCGCCAAACTCATTCGGAATCCACTCGCCGGCGTTGCGGGAATAATCGAGGTACAGCATCGAGGCCACCGCATCTACCCGCAAGCCATCCACGTGGAATTCCTGCAACCAGAACAAGGCGTTGGAAATCAAAAAAGATTTTACCTCGTTTCGACCAAAGTTAAAGATGTAACTTTTCCAGTCCGGGTGAAAGCCTTTGCGCTCGTCGGCGTGTTCGTACAGGTGCGTGCCATCAAAAAAACCAAGGCCATGCTGATCGGTCGGGAAGTGGGAGGGTACCCAGTCGAGAATTACGCCAATACCCGCCTGGTGCAACTGGTCGATGAGGTACTTAAAATCTTCCGGTGTGCCGTACCGGCTGGAAGGAGCGAAGAAGCCCGTTATCTGGTAGCCCCACGACCCGTAGAAAGGATGCTCCATAACCGGCATAAACTCCACGTGGGTATAGCCCATGTACGAAACGTAGCCCACCAGTTGTTCGGCAATTTCGCGGTAGGTGAGGGAGCGGTTGCCTTCCTCGGGAACGCGCCGCCAGGAACCCAGGTGCACTTCGTACACCGAATACGGCTTGTCTTTGCCGGTAACTTTATTTTTCCGGTTTTGCATCCACTCCTGGTCGTGCCACTCGTAGCGGCTCTCCCATACCACGGAGGCGGTGCGGGGCGGCACCTCGGCCAAAAAAGCATACGGATCGGCTTTTTCAACGGCGTAATGGTTGTGCTTCGACCGGATGAAATATTTGTATGCCGTACCTTTTCCTACGCCCGGCACAAAGGTTTCCCAAATGCCCGAGCCATCCCACCGGGGACTCATTGGGTAACTGTTATGATCCCAGAAATTAAAATCACCGATAACCGAAACGTGTTCGGCGTTAGGTGCCCATACGGCAAAGAAGGTGCCTTTTACGCCCCGGTACTCGCCCAGGTGCGCGCCTAATTTATTGTACAGGTTGTAATGTCGACCCTCCCGCAGCAGGTGAATATCAAAATCGGTGATCGGGCTTGGAAAACCGGTACTTGCTTCACCTGCCGGAGCGGTTTCCGGGATGGCCGGTACTTCACTTCCTACTTCTAAAATATTAGATACAAATTCAGCCAGCTTGCGCCGGACCCTTCCTTTTTTAACCGGCGGTTCTCCGGCAGCAGGCGTGGATTCCGGGACGGCTTCTACCGCCGGTACAGGCAATGGCAACGCCTCGTCTAATTTTTTACTGCGGCCGGCGCCCCTGGGCTTCTTAATCGGATTTATGTCTGGTCCGGGTCCTGGGCTGCCCAGGCTTTCTGGATTCTCTAAATTCTCGCTATTTCTCTCCATCTAAGTGCCTCCTCATAATATACTTTATGCCTCTGATCGGAATGGTAACCCAATCCGGACGGTTATTTAATTCATAATTTAATTCGTAAATCGCTTTCTCCAGCAAGTAGGTTTGAATAAGAATATCCAGGTGCTTCTTATCTGCCGGAATAAATTCGCTTCCCTTTACGGTATTCAGGTAAGAATCGAGGTAAAATCCGCTTACGTAATGATACCATTGTTCGGCCCAGTTTTCCAGCACGGCCATATCTTCTTTACGAACGCCTTGTAATTGGAATAGGGCATTGTAGGCGGCGTAGTGGAAAGAGCGGATCATACCGGCGACATCGCGCAGCGGCGACCGCTTTAGCCGGCGTTCGCTGAAAGCGCGGGCCGGCTCGCCCTCAAAATCAATAATCATGAAATCCTTGCCCGTAAACAACACCTGACCCAGATGGTAATCGCCGTGCATCCGGATTTTCATGGTGGTTATTTTCTCAGCAAATATTTCCTTCAGCACGTTCAGAATATCGTTTTTCAGGCCCATTATTTCCTGCGCCTCTACCCGTACCGATTCCGGTAACTTCTTCAGGTTCTTATCCAGGCTTTGGAAAGTGCCGCGCACCAAAGAAGTAAAAGAAGAAAACATAGAACGCTGGTAATGCAACGAGAAAGGCTCCGGCTCGAAATCCGGCGTTTGCGGACTGGCGTTCAGGGCCAGGTGCATTTCGCCGGTGCGTTGCCCCAACAGGTTTACCCGCTCTACGTAAGCGCCACCCAATATATTCTGGTATTCTTCCGGAATCTGGTCGAAAGTGGCCGGCTCCGATAGGTTTCCCAAGGTTGGTGGCAAATTTTGGAGATTTTCCTGCGATACTACCCGTTCAAAATACCGTTTCAGCGACTCACCGAAATAGGCCCAGGCATCGCCCTGGTTCGGAACCAATTCCTGCATCATGCCCAGCACCATTGAAGGTTGATTGCCTTGTTTCAGTTCTACAGCTCCTATAAATTTAGGAACCTGCTCGAAATGCGCTACTTCGGTCAGGAAGCGGGTAATTTCTAAATCCGGGTTAATCACACTATCGAGTTTCCGGTACAGCTTCATAAAATAAGCATTCTCGAAAACAATGGACGTGTTGCTCTGCTCGGCGCTTAAGACTTTTGAATTAACTATATCGCCGGCTTTTTTAATATTTTCTTGCACGTACAGGTTTAATTCGCCCGAATCGGCTTTAAGTTTTCTCCGTTTGGCCATGAGCTCGAACAAGGCTCCCCGGAAAGTATTGCTGTAAACCGCATCGTACAAATAACCCCGTCGGCCGCCAACCGAAACAGCAGCAATAATGCTTTGCGGACAAGTATTCCGGAGGTCTTGCTCCTCGTTCTGTTCGGCAAATGAAACCGGAAGCTGGTAAAGTTCGGGCAGGCCTTCGTTGTAGTTTACCCGGATAATCAGGAAGCCGGCATTCTCGTTTATGAGCGGAACCGGCACATGGTGTACTACTTCCATTTTTTGGATTACCCGCGCCTTGCCGCCAAACCACCGGCATTTCCGGAAATAATTAGGAAATGCTTTATCCAGGAGTACCTGGTGCCGACGCCCGGAGAACATTTCTTCCCAGTTCTTCACTTCCAAGACCAGCGGTGCGTCATCGGCAACTGTTTCCTCATCTACTTGTTGTTTCTCCAGCAAGAACCAATAAAAGCCGTGCGTTCCTACCGTGAACAAATACGGTTCGTTTTTAATCGCCGGAAATTTATTCTGGCTGAAAAGCTCTTTTGGTACGAAGTTCTCATAACCTTCCAATGGCAGTTCGGCTGCTTCGGAGTAACGCGATAAATTAGCAATTACCAGAATAGTCTGGTCTTCGTAGGTCCGCAGGAAAGAAAGTACCTTGGAGTTAGAAGAGTTCAGGAATTTTATTTCGCCCCGGCTGAAAGCCTGGTATTGCTTGCGCATGGCAATAATGCGCTTCATCCACCACAGCAGCGAGTTAGAGTTTTTCTGTTGATTCTCTACGTTTACCGACTCGTACTGGTACTCAGGATCGATGATAACCGGCAGGTATAATTGGTGCGGGTTGGCCTTGGAGAAACCGGCGTTCCGGTCGGGGCTCCACTGCATAGGCGTACGCACGCCATCGCGGTCGCCGAGGTAAAAGTTATCGCCCATGCCAATTTCGTCGCCGTAATAAATTACCGGGGTGCCCGGCAAGGCAAACAAAAGCGAGTTCATCAACTCTATTTTATTCCGGTTATTATCGAGCAAGGGAGCCAGCCGGTGTCGGATACCCAGGTTTATTTTGGCCAGCGGATCTTTGGTGTACACTTTGTACATATAATCACGCTCCTCGTCGGTTACCATTTCCAGGGTAAGTTCGTCGTGGTTGCGCAAAAACATGGCCCACTGACAGTTCTCCGGAATGGCCGGGGTTTGGTCTATAATATCGGTTATCGGGTAGCGGTCTTCCATCTTCACGGCCATAAACATGCGGGGCATAATGGGGAAGTGGTAATTCATGTGGCACTCGTCGCCGTTGCCAAAATAAGCCGCCGAATCTTCGGGCCACATATTGGCCTCGGCCAGCAGCATCTTACCCGGAAACTTTTTATCTACGTGGGCTCTTACTTTTTTCAGAAACTCGTGCGTTTGGGGTAGGTTTTCGCAGTTGGTACCTTCCCGTTCAAACAAATAAGGTACGGCATCCAGCCGGAAGCCATCCACGCCCATGTTCAACCAGAAATCAAGCACTTTAAATACCTCTTCCTGCACTTTGGGGTTATCGAAATTTAAATCGGGCTGATGATAGAAAAAACGGTGCCAGTAATATTGGCCGGCAACGGGGTCATAGGTCCAGTTGGAGGCTTCGTAATCTTTAAAAATAATCCGCACCTCGTTGTACTTGTTCGGATCATCGGTCCACACGTAAAAATCGCGGTACGGCGAGCCTTTCTTGGCCAAACGTGCCCGCTGAAACCAAGGGTGCTGGTCGGAGGTGTGGTTCAGCACCAATTCGGTAATAACTTTCAGGCCCCGCCGATGCGCTTCTTTCATAAAGCGCTTAAAATGGTTTATGTCGCCGTAAGTAGGATTTATGCTGTAATAATCGGCTATGTCGTAGCCATCGTCGCGGAGCGGCGACGGGTAAAAGGGGAGCAGCCAGATAGCCGTAACTCCCAAATCTTCCAGGTAATCCAGTTTTTCCATTAGCCCCTGAAAATCCCCGATGCCATCGCCGTTGCTATCGTGGAAGGCTTTTATGTGCAGTTCGTAAATTATTGCGTCTTTGTACCAGAGTAACTGGCCATCCGTGTTCATTTTATCGTTTGCCATATATGTTTTTCAGCTTTTATTAAAAAGAATTAATCTGGTTATCCTGCGGCTGTTTCCGTCCGGGGCGGTTCGGATGATATTCCACCCGGAATACATGGCCCGGAAATAAATGTGGATTCAACTCCACAAAATTCCATTCGCCTTGCCACTGATATTTAGCGCCGCTGATTAAATCGTGCACCCAATAAGGTTTATCTTCCGGAATGCCCAGTTTCTTCAGCGGTACTTTTACCATACTTTTCTGAGGGTGGCGGTAATCCAGGTTTACGACCATTAGGAGTTGATTCGAGAAATCGTCCGTGGTTTTACCGTAGCACAACATCTGGGGGTTGTCGGCCTCGCCCAAAATAATATTATTTGTTTCTTGTAGGGCCGGATTTTCGTGCCGGATGGTATTAATTAATTTAATAAACTCACCCACGCGCGTTTCCCGGTTCCAATCCCAATGCTTTACTTCGTACTTTTCTGAATCTAAATATTCTTCTTTGCCCGGTACCGGCTCGTTGATGCCGAATTCGTAAACCGGACCGTACAACCCGTAGTTCGACGATAACGTGGCCGCCAGCAATAACCGCTGAATAAAAGCTGGTTCGCCGCCTTGTACCAGGTGCGGCGGCAAAATATCGGGCGTGTTCGGCCAGAAGTTAGGACGGTAATAATATTGCCGGTCGGTTTTCGTAAGCTCCGTTAAATATTCTTTAAATTCTTCCTGGGTTTCGCGCCAGGTAAAATAAGTATACGATTGGTTAAAGCCAATTTTGCCCAGTTGCTCCATAATGCGCGGCCGGGTAAAAGCTTCGGCCAGGAATATTAATTCGGGGTGCTCTTTCCGGGTTTCGCGGATCAGCCATTCCCAAAAAGGAAACGGTTTGGTATGGGGGTTATCTACCCGGAAAATGGTGACGCCCTGCGCTACCCAATAATCTACAATGCTTTTTAGCTCCTGCCACAAATTTTCCCAGTCTTCATTCTCGAAATTAATCGGCAGAATATCTTGGTATTTTTTTGGTGGGTTTTCGGCGTATTGTACCGTGCCATCGGGCCGCCACTTAAACCACTGCGGGTGTTCTTTCACGTACGGGTGGTCGGGTGCGCACTGCAGCGCCAGATCCATGGCTATTTCAATATTTAATTCTTTGGCTTTCTGTACTAAACTGCGGAAATCTTCTACGGTGCCCAATTCAGGGTGAATAGATTTGTGGCCACCTTCTTCGGCACCAATTGCCCACGGAGAGCCGGGATCGCCAGGGTTGGCATTTACAGCATTATTCAAACCTTTGCGGTGATTGCGGCCAATGGGGTGCACCGGCGGAAAATAAAGTACGTCAAACCCCATATCGGCTACGCGCGGTAACAGCCGTTCGCAATCCTGAAAAGTGCCGTGTTTGCCGGGTTCCTGCGCCGCCGACCGGGGAAAAAATTCGTACCAGGTGCTGAACTGAGCTTTTTTTCGCTCTACATCTACCCTAATAATTTTTTGATAAGTAGTGGCGTTGCTGCGTTCGCCGTGTTCGTACATGAATTTGGTTACTTCGGGGCTTAACCCCAGCTGGACGGCGGCCGGCCCGTGGAGCGCTTTTAATTCGGCTGCCCAAGCCGCCAGTTTAGGCGCTGCTTCCGAAGAAGCTTGCCCAGCGGAGTCTTCCAGTAACTGCACGCCAATCATTATTTCAGAAGAAATATCCTGGTCAGCTTCGAACTTCTTTTTAAGGGAATATTGCCAGGTGCCGAAATGATCGATCCATCCGCGCACGGTAAATTCATATTGACCCGGTGATTCCGGCATAAAAGAAGCCTCCCAATGGTCATTTAACAAAAACACCATGGGCACCTCCTGCCAGGTTTCGGCACCTTTCGGCCGGTAGAGCACAATGGCTTTAACCACATCGTGGCCGTCGGCGAAAACATCGGCAGCAACTTTAACTTTTTGACCGAGGGCTGATTTGATTAAATATTGGCCGCAGCCAATCTCGGGAGATACGTTTTGGATTACAACTCTTTGTTTTCCTTCAAAATCTATCATAGGTACGCGTAAGGATTTACGATGATGGGAAAAATTGAAATGATAAGGCGGCGACGAGGGTTCTTATTAAGTCTTAAAGTCTTAATTAAAAGCCACATCGCCTACCGCCTTATTTTATATCCTGTCCTATTAAACGGGAGGTCTTCGTTTGGGTTTAATGTAAAGCCGCGAACCTACTTTAATTTTGCACTTTTTTAGGGCGGTTTACCAAGGCAAAATCCGTAATTTGTTCTGAATATTTTAGAAAACAGGAGGTGCTTTATTATTATTTTAAATTCATATTTCTGGTGTTACGGGTGAACCTCACCCTAAATCCCTCTCCTGAAAAAGGAGAGGGACTTTGATTACTCATTCTGATAAATAACCTGTCAAGCATGCATCTACTATAAAAAGCTATTAAATGCATTTCCTTCAAAAGAAGCATTACCAGAACTCCCCTTCGCCTTCAGGAGAAGGGGTAGGGGGATGAGGTGCTTTTATTAAATTAGGCGTAACCGTAATATTTTTACGCTATTGATTACCCACTTTCCGAAATAATTCTCAACTTTAACTATGGCTGTTTACGATGTTGCTTATTTGCAGGAACTTCCGGTATTGAAATCCATACCAACCGAACACCTGGAGTGGTTATTAAAAACCAGTGAAATTCGGGAGTTAGCCCCTGGGCAGGCCCTCTTTACCAAAGGCCAGCCCACCGATTACATGCACCTGGTGCTGGAAGGCCAAATAAACATCAGCCTGGAGCAGAATGGCACCTACAAGTATTTTGTCTCGGTTAAAAAAGGAGAAATTACCGGCTTGCTGCCTTATTCGCGGTTACGGACGGCGGCTGGTCAGGGTATTGCCCTGGTACCGACCACTGTGCTGTCGTTGCACCGGAGATATTTTACCGAGCTGGAGCACGTAAGCCCGGAGTTGGTGCAGGAGCTGGTAGGCATTATGACCGACCGCGTACGCGACTTTACCCGTAGTCAGCAGCAAAACGAAAAGCTCATGGCTTTGGGTAAACTCTCCGCTGGTTTGGCCCACGAACTAAATAACCCGGCGGCCGCTATGGTGCGGAGTTCGGCCGAGCTGCTGCGCATCCACCACAGCGTGCCCGAAAAGTTTAAGCGCATCATGTCCATGCACGTTACCCCTGACCAGGTAGATGCGGTAAATGATATTTTATTCCGGAAAATAGATGCCGGTTTGCAAAGCAACTTAACGCTACTCGAACGCAACAGCCTGGAAGATGAAATAACCGATTGGCTCGAAGAACAGGAGGTAGAAGACGGCTTCCTGCTCGCCGAAACTTTTGCCGAATCGGGTGTTAACCTCACCGATTTAGAAGAAATTAAAGCTATTTTGGCCGGTAATAATTTGTCCGAAGTTTTAGATTGGATTGCCAATACCCTGAATACCGAAAGATTAATCTGTGATATTCAGGCCTCGGCGAAACGTATTTCGGCGTTAGTAAACGCGGTAAAAACTTACTCCCACATGGATCGGGGCCAGGATAAAGAAAAAACCGATTTACACAGCGGAATTAAAAGCACCCTTACCATGCTCAACCACAAGTTAAAAGAAAAAAATATTCAGGTAGAGCAGGATTTTGGAAAAGATTTGCCTTTGGTAAACGGCTACGTAGGTGAGCTAAACCAGGTCTGGACTAACTTAATTGATAATGCCATTGATGCTTTAGAACCCGGTGGCAAGTTGCGGCTGGCCACCCGGGTAGAAGGCGATAATTTAAAAGTTACCGTGCAGGATAATGGCAGTGGTATTCCGGCCGAAGCCCTTAACCGGATATTTGAGCCTTTTTACACCACCAAACCCGTGGGTAAAGGCACCGGTCTGGGCCTGGATATTGTTAATAAAATTATGTTGCACCACGATGCCGCCATAAAAGTACAATCTCAACCCGGCAATACGGTTTTTGAACTTTGCTTTCCGATTGTGTAATTTCTATGCTTTAACCAAAAGCGTTGTTGTAAAAGATATCTGTGGGTTAAGCAGAGCCTCGGGAGGTTAGCTGAAAATCTTAATCTAATTTTTTTTACACGAAGCAAAAATTAATATTAGGTTTAATAAAAAATATACCTTCAGGAGAAGGTTTTAGGTTATGAAACAACCCATCATTTTTGCCGTGGACGATGATGCCCAGGTGCTAAAAGCCCTGGTGCGCGACCTCCGAAATCAGTACCGGCAGGAATACAAAATTTTGCATACCACCTCTGCCGACGAAGCGCTGGCCAGTTTGCGGGAGCTTAGAAATAAAGGCGAGGTTATCTCACTTTTTATTTCGGACCAGCGCATGCCCGATATGTTGGGCGTTGATTTTCTGGAGAAGGCCCGGGCCGTTTACCCGGAAGCCAAACGGGTGCTGCTAACCGCTTACTCCGATACCGAAGCCGCCATTAAAGCCATCAACGAGGTTGGTTTACATTATTATCTGCTAAAGCCTTGGGATCCACCCGAAGAAAAACTTTATCCGGTTATTTCGGATTTGCTCACAGATTGGGATGCCAATTACATTCCGGATTACGAGGGCATTAAAGTAATTGGGTACCAGTGGTCGCCGAAATCGCACGAATTAAAAGATTTTTTATCGGGTAACTTGTTTCCTTATAAATGGCTCGATATTGAATCCGATGAGAAAGCTGCTGAACTGGTGCGGCTTAACGTCATAGATCCAAAAGATTTACCGGCGGTTTTTTTTGAAGACGGCTCTTTCTTAACAAACGCGGGTTTAGCACCCATTGCCGAAAAACTGGGCTTAAAAGTTCGGGCGCTGAATAATCTGTACGATGTGGTAATTATTGGCGCCGGGCCAGCCGGTTTGGCGGCCGCGGTTTACGGCGCTTCCGAAGGATTAAGAACCTTGTTAATTGAGCGGCGGGCACCCGGCGGGCAAGCCGGTACCAGTTCGCGCATTGAGAATTACCTGGGTTTCCCGACCGGCTTAAGCGGGGCCGACCTTACCCGCCGGGCCATAACCCAAGCTACCCGATTTGGCACCGAATTTTTATCGCCGCAGGAAGTAGTGGATATTAAGATTAAAGACAAATACAAAATATTAACCCTGAGCGATGGCACCGAAATTAATGCTTTAAGCCTGGTTATTACCACCGGGGTAGATTACCGCCAGCTCGAAACGCCCGGCATTGCCGAGTTTACTGGCGCCGGCATTTATTACGGTGCGGCCATGACCGAAGCCCAGGCATGTAAAAACAAACAGGTATACGTGGTAGGTGGGGGTAATTCGGCGGGGCAGGCAGCCATGTACCTGGCGCAGTTTGCCGACCGGGTGCATATTATCATCCGGCGCGAAGATTTAAGCGCTACCATGTCGCAATACCTCATCGACCAAATTAAGGGAACTGCCAATATTGTAATGGTGCCTTGTTCCGAAATAATTCAGGCTAACGGCAACAGCCGACTGGAGGAACTGGTGCTAAAACAGGTAACCGACGGTGCGGAACAGACGGTAAAGGCCGATTCCTTATTCATTTTTATCGGGGCCAAGCCTTACACCGACTGGATTAAGGTAAATATTATTAAGAACGCCAAAGGTTTTATTACTACTGGTCGCGATTTATTGCAGCACGAGCAATACCGTAAATTCTGGAAACTGGAGCGGGAACCCTTTTTACTGGAAACCTGCAGCCCCGGTATATTTGCCGCCGGCGATGTACGGGCAGGCGCCATGAGCCGGGTAGCCTCCGCGGTAGGCGAGGGAGCCATGGCCATTAAATTTGTGCACGAATATTTAGCGGAGAATTAATAAAAATTAAAAATAACCTAATCCTGAGCGCATCATGACCCTAAATACCAAAACCTGCATTCATCTGCCGCAGGACCAGGAACTTAAAAAGGCAGCGGTGCCCCAATGCCAGCAGTGCATAGACATGGGAAGTACCTGGGTGCACCTGCGCACCTGCCAAACTTGCGGTGAAACCCATTGCTGCGATTCGTCGCCGAACAAGCATGCAACGAAGCATTTTCTGGAAACGAACCACCCCGTGGTAACTTCGGCAGAGCCGCGCGAAGATTGGGCCTGGTGTTATGTAGATAATTTATTTATGCCCCTATCTTAAAGGTCTATGCTTTTATTTTTCCTAGGCTGGAAAATAATCTAAAAGCTGCTCTGCCGGTTAATTATTAGGGTTTACCGGCAGCGTTTCTTTTAATTTATTTTACTTTTTAACGAATCTGCTTAAAGTCGTAAGGATTTATGATTTCTTCAATCGCTATAAAAAGTTAGGCCTATCTATTTTTTTAGAAATGCGGTAAGCCGCATTTACCAGACCAACGTGGCTGTACGCCTGCGGGAAATTACCCCACTGGCTGCCGGTTTTGGCGTCAACGTCTTCGCTGAGTAAACCCAAATGGTTGGTGTACTGCAATATTTTTTCGAATTCGCGCATGGCATCATCTATCCGGCCGACACACGCCAGCGCCTCAATGTACCAGAAAGAACAAATCAGGAAAGTGGTTTCGGGGGTGCCAAAATCATCGGCGTGGCGATAGCGGTAGAAAAGTCCTTCGGGGGTTTTAAGCTCTTTTTCAAGGTGGCGCAAGTGGCTGCGGGCCAGTTTGGAGTTCGGGTCGAGGTAGCCCATCATAATAAGTTGCATGGTGCTGGCGTCTAAATGTTTCGAGCCGATGGCATTGGTGTACACCCCGCGTTGTGGATCCAGGCACTCTTCAATTCGGCTGGCTGCTTCCTGCCGCAGCCGGTGCGCTAACTCGGTTAAAGTATTATCTTGTAAGTATTGTCCTATTTTCCAGGCCGCGTTGGCCCCGGCCCAATGAAACAGAAAAGTATAACAATGCAGTTGTTTCAGGTTGCGAAATTCCCAAAGGCCGGCATCGGGTTCGTGCAGGTATTTTTCCAGTTTGTGCAGCGTATGGTAAATTAATTTTTCTGATTCTACCCGGCCCGCATCTATAAAGCGACGATCGACATACAACGGCAGTAAGGCCACGAGTACTTGCCCGTACACATCGTTCTGTATGTGCGTGTAAGCGTCGTTGCCAATCCGCACCGGTTTGTTGCCCAGGTAACCTTCCAGGTCCAGTTCTTTTTCGATTAATTTACTCGCGCCATTAATGCCATACAGCGGCTGAAAACGGTCCTGTGCCTGCACCGATACATTGGCAATGTAATGGAAATACCGCTCCATTTCCTCAAAGTGCCCGATATTGTTAAAGGCCGTTAAAATATAATAGCTGTCGCGCATCCAGCAAAAGCGGTAATCCCAGTTGCGGGTGCTATGCGGCGCCTCGGGCAAACTGGTGGTACTGGCCGCAATAATGGCTCCGGTATCTTCGTACTGGTGAATTTTTAAAGCCAGCGCCGAACGAATAACCTGGCTCTGGTAATAATTGCTGATGCTGGTACTTTTTACCCAGTTGCGCCAGTAATGGATTGTTTTTACCTGAAATTCTTCGCAGGTGGTAATCAGGGGCGCTTCCAGGGGCTCGCCAAAAGTAAGAACCAGGTATTTGGTTTCGTTTAGTACAAACGGCTCTTCGTCCAGAATATAAGTGAGCGAAACGTTGGTGGTCAGGCGTACTTGTTCTTCTAAACCCAGGTACGCAATGTGGTTGCTGCCCCGAACGCGGGCAGGCTTAATAGTGCCGTAATTGCCTGCCGGATTGCAGGTAACTTTAATGTGCGGCGTACCCGAAAGCGGCTCTATCTTCCGGATGAGCATAAGCGGCTTAAAGTTACGCTGGTGCTGGTGAAAACGGGGAGCAAAGTCAGTTACGCGGTAGCGGCCATGTACGCTTTCAATTTCGGTGCAAAGCACGTTGGTATTTTCGATGTAATATTGATTGCAACTAAAATTAGTTTCGGAAGGCCGGACGGAGAACTCGCCACCTTTTTGCCGGTCGAGGAGGCTGCCAAAAATAAAACTGGAATCGAAGCGGGGCCAGCACATCCACGAAATATTCGTGTCTTTGCCAATTAAAGCTAAATAGGCGCAATTTCCGATTAAGCCAAAGTTGTAAGTATGTTTTTTCATAGGCATCCGGTGGGATGTTTTTTTAGTAGCTTATACAACTGCCAGGTAAGCCAGGCGGTAATGTTGCAGTTGTACCGGAATTAAAGCTTTTGAGTTACTATACCCGAAGAAATATATAGCAGAATGCAATTATTAATCCGGTAAATGCAAGCCAATAGAAAGAATTCGGCAGCATGGTTTTACTAAAAAGAGAAAGGGGGAAAGCGGTAGCTTAAATAAAGGGCGCTGCTACCCGTAGAAGATACATGGCGGCTTGGCCTAATCGAATAATAATTTAGCGCCCCCTAAAAAAATGAACAGCCAGATAAGTCCTTTAATCAGAAAGAACAGAAATCCGGCAACTCCGATTTTTTTTAAGTAGGTTTTAAACTTAGACATCGGCTTTAAAACGATGCGCTAATTTAAATATTATATCCTTAATTCTCAACTGCTGCCTTCAGGATTCGGCGCGGGCGTTCGTAATTTCGGTTACCAACTGTTCGTCGGAATAATTTTCCAGCCAATCGCGCTGTAATTGCAGGCGAACGGTTTGAGCGCCGCCGTTGGGCGTACACACTACCGGCACTTTCCCGTCGGTGGTTTCTACCCGGTCGGCCGCTTCTTCGGCGGCTTCTGCTTTCAAGCCGCCAAAAGCCTGCACACACACCCAATTGGTATTATCCTGATCCATTACTTCGCGTTGTTCCATAAAAAATTTAAATAGTATATTGCCCGGGCCAGCCCCGGAACTAATAAGTTTGGGTTAGAAACGGAAGTAGTTTTTAAAGGTTATGTTCATTCCGGAACAACCATGCGGCCAGAGAATTGATTATTTTAATTGGAATATTAAACGTTTTCCTGGCGATCGCTGTGCCCCAACGGTTTTTCGGGCGCAATACGGTCGCGGATAAGTTGTTTTAATTCCTTCGATTCGGGAAAGCGGCCGGCCTCTTTGCGCGAATAAATTAATTCGCCGTTTAGCCGCACATCAAAAACGCCACCGGTGCCGGGTACCAGGGCAACTTCGCCGAGTTCGGTTTCAAAAGTAGTTAACATTTCCTGGGCCATCCAGGCGGCCCGCAGCAACCACCGGCATTGGGTACAATAATTTATTTCCAAACGAGGATTCATGGCGTTAAATATATAAGTAGCTTACATGCTAAACAGCAGAAAGTACGGGAATTATTAAGAATAGATGATTCTTTTTGGCAATTGCCACCTGTTTTATTTCTCTGACCCAGCCGAAAATAAAATTTGAATAAAGGCGGAAAAACCTAATATTAGGGTTATGAAAAGAGGTATCTATTTAATTAAAATATTCTTGTTAGCAGTTGTCGTCAGCAGTTGCAACAGTGGCCCAAGCAATCTGCCCGAAACCCAGGAAGCAGTAACCCAGAATAGCCAGCCGGCCGAAAATAGCCAACCGGAAGCTACGGAGGCTGCCACCAACGATTTGCCGAATTTGCCTTTAACCAAACTGGACGGAACTAAACTAATGACCAACAGCCTGACCGGCAAAATCATTCTATTCTTTTTTCAGCCCGATTGTGACCATTGCCAACGCGAAACCGCCCAGATTCAGGAGAACCTGGCTGCTTTCCGCGACTACCAGGTATATTTTATTACCAATAACCCGCAAGCGGAACTAGCCAAATTTGCGCAGGAATATAAATTGGCTTTCGAATCTAATTTTGTTTTTGCTCAGGCCACTTTAGAGGATATTTTAAATACGGTTGGTCCCATGGCGTCGCCGAGTATGTTTATTTACGCCGCGGATGGTAAGTTAGTAAAAGCTTTTAACGGCGAAACGCCCATCGCGCAAATATTGCCGGCTTTATAAAAAAGCCTGTATTTTTTGTTAAGCCCTCCAACTATAGTGCAGATAAGCCGAATAATCGGTTTAGCTGCTAGTTAGGGCACATCTAATCAGTAGAAAATAAATAATGGGGATACCTACAGAAATCCTGAAATTCTTCAAAATTTCTAATGCTAAAACAGATGCTTCTGGTGTAATAAGACCTTTTGCAATTCACGATTTATTCAAAGAACATAGCTCATCAACTCTAAAGGGAGTCAGATTAGAATATGTGTATTCAATTTGTAAAAAATTTGAACATGAAGGCTTGCTAATTTCTGCTGGTACTAATGGAACGGCTCCCTTAATGAATCAGTGTTACTATAATATGTGGTTAGAGGAGGATTTAGCAAATTATGGTGCTTATGATTTTTTAATTGAAGGATTTTTAAGTATTAGGAATAATTTCTCCACGGCGGTTATGCCCATTGTTGTTCAACATTCTGAAACAGGCATAATTGATATCGGTACTTCTTTTGTTTATCAGCGAAACCTTATTCTAACAGCTAGGCATTGCGTTGAAAATATGGACTATATCAAAATACTCAAAGGGACAGAAGTCGTCAAAGTAAAGCGGGTCCTATATCCAAGAAATAGAAAAATTGATTTAGCAATTATAGAAACAGAAGATGGTGCTTTAAACAATATTCCTTTTTTTCATTTTGACAAAGGAAATGTATTGGATGATGTCTTGACTTTAGGGTATCCACCCATTTCAGGGTTTGATGCAATTCAATTTTCAGAAAAAGGGACAATCAATACAATGTACAAAGCTTCAATTGGAGATATAGTGGGTGAAGACATCTCCTATTTAGATGGTGTTGATTACTTTTTGATTAATGCAAGAGTTAAAGGAGGAAATAGTGGCGGTCCAGTTATAAATAAGTTTGGAGCTGTTGTAGGTATGTTAACTCAACTGCCATACGATATGGAAAATCCAGACAGAATAGACTTAATGGGATTTGGGATTGCTCTACCTACAGAAGTAATTGATAACATACTTAAAAGTGACGAATTAGATGAATTCGCCACAGAAAATACCTTAGATGGATTTAAAATAGTCGAGCCCTAACCACACCTATAGCGCATTAGAACGCGCCATAGCCAAGTCCGTTGGGCAAAAAAATCATAAGTATTGAATTATGGAGCCAGAAGTCAAAAGTGACATCGAAAAGTTAATAGGATACTCTGTAGAATTTGCAGAGAATTTGCTCCTTGACTCTGGTGAATACTATCCATTCGGTTCAAAGATTAGTTCATCAGGAAAATTTACACCAGTCAGCTTCTTTGAGGATGAAGAATACCCTGAAAGTCAAAAAATAATAAATGAACTGACTTCAGCCTTTGAAGAAGCATTTAACAAAAATAAAGTTAGAGCCTACAGCATAGCATATGACGTTAGAGTGCAAAATGAAAAGTATAATCTTCCCAAAGACGCCATACTGATTTCAATTAAGCACGAAAATGTTGAAGGGAAGCTAATTTATTATTACCCTTATAAGTTTGTTAATAAAAAGAAGTTGGAATTTCTTGAGCCTTGGGGTGAACACGAAATCTAAAAATGCCTTTACCCAACACGGTACATAAACAAAGCTTCGGCTACTCCATGCTCTCTTTATTTACTAACCGTTTTGGCCGCAATTACAACTTAAATTCATGAAAATATCCGAACAAATAGCGAAGCACTTTCGGGAAGTATATTTTGGCGGTAACTGGACCGAAGTAAACCTGAAAGAAAGTCTGGCCGGCCTAACCTGGCAACAAGCCACTACACCAATACATAATTGTAATACCATTGCGGCTTTGGTTTATCATACGAGTTACTATGTAAGTCGGGTTTTAAAGGTATTGGAGGGAGAACCACTGGATGCCAGCGATACGGATAGTTTTAACCTGCCGCCGATTAGCTCCCAGGAAGATTGGGAAAAATTGATGGACAAGACCTGGGCAGATGCCGAAAGCTTTGCCAGCTTATTGGAGCAGTTACCAGAGCATAAACTTTGGGAAGATTTTGCGAATAATAAATACGGGAATTACTACCGAAATATTCACGGGATTATAGAGCATACCCACTACCATTTAGGGCAAATTGTACTGATAAAAAAAATACTCTTACAGGTTAATAATAGCTGAAGCAGGCAAAAAATCTTTTGCCACCACTAGGGCCTTTGGGTTTTAACAGTAGCAGTGAAACTGCTAGTAAAAGGCAGAATATTTGGTTGAAAGTTTTAGCGCCAACTAACCTTTCGCCTTGTTCCGCAAATATAAAAATCCGGCCAGGATAATACCTGTAGCCGGATTATTATTTATAATATTTATTTAACTTCTCCTTTAAACCAGCAGAGCTAGTCCATTCGCTGGAGTTTAATAAATTCCTGCCCTTGTTTATCGTCTTTGCGCACAAAAGCCCGGATAATTAAACGGGTGCCGTGCTCGTAGGTAAAGAACCGGTAAACCCAGTTGCTGATAACCACCAGCTTGTTCCGGAAGCCAATCAGGTAATAAAGGTGCACAAACAACCAGGCCACCCAGGCAATAAAACCACCTAATTTAATATTTTTCGGTAAGTCGGCCACCGCCCGGTTGCGGCCAATTATGGCCAGCGAGCCTTTGTCGAAATACTCGAAAGGTTCGTAAGTTTCGCCGCGGAGCAGTCGCTGAAAGTTTTTGGCCAGATGCCTCCCTTGCTGAATAGCCGGTTGCGCTACTCCCGGGTGCCCGTTGGGAAATAAATCGGTAGTCATTTTGGCAATATCGCCAATAGCAAAAATATCGGTGTACCCTTTTACCTGGTTAAAGCGGTTTACAATATATTTGCCCCGCTCCACGGTTTCGGCCGGCATGCCCTCTACGGTAGCGCCGGCTACCCCGGCTGCCCAAACCAATGTCTGGGTACGGATTTGCTCGCCGCCTTTCAGGGTTGCCACCTCGCCGTCGTACGATTCTACCAGGGTTTTCAGCTTAATAATAATGCCCATCTCCTCCAGGTATTTATGGGTTTTCTGACTCGATTCCGGCGACATGGGCGGCAATACGCGGTCTAAACCTTCTACTAAGTAAATATTCATTTTGCTGAAATCCATGCCGGGGTAATCGCCGGGCAAGATGTGTTTCCGCATTTCGGCCAGCGATCCGGCCATTTCTACCCCCGTCGGGCCACCGCCCACAATTACAATGTTTAACAAACTTTGGCGTTTTTCCGGGTCTTTGGTCATGTTGGCCAATTCAAACGATTGCAGCAACTGGCTTCGCAGGTTAAGGGCATCCGGAATTTGCTTCAGCGGGAAAGAATATTTTTTAATTTGCTCGTTGCCGAAAAAATTAGATTTGGTTCCGGTGGCAATAACTAAGTAGTCGTACCGCAAATCGCCAATGGCGGTGCTTATGGTTTTAGATTCAGGATTAATGCGGCTTACCCGGACTGGCCGGAAATGAAAATCTTCGTAATCCTCGTCGAACATTTTCCGCAAAGGTTCGGCAATGGCATCGGGTTCGAGGCCGGCGGTAGCAACCTGGTATAAAAGCGGCCAGAAGCCGTGGTAATTTTGCTTGTTAAACATGACCACTTGAAAATCTTTACCCGGTAATTTGCGGGCCAGGTTAATGCCGCCAAAGCCACCCCCAATAATAATAACCCGGGGCTTAGTGGTTTCGGGTACGTTAAGCGAAAGTTCTTCCAGTCTGAGCATATAGGTTTATGTAGCGGTTGTATTAATATTTATCTGGTTTAGAGCGCCGGAGAATATTTTGTTTTTCCTTCCGGGTAAAAACCGGTATATGATTTCTTTTGCCAATTGCTGATTATAATTACACATACGCAGAAGTTAAAAGAATAGCGTTAAAGCATTTTACCTCTTTCGGGCAGAAGGAAACTATTTAGCTGGTAAACAAATATTTTTCCTTCTGCCTGAAAGAGGTGAGAGCTCAAGCCTGATAATAAATTGCGTAACACCACTTATACTAGGTTATAAAAGTTAATATTAAAATATAGTTATCCGTCCTTCCTGAGATTACCCCGGAAATGAAATAAAGTTTCAATAAATATTGGCTACCCGAAATAAACGCCGCTGATTCCTCTTACTCTCAATACTTAGGCTGTTTTAGACGGATGGTGGCTGATTTATAGCAGAGTAAGATATTTATTACTTCGGAAAGTACAGGCCAAAATGCCAGATGGATTCGGACTCCACCCGCCTTAGCTATTAAACCTATTATTAATCTTCTCAGCTACTGACTTTAATTTACGATAACGCAGCGGACGTTTTAAAAGTAGGTAATACCCGGTTCTGGGAAGCTTGTTCGTAAGCGTAAGCCAGTTTTAATAATTCGCCTTCGGTATAAGCCGTACTGAAAAAGGAGAGACCAATGGGCAAGCCTTGTACCTGGCCCAAGGGTACGGTAATGTGCGGATACCCCGAAATAGCCGCCGGTGAAGTAAAGCCGTAGCCGGTAGAATAATCGCCGTTCACCAGGTCGATGCACCACGGCGGCCCGTAAGTAGGGCCCGAGATGGCATCTAACCGGTGTTCCCGCAATAGGTTATCAATGGATTGGCGGGAAACAGTCCGGTTTTTTTGTAAAGCTTCCCGGTATGCGGTACTGGTCAGGTCGCCGAGTTTTTCTGAGCTTTCAAGAATTTCCTGCTTAAAATAAGGCATTACTTTGGCCTCATTTTCTTTATTAAAAGCAATCAGCTGCTGCAGCGATTTTACCTGGCCGTTGGTCTTCGCCAAATATTTATTCAGCCCGTCTTTAAATTCGTATTGCAGCACCTTAAATTCCGATTCGCTCAACCCGCCTGTTTTTTTCAGAATATCCACCTCTACAATGGTAGCGCCCTTGCTTTTTACCAGGTCCAATGCTTTCTGTAGTAAAGTATCGATACCCGGATGACCTTTCAGAAATGATTTTTCTATCCCGATTCTTTTGCCTTGTAAGCCGTTGGCATCCAGAAACTGGGTATAATCCGGCTGTATTTGGCCTTCGCTTTCTTGCGTAACGGCATCGGCGGGGTCAATGCCGGTCAGGAAGCTTAATAAAATAGCCGTATCGCGTACCGTTCTGGCCATCGGTCCGGCCGTATCCTGGGTTTCGGAAATCGGAATAATGCCCGAACGGCTGATTAGCCCCACGGTTGGTTTCAAACCCACTACGCCGTTGACCGAAGCCGGGCAAACCACCGAGCCATCGGTTTCGGTACCAACCGCTACTACGCACAAGTTAGCGGCTACCACCACGCCCGAGCCCGAACTGGATCCGCAGGGCGTACGGTCCAGCACGTAAGGATTACGCGTTTGGCCGCCCCGGCTGCTCCAGCCGCTCGTGGACCGGGTAGACCGGAAATTCGCCCATTCGCTCAAGTTGGTTTTACCCAGGATAACGGCGCCCGCCTCGCGTAGCTTTTTTACAATAAAGGCATCCTGGGCGGCTTTGTTATCGGCCAGCGCCAAAGAGCCCGCTGACGTGGACATTTTATCGGCCGTATCAATATTATCTTTTATCAAAACCGGAATGCCGTGCAACGGGCCGCGTATTTTTCCATTTTTCCGTTCCTGGTCCAGGGCATCGGCAATATTTAAAGCATCCGGATTTAATTCAATTACGGCGTTCAGCTTAGGTCCATTTTTATCAATAGCCTCAATCCGATCCAGGTATAGCTGGGTTATGGACCGAGAGGTATATTCGCCGTTCTGCATTTTTTGCTGCAAATCGGTAATGGTTACTTCGTTTAATTCAAAATTATCGGCGCGGTGGTGGCCGGTGGTTTTCTCGGCCCCACGCTTACCCGCGGAACCCGAATTGCAGGCACCTAAAGTTAGTGTAGATAAGGTTAAACCAGCCAGGGAGCTATTTCTTAAGAAGTTTCTTCGGTTCATGGTTGCTGTTTTGTTAAATATATGAATTTGAAGCGAACAAAAAGTAGGGCAGTTGCCGCCTCATCCCCCAACCCCTTCTCCTCTGGGAGAAAGGGAGCTCCGGTAACGCATTTATTAGGGGAAACGCTTTTATCAGGAGAATAAATATTGTTCTGTAAGGTAGTACCATATAGTGGATGCAGTAAATTCCTTCAAAACTATTTTGTCCCTTATTACTGCTATCCAAATACCAGAATTATCTATTCAATTCGCTTGATAAATTTTCTAAAGAAGAAGCCCTTAAACACCTTTATTGTAATGACTGAAATACTAATCAAAGTCCCTCTCCTTTTTCAGGAGAGGGATTTTGGGTGAGGTCCTCTTGTAACATTAATTTTTTAATATCCGGCTAAATAATATTACATTTAATAAGCTGATTAGCTGTTGTTTTTTACCTAATACCAAATAGCCAGTTATGAGATATTGTTGGATTTTAATATTTTGCCTGATTCAGCTCCAGGTAAATGGCCAGGGAACAGCTACTGTAAAGCAAGGCGAAGTGGTTTTCCGGAACGTAAACGTAATACCCATGGACCGGGAGCGGGTGTTGGCTAACCAGACAGTGGTGGTAAAAGACGGTAAAATTACTTATGTGGGCGAGGCCAAAAACGCGAAGTACGGCAAAGCGGCTACCCTGGTAGAAGCCAAAGGCAAATATTTAATACCGGGATTGGCCGAAATGCACGCCCACGTACCGCCAATAGATAACCTGGAACCCATGAAAGAGGTTTTGATGCTGTTTGCCGCCAATGGAATTACCACCATCCGGGGCATGCTGGGGCACCCGCGCCACTTGGAACTGCGCAGTAAAATTAACAGCGGCGAAATATTAGGTCCTCATTTTTATACTACCGGCCCGTCGTTTAGCGGGCAAAGTGTTAAAACACCGGAGCAGGCCGCTACCATGGTGCGGCAGCAGAAAGCAGCCGGGTATAATTATTTAAAATTGCATCCGGGCCTTACCCTTGAAACGTTTGATGCGATGGCCAGTACCGCCAAAGAAGTAAATATTCCGTTTGTGGGGCACGTTTCTTTTGATGTGGGCATCTGGCGGGCCATTAACGCCGGTTATTCTTCTATCGATCACCTCGATGGTTTTATTGAAGGGCTGGTGCCGGGAATTGATAGTATGAAGCAGGAGCAAGTAGGTTTATTTGGAATGTTTGTGGCCGATAAAGCAGATACGACCCGCATACCTAAATTAATGCAAGGTTTAAAGGCAAAGAATATTTGGGTGGTGCCTACCCAGGCGCTGGCCGAGCGTTGGTTCTCGCCCATACCCGTAGAGCAGTTCAGCAAAGCTCCCGAAATGGTGTATATGGCGCCGGAAGTAAGGCGAAACTGGGCTAACAGCAAAAAGAACCTGCAAGCCAATCCGCAGTACAATGCCGCTAAAATGAAAGATTATATTCAGTTGCGGCGGAAATTAATATTAGCTTGTCAGCAAAATGGCGTGGGACTGCTGTTGGGCTGCGATGCACCACAAATATTTAACGTACCCGGTTTTTCTACGCACCAGGAACTTAAATATCTGGTAGATGCGGGCCTTACACCTTTTCAGGCTTTACAAACCGGTACGGTTAACGTAGCCAAATACCTGAACCAAACAGAAAATACGGGTACTATTAAGGTGGGAGCCGTATCGGATTTAATCTTGCTGGCTGGTAACCCTTTGCAGGATATTACCCAAACCCGCCGGATAGAAGGCGTCATGCTCGGCAACCGCTGGCTACCCAAAACTTACCTGCAACAACAGCTTCAGAAACTTAAAAAGCAATAATTAATATTGCCCAAGCGGTAACCGCGCCTTCAGACGTGCCTGCAAAACAGAACAATGAAGCTCCTGACATCAGTTTGGGCAAGGAGGGTCTTTGGGAAGATAAATCCTCTTTTAGATTTTCGGTGGTGAGGTATGAAGCATTTCGCAGCAGAAAGAAAGGTTTACCGCCCAGAAAACTCAACAGAGCCGGTTTCCCTGGAAATTACTTTGGAGTAGACTTCCAGTTAGCGGATTACCATTTAAAGATAAAATCTTTCAAAAGACAAATACACGCCTATCGTGTAATTTATAAATAAATGAAGCCTCTTGGTGTGGAGGCTTCATTTATTTTAAATAGGCTTAACTATTAGCCTCTCCCTTTGCCGCGATTATTGTCTTTCCCGCTATTATCCTGGGCGTGACCCTTGCCTTTACCTTTTTCTTTATCGGCTAATACCAGTTTAAACACTTTGCCGGTATTGCCGGTAGGCCCTGACAGCTCTGAAACGGTCAGGTATATTTCGCCTTCTAAATCCTGGCCAAAGCCTTTCAGGTAATATCCTAAATCGTCGGGGCGGTTTACCAGATTGATTTCGCGGTAATCCCACAAGCCCGGACCGGAAGGCTGCGAAATAAATAGCTCGGCATCGGGTGTGCCTGGGTTTTGCGAGAAGGTGCCGAAAATGTACTTGCCCTGGAAGCCCGGAATATCGTTACCGCGGTAAACGTTGCCCCCAATAATGGTAGTAGCCCGGCCATTTACCGGATTCCGGTAATTATTCACCTGGATCACCGGATTGATTAACCGCCGGCCGTATACATCAACACTGGGGCAGGAAGCTAAGGGTTTCAGCGGATCGGCCGCATTAAAGCAGGAGGTGCCTTCTTTTACGTTCCAGCCGTAATTCTGGCCTTTTTCTACCACATCAATTTCTTCGAACAGCAACTGCCCGGCATCGCCGGCAAACATCCGGCGGGAGCCGCTCATATCAAAAGAGAACCGGAAGGGGTTGCGGAAGCCGTAGGCCCATATTTCGTCGCGGCCGGTTTTACCCACAAAGGGGTTGTCGGCCGGAATACGGTAAGGGGCGCCGCTGTTTACATCTAAACGTAAAATATTGCCGAACAGGTTGGCCTCAATATCCTGACCGTTACCGCCTTTATTAACCGGGTACCAGTCTTCCACGTGACCAGGGTCCACATCATTGGCGCCGCCGCCATCACCAATGGCAATGTACAGGTAGCCGTCCGGGCCAAACGCAATGGTGCCGCCGTTGTGGTTCGATTGCGGATCGTCCAATTCCAATATTACTTTTTCTGTACTCAAATCGGCTACGTTCGGGTTACCCGCCGACACGCGGAATTCCGAAATCCGGCTCAGATTGTTCCAGGTGGTAGTAGGCGTTGGTCCGCCGGGGCGGGGCGGGAGGGTATAATAAATAAAGAAGCGGCCATTATTTTTAAAATCCGGGTGAAAAGTAAAGCCGAGTAAGCCCCGCTCATCGTAGCGCGGATTAAGTGTTACCATTTTACTCGTAACATCCAGGAAAGGGGTGGTTAACTGGTTGTCCGCTGCATTTACTATCCAGATTTTTCCGATCTGATCCAGAATAAACAAACGGTTGCTGCCGTCCGGGGCTTCTTCTACTCCCAGCGGCGACACCAGATTAGTGGCAATAGGAGCCAGGTCTACGGGCTTCATGTTGAAGTGGGCAACGGATAATTCTTCACTGGTTTGAGAATCGGTGGGCGCTGCCTCTTTTATTTCTTCCTGACAACTCTGTAGCAGCAATGTACTTAGGAGCAAGGCTAAACCAACCGTAGAAAATAACCGGTTAGGAGTAGTTTTTGCTGGAGCCGGACGGCTCCACCGGGGAACTTGGGTTAAAAAGGTACTGGCGGTACTCGTCTTTCTTTCCATAATTTTTAATTTTTAAAGATGAAAAATATTGAGACTACTGTATGCTAATGCCATAACTAAATATTGCCTGGTGGCTTGTTAAAATGACTGACCATTACTGTAAGCGGAAATTTACGGTATTGCTGCCGGTGTTTTTTGTTTTGTTTATTTCATGTCTGCATCTGTTTTTCTGGCAAATACACCAATAGCAGTTTTTCTAAATTTTAGAAGGATGCTGTTGCTGTATGGGCCTCAAATTATTCAGGTGAATGGAAAAGAAACTACTGGGTAAAGCAATAGTTCCGGTAAATAGTGTAGCCACCACGCAAGGATTATCTGATTGGTTGCCTGGCCTGCAACAAATAAGTGAGATTTTATTCAGAAATATTAATGCACTTAAAAACAAGTTAAATATAGATGATGTTTATTATAAATAAAATTATAAAATTTAATATTTTGTTAAATTATATTGGTGGTTTAATAATTATATTTTTTTATAATGAGTTCAAAACTTAAATAAATATATAAAATAATTAATATTTATGCTAATACTAAGATATAATTTCGCGTTTTTTCTGTTGTGGTGTTGGTGTTAATATAGTTATGATAAGCAAAAACGATAGTTTGATTTGAAAGCCTTTATTTATAATATGTTCTTATAAATGACTGATATTTAGATGTAATTGAAATAAAATAAAGTTGCATATCTTATGCGGCTATTAATAATTAGTTAATTTAACTTGTATTTAAAATAGTTTAAGAAAAATAAATGGTATATCAAATAAATTGGATTATATTGCTGCGATTTTATTAGTGAAAGCTTTATGGATGCTTGGTTATTGTGTGTTAAATTAGATAAAAGTAAGTTTATGGTAAATTAATTATGTGGATTTGTTGTTAGACAATATTGAATATTTTATAAAAATAAGTAAACAGATGCGTATTTGTTTATGATAAAACTATTACAACTGCTGGTATTTTTTCTTTTATCTATTCCTGTTCGGATTTATGCCGAAGATGTTAAACAACTTACCCCCAATAGAATAACTAGTGCGCTTGCCGACCTCAGTAATGATAAAGCGGGATATTTGGCGCACAATGCCAATTTTAACAGTGTTTCGGGTATTTGTATATCTTCGTTAAGGTTTTTAAACCCGGCTGGCTTTAGGCATTATGGGGCCTTAAACGGCAATAATTATCGGCAGTACATGGGTCTTCAGCCTGATGAAATTATGCACTATAATTAGTTACGAACTTTCCGCTCCCAGTCTTTACAAATCGACGAAAGTATTATTCACCAGATGATTTACCCGATTTTATCCTTCTTTATACCTGGCTTGTTTCTTATAGCAGGCTTTCCAGCCAATGGTTGCTTACTGCGCCTAAGGTGCTTTGGTGAATATTTTTAGCAAACAGATATTATTTGAATAAATAAATAAGTGAAAAATATGATTAAAATCTACCCTTCAGGAAAAAGACTAATAAAATTGATTTCAGCGTGGAAAGCACTTGTACTGGTTTTATGGTTTTGTACTTTTTTTTCTCAGGTGGAAAGTTTTGCTCAAACGATTACCAGCTGGAAAGGAACCAGTAGTAACGGATGGTATACTGCTGCCAACTGGACCAACGGGGTACCCACTGCTGCCTCAGATGTTTTTATTGGAGATGCTAATTTTACCGGTACCTATAACCCGGTTTTTGGTAGTACCACCACCATAAGATCTTTAACCTTAGGTGGCACTAAAGCGGCCAGTTTTTCTTTACTAAACTATAAAACCATTTTTAAGGTAACCGGCGATGTAACCATTGCGACCAACGGAACTATCAGTAATACGGCGGCGGCCTTCTATGTAGGCGGTAACTGGAACAACGAGGGTGGGTACCAAACTGCTACGGGCCGGAGTGGGAATAAAACTTACTACGCTACGGTCATTTTAAACGGAATTACCCAAGTCATTAGCGGGGCCACTACCTTTATGGACCTGGTGGTAAACCAAGGCAGTAATACCACCTTAAATAACGGAATAACAGTAACCAGAAATTTTTCTGTTTCGGGCACTTTCGATCCGGCTACTTATCTGGTAACGCTTACGGGTGCTGCCTTTAACCTTGGTTCTACCGGAACAATTAAAATAAAAACTGCCAGTTATGCCGGCAATTATACTATTGCGCCAACTACCGTTTATGCGGGTAGCACTGTAGAATTTGCAGCTTCTGATCGCTCCCAAACCATTGCGGCTTTTTCAAACAACAAGGCTTATTCTACCCTGGTAATAAGTGGCGGCACAACTAAAACCTTAACTAGTAATATTTCTTTTTCGGCATCAAGCGCCGCCGACGGTAAATTATTGGTGAATAATGGCACATTAGATTTGGGTAATTTTACCGCCAACCGGGGTACTACCACGGCGGGCGGTACTGTTAATATTTCTAATGGCGCTATCCTTAAAATTGGGGGTACCAATACCTTTCCGGCCAATTTTGTAACCCGCATTTTTGGGGTGAGCAGTACCATCGAATACGGGGGCACCAACCAAACAATTACGGGCGAGGCTTATGGCAACTTAACTTTAAGCTCCGGGAGTGGTGCGGCCGTTAAAACCATGCCTAACCTACCTTTTACCATTGCCGGTAATTTAACCAGTTCGGTTGGGGCAGGTACGTCGGTAAGCTTTACCGCGGGCCAGAATATTACCATAAACGGGAATTTAGTACTGGGGGCAAACACCACCTTTAACGGCGGAGCCTTTACCCACAACCTGGATGGTGATTGGATAAGTTCCGGTACTTTTACCGGCAATACCAGCACCATAATTTTAGGAGGTACCGGCAAAGCAATTGGGGGTACTGCACATACTGTTTTTAATAATTTAAACATTACCGGCAGTATCAAAGGTAAAGCTGCTAATATTACGGTGGCTGGTAACCTGGCTACCAGTGGGGCCGGTACTTTTATACACGCGGCGGAGGTTAACGGCGCCGCAACCAGTGGCACCTTAACCATGACCGGAACGGGTAAAACAATCAGTGGCCTTGATATTTCCTTTGATAACCTTACCATTACGGGCACCACAAGCTCTGCCAGCGACCTGACGCTTACCGGAAATTTAAACGTTAGCAACACTGCGTCTAATGCTTTTAACCTTACCAACGGCACCGTTTTGTTTTCGGGTACTGGCAAAACCATAAGCGCTGCCTCCAGTTCTAGTCTCAATTTTAATGCCTTGCGCATTATCGGAACTATAACTACCAGCAGCAGTTTCAGCATTAAGTCTGATTTTAGTGGCATTGGCGTTTTAACGGCTACCGCCGGCAATATTTCCTTTACGGGCACTTCTGCGTATGCCGGCGCACATAAATTATTTAATGTTGCTTTAAACGGAACCAAACTACAGTTAGCGGCCAATGCCAGTTTGGGTATTGCCAATTCCTTTACCATTGCGGCCGGAACCTTTGATGTGGCTACTTCCGGGCCGAACACAGTGGAGTATAATGGCAGCACCCAAAATATAGCCGGAACCACTTACCATACCTTAATTTTAGCTGGAACGGGTACCAAAACCGGGTTAAGCGGTTTTACGACCAACGGTAACTTGCAAATTAATAGCGGCGTTACGTTTAAGGCCGGTAACTTTACCCATACTATTAAAGGAAACTGGCTGAACAACGGTGCTTTTACCGCTGATGCCGGTATCATCCAATTTGCTGGTCCGGATGATGCCCAGATTACCGGTGCTTCTACTTTTGCTGCCTTAACGGTTAACAAAAGTACCGCCGGCAATACCATTAGTTTAAACAACAATGTAACAGCAGCTACTGTTAACATGACAGCCGGGAAAATCAATACGGGTGCTAATGTAATTACCATTACCGGAGCGCGTACCGGAACCGGCATTATTTTAGGCACCATTACCCGTACCCACGCCTTTAATGCCGGTACAGCTTATGCTTTCGAAAGCCCATTTAATACCGTAACTTTTGGCACTGCCACCGGCATAACCGCCGTAACGGTTACCGTTAAAGTTGGCGATGTAAGGAGCTTTCCGTTTGGTGGGGCCATTAACCGGGTTTATTCAGTTTCGGTACCGAATGGCACATATACGGCTGCGGCTTTGCGGTTGCATTACCAGGACGAGGAGTTAAACGGTAACGCCGAAGATGTGATTACGCTTTGGAACTACGGCACTTCCTGGAGCAGGGCTGCTAGAACAGCTAACAATACTACCGACAACTGGGTGGAGCAGACGGGGTTGGCCAGCCTAACGGGTCAATGGACGCTTTCCGGTGATAACATGGTAATGCAATGGACGGGTGCTACCAGCAATAACTGGCATGATCCTGCGAATTGGGTAGCTGTAGAAGGAACGACCACTGCCCGTGTACCCCTTTCCACCGACATTGTAGATATTGGGGGAGGAAATTTTATTAACCAACCGGTAATTACCAGCAATGCTTCGGTTAAAAGTATTCAGTTTGGCAGTGCGAAAAATGCAGTCTTAACTTTATCCGGGGGCGATTTAACCGTAGCGGGTAACCTGAATGGTGTCTGGTCTGGTAATGCCACCCATGCCTTGGTGGTAGGAAATCAAACTTTAGCAATTGGCGGCGATTTAAGCTTAAGCGATGGCACCACCGGGCAGGCCATCAATCTTTCCATTGGGTTGGGCACTGTTACGGTGGCTTATTCATTAACCCAGTCGGGTAACGCTAATATCACTTTTTCCGGGGCCGGCAATTTAAAAATTGGCCAGGACTTTCTGTATACCAATGGCAATTTTACATCCGGTACCGGTACTACTACTTATAATGGCAGTGGCAACCAATCTGTAGCCGGAAATATTGCCTACCATAATTTAGTTATAAATAAAACCGGTGGTACGGCTATGCTGACTAGCCCTGCCGCCATCGCCGGAAATTTATCGTTAGCCTCCGGGGGTAACTTTCTTACCAACGGCAATTTAGCCGTAACCGGTAATGTTGAAATAGGTGCCGGTACTATTTTTAATGGGGGCGGTAATGAGCACACCATTAATGGTAACTGGATTAATAATGGTACCTTTTTGCCTAATTCGGGCATTATTAAATTAGCCGGAACCAATAATCAAACCATTAGTGCTACTACTTTTAATTATTTAACAATTAACAAAGCCGGCGGCCGGGTAACTTTAACCGGCAACCTGATTTTAAATGCCAATCTGGTCGTGGAAGCCGGCGCACTGGACTTGGGTGAATTTACTTTTACCAGAAGCGCTGTGGGCGGTAATATTGCTTTTGGACCGAATACAGCTTTGTATTTGAGCGGGGCTACTAATTTCCCGGCCAACTTTAATGCGCACTATTTAGATAACACCAGTACGGTCTATTACAATGGTATCGGTACCCAAAACGTAGCCCGCATCAGTTACGGGCACCTGGTTATTCAGAATGGCAACACCAATGCTAAAACTTTAACCGGCTCTACAACCGTTAAAGGAAATTTAACCATTCATAATGGGGCTACCCTCCATGCTGGTTCTTATACGCTAACCGCTCAGGGTAATCTGGCAAATAATGGCACTTTTAATCCGGGAAGCGGCACCGTAATATTGGCCGGATCTTCTAAAACTACCGATGGTCCCTTGGTATTCAATGATCTTACCATTACCGGAAGCTATACCCTGAATTCCGGTTCTTTTACCGTCAATAATAATTTTTATAATTCTGGCAGCATCACTGCCGGCACCCATGCTTCTACCTTTTCGGGCAATGTAACCAATACCGGCAGCATGTCCAGTAATGGCAGCACCACGTTCTCTGGCTTAAAACAGCAAACAATTCAGTTGCTCGGAACCTTTACTACTACCGCTTCAGGTATTACTTATTTTAATGGTAATGTAGCGCCCATCTTAAATTCAACCAGTACGCCAACTTACGTTTCGGTGGTCATTAATAATAATGCCGGGATTACGGCCAGTGCCGATTGGACGGTTTTTGGATTGTTTAAAGTGGTAAATGGCGCGGCTTTTCATGGCGGTAATTCCACTCATTATTTTCATGGACCCTTCGTGAATGAAGGTACCGTAACCAGCACCGGAGTACTTAACTTTATTCCTGACGCAGCCCAGACTTTGGCATTAGGTACTACTTTAAACAGTTCGGGTACTGTCCGTTTTGGCGGCAACGGTCAGGTTACCATCGCCAGCAGCCCCACCGACTTAACCAATATCGAAATAGCCAATACCCATCCGGCCGGTATTACGCCGCCACTGGGCTGGAATATTGCCGATGAATTAATTATAAAGCCCGGCAGCTCCCTCAATGCCGGTACCAACCTTAACCATAGCTTAAAAGGAAACTTTATCAACGATGGTATCCTGAATGGTAATACGGCAACTTTTAACTTTAATCCTGCGGCCTCGGTTATTCAGGGCATGGGTACTACAAATTTTTATAACGTAATTATTAACGATTCCACTACCCTCGAAACAGATATAAATATTAAAGGTAATTTCACCAACAATGGGGTGTTAACTATTGAAAACAACACCGTAAACTTTGATGGAATTACCGCCCAGCTGATTAATGGTACGGCTGAAACTTCGTTTTACAACTTAAGTATCGCTAATAGCAATGCCCGGGTACAGGTAGCTACCAATATAAATGTAGTAAATAATTTAACCCTGGAGACCGGGAGTGTGCTTAAGCCGGATGAGACCGTGGTGGTGAATAATGCCGCTCCGGAAGGCACTTTAGCGGGCTCCGGCACCATAGAGGTAACCCGCATCCTGGCCCCTTCGGATTATATAGACCAGTATAAATTCAGCACTTATGATTTAAGTACCCTAACGGTTAAGTTTAGCGGTACCGCAGCCCAGAGCAGTTCTCTTACGTCTTTTTATAATTTAATCATCAGTAATCCGGCAGGTTTTACCTTAAGCGGACCTACCACGGTTGCCAATACGTTACGCCTCGAAAACAGTATTATTAATGCCAATGGCAATATTTTAACTGTGGGTACGGGTGCGGCCGCTCCCGGATCAGTAGAAGTAATTGGTACCGGTATGGTTTTGGGCAAGCTTAAACGCTGGATACCGGCCAGTACTGGCTCGGGTATTCAGTTCCCGGTAGGTACAGGCACCACCCGGCGGATGGCCACCATTCAGTACACAACGGCGCCATCCGGGGGCACCTTGACCGCCGAGTTTATAGTGGCTGATCCGGGTAAGAGAGGACTGCCGCTAACCGACCGCAACAGCAACCAGGAAGAATTTGTGATTAACAATATTGGTACTTCGGGCTATTGGACCATTACGGCTGGCAATACCGACGCAGAAGCCCTGACCGGCGGGGTTTATAATGCCACCTTTGAGGCTACTAATTTAGCCGGGATAAATAACCTGGAAAACTTTATGGTGCTAAAGCGGGGCAATAGTACACAGCCCTGGAATTTGCACGGGACCTATGCCGCCGCTACGGGTAGCCTTACCAGCCCGGTAATTAGCCGTACCGGTTTAACCGGATTCTCTGATTTTGCTTTGGGAGGCAAAGAAATTACAACCTTACCGGTAACCTTAACAGCTTTAAAGGCAATCACCCAGGGTAATAATGCTGTCATCACCTGGAAAACCGCAATGGAAATAGACAATCAGGGTTTTTATGTAGAAGTATCTGCCAATGGAAAGGATTACCGATCGCTGGGTTTTGTACAAAGTAAAGATGCTGATGCCCGCACCATACAAAACTACCAGTACACCGATACCGAAACCGGTAAATGGGGCACCCGGTATTATCGCTTAAAACAAGTAGATTTAAACGGTAATGCCACCTACTATGGCCCTAAGGTTATTACCTTTAAAGAGGAAAGTAATTGGCTTGTTGCTTACCCAAATCCTTTTAAGCAATCCGTTGAGGTTCTAATAGAATCCAGAATAAACCAGATTGGCAATATTACCTTGCATGATATAAATGGCAAACAAATATGGTCGACGGAAAAACACTTGATCCAGGGAAATAATAGTTTAAAACTACCACTGCCCGAAGATTTGGTTAAAGGAATTTATTATCTCCGCATTCAGCTACCACAAACAAGTAAATCAATAAAATTGGTGAAGGATTAACTTCTGGTATTTAGCTTTCAGCAGGAAGTACATTTACTACTTCCTGCTATTATTTTAAAGTAAATTTATCGTTTAAGGGCGGTAACCTATTTGGTGTTTGCGGAGAGAATTTAACTTATTTCATGTAAATTTATGTGCCGGAGCAGCAGTGATTTGCCGCCTGAGGAAAGTGGCTGGCTAACGGATTTAAGCCGAACCAATATTTAGCCTTACTAAATTAATTAAATCCTAAGTTACCCTATATTTTTTATTGTACGGTTTAATCTTTATTTTTGAACCGAAAATAAATAATGCCTTGAGATTAAGAGCGGTATATTTTGCGGTATATATTTTTATCGGCTCTTTGCTGCCTAACTCTGATCTGCACGAAATCTCCAAAATAAGCTCGCTCATTCAGCATTTTCAGCGCCACCAGGATAACGCCGGTGGTAATTTAAGCTTGCTCGATTTCCTGAAAATGCACTATAAGGATGCACAACACATGCAGTCCGAAAACCACGAAGCGTTGCCTTTTAAAAAGATGGGTAATTCGCCCTACGATTATTTTGTAAATTCCATTCGCTTCCATTATTCCGCTGAGGTACCCGAATTTTCCGAAATCATACATTTTCCACAGCCCATTTCCAGGGTAAAATATTCTTTTGCCGGTACTATCTGGCAACCTCCAAGAGTCTCCTAGCATCCGTTTAGGGCAAAAGCAATCCTGACGCAGCAGTTAGCCAGCAACCGATTTGGGTGCCGCTTTATTGCGATTTTGTTGCTTTTCCTGCAGTTTATCAGGTTGGTTCCGGCCGGAATACGACCTGCCTTTTCTTATATTTCTTAGCTCCTGCCTGTCAGGTCAAAATCCTTATTTCGATGCTGAATAAGATTATCCTATTTTCTATAAAAAATAAATTAATTATCGGTTTGATGACCCTGGCCCTGGTGGGTTGGGGCATTTATAACCTGAGCCGGCTCCCAATTGATGCTGTGCCCGATATCACGAATAACCAGGTGCAGGTAATTACCGTGTCGCCTTCGCTGGGTGCCCAGGAGGTAGAACGGCTTATTTCTTTCCCGGTAGAGCTATCAGTGGCCAGTGTACCGGGAATTATTGAGATTCGCTCTTTTTCCCGGTTTGGCTTGTCGTTAGTAACGGTGGTGTTTACAGAAGAAACCGATATTTACTGGGCCCGCCAGCAAATAACCGAAAAGCTAAAAGAAGCCGAAGAACAAATTCCGCCCGGCGTGGGAACGCCTACATTAGCGCCGGTTACCACCGGTCTGGGCGAAATTTACCAGTATGAAATTCACCCCACCAAAGGTTACGAAAGTAAATATTCAGCTACCGAATTGCGCACCATTCAGGATTGGCTGGTGCGGCGGCAACTGCTCGGCACCCCCGGTGTGGCCGAAGTAAGCAGTTTTGGTGGTAAACTGAAGCAGTATGAGGTAGCCATTAACTCCCCGAAACTGCGTTCGATGAACATTACCATTACCGAAGTTTTTGATGCCCTGGAAAACAACAACGCCAATGCCGGGGGCGCTTACATCGAAAAAGACCCCAATGCTTATTTTATCCGGACCGAAGGGCTGGTGAAAAGCAAAGAAGATATTGGCCGTATTGTGGTAAAAGAAACATCTGCCGGCGTGCCGGTGCTCATCCGCGATATTGCCACCGTGCGCGAGGGTTCGGCCATCCGCTACGGTGCCATGGTGAAGGACGACCAGGGCGAAGTGGCCGGCGGTATTGTGATGATGCTGAAAGGCGAAAATTCTTCTAAAGTAATAAAAGATGTAAAAGCTAAAATTGCCGAAATCCAGAAAACCTTACCCGAGGGTGTAAAAATTGAACCCTTCCTGGACCGAACCAAACTCGTAAACCGGGCCATTAGTACCGTCGAGAAAAACCTGGCCGAAGGCGCGTTAATTGTGGTATTTGTGCTGGTATTGTTGTTGGGTAATCTGCGGGCCGGCTTTCTGGTAGCTTCGGTTATTCCGCTGGCCATGCTGTTTGCCATTTCGCTCATGAACGTGTTTGGCGTATCGGGTAACCTCATGAGTTTGGGCGCGTTGGATTTTGGTTTGATTGTAGACGGGGCCGTAATAATTGTGGAAAGCGTCATCCACCGGCTCCAGTTAAGCAAACATCACCACTTGGGTATTACCCGCTTAAACCAGGAACAGATGGATGTGGAGGTGTACGATTCGGCCAGCCGCATGATGGGTTTTGCTTCCTTCGGCCAGATTATTATTCTGATTGTGTATTTGCCCATCCTGGCGCTGGTGGGCATCGAAGGAAAAATGTTTAAACCGATGGCTCAGACCGTAGCCTTTGCTATTCTGGGGGCGTTTTTGCTGTCGCTGACGTACGTGCCCATGATGGCCTCGCTGGTGCTGAGTCGCCGCACCGAGCACAAAGAAAATATTTCGGACAAAATAATGCGGGCCATTAACCGGGCTTATCAACCACTGCTCAACCTGGCCATGCGCCTGAAGGGAGCGGTACTTTTGGTGGCCATCGGCCTTTTTGCTCTGTCGTTGTTTTTGTTTTCCCGCATGGGCGGCGAATTTATTCCGTCTTTAGACGAAGGCGATTTTGCCATTGAAACCCGCGTGCTTACGGGCAGCTCTTTAAACGAAACCATTGAAGTCGTACAGAAAGCGTCGGGTCTGCTGAAGAAAACTTTTCCGGAAGTAGAAAAAGTGGTTACGAAGATTGGTTCTGCCGAAGTGCCCACTGAGCCCAACCCGGTAGAGTTAGGCGATATGATAGTGGTATTGAAAGAACAAAGCGAGTGGACGAGCGCCAAAAACCGCGAAGAACTGGCGAATAAAATATCCGAAACCCTGTCGGAGAATTTGCCCCAGGCTTCTTTTGGGGTGCAGCAGCCCATACAAATGCGTTTTAACGAATTAATGACCGGTGCCCGCCAGGATGTGGTGGTAAAAATATACGGCGAAGACCTCGATACCCTGGCCGTTTACGCCGAAAAGTTGGGTAAATTAATTAGTCCGGTAGCGGGTGCCCAGGATTTATACATTGAAAAAATGACCGGACTGCCTCAAATAATGGTAGGCTATAACCGCGAAAATTTAGCCAAGTACGGTTTAAGCATTAACGAGGTAAACCGCACCGTAACGGCAGCTTTCGCCGGCGAAGAGGCCGGCCAGGTGTACGAAGGTGAAAAACGGTTCGATTTGGTAGTGCGTCTGGATGAACAGGATCGGAAGGATATTTCGGATGTGCAGAATTTATTTGTGAGCAACGCCGCGGGTTTCCAGATTCCGTTGCACCAGCTCGCTACAGTAGAAATGAAAGAAGGCCCTAACCAGATTCAGCGGGATGGTACCAAGCGCCGGATTTCGGTGGGCTTTAACGTCCGGAATCGCGATGTGCAAAGCATTGTGGACGAAATTCAAGGCAAGGTTGAATCTAAATTAAAGCTGCCGGTGGGTTACGCAGTCACCTACGGCGGTCAGTTCCAGAATTTAATCGAAGCCAAAAACCGGTTATCGGTGGCGGTGCCGTTGGCGCTGCTCCTCATCTTCTTGTTACTGTTCTTCGCTTTTAAATCCATTAAGCAATCAATATTAATATTTACGGCCATTCCGCTTTCGGCCATCGGGGGCATATTTGCATTGCTGCTCCGCGACATGCCTTTTAGTATTTCGGCGGGCGTAGGGTTTATTGCCTTGTTCGGTGTGGCGGTACTCAACGGCATTGTAATGATTGGCTACTTTAACCAATTAAAAGAAAGCGGCCTGACCGATCTAGAAGAAATAATCCGGAAAGGAACCGCTGCCCGTCTCCGGCCTATTATTATGACGGCCACGGTAGCTTCGTTGGGCTTTTTACCTATGGCACTTTCCAATTCGGCGGGGGCCGAGGTGCAGAAGCCGTTGGCCACCGTAGTAATTGGCGGACTGATATCGGCTACTTTACTAACCCTCGTGGTGCTGCCGGTAATATATTATTTCTCCGAAAGAGGATTGCGGGTGAAAAAGGTTCTGGTGGCATCTATGCTGGTACTCGGGCCCTTAGCAGCCTCGGCGCAACAGCGTCAGCCCATGCCGCTGGCACAGGTGCTGCAACTGGCGCAGGAAAACAACGGTTTAATCCGGAAAGCGGGGCTAGAGGTAGAAATGCGCTCGGCTTTAAAAAAGACCGCTCTCGATTTACCTAAAACCTATATTGATTATTCCGAAGGTAAATTAAACAGCCCCTACATTGATAACCGGGTAGGTATTACCCAGAGTTTTTCGGCGCCGGGAGCCTATAAAGCACAAAAGAATTTGCTGAACGAACAAAAATTATTCAGCCAGAAACAACTGCAAACCCAGCAGCACGAGCTGAACTACCAGGTAAAAAGCGTGTATGTGCGTCTGGCTTATTTATTTGAGCAAAATACATTGCTGCAACGGCAGGACAGCATTTTTAAAATGCTGGAACGCGCTGCCGACGTAAAATTCCGGACCGGCGAAAGTGGCCTGCTGGAAAAAACCACCGCCACTACCCAGCGCCTGGAACTTGCTGATCGCCTCCGGCAAAACGAAACGGAGATAAATGTACAAATGGCAGGCTTAAATGCATTGGTGCAGGCTCCCGAGCCGCTGAATATTTTACCGGAAAAACTCCGCCGGGAAGAAGGTTCTAATCCTGTGTCTCCGCCGGAACTTAACCATCCGTTGCTGGGCGTTTACCGGCAGCAGGTTACCGTAGCCGAACGGGAACAACGGGCCGAAAAAAGCAAATTTAGTCCGGATATTACGCTGGGTTATTTTAACCAATCACTGACCGGTACTTACGAGGTGGACGGCGGTTCTCAATATTATGGGCGCGGCGACCGCTTTCAAGGGGTGGAAGCAGGTATTGCGCTGCCCTTGTTCTTTGGTGCCCAGTCAGCCCGTGTAAAAGCCGCCGGCTTAAGAGAACAAATTGCCCAGGCCGATTTGAAGAACCAGGAAATACAATTGCAGAATAATATGAAAGCTGCTTTGGAAAATCAGCAGCGCTTGCGCAATAGCCTCGACTTTTACCAAACCCAGGTACTGGTCAATGCCAATCTGGCGCTGCATCAAGCCGATAAAGCTTACCGCAATGGCGAAGCCGGGTACCTGAACTATTTACAGGCTGCCGACCAGGTGCTCCGCATCCGGCAAAATTATTTACAGTTGTTGCTGGACTACCGGCTTAATTTACATCAGTTAGAATATTTAAAAGGTAATTAATCATGAAATCAACCTTAATTATTATATACGTTTTAGCGGCTGGCTTATTCTTAAGCGGTTGCGGCGAAAAAGAAAATCCGGCGGAGGCAGCTACCGAAGCGCCGGCCCCCGCACCGGAAAACCTGACCTTAACACAAAAGCAATTCCAGAATATTGGCCTGGCGTTGGGCAGCCCCCAAAAGATTAAAATGGGAGCAATGCTACAATTATCCGGCGAAGTAGATGTGCCACCCTCCGGCCTGGTAAATGTAGCGGTACCCTATGGTGGTTTTCTGCGCAAAACCAATTTAATGCCCGGCTCCCGCATCCGGAAAGGCCAGGTATTGGCGGTACTGGAGCATCCCGATTATGTGCAGTTGCAACAAGAGTACCTCGATACCCAAACCAAGCTTCAACTGGCCGAACTCGAATACGCCCGCCAGCGGGAATTGACCCAGGAAAAAGTTGCGGCCTTGAAAAATTTTCAGCAGGCAACTGCCGAGTTGCAGTTGTTGAAAAATAACCGCGCCGGTTTACGGCAAAAACTACTCATGATAAATATCGACCCGAATCGGTTAAATAATGCCGGTATTACCCGGTATGTTAATATTTTGTCGCCGATAAACGGCTACGTGAAAAGTGTGAATGCCAATTTGGGCAGCATGATTAACACCTCCGATGTTTTATTTGAACTGGTAAATACCGAAGATTTACACCTGAAGCTGAATGTTTTTGAAAAGGACATACCCAAGTTACGGGTAGGTCAGCCGGTAAAGTTTAAATTAGCCAATGACCCCACGGAGCGAACGGCCAAAATTGCCATTGTGGGCCGGACCGTTGATGCAAATAAAACCATTCCGGTACATGCCCATATTGCTGATTCCGAGCCGGAACTGCTGCCTGGTATGTTTTTAACGGCCACCATCAAAACCGAAAACGAGGAGGTAACTGCCTTGCCCGAAACAGCCGTGGTACAGTTTGAAGGACAAGCTTTTGTATTTGTAGAGGAGGGTAACCACCAATTTAGACGTGTGCCGGTAACCACCGGCATTAAAAACGGCGAAATGATACAGGTTAATTTACCGGCAGCGTTGGAAAACTCCGGCAAGATTGCTGTAAAGGGTGCTCACAATTTATTGGCCATGCAGGCCAATGCGGAAGAAGAGGAGTAAAATTGCCTGGCGGCATGGGTTCCAGCTAAGCTTTTGTTGTTGTTCACACCTAAGCAATAAAAGTATACCAGACCAAAGCCCAGTAAAAGTCGAAGCCCTGTTCTACAGGTAGAGCAGGGCTTCGACTTTTATCTTTAAAATTTACAAATGCCGGAACCAATCTTTTACATCATCAACGGAGCGGCCCAATTTGGTAGACAATTGGTGAAACCATTCTTCCTGCCGGCCAGAAGTATATTCCAGGTCATCGTTGGTTAAATGGCTATATTGTTGCCGCGCTTTGGCTTTCAGTTCATTCCAGTTAAAATGGGTTTTTAATTCCTGGCCTTCAAACAGATCATCCTGACGATTATAATAGTAGTATTCCATAGCGCTTATTTTTAGTTGGGGTAGAAAATTATACGAATCCAATCAGCTTTAGTTTTTGCTTTATGGAGCCATAATCCAGAAAAATCTTGTTTAAAACCGGTTATTTCAGCTTTACCCGCATTATGTAATCATCGGCTGTCAGGTACAAAATGCTTTCGTCGGCATTAAAGGTGCAGTTTGAAGTGGCTTCGCCGGTGCGAATGGTGCCCAGGTGTTTCGCATTTTTATCAAATATGAGGACGCCACCCGGCCCGGTAGCGAATAAAAAGCCTTGCCGGTTTATTTTTAAGCCATCGGGTAAGCCTTTTTCATTTTTGGAGAGAGGGGTAGCATCGTAAAATAGCCGGCCATTCGAAATATTGCCGTTTGGTTGCACGTCATAGGCCATCCAGATAGCTCTTTGGGGATCGGAGTTAGCTACGTATAAGGTTTTTTCATCGGGCGAGAAAGCCAGGCCGTTGGGGCGGCTAAGTTCTTTTGTTAACAGGTGAATAGAGCCGTCTGCAGTTACCCGGTAAACGCCCTGAAATGGAATTTCTTTGGCCGGATCGTCGGCATTCTTTTCCAGGCCGTACGGCGGATCGGTAAAATATAAATCGCCGTTGCTTTTGTAAACCGCATCATTGGGGCTGTTTAAGCGTTTTCCTTCGTACTTATCGGCCAGGGTTATATAATTTGGTTTGGGCTGATCCAGCGGCGCTTCCATGCGGGCCATGCGGCGGTCGCCGTGCTGGCACAATACCAACCGGCCTTGTTTGTCAAGGATTAAGGCATTTGAGCCTACTTCGCCGCCCCGGACCTGCGTACTGGTATAGCCGGATGGCGTCAGGTATAATTTTAACCCACCTTCTTCGCTCCACTCAAATATTTTATTAGGCGGAATATCCGAAAACAACAGTTTGTTTTGTTCTGCTAGCCAGAGCGGCCCTTCGGCCCACTCGAAGCCATTTGCCAATATTTCTATTTTGGCATCCGGCGAGATTAAATTATCCAGGGCAGCATCCAGCCGCTCGATGGTGCCGGTAGTTTTGTAGCTAGTTGGGGTTAAATTACTTTCTTTTTCGGTCATGGTTGTGGTTGGGGGTTGTTTCTGGCGGCATGCTTCCGCCGTGCATAAACAAGCTAAAATCAGGGCAGTTCCCAGAATGTTCTTTCCGCGCATGGGCAGCTTTTTAAGTTTAGAGCTAAAATCTACCGGTTATATGTTGAAATAAAAATGCCCACCGTATAATTTTTTGGAATAACCGAAGCATCAATCCTAAACGGGTAGTGCGTAATGAATATTTTTAACTGCCAAACCAGCTTTAAATGCTATAGGGTGGGTAAAACTAGCACTGACTGCTTCGTAAACTTAAATTGGTCAGATAAATCGGTTGCCCTCCTTTATTTAATTAAACAAGGGCCTTTAATTTTAAAGTGATTATTACAACTTTAGCAGCAGGCGTGTAGGGCTGTATAGGTCTTAGGTGTTTTATGATTGGGATTTCTTTAGTTTAAACGTTATGAAAAAATATATACTCTTAATTTGGTTGTGCGGACTTATTGGTATAGCCCATGCCCAGGTATTACAGGAGTTTTCGGGGGTTGTGCTGGATAATAATGGAACGGGTATTCCGGGGACTACTATTTATTTGCTGAACACCAACTTCGGGGCACCTTCCGATAACCAGGGCCGGTTCTCGATCCAAAATATTCCGTCCGGAGAGTATCAGGTGCGGTTTAGCGCGGTGGGTTATGCTACTACCACCCGAACCATTACCCTGCCAGGCAACAACACCGAATTGGTTATTCAGTTAGTTGCGGCCAATAAGCAACTGGAAGAAGTAACGGTAACTGCGCAGAAAAGAGAAGAAAATTTGCAGCGGGTACCCTTTAGTATTTCGGCGCTTTCGAGCCGGAAGGTGCAGGAATACCGCTTGTGGAACAGCCGCGATATTACCGCTATTGTGCCTAACTTATATTCCGCTGACCCGGGCGATAACCGGAATTTAACATCCATCCGGGGCATTACCACTACGTCTTACGACCCCGCCGTGGCCACGTATATTGACGGGGTAAACCAGTTTGGCCTGGATACTTATATAGCGGAATTGCTGGATATAGAACGCATTGAAGTGCTACGCGGGCCCCAGGGCACCCTGTATGGCCGCAATGCCATGGGCGGCGTAATCAATATTATTACCAAACAGCCTACGAACCAAACCAGTGGTTTTGCCGAAATTAATTTAGGCAACTACGGCCAACAGCGCTACAGTGCCGGCATCCGCACGCCGCTGGTTAAAAATAAATTATTCTTGGGCGCCTCGGGCTTGTTCCGGAAACAAACCGGATTTTATACCAACCTGTTTAACAATTCCGACTTTGACCAACAGCACGTTAGCATGGGTAATTATTACCTGAAGTATCTGGCCAACGACCGGCTGAACCTTACTCTAAACGTAAAACACAGCGCGAATCGCAACGAAGGCACTTTCCCGGTAGTTTCCAGCCCCGAAGAAGCATTTGCCAACCCGTTTGAGTTAAACCAGAATTCGGTGGGCAAAATGATTGATAATACTACTAACAGTTCTTTGTCGGTAAATTATGCCGGCCGGGCTTTTAATTTTTCTTCCCAAACGGCTTATCAGGCTAATTACCGTTATTATAACCAACCCATCGACGGCGATTTTTCGCCGATTGATGCCGTTTCGATTGTGAATAATTATGGCTCCGATTGGAACAAGGTGCGGGTAGGAACCCAGGAATTCCGGTTTACTTCGCCGGCCAGTACCCAACCGGCTTTTAACTGGATTGCCAGCGCTTACGGTTTTTATAACGATAACCCGGTAAAACAAGGCACCCATTTTGGAGCAGATGCCAAATTGGTAGGCGCACCTTTCCCGAATTTTACCAGCATTAATATTAACAATGGGCAAAGTTACGGAGGAGCTTTGTACGGGCAGATCACTTACCAGCTTCTGCCCAAACTAGACTTGACCGCCGGCTTGCGCTACGATTACGAACGCCGCAAACAAAGCATCCGCGGCGAATTTCAGCCGGACGGGGAAGCAGCCATTGTATCCCTGCCCGATACGGCATCCAAAGCTAGTTTTAAAGCATTCTCGCCCAAAGCTAGTTTGTCGTATCACCTGGCCGAAAGCAATACCATTTACTTTACGTACAGCCGGGGTTTCCGGGCGGGTGGCTTTACCCAATTATCATCCGACCCTTCGCAGCCGCCTTTGTACGCTTACAAACCCGAGTACAGCAATAATTTTGAGGTAGGGTTAAAAAATACTTTCCTGGAAAACCGGCTCCGGCTGAATATTACCGGTTTTTATACCAAGGTAACCGATGTGCAAATCCCAACCCTGGTTTTGCCCGAAGCCTTGGTTATTACCCGCAATGCCGGTAAATTAACCAGCAAAGGCGCCGAACTCGAACTGACTGCTACGCCCGTAAATGGCTTAGAACTAGCTTACAACTTAGGCTATACGAATGCCAAATACACCGACTTAGTGCTGGCGCAGAACGGCGAGCAGGTAACCTTAAACGGTAGCCGGCAAATATTTACTCCCGATATCACCTCGATGCTGGCCGCCCAATACGGTTATGAGTTGGGTAGTTCGCAAAAGATTAGGCTTATTGCCCGGGGCGAATGGCGTTATTTGGGTAACCAGTATTTTGATTTGGCCAACCAGCTAAAACAAGAAGCTTACAGCGTATTTAATGCGCGGCTGGGGCTGGCAGCGCGGCGCGCTGAGGTCTTTGTTTGGGGCCGTAACCTGGGCGATAAAAGATACCTGGATTATGCCTATAATTTTGGAGCCGCCCGTTTAGGTAACCCGCGCACGTACGGCGTTTCGGTTAGGGTAAATTTTTAATTAAGTATCGCGCCAAATTTGCTTAGTTCTAAAGAAATAAACTATGCGTACGGCTTTAAGTATAAGCTACTATTAGAAGTGGTTTATTAATTGAAATATGATTGGGTGGCCGGCAGCAGAAATAGCAACATAAATTTCTTTCGGCCGGTAGCCTGCCTAATTTGTTAACCAAGCCGGAGGGAGATTCCGGAGAGCTATGCAAAAAAATATAGAACAGCTTCAGGAAATTGTTGCCCAACTGGATGCACTGGAAAATGGAGCGCGGCAATTAGAAGAAAAACTAATGCCGCAGGTAAACCAGGTGCAGCCTGCTTTTAAGGATAGTACCATTAATTTGCTGCATTACCTGGCGCTGCGCCACCACGATATCCGGGGCTTGCAGGAGCAGTTGGCACGTTTGGGTTTATCATCGCTGGGCCGGTCCGAAGGTCATGTGCTGGCTAACTTGCAGGCAGTTCGCGAACAGCTTTGTTGCGCTCTCCAACAGGAAGCGCCGGCCGATAACAAGCCAAAAATCTCTTTCGACGATAGTGCAGCCCTGCTTAAAAAACACACGGAGGATTTGCTGGGCCCAACTGTGGCAGATCGTAATTCGCGCATCATGGTTACTTTCTCGACGGAGTTAGCAACGGATTACGATTTGGTACGGCAAATGATGGCCGCCGGTATGAATTGTGCCCGCATCAACTGCGCCCACGACTATAAATCAGTTTGGGTAAAAATGGTACAAAATATCCGCCTGGCCGAACAGGAACTGGGGCTAAGTTGTAAAGTATTGTTTGACCTGATGGGTCCTAAACTGCGCACCGGCCCTTTACGTCCCGGCCCCAAACTGGTGGAAGTGCATCCGTACCGCGATGAACTGGGGCAGGTAATAGCGCCCGCTAAGGTGTGGCTGGCTGCCCCCGGCGTAACGCCACCATTCAAGGTAGATGCCATTTTACCTTTAGCGGCTGATTGGGTAAACCAGTTAGGAGAGGGCGATCAGCTGCAGTTTAAAGATACCCGCCAGCGCAAACGGACTTTGTACGTAGCCAGCCGGGAAGCCGGTGGGGTAGTGGCGCATTTGTTTAAAACCTCTTACATCTCTACCGGTACCCGCCTGAAACTGAAGAACCGGCAGGTACCGAACCTGACGGCTGAAGTAGAGGAATTGCCCGAACTGGAAGTGCCGTTGCTGTTGAAAAAAGACGATTTGCTGGTCATCCGGAAAGAGCTGGTGCCTGGCGAGCCGGCCCAGCTAAACGAGGAAGGCCAGGTGGCCCAGCCGGCTTTTATTTCCTGCACCTTACCCGAGGTTTTTACGCAGGTAAAAGTAGGCCAGCCCATTTTGTTCGACGACGGTAAAATAGAAGCCGAAATAGCAGAGGTTAATAAAAATTCGCTGCTGGTTAAAATTACTTCGGCCGGCAACAACGGTAGCACCCTGCGCGCCGACAAAGGCATTAATCTGCCCGACAGCAACCTAGGCCTGAATAAACTCACTGATAAAGACCGGCAGGATTTAGCTTTTGTAGTGAAATACGCCGATATTATTAACCTTTCCTTTGCGAATCACCCGGACATGGTAGAGGCCCTGCAGGAAGAATTGCGGAAACTCCGGGCCGGGCACGTAGCCATTATGCTGAAGATTGAGACAAAGGAAGGCTTCCGGAATTTGCCACACCTGCTGCTAACGGTAATGCGCTCTTACCCCGCCGGTATTATGATTGCCCGTGGCGATTTGGCCGTAGAATGCGGCTGGCAACGATTGGCCGAAGTACAGGAAGAAATATTATGGCTCTGCGAGGCGGCGCATTTGCCGGTGGTGTGGGCTACCCAGGTACTGGAAAGTCTGGCCAAGAAAGGCCGCCCGTCGCGCGCCGAAATTACCGATGCGGCCATGGCCCAGCGCGCCGACTGCGTAATGCTGAACAAAGGGCCTTATATTTTAGAAGCCATCCGGATGCTGGACGGAATATTACAGCGGATGCAGGAACACCAATATAAAAAAGTATCGATGCTGCGTAGTTTACAGGTTTCCGAAATAGGGCATTTTTACGAGGAAAATAGCTGATCAAGCCAAAATAATGATGGCCTGGAATGCCTTATAAATATTTCCGGTACAGGTTATAAAGCACCTTCTTATCGTTCTCTGTAAGAAAGCTATTTACTTCTTTCTGAATAAAATGCAGTTTAAAGGCCCGGATGGCGGCACTTAAATTTTTTACATCGTAGCCAATAATCCGTAAAGCCTCCTGGGGGTTAAAATTAGCTGGTACGGTATTTTTGAGGGTGGTACTGTCTATGGCCTGGGTGCTGTCGGGGGATAATAAATTCAGGTTGGCTATTATGTTCAGACTGGTGGTACTGTCGGTAGTGAGGGTATCGGCCAGGATGCTTTCGTCGTACCAATAGCCGTAGCCTCTTTCGGCCAGCGCTTTCCACGGGAAAGTAGGATTGGGGTCGTCTTTGCGGGCCGGCGCAATATCGGAGTGTCCAATAAAATTGGCGGTGGGTATGTTGTAGTTTTTTTTCAGTTGGGCGAGTACTTGCAGCAAACTGTTTATCTGAGGTTCTGCAAAAGGCTCCAGCCCATTGTTATCCAGCTCAATCCCAATCGAGGAAGAATTTATATCGGTATTATTGCCCCAACGCGCTGCCCCGCCGTGCCAGGCCCGTAAATAATCGTTGAGCATGTGGTAAATTTTACCGTCGCGGCCAATCACATAATGCGCACTTACCTGGGTTTGGAGCCGGGTGAAGGTTTTGAGGGTTTGAGCCGTAGAGTCCTGCGCCGTATGATGAATAATAACGTAGTTTGGTTTGCGCAGATTAAAATTGGTGGTGCCTACCCAATACGCGCCCATAAGTAAACTATCAGCGCCAGGGGTTATAACCGGGGCCTGCCGGATGGTACGGGCGTAGGCCTTTGCCTGCTTTTTGTACGACCGGTTGGTTACGGCATAAGGGTTGGTGGTGCAGGCCGCCAGGCCAGCGACAAACGTTAAAAAGAAAAACAGCCGGGTAACAATATTTTGCATGTAAAGCAGGTTAATTATTTTCCGCCGCCAATTTACAAATTAAGAATTTTGCTTTTTATTCTGTTTTAGGCTTTTAGCTAAAGAATAAATAGTAAGGCGCTAACGCAATGCTTATTTTTAGCAAAAGCCTTTATATTGTTACTTAATTATTCAATCAATATTAAAAGTAAAACAACTTCCAAAACAGATAAACCACATGCTAAAGCAATATTTTATTACCGCCTATGATTTTACCGACCCGGAAGCGCTTAACCGGCGGATGGCGGCCCGACCAGCGCACTTGGAAGGTGCCCGCAAGTTAAAACAAAGCGGCAATTTTATAATCGGGGGCGCAATTCTAAGCCCGGAAGGTAAAATGATTGGTTCCTCTTTGTTAATGCAATTCGCCACCGAAGCAGAATTACAGCAATGGCTAGACGCAGAGCCTTATATAACCGGTAAGGTTTGGGATAAAGTAGAAATCAAGCCGTTCCGGGTAGCGGATATTTAAACTTAAATATTATTTACCGCACGGATTCGTAGCCGCCCATTAAACCTTTTTTGGAAAGTACTATTTGCCAGAGTTGATTATTACGAGCACGGAAAGAGCCGGCCGTTGACAACAAATAATATTTCCATAATCTGTAAAATAGATCGCCGTATTCAGGCTGTAATAGCTCCCAGTTCTGGTCAAAATTACGAAACATAGCTAGGAGCGTATAATCGTAATGCGCTCCGAAGTTATGAAGATCTTCCAGCACGAATATGTTTTCCATAGCACCGCCCAGTTGTTTTAATGAGGGTAGTAAGGAATTTGGGAAAAGATACTTGTTGGTGAAGGGGTCGGCGGAGGTACGGGAGTAGGCCATACCCATGGTGTGCAGCAAAAAAAGTCCATCAGGTTTCAGGCAGCGGGCAGCGGTTTGCATATACGTTCGGTAGTTGCGGTAACCCACGTGTTCAGCCATACCAACCGATACTACATGATCAAATTGTCCCTGTACGTCGCGGTAATCTTGCAGCCGGATTTCCACGGGCAGGCCTTGGCACAACTCGCGGGCCAGTTTTACTTGTTCGTGAGCTACTGTTATTCCTACTACTTCCGCCCCGTAGCGTTCGGCGGCAAATTTAGCAAAACTGCCCCAACCACAACCAATATCTAAAACTCGCTGGCCAGGTTGCAGATAAATTTTACGACAAATTAGATCCAGCTTGTTTTCCTGGGCTTGGTCCAGATTGTTCGCATTTTTCCAATACCCACAACTATAGGCCATGCGTTTGTCCAACATAAGCTGATACAGTTTATTGCCAATGTCGTAGTGAATTTGGGCATTGCGTGCAGCCTTGCCTTTTACCTGGTGGTTCATTACCTTGGCCAGCAACGCCTCCAACCAGCCCCGCCAGGTCAAACGGGCTACTTTATATAAATCAGCCCGCAGGGCGCGGCAGACAAACTCGTCTATTTGCTCGCAGTCCCACCATCCGTCCATATAAGATTCACCCAGGCCCAAAGTGCCTTGGGTAATTACCCTTTTATAAAACTGCTGATTATGTATTTGCAAATCCCAGGGGTTAGAGCCATTAATATGTATATCGGCCCTGGCCAGAATAGCAGCAACATCTCTTTGTAAACTTTTAGTGTCCATCACTTACCAGTTTAATATTTATGAGAATTGAAAATAATATTATGGAGCGCTGGCTTATTGCGCCGGAAAAAGATGAAAACTTATAAATTAGGCTAAATAAGTAATAGGTCAGTATTTTTAATAGCTACGCCTTGATCCGGCCTTATTACCAGCTGGATTATTTCACAATCGAATATTTAAATATATTAAAAATTTAGGAATGTTTTAAATTTTAGACAGATCGGTATTGGCTTAAATTAGTCTTTGAGCAATAATTTAATTCTAATTCATTCAGCCTCCACGCTGGTTAAAATTGTTTCAGTTGATTGGGCGGAATAAGCCGCGATTTCATACCAGCTAGATTTAAATCAATTCAGGAGAGCTGGCTTTTATTTGGCTTAATAATTAATAATCAGCAATTTGCTTTTTGCTGGTTTGTTGCCCTGAATAACTAAGTTTTACAACTCTGTCAATGGTAAGAACTTTAGTCAGGTTATTGAATAATATTTAAAACTTAACAATATCTTAATATTCGCCTCATTTATGTAAGACGGGAAGCTGTAATTTTGTACCGGACATTTTATCGGGAGTGACTACCCGGTAAAAGTTAAATCTCCTGGGTAGAGAAATTAATTAATGCCCTGGAGGTTCTTAATATTTTTTTCACGCTTCAAACCTTGGTTTATGTTCTCACCCATAAACAAAAGTTTAACGACTTTTTATTTTAAAATAAATTTTATTCTATTCTTAGTTCTAAGTATACCGGCCGCTAAGGCTCAGATAACGCGACCGGCTGCCCAGGATACGGTACCCTCCAGCATCAGGCCGGTGGATGATACCAAGGGAGATGCGCCCGCTAAAAGTAAATGGTACGATAAAATTGGCCTGCGGGGGTACGTGCAGGTGCGCTATAACCGCCTTCTGGAAACCAACCCACTGCTCCAATCCGGGCACGATAAATCGGTGGGCGAACACGGCGGTTTTTTAATCCGGCGGGCACGGCTGGTTTTTAGCGGCGACGTGCACGAACGGGTATATATTTATATCCAGCCTGATTTTGCCTCTACGCCCGGTGGCAGTTCTTCCTTACATTTTGGGCAGTTACGAGATGCTTATGTAGATTTATCGCTGGATAAACAAAAAGAGTACCGGTTGCGGATAGGCCAAAGCAAATTGCCTTACGGGTTCGAGAACTTGCAATCGAGCCAGAACCGCTTAACCCTGGACCGGCACGATGCCCTGAACAGTGGGGTGCCCAACGAAAGGGATTTAGGTGTATTTTTTTACTGGGCCCCCGCCAAAATCCGGGAACGGTTTAGTTACTTAACCAGCAGTGGTTTAAAAGGCAGCGGCGATTACGGTGTTTTTGGTTTGGGTATTTATAACGGTCAGGCCGTTAATAATCCGGAGGCAAATAATAACCAGCACGTAGTAGCCCGTTTATCTTATCCGTTGGCCCTGAAGAACGGTCAGATAATAGAACCCGGCATCCAGGCTTATTCTGGTATCTACACCGTTACCAAAGACCAGCTAAGCAGCAGTAATTTGGTGGGGGGCAATTTTACCGATCGGCGGGTAGCCGCGAGTTTGGTGGTGTATCCGCAGCCTTTTGGTTTCCAGACCGAATACAATATAGGCGAAGGTCCGGAGTTTGATCCGGTTACCCGTACCATCCGGGTCAAAAATTTGAAAGGGGGGTATGCGCAAGCCATGTACATGCTTAAACTAAAAAGCCATACCCTGATTCCGTTTGTAAAAGCTCAGTATTACGAAGGTGGAAAAAAAGTAGAATTGGATGCCCGCTACAGTAAAACCTACGAAACTGAAATAGGAGTAGAGTGGCAGCCGCTCCAGGCTTTTGAGCTGGTAGCGCAGTATACCATTTCGGACCGTACTACCCGCGATGGCCGGGATTTAGATAATCACCAGTTTGGCAATTTATTAAGACTACAGGCGCAGTTTAATTTTTGATGATTTTTACCGCCTATTTAAACCGCTCAGATTAATATGAAAATAACAAAGGAAAGATTATTCAGAAAACACGCCGCCGGCTTATTGCTGATAACCTCTCTTTTGGGAGCTTGCGGTCGTGGTGATACGAATAATACCGCCGGAAATAATCCCGACGATATTACAATTACCATTAAAGGCAGTGATACCGTATTGCCGTTAACCCAGCAGGAAGCGGAAAATTACATGCAGAAAAATGCCGGAGCGGCCATTACCGTGGTAGGAGGCGGAACCGGGGTCGGCATTTCGGCTTTGCAGGAAGGTACCACCGATATAGCCATGGCTTCGCGGGCGCTTAAAACCGGTGAAAGATTAAAGCTGAAAGGCGCGAAGAAAAACGTAAAAGAAGCTTTAATTGCTTATGACGCCCTCTCGGTGGTGGTACATCCGGAAAATAAAGTGAACCAGCTTACCCGCGAGCAATTAGAGCAGATTTTTACCGGCAAAATTAAAAACTGGAAAGAAGTAGGCGGTAACGATGAAGTAATTGTGGCTTATTCGCGCGAAACCAGTTCCGGCACTTACGAATTTTTTAAAGAAGAAGTATTAGATAAAAAGAACTATGCGCCCGGTATTCTCATGATGTCGGCTACTGGTTCTATTGTGCAGTCGGTGAGCCAGACCAGAGGCGCTATTGGGTACATTGGGCTGGCTTACGAAACAGAAGATGTAAAGGCCTTATCAGTGTCTTACGACCAGGGCAAAACCTTTGTAGCGCCGAGCGTTGAAGCCGCTAAAAACAAATCGTACCCGATTTCCCGGCCTCTATTCTATTTTTACGATGCTTCCGTCGAAAGCAGGGTCAAGCCTTTTATAAATTACGTGCTATCACCGGAAGGGCAAAAAATTGTGCAGGATACCGGGTACGTACCTTTAAGTTAATCAGGTTATTAAATAAACTACTCTTGTGAAAAGGTACTTCCATAATTTTGGCGAGCGGTTAATAGTTGGGTTACTAACCCTAAGCGGTACAGTTACCAGTTTAACAGTGCTGCTCATCGTTTTCTATCTGTTTAAAGAAGGGCTTGGTATTTTCAGTATGTCGCCGGTAGAAGAGGGTACTGCTATTGCGGTTAACAAGCAAAACCCGGTAAAGGAACTTTCGGCCAGTCAGTTAAAAGAAATTTCGGATCAGAATATAACTAACTGGCAGCAAGTAGGTGGCCCCAATGCGCCCATCAAACTCTTCCGGATAGATGATATTACCGAATATTATTCCGAAGAAGAATTAGGCGCCGATTTCGAATTTGTACCCCAGCGCATTAACGAGATCGTAACCAAAAACCCTAATATTCTGGCTTTCTTTCCGGAGGAGTTTCTGGCCAAAGATTTTCCGGGGCGGCAGATTTTTTTAGATAATATTTCGGTGGCCGATTTCCTGGGTGGGCGTGAATGGTACCCGACCATTACGCCGGCGGTGCGCATGGGCGTACTGCCCTTAATTTTAGGTACGCTGTGGGTAAGTTTCGGGGCGATATTGCTGGCTTTGCCCTTGGGTTTAGCCACTGCCGTTTACATGGCCGAAATTGCCGATAGCCGGGTCCGTAATATTCTGAAGCCCGTTATAGAATTGCTGGCTGGTATTCCGTCGGTGGTTTATGGCTTTTTCGGGTTGGTGGTAGTGGTGCCGCTTATTCAGGATATTTTTGGGTTGCCCGTTGGCGAAACCGCACTGGCCGGGAGTATTATTTTAGGTATTATGGCCTTGCCCACCATTATTTCGGTTTCGGAAGATGCCATGCGTACCACGCCCCGCGCTATGAAAGAAGCTAGTTTGGCTTTAGGGGCCAGCAAGTGGCAAACCATTTACAAAGTGGTTATTCCGTATTCCATTTCGGGTATTTCTACGGCGGCTATTCTGGGAATCGGGCGGGCCATCGGCGAAACCATGGCGGTGCTGATGGTAACCGGTAATGCCTCGGTCATACCAGATTCCTTTTTAGAGCCGGTGCGCACCATTCCGGCTACGATTGCCGCCGAACTGGGCGAAGCGCCGCAAGGAGGCATACACTACAAAGCGTTATTTGCGCTGGGCTGCATTTTATTCCTGCTAACTTTAATCATCAACGTTACCGTCGACTTAGTGTCGGCTAAAAAAAGAGAGAACCGCTAAAATTATGAGCTTTCACGACGGTAAATCCAGCAATCAATCTAAGCGACTGGCGCAAAGTGCGGCTTTCACCATATTCCGGGGACTCAGTTTTTCGGTCGTTGCTATCTTATTTATTATTCTGGCCTTTATAATTATCCGGGGTGTTTCGGTAATTAGTTGGGAGTTTCTGACGGAAATGCCCCGCAACGGCATGACCGCCGGCGGTATATTCCCGGCAATTGTGGGCACTTTCTGGCTGGTAGTAGGCAGTATGCTATTTGCTTTTCCGATAGGAGTTATGTCGGGTATTTACATGAACGAATACCTGAAAGATGGCTGGTTAAAGCGTTTTATTAAACTCATGACCAACAACCTGGCCGGGGTGCCGTCTATTGTATTTGGTTTGTTTGGGATGGCGCTGTTTGTGAACCGGTTTGGCTTCGGCGATTCTATTCTGGCGGGTTCGCTTACGCTGGGCTTACTGGCCTTGCCGGTAGTTATTCGTACCACCGAAGAATCTTTAAAAGCCATCGACGATTCTTTCCGGATTGGCAGCTTGGCCTTAGGCGCCAGCAAATGGCAAACTACCAGCCGGGTGGTGCTGCCCATGGCTTTCCCGAATATTATTACAGGCTTAATCTTATCGATCGGTCGGGTTTCCGGCGAAACGGCTCCTATATTATTTACGGTGGCCGCTTACTTTCTGCCCCGGCTTCCGGATAGCATATTCGACCAGGTAATGGCTTTGCCTTACCACTTGTATGTAATTTCAACCAGCGGCACCGACATTGAAGCCTCCCGGAAAATGGCCTATGGCACCGCCTTTATTTTAATTTTAATAATTCTGGTGGTTAATTTATTAGCCAACTGGCTCCGGAAATATTTTGCCAAAAGAGTAAAAATGCATTAATCCAGACCAGCTTTGTGTAAAAGCTGGCCGCTTTAAAAGGTACTTACCCCCATGTATCATACAGATTCCAAAGAAAAAGAGTACAGCATCCAGACGAAAGACGTCCATCTGTATTACGGCGATTTTCACGCGCTGAAGGGCATTAGCGTGGCTATGCGTAAAAATCAGGTAACCGCATTTATCGGGCCTTCGGGCTGCGGCAAATCTACTTTTCTGCGTTGCTTTAACCGGATGAACGACTTAATAGATAACGCGCGGATTGAAGGAGATATATTGGTTGACGGTGTTGATATCTACAAAACCAATATTCACGTAGATGATTTACGCAAGCACGTCGGCATGGTGTTTCAGAAACCCAACCCGTTCCCGAAATCTATTTTCGAAAACGTTGCTTATGGTTTGCGGGTAAACGGCACCCAAAATAAAAACTTTATTCAGGAGCGCGTAGAGCGTTCGTTGCAGCAGGCTGCCCTTTGGGATGAAGTAAAAGACAAGCTTAAAAAATCGGCTTTCGAGCTTTCCGGCGGCCAGCAGCAACGCCTGTGCATTGCCCGCGCACTGGCCATTGAGCCCTCGGTGTTATTAATGGACGAGCCCGCTTCGGCTCTGGATCCTATTTCGACGGCCAAAATAGAAGAGCTGATTTACGGGTTAAAGAAAGATTACACGATTGTAATTGTAACGCATAATATGCAGCAGGCCGGCCGTGTAAGCGACCACACGGCATTTTTTTTCCTGGGCGAGCTGGTGGAATTTGCTAAAACCAAAACCTTATTTACCAGCCCCAGAGACCAGCGCACCCAAAATTACATTACCGGCCGCTTTGGTTAAGCCTTTCTGCCTATTTTTAACCATCAATAACCGGTAAAATTAGTAGCTTTAAAAATAACTGGCTTTACAGCCAGTTGAGTTTCAGCAACAGATTATTCCTTATGAACCAATTAGAAAAGGAGTTACTCCAGATAAAAGAAAAAGTACACGAAATGTGGGACCTGGTTACTTTTCAGGTAAACGGGGGCAAAGTAGCATTGGTGAATGCCGATAAAGAATTGGCCCGGAAGATTATGAAAAGAGGCAAGAAAGTGAACATCTACGATATTAAAATCGATAGGATGTGCGAGAACTTGTTTGCCTTGTTTAACCCGGTAGCGGTGGATTTGCGCTGGATATTGGCCATCCTAAAAATTAACGCTAACCTGGAGCGGATCGGCGATACGGCCGAAGGGATTGCCCGCCTGGTAAAAGAAGCAGATAACCCATTTGAAGCCGAATTGTTACAAACCACCCAGGTACTGGAAATGTACGATGCCGCGGAAGCGATGCTGGTAGATGCGCGTCAGGCGCTGGCAGAAGAAGATACCGAACTAGCCAAAGCCCTGATAAAAAGAGACAAAATACTGGATAAAATTAACAGTAAAGCCGATAAAGCCTTGGTTAGCTACATACAGGCCCACCCCGAAGATATTGCCCAAGCTTTAAAGATTGCTAATATTATCCGCAAACTGGAGCGCATCGGCGACCAGATTACTAATATTGCCGAAGAGGTGGTTTTTTATGTGGATGCCAAAGTAGTGAAGCACCGGCAAAAAAATAAAAGAGACAAGAACAGAAGTAAGGATAAAGACAACGATACTAGTGAAGAATAGCCTGGATAAACCCAACATAAAAAAGCCGTAGCCATTCTAGCTACGGCTTTTTTATGTTTTCCAGATTTGCTAAAGGGTTAAACATAATGGGGTTTAAATGTAGTAATCTTAAAAGTAGTTGTGATCTATTAGAGAAGTTGCTACTTTTGCGCCTCTTTATGGAAATTTTAGTAAAATTAAGTCTGATTACCCCACCCTGATTTACCGGTTATACCCTAAGCCGAAATATTCTTAAACTTAAAAGTATCTCCTGCCCGTGCCCCATCGGTTAGCAGGTTAATACATAATTTTCTTTTCATTTTTGGTCCTTCCGGAACAGGTATGGTGTTTATTCAACAAATCAAAAAACAAAATATTAATATAAAAAACGATGTTTTATCGGGTTTAACCGTAGCCTTGGCGCTGGTGCCGGAAGCCGTAGCGTTTTCGCTGATTGCCAATGTTAGTCCTTTAATTGGTTTATATACCGCTTTTATTATTGGTTTAATTACTTCTTTTCTGGGTGGCCGGCCTGGTATGATTTCCGGCGCAACCGGCGCCATTGCGGTCGTGGTGGTAAGTTTGGTAGCAACCCACGGGGTAGAATATTTATTCTCAGCGGTGGTGCTGATGGGCCTGATTCAGATAACGATTGGCTTATTACGCTTAGGCAAGTTTATCCGGCTGGTACCGCATCCGGTAATATTTGGCTTTGTAAACGGCTTAGCCATTGTCATCTTTATGGCCCAGTTAACCCAGTTTAAAGTAACCGATAGTGCCGGAGTACAGCATTGGTTAAGCGGTACGCCGCTGTATATTATGCTGGGCTTTGTGCTGCTCACCATGGCCATAATTCATTTTTTGCCAAAACTTACCAAAGCTGTTCCGGCTTCCTTAACGGCTATTCTGGTGGTTTCGGCCATTATTATTTACTTTAATATTCCTACCCGCACGGTGGGCGATATTGCCTCTATTGCTGGTGGTTTTCCAGAATTTCATTTGCCGCAAGTACCCCTGAACTGGGAAACTTTAACCATTATTTTTCCTTATTCTTTTATTATGGCGCTGGTGGGTTTAATCGAAAGTTTGCTAACTTTAGCGGTAGTAGACGAAATGACCGAAACCCGGGGCCGGGGCAATAAAGAGTGCGTGGCCCAAGGTATTGCCAATATTACCACCGGCTTTTTTGGTGGCATGGGTGGCTGCGCCATGATTGGCCAAAATATTATTAACGTAAGTTCCGGCGGGCGCAGTCGTATTTCGGGTATAATAGCGGCAGTTGGCTTGCTGCTTTTTGTCTTGGTTGGTTCCTCGCTGATTGAACAGGTACCCATGGCGGCTTTGGTAGGCCTGATGTTTATGGTTTGTATTGGTACTTTTGAGTGGGCCAGCTTAAAAATATTTCGGAAAGTGCCTTTAACCGATGTGTTGGTAATGGTATTGGTTACCCTGATTACAGCCATATTCCATAATTTGGCGATAGCGGTCATATCCGGGGTTATTATTTCGGCACTGGCTTTTGCCTGGGAAAGTGCGGTCCGCATCCGGGCCCGCAAATTTACCGATGAAAAAGGTAGGAAGCACTACGAAATATTCGGGCCTTTATTCTTTGGTTCGGTCGCTTCCTTTCAGGAAAAATTTGATATTCAAAACGATCCGGCTGATGTAATTATTAACTTTAAAGAATCGCGGGTAGTAGATCATTCGGCTATTGAGGCTTTGCATAAAATAACCGAGCGTTACAGCAAAGTTGGTAAAAAGGCACATCTGCGCCATTTAAGCGAAGATTGCCAGCGCCTGCTCACCAATGCGGCTTCTATTATAGAAGTGAATTACTGGGAAGACCCGCACTACAAAGTAGCCATCAATACGCTAGAAGGTTAATAATTTCAGGACTTGCGCCCCACCTGCCTCTAGTTTTGCACCAACGTAACCGGTAGTTGTTTATGAATAAGGCTGGTAGCTTGTCCTGTAATTGGTTTTAACAAAAGAGGCTCACCTTACAGGCAGCCTCTTTTTGTTGCTAAAAAAAATAAGAGCCGTTGCTTTAATCTTTATTCATCTTCGCGGTTTACCGTATTTATATCAAAGGCGGGCACGCATACCGACCAATATTCGGTTTCTTCGTCGAACGGGTTGGAATATTTAACCCGGGCGCCGCTTTTGACCAGTAAGGTTTCGCCGGCCTGTAATATTATTTCTTCGCCGTCTACTTCGGCCATTTTCCGGCCCCTGATAACAATGGTAATCTCATCAAATTCTGGTTTCTGGTGCGGCTCCGACCAATGGGGTGGCGCCACCATGTGGGCAATACTGTAGGCCTGGGCACGGGTAGAGGCCAAACCAAAGTGTTCTTCTATCAGTTTGCCATCGGTGGTAGGTACCCGGAATGGTTTTACCTGTTTAAAATATTTTTTTTCGGTCATGTTTTAACAAGGGTATAAAGCTAAGGAAATTTATTCCGGGCACGCACCTTTGGTGTAAGCCGTTACGCCGGCATTTTCGGCCAAACAGGCATTGCTGTAAGTCTGTTTATTACAACCGCAAACCGGATCAAACTGCATGGTACATAAAGCCTCTGGGTTTATTTTGGCCGTATCAATACAATCTGTTTGAGCGGTTTTGCAACTGATTAGCAGCGTGGCCGCCAGGCAACAAAAAAATCTATTCATAGGTCAATAATGGAGTTTTTTTTACCACTTGCAAACGTATTGTCCAGGTTATTTTGGTTCCGGTTGCAAGTATTAATTTAAAGTCGGCCTTATTGGTTTTGTAATTTGCTGATTTATACGCGAAAATGATGTTGTAGCAATATGGCTCTTGAGAAATTTATTCTAATTAAGCTATCGTATTTTTTTGGATGCAGATTATTTGTCCCTGCCTGCAATCTATGCTTTGCAAATGGCGACAAAATTCAGATATATCTATTAATTAACCTTCAGGCTTAACTATTAAAACCTGCTTTCGTATAAAAAATCGATATACGCCAATTTTTATATTTTGATCCTGGCAACGGGTAGTTTAGGCGTGAACAATTTCTTAAAAATTATTATAAACCTCTAAAGAAGAAGCAAATGTTAGGTAATGTAAATGACAACAATGGTAAAGTATTGGTGGCTTTGCTGGCTGGTGCTAGTGCTGGCATAATTGCTGGCTTGTTAATGGCACCAGAGGCCGGTAAAGGTACCCGCGATAGCATTAAACGCAAAGCTATGGACTGGACCGATGAACTGGACCAGGTTGTTCGGAAATATATGCGTAAACTGGAAGACATGAACCTGACCGGAACCGGCAGCAGTTTAAAAATGCAAGGTTCCTGGGATGATGTAAAAGGCCGGTTAAAAAGCCAGTATGGTGATTTGACTGACGAAGATCTGACTTACACCGAAGGACAAGCCGACCAGTTGGTAGGTCGCCTGGAAACCAAACTCGGAAAATCGAAAGCAGAAATCAGACGCCTTATTTCCGAAATTTAATCATCAGGTTTCGGCCACGGGGATTAGTTTTAAATAAATTATGATTTTATCTAAAGCTTTTTACCTTTGTGCCAACGCTAAGAGTTTAAGATATAGCTATAACTTAATGTAATTAAAAACGTTATCTTCGTTTAAGGTTAATATCGAGAGCTATTAGCGGAAACTTTAAAAACAAAAATCTACAACTATGAAAGACAACAGCGGAAAAATTATGCTGGCTTTATTAGCAGGTGCCAGTGCCGGTATCGTAGCAGGCTTATTAATGGCCCCCGACAGCGGTACTGTATCAAGAGATAACCTGAAAAAATATGCCGGTAAGCTGAGTAAGGATTTGGAAAAAACTTTCCAGGAAAACATTAATAAATTAAGCAGTTTAAACACCGGTGCTTTGTTAGGCAGCCTGGGTTTAGGCGGTAAAGCTGATGCCGGTAGCGGCACAACCGGTGGCAGTGCTGCCGGCGGTACCACTGGTGGTAGCTATGCTGGTGGCAGTTCTACTACTGGTTCTAATGCCAATGCCTCTGGCAGTGTAGCTGGCGCTACCGGTACCGATGCCAGTGCCGGCGGTCCTCCGCGGGGTGGCAGAGCAGCGGGCGGTACCAACCCAACCGGGGCTGGTCCGGAAGTTGGCGAAGACGCATAAATTCTTTTAGTTTAAAGCAAAAGGCCTTTCTGATTTACCAGAAAGGCCTTTTGCTTTTTTAGCGCAGATACAATTGCTGCTCTGGATACAATATTCCGGAATATTCTATTCTGAAATATTGTATTCTGGAATATTGTATTCTGGAATATTCTATTCTGGTCTTTCCGGCTTCATCTGCGGGAAAAACAACACATCCTGGATAGAGTTGGAATTGGTCATGATCATGCTCAAACGATCGATGCCAATACCCAGGCCCGCCGTTGGTGGCATCCCGTACTCCAGGGCGCGTAAAAAGTCTTCGTCTAAAACCATGGCTTCGGTATCGCCGCGGCGGCCCAATTCCAGTTGCTCCTCAAAACGGGCCCGCTGATCAATCGGGTCGTTTAACTCCGAGAAGGCATTGCAGATTTCCTTACCATTACAAATTGCTTCAAAGCGTTCTACCAAGCCTTCTTTGCTGCGGTGGCGCTTGGCCAGCGGCGACATTTCTACCGGGTAATCGGTTATAAAGGTGGGTTGAATCAGGTTCGGCTCGCACATTTCGCCAAATATTTCGTCGATAATTTTGCCTTTACCAATTTTAGGGTCGAGGCGAATGCCCAGCTTTTCGGCGGTATCGCGTAGTTCCGGCTCTTCCATCTCGGAAATATCAATTTTGGTAAAATGTTCGATGGCCTCAAACATGGTAAAGCGTTTCCAGGGGCGGGCAAAGTTAATTTTGTTTTCGCCAACTTGTACTTCGGTGGTGCCGTGTAAATCCAGCGCCACTTTCTCCACCATTTCTTCCACCAGATCCATCATCCAGTAATAATCTTTGTAGGCCACGTACAGCTCCACCTGCGTAAATTCGGGATTATGGAAACGGCTCATGCCTTCGTTCCGGAAATCTTTCGCAAACTCGTATACACCATCAAAACCGCCCACAATCAGCCGCTTCAGGTATAGTTCGTTCGCTATCCGCAGGTACAAGGTCATGTCCAGGGTGTTGTGGTGGGTTTTAAACGGCCGGGCGGCAGCGCCCCCGTACAAGGGCTGCAGAATAGGCGTTTCTACCTCCAGGTAACCTTTGGCATTCAAAAACTGGCGCATGGAGTTGGTAAGCTGCGTACGTTTGATAAAAGTTTCGCGCACCTGCGGGTTCACCACCAAATCTACGTACCGCTGGCGGTACCGCATTTCGGGGTCGGTAAAGGCATCGTAGGTAACTTTATTGCCCTGCTCGTCTACGGCTTCTTTTACAATGGGTAAAGGCCGCAACGATTTGGTTAATAATTTCAGTTCGGTTACGTGCACCGATATTTCGCCAACCTGGGTAACAAAAGCGTAGCCCCGGATACCGATAAAATCGCCGATATCCAGCATCTTTTTGAATACTTCGTTGTACAGCGATTTATCGTCGCCGGGTGCAATATCGTCGCGCGAAACGTATATCTGGATGCGGCCGGTACTATCCATTAACTCGGCAAAAGAGGCTTTGCCCATAATGCGGCGGCTCATGAGGCGGCCTGCCAAATAAACATCCTGGTATTCGCCGGAATCGGGTTTGAAATTTTCTTTTATGTCTTTGGCAAAGGCCGATACGGGAAACAACTCCGAAGGGTAGGGGTTAATACCTTTACTCTGAAGCTGTTCGCGCTCGTGGCGCCTGCGTATTTCCTGTTCGCTTAACTGCATGCGGATTATTTTTAATTTCTTTTTAGCGCCGCAAATTTCATAAATATTTTGCCAGGAATCTAACTTTTACGGTAACTTCTCTAAACCTAACCCCAGCCGCCATGTAAACCCACCGGTGAAAGCTTCTAAAAACTGGTTAAATTACCTTACTTATGTACAGCCTCGTTAGTCTACCCAAAATAAAAGACCGGATGCGAGCATAAACCTGTGACCATCAGTAGAAAGTTACGTTTATAAAGAGCTGCCCTGAACTACTGGCCTTAGTACTTATTTGGCGGTAAACCTGGTTTAGTAACTCTAAAAATTTGCCTGTTTATTTATTAACAAAATTATTCTTGATGAAAAATTTACGGAACAGCTATCTATTTATACTAGTATTAGCCTTTAATTTAAGCAGTTGTAAGTTTTTTGAGAAAGAAGATCCGAAGCCGGTTGGCGAAGATTTAAATTTTACCAAATACCTGGCAGTAGGCAACTCTTTAACGGCCGGCTATACCGATGGGGGCTTGTACCGCGAAGGGCAACTTAATGCTTACCCCTATATTTTGGCGCAACAGTTTAAAACAGCCGGCGGTGGTGATTTTCTACAGCCTTTATTTTCGGAACAGGAAGCCAATGGATCGGGGTATTTAAAGCTAACTGGGTTTAGTCCGGCCGGTAATCCTATCCTCACACCCGTAACCACCAATCTGGCTTTAAGAGGGGGGATACCTTTACCCGGTGGCCCCAAATTAACTAAATATACCGATGTCAATCTCCAGAACCTGGGGGTGCCGGGTATGTCGGTGCTTGCGAGTGGGGTTGCTTTGTATGGCACGTTAAATCCGTATTTCGAGCGATTACTGGAAGATACCGATGTTATTACCAAAACCTACCGCAACTTTATCAGCAACCGTAATCATACCTTTTTTAGCCTTTGGCTGGGTGGCAACGATGTATTAGAGTTTGCCACCAATGGAGGCGAAACGAAGCCAGGCAATCCTTTCAGCGGGTTAACCAGTATAGCCGATTTCCGGGAGAATTATAACCGCCTGGTAGAAGCTTTAACCGCTAACGGGGCTAAAGGAGTAGTAGCTACCATCCCGGCGATAACAGCAATTCCTTTCTTTACAACTATTTCGGTGGCCTCTGTCCGGGCCTTGGCTAAAGCCGCCAGTCCGCAATACGATGTATACATCAGAACCGGTTCCGGCTCAACAGATGTACGGGTAGCCCAGCCCGAAGATTTAATTTTGCTCAATGCTGTTGGTACAATCGGCCGGATGGATATGCAAATACCCCATGGCTACACCCCCGATAACCCATTGCTGGATATCGAAGTGCTTGATAAAGAAGAAGCGGCCGAAATAAAAGCCAGGCTGGCAGCCTTTAACAATATAATAACCGAAGCCGGAAAGGTAAATAGCCTGGCGGTAGTAGATATGGAGGCCGCTTTTAACGGTACTTTGGTGGCTAATAGTATTTTAAGCATTTACCAGCAGGGGGTGGCGCAAAATCCTGCCCCTATCCGGAACAGTTTATTTTCGGTGGATGGAATTCACCCAACACCCCGCGGCTACGCTTTAATTGCCAATGAATTTTTACAGGCTATAAACCGGCAATACGGTACTGCCTTACCGCTGGTAAACCCGGCAAATTACCGGGGCATAGCTTTCCCGTGATTTTTAAATACAAACCAGTTCTGCAGAGCCGGTTTAAATAAGACCTGCCTTCCCTTGCTGGTCAAAAGCTTTAACCGCTTAAACTAAAATTATCAGCTAATTTTCTATTTCAAATATTGCAACCGGTTCTGTATCAACTAATATTACAATAGCATCTGAATGAATATGAATATAAATAATAAAAAGGTACTGCGCTTTAAAAAGCATTTTGGTCATTCGGAGCTAGCCCGAGGTTCTACTACAATTATAGAAAAGTAAATTCAGCTATTTTGATTAGCTCAAGAAGTAGGCATTCTTTGAAGTATATTTTTAATTGATAAGGGTATAATAATAAACGAAGCGCCTTTGGGGTTGAGGTATTTAATTTCCTGCCGATGGCTAGCTACATTTACTTAGTGCTTAAAAATGAAAGTAGGTATTTCTACTTTATTTCCTTATCAACCTAAAAATTTTTCAGAATAAAATGGCTATTTAGGCCTAAAAGGCTTATATTAGATAAGAAAATTTAAAATTATACCTTTTTCCGGATGTTATCGTTTATAGGACAAACACCCTGATATTTGGATGAAGTGTGAGGTAACGCTGGTATTTGAAGAGAATGATGGAACGCTTAAATGGCTCTTTAATATTATTTCTTATGCCCATCATATAAGTGAGCCGCGGGTACAAAAAATGCTGGAGCCAATGCTGAAAGAATTTTTGCATGACCAAAGCTACCAGCAATTAATAAAATTAACCCGACAAAAAATATCGGAAGAAGAGCTGGTTGTAAAACATCTGCAAAACGGCCTGATAAAATTTAGTAGTTCGCAGGTAAAAGTACGTGGCCCCAAAATTAAAGCCATGTGCTATATGATTGAACAAGCCGGCACCATGCAGGCCGCCGCCGAAGGGGAAGATGTTCCGGATTATATATTAAATTTATTCGAGGGGCATGCGCTTATATTAAACCGGATAAAAGAGGTAGTTTCCGAAGCATTAAAAATAGCCGGCGCCAAAGGGGTGCAAATAGCAGAATTTAATAGTCAGTAAAGTAGCTTGAATTTTATTCCACGACGAGAGAGACTAAGAGGCTATGGATATCGGTTGATGTTCATAGTCTTTTTGTTTTTAGAACTTTTAATCTACGTTGAAATAATCTTTAACTAACCGGCTACTCCGATTTTAACACCCGCTAACTCCTTATTTATCTTTAATATTACACCAGGGAATGGCTTTGCACCACCTGGCCGCCTCTGTTCAGAACATCGGCTTTGGCTTTCTCAAACTCAGCCGGATTAATGGAGCGGATGCCGTCTTCCACCAGAAAGGTCTGGAATTCTAACTGCAGGGCATCTTTGGCTGTGTAGTAAACGCAAAAATCGCCGGCTAACCCCATAATATAAACCTGGCTAATTTGCTTGCCGAGCAGGTAATCGGCTAAAGCAGTGGTTTTGCGATGGCCATTATCAAAGAATCCGCTGTAACTGTCAATCTCGCGATCGGTCCCTTTCCGGAAAATAGCTTCTACTTTATTCAGGTTTAAGGCATCAGAAAAATCTGCCCCCCGTGAACCTTGCACGCAATGGTCGGGCCATAACACCTGCTCCAGTCCATGTAAATCTATTTTCTCGAAATTAATTTTACCAGCATGATTAGAGGCAAAACTTTTGTGATCCGGTGGATGCCAATCCTGGGTAGCCACTACCAAATCGAAGTGCGGTTGCAACTGGTTGGCCACCGGAATAATTAAATCTCCCTCCGGCACTGCCAAACTGCCGCCCGGAATAAAATCATTTTGAATATCAATCAGCAATAATGCTTTCATGTCAGTTTTTTTGAAGTAAAATTATTGAAGTTTACGCTTTAATGAGGGATTTGGCTACTTTATCAGCTTAACCTATTTATTAGGGATGTTTCTTAAGCTGGTTTGCCTTTTCTTAAATGAATTACCCCACGCTTGAAACTACTAATATTATGATTGGCAATTTACCATACCGCATTATTATTTAACGTGAATTTGGTAAGATATTCGTTAGAACAGGGTCTAAAATATAAAAGCATCGCTTCCGTGGCGAAAGCGATGCTTAGAATTATAGAAAGATAAAGTAGAATTAAGCAGCTGAACTTAACCGGTAGGTATTGCTGCTGCCAAATATAGGCTCAATAGTATCTTGTAAGCGGGCCGTTACAAAGCTGTTTTGCAAATGGGCCGGTAAGGCATCAACCAGTTGCTGGTATTTTTCCAGTCCGATAGCTTTGGCTACGTAGCTTTCGTGGATGCCATTCAGGTATCTTACAATATCCAGTAAACACTCGTGGAACAGCTTAAAGTCTATGTCGGCTTCTACAAAACGGTCTATTTCTTTATGGCTCGACGAAATCCGCAACCGGCTCAATAAGTCGAACAGCGTCGTATAACCCATGCGCCAGGTTATCTGACTCCAGTGCTGCGCGTTCCATTTTTCCAGTACTTTACCAGTCTTCGGGCTCCGTAAGGCCGTTTGGTTGTTGTTCTGCACCTGGTTCCGGATGGTTTGCGCCCGGAGTCGGCGGGTTGTACGCAAAAATTGGCCAATCTGCGCCTGGGCATCTATTTCCTTTTCAGGAATTTGCAAACTGGGTTTATACCCCGCCAGCGGTAACCGGTGGATGGTAAAATCCGGGTAAGGACCGGCTGCATAGTAGCCAACCGCCCGCGGATAAGCATTCCGCACTACCAGTCGTCCTACTTCCCTGCTAATCAGCTCGGCGCTGTTCGTTTTAATATTTAAAGTATATAAGAAAGCCTGCAATCCGGCAAAAATGGTATAATAAGCCTGCGGAAAAGTCCAGTGTAAAGCATGCCGTAAGTAATCTTCGCTGCCCAGCTCTGCCGTTGCCCGTAAAGCATATTCCGTGCTCCAACTGGTCAGCAATATTTTTCCTACTGCTTCCAAATCTTTCTCGTCCAGGTTAGCGTGGTGCTCCCGGAAAAAAGTAAGATTATCCAAACCGTTGTCGTCGGTATGCTGAATATGGTAATTAATGGCAAAGAAGTAATTCAGGAATACCTGCGCCGGAATCGACTTCCGCCAGGTTTCTTCCGGCTTAATCTGCTCTTCCGTAAAGAGCGGAATTACATTTTCGTTAGTAACCTTTTTCATACTAAAGAAACAAAATTTAGTCTCCAAATAGTTGCAAATTTATTTAGTATTTACCTCTGAAATTAAAAATAATAAGCCTGAATTACAAGCAGTTATAGAAATAAATTTATGCTAATTAAATTAGTAAAATGCCTGCAACGATGGGGCAAAAAGGAGGAGTTCTTATGAAGTTTAATTCCGGTATTACCTGTATGGAGAGCAAAGAATAAAAATAAATAAGTCCGGTAAAATGTTAAAATAGCCTCCTGAATAAGCTTATTAAATAAAATTATCTGGGTAAAAGGAATAAATTCAATATTTTAATCTAAATACAAGGCTTAATTAAAGATTGGATTATATGTGAAAATTACAAGTATGTTAATAGCTAATTTTCCTTTATATCTTATAAAAATAGGTTTTTGGGTAGTATTGTTAATTTTTTGTTTAAGGTTAAGAATAATAATATTTAAAAGGTTATAAATTAATAAAAAAATATTGCTTAATATTGCAGTGTTCTAATTATTAAAATTATTATATTATACAGATGCGTATTTTTACCCTGGTAGTTATATCTGTGTTTCTTTCCTTATTTAATCTACAGGCCCAAGAACTGCCGGCAATTAAAATCAGGACCATTATTCCGAAGCAGTACCAGCACAATTTCGTCTTTTTTAATCCGGCGTATGCCGGTTCTGAAAGCAAACGGGAAATTGGTATTACCGGGCATAAGCTTTCGATGCAGGAGCCGGGCGGGCCGGTAAATGGTTTAGTTTATTACCATGCCCCATCAGGTGCCAGGGAATTGCAAACCGGCATTGGCGTGGTGTCTTCGTTTGAGAAGTTTAGTCCTTATACCCGCGGCCGGTTTGGGTTTGTTTATGCCCGGGGTTTGCAACTGACCAAGAATTTAAGAGTAGCGGCAGGCGTGCAGGTAAATGGTAAATTCTTAAATATTAGTTATGAGGATTACCGCCGCTTAAATCCAAATGGGCGTTATTTAACTTCCGACGATAGCGACGTATGGCCGGACTTAGATGCGGGTATCTGGGTTAATGCCCATCCCTTTTTTCTGGGTGGTTCTATTATGAATATAATGAGCCGTACGTTTGAATTTAAGGGCGATGCTTCGCGCCGGGAAATGCGGGAGGCATTATTGACGGGTGGTTTTAAAATCCGCTTTGGCGAGCATTATAACCTAACGCCATCGGTTCTGATGCAACGGGGTTTAGATGTTGAAACGACCGAATTAACTTATAATGCAACCGCAGTGTTAAAGTTTTTAATAGTAGGAGCTTCGTACCGCGGCGACCACTACACCCAAATGCCCTGGTCGTTTAACGGAGGTTTAAATTTTGGCGATAAAGTTTATTTGGTATTAGCCGCTTCTGTGCCCGACAATAATTATTCTGAAATTTATAAGCACGAACTGGAAGCTAACTTACGGGTCCGGTTTTAAAAATAATTTATTTATAACACCAATTTTGGATGAGCCATGCGCATAAAATATAAGAAGCTGGTTGCGGTAACCGAAATTGCTCAATTTACTTTTACCTGGTGGTAATAGAACCAGCAGCCAAGGAAGGAGGCGTAATAGGCTACCGTTTAGCGCTGTTCTGTTTATAAGGGATAATAAATCAGTCAAATAAAAAAAAAGCCATCAGATAACCCTGATGGCTTTTTTTATAATAAAGGAGTTGCCGCTTATAACTGGTCTTTTACAATGGCAACTGCTTCGTGCACGTAAATATCTTTCTGAATATTTTTAGCAAATTTATTGTACCTGCCCGCCTTAATGGTGTCGGATTTAGCAGTTGCCAAATCGCTGGCTAAAGCCGACGTATTTAGGCTTGGCATTGATTTTTCCAGCGCTTCGTAGCGCTTGGTTTCTTCGCGGTTTTTCTTTATATCGGTCCGGTAAGTAGCCAGTTTTAAAGATTGCTTAGAGGCCTCTATCCGCTCTTTCATGCGCTCGGCCTGTTGGGCCACTTGTTTAAAGCTTTGGTTACCGGCTACCCGTTGCTGGCTTTTTGCTTTAATGGTTTGCATATTCCAGTTTGGCGTCCAGGGTTTAAAACGAGCGGGTTTAATTTCATCCCATGGCAACGGATAATCCTGGTCTTTCTCGCCTTGTTCTAAAAAGCTATAGAAGTCGGGTAAGGTAATATCTGGCGTTACACCGCGTAACTGAGTAGCACCACCGTTAATCCGGTAGAACTTCTGGGTAGTTAATTTAAGCGAACCAAACGGTTTTAAAGCGCTGTAGGGGCCACCTTGTAGAGCCTGGTCTAAGTCGAACACTTGTTGTACGGTACCTTTGCCGTAAGTGGGGCTACCAACAATCACCGCCCGGTTATAATCCTGTAAAGCAGCGGCAACAATTTCGGAAGCCGAAGCACTGAAAGAGTTAACCATTACTACCAGCGGGCCATCAAATTGCACGGCCGGATCTTTGTCTTCCAGCACCTGCGGCTGCGAACCACTGGTTTCTACCTGCACGATGGGGCCTTGCGGAATAAATAAGCCCGACATTTCAACGGCATCCGATAAAGAACCACCACCGTTAGTCCTTAAATCCAGGATAATACCTTGGGCACCTTCGCGCTTCAGTTTTTCTACTTCCTTGCGTACATCTTCGCCGCTGTTGCGGCCACCCGACCGTTTAAAGTCAGCGTAGAATTTAGGCAAGCGAATGTAACCCACTTTGTTGTCTTCATTAATTAACGCAGATTGGGCGTAGGTTTCTTCAATAATTACCACTTCCCGGATAATCGGAATAATTTTAATGGTACCATCAGGTTTTTTAACGGTTAACCGTACTTCAGTTCCTTTTTTACCCCGAATCATTTTAATGGCATTGTCCAGGCGCATACCTTCCACACTTACTGGTTCCTGGTTGCCTTGCGCTACTTTTAAAATAATGTCACCGGCTTTTAATTCGCCCTGGCGGAAAGAGGCACTGCCCGGCACAATTTCGGCTACTCTAATCTGACCTTCGCGTTCCTGAAGCGAGGCCCCAATACCTTCCAAACGGCCGGTCATTTCAATATCGAAAGAAGCTTTATCTTCCGGTGCGAAATATTCGGTGTGCGGGTCGTAAGTGTTGGTAATGGCATTCATGTACAAAGAGAACTGATCTTCTTTCGTAGATTGGCTCTGCCGGCGGTAGAAATCTTCGTAAGTTTTAGTTACTTTTTTGCGGGCATCGGCTTCCAGTTGCGCATAAGTTTTAGCTGCTTCTTTCGTGTCGCCTCTCTCCTTGGCTTTTTCCTGCACATCCATCATCTCAGATAACTGTCCTAGCGTTTGGTACTTCAGGTATTTCCGCCAGGCTTCTTTTAAAGCCGCTTTATCAGCCGGGCGGGTAATTTTATCCGGGTCGGTTTCAATGGTCTCGTCTTTTTCGAAATCGAAAGGCTTGGCTAAAATTTCTTTATAATAGCCTTCGGTCTCTTTCAGCCGCTCGCCGTATAATTTGCTGGCCTGGTTAAAAAAATCGTGCGTGCCGCGTTTAACCTGGTCGTCAATATCCAGTTGGTGTTTTTTTAGGGTAGTTATATCGGCTTCTGTTAAAAACTTTTTGTTTACATCCAACCGCTTCAGATAGAGGTCAAATACTTTTTTAGAGAAATTATCATCTACCTTTTCCGGCTGAAAATGGGCACTGTTTAAGCCTTGCATTACCACTTTTAACAGCACTGTATTTTTATCAACCACTCCGGTGGGCGTATCTATTTCGAATGGCGATTTGTGAAGTTTAAGTGATGCTAAAACTCCGACAGCCAACAGAACTGTTATATAAATTAATATTTTAGATCTATAGGAGAACATACTGTTAAAATAATTATAATTTGTGCTTTACTATAAACAAAAGTAGTGCCTAATATGTAGCGGGCAGTTACCCAATAATGTACGGTAATTTTAAAAAGATGGGGGTATTTCCCTCATTTTCTTAATAAATAAAATAAATACTATATTTGCCTTTTTTGGCAAAGTGAAAAATACCCGAAGTAAGCCCCACTTCTGAGATTTACTCGTTTTTCCGGAGTAAGGTAGAAAAAATATTTTAGTTTATTTACCTCCGGTAGCAGATTAAAGTTATGAAGCTGTTTCGCATTTAAAAAGTTGGAATAAACCACTGCCTTTGCGGTGTATTTTCGCCAGAGAGGAGTCGGCAGGCGCTTAAGCATAGGCAGGATAATACGCCACAATAGCACCCGGAAACTTCCCGAATTAAAAATACAATACAATTTCTATTTAATTAACCGGAAAGGAATGGTAACTGTTTTGTTTTCGGTAACTATTTTTTCCTGACGCCGGGCCGGAATCCAGATTGGTCCTTCCTTTATTAAGCGCACCGCTTCGGCATTTAGTTCCGGCGTTAATCCTTTTACAATCCGCAAATTACTTAGGCTGCTATCTGGGTTAACGGTAAAACCGACAGTAATATTACCGTCTATGCCAAGTTGGCGGGCTGGTGCCGGGTATCGCAGGTTCTGCTGGAGGTATAGCTGGTAATTCGCAGCACCTACCATCGGATGAGCTGAAATAAAAGCTGTTTGGGAGACAGATGGTTTTACGGAGGTACCCGGATGAGCATTTTTCGCCTGGAACCACACCAACAGGGCAGCTAGTAACACCAAAAACAAGATAGCGGTGGTAATACCCCAGTTTTTTAAATGCTGCACAATGGTATTGGGGTGCCGATGTTGCGTACGGCTTTTCAGATGATAGTTAATCTGGAAAAGTTGTTGCCGGGTTTTTTCCGGGGTAGAAATACCCAGACCGGCTATGGCATCGGCGCACAGGTCACATTCGAGTAAGTGACGCTCTACTTCGTACCGTTCGGCGGGCAGCAACTGGTTATCCAAGTACTGGTACATAACATCGGCCGACAAATGTTTATCTGGTAAAGCTGAAACCGACAGATTGCTATTCATGGTGCTTTTCTAGGTAAATTTTTAAATTACGCTTGCCATTCTGAATATAGCTCTTTACTTTATTCAGGTCGTACCCTGTAATCTGGGCAATTTCCTGATAGCATTTTTTATGCAGGTAAAAGAGTTCTATGCAAATTCGCTGTTCTTCCGGAATATGATTTAGTCCTTCTTCCAGTAAGATAAACGTTTCTTCCTGGCGCAAAGCAGTCTCCGGCGATGTTTCATCGGCGGCCACATTTAATTCCGATAAATCCTGATTTACTATTTTCCCGGACCGGGTTTTTCGGGCGCGCAAAATCATCAGGCAATAATTTTTAGTAAGCACGTACAGCCAGCTTTCAAATTTTTGTACCGGCTGGTTTTGCAGCGCCTGCAGTACTTTCTCGAATAGCTGCATAACAGCATCCTTGCTGTCTTCTTCGTCTTTGAGGTATTTCAGGCAAATACCGTAAACCAGGTGCGTATAGCGTTGGTAAAGCTCTGCCGCAAAAGCCGGATCAGACGTAGCCCGGTACTGACGGATCAGCTCCTCGTCGGAATGGTATGATTGCGGTTTTTTACGGCGGCTAAACATAATTACTTAAAAGATGCAGAAAACTTAAAGTTCCATAAGAAAAATTAAATATAACCTTTATATGGAATCGGTATGAAAACGGCATCCTCTAATTAAAGAAGCTTTTCTGCAGAAAATCCTTCCACATTATTTGCAAATCATATAAATAAACGAATGATAATGGAAACTGGATTCTTATCTGTTGCCTCCTTTGACGATATTGTCTTTGAAGGCCGAAATAAAGCTTATGGTGCTTACGTGCTCCGCCAGGAATATCCGATGCAGGTTGTAAAGGCAACCGGCATTGCCTTGTTAACTGCGTTTTTATTTTTAATTGGCTTGGTAATAAAAGAGCCAGATGTAATGCTACCCGCCGATACCCAAAGTACGCAGCTAAACAATAAAGTACACACATTTATAGTCGAACCAATTATTCCGAAACCACCGGTAAAACCAGTAGCGCCAACGCCGGCGGCTTCACCGGCTTCACCGGCTGTAACTACCAAGGCATTCCGGGAGATCAGAATTGTACCGGATTTGACGCCGGTAACAACTACTATTCCGGACCAAAATGATTTTGCGCAGGCAGAGCCGGGCTTGGTAACGGCTGCCGGTAATTTGCCCGGAACGGTGCCGGATGTTTTAGCCGAAGCCGATTCAGCGATTGGTACAGGTACTGAAACCAGCAGCCCTTTTGAGGTGGTCGAAAAAATGCCCGAATTCCCTAATGGATTAGCCGCGATGTATAAATTTATAAGTAAACACCTGCGTTATCCGGCTGAAGCACAAAGCCTGGGATTGCAGGGGAATGTGGTATTAACTTTTGTGGTTAGCGCCACCGGCGAGATATCAGATATAAAAATATTGCAGGACATTGGAGGTGGTGCCGGTGAAGAGGCAAAACGGGTAGTAAGCTTAATGCCCCAATGGCGGCCCGGTTTGCAGCAAAACCGCGCCGTGCCGGTACGTTTTACTTTGCCTGTCCGGTTCCGGATTAATTAAAAAAGGTCTTGAAAAACAAAAGCCCTGTCTTTAAAGAACAGGGCTTTTGTATTGGAATTAGTTTCTGATTAACGGTAAATACTTTCGCCGTTGCTATTGCGCCATTCGTTTTCCAGGTAAGTGGCATCATCGTCGTTGCGCGGGTGTACGCCCATAACAATACCGCCTTCTTTTACGCCGTGCTCATATTCTTTGGCCCGATCTTCGGGAATACCAGAGCCAACCAGGGCACCCAGTAAACCACCAGTTAAACCACCCGCGCCGGCACCGGCTAAACCGGCCGCTAACGGACCAGCCACTACTAAGCCTAGGCCCGGAATAGCTACCGAAGTACCAATAGCTGCTACGGCACCCACAATGGCTCCTAAGGTACCACCAATAGCCGAACCGGCACCGGCACCTTCTAAAGCTTTGTCACCTAAATCGGAGTCGGCGGTGTTATCGCCAAAATGCCGTTTCCGGGTTTCATCCGACATAACTAAGTTTATATCATCTTTGGTATAACCACGGCTGCTCAGCGAACTATAAGCACGTTCGGCACTATCCCGATCGCGGAACATGCCGGTCATCAGCCGGGAAGAACCAGTACGACCCGACATTAAGCTGCCAGAACCAGACATCGAACTACCAGTCATACTGCTACCGGAATTAAGGGTACTGTCATAATCCTGGCCGGCTCTGCTGCTACCTGAAAGATTGTTCAGAGAAGAACCGGAACCCGAATTATTGTTCATATTATTGTTATTGGCATTATTCTGATCTTCAAAATTGCGCCCTGAATTAGCACCTGTGTTATTTTCCATAGTCTTTCGTTTTAAGGTTATTTTGGTTAATATTTCAGACAGCTAGAATAGCTAGCTGCACCCTAAACTAAACGACTCATGCTGGAATTGGTTACAAATACGGGTAAAGCGTGCAGGAAAATAGAAGTTATTGTGAATTTACTTTTAGCAAAAAAGCAGGCTTGGATTTTATAATTCTTTTAAAATTTTTAATTATCTGCCTGAAAAATAAAGTTTTTTTATTTGATGCTGAATATTCAGCCGAAGCTCTGCTCTGCGCGAAATGTTTAATCGGGGCGTTGTAGGTGTATTTACTTAGTAGTGGTTTTTACTTTCTTACGCCGTTCCATTTCTTTTTTTATCAGGTTAAATTCCCGGCTGCTTTGGCCCGCAATGGCGGTGTTCTCGTCGGCTCGTCGCAGTAAATAAGGTAAAACTGCTTCTACCGGACCGTAAGGGACATATTTAGCTACGTTGTATCCGGCATGGGCCAGATTGTAAGATAAGTTATCGCTCATGCCGTAGAGCTGGGCAAAATATACCCGAAAGTCGTTCGGCGGAATGTTGTATTGCGCCATCAATTTTAATAGCAAGTAACAGCTTTCTTCGTTGTGGGTGCCGGCACAAAAGGCAATGCGGTCCAGGTGCTCCAGGCAGAAAACCATGGCATCGTTAAAAAGCTTATCGGTGGCGGCTTTGCTGGGATTTATGGGGTTAGGATATCCTTTTTCCTGGGCCACGCGGGCTTCTTTTTCGAGGTAAGCGCCTCGCACTAATTTTGCCCCCAGCCAATAACTGCCCGCAACGGCATCTTCGTAATCTTTGCGCAATACATCTAACCGGTCCTGACGGTAGAGTTGGTAAGTATTATATACAATTACCTGTTCCTGGTTATAGCGGGTCATCATGTCAATGGCTAGGCGATCAATTGTCTCCTGAAACCAACTCTCCTCGGCATCAATAAATACCCGGACGGCGTACCGGTGGGCTCTTTCGCAAATCGTATTTACCCGGTTGTAAGCCCGATTAAAAGCTTGCTCTTCGGTGGGGTTTAAAGGTTCTTTGTCCTGTACTTTTTTCAGCAGGATAGCATCGGCGATGCCGGTAACTTTAAAAACCGAAAAAGGAATATTTTTGGAACGGTGGGCTTTTTCGATGGTGGCCAGAATTTCTTTGTACGTGGCATCAAAACTGTTTTCGTCGTTTTCGCCTTCTACCGAATAATCCAGAATGGTGCCGATATTGGCCTGGGCCAATTCCTGAATAACTTTGTTACACTCCAGCAAATTTTCGCCACCACAAAAATGACTAAAAATGGTGGGCTTAATCAGAAACTTCACCGGTAAATTCCACCGGAAAGCTTTACTCACCAGTTTGCCTCCTGTCTTCACCAGGAAATTATTATTCATGGTGGCAAATAGGGTATACATTTTAAATAATTCAGCATCCGATTTAGACGCAAAGGCAATAGCAGTATTTTCGAAAGAAACAGGTGTAACCGAAGTCATGGAGTACTTATAATCTGGCGCTTTAAAAGGTAAGGTGTACAAAAATTAACTACGGAGCGTATGGTTTTGAGAGCGGCTTCGGAGTTAATTTGCTGTTTACCTTAAACCGTAGCAAGTGGACAGATGTTTCACAACCGCCATCCTATTAATATTTGCGTAACGTTTATTTTAGTATTTACTTTGGGCACACTAAAACAAAGCTGATTTTGTTCGAAAATATTCATATCGGGGAAGATTCCTTAGCCGCTTTAGGCGAATTTTTAAAGAACCGGGCTTTTGATAAAATGGTGGTTCTGACCGATGACAATACCTATATCCACTGTTATCCGCTGGTAGAGCCTTTTTTGCCCCCGCACCGTGTTATTAAGGTTAAAAGCGGCGAAATTCATAAAAACCTGCAAACCTGCGAGCATATCTGGGAAGAACTGACAGATCAGCAATTAAGCCGCTGGTCGTTGCTGCTAAACCTGGGCGGCGGGGTTATTGGCGATATGGGTGGTTTTTGCGCCGGGGTATTTAAGCGGGGAATCTATTTTGTGCAGATACCTACCACCTTGCTATCGCAGGTAGATGCCAGCGTAGGCGGTAAAACCGGCATTGACTTTAGAGGCTTTAAAAACCATTTGGGCGTCTTTCAGGAGCCCTTAAAAGTGTTTATTTATCCGGGTTTCCTGCAAACCTTACCTTTAGCCGAACTAAAATCCGGTTACGCCGAAATTATTAAACATTGGCTTATCCGGAAAAAAGAGTCTTTTGATACCCAGAAAAATATTGGCCTGCTTACCGACGACTGGACCAGCCTGATTACCGAATCGGTTGGAATTAAAGCCGAAGTAGTAGCCGCCGACCCGTTGGAAAAAGGTTTGCGCAAAATATTAAACTTTGGCCATACAGTAGGGCATGCCCTCGAAACATACCGGCTGGAAAAGCCCGGCCAGGCTTTACTCCACGGCGAAGCCATAGCAGTGGGTATGATTTGTGAAAGCTACCTCTCCCAGCAACGTGGTTTATTAACCCCAGATGAGGTAATGCAAATTGAATTATTTATCTCTTCGGTTTACGAAAAGGTAGAAATAGCTCCCGACAGTATACCGGCTATTGCGGCTTTGGCTTTACAGGATAAAAAAAATACCGGTTCGGTAATTAAATGTACCTTGTTGCAAGGTATTGGTAATGCGGTATACGACCAGGTTATTACGTTAGCCGATATTCAGGATTCTCTTCATTATTATCGTTCTTTATGAGTGCCATCAATTCTACTTTATATATATCGCATCCCTCGCAGGTATTATCCGGGGCCGTAACGTTACCGGCCTCTAAAAGTGAAAGCAACCGGGCTTTAATCATCGAAGCTTTGTCGGGCGCCGGTTCGCAGCTCGATAATTTATCGGAAGCGAACGATACCCGCGTAATTACCCGGTTGTTGAGCGAAACAGCCAATGAACTGAACGCAGAAGATGCCGGAACGGTAATGCGTTTTATGACCGCGTATTTGGCCGTAACCGGGCAGCAGAAAATTATAACCGGTACGCCGCGCATGTTGCAGCGGCCCATTGGGGTGCTGGTTGATGCCCTGCGCGAACTGGGCGCTCAGATAGATTACCTGGGGCAGGAGGGTTACCCGCCCCTGGCTTTCCGCGGTATTGACCGCAACCGCGAATACCCGGCTACTTTAAAGGTACGCGGCGATATCAGCAGCCAATATATTTCGGCCTTGCTGATGGTAGCTCCTTTATTTCCCAACGGACTTACTTTGGAATTAACCGGTAAGATTGGTTCCCGGCCTTATATTCAGATGACTTTGGCTTTGATGAAGCATTTTGGCGCCGAAGGCCATTTTGAAGGCAATATTATTCATGTACCGCCCCAAACTTATCAGCCCGCCAGCTATATTATTGAATCGGACTGGTCGGGGGCAAGCTATTGGTACAGTATGGTTGCTTTAGCAAAAGATGCTACCGTAGAATTGAAAGGTTTGCGCCGGAATTCATTTCAGGGTGATAGTGCCATTGCAAATATCATGTTAAATATTGGGGTGCAAACCACCTATAATGCAAATAGCGTTACCCTTACTAAAACCAATAAGAATGAGGTATTCGCTTATGATTTTTCAGATTGCCCTGATTTAGCCCAAACCATTGCGGTGGTATGTGCGGCCAAAGGCATTGCGGCCGAAATGAGTGGCCTGGAAAGTCTACGGATTAAAGAAACCGATAGAATAGCGGCCCTGCAACAGGAGCTTCGCAAAATGGGCGGCGATTTAGAAGATATTGGCAATGGAATTTTCCGGGTGAAACCAATTACAAACTTTGCCGCTGGGCCAGTGTTCGATACCTACGAAGATCACCGGATGGCCATGGCTTTTGCACCGTTAGCTTTGGTTTCTAAAATTGCCATCCAGGAGCCGCATGTCGTCCGGAAATCCTACCCGCGGTTTTGGCAGGATTTAGAAAGCATGGGCTTTACCTTAGAAGCGGCTAACTAATTAAAGCTGCTTCTATTTCTTTTCTTAAACTTTGTAAGTACGACGACGTCTGTTGCAGGCGGCTGCCGTACCAGCTAAACAATTCGCCATCCACCAACTTCACTAAAGGATTTGGCAATATTTCCTGTATTTCCCGTATATGCTTTTCTTTAAACGGATAGGGCTCAGAAGATAAGAAAACCACCTGGGGTGCTGCTGCTTTCAATACATCGGGCGTAATAATGGGGTAGCGGTTTAAACCAGAAAAAATATTCCGGAAACCAACAGCCGTTAACATCTGGTGAATAAAAGTATCGTGCCCAACGCTCATGTAAGGATCTTTCCAGATTAAATAAGCCGCCGAAATCAAATTTAATTCTGTTGATTGTAGGGTAGCAAAACCGCTGGAGATATTCTGGATAATATTTTCGGCCGCATCCGAAGTTTCGGTTAATTGCCCAATATTTTTTATCATCGTTAGCGCGTCGGGTAAAGTAAAAATGTCGCTCATCCAAACGGGGTAGGTCTGCTCCAACGCCTGGATGCCTTCCAGGTAGTTTTCTTCTTTATTACCAATAATTAAATCTGGTCTTAAGGCCCGGATAATTTCGAAGTTAAAGTTTTTGGTACCTCCAATTTTAGTTTTTCCCTTTACCTGGGCTGTTGGGTGCACACAAAATTTAGTTACCCCTACAATTCTATTGGCCAGGCCTAAGTCAAATAATAACTCCGTTTGAGAAGGTACCAGGGAAATAATCCGTTGCGGCGCCTTCGGCAATTCTATTAGCCTGGATAACTGATCGGTAAATGTTTGCGGAAAGGTCATCGGACTTATGATTAAAGCAAATTAGTAAAAGACAGGATAATGATAGGCTCAGGAAATTTGGTAAAATAAAAACGCTTCCTGTTTTAAACAAGAAGCGTTAGTAAGGAAAGTTTGTGTGTGTGTTTGGGTGGGTTATTTAAAATAACGAAAATCGTGACCTGATTCGAGTTGTACCAGAAACTCATAGATCAGTTTTGACACATTATCTACATCTTCTTTATGAACAGTTTCGACGGTGGTGTGCATGTATTTTAATGGCAGCGATATCAGGGCAGAGGCTACACCTTCGTGGGAATAGGCAAAAGCGTCCGTATCGGTACCGGTAGCCCGTGAGGCGGATGCCCGCTGAAAAGGAATTTCTTTTTCCTGCGCTACCCGAATAATCATATCCCGCACGTTATTCTGTACAGCCGGACCGTACGTAATGACCGGACCTTTGCCGCAATGGATGTCGCCGCTGGTTTTTTTCTCGTACATAGGGGCCTGCGTGTCGTGCGTAACGTCAGTAATAATAGCTACATTGGGTTTAATCCGGTGGGCAATCATTTCGGCACCGCGTAAGCCAATTTCTTCCTGCACGGCGTTTACGATGTACAAGCCAAAAGGCAACTTCTTTTTGTTCTCCTGCAACATGCGGGCTACTTCGGCAATCATAAAACTACCAACCCGGTTATCGAGCGCACGGCCAACAAGGTATTTTTCGTTCATGACCATCAGTTCATCGTCGAAAGTAATAACCGAGCCCACATGCACGCCCATCTCTTCTACTTCCTGGCGCGAGGAAGCACCACAATCCAAAAATATGGTTTCGATGGTAGGGGCTTTATCTTGTTCTATTTTGCGCACGTGAATAGCCGGCCAGCCAAATACGGCTTTTACAATACCTTTAGCCGTATGAATATTTACGCGTTTGGAAGGGGCAATCAGGGCATCAGAGCCGCCGTTCCGGCGAACATAGATATAGCCTTGGTCGGAAATGTAGTTTACAAACCAGGCAATTTCGTCGGCATGGGCTTCTATTACTACTTTGTATTCGGCTTCCGGATTGATAACGCCAACCACCGTGCCGTATGTATCTACAAAATATTCATCAACATAGGGCTTAATATAATCAAGCCAAACTTTTTGTCCTTCTGCCTCAAAACCAGTAGGGGAGGCGGTGTTTAAATACTTCTCTAAAAAAGCAAAGCTTTCCTCTTTCATCTGTCTAATCACTAACCATAGGGTGAGCTATGGATATTTTTGTTTGTTGTTGTTGTTAGTTATACCTATTTAATTGGCTAGGTTTTCGTAAGCTTGGGTCGGATAATTTACTTGAATAGTTAAAAATATAATTAATATTTTATATATTCAAGTATTCATATATTTATTTTATAAAGGAATATTTCCGTGTTTTTTCCGGGGCAGATTGGCTACTTTGTTTTCCAGCATCTTAAACGCTTTTATTAATTTTAAGCGGGTTTGTCCGGGCATAATTACTTCGTCGATGAAGCCCCGGTGGGCCGCCCGGTAAGGTGTCGCAAATTTTTGCTGGTATTCCGTTATCTTTTCGGCCAGTTTCGCTTCCGGATCTTCGGCCTGGGCTATTTCGCGTTTAAATATTATTTCGGCCGCTCCTTTGGCACCCATTACGGCAATTTCGGCTGTTGGCCAGGCATAATTTAAATCGGCCCCAATATGTTTAGAGTTCATTACATCATAAGCGCCACCGTAAGCTTTACGGGTAATTACGGTTATACGCGGCACCGTTGCCTCCGAAAAGGCATATAATAATTTAGCACCGTTACTGATAATGCCGCGCCATTCCTGATCGGTGCCTGGTAAAAAGCCGGGTACATCCTCGAGCACCAGTAACGGAATATTAAAGCAATCGCAGAAGCGAACAAAGCGGGCGGCTTTGGTGCTGGCATTAATATCTAACACACCGGCTAACACAGCGGGCTGGTTGCCCACAATGCCAATGCTGCGGCCGGCCAAACGGGCAAAACCCACTACTATGTTTTCGCCAAAATTTTTGTGCACTTCAAAAAAGCTGCCTTCGTCTATAATGCCTTCAATTACTTCACGCATGTCGTAAGGCTGGTTCGGGTTTTCGGGAATAATGCGGTCTAATACAGGCCGGTACTCGTCGTCGGTAGCTTCGTAGGCGTAGCGAGGAGTGGTGTCTTCGCAGTTTTGCGGGATAAAACTCAGTAAAGTTTTAATATTCTGGATGCACTCCAACTCGTTTGCACACGAAAAATGGGTAACACCGCTTTTGGTGCTGTGGGTACTGGCGCCACCTAATTCTTCGGAACTTACATTTTCGTGGGTAACCGTTTTTACCACGTTGGGCCCGGTTACAAACATATAGGAGGTATTCTCTACCATTAAAATAAAATCGGTAATGGCCGGCGAGTAAACCGCTCCCCCCGCACAAGGGCCCATTACAGCCGATATTTGGGGTATTACCCCGGAGGCTAAGGTATTCCGGTAGAAAATATCGGCATAGCCACCCAGCGAAACCACACCTTCTTGTATCCGGGCGCCGCCTGAATCATTCAGGCCAATAACCGGCGCACCGTTTTTCATGGCCAGATCCATTATTTTAACAATTTTCTCGGCGTGCGTTTCGGAAAGGGAACCGCCGAAAACAGTAAAATCCTGCGAGAAAACATATACCAGTCTTCCATTTATAGTACCATAACCAGTAACCACGCCATCGCCCAGGTAATATTCTTTATCCAAGCCAAAGTCTTTGGAACGGTGCATGACAAATTTTCCGATTTCTTCAAAAGAACCGGCATCGAGTAGCAAATCCAAGCGCTCCCGGGCGGTAAGTTTACCTTTTTTATGCTGGGCGTCAATCCGGTCCTGGCCACCTCCCAACAAAGCTTCGGTATTTTTTCGGTTAAGAACTTCTATTTTGCTTCCTGCGCTGCTTTCTGACATACAAAATTTGTATCTACAAAGATGACCAAAGTTATAAAAAACTCGCTTATTTAAACTTTTAATCGTACAATTATTTGCTTCAATTTAAGCAAAAAAAAGGCTGACCATTCGGTCAGCCTTTTCCATTTAATTTAAATTTATTCCCCAGTCTTAGGATCGGCCGGAGTAGACTCTGATGATTCTTCGGGTAACTTCGGCTTACCGCTGCTTTCAGAACGGAAGGTTAAAGTTTCCTTCCCTTCTTCAAAGTCCGCAATAATTATGTCACCGTTACTAACATCAGCCCGCAGAATTTCTTCGGCAATCGGGTCTTCCAGGTATTTCTGGATAGCGCGGTTTAGCGGACGTGCTCCGTATTTAGGGTCGTAACCTTTTTCAGCTACAAAATCTTTGGCTTTATCAGTCAGTTCAATTTTGTATCCTAAGGTTTCTAAGCGCTTAAATAGTTTGCTCAAAGAGATATCAATAATTTTATGAATATCTTCCCGGCCCAACGAGTTAAACACAATTACATCATCCAAACGGTTCAGGAACTCCGGCGAGAAGGTTTTCTTCAGCGCGTTGGAGATAGTACCCCGCATAATGTCGTCCAGGTTTTCTTGTTTGGCCTTGGTTGAGAAACCAATACCGGCGCCAAAATCCTGTAAATCGCGGGCCCCGATGTTCGAAGTCATAATGATAATGGTGTTCCGGAAGTCTACTTTCCGGCCTAAACCATCGGTCAACACGCCATCGTCGAGTACCTGCAGCAACAGGTTGTAAATATCAGGGTGCGCTTTCTCAATCTCATCCAGCAAAATTACGCTGTATGGCTTCCGCCGGATTTTCTCAGTCAGCTGTCCGCCTTCTTCGTAACCTACGTAGCCCGGAGGCGCTCCTACCAAACGCGATACACTGAATTTCTCCATGTATTCGCTCATGTCGATGCGCACCAAAGCATCTTCTTTATCGAAGAGGTAAGTTGCCAGCACTTTTGCTAATTCGGTTTTACCAACCCCGGTTGGGCCTAAGAATACGAATGAACCAATAGGTTTCTTCGGATCTTTCAGACCTACGCGTGTACGCTGAATAGCTTTTACCAATTGCTTGATGGCTTTTTCCTGACCAATTACTTTGTCCTGGAGCTCATCGCCCATGCTCAGTAATTTCTGGCTTTCGTTCTGCGCAATCCGTTTTACCGGAATACCGGTCATCATGGCAATTACTTCGGCCACATTTTCTTCTTTAACGGTATAGCGTTTTTTCTTGGTTTCGTCTTCCCAGTTCTTTTTAGCAATATCCAGTTGGTCCAGCAGGCGTTTTTCTTTATCGCGCAGTTGGGCCGCTTCTTCGTATTTCTGACTTTTGACTACCCGGTTTTTTTCGGTTTTAATATTCTCAATCTGTTCTTCCAGTTTCAGAATATCTTCCGGTACCACAATATTGTTTATGTGCACGCGGGCACCGGCTTCATCCAGAATATCAATAGCTTTATCTGGTAAGAAGCGGTCGCTCATGTATCTATCCGATAATTTAACGCAGGCTTCAATGGCCTTATCGGTATAAATTACATGGTGGTGATCCTGGTATTTATCTTTAATGTTGTTCAGAATCTCGATGGTTTCTTCCGGTGTGGTTGGGTCTACCATTACAATCTGGAAACGACGGGCCAAAGCACCATCTTTCTCAATGTACTGGCGGTACTCATCCAGGGTAGTAGCCCCGATGCATTGAATTTCGCCGCGGGCTAAGGCCGGTTTAAACATATTAGAGGCATCCAAAGATCCGGATGCGCCACCGGCGCCTACAATGGTATGCAACTCATCTATAAACAATATTACATCCGGCGATTTTTCCAGTTCGTTCATAACGGCTTTCATCCGCTCTTCAAACTGGCCGCGGTATTTGGTACCAGCCACTAAAGAGGCCAGGTCTAAGGTAACCACGCGCTTGTTAAAGAGCACGCGCGATACTTTCTTCTGCACAATGCGCAGGGCTAAACCTTCGGCAATAGCGGTTTTACCAACGCCGGGTTCCCCAATTAAAATCGGGTTGTTTTTCTTGCGGCGGCTCAATACCTGGGCTACCCGCTCAATTTCTTTTTCCCGACCTACAATTGGGTCGAGTTTATCGTCTTCGGCGAGTTTGGTCAGGTCACGGCCAAAATTATCGAGTACCGGGGTACGCGATTTTTCGCCGGGCTTTTTAGCAGTACTGCCTTTGGCAGAACCCGAACTGCCAAATAATTTATCGTTATCGTTATCATCATCGGTGTCGGATGACGCCATTGGATTATTATTCTGATAATCCAGTGAATCTCTGATTGCTTCGTAGTTCACGTTGAATTTGGCTAAAGTTTGTGATGAAATATTATCTTCATCCCGGAGGATGGAAAGCAACAAATGTTCCGTACCGATAATATCACTCTTAAAAATCTTTGCCTCCAGGTACGTAATCTTCAATACTTTTTCGGTTTGCTTCGTCAGCGGAATGCTGCCGGTAATACTGGTATTGTGCGAAGCCGTATTACGGGTAGCCTGCTCCAGCGCATATTTTAATTCGTCGATCGAAACACCCAGTTTTTTTAACAAGGTTATCGCCGTGCCTTCGCCCTCCCGGATCATGCCCAACAATAAGTGTTCGGTACCTATATAGTCATGCCCCAGGCGAATAGCTTCTTCACGGCTGAGTGAGATTACTTCCTTCACTCTATTTGAGAATTTAGCTTCCATTTATTAAAGGATAAAATAGTAAGTAATGTTTAGTTTCTGATGCTTGCCTCTTTAAGTAAACAAGCAACGGCTTGTTAATGTTCAGGAGCGGCGGGGCTGGCCTGTAAATAAAATACGGCCTCCGGGCCTTGTAAAAACAATACATCAATTATACTCAAGTCAGGTACAAATTGTTTGCCAAAAACCTGATTGTATACTTTAATGTCCAAAATGGCAGAGTTTAATTTCGGATGTATTTTATTGCGATAATCTGCAACAGCTCCTGCGTATGCCGGAATATACGATTCTGTGAAAGAGATCGGTTTTTTAATATTCAGGCATTTCATATAAAAACGTAAAAGAGCGAGATTTAATTCGAATAAATACTGCTTTTTTTGCCCGTAAATCTGTTGCAGATAATCGCTGTAATACGTAAAAAACGGGGCACTGCCATAAGCTGAGCGGATACTGCGCCAATGCACCTTCACCCAGTCCTGGCTGTAGTCTATTTCGAGTTCGGTTATTTTGGTTTTGCGATTTCCTTTCTTTACCGGAATAGTTAAATCCTGCGGCCCGTGCGAGGTCAGAATCCGGCAACGATTCCGGTAACTTTGTTTTGTATAGTGTTCGTGTTGTTCAATTAAAATACTGTCGGCCCGAAGCATCTGCTGAAAATAGGCTATACTCGGGTTATATTGTATTTCGGTTAATAAAATCATGTTGGGTAAGCAGCGGCCTAAGACTTTTGCTATATTAGCGGAATATTATTCTTAAACCGATTTAATTTAAATATTAGTTATTACACGTACAAATATCGTGCATAAAAAAATAGCCTTGCGCAAACGCGATTATCCTTTATGGTGGCTGCTGCAAGGGCTTTCCCATCTGCCTTTCGGCATTTTATACCTGCTGGCCGATTTTGTTTACGTATTGCTGTTTTACGTTTTTAAGTACCGCAAAAAAGTTGTCTACCATAATCTGAATAATTCTTTTCCGGACAAAGATGCTGCTGAAATCCAGCGGATTGCGAAGCAATTTTACCATAACCTGGCCGATATCATTTTTGAAATATTGAAATTGGGTAGTATTTCCACCGCCGATTTACGCCGCCGGGCTCATTTTCAAAACCCGGAAATATTACAGGCTTACCTCGATAAAGGTTTATCGGTGCTTACTTTAGGTTCGCACGCCTGCAACTGGGAGTGGGGTTTGGCTTCTTCGCCGGGTTTTCTGAATTTTCCGGCCGATGGGGTATACAAACCCTTGCAGAATAATTTCTTTGAGCAATATATGCGCTTTTTGCGGAGCCGGCTGGGGCCCAATCCTTTACCCATGAAAGAAGTTTTGCGCCATCTGGTCCGGCATCGCCAGGAATCGCGGTTAGTAGCTTTGTTATCGGATCAAATACCGCCCCGCGGCGAAATTCAGTATTGGACTTCTTTCCTGAATCAGGATACGGGATTTTACGTAGGAGCCGATAAACTGGCCGCTACCTTTAAATACCCGGTAGTGTTTATTAAAGTAGTTCGCCGGGGAAGGGGGTATTATTTATTTTCGTTTGAACTGCTGGCCGAACCGGGTGCCGTAACAACCGCCGAAGAATACAAAGTAACCGAAGCTTATGCCCGGCACCTCGAAATTTCTATACGGGAAAACCCGGCCGATTACTTATGGTCGCACCGCCGCTGGAAACACAAACGGCCGGCCAGCGACAACGGAGCCGCAAGTAAGTGAGGTTAGTTATTCAGGCATTAGCGAACTTCTGCTTATCCTCTGCTTTGGTTTTAATTCATTAATGAAAGATTAATTTTTATAATTTGCCAGTTTTAAAGTCTACTTGCCGGGTTTAGCGGTGAAGAAGATGATAAAACATAATTCTTTCATTTAAAAAGACAGTATAGCTGCATGATAAAATTAATTAATCCCAATACCTTCCGTGAGTTTTTAAAGTCTGGTTCCGCCGGAGGAATTATTTTAATAGCCTGCTTAATCGTTTCTTTAATCATTGCTAATTCTCCGTTGGGGCCCGGATTCGAAAATCTGCTGGCCCGCGAAATAGGCTACCACTCTGATAACCTGGAACTGCGCTATTCGGTGTTGCTTTGGATTAATGATGGCTTAATGGCTATATTTTTTCTCTTGGTAGGGCTGGAAATTAAACGTGAGTTGGTAGAAGGGGAGCTTTCTTCTTTAAAGCAGGCGGCCTTACCGGTTTTTGCGGCAATAGGGGGGATGTTAGCACCGGCTGCCATTTATGCCTTGTTAAATAATGGAACACCTACCGCCAGCGGTTGGGGTATACCCATGGCCACTGATATTGCCTTCGCCATTGCGGTTCTTTCTCTTTTAGGTAGCCGGGTACCGCTTTCCTTAAAAGTTTTTTTAACGGCGCTGGCCATTGTGGATGATTTGGGGGCTATTTTGGTTATTGCGCTGTTTTATTCCAGCGAGATACACCTGGACTACCTCCTATATGCCGGCGGAATCTTTGCTTTACTTATCATTTTCAATCTGTTGGGTTTCAAAAAGCTAATTTTTTACCTGGTTCCCGGGGTGTTTATGTGGTATTTTATTCATCACTCCGGGATCCACGCTACTATTGCCGGCGTGCTTACCGCCCTCACGTTACCCACCACGCCCGGCGCCGAAGAATCGCCTTTGGAAAAATTAGAACACGGATTAACCAAACCGGTAAACTTTTTAATAATGCCACTATTTGCCTTGGCTAATACCAATATCCGGTTTGAGGCCGACATGATAGATGGCTTGACCAGTAACTTAGGGTTAGGTATTATTTTGGGTTTATTTTTAGGCAAGCCGCTGGGTATTACTTTAGTTTCGTGGCTATCAGTAAAATTAAAAATCAGCAGTTTGCCCAGTGGCGTCAGGTGGTCGCAGATTATAGGTGCCGGTATACTCGCCGGTATCGGCTTTACCATGTCTATATTTATAGCTTTGTTATCTTTTAGCGACCCGCTCTACCAAACCGAAGCCAAGTTTTCTATTTTAATAGCTTCCCTTTTAGCCGGCTTCATAGGTTTTATCGTCCTGAAATGGCTAGGTAAAAAGACACTTACAGAAGTGAAAAGCTAACTCAGCAAAGATAAACCCGACAGAAATATTGCCGCCTGGCGGTTGTTCCCGGATACCTTCTTCGTAATAACCCAGAAGTTGTCGGGTTAGAAAAGGCTAATGTTTAATGGCTGCCGCAGCCTTGACTTAAGTTTACTGTGCAAGCCGAAAAATCAGGAAAAAGTATTTCACTTTTCCGTCAACAGCCGTATGCCTAAATTTTGGCTAGCTGAACTTCTATGTTGAAGGTTTTGATTATAACTGTTAGCTTAATAGCCGGAATATTCCTTATCCTGATGGGAGTGGTTTTCTGGTTGCAGGATAGGTTAATATTTTTCCCCGAGAAAGTTCCGGCTGCTTACCGCTATCCGTTTAAGAGCAACTTTAAAGAAGTCTACTTAGACACGCCGGACGGTAACCGAATAAATGCCTTGCATTTTATGGCTAAACAAACTAAAGGCGTTATTCTATATTTTCATGGCAACGCGGGTAGCCTGCGCTCCTGGGGTTATGTAGCCGAAGAATTGGTGCCGTACGGCTACGATGTTTTTATGCCCGATTACCGCAGTTTTGGCAAAAGTACCGGTAAACTAAGCCCCCAAAACTTATACCAGGATGGCCAACTGCCTTATGAGTACTTACAGCAAGCTTACCCGGAAGATAAAATAGTAATATTTGGACGGTCAATCGGAACGGGCGTAGCTACCAAAGTAGCCTCGGAGAACAAACCTAAGCTGCTTTTGCTGGAAACGCCTTTTTATGATTTTACTGAGGTAGCTAAAACGCATTATCCTTTTCTGCCTGCGACGCTCCTGCTACGGTATACTTTCCGGTCCGATAAATGGATTAAAAATGTAAGCTGCCTGGTGTATATTCTTCATGGTACAGCCGATGAGGTGGTGCCGTTCCGGTCGGGTAAAAAACTGGCCGGGTTAATAAATAATCCTAACAGCTTGGTAATTATAGAAGGTGGTGGCCATAATAATTTAAGCAGCTTCCTGGCTTACCACCAAGCCCTAGCCCGGGTTTTAAAATAACCTTCCGTTCCAGTCTTCTAAATATAGCACCTAAATCTTTTAAATAATAAGCAGTACCTTTGCGGATAGAAAAATTTAAGAGTAATAGATGAAAGAATTTGCCCGCATTATCCTGCACGGCGGAAAGGACCATTCGTTGAAGCGCCATCACCCTTGGGTGTTTTCCGGAGCCATCAAGAAAATACAGGGCGAAGTAGAAGAAGGGGAGGCTGTGGAGGTTTTTAGCGCCGGCGGTGAATATTTGGGTACTGGTCATTACCAGCCCGGCGGTTCTATTGCGGTCCGGATATTTTCTTTTGAGCGCGTAGAACTTAATTATAATTTCTGGAAAGCAAAGATAAGCCAGGCCTTTGCTTACCGCCGGGCTTTGGGTTTCATAGAAAATAGTAGTACCAACATCTACCGGCTCATTTTTGCCGAAGGAGACGGATTACCCGGGTTGGTAGTTGATGTGTATAACGATACAGCCGTAATGCAATGCCACACCATTGGCATGTACCGCATCCGCGAAACCTTAGCCCAGGCTATTGTGGAAGTGGGCGCGCCTACTATTACAGCCGTTTACGATAAAAGTGCCGAAACCTTACCCGCCAAAGCTGCCGCTCAAGCAACTAACGGTTACCTGATTGGTGAAGCCACCGACAGCCAGGTAGTACAGGAAAATAATAATAAATTTACGGTAGATTGGGTGCACGGACAAAAAACCGGTTTCTTCATAGACCAGCGCGAGAACCGCTCTTTGCTGGCGCAATATTCCCAAGGCAAATCGGTACTGAATACGTTCTGCTACACCGGTGGCTTTTCTATTTATTCGCTCAACGCCGGAGCTAGCCAAGTACATTCCGTGGACAGTTCTAAAAAAGCTATTGAGCTCACCGATAAAAATGTAGAACTAAACGGTACTGCCGATCGGCACGAATCTTTTGCGGTAGATACTTTCTCTTTCCTGAAAGATAACCCAGCTACGTACGATATTATTATCCTGGACCCACCGGCTTTTGCCAAGCACCAGAATGTGCGGCACAATGCTGTAATGGGCTACAAACGACTGAACGTAGAAGGCATTAAACACATAAAGCCCGGTGGCATATTATTTACTTTTTCCTGCTCGCAGGTAGTAGATCGGTATTTGTTTAACAGTACGGTTATGGCCGCCGCCATTGAGGCCGGACGGAATATTAAAATCATGCACCAACTTAGCCAACCCGCCGACCACCCGGTAAGTATATTTCACCCGGAAGGGGAATATTTAAAAGGTTTGGTATTGTATGTAGAGTAAGAATAGGAGAATACACTGGTGCCGTAAATAATATTTTATCTAAAACAAAAAGCAGTTCCCTTGTCGGAACTGCTTATTTGTTTTGGCAAAAAGGGCGGGTTAATGCCGGCCGTGGCAACTGCATTGTTCACCAGCAATGCCGAGTGTGTGCACATCCATGCCTTCGGTAAAGGGGAAGGAGCCGCTCACTTTTGGGTTCTCCCAATAAAACGGCATTGGTTTTTTGTTGTAATTACCAATCTCCTGCATGGTAGCCGCATCGTACAAACGGCCATTTATCATAGTATAAACCACACTTTCAGAGTTTTGAATATTTTCCAGCGGGTTTTTATCCAGTACAATCAGGTCGGCGAGTTTGCCGGTTTCCAAAGACCCAATCTCCTTCTCCATGCTTAAATAATGCGCCCCGTTCAGGGTAGCGGCGCGTAAGGCTTCGTGGTTGCTCATGCCGCCTTGCTGCAGCATCCAGAGTTCCCAGTGTGCGCCCAAACCTTGTAACTGGCCGTGCGCCCCGAGGTTAATCTTTACACCCTGGTCAGCTAATTTTTTGCAGGCCTGGGCTGTTAGCAAATGGCCGTTGGCATATTCTTCGTCGGGAACCTGGGTAACCCGGCGCGAGCGGCTATCGATAAACGAACGCGGAACAAATCTTAATAAACGTTCTTTTTCCCAAACATTCGTTTTCTGGTACCAGTAATATTCGCCGGAGTTGGCGCCGTAGTTTACAATCAAAGTAGGCGTATAAGCGGTTTGGCTGTTTTTCCAGAGCGATACCACATCGTTGTACAAAGGGGCAATTGGAATATTGTGTTCGATGCCGGTATGCCCATCCAGAATCATAGTCATGTTATGGAAAAAGGTAGAGCCCCCTTCGGGTACCACGGCCATGCCCAGTTCGCGGGCAGCCTGAATAACCTGCTGGCGCTGTTCGCGGCGGGGCTGGTTATAGCTTTTTACCGAGAAGCCGCCCATGGCTTTAATGCGGCGTAAATGCGAACGGGCATCTTCCAAACTATTAATTACGGCTTTAATATTGCCATCGGCACCGTAAAGCACCGTACCCGTAGAAAATATGCGCGGCCCCACCATGGCGCCGGCTTTCACCATTTCGGATTGATTAAATACCTGTTCGGTGCTGGAAGAAGGGTCGTGGGTAGTGGTAACGCCGTAAGCCAGGTTTGCATAATAGGCCCATTGCTGCTGGGGGCTCATGCCGGTCCGGAAGGTACCCATATGCGCGTGCACATCAACCAAACCCGGCATAATGGTTTTACCTTGAGCATCGATGGTTTTGGTGCCGGCTGGTACCGTAACCTGGTTTGCTGATCCAACGGCTACGATTCGGTTGCCTTCCACTACCAGGGTGCCATTCTGAATTACTTCGTCGCCTTTCATGGTAATAATGCGGGCATTGGTAAAGGCCAATTTGCCCTGCGGTACATCGGTAGCCAGCACCAGGTTTATTTTAAGGCCCGTAGAATCTAAGGGCGGGATTTTAGTAACGGCGCCCGGTAAAAAGGTAAAGCGGTTTTTCAGATCGTTGGTAAAATATTCCTCGCCCAAAAGCCAATGTAGTTTCTGGCTGTCGCGCGACCAGTGCAGGCTGGTACCGGCATCGCGGGAAACGCGGGCCAGCGGAATGGCCTTGCTGTCGATACTAATTTCCAGTCCTTTCCCGGCAGCCGGCAAGGGCATAATGTAGGCATTAAATAATTCGGTAAAGGCTACCCATTGATTATCGGGGCTGGGAACAAACTGGGTTGCATATTTCGAGAACAGGTGCGTAACCGGCTCTTTTCCATCCAGGCCTACACTTTTTAAAGTATTGTTACCATTCTCGTTTACCGTGAAAAATATTCGTTTGCCGGTTTTATCAAATAATGGTTCGCTGCCGTTTTTCTGGATCAGGTTCATGCTGCCACCTTTGGCCGGCATCCAGAAAATACCGGTATTTTTACCGAAATTATAGCCTTGGTGATCATTGCCGCCAGTTTTGTTGAAAATGATTTTCTGGCCGTCCGGCGAAAAAGAAGGCGCTGCATAAAACCCTTTTTCGGTGGTGAGCTTTTGGGGTTTGCTACCGTTCAGGTCGGTTTTGTAGAGAGCACTCAATGTTTGGTCGTTCCAGGTGGCATACGCAATGGTTTTGCCATCCGGGCTGAAAGCCGGGTAATATTCGAAGTCGGTGCCTTTGGTAACCCGAGCGGGTTTGCCATTGGGTAATTGCTTTTTATAGAGATAACCGGCAGCGCTGAATACCAGGTATTTGCCGTCAGGCGAGGTAACGGCATGGCGAATGGCTTTGGCGGTGAAGTTTTTCGGGGCAACACCTTCGGGGCCAAAGTTATACTTAACGGCTTCGGTTATCTGGTGCCGCGACTGTACGGTAAAAGGGATTTCGGTAGCTTTGTTTAGCTGGCTTACGTCTACTTTGTGTATTTTCCCCTGCGCCCAGATAATAATATTCTTATTGTCGGGTGTCCAGGCGAAGTTCGGGTACACACCAAAAATAGCCCAGGCTTCCTGTTGGTCTTTGCTCAGGTTGTCATAAACGGGCCATTCTTCGCCGGTACTTAAATTATGAAGGTAGAGCACTGATTTCGTACGCACCCGGCGCACAAAAGCCAGCAGTTTGCCATCGCGGGAAAGCTGCGGCCGCACCGCCCCGCCCATGCCGGTTACCACATTTTCGATGTCGCCGGTGTTCCGGTCCACGCGCCGGATCATGTAAATAAGGCCGTTGGGGTCTTTGTTATACTCAAAAAAATTGCCGCCGCTCATGTCCTCGCTGTAATACACATAACGGCCGTCCGGCGAGACAATAGGTTCACCAGCATCCTGCTGGTCGTTTTTGCGCTTGGTGAGTTGGATGCCTGTGCCGCCGGCAATGTGGTAAGCCCACATTTCGCCGGCTCCTAAGGAGCGGGTGGCGGTAAAGTGTTTGCGGGCGATTAAATATTGCCCATCCGGCGACCACGAAGCATTATTCAGCAGCCGGAAGTTTTCCTTCGTTACGGCGCGGGCATTAGAACCATCCCGGTTCATGATCCAAATATTGTCACCGCCATCCTTATCGGAGGTGTAGGAAATAAATTTGCCGTCGGGGCTATAACGGGGTTGCACTTCATAAGCCCGGCCACCGGCTAATAACTTGGCGGTGCCGCCGGTGATGGGCAGGCTGTAAATATCGCCCAGTATGTCAAATATTATTTCTTTACCATCGGGGCTCACATCCAGGTTCATCCAGGTGCCTTCGGTGGTGGTAAAACTAACTTCTTTGGCCGGACCGTGGGCGGCTTCTACCTGCCATTTTTTAGGATCAGGGGTAGCGGGTTTTTTATCCTGTGCCTCGGCCCATATAGAACTGCTTAGGGCGAGAACGCCGGTTAGGAGGGGAATAAAAGATTTAAACATGAAGTATATTAAAGATTTTTGGGTGTGAATGAATCTTCAAAAATAATAAATAACGGGCATTTTTGGGGATAAGAATTGGCAGGATGAAAGATAGGTACCAGGAAAAAAATAATGTGCTTTCGGTGGGGCCAGGTTCTGCCGGAATACTGGCTGGTGAAAACACGCAGCCAGGGCAACGTTTTCTGCCAACTTTTTAAGTTAAAAAAAACTGGTAGTCTAAGCTGGTAAGATGATATTGAATGCCGCGAAAGATAGTATTAGCGGCATTTAGCGTAAAATAGCTCTGGTATAGGTAAATGCATTCTCTTGTTACAAGAATATTGCCTGAACATAGACGAAAGTTCTGCAAAGTCTTTCGTTTGGCGCAATGGTTACCTGCCGAAAACTGCTCTTTCTTTTTTAATCCGGTCGTTCACAATATTTATTATTTCGGGAGCAGCGCCGGAGAGTACCAATACCCCGGTTCCTTTTTCCCGCGCGTACGGTTCTGTTATTTCGCCGATTTTTTTGACGCTTTTAAAAAGTTTCTGGTGCTCCGAATCAGGGATGTCGCCAACCAGAATTACGTTCGTAAAGGTTAAAGGCTGAGGCAGCCAGAGGAGATAACTGCCATTTTCGGTGTGTGCAGGGGGTAACTGGTATTTTTTGCCGTAATAATTAATAGCCCCAGCCTGGCCGTAATTATCGCACAGAATAAGTGTTGCTTGGCGCTGATCCGCCGGAATCTGGTGGTAAGCTTTTGCCACAATAGTTGTAAGTTCTTCCCAGCCCAACATATCGGCATAATCCTGGGGTAGCTGATGGTGCTGGCCATCTTCCCAGCGCAACACGCCTAAATCTTTAAACTTGGCGGCATAAGTAGCCATCGTGGCCGGTGGTAATACCGGAAAAACCAACGGGAATACCGGGAATAAGAAAAGCAGTGGAAAAGCCAACAGGATGGGACGCAACCAGTAGCGCCAGCCCTTTTGGGTAAGCTTTTCCCAACCCAGACTGCCCACTGCTATCAGTACCGGGTATAAGCCCAGCGTGTAATAACTCTTGCCCTGCAACCCAATCAATAAGCCCATTACCACCAGGAATATGATACCAACGGCCAGGTATGGTTTGGCCCGGCGATTGAAGAAGACCATGGCTAAACCCAGCGGCCAAACCAGCAAAGCTCCAATGCACATAATCACCTGATCGAGTAAAAAATCGGAGAGGGCTACGTGTTGCAATTGCTTTTGCTGTAACTCGCGCATGTGCGTGAAAAAAGGTAGGTTATGCTGCAATTGCCAAAAAATATTAGGCAACACCAATACCGCCGTGAGCAACAAGACCTGGTAGAAAACTTTCTTCCAGAATAATACGCGGTGGCGGGTAAACAAAAAGCTCATCAAGGCCCCAATGATGAAAAAGCCAACGGTATACTTATTTAATAACCCGGTTGCCAAAGCAAAGGCTAGGCCATATAAGTAGTTATTTTTGCCCGTTTGGATGTACCGGATGATCAGGTAAAAATATAAAGTCCAGAGTAATACATCGAGGGAATTAGGTTGAAACAATAAGTTTAATCGCAGGTAAGCCGAAAAAACAAAGCAAAAACCCGCCAAAAAGAGCGCAAAAGTGCCACCCCCAAGCTTCTGCACCATTTTACCCATAACATACAGCGTGAGCGCACCAAACAGAGCCGGCCAGAATTTTACCCAAAAAAGACTGTTACCCATTAGCTGTGTAAACCAAGCCAAAACCGAGATAACCGGCGGCACTTCCAAGAAGCCCCAGGCCAAATGGCGTCCCTGGTCCAGGTACAAATATTCGTCGCGGTGGAGCTGGTAAGCCGGGTTCAGAAATAAATATTGAATCGTAAACTTGGCTAATGTTAAGTAAAACAGCAATTTGGTGCTGAATACCTGGCCTGAATCCTCTGCCAGAAGGTGGTTTTTCGGGTGAGTGGGCTGCGAGTTAAGGGAGGGGTGCATAAAGGCCTAGCACATTATTTACAGTTGTTTTATAATCCGGGCTGGGTTACCCGCCACCACTACGTTATCCGGAATATTTTTGGTAACGACGCTGCCGGCCCCGATAACCACATTGTGCCCGATGGTAACGCCGGGGCAAATAACTGAGTGCCCACCAATCCAGACGTTATCGCCAATGGTTATGGGTTTGCCAAATTCCCGGCCGGAAATCCGCTCCTGCGCGTCCAGCGGGTGCGTAGCGGTATAAATTTGTACATTGGGTGCCAGAAAGGCGTTCTTGCCAAATGTAACCCGGCATACATCTAAAATAACACAGTTAAAATTGGCGTAAAAATTTTCGCCGAAGCTTATATTGTAGCCATAGTCACACTGAAAAGCCGGCTCGATGTAGCAAGTAGTTTCGGAGTGGAATAATTTGGCGAGGATTTGCCGGCGTTTTTCGGTTTCATCGGGATGACTGTGGTTATAATCGTAGAGGGTTCTACGGGCATTCAGCCGGTCCGCTACTAATTCGGGATCGTTGGGGTTGTACATACCACCGGCCAGCATGATTTCTTTTTCGTTCATAGGTTTATTTTGGGTTTAATATAAAAAAGCAAAGCCGACAAAATTGCCGGCTTTGCTTTTTTATAATCGACTAATATTAAATATTATTCTTCTTTAACTCTTTTACAGCATGGTCTACGGCGCGGGCGGTTAAAGCCATGTAAGTTAACGATGGGTTTACGCAGGAGGCAGAAGTCATGCAGGCGCCATCGGTTACGAATACGTTCGGCGCTTCGTGTACCTGGTTAAAGGCGTTCAGCACCGAAGTTTTCGGGTCGCGGCCCATGCGGGCAGTTCCCATTTCGTGAATAGCTAAACCCGGATAAGAACCAGCATCGTAGGTTTTTACGTTTTTCAGACCGGCCGCTTCCAGCATTTCGGCCGCATCGTTGGCCATATCTTTCCGCATCTTCATCTCGTTTTCCTTAAACTCGGCGTCGAAGGTTAACGTTGGCTGACCCCACTTGTCTTTTACGTCTTTGTTCAGGGTTATCTTGTTTTCGTAATAAGGCAAGCACTCGCCAAAGCCACCGAGGCCCATTTTCCATTTGCCTGGTTTGGTCATCGCTTCTTTAAAGTCGGCGCCAAAGCCCATCTCGGCTACCGCGCGTTGCCAGCCATCGCGGCTGCCACTGCCCTGGTAACCAAAACCGCGAACATAATCGCGCTTATCGTTGCCAATATTGCGGTAGCGGGGTACGTAAATACCATTAGCCCGGCGGCCAAAATAATATTGGTCGGCAAAATCATCGGTTTCGCCGGAAGCGCCGGTCCGGAAGTGGTGGTCCATCAGGTTGTGGCCCAACTGACCGCTGGCGTTACCAAACCCGTTCGGGAACCGGTTAGAAGTGGAGTTCATCAGAATCCAGGTACTGCTCAGGGCCGACGCGTTTACGAAAATAATCTTGGCGTAATATTCGGTCATCTGGCCGGTATTAGAATCGATTACCCGTACCCCGGTGGTTTTACCTTTTTTCTCATCGTAGATTAATGAGTTTACAATCGAATCGGGGCGCAACGTTAGATTACCGGTTTTAACCGCTGCCGGCAAAGTAGACGATTGGGTACTGAAATAAGCGCCGTACGGACAGCCCCGGCTACACAAGTTCCGGTACTGGCAGGAGGCCCGGCCATTTAATGGTTTGGTTAAGTTGGCTACCCGGCCCATTGTAATTTTCCGGCCGGGGAATTTACCTTCCACTACTTTTTTAACGGATTTCTCAATGCAGTTAAATTCCATAGGCGGTAAAAACTGGCCATCCGGTAATTGGGGAAGTCCTTCGGCCTGACCGCTGATGCCCACGTATTTTTCAACGTAGTCGTACCACGGCGCAATATCTTTGTACCGAATAGGCCAATCGGTGGCAATGCCTTCTTTCAGGTTGGCTTCAAAATCAATATCGCTGAGGCGGTACGATTGCCGGCCCCACATAATGGATTTACCGCCCACAATATTGCCCCGGAACCAGTCGAACCGCTTTTTCTCGGTGTACGGCGAATCGATATCTTTTATCCAGTAGCTTTCATTGTATTCATTATAAGGGTAATCGCGGCTAATATATGGGTGCGATTCGCGTTGCTTCTGGGTAATACGACCCCGGTATTTAAATTCCCAGGGATCTTTCATGGCAGAAGTATAGTCTTTTACGTGCTCTAGTTTATGGCCCCGCTCCAGCATCAGGGTTTTTAGTCCCTTTTCGGTTAGTTCTTTGGCCGCCCAGCCCCCGCTCACGCCGGAACCGATTACGATGGCATCGTAAGTATTTTGTGCTTGTGCTTTTAAATTAAGGTTCATGAATAAAAATAAATATTAACTGGGTGGATAAAAAAGAGAAAATCTGTTTGGCTCCTGTGTAATCAGGTTGCCCAGGTTTTCTGTCCCGGTTTCATGGGCTCGCAAGGCCGGTAAGCACCCGGTACTGCTATGTAATTAAGGGCTTTGGTGGCACCAATCTCAGAAGTGAAATAACCGGTTACGGTCATTTCTTTAATCATCTGAAAGAATGGGGCGGGGGCAGATGGTTGTTTTGCCCGTAATGCCCGGGTATCAGCTTCAGCTTTTTTAAGCAGTTCGGTTTGCTGCGCTTTGGTAGCAGCTAAAAAACCTTTGCCGTAAGCCTTCTTGGCAGCTTCATCTAAATTATCTAACCCGCTAAAGAACCGTTTCTGATCCTGCTCCGGGTAACAATCGGTTATCAGTACATTAATAAATTCAGGTACTTTGGCCGCTTTGGCCCCCGGGGTTTTGGTAGTTGGGATAATTAACTCCGCAATTTCAGCAATCATTTTTTGCTGGTTATCATTGGCCAGCGGCGAGATATAGCCATCTGGTATAGCTAACAGGGTGTTGCCCTGACCGTAAACCAATCCGGAAATAAGTGGGGCCGACAGGGTTACCCCCATGAGGGTAGCAACTTTAAAAATGGCTTCTCTGCGATCCATTAGAGATGAATTAGTAAGTGAAACAAATAAATGGGGTGGCTAATTTTTGGTAAACAATATAGGCATAATTTTTCTTCTTTAATAGTAAATCCGGCAGAAAACCGGAAAGAAATTTATAGCAGAAAAGAAATGAAAGAGGGTTAGTAAGATACCCGCAGATAAATAACCGGTGCATCAGCTATTTATTATGGGATAAAAGCTGAATAAAAAATTTAATTTTATACCTTCAGGGCCTTTCAAAAGAACTTGTATTGTTTTGTTTTAAGGTGGTTTTAGGCTATAAAAAAAAGACCCGTTAAATTTTTAACGGGTCTGGAATCATTAATTATTTACCTTTTCCTGATGTTTTTCTTCTCTGGTTTGTTGTCTTTCCTGTTGTTTGGCCTCCCGGGTGGCTTTTCGTTTAAAATAACCTCTTAACAAAAAGTTGGTTTTTAAGGCTTCCAAATCTTCATTCAGGTTAATAGAGCTTTTTTCCAGGTGAACCATGGTATTTTTTAAACTGCCGGCAAACTGCGGATCATTCAACAATACCCCAACGGCATTGTTGTTGTCATCGAGTTTACGGCTGGTTTCGTTTAGGTTTTGGGTCATTTCGGCGGCGGCAGCGGCTGTTTTCTCCAGTTGGGTGGCCGAAGACCGAATCTGGTTAAAAACGGCCGTGTCGGTTAATAGCTGATTGGCCAAACCTTCGGGGGTATTTAGTTTGGCGGTAAACCGCGATAAAGCCGCCGAAGCCCGTAAAGTGGTAGAGGATGTTTGTTTTAAGTTGTTCACAATGGCGCGGAAATTATCGGCCATAAGAGAATCGTTCAGAACGGCGCCCATGGTCCCTTGCCCGGCTACCAACCGGTTGCTCAACGTCTTGAAATCACTGGTAATACTTACCAGATTTTCGTTGTTTTTCTGCAGGGTTTCCATCATCACGTCGGTGTCGAGCGCTTCTTCTGAGGCCAGCACATCTTCATCTTCTACAGTGCTCGAACGGCGCGTACCGCCGTATATCTCAATAATTTTGTTACCGATCAAACTTTCGGAGCCCAGCCGGGCTTTGGCATCTTTACGAATGTAAGGTATGGAGGCTTCTTCAATATTCATGGTAATGCGCACCTGCGCATCGCCGTAAAACTTTATATCTTTTACGGTACCAATTTTTACCCCCGAAAACCAGACATTATTTCCGGTTTTTAAACCAGCTACATCGTCGAAGATAGCGTAAACCTTAATGGTGTCCACGAATCTTTTCTGCTGGCCACCCAGGGTTAAAATGCCGGCAATAAATATTATCAGCGCGACAAATATAAAAATACCTACTACCGTTAATCGTTTACTTTCTGCAGCTTTCATTTATTCTATAAAATTATAATCATAAAACGCCTTCACCCGCTCATCGTTGGTGTTAAATACTTCTTCGAACGTACCCTGGCGCTGAAATTGACCGTCCAGCAGCATCACAATACGATCACCGGTATCGCGGGCACAGGTAAGGTCGTGGGTGATAATAATAGAGGAAGTATTAAATCTTTTTTGTACTTCGTTAATCAGGTTGTTTATTTCGATACTGGTAATGGGGTCGAGGCCAGCGGTAGGCTCATCATAAAGCATTATTTCGGGCCGTAAAATTAAAGTACGGGCAATGCCAATGCGCTTGCGCTGCCCCCCCGATAATTCGGAGGGCATCTGATTAATGGTTTGGGCCAGTCCAACGGCATCCAAAACGGTTTCAATCAGGTTATCAATTTCCTGCTGGCTTAAATCGCGCGAATGGCGCAATAATGGGAATTCCAGGTTTTCCCGCACGGTCATGCTGTCGTAGAGGGCACTGTTCTGGAAAGAGAAACCAATTTTAAGCCGGAGTTCATCCAGTTCTTTGGGCTTGAGTTTATTTACTTCCTGGCCCAGTACATTTACATGACCCTTATCTAACTTTAAAAGGCCCGCAATAATTTTAATCAATACCGATTTTCCGGTGCCGGACCGTCCCAAAACCACCAGGTTCTCGCCCTGGTACAGATCCAGATCCACACCCCGCAGCACTTTGTAATCTTCGAAAGCTTTTTTAAGCCCCCGGATGGAGATTACTTTGTTTTCTTTATTGATGTTCGGATTTGTTTTTTTCATACAGTCAGGTTTACATCGAACGGATGGCGTTAATGATCTGCATGGTTAACAACTCTTCGATAAAAATGAGCACCATGGCTGTAACTACCGACGAGTTAGCTGCTTTGCCTACGCCTTCGGTACCTTTTGAGGAATTATACCCTTTGTAGCAACCCACCATACCAATTGTAAAGCCAAAAAGAAACGATTTAAAAACCGAGGCAAAAATATCCAGAAATGTAATCGCATCGAAAACATCGACCATAAAGGTAGCAAAACTGGTTTGCTCGTGCTGGTGCACATTAACGTACGCCCCCATTAAGGCTACAAAAACGGTGTACATCATTAAAATCGGAATCATGAGGGTAGTAGCCAGCACCCGCGAAACCACCAGGAATTTATACGGGTTGGTGGCTGATACTTCCATGGCATCAATTTGTTCGGTTACTTTCATCGACCCAATTTCGGCGCCAATGCTGGACCCGACCCGCCCGGCGGCAATAATAGCGGTAACCAAAGGACCCAAAGCCCGCACAATAGCAATCGAAATTAAAGCGGGTAACCACGAGGTAGCCCCAAATTCGGTAAGCGAGGGCCGCGATTGGTTTGTAAATACAATACCAATAATAAAACCGGTAAGCGAAATAAGCGGCAAGGAGCGCAGCCCTACTTCGTAAAATTGTTTTATTATTTCTTTAAACTCATAAGGCGGAAAAAATACCTCCTTAAAAAAGCGTAAAACAAAAGTGTATACATCATAAAGATTAAGAAACACCCGGTCCACTTTTCTGGAAATAAGATAGCGGCGTTTGGGTGGTTTTATTACAGGTTCATCTGTATCCATTCGGTTTAGGTATGCCTAACGTTAATTTAGATGTTTCTTAGCATGCTGCCGGGCTACCCGGAAGCAAGTATTATAAATTAGTTACCAGGTATTAACCTGGTAACTGATACAAAAAAGAGATTATCTTTCAGTCTCAAACCAACATGTCAAGCTCATTGACGCAACTGTTTTTCTGCCGCCGCTCCTTCTTATCTCTTTTGCAACGCTGATTTATCATCAATTCTTTTTTAAGAGAGATGAACGCAGGGCAAATTTATTATTTTATTTGGCCCAACCAATGGCTAAACTACCACCGCGTGTACGCATTTTATGCTTTAAAGGTAATCGCAATTACAAGTTGTTCTTACTTAAAATTTTAAAAAGGGCTGCAATCTGAAAACATAAAGTGGTAATGCTGGTATTTTGTTTAAAGTATGGAGAAAAAAAAAGGCACTGCCGCGCAGTACCTTTTTAAATTTAAATTTCTGAATTTTATTCTTCGTCGCGTTTTTCGTAGCGTTTGCGGTCGTTCTCGTCCAGGTATATTTTCCGCATCCGGATGCTCTTGGGTGTAACCTCCAATAATTCATCTTTCTGGATATATTCCATGGCTTCTTCTAAAGAGAATTGCTTTTTCGGGGCAATTTTCACGTTATTATCCGAACCGGAAGCCCGCATGTTGGTCAGCTGCTTGCCTTTCTGAATATTAACGGTAATGTCGTTGCCGCGGCTGTGTTCACCAATTACCTGGCCTGCATATACTTCTTCCCCTGGATCCACAAAGAATGCCCCGCGGTCCTGTAATTTATCGATAGAATACGCCGTGCCCGGACCAGTTTCCAGCGAAATAAGCGAACCATTAATACGGCCTGGAATAGGACCTTTGTGCGGTTCGTAGCTGATGAAACGGTGGTTCATAATGGCTTCGCCGGCGGTAGCGGTTAAAACATTGTTACGTAAACCAATTAAGCCCCGCGCCGGAATATTAAATTCCAGGTGCTGTAAGTCGCCTTTCGGCTCCATAATGGTTAATTCACCTTTGCGCTGGGTCACCAGTTCAATTACTTTACCAGCCGTTTCTTCGGGCACATCTACTACCAGGTGCTCCATGGGCTCGTGGCGCTGACCGTCAATTTCTTTAAATATTACCTGCGGCTGCCCTACTTGTAATTCGTAGCCTTCGCGGCGCATGGTTTCGATTAATACCGACAAGTGCAGAATACCCCGGCCGTACACCAGGAAGGTATCTTCTTTGTCGGTTTCTTCTACCCGCAAAGCCAGGTTTTTCTCAATTTCTTTGTATAACCGGTCGCGTAAGTGGCGGGAGGTTACATATTTACCTTCCCGGCCAAAAAACGGTGAGTTGTTAATGGTAAACAACATGTTCATGGTTGGCTCATCAATCGAGATCCGGGCCAGCGCTTCGGGCATTTCGGCATCGGCAATGGTATCGCCAATGTCAAAACCTTCAATACCGGTAATCGCGCAAATTTCACCAGACGATACGCTGGGCACTTTTACTTTACCCAAACCTTCGAAAATGTGAATGTCTTTGATGCGCATTTTCTTGATAGAACCATCGCGTTTGCACAAGCTAATGGCTTCGCCTTCGGTTAAGGTGCCGCGGTGTACCCTTCCAATGGCAATCCGGCCCACAAAAGACGAATAATCAAGCGAAGTGATTTGCATTTGCGGGGTACCATCCAGTGTAGGCGCTGCCGGAATTACATTTACAATGGCATCCAGCAACGGCGTAATATCTTCGGTTTTCTGCTGCCAGTCGGTGCTCATCCAGCCTTGTTTGCTCGAACCGTATAAGGTTACAAAGTCCAGCTGGTCTTCGGTGGCGCCGAGGTTAAACATCAGGTCAAAAACCTGTTCGTGTACTTCGTCGGGGCGGCAGTTTTCTTTATCTACTTTGTTTACTACCACAATTGGCTTTAAACCTAACGAAATGGCTTTGCTTAACACAAAACGGGTTTGCGGCATAGCGCCCTCAAAGGCATCTACCAGTAACAAAACGCCGTCGGCCATTTTTAATACCCGTTCTACTTCCCCGCCAAAGTCGGCGTGGCCCGGGGTGTCAATAATATTTATTTTTACATCTTTATACCGAACCGACACGTTCTTGGAAACGATGGTTATACCTCTTTCCCGTTCCAGATCGTTATTATCCAGAATCAGATCATCGAAGTGTTGGTGTTCGGAAAAGATTTTAGATGCGTGGATGATTTTATCAACCAGGGTAGTTTTGCCGTGGTCAACGTGTGCGATAATCGCAATGTTTCGAATATTCTGACTCATTTTTTTTATTTCAGGCCGCAAAGATACAAAAAATTAACCGGAAAAAATACTATCGGTTAAAGCTTCGGACTGTAGTTTTTATAAAGAAATTTAGGTTTAAAAAAGTTTCGTAGGTAATAACTCTTTTTCAAGCTTGTCAAACTGATTGCCTTTAACTACTCGTATGCTTCTTAAAAAAACAGCACCCAATAAATATTTATACCAGATGAAAATAATTTTTAACCTGTTGCTGGTTTGTACAATGGCCTTATCGGCTTGTGCCCAGCAGAAAAAAGAAGGTGGTACGGCAGCTACCGGCGGAGCACCATTGCCCAACCAAAAAGTAAATGCCCTGAATCAGGGGAAAACCACTTATGCGGTGGTAAAAACCGAAGCGGAGTGGCGGCAGCAACTTACCCCGGAACAATATAATGTAACCCGTGAGAAGGGTACCGAACGGCCTTTTGCGAATAAGTACAATAATAACAAACAAAAAGGTATTTATGCCTGTATCGGCTGCGGCCAGGAATTATTCAGCTCGGCCACCAAGTTCGATTCCGGTACCGGCTGGCCCAGTTTTTACAAACCGCTGAATAACCGCGTGGTAAAAGAGCTGCAGGACCTGGAATTGGGCATGGTTCGGACCGAAGTAGTGTGCAGCAACTGTGGCGCGCACCTGGGCCATGTTTTCGACGATGGGCCTAAACCTACCGGGTTGCGCTACTGCCTTAATTCGGCGGCTTTAAACTTCCAGAAAAAATAATACAATTTTATATAAGCTTTATGTATAACCTTTTGCTAGGGCTAACCCGTATCAGTAGTACGAATGATGACTAAAAACATGGACTTAAGTTCAACTAGCAATAATATAGAACACACCGCGCAGCTGATAATGGAAGCGTTCCGGCATTTTGGTACGCCGGCCAACGAGGTTTTATCCTACGATCAGTTGCTGCCTTATCTGGATGAGAAAAGTGAGCATCAGCATTATAAAGATGCCATGGCTGAGGCCGAACATCACCTGAGTAAAGAAGCTTATGCCGTTCCGGATGCCGCCGGTTTGCGGTTAACGGAGGTGGGTTACCAGGCTTTGCAGGAAGGTAAAGAAGCTTAAATGCTTTTTGTAAATGGTAAACTCGTTAGGTAAGCAGAAAGGAGAAAATGAGTGGGGAGCGGACAAGTAAGGCAGCGCAAGCTATAATGGCAGGAGTTGGTTTGATGATGATAGCCTGTACTTCCGCCCGGGAAACTAACGAGACTAATGCGACGGTCCCCAGCACGATACAAAGTGATGCGGATCGTCGCGCCATTTATAACAACGCCGATACCCGGCCTATTCTCCGCCAGCCTAACCTGAATAACCAGGCTAGTGAAATAAACCGAAAAAAAAATATTGAAGACTGGGGCCAGACTAAGCCGCACAACGAGCCTGTTGAAGTCCGTACCATGGAATTAGGCCGTCCCAGAGCCGATACTATCCGCTAGGTCTTAACCACTTCCTATCTTATATCCTTTCAGGTAGTTCCCAATATTGCTTTAAGTGACAGGCCATTGTTACGTTCAGGCCACCCGTCCACAGTAAAGCCAATGCTTGTTTGGGTTAATCATTAATAAGAAATTAATAAGGATTTTTGGTTATAGGCTATTTCATTCACGCTCCGTATCTGACATATCGGCGGGATTAGCTTTGGGAGCTGTGGGCTTTCGGGTTCTGGTGGGGTTGGTAGCTCCTGATTCAGCCCCGGTAGTAGCTCTTGTTTTCCTGACTCGGGAATTGGTTGTTTTTGGTGGAGCAGGGGCTAAGGCGGCTTCGTTTTCTTCTTTCCCGGGCGCTTCAGGTGGGGTTGGTTGGTTATTATAATCTAAGGCATTATCAATCGGCTCTGCTTCAACTACTGGCTGTTCTGTTTCCGGGGTGGTAATATTTTCTGGTTTAGGTTCGGCATTTTTCAGCAAATCCTTCATAATTAATGCTGCGCTATCCTTAAGTTTCTGGCGTGCCTCTTTAATAATATTTTTAATCGCCTTTTTGGTATCTTTTTTTACCTCCTTTACCACTCCTTTCATTTTTTTATTAAACTCCCGTTCTATTTTCTCCAACGAAAGGGTTAAAGGAGCATCTTTTGAGGCAACTTTCTTTTTGCCGGATTTCTTCTTTTCTTCTTTTTTCTCAGTTTTTTCCATAACAACAGCCTAAAATATAATTAATTGAATTGAAGGGTTTTTACCGGGGCAACAAAATTCTGAAGTATTTGGGTTAGAATAAATTATTGCCCTATTTTCTTATCTGTTCCGCCTTTGCATGGCCGAAAACGCTTTTAGCTGATTGGGCGGTATAAATATAGGCAAGCCAACACTTACACCATTTACGTATATTTGTGACTTTAAACCTGCATTATGACAAAAAACTATAAACGCTACACCGTAACGGCGGCCTTACCTTACGCCAATGGGCCGGTACACATCGGGCACCTGGCGGGGGTATACCTGCCGGCCGATATTTATGTACGTTACCTGCGTGCGCAGGGCCGCGATGTTAAATTTGTTTGCGGCTCCGACGAACACGGCGTGCCCATCACCATTAGGGCGCAAAAAGAAAACGCCACGCCGCAACAGGTAGTCGATAAATACCATCAGCTAATTAAAGATTCTTTTGCCGACTTTAATATTTCTTTCGATATTTATTCCCGCACCTCCAACCAGACCCACCACGAAACAGCAGCCGGTTTCTTTACGAATCTATACGATAAAGGCATATTCGAAGAAAAAACCTCTCAGCAATATTTCGACGAGAAAAACCAGCAATTTCTGGCTGACCGCTACATTGTGGGTACCTGCCCCAAGTGCGGCAACGAAAATGCGTACGGCGACCAGTGCGAGAGCTGCGGTTCGAGCTTAAATGCCACCGACCTGATAAATCCCAAAAGTATGCTCAGCGGCGAAAAGCCCGTGATGAAGGAAACCAAGCACTGGTACTTACCCCTGGATAAGTACGAAAACTGGCTGCGCGAATGGATTATAGAAGGCCACCAGGAATGGAAAGCCAACGTATACGGGCAATGCAAAAGCTGGATAGACGGCGGTCTGCAACCCCGCGCCGTTACCCGCGATTTAGATTGGGGAGTGCCGGTGCCGCTGGAGGAAGCCAAAGGCAAAGTGCTGTACGTGTGGTTTGATGCGCCCATCGGCTATATTTCGGCTACGAAAGACTTAACTCCGGATTGGCAAACCTACTGGCAGGACGAAGATACCAAACTGGTGCACTTTATCGGCAAAGATAATATTGTGTTTCATTGTATTATTTTTCCGGTAATGCTGAAAGCGCACGGCGATTATATTCTGCCAGACAACGTACCGGCCAACGAATTCCTGAACCTGGAAGGTGATAAAATATCTACTTCGCGCAACTGGGCGGTGTGGCTGCACGAATATTTGGCAGATTTCCCCGGCAAAGCCGATGTGCTGCGCTATGTATTGTGCGCCAATGCCCCCGAAACCAAAGACAATGATTTTACCTGGAAAGATTTCCAGGCCCGCAACAACAACGAGTTGTTGGCCATATTTGGTAATTTTATTAACCGGGCGGTGGTACTGACGCATAAATATTTCGACGGCAAGGTACCGGCTAAAGCCGAACTGCAAACCGCCGATGTAATGGTGCTGGATGAGTTAAAAGCTTTCCCCCAAACCATTGCCGATTTAATTGAGCGATATCGGTTCCGGGAGGCTTTAAGTGAGTTAATGAACCTGGCCCGATTGGGTAATAAATATTTAGCCGATACCGAACCCTGGAAAATTATTAAAACCGATGAGGAACGGGTAAAAACCATTTTAAATATTGCCTTGCAAATTGCCGCCAGCCTCACCATTGTTTCGGAGCCATTTCTGCCCGAAACCGCCCGCAAACTGGCTGCCATGTTAGGCATCAGAACCGATGAATGGGCCGCTGCCGGCGCACCCGATTACCTTATAGCTGATCATCAGTTAGGCGAAGCTGCGTTGTTATTTCAGAAAATTGAGGATGAAACCGTGCAGGCGCAGGTACAAAAATTATTAGATACCAAAATAGCCAATCAGCTAGCTAACGCTTCGGCTAATCCGGCGAAAGAAAATATTTCTTTCGAGGATTTCTCTAAAATGGATATTCGGGTAGGTACCATTCTGGAGGCTGAGAAAGTAGCCAAAACCAAAAAACTGCTGAAACTAAAAATTGATACGGGCATTGACCAGCGGACTATTGTAAGCGGGATTGCCGAGCATTTTGTACCCGAAGCTATTATTGGGCAACAGGTATCGGTACTGGTAAACCTGGCGCCCCGCGAAATAAAAGGCATTCAGAGCCAGGGCATGATTTTAATGGCCGAGAATGCGGACGGCAGCCTGACTTTTGTGCAACCTTCCACAGCAGTGAAACCGGGCAGCGGCATTTCTTAATTTTTAGTTTAGAAGCTTGTTTAAGAGCTGCGTCGGTGATTCTGGCGCAGCTTTTCTTATTCAAATTCAACTGTAGTTACCAGCGGGTAAATGGGGCCGAATTCCTCGGGATTATAATAGCGCCAGAAATAAGCCATATTTTCTAACGCATCTACCTGGCTGCCCGGAATCGGAAATTTTACATTTTTGGTGGGGTAATGCTGAAGTAAATATTCGGCTACCGCTGGCAATAGATTTATACTTAAATCCAGGAATAATTTTAACTGTTCGTCACTGCTCAACGATTCAGCTTCCATGCGCCGGATTATCTCGGCTATATTCGAAATAGTAACAGTACCCACCCCTTTCACAAAGAAAATACCGGTAGGCTTTTCTTCATCGGGTAGGTTCTGAATAGCCGAGGCGGTTAATTTTTCCTGCTCTTTTCGGGAAGATAACCGCTTTTTTCTATAATTCTCGTCCGCTGCACCCTGTTTCTCCGCATGAAAATCGAAATAATCCTGCAACGATGATTCTAACTCTTCCGGACTATTGAAAGTAGCTAAAGGGCTGCCATAATATTCTACAAAAGAAGCATGCATCAGGTCTACGCTTTTCTGTAATTTTTCTGCTTCTTCCGGGCCATACATCCAGAATTTGGTAAAAGGTTGTTTCTGGTAATTAGCTATTTCAGCCGGTTTCAATTCGTTTACTACCATCATACCGGTTATCCACCAGTCGTTATTCCATTTAATTACCGAAAAATCATAAGTTTTTTTTGCTTTGTCGTCGGTAGGTGGCGCCTGCACCGAGTCTTGCCGTACTTTATAAAGCGTCTTGGTAAACAGGTGCCGGAACAGGAAATGATTATTTTCAGAGCCTTCGTACGTAAATTTGCCGCTGTGTACCAAAGCCAGGTTCTTGATTTCTTCTTTTTTAGGTGCCGGGCAAATGGCTAGATTGGCAAATAATTCAGGGGCGTTTAGTGCGCCGAAAGAATACCGGTAGCTGTACAAAAACTTCTCGCGGTACATATACATTATTTTATCCAGCATTGGCAGTTGCAACCCGGCCGGGGTTGTATTTACCAGATCGGCCATTTCGTCATTGAACTCCCGTTTGGTATCAGGCCCCGGTAAGTAAGACCCAAAGGCGAGCCAATTGAGCCTGGTTTTAAAATCAAAAAAGTTTAAAGTATCCGGAACAGAAAAGTAGTTTTCGTAAAAATCGGTGGCATCGGTAGTTTCAATGGCCTTTTCAAACAAAGTAAAAATATCCTGCGCGAAGGCTTGC